>NZ_KK070022.1 GCF_000576425.1 Brachybacterium phenoliresistens | reverse complement strand
GGCCCCCCCCGCCGCACCGCAGGAGACCTGGGGATCCCCGGCGCCGGCGGCCCCGCAGGACGCGTGGGGCACCCCGGCCGCTCCCGCTCCGCCGCAGCAGGACGCCGGGACCGCCGCCCCGGCCGCGCCCGCCCCGGCCGCGCCCGCCCCGGCCGCCCCCGTCGCGCCGGCGCCGTCGGCCCCGGCCGTCGCCGAGGAGACCTCCGGCGGCCCGTGGGACGAGGTCGACGACCGCACCCGCGCCCTCGCGACCGACGACGTCGAGGAGGACCTCGAGGCGACGCGCCTGTCGGTGATCCCGCCCGCTCCCGTGCGCCGCAGCATCACGCTGCGCATGGACGACGGGGCGGAGCTCCGGTCCGAGCGCACCGTCGTGGTCGGGCGCAACCCCGCCGCGGGGGACCAGGAGAAGCCCTTCGTCATCAAGGACGACACCCGGTCCGTCTCCAAGACGCATCTGCGGGTGGACGGCACCGGCGACGACGTCCTCGTGACCGACCTCGGCTCCACCAACGGTTCGGCGATCGTCCACCCGGACGGCACGCGCGAGGGACTCGTCCAGGACACCGCGACGATCCTGCCCGTCGGCGCACAGGTCGCGATCGGCGATCGCGTGCTCACCGTGGAGAGGGATCAGTGATCGGCCCCTCCTCCTCCGCCCGAGAGCTCCCCGGGGCGATCCGCGTCGTCTCCGCAGCCAGCACGCATGTCGGGCACGTGCGGGCGACCAACGAGGACTCCTTCCTCGATGCCGCCCCGATCTACCTGGTCGCCGACGGCATGGGCGGCCACAATGCGGGCGAGGTCGCCAGCGCGATCGCCGTCGAGGAGTTCGAGAAGCTCACGCTGGGCCCGCCGGTCACCATCGAGCAGCTCGGCGACGCGCTGCGCAGCGCCGCCCGGCGGATCGGCGAGGTCGGCGGCGGCGGGATGCTCTCCGCCGGGACGACCGTCGCGCTCGTCGCGACGATGGTGATCGACGACATCGCCTACTGGGTCGTGCTGAACCTCGGCGACTCGCGCGTGTATCGGCTCTCCGACGAGATCTTCGAGCAGGTCAGCGTCGACCACTCGGTGGTCCAGGAGCTCATGGACCGCGGCGAGATCACCCCGCAGGAGGCCCTGCGCCACCCCCATCGGCACATGGTCACCCGGGCGCTGGGCGGAGGGCCCGATTCGGAGCCGGACTACTGGCTGATCCCCGCCGAGATCGGCGATCGCATCCTCATCTGCTCGGACGGGCTGTCCGGCGAGGTCGACGACGCGACCATCGAGCGCCTCCTGCGCAGCCCCGCGTCCGTGGAGATCGTGTGCGACGACCTCGTCGAGCTGGCCCTGGCCGCCGGAGGCCATGACAACGTCACCGTGGTGGTGCTCGAGGCCGCCGCCTCGACCCCGGGCACGGATCGCGCCGGGGATGGCGCGGCGGAGCAGCCGGGCGAGCTGGTCGAGATCGACGAGGACACCCTGCCCCGGCCGATCCCGGGAAGCGCGGCCTCGTGAACGAGCAGACCCCTCTGCTGGGGCTCGGCGTGTGGTTCCAGCCGGGACCGGCGACGCTGATCGTCCGGGAGGCGGGATGGGCCCTCCTCGTGCCCGGTGTGCGCAAGCCGATGATCGAGGCGGTCTGGACGGTGCTGGCGGAGCCGCCGGACCCGGCACGGATCCTCGACGCGATCGTGGAGGCCGCCGGGCTCGAGGGCGTCGAGAAGATCCCCTCGATCCTCATCGGCCTCGTCTCCGAGACGTCCGCCGCCCTCGTGGTGAAGGGCACGAGCCCCCTCGCCGTCTACGACGCCGCCGGCCGGCGCCTGGTCGCAGGCACGGCCGATGAGCCCGTCGCCGTCGTCGAGGCATCCGGGGTGCGGCGCCTGGCCTTCGGCGACCTGCCCGCCGAGGAGAGCACCGGCGGGCTGCGGCTGGGGGAGGGGATGGCCCGGGTGCGCGGCTTCGTCCAGATGACCGTGGATCCCGCGCAGCTGTCCGCCGAGGAGCGCGAGGCGCTCGCCGGACAGGTCGCAGAGGACGGCCGCTCCATCGAGACCCCCGAGCAGAAGGCCGAGAAGGCCTCGAGGCCCGCCCCGGCCGCACGGGCCTCCGCCCCCACGCCGTCCACCCCGGCACCCGCCTCGGATCCGGCGCCGGCGCCCGCGC
>NZ_KK070021.1 GCF_000576425.1 Brachybacterium phenoliresistens | reverse complement strand
CCTGCGGCCCGATCATCCGCGACCAGGACCGCACCGCCTTCGTCTCCGTCCAGCACCCGGGCGAGGACGGCGAGTTCGGCGCCCAGCGCTCCTACTTCCCCGACTTCGACGGCATGGGCCCGAAGCCCTCGGTGATCCAGGTGCTGCCGGTCCCTGTCGAGGAGCCGACGGAGCCCGAGCCCACCGATCCCGAGCCCACCGACCCGGAGCCGACGGAGCCGGAGCCGACGGAGCCGGAGCCGACCCAGCCCGGGCCGACGGAGCCCGAGCCGACGGAGCCGGAGCCCACGGCCCCCACCCCGACGGAGCCGGAGCCGACCGCACCGGAGCCCACCACCCCTGCGCCGACGACGCCGGAGCCGACGACCCCCTCGCCGACCGCCGCGCCGGGCGGCGGCTCGCACGGCGGCAGCGGCACCTCGGGCGGCGGCTCGGACCGTGACGACCTCGCGAAGACCGGCTTCGGCCTCGCCGCGCCGGCGGCGATCGCGGCCGGGCTTCTCGGCGGCGGCGCAGTGCTGGCCGGTCGCCGACGCGCATCGGCCGCCCCGGTCGATGACGCGGACGGGACCGACGCCTCCCCGGAGGACGACCAGGCCTGATCCGACGCCGGCGGTGAGCGCCGGGCGGGTCCCTCCACCCGCCCGGCGCCCCGCGGCCCCTGCCGCGGAGATGTCCTGCTGTTCATCTTCGCGTTGCCATGGCGTGGGAGCGCTGTCACCCGCTTCGGGCAGGCTCCGAGGTCCCCATGTCGTGCGGCCCCCCACCGCACGTGACCGAATCGAAGGGACCAGACCATGCCTCCGATCAGCCTCCCGCTGCTCATGCAGGGCCACACGCGCGGCAAGCGCTCGGCCGTGACCTGCGCTCTGAAGTGCGCGAACGCCTGCACGGGCGAGACCTGCAACACCTCCTCGAACGGCTACTTCCGCGACATCGCCGCGAGCGCCCTGTCGCGCCGCGCCCTGCTGGGCGGGGGCACCGGTGCCCTCGCCATCGCGCTCGGCGGCACGCAGGGTGCGCTCGCCGCGGGCCCCCAGGCCACCGGCGGCTCCGCCTTCGGCCCCGCGCCCTCGCTCGCCCCGAACGGCACCAAGCTCGACTTCGAAGCGATCGCCCCGGTGCAGTTCGAGGTCGACGATTTCACCGTCCCCGAGGGCTTCGACTGGCATCCCGTGATCCGCTGGGGCGACCCGCTGTTCGACGACGCCCCCGACTTCGACTGGAACGCGCAGAGCGCCGAGGCGCAGAAGCTGCAGTTCGGCTACAACAACGACTACACCGAGATCCAGGAGATCCCGGGCTCGCACGGCAAGCGCGCCGTCATGTTCGTGAACCACGAGTACACGAACGAGAACATCATGCTCCCGGCGGACACCGACGCCGACGAGGCGATCGAGATCGGGATGGCCGCCCACGGCCTCACCGTCGTCGAGCTCGAGCGCCAGAACAAGAACAAGCCCTACCGCTACGTGCAGGGCGCGGAGCTGAACCGCCGCCTCCTCCTGGACACCGAGTACGAGCTCACCGGTCCTGCGGCCGGCTCGGACCTGGTCAAGACCGCGGACGACCCCGAGGGGCGCACCATCCTGGGCACCCTCGGCAACTGCGCGGGCGGCCTCACCCCGTGGGGCACGCTGCTCAGCGGCGAGGAGAACTTCAACGGCTACTTCCGCAGCCCCGGCACCTCCGCCGCCCAGAAGCGCTACGGCCTGGCGGACAAGGCCACCGCCCGCGGCTGGGAGACCAAGCACCCCCGCTTCGACACCCGCAACGCCGGGTACGAGAACGAGGAGCACCGCTTCGGCTACATCGTCGAGGTCGACCCGTGGGACCCCACCTCCACCCCGAAGAAGCACTCCTCGCTGGGCCGCTTCAAGCACGAGGGCGCCAACGTGATCATCGCCGAGGACGGCCGCGCGGTCGCCTACTCCGGCGATGACGAGCGCTTCGACTACCTCTACAAGTTCGTCTCCCGCGACACGTACATCGAGGGCGACCGCGAGCACAACAAGACGCTGCTGGAGAACGGCGACCTGTTCGTCGCGAAGTTCACCGGCAACTCCCCGGCCGCGGAGATCGACGGCTCCGGCACGGTCCCGTCCGACGGCGCCTTCGACGGCTCCGGCGAGTGGCTGCCGCTGGTCGTCGACGGCGAGAGCGCCGTCCCCGGCTTCACCCTCGAGGAGGTCCTGGTCCACACCCGCCTCGCGGCCGATGCGGTGGGCCCGACGAAGATGGACCGCTGCGAGGACGTCGAGCCCTCGCTGCACAGCCGCCGGGTCTACGTCGCCTGCACCAACAACTCGCAGCGCGGCACGGCGGGCAAGGCCGGCGTCGACGAGGCCAACCCCCGCACCGAGAACCGCGACGGGCACATCGTCGAGATCGACGAGCAGGGCGACCAGACCTCCACGACCTTCGCGTGGAACCTGCTGCTGGTGGCGGGCGACCCGGCGCAGGGCGACCAGACCTACTTCTCCGGCTTCCCGG
>NZ_KK070020.1 GCF_000576425.1 Brachybacterium phenoliresistens | reverse complement strand
CCGCGAAAGCGGCTTGAATTTGCTACGCCAAGAGAGGTATTCTCCGAGCACCTGTTGCGCTGACCGTTAGAACCCGCCGTCGAGAAGTGGAACGCCCGTCTGCAATTCCTGGAGCGCCGCGGCCACGGTCCCCCGGCGCTGCAGGCCTGATCTCATCCTGAGGGCAGGGCAGGCTCCGGGCCGGGCGGGATCCGGCGGTCTCGACTCGAGCCCTGGTCGGGATCAGCGGGCCGGGACGACTCGGTGCGGGAGTCGGGTCAGGGCTGCGGGCCGGTGGCCACGGGGCGCGCAGGATCGGCGCTCCAGCGGGACCAGGATCCGGGGAACAAGCGGGTGCGCCGGTAGCCGGCCCGCTCGAGGGCGAGCAGGTCGTGGGTGGCGGTGACGCCGGAGCCGCAGTAGACGATGACCTCGTCCTCGGGATCCAGCCCGGCCTCGGCGAAGCGCTGGGCCAGCTGGTCCGCCGCGAGGAAGCGGCCGTCCGCGTCGACGTTGCCGGGGAAGGGCACGTTGACCGCCCCGGGGATGTGCCCGGCGCGGGGGTCGATCGGCTCGACCTCCCCGCGGTAGCGCTCGGGGGCACGGGCGTCGACGACCGCGACCTCGCCGGAGGCGACCTCGTCGATGCTCGCGATGGCCGCGGCGGGCCAGGGGCGGTCGCTGAGGTCGCCGGGAGGCGGGGTGACATCGGCCGTGGAGAGCTCGCCGTCCCACGCGGCGAGACCGCCGTTGAGCAGAGCGGCCTCGATGCCCAGCGCGCGCAGCATCCACACCAGGCGGGAGGCCTGGGAGCCGTCGGAGTCGTCGTAGCCGATCACGATCGTGCCGTCGTCCACGCCCGCGCCGCGCAGCACGGCGGTGAGATCCTCGGCCGCAGGCAGCGGGTGGCGGCCCTCGGCGGCCGATGCCGGGCCGGCCAGCTGGATGCCCAGGTCGATGTAGACGGCGCCGGGGATGTGCCCGGCGAGATACGTGTCCCGTCCCTTGGAGCCGTCCAGGGCCCAGCGCACGTCCAGCAGCCGCACCGGGGCCGCGTCGGCGCGGTCCGCGAGCAGGGCACGCAGCTCGGGCAGGTCGATGATCGGGGAGATCGCAGGAGCCATGGATCGAGACTACGCGTCCAGACGCAGGTCCAGGCGCACCAGGCGGTGGTCGGAGGTGCGCGGGGACTTCGCCGCATCGGGCCCGATGAGGGCCCCGCCCGGCTCGGAGGGCCGCGGCCAGAACACGCCGGAGCCCACCACGGTCAGCTGCGAGGTCGGCAGCACGTAGTCCACCCGCAGCGGGCCGGGGCCGTCCGGGGCCGGGGTGAACGAGGCGGTGCGCTCCTCGTGGGCGGAGCCCGTCGGCCGCGTGTCGCGCAGTCGGGGGTGGCTGAGCAGCTGGTCGATCGCGCCGGGCCAGGAGTCGCCGTCCGTGGGATCGGCGTTGAGGTCGCCGAGGACCACGGCGGACGTGCCCACGGGCAGCCCGCCGGCCACGCCGGCGTCGTCCACGATCCAGGAGGCGGCGGAACCGCCGGCGAGGTAGTCGGCCCACAGCCGGATCTCGTCGTGGTTGCGCCGGGCGTTGCGGCGCTCGGGCCCGTCGAAGGAGGGCGGGGTCGGATGCGAGGCCAGCACGTGCAGCACGCTGGAGCCCACGGAGACGGGCACGTCCCAGTGGGACTTCGAGGACAGGCGCAGGGCGGAGATCTTCTCCGGCGAGTAGAAGCTCTCGGGGATGAGGTTGCTGGGCATCGACGCCCACGGGAGCTTCTGGAAGGTGCGCACGTCGTCGGTGCGGATCGGATAGCGCGAGAGGACCGCCATGCCGTACTGGCCCGGGAAGGCGCCGTAGCCGTAGGCGTCGCCCGGGCCTGCGAGGGCGCCGTCGCCGTCGAGGTCCAGCCCGCTGGGCTCGCCCGTGTTCACCGGGGCCGTGTACGCGTAGGGGTAGTGCACCGGCGTCGCGCCGCCCTGGGAGACCTCCAGGTAGTTGCGGCGCAGCAGATCCACCGCCTCGCCGGCCTCGTCGTGGTCGATCTCGTTCAGCAGCAGGATGTCGGGGTTGTTGACCTGGATGACCTGGGCGATCGCCTTGGCCTGCGCGTCCGTGCGGCGCGACAGGTCCCTCACCAGGTCCCCGGCCTTCTCGCGGAACAGGGACACGTTATAGGTCGCCACGCGCACGTCCATCTGCCGGCCCCAGCCGCCCAGGGCAGGCTGCGCGAGAGCTTCGACGGAGGTGAGCGCCAGGCCGGTGGCGCCGGTGGCGGCGGCCGCGAGGGCGTGACGGCGGCTGATCCGAGGCGACATGCCTCCATTGTGCACTGATGGTCCGCGGCGGGCCCGCGACCGGTCCGCCCGATGGCAGACTGCGGGCATGAGAATCGCCGTCCTGGGCACCGGTCGCATGGGGACCGAGCTCGCCCTCCACCTGCTCGAGAACCATGATCTGCGCGTCTGGAACCGGACCCCGGAGCGCACCGCGCGCCTGGCCGAGGCGGGCGCCGAGGTCGCCGCGAGTCCGGCCGAGGCCGTCTCCGGGGCGGAGGTCGTGGTCACCTCCCTGTTCGGGCCCGACGCGGTCCGCGAGACCGTGCTGGAGCCCGCGCTGATCCCCGCGGGGGTGCCCTGGGTCGACACCACCACCGTCTCCCCGGCCGATGCCGAGGAGTTCGCCGCCGCCGTGCCGACCTATGTGGCCGTGCCCGTGGTCGGGTCCCTGGGGCCGGCCCGCGCCGGGAAGCTCGGCGTGTACGTCGGCACCGCCGATGCGGCTCTGCGGGAGCGGATCCTGGATCTGGTCTCCCCGTGGGCGGATCCGGAGCGTCTGCGCGGCGTGGACAGCGCCGCGCGGGCGGCGGTCGGCAAGCTGCTGGCGAACCTCGCCCTGGCGGTGAGCGCCGAGGGCCTGCGCGAGGCGCTCTCCCTCGGCGATGCGACCGGCCTGGACCCCGAGGAGGTGCTGGACATGCTCGGCGGCACGGGCCTGGCCTTCATCGCCGGCATGAAGGGGCCGTTCGTGCGCGGCGAGCGCGGCACCGAGGGCGGGGACTTCAGCGTCAACGCGATCGCGAAGGACGCCCGGCTGCTGCTGGACACCGCCGGGGAGCTGCCTGCGGTGCGCGCCGCCCTGACCAGCCTCGAGCAGCAGCAGGACGCCGGGCGCGGGGAGCATGACTTCTCCGCGATCCTCACCGACCGCCCCTCCCCCGGAGCCTGAGCCCCGGACCTCCGCCCCAGGGGGTCCGGCGGTTCCCCGCCCCCAGGGGTCCGGCGGTTCCTCCGCCCCCAGGGGCCGGCGGTCCCGCTCTCCGGGAGGGGGCCTCAGCCCGAGATCTGCATGCGCCGCACCCGCTCGAGGTGCCGGGACTCGTTGGCGCCTCCCATGCGGCTGCCGCTGACGCGACGGCGATGCTTGATCTTCGCGTCCCGGGTCATCATGTTGCCGACCTCGACCTTGGACTCGCTCTCGAAGCGATAGCGCTTGTCCTTGTTGCGGTAGCGGGAGTAGATCCCCAGGTACACGAGGATCCCGGCGATGGGGCCCGCCGCCAGGACCCCGAAGGGATAGTCGCCGTCCGAGCCGCCGGCCAGCAGCATCGGATCGGCCAGGATCATCAGGTCCGTGATCATCGAGGTCTCCTCCTCACGCGAACATCGACAGGATGCCGCCGCCGACCGCGAGCACGGTGACGATGGTGGCGACCAGGCACGAGGCCCCGATCGCGCGCGGCTGGCTGATGGGGATCGAGCCCATGGTCTGCCCGGTGCGCCCGTTCACGGCGACGTAGTGGGACAGCCTGCCGTCGTACTGGCTGTACAGCCACACCGGCAGGAGCACGGCGACCCAGCGCGCCCCGCGCACGGAGACGCCCTCGGCCTCCCACTTCACGCCGCGGTCGTACTTCCCCAGGGTCGGCTGGGCCCGGGCGCGGGCGATCGCGAGGAACTTCTCCACGACCTCCTCGTCGATGTCGCCGATGTCGAGATCGCGGCGCTCGGAGGTGTGCCCGGTGAGGTAGTTGCTGTTGTAGACGAGGGCGTCCTCGACGTCGAAGGGCTGGATGGCCCGCAGCACGTAGTTGGTCGCCGACTCGTTGCGGTCGCGGTGGTAGCGCGTCGAGGACTGGGTGGCGAGGTCGTCGACCAGCAGGTCGAACTTGCGCGCCACCTGGTAGACGTCCACGTCGTAGTAGGTGCGGGTCTCCTCGCGGTCGCCCACCTTCACGCGTTCGGTGTAGGTGCGCACCGTGTCCTCGCCGGTGCCGGCGAGCTCGGCATGGATGTTCGCGTCGACCATGAGGTAGGGCATGTACACGCCCAGCACGTTCTCCGGCGTGAAGTCCCGCAGGAAGCGCCGGTCGGCGAAGGTGCGCCGGGCCCCCACGAACTCCTTCACCTTCTCGACGGCCTGCTCGCGGCTGAGGAGGAAGGGCAGCACCGCGTCGGGCACCGCGCCGTTGGGCACCTGCGTGTTGATCGACAGGGTCTGGCGGCACCAGTGGCAGCGGGACTGCAGCTGCTCCTCGAGCTTGATCACGACATCGGCCCCGCAGCCCTGGCACTTCAGGGTGACGACGTCCTGGTCCTCGACGATGTCCTCGCTGCCGGCGCCGATGGTGACGCCGCGCAGGTCCTGGATGGGCGAGGTGAAGCCGAAGGCCTCGTGGGCGTTGGGCTCGTTGAACGCGTAGCGGCAGTAGGAGCACACCAGGGCGCGCTGCGGGATGTCGTAGGCGATGTCGCTCGACCCGCAGCGGGGGCACTTGTCCAGCCCGTGCTCCTTGCGGATGCGGGTGCGCTCCTCGAGCGTCGGACCGGAGGGATGGGCCGCCTCCTCGACCTGCGCGAGCAGGTCCTCGGCCGATGCCGCCGGCTCCTGTCCCGCCGCGGGCCCTCCGTCGCCCGCCGGCTCCCCGGGCCCCGGGCCCATCGGACCGCCGGAGCCCGCACCCATCGGCCCAGCGCCCGGAGCGCCGGGGGTCGCCGGCCGCTCCCCCTGCGGACCCGGCCCGTTCACGTCATGGCTCATCGTCGCCTCACTGCTCCCCTTCGTACCGGCTGGACGGTCCCGCGCCGACGGTCTCCCGCGTCGGCGCCATCGGACCAGGATCGGTCATCGGACCAGGATCTTCTGCACGCGCGCCAGATGCTGGCTCGAGTTCGCGCCCACCATGCGGTCCTCGCGCTGGCGGTTGTTCGCCCCGAGGCGGACGTCGCGGCTGCGCAGGTTCGCCACCTCGGTCCGGGTCCCGGACTCGAAGACGAAGCGCAGGGGCACGTTGCGGTGGCGCCGGGAGAGCACCAGGTAGATCACCAGCGTCGTGATCGGCCCGATCACCATGCCCGCGAGGATCATCAGGAGGCCCAGGGCGCTCATACCAGCGCCTCCCCGATCATCAGGAGCAGCCCCAGCATGCCGAGCGCCGCGCCGACCAGGGCGCCGGGCACGCACGAGGCCAGCCACAGCTTCCCCTGGGAGACCGGCACCGACCCCTGGGTCAGCCCCGAGCGTCCGTTCACGGCGATGTAGTGGACCTCGTCGCCCTCCGGCGGGCTGTAGCTGTACAGCCACACCGGCACCAGCACCGTCAGCCAGCGGGTGCCGCGCACGGCCACGCCCTCGTGCTCCCAGCGCACCCCGCGGTCGTAGCCGACGACGGTCGGCTCGAGGCGGGCGCGGGCGATCGCCAGGAACCGGTCCTCGACCTCCTGGTCGACGTCGGTGACGTCGAGGTCGCGCCGCTGCGAGGAGAACCCGGAGAGGTAGTTGCTCGAGAACGCCACCGCCTGGTCGGTGTCGTACGGGGCCAGGGACTGGACGACGTGGTTCGTGGCCCGGGCGACGTTCCCGGCGAAGCTGCGCGCCGAGACCACCGCGAGGTCGTCGATCAGCAGGTCGAAGGACCGGTCGACCTGGTGGACGTCGGCGTCGTGGTAGGTCACGTAGTGGTCGCCGCGCTTGACCTGGTAGGTGCGGGTGGTGACCTCGCCCTTGCCGTGCAGCTCGGCGTGCACGTTGCCGTCCACCACCAGGTACGGGATGTACACCCCGAAGACGTTCTCGGGACGGAAGCCCTCGGTCACGTACGTCTTCGCGAAGCGACGCCGGCTGCCGATGAAGTCGCCGATGCGCCGCACCGCCTCCTCCCGCGACAGGGCGAAGGGCAGCACCGCATCGGGCACCGCACCGGTGGCGACCTGCGAGGAGACCGAGAGCTTCTGGCGGCACCAGTGGCATCGGGCCTGCAGCTGGTCGCTCACGCGCAGCATGACATCGGCCCCGCAGCCCTGGCAGCGCAGGGTCATGAGGCTGGCGTCCTCGCGCACGTCCATCGTCGCCGAGCCCAGCTGATGGCCGCGCAGCAGGGCGATCGGCGCGTCGAGGCCGAAGCTGCGTTCCGCGTTGGGCTCGTTCCATCGGCTGCGGCAGTGGCTGCAGTACAGCGCCCGCAGCGTGATGCTGTAGCCGATCTCCGTGGAGCCGCAGCGCGGGCACTTGTCGAGGCCGTCCGCGACCGGACGGCGAGTGTCGAGCACCGCGGTGCGGGCCATCGCCCGCCGCGTGGCCTCGCCGAGCGCCGGCAGACCGGGCGCGCCCTGGCCCATCGCCGCATCCGAGACCGGCGCCGCGCCGGCCCCCGGGGCAGCGCCGGCCCACGCCGACGCGCCCGCACCCGGGGCAGCGCCCGGCCCCGGGGCGGCGCCCGCACCCGGGGCAGCGCCCGGCCCCGGGCTCACGCTCTGGCCCGGGAGGCCGATGGACGGCCGCCCCGGCATCGGCCCGGCCGTCTGCTGCCCCGGCCTCGGGGCGCCGGGACGCTGACCGGGCGCCGGCCAGGGCTGCGGCCGCGCCCACGACTGCTCCGCCATGCTCAGAGACCGAGCGCCTTCTTCTTCGCCGCGTCGTAGTCCTCCTGCGTGATGAGGCCCTGGTCGAGCATCTGCTTGTACTGCGCCAGCTGCGCGACGGGATCCGC
>NZ_KK070019.1 GCF_000576425.1 Brachybacterium phenoliresistens | reverse complement strand
CCGCGAAAGCGGCTTGAATTTGCTACGCCAAGAGAGGTATTCTCCGAGTACCTGTTGCGCTGACCGTTAGAACTCGCCCGCGTCAGATGGTACGCAGAGCTGCAATTCCTCGAACGGCCGGGACGAGCATCCCGTCCCCCGCACCCGGACGGCAGGCTCGCGCCGCCATCGACCTCACGCGACGGAAAGGACCCGGCCCTGCCAGGGCGTCGACCTCAGACGACGGGGAGGACCAGGCCCTCCCGGGACATCGGCCTCAGGCGAGCGAGGAGAACAACCCTCCCCGGGCCATCGGCCTCAGGCGAGGGAGAGGACGACGCAGCCGTGGGGCTCGAGGGCGAGGTCGTACCAGCCGTTGTGCGGGGTGACCTCGGCGCCGGTCCACAGCTCGTGGCCGGCAGCGCCCACGGGCACGTCGAGGTCCTCGGCGTGGATGCGGCGCTGCTCGGCCCGCTCCCCCAGCCAGAAGATCGCCCGGACCTCACGCTCGCCCACGCGCACCCGCCACACGACGAGGTCACGGTCGCGGAGGTCTCGGCGGGGGTGTCGGGCAGATGCCCGCCCATCATCAGGGGCGAGCGCCCCAGGTTCCACAGGGTGAGCATGGTGCGCTGCTCGGCGGCGGTGAGCCGGCTGATGCGGTCCTCGCCGACATGGGCGCGGATGCCGATGCGGCCCAGCGGCAGCATGTCCAGGTCCGCGAAGCCGCCCTCGTGGTCGACGGCGGCCCAGCGGGCGGCGCGCTGGAACTGCTCGCGCAGGTCGTCCCAGGTGTCCCAGAGGTCGTCGGAGACCCGCCAGGCATCGGCCGATGCGGCGAGGAAGGGCGCGTGGACGGCGGAGAGCTCCTTGCCCGGGGACAGGCTCAGCAGCATCGGCCGCCCGCTGCGGTCGATGGCGGTGCGCATCATGGCGATGTCGGCGCGCTGGATCGGCGGGTAGAGGACGTCGTCGACCTTCACGTAGTCCACGCCCCACTGCGCCAGCAGCGCGAAGACGCTGTCGTACCAGGCCTGGGCGGCAGGATGGTCCGCGTGGACGCCCTCGAAGTCGGGGTTCCAGGGGCAGCGGTTGTCGGGGTCGGCGAGGTCGCGGGCGGTCGCGTCGGTCCCCAGGATCGGGGTGTCGAGCTCGACGGCGCGGCGCGGGATGCCGCGCATCAGATGCACGCCGAAGCGCAGGCCCAGGGCGTGGATGCGCTCGGCCAGCGGCGCGAAGCCCGCGCCGTCGGCCGCGGAGGGGAAGCGCCCGGGCGCCGGGAGGGGACGGCCGACCTCGTCGACGAGCGCGGCGGAGACCTCGGCGTAGTCGGTGCTGCCCGGCTCCGGCTCATACCACTGGATGTCGACCACGATCGTGTCCCAGCCCTGCGGGAGCAGGTGCCGGGCCATGTGCTCGGCGTTGGCGATCACCTCGTCCTCGCGCACGCTGCCGCCGAAGCAGTCCCAGGAGTTCCAGCCTCGCGGCGGGGCGGTCACGGTCGGTCGCAGGGGCGACGGGGTCATCGAGATCCTCTCGTGGCGGTGCCCGGAACGGCCCATGCCGCCGGGTGGGGGGTGCGCGCCGCCGGGGCGGGCGGCGCGGGAAGGCTGCTGGGGCTGGGCAGTCCCACCTGCTCGAGGAAACCCTCGAGGGCGAGCACCGCCATGCCCAGGCTCACCGATTCTCCCGCGGTGTCGGTGAACTCCATGCTCACGCCCGCGCCGGGTCCGGGCAGGCACTCCTGCTGGATCCGCTCGCGCACCCGCTCGCGCAGCTCCGTGCCGGCGTAGCGGGTAATCCAGCCGAGCACCGAGACGTGCTCGGGGTTCAGGAGGTTGACGAGGTTGCCCAGGCCCGCGGCGAGATGGTCCCCGGTGCGCAGCACGGCCTCGCGGGCGGCCTCGTCCCCGGCGGCCTCGGCGCGCATGAGCTGCTCGATGAAGGCCCGATGGTGGCGCACCTCGACCAGCGGATGGTCGGGGGCGATCTCCCCGAGAGTGGTGCGCATCCCCTCGACGCCGACGTACGCCTCCACGCAGCCTCGGCGGCCGCAGCGGCAGCCGCGGCCCTGCCACACGAGGGTGGTGTGGCCCCATTCGCCGGCCGAGTTGCCGCGGCCGCGCACCAGCTGGCCGTCCAGGATGATCCCGGCGCCGACGCCGGTGCCCAGGTTCACCGCCACGAAGTCGCGGAAGCGGCGCCCGGCGCCGAACCACAGCTCGCCGGTGGCCATCGCCATCAGCGGGTTGTCGACCCGGACCGGGGCGTCGACGGCCTCGGTGAGGGCATCGGCCACGGGCACGTCCCGCCAGCCCCAGTTGGGGGCGAAGACGTCCACGCCGCGCACCGTGTCGACCTGACCGGGCAGGGAGACGCCGGCGTGGAGGATCGGCTCCCCGCCGAGCGCCTCGCGGCCGCGCAGGGACCGAAGGGCCCCGGCGATCACCGCGGCGATGCTCTCGATGGACTGCGCGCCCGGGTCGAGCTCGACCTGCTCGCGGTCGACCCGGGCGAGCGCCAGATCGTAGACGTCCAGGCGCACGTACGTCTCCGCCACGTCGATCGCCAGCAGGCGGCCGCGCTGCGGGTTGGCCTGGAAGGTCACGGTGGGGCGGCCGCCCTGGGAGGAGATCCGGCCGGCCTCGCGCAGCACCCCCTCCTCGACGAGCTCGCCGACGAGGGTCGCGACGGTGGCGGGGCTCAAGGCGGTCTCCGCGGCGACCTGGGCGCGCGTGACCGTCCCGCCGGCGTAGACCGAGCGCAGGACCATGAACCTGCTCTCGTTGCGGATGTCCTTGGACGTCTTCGTTGCCATCGCTCCCCTCCGGACGTGCGGCGGCCGGTCGCCGCTCAGCTGAGGGCGTCGGACCAGCTCGCGCCCCCGAAGATACCTCCTCCCGCATCCAGCGGCTCGACGAGGAGGTCCACGACGGGATCCGCGGACGGCAGGTACGAGGCGGGGATCCACGAGCGTCCGGCGTCCCCGCCGGCGACGGCCGGGGCGCCGAGCACGTGCCGGGAGACGGCCCGACCGCCGGCCACGACGGTGACCTGCACGTCGGTGCCCTCGAGGTCGAGCTGCACCCCGGCTCCGGGAGCACGGTCCGAGCGCAGGCGGACCTGCAGCGCCCCGCCGGCGGGGACGGTCAGCGGGAAGGCGGCCGATGTCCGCTCCCGCTCGGCGCCGATGAGGGCGGTGAGCTCCTCGCGCGGGAGCAGGCGCACGCCGCGCACCCCGGGCGCCAGGGCGGTGAGCAGCTCGGCGCGGCGGACGAAGCCGTCCGGGACGTGCGGGGCGCGGATCGCGACCTCGACGGCGCCGGCGGCCCCGCCCGAGGTCCCGGAGCCGCGGCCGATGCCGGCCGGCGTCCCGGCGTCCTCCGTCGTCCCGGCGTCCTCCGTCGTCCCGGCGTCCTCGGCGGCTCCGAGCTCGAGCACGGGGTCACCGGGGGCGAGACGTCGCTCCGGGCCGCCGTCGATGCTCACGTGCACGGGACGGCTCAGGCCGTGCAGGCGCAGCAGGGCGTGCCCCTGCGCCGGCAGCGGCAGCTCCCGCACGTAGACCGCGTCCTCGCCGAGCCGGGGGCTCGACCAGCCGCCCAGCGGCCGCAGCGGCTCCTGGGCCTGGTCGGCGCCGCCGGCACGACGATCCGGGAGGCGGCGCACGCGCCATGTGTCGGTGACGTCCTGGGCGTCGACCACGGCGTGCGCGGTGCCGATGCCGCGCCCCGCCCCGAGGGCGAGGGCCGGGCGGCGGGCGTCGTCGAAGTTCGCGCGCCCCCAGGTCTCGGCGATGATCGAGACCTCCCCCGAGACCTCGTCGGAGGCATCTGCGGCGCCAGAGGCATCGGCGGCATCGGGAGCACCGGAAGTATCGAGAGCACCGGAGGCCGGCAGGAGGGAGACCGGCGCTCCGTGCGGGACGTGCACCCCGCGGTCCTCGCCGCCTGCGATCAGGCGGATCACATCGGCGGCTCCCCGCAGCAGCAGCTCCCGGGTTCCGGCGGGAAGGCGAAGGTCGGCGCGCAGGCGGCCGTCGCGCAGGCCCAGCTCCTCGGTGCTCGGCACGGCACGGAAGGCCTCGCCGGCGACGGCGGTCCCGGCGGCGGCCGTCGGCTCGGGCAGCGCGGCGACCTCGAGCGCGGGCGTGCGGCGGGCGGGCTCGGGATCGGCGACGCCCTCCGGCACGGGCGCGAGGGCGACCCGCACCGTGCCGGACTCGGCCTCGCCGTGGCCGGCGAGGTCCAGCGTCCCCTCGGGGGTCTCCAGCAGGACGCGGGCATCGGCCGGCCCCTCGAAGCGGAGGGCGAGCGCGCCGTCCGCGCCCCGGTGCACGGCCACGAGCTCGGCGGTGGCCATCCGGATCGTGCCCTGCGCGCCCCAGGGCGCCAGCGGCACGTCCAGCGCCCAGAACGGGCACGTTCCCGCGGGAACGCGTGCGGACAGCGCATGGGCCTCATGGCCGGTGCCGGCGGCGGGGAGGATCCGCACCTCGGCGTCGCGGCCGTGGACCTCGGCGGGGCCGATGACGTGGCCGCCGCCGGGCAGGGCCAGCGCACCGCCCGCGTCGATGCCCTGCACCCCGGCCTGCTCGAGCGGGACCGGCGCGGCGGCGGCCAGGCGCTCGCCCCAGGCCTCCAGGGTGCGGGTCAGCCGCACGGCCTCGTCGTACTCGGGGCGGCGACGGCCGTCGGGGCCGATGTAGCCGCCGAAGTCGTAGTCGTGGGTCATGAGGTTGCCGGGGTCGCCCCAGTTCCCGGCCGAGGGCAGCAGCAGGTGGTTGAACCCGGAGGTCTGCAGGTACGGCGCGACCAGCCGTGCGCCGGCGAGGATCTCCCGGCGCAGGGTGCGGTGCATCCGGTTGGTCTCGGTGACCAGCAGGGGGAGATCGCGCGAGGACAGCTCCTCCGCGTAGTGGCGGGCCTCCGCGTCGAAGCTCGTGGACTCGTCCGAGGGGTACAGGTTCACGGTGGGCACCACGCCCTCGACGTCTCCGCTCGCGCCGTGCAGGTCGCCCTGCCCGGCGCACGCGATGATCGGCACCTCGATGCCGGCTCCCCGGGTCCGCTCGGCGAGCCAGGCCTGGTAGGCGGCCGGGTCCGGGCAGTCGAAGAAGTCCAGCTCGTTCTCGATCTGCACCAGGGCGACGGGCCCGCCGCGGGTGGTCTGGGCGGCGGCGAGGACCGGCATCACCGCGTCGTACCAGCGGCCCACCGCCTCGAGGTAGTCGGGGTCCATGGTGCGCACCGCGATGCCGCGGCCGTGCAGCCACCAGGGCAGGCCGCCGCCGTCGGTCTCGGAGCAGATGTAGGGCCCCGGGCGGGCCATGACCAGCAGTCCCTCCGCGGCCGCGAGGTCCAGGAAGCGCCGCAGGTCCCGTTCCGGGGAGGTGAGGTCGATGCTGCCCTCCACCTCCTCGTGGAAGCCCCAGTGCACGTACAGGTCCACCATCCGGTAGCCGGACTCGCGCACCCGGCGCAGGCGGTGGGCCCATTGATCGGAGGGGATGCGGAAGGGGAAGACCGAGGAGCACAGGAGGATCGACGGCGTGCCGTCGAGGCCCAGGCGCCCCGCGGAGAGGCTCAGCGCGGTCATCACTTGACCCCCGCGCTGCCGGCCGACAGGTTCATCTCGTACATGTATCTCTGTCCGAAGTAGTAGATGATGATCATCGGCAGCGACAGGAAGATCGAGCCGACCATGATGAGGTTCCACGGCGGGGTCTGCAGCTCCTGGCTCGTCGAGGTCAGGTACTGCACGCCGAGCGCGAGCGGCATCTTGTCCTCGCTGTTGATGTAGATCAGCGGGCCCATGAAGTCGCCCCACGCCGCGGTGAGGGTGAAGATCGCGATGGCGATGAGGATCGGCGCCATGAGCGGCAGCACCAGGCGCGCATAGATGCCGAAGTAGCCCAGCCCGTCGATCGAGGCGGCCTCGTCCATCTCGTAGGGGATGCGGGTGACGAACTGGCGCACCAGGAAGATGTTGAAGGCGTTGGAGAAGAACTGCGGCACGATCAGCGGCAGGAACGTGTCCACCCAGCCCAGCTCGCTGAAGATCCAGAACTGCGGGATCATCGTGATCTGGGCGGGGATCATCATCGTCGCGATGACGATGAGGAACAGGGCCTTCTTCCCCGGGGCGCGCAGGCGCGCGAAGGCGTAGCCGACCAGCGAGCTCGAGAGCACCTGGCCGATGGCCGAGGTCACCGAGATGATCACCGAGTTCACGATGAAGCTGCCGACCGGGAGGCTGGTCTGGAAGATCCGCACGAAGTTGTCGAACCGCCAGTCGCGCGGGAGGATCGTCAGCTGTCCGGTGGAGACCGTGGAGTCCGAGGACAGGGCGATGGAGATGACGAACACCAGCGGCACCATGAAGATCGCCGAGAGGATCACCAGCAGGCCGTAGGTCCCCGGCCCGGACCGGAAGGCGTGCATGACGGGTTTGCGGGAGCTCATGAGCGCACCTCCGACTCGTAGAACACCCAGCGGCCGGAGGTCGCGAAGGCGAGGGCGGTGAAGGCCATGATGACGACGAACAGGATCCAGGCGATCGCCGAGCCGTAGCCCATGTGGTAGAAGCGGAACGCCTCGTCGAACAGCATCGGCACGGCCATCTGGCTCGCATTGTCGGGGCCGCCGCCGGTGAGGATGAAGACCTGCGCGAACACCTGGAACGAGCCGATGATGCCCATGATGAGGTTGAAGAAGATCACCGGCGTCAGCTGCGGGAACGTGACGGACCAGAACTGGCGCATCGAGGAGGCGCCGTCGATCTCCGCGGCCTCGTACAGCTCCTTGGGGATGCCGTTCATGCCGGCCAGCAGCAGGATCGTGCCGCCGCCGGCCTGCCACAGCGACATGAGGATGAGGGCGGGCTTGACCCAGGCGGCGTCCATGAGCCAGTTCGGGCCGGTGATCCCCACCAGCGAGAGCGCCTGGTTCAGCGGGCCCGCCCCGGGGGCGAACACCATCTGGAAGATGAGCGCGACGGCCACGATGGGGATGAGGTGGGGCAGGTAGACGAGGGTCCGGAAGAGCTTGCGGAACCGCACCTTCTTGTTGAGGAGGTTCGCGATGAACAGCGAGACCGCCATCCCCAGGGGCACGGAGATGATCGCGTAGTACGCGGTGTTCCCCATGACCTTCCAGAAGATCGGGTCGTCGGTGAGCAGGGTGATGTAGTTCTCCAGCCCCACCCAGCGCGGCGGCGTGAAGGAGTCCCATTCCGTGAAGGAGAGGTAGATCGAGAAGATCATCGGCCCCAGCAGGAAGGCCAGGAACCCGATCACCCAGGGAGAGATGAACAGGTAGAACAGCAGCGCCTCCTTGCGGCGATGCGGGGGCATCTTCGCGCGGGGCGGGCGGCCCGCCGGGCCGGGGACGGTTCCCCGGCCCGGCACGGCGGCGGCATCGACGACGGTCACGACGGCATCACTCGCTGGGCTTGATGACGCGCTCGAGGCGGCTCTGGAGGTCGTCCGCCGTGGTCTTCGCGTCGGACTCGCCCAGCCAGAAGGAGGCCATGGCGTCGTCGACGGACTTCTGCATCTCGTTCCACTCGGGGATGAACTTCGGCGTGAAGATCATGTCCGCGGACTCGGGGAACGCCTCGAGGTTCGCATCGGCCTCGAGCCACTCCGGGTCCAGGAAGGCGTCGCTGCCCTGCAGCTCGAGGTTCGCCGGGACGTCCTGGCCGAGGTCCGCGATCGGGGTCTGGCCCTCGGCGGAGGTGAGGAACTGGATGATCTCGAAGGAGGCCTGGGGGTTCTTCGCCGCGGTCGGGATCACCAGGGCGGAGCCGAAGGCGCTGACGGCCTTCTCCTTCCCGTGGAAGAACGGGGCGATGTCCCAGTTCAGGCCCTCGATTCCGGCGTTGCCGCCCACCGCCCAGAAGCCGGTGGAGTTCATGGCCACCAGGCCCTGCTGGAAGGCTCCGTCGGCCCCCATCTCGGGGCCCATGTTGGAGTAGTCCACCGCCGTCGGGGCGACCTTGTGGGTGAAGTAGAGGTCCTGGGCCCACTGCAGCGCCTCGACGGCCTCCGGGGAGTTCACGCTGGGCGCGCCGGTCTCGGGATCCAGCACCGCTCCGCCGTTCTGGGCGACCAGCGAGAACCACTGCGGCCACCATCCCACGCCGCCGTAGCCGAACTGCCCCTTGGCCGGGTCGGTGAGCGCCTTCGCCGCGTCGAGGAAGGTGTCCCAGTCCCAGTCCGCGGTGGGGTACTCGATGCCGGCGGCGTCGAAGAGGTCCTTGTTGTAGTAGAGGACCATGGCGCCCGAGCGGTCCGGGATGCCGTAGGTCTTCCCGTCCCACCGGTAGTTCTCGCCGACGGGCCCGAAGGTCGCGGCCATGTCCAGGCCGGCGGCGGAGATGTAGTCGTCCAGCGGCACCAGCTGCTGCTTCGAGGAGTAGACGTTGACGTTCTCGGCGACCTGCATGATGTCCGGGCCGGTCTTGGACGAGATCATCGTCTGGACCTTCTGCTCGTAGTTCTCCGAGGGGATCAGCTGCAGCGTGATCGTGTAGTCGGGGAACTTCTCCTTCGCCAGGTCCACGCGCGCCTGGTAGGCGATCTTGTCGGCCTCGCCTCCCCAGACGGTCATGACCAGGTCCTTGTGGTCCGGGTCGGACTCCGGGGTCCCGCCGTCGCCTCCGGAGCCGCCGCCGCAGGCGGCCAGTCCGAGGCCGGCGCCGGCCGCGCCGGCTCCGGCGAGCAGGCTGCGGCGCGAGACGGTCCGGGAGATCGGGGATGTGGAACGGGTACGGCTCATCATCGTGCCTTTCGTCGGGGCGCGATCTCCGTTCCCGGCTCGTCCCGGGGCCGCGGGCTCCTCTGCCCGCCGATCGCGACAGCCCTTAACCTAACCCTTGCCATAAGAGGTGTCCAGCCGGTGCGGGTCACAAGAGGGTCTCGCCCCGAGGGCCGGGGAGCGAGGGCATGCCCGGACATGCTCGACGGGGCCGCCGCGGGGCGCCACCTGCCCCGAGGGCAGGCGACGCGCCGCGGCGACCCCGTCGTGCGGGTCGCCCGGGGGTCGCCGTGCGGAGGGCGCGCCGTCGCCGGCGCGCCGCCGCGGATCAGGCCAGCTGCAGCTCCACGGTCGTGAAGGAGTGCGGCGGCAGGACGATCTCGAGGCCGCGCTCGTGCGGGCGCACGTCCTCGAGGGCCACGGGCGCGACGGCCTCGGGCTGCTCGGGCGTGTTGTGCGCGGCCGTGCCCTCGCCGGTCAGGACGCGGGCGCTGAACCCGGCGACCTCGCGGCCGCGCAGGTCCAGCACCACGGTGCGCGGCGCGGAGGCGTCGAGGTGGGACAGCGACACCAGGGCGGTGCCCTCCTTGGTCGAGGCCGAGGCGGAGATCGCCGGCAGGGCGCGGCCGTCGACCACGCGCGGCTCCTCCTCCAGCAGCACGTGCGCCGCGAGCGAGGCCGCATCCTGGTGCCCCTTGTTCATCGCGAAGACGTGGTAGGTCGGGGTGAGGACCAGAGCGCCCGAGTCGGGATCGGTGAGGATCATCGCCTGCAGCACGTTGACGGTCTGGGCGATGTTCGCCATCAGCAGCCGGTCCGCGTGGCGGTGGAAGCCGTCGAAGTGGAGGCTCGCCACCAGGGCGTCGCGGACGGTGTTCTGCTGGTACAGGAAGCCGGGGTTGGTGCCGGGCTCCACGTTCCACCAGGTGCCCCACTCGTCGAAGACCAGCCCGACCTTCTTCTCGGGGTCGTGCTTGTCCATGATCGTGGCGTGGCGGGCCACGAGCTCCTCGGCGCGGGCCGCGCGCGCGAGGGCGAGGTACCACTCCTCCTCGCTGAACTCGGTGGCGGAGCCCTTGTCCTCCCACGGCCCGGTGTGGGTGTAGTAGTGCAGGGAGATGGCCTGGTAGGAGAACCCGGGCGAGCCGGCGCCCTGCATGAGCGCCTCGGTCCAGTCGTAGTCGTCGATGTTGGCGCCGGCGGCGATGCGGGTGACCGTGTTGCCGGCGTGATCGCGCACGAAGGTCGAGTACTGACGGGCCAGGGCCGCGTACTCGTCCGCGCGCATGTTCCCGCCGCAGCCCCACGTCTCGTTGCCGATCCCGAAGAACGGCACCTTCCACGGCTCGTCCCG
>NZ_KK070018.1 GCF_000576425.1 Brachybacterium phenoliresistens | reverse complement strand
CCCGCTTCGTCATTCCCCGTCCCGTTTCGTTTTTTGCCCTGCTGCCGGTCGTGCAGCGGGGCTTTTCGCGTTCCAGGGCGCCTGGTGCGGGGAGTGGGAGCCGTAGCCGTCTGCCGGCCTATCGCGTCTGCGCTCGTCAGCGCGGGGTGCGCAGAGAAGCGGAAGCGGCCGCGGCAGCGGGCTGTGCTTCTCGCCCGGGGACACGGCGCCGGCACCTGGTGCCGGGTGATCGACCCCCGGCCTCATGAGGTGTCGCCGTGTCGAAAGGGCCCGCGATCGATCAGCCATCCGGAGGGCGCAGCAGATCGTTCCTGCGCTGCCGACGCTCGTCGTGCCTGCGCGCGCCGGACGGGTCATCAGGCGTGCCCCTCGCACGAGGTGTGCCCCGCCGGGGGAGGGGGGAGAGAACGTGTCCGGGAGCCGCGCTGCCGGCCGTGCTCTCGCCGGACGGCGCCGGCTCCGCGTGCGGACGGGAGCGCGGGTCGTCAGGTCCGCCACTGTGAGGGACTTCCGTCCCGTCCCGATCCCCGGGGGGTCGGTAGACTGGCGCCCGGCGTGCTGACGCGCGCCGCGCGCCGGAGACGGCGCTCCTGGCGGAGAAGAGGAGAACGATGCGTACCACGCTGTCGGCGGTTCCCGACATCGACGAGGATCTGGCGCAGTCCGTCGCCGATCGACTCGTCGAGGTGGAGCAGCGTCTCCGCGACAGCGTCGCGACCTCGGACGACATGGTCCAGTGGACCGGCCGCTACCTGATGGACGCCGGCGGCAAGCGCGTGCGCCCCATGCTGGTGCTCCTCGCCGCCTCCCTCGGGGACGTCACCCGCGAGGAGGTGCTCGATGCGGCCGTCCTCGTCGAGCTCACCCACCTCGCCAGCCTGTACCACGACGACGTGATGGACTCGGCGGTCACCCGCCGCGGGGCCAAGGCCGCACATCAGGTGTGGAACAACTCCGTCGCCATCCTCACCGGGGACTTCCTGTTCGCCCGTGCGAGCGCGCTGAGCTCCTCCCTCGGCCTGGACGCGGTGCGCTGGCACGCCGAGACCTTCGAGCGGCTCTGCCTCGGTCAGCTGCACGAGACCGTCGGCCCCAAGCCCGACGAGGACCCCTTCGACCACTACCTCTCCGTGCTCGCGGACAAGACCGCCTCCCTCATCGCCGTGGCCGGTCGCCTAGGGGCGTCCCTGTCCGGCGCCGGAGAGCACAGCGCGGACGTCCTGACCCGCTACGGCGAGAAGGTCGGCGTCGCCTTCCAGCTCGCCGACGACGTGCTGGACCTCGCGGTGTCCGCCGGCTCCAGCGGCAAGACCCCCGGCACGGACCTGCGCGAAGGCGTCCCCACCATGCCCACCCTGCTGGTGCGCCAGCGCCACGCCGAATCCCCGGACGCGCGCACCCAGGAGATCATCGATCGGCTCGAGGGCGACCTCACGAGCGACGAGTCGCTGGCCGAGCTCGTGGAGCTCCTGCGCGGCGACCCCGCCCTCGAGCGCACCCGCGAGCTGGCGCAGCGGATGTCCGCCGAGGCCGAGGCGATCCTCGACGAGCTCCCGGCGTCCCCGGTGCGCGATGCGCTGCACGCCTTCACCGCCTCGATGGTCGACCGCCAGCGCTGAGCATCGGACGCCGGCGGCGATCCACGCCCGCCGGCCCCTGGCCGGGCCGCAGCGGCACCCGGCGATGCCATTCGTACCACGCTTCGTCCCCAGTCGTGGCTCCCTCCCCGGGCTCCTAGTAGTCTGTGAGGCGTTGTGCAGACGGGACCCAGGTCTCGCGGGGAGGCCTGGCCGGGATGGGGCCGCCCGTGCGACCGCGTCGTGCGCCGGAGGGCACCAGCCGTCCTCCACGGCATCCGTCCCGGTGAATCGATAGGGGTACGACCGCATGTCCGTCACGACCGGAGTCCGCAGGCGCCGCCGGCGGACCAGCGCCGTCTCTGCGGCCGTGCTCGCCGTCGCCGCCCTCGTGATCACCGGGTTCGCCGTCGCCTACGACGGGCTCTCCTCCTCGGAGGTCGAGGTGAACGACGGCGGGGTATGGGTCACCAACGACGCCGACGGGATGATCGGCCGCATCAACGTCGACGCGGAGGAGCTCGACGCCCGTCTGGCGACACCCGGCGACGCCATCGACGTCCTCCAGTCCGGCTACCACGTCCTGGTCATGAGCGACCGCGGATACAAGCCCGTCAACACCGCCGGGGTCGAGACGCTCTCCGCGGTCGAGCTGCCGGTGGACTCCCGTGTGGGCCTCGGCGGGGACCGCGTCACGATCGCCGCGGGAGACGGCCGGGTATGGATCCTGACCCCCCAGCAGGCGGCCGCGTTCAGCCCCGCGACCGCGCCCGATCCCGTCTACACCGCGAGCGGGCATCGTCCCGTCGTCACCGTCGGCACCGACGGGACGGTCTTCGTCCTGGACGGCGGCAGCCTGATGCGCTTCCCCCGCGCGGAGGACACCACCAAGCCCGCCAAGGACGCCCCCGTGGACATCGCGGGGCTCAGCGACGACGAGGAGTCCCTCGAGCTGACCATCGTCGGGCAGGAGCCGGTGATCCTCGACCGTTCCGCGAGCCTGCTGCGCATCGGCATGAAGGGCAGGGAGTACGACCTCAACGCCCAGGGCATCGACGCCTCCAGCGCGAGGCTGCAGCAGCCCGGCGATGCCTCCGCGGAGGGGATCGTCGTCCTGGCCACCAGCTCGGCGCTGGTGGAGGTCCCGCTGGACGGGGCCGATGCCGCAGCGCACCCGTCCGGAGGTACCGGGAAGCCGGTCGTCCCCGTCCAGATCTCCGGGTGCGCATACGGGGCCTGGAAGGGCGCCAACACGGCGCTGCGCGCCTGTGCGGGCGACGGCGAGACCAGCGGGACGCGGATCGAGGGGGCCGACGAGGACGCGAACCTGACCCTGCGGGTCAACCAGGGCCTCGTGGTCCTCAACGATCGCAGCTCCGGCAAGTCCTGGAAGATCCAGGACGAGATGCAGCTCGTCGACGACTGGGAGTTCACCCAGGACATCGAGACGGACAAGCAGCAGCAGGAGGACGAGGAGACGCTCACCTCCAAGATCACCAACGTCGACGCCGAGCGCAGCGAGGAGAACCAGCCCCCGACGGCCAACCCCGATGCCTTCGGCGTGCGGGCGGGCGGCAACATCGTGCTGCCCGTCGTGCGCAACGACACCGATCCCGACGGCGACCTCCTCACCGCGAAGGTCGTGGGCGACCAGCCGGGCATCGGCACGGTCACTCCCATCCGCGGGGGCACGCAGCTGCAGGTGACCGTCGACGAGGACGCGACGGGCGCCGCGAGCTTCACCTACGAGGTCGACGACGGGCGCGGCGGGAAGGCCACCGCCGCCGTGGACCTCACCGTGCAGCCGGAGTCGACCAACACCGGTCCGCGACCGGCCGACGAGGACGTCGCCGCCACGAAGATCCAGGTCCGGTCCGGGCAGTCCGTGTCCTTCAACATCCTCCCGTACTACCAGGACGACGAGGGCGATGCCTTCTACCTCTCCAACGCGACCATGGACCCGGAGGACACCGTCACCTTCACGGCCGATGGGCTGATCACCGTCAACGACGCCGGCAAGAGCCCGGGGGAGAAGACCGTCTCGCTGTCCTTCGTCGACGAGCACGGCGAGACCGGCGAGGGCACCCTGATCGTCGAATCGGTGACGGACGACGAGCTGCCGCCGCTGGTGACCGCCGACCATGCGCGCATCGCCGCGGGACGGTCGGTCACGCTCAAACCGCTGCTGAACGACGTGAACCCCAACGGCGGCGACCTCGAGCTGCTGGGGGTGACGCCCTCGCAGCCGGAGGGTCTCGACGTGACGATGGACGCCCACTCCGGCACCGTGACGGTCCGGGGCGAGACGGAGGGCTCCTTCTACGTCGAGTACACCGTCGGCTCCGGGGCGCAGACCGCCACCAGCCTCATCCGGGTGGACGTGTCCGCGCCCACCGAGGAGGCGCTGAAGCCGGTCGCCGTGGACGACATGGCCATGGTGACCACGGGCCGGTCCACGCTCGTGGACCCGCTCGAGAACGACGTCGACCCCTCCGGCGGGGTGCTGGTCCTCAACTCCGTCGAGGTGCCGCCCCAGAGCGGGCTGAAGGCGACGATCCTCGACCACCACCTGCTGCGGATCGAGGCCGAGCCCGGCAGCGAGGCGGGGACCGAGCCCGTGCCGATCACCTACGAGGTCGCCAACGGCACCGACAGCGCCACCGGGACCGTGCGCGCGATGGTCGTCCACAGCGACACGCAGTTCGCCATCCCGATCGCGGTCGCGGACTCCGGCGTCGTCCGCGCCGGCGACGTGATCAGCCTCGACGTCCTGGCCAACGACTCCTCGCCGACGGGTTCCCCGCTGCACGTGAAGGAGGTGTCCGATCCCTCCGCCGTGGCGTCCTCGGGGACCCTCGAGGTGGTCCAGGACGCCGTCCGCTTCACGGCCGCCCCGGATGCCAGCGGCGAGGTCAGCTTCGAGTACACCGTGATCGACGAGACGGGCCGCGAGGACGCGGCGACGGTCACGCTCCGGATCGTCCCCGCCGACGGCAGCAACGATCCGCCGCGCCCCCCGAACATCGAGGCGCGCACCGTCGCCGGCACCCCGGTGCGGATCCCGGTGCCGACCAGCGGTGTCGACGAC
Source organism: Brachybacterium phenoliresistens (assembly GCF_000576425.1). GTDB lineage: Bacteria > Actinomycetota > Actinomycetes > Actinomycetales > Dermabacteraceae > Brachybacterium > Brachybacterium phenoliresistens. The sequence goes on along the minus strand of NZ_KK070018.1, from coordinate 9,667 downwards.
GAGGGCGACTCGGTGCTGCTGATGGGCATCTCGAGCCCCACCCCGCAGCTGGGCACGATCACCGAGTCCACCGGCCAGTGGCTCGAGTACACCCCCGCCCCCGGTCAGCACGGGACGGACACCTTCCGGTACCAGGTGATGGACCGCCAGGGCGCCATCGGCACCGGGGAGATCTCGGTGGGGATCGCCGAGCCGGCCGCCGTGAACCTGCCTCCGGCCGCCGTGGACGACACCGTCGAGGTGCGCCCGGACCGGATCGTGCAGATCCCGGTGCTGGAGAACGACTCCGACCCCGAGGGGGCGCCGCTGTCGATCGACCGCAGCGCGGTCCAGGCGCAGGAGGGGCTGGAGCTCATCGAGCCCGCGCCGGGGGAGTCCTCTCCCTACGTGACGGTGCGGACCCCGCCGGAGCCCGGCACCTACCAGGTGACCTACGCGGCCTCCGACGGGATCGCCTCGACCCCGGCCACCGCCATCGTCAAGGTCGACGGCGAGGCGCCGCTGCGGGCGCCGGTGGCCGTGGACGACTTCGTCGACGCCGCCGACGTGCTGGATCCCGAGGCGGAGACCGTGGAGGTCGACGCCCTGGCCAACGACTTCGATCCCGACGGCAGCGCGCTGGACCTCGGCTTCGCGCTCGAGGGCAGCCCCGAAGGGGTGACCGCCGACGAGAAGGGGCTGGTCCGCATCACCCCGCAGGAGGAGCAGCAGCGGATCCGGTACACGGTCACCGATATGGACGACCAGAAGGCCTCCGGGTACATCTGGGTGCCGGGCACCGCCAAGCAGCAGCCCGTCTGGACCGGAGGGACCCTGGAGGTCGGCCACAACGCCGAGCTGGCCATCGACCTGACCGACCCGAAGCTCGTGCGGGTGCGGCCCGGCGCCGAGAACGTGACGATCTCCGACCCCGACGCGGTGAGCGCGAACCACTCCGACGGCTCGGAGATCGCGGTGGACGGCACCCACCTGCTGTATCGCCCGCAGGAGGGCTATGCCGGGCCCGACACCATCACGGTCCCCGTCACCGACGGCGCGCCCGGGGACGCGACGGCCGCGACCTCCACGCTGACGATCCCGATCACGGTGCTGGCCGACGACGTGAACCTCCCACCGACGATGCAGGGCACCGTGCTGCGCACCGAGCAGGGCGCGGCCGCCACGACCCTGGACCTCGCGAGCCTGGCCGCCGATCCGGAGGAGGAGGCGCTGACCTTCGCCCTCGGCGAGTCCGCCACGGTCTCCGGCGTCCGGGTGACCCTGGACGGGTCCACGCTCACCGCGCAGGCGGACAAGGCCGTCCCCAAGGGCACCATCGTCGACGTCGAGGTCAGCGCGAGCGACGGCACGAACCCTCCGGCCACCGCGATCGTGCAGGTCAGCGTGCAGGGCTCCTCGAAGCCGCTGATCGCCACGGTCCTGGCGGAGGAGGAGCTCGACGCCGGACGCAGCGGCACCTACCCGGTGCTCGAGAACGCCTCGAACCCGTTCCCGGGCGAGCCGCGCACCATCACCGGCGTCGGGACCAACACGGCCGAGGTCCAGGCCGAGATCGCCGGGGAGGCCGTGACCGTCACCGCCGATCCCGAGTTCCATGGGATCGCGACCATCACCTACACGGTCCAGGACGCCACCGGCGATCCCGATCGCCGGGTCACGGGGACGCTGCAGGTCAACGTGATCGGCAAGCCCGAGGCGCCCTCGGCGCCGCGCATCCTCGAGACCGGCGACGGGTTCGTGAAGCTGGACTTCGTCCCGCGGGCGGACAACGGCGCAGAGGTCACCTCCTACACGGTCTCCAGCGCGAGCGGCCCCGGCGTCGACCGGGCCTGCACGTCCACGATCTGCACCGTCGACGGCCTCGAGAACGACACCGAATACACCTTCCAGGTCGTGGCGACCAACCGCGTGGGCCCCTCGGACCCCTCCGCCCCGTCGGCGACCGCCCGGCCCGATGTGCGCCCCGACAAGCCGGACGCGCCGAGGGCGACCCGCGGCGACGGCGAGCTCACCGTCGCCTGGCGGGCACCGGTCAACCGCGGTTCCGCGATCGAGGGCTACGACCTGCAGATCCGGACGGGATCGGGGCAGATGGGAGAGACCCGCACGGGGCTGTCGGCGGGGGAGACCTCGCTGGTGTGGGGCGAGCTCAGCAACGGCACGAACTACATGTTCCGCGTGCGCGCCCACAACTCCGCCGAGGACGCCTCCGACTGGTCCGACTGGTCATCGGCCGAGCACCCGGCGGGGAAGCCGAAGAAGCCGAAGGGGACCCCGTCGGCGGAGCGCTCCGGCAGCGGCAGAATCGACGTCTCCTGGCCGGGGATGAGCACGGACGAGGCGAACGGCGAGCCGATCACCGGCTTCGTGGTCACCGCCTCCGACGGCACCCGCAAGCGCGTGGACGGCGGCGACGCCCGCTCCACGAGCTTCACGAACCTCGATCCCGATACCGAGTACACGTTCACCTACGTCGGCGTGAACTCCGTCGGCGACGGGACGCAGGCCTCGGCCGCGTCCAACGCCGTCACCGCCTGGGCCAAGCCCGCGCCGCCGAAGAACGTCTCGGCGACGATGGACGAGAGCACCAACGACGGGCCCGACGGCACCGTCACCGTCTCCTGGGATCCGGCGGACGGCAACGGCACGGCCATCCAGGACTATGTGGTCACCGGCGGCGGGCGCGAGGAGGTCGTGAAGAACGGCACCTCGGTCACCCTCACCGGTCTCCAGAACGGGAAGGCGTACACCTTCACGGTGCAGACCCGGAACCGGTTCGAAGCATCCGGCGGCCTCAGCGACCTCTCGAAGCCCTCGAACTCGGTGACGCCGTACACGAAGCCGGCCAAGCCCACGGTGAGCTCCTCGGCCTCCGCCTGCACCGGCAGCAAGACCTGCCCGGTGCGCTTCGAGGTGTCCGCCAACGGCGACGGCGGTGCCGGCGGGATCGACAAGCTCGAGTACAACATCGACGGGGAGGGCTGGAAGACCTACTCCGGTCCGGTGGAGAAGACGGCCTCCTCGGGGCAGAACGTCTCCTTCCAGGCCCGCGCCTGGAACACCAAGGGCAAGGTCAGCGACACCGTCGAGAGCCCCCGGCAGGCGAGCACCTATACGCCTCCCGAGCCGAAGTTCGCCGGCATGACGGTGATCGCGCGGGAGAACAACCCGCCGACCTGCGACTCCCCGGTGTACTGCCGGAAGATCGACGTGGCGCTGAAGGACCTCGACCCGAACAGGACCTACACGCTGACGATGTACACCAACAACGCCGATCCGGAGGGGTGGTGGGAGTTCAAGCGGGCCGGGTACGGACGCGAGCTCCCGGTCACGCCGAACGCCGACGGCACCTGGAGCTACCACGGCCAGTACAACAGCTACCTCTACTACGGCATCCCGCTCTCGAACGTCGACGTCTTCGTGGACGGGAAGAAGGTCGGGAACTTCGAGCACCCCGACAAGAAGTGGTGACCGCGGCCCTGGCATGGACCGCCCCGCGCAGGACGACTGAAGCAAGGAACCCCGTACCGTGACAATGACCCCCGAACAGGCCCGCTGGTTCGCCGACACCTTCGACAAGCTCGTCCAGAGCGTCGGCCAGGCGGTCATGGGCAAGAACGAGATCGTCCGCCTCGTGCTGACCTCGATGCTCGCCCCCGGCCACGTGCTGCTCGAGGACGCCCCCGGCACCGGCAAGACCTCCCTGGCCCGGGCGCTCGCCGCGACGGTGCAGGGCACCAGCACCCGGATCCAGTTCACCCCGGACCTGCTGCCGTCCGACGTCACGGGCGTGACGATCTACGACCAGAACACCAAGGCCTTCGAGTTCCACCGCGGCCCGGTGTTCGCGAACATCGTGCTGGCCGACGAGATCAACCGCGCCTCCCCGAAGACCCAGTCGGCGATGCTCGAGGTGATGGAGGAGGGCCGCGTGACGGTGGACGGCGTGACCCACGAGGTCGGCAGCCCGTTCCTGGTGATCGCCACCCAGAACCCCATCGAGCAGGCCGGCACCTACCGCCTGCCCGAGGCGCAGCTGGACCGCTTCCTCATGAAGACCTCCCTGGGCTACCCGGACCATGCCACCAGCGTGCAGATCCTGCAGGGCTCCGCGGTCCGCGACCGCAGCCGCCAGCTGGTCCCGCGCATCTCGCTGCAGGCCGTCGACGACATGACCCAGCTGGCCTCGACCGTCCACGTGGATCCGGCCGTGCTCGAGTACGTCTCGCGGCTGATGGAGGAGACCCGCCTGGCCCCCGAGGTGCGGGTCGGCGTGTCGATCCGCGGCGCCCTCGCGCTGATGCGCGCGGTGAAGGTGTGGGCCGCCGTCCACGGCCGCCACTACGTCACCCCGGACGACGTCAAGTCCCTGGTCGGACCGGTCTGGCTGCACCGCTTCGTGCTCGACCCGGAGGCCGAGTTCTCCGGGGCGACGGCGCGGTCGGTGATGACGCGGATCCTGAGCGAGGTGGCGCCGCCCCAGGCGCGGCAGCAGAGCGCATGACCGCGCCGGCCCCCGCGACGGAGAACCCGTCGGCCCCCTCCGGCCCCGCGGCCGACGGCCCCTCGGCGCTCGCGCGCGCCCGGCAGGCGGCCGCCGGCGTCGTCGACCGCCGGGTGCGGCCGCTGCTCGACCTGGTCTCCCCGATCGGGTGGGCGGTGCTCGCCGCGGCGGTCGGCGCCTGGGCCGTCGGCCTCGGCCTGCACGTCACCGAGCTCGCCGCGATCGGGCTCGCCCTGAGCATCCCGCTGCTGGTCGCGGCGCTGTTCGTGCTGGGGCGCTCCTCCTACGAGGTGACGCTGGACCTGCAGACCCACCGCGTCGTGGTGGGCACGCGGGCGGTGGGCCGGGTGAGCGTGCGCAACCCCAGCCGCCGCGGGATCCTCCCGGCGCGCATCGAGCTCGCCGTCGGCAGCGCGACCGCCCAGTTCATGGTGCCGCGCCTGGAGCCCGATGCCGAGCACGAGGAGCTGTTCGCCGTCCCCACGCGGCGCCGCGCCGTGCTCGTGGTCGGGCCGGTGCGCTCGGTGCGCGACGACCCGCTCTCCCTCATGCGACGCCAGGTGACCTGGGCGAAGGCGCAGGAGCTGTACGTGCATCCGCAGACGGTGCGCCTGGACGAGGCCGCCAGCGGCTATCTCCGCGACCTCGAGGGGACGCCCTCCTCGGACCTGTCCAGCTCCGACATCGCCTTCCATGCGCTGCGCGACTACGCCCCCGGGGACGACCGGCGGCACGTGCACTGGCGCACCACCGCCCGCACCGGCAAGATCATGGTCCGCCAGTTCGAGGAGACGCGGCGCTCCCACATCGTCGTCGCCCTCGACAACCGGCACCTCGACTACGCCTCCGAGGACGAGTTCGAGCTGGCCGTCTCCGCGGCAGCCTCCATCTCCGCCCAGACCTTCCGCGAGGAGAAGGAGCTGACCGCCTTCACCGTCGACGCCGTCCAGCGCACCCGCGCCTACCGTCCGATGATGGACGACTACACGGTGCTGGACCGGATCGGCGGAGGGGCGCGCCTGCACGACCTCGGCCAGAAGGCCGCGGACCTGGCCCCGAACGCCTCCGCCGTGATGCTCGTGGTCGGCTCCCAGGCGACCCCGCGCGAGCTCAACGCCGCCGCGACCCGGCTGCCCGCCGGGATCCTCGCCGTCGCCGTCCGCTGCGAGGAGGGCGCCGAGGTGCGCCGCTCGTCGATCGGCTCCCTCGAGCTGGTCACGCTCGGGACCCTCGCCGACCTCCCCAAGGCCCTGCGGGCGGTGGCGTGATGCGCGAGGACACGACCTTCTTCGAGACCCGCGGCCACGGCCCGCGCGCCGTGGACATCGCCGTGATGGCGGTGCTCTTCCTGCTCGCCGTGCTCGGGCTGCAGGACGCCTACGGCGGGGCGGACTACCTGCTCGCGGGCGTGATGGCCCTGGCGGTCGGCACGATCGTCGCCCTCGTCGGCGCCCGCTGGCGCTGGGGCGTCCTGCGGGTCACCCTCGCCACCCTCGTGCTGCACCTGCTGCTGGGGTCGACCTTCGCCGCACCCACCCACGCGCTCTTCCACGTGATCCCGACCCTGGCGTCGCTGCGCGAGCTGCTCGTCGCGCCGATCACCGCCTGGAAGGCCATGCTGACGGTGTCCACGCCCGTCGGCTCCGCGCACGGCGTCCTCGGCGTGGTCTGGATCAGCACGCTGCTGCTGTCGGTGGCGGGCATGAGCATCGTGCTGCGCACCCGCCGCTATGCGCTGGCCTGGCTGTTCCCCCTCGCGCTGCTGCTGGTCTCGGTCGCCTTCGGCACGTCCGCCGCGGTCGCGCCGATGCTCCGCGGGATCGGCGTCGCCGTGATCTCCCTGGCCTGGCTGACGTGGCGCTTCGAGAGCGCCCGGTTGGCGTCGGCGCGCTCGACCATCATCTCGGACACGGTGCGTCCGGGCTCGTGGCGGAACCCCGTCCTGCGGCGCCGCGTGATCGGCGGCGGGCTCGTGCTGGTCATCGCCTGCGGGGCGACCGCCGGGGCGCAGGCCCTGCTGGACCCGCCGCCGGGAACGGCCCGGTTCGCCCTGCGCGACACGATGACCCCGCCCTTCGACCCGGACGAGTACGTCTCCCCGCTCACCGAGTTCCGTGGCTACCTCAAGCACCAGCGGGAGGCGGAGCTGTTCACCGTCACCGGTGTCGAGGACGGCGAGCTGGTGCGCCTGGCCACCCTCGACCGCTACGACCTGCAGACCTTCGCCGTCGCCAGCAGCACGGAGCGCACCGGCCCCTCCGGGGCCTTCCTCCGCACGGCCACCGGGGTGGACCTCCACGAGGCCTCTCCGGCGGCGCGCACCGCGACGGTCACGATCGGGGAGTACCGCGGCGTGTGGATGCCCACCCTCGGCTCCCGCACCGACCGGATCGACGCGCTGGGGGAGGGCGGGGACCTCGCCGAGAACCTCTACCTCAACCAGGTCTCCCAGACCGCGGTGGACGCCTCGGTGCTGGGCTCGGGGGAGTCCTACGACCTCGTCTACGAGCCGTACCGCCACCCCACGGCGCAGGAGCAGGACGAGATGGAGTTCGCGGACATCGACCTGCCGCCGCTTCCCGAGAACCTGCCGGCGGAGTACAAGGAGCTCGCCGAGGCGGCCGTCGGCGACACCGACGACGACTACGCCAAGATGCAGAACCTCTCGGCCACCATGCAGTCCACCGGGTACTTCTCCCACGGCGTGGACCCCGAGGACACCCTGTCCCTGCCCGGCCACGGCGCCAGCCGCCTGAACGCGATGCTCGCCGAGGAGATCTCCTACGACGCCGAGGACGTCACCGCGATGCCCCAGGGCCGCATCGGCGACCAGGAGCAGTACGCGGCGCTCACGGTGGTGCTGGCGCGCTCGGTCGGGATCCCCGCCCGGGTGGTGATGGGCTTCGAGGTCCCGGCCGGCTCGGCCGGCGAGGCCACCATCACCGGGGACGACGTCACCGCCTGGGTCGAGGTCGCCTACGAGGGCCAGGGCTGGGTCCGCTTCGACCCGACCCCCGAGCAGGACGACACGCCCACCCAGCCGGAGAAGAACAAGGTCGAGAAGCCGCGGCCCCAGGTCGCCCAGCCCCCGCCGCCGCCCGCCGAGCCGCCGAGCCCGCCGCCGGGCGCGACCAGCGAGGACGCGCCCGGAGAGGAGGAGGACCCCGCGCAGACGTCCTCCTGGGCCGTCTATGCGGCCGCCGGATCCGGTCCGTTCCTGCTGCTCGGGGCGCTGCTCGCCGCGATCGCCCTGGCCAAGGCGCGCCGGCGCGCGCACCGTCGCACCCGCGGCAGCGCCGCCGAGCGCATCGACGGCGGCTGGCAGGAGCTCCTGGACGTCCGCGCCGACCTGGGCCGTCCGGCCGATGTCCTGGTCACCCGGCGTGAGCTGGCCGCCGAGATCGAGGCCGAGCTGCCCGGTGCCGGCATCGCGGTGCTGGCCGAGCGCGCCGATCGCGGCGTGTTCGGACCCGAGGAGATGCCGCAGGCCGCCGTCGACGAGTACTGGGCCCAGGTGATGGACTCCCGGGCGGCGCTGCTGGCCGCCGTCCCCTGGCATCGACGTCTGCGCGGGCGCTTCTCCCTGCGCTCGTTCCGCCGCCGCCGAGCCCTGCGCCGCGCCGCAGCCCGGGACCGGCAGCGCCTGGATGCACGGCGCGAGAGCTCCCGCGCCCAGGCCGAGCAGCGCGCCGCCCGTCGCGGCCGCGGCGTCCCCGAGCCGGCGCAGCCCCGCGGCATCGGCCGTCTCCTCGACAGGATCGGCGCGGCGATCCCGCGGGGCCGGACCCGCATCCCCCGCACGACCAGCACGACCAGCACGACCCGCAGCACCCAGGAGGACCGATGACCGCCCCAGGCAACCGATACTGCGAGAGCTGCGCCGCCCTGCTGGCGCCGGGCGCCGTGCTCTGCGGGGAGTGCGGGACCCGCTACGCCCCGTCGCCGTACGAGCGGCACGGCACGCGCACCCCCGGCGCCTGGACCGAGGCCCCGCGCCCGCGCGAGCGCGACGGCTCGGGAGGCGAGCGGGAGGGCGAGGGCCCCGACGAGGGGATCGAGCTGCTCGGCCGCGGGACAGGGCCGGCGCCCGCTCCCGACGGCACGACGCTGCGCCCGCAGGACCAGTACGATCGAGCAATGGACGAACAAGGCCCCCCGCCCGTGCCCGGACACGCCTCGGCCCCCGGAGCGCCCTCGACGCAGGCCGCACCGGGGATCGGCACGCTCGATGCGCCGCTGGACGGCTGCGCGCCGTCCACGCCCGGCAAGCGGCTCGTGGCCGCGATCGTGGACGGCATCATCCAGGGGATCGTCGCGATCCCGCTGATCATCGGCAGCACCCTGCTCGTCGTGCAGCAGGAGGCGACGCTGCTCGCGCAGATCCTCATCGGCATCGGCGTCGCCCTGCCGACCGCCTACGTGGTGGTGCTGCTGTGGCTGCAGGGCGCGAAGGGGTTCACCCCCGGAAAGCTCATCGCCGGCCTGCGGACGGTGCGGCTGAGCACCGGGAGGCCCATCGGCTTCCTGCGGGCCCTGGGGCGCGCCGTCGTCTACGGGGTGTTCCCGCTCCTGATGGCGCTGTCGCTGTTCCTGGACCCCCGCAAGCTGCTGCGCGGCTTCCACGACCGGGCCGTGGACTCGGTCGTCGTCGACGTGAAGTCCGGCCGCGATCCCTTCCAGCCGCGCCCGGACGACTTCCAGCGCCCGAGCAGCGAGCACTACATGCCCAGCAGCTCGGTCCCGGTCACCGCGCACGAGAACCTCATGGCCCAGCCCGGTTCCGCGTGGTCGGCCGATCCCGCGACCTCGGGAGCCTCGGCGGACTCCGCGGCCCCGGCGCCCTCCGGCTGGGATCCGGCCCAGCCCACTCCCTCGGCCTGGGATCCTGCCGGCCCGTACGGCAGCGCCTCCTCCTCCGCGGCCCCGTCCGGCTCCGCCCCGTCCGCGCCGCCGGCCCCCGCGCCGGAGCCGGCTCCGGCATGGGGCGCGGCCCCGGCCCCGGCCCCGGCACCCCCGCAGCCTGCGGACCCGTGGGCGCCGGCGCCGCCCGCCCCCGCCGAGGAGGCGCCGCCCGCCCCGGCGCCCGCTCCGGCGCCCGCTCCGCAGGCGGCCGCCGAGCCCGCGCACGATGCCTGGTCCTCCGCGGCGCCCGCCGCGCAGGAC
>NZ_KK070017.1 GCF_000576425.1 Brachybacterium phenoliresistens | reverse complement strand
CACCGCGGCGGCGTCGCGGTCGGTGCGGTCGGCGGCAGGGCGCTGGCCGGCGGCCGCCGTGGCCTCGACGAACGCATCCTGCAGCAGGGCGTCGACGTCCAGGACGCGGCGACGGCGGGACGCCAGGGTGCGGCGCGCCCGGTCCACGGCGCCGGGCAGCAGCCCCTCGCGGCGGGAGGCGGCCTGCGGGAGGCCCGCGGCACCGATGAACCCGGCGCCGCGCGGCCCGGTCGCGTCGATCACGACCGCCCCGGGGGCGCCGGTCTCGGCGGCGTGGCGCACCGCGACGAAGTGGGCGTACACGCCCAGGTGCGCGAAGGGCTCGCCCTGGGTGCGGACGAGGTCGGCGAGGTCCTTCTTGAACTGGTCGGTGCTGGGGCGCACCGGCTCGTGGGCGATCCCCGCCCGGGTGGCCACGGCCTCCAGCGCACGGGAGACCCCCACCGGGGAGGCCGCGCCGTCGGCGGCGCGGGCGCTCGCGGCGTGGACGGTCACGGCACGCACCGCATCGGCCTCGACCAGCAGGGCCGCCGAGCCGAGGTCCTCGGCCAGCAGCACGGTGGCCTGCTCGGCGGTGCCCACCGCCGCGCGGACCGCCTGGGCGAGGGAGCCGTGGCCGGCATCGGCCGCCTCCTCGCCGCGCTCGCGGCGGAACCCGCCGTCGGCGCCGATGCGGACGCGGTCGCCGACGTCCAGGCGCTGCACGCCCTCGAAGAAGGTCGCCGAGCCGCTGGCCACGTCCTGGCCGCGCAGGTACGCCAGGACCGTCGGCTCGTGCGGGGCGGGGGCGAGGCCGCGCTCGGCGCGGGCGGCGACCACGGCCGCCAGATCGGTGCCCCACAGCACCCCGCCGTCCACGGGGGCGAGGTAGAGCTGGGGCGCCGAGGGGCGCAGCCGGCTGGCGAGCACCTCCGCCCCGTCGCGGTCGATGCCGATGCCGATGCCGGGGGCCTCCTCCGCGGGGATCGGGGCGCGGCCGGAGTCGGCCGTGCCGTCGAGGGAGAGGAAGCCGATCTGCTCGGTCATCGGGGGTCCTTCTGCTGGGAGTCGGAGGTCTCGCGCGGGTCCACCAGGAACGTCGCGACGAGGGCGGCGAGGTCCTGGGCGGCGGTGTCGTCGTGCCCGGCGCGCTGGAGGGTGCGCACCGTCTCCTCGCGCACGGCGAGGGAGAGCACCAGGGCGACGGTGCAGCGGGCCGCGAAGCCCGGGTCGATGCCCTCGCGCAGCTCGCCGCGCTCGGCGAAGGCGGTGTAGACATCCTCGAGCACGTGCTCGTGGACGCGGCGCAGGCGGGCCAGGCGGAACCGGCCCGGATGGTCCTTGCTGACGGCCTCGCCGTTGAGCGTGGACAGCAGCAGGATCGGGTGCGAGCGCGGGTTCCACTGCCGCTCGAGGGCCGTGAGGAAGGTCGCGCGGTCCGCGGACAGCCGCGGCGCGGCCTCGAGGATGCCCTGGGCGTGGTTCTCGAGCCGGTCGACCACGGCGCTGAGCAGGGCGTCCTTGCTCGCGAAGTGGTGCAGCATCCCGGGGTGGGAGATCCCGATCCGCCGGGAGATGTCGCGCAGGCTGGCGCCGTGGTAGCCGTGCTCGGCGAACATGGTGGCCGCGCCGTCGAGGATCTCCTCGCGCCGGGAGGAGCCGGCGCCGGTGCGCAGGGTCGGCTCCACGGTGCCGGAGACGGTGTCCAGCGTCCGGATGGCCCGGATCAGCGGGTCGACGGAGGCCGCCGCCTGGTCCTGGGAGACGGTCCCGGTGCCCGACCGGTCCGAGAGGAACGAGGCCAGCGGCACCGGTCCCGGGCCGGAGGAGGGGTGCACCGACGGCGGGATGCCGTTCACCGTGCCGTCTCCTCCACGAGGAGCTCGGCGATCTGGATGGCGTTGAGGGCGGCGCCCTTGCGGAGGTTGTCGGCGACGGCGAAGAGCACCAGGCCCCGGCCCTCCGGGACCGACTGGTCCTGGCGGATGCGTCCGACGAAGGTGCCGTCGCGGCCGGCGGCGCGCAGCGGGCTGGGCACGTCCTCGAGGATCACGCCGGGGGCGCCGTCGAGGAGGCGGCGGGCCTCCTCCGCGCTGAGCGGGCGGTCGAACTCGGCGTGGATCGCGACGGCGTGTCCGGTCAGGACGGGCACGCGCACGCAGGTGCCGGCCACGGCGAGAGCGGGGATGCCGAGGATCTTGCGGGACTCGTGCCGCAGCTTCTGCTCCTCGTCCGTCTCCCCGGAGCCGTCGTCCACGAAGTTCCCCGCATGGGCGAGGACGTTGAAGGCGATCGGCTGGGAGTAGACGGCCGGGGCCGGGAACTCGACGGCCGAGCCGTCCGTGGCCAGGCCCTCGATGCCGGGGGCGACCGTGCGGACCTGGCCCACCAGCTCCTCGACCCCGGCCAGCCCGGAGCCGGAGACGGCCTGGTAGGTGGCGACCTTGAGGCGCTGCAGCCCGGCCGCGTTGTGGAGCACCTTCAGCGCCGGCATGGCGGCCATGGTGGTGCAGTTGGGGTTCGCGATGATCCCGCGCGGGCGGTCGGCCATGGCGTCGGGGTTGACCTCGGCGACCACCAGGGGGACCTGCTCGTCGCGGCGCCAGGCGGAGGAGTTGTCCACGACCACGGCGCCGGCCTCGGCGAAGCGCGGGGCCAGGGCGGTGCTGGTGGCGCCGCCGGCGGAGAAGATCGCCACGTCCACGCGGCGGCCCTCGGAGGTGATGTCCGCCGTGGCGGCGTCCTCCACGCGCAGCTCCAGGCCCGCGTAGTCGACGGCTGTGCCGGCGGAGCGGGCGGAGGCGAAGGCGCGGATCCGGGAGTGCGGGACCGCGCGCTCGGCCAGCAGCGCCAGCATCACGCGGCCGACCTGCCCGGTCGCCCCGACCACGCCGATCACGGGCCCGTCCTCGCGATATCCCGGCGTGCCGGAGAAATCGGTGCCGGAGACATCGGTGCTCGAGCTGCTCCGGGAGTCGATCGTGCGCGCCTCGGTCATGTCAACGCCCCGTCCCGCCGTACACGACGGCCTCGGTCTGGTCCGCGTCCATGCCGAACGCGGAGTGGATCACCCGGACAGCATCATCCAGCCGGTGCACGTCCGTGACCACCGAGATGCGGATCTCCGAGGTGGAGATCATGTCGATGTTGATGCCGGCCTCGCCCAGGCAGCGGAACAGCGTCGCCGAGACGCCCGGGGAGGACTTCATGCCCGCACCGACCACGGAGACCTTCCCGATCTGGTCGTCGTAGCGCACCTCGCGGTAGCCGATGGTCTCGCGGGCGCGCTCGATGGCGGCCAGCGCGGCGGGGGCATCGGCCTCCGGCAGCGTCAGGGAGATCGCCACGGTGTCGTCCACCGTGGAGGAGTTCTGCACGATCATGTCGATGTTCGCGCCGGAGGAGGCGACCACGTCGAACAGCAGGGCCGCCTTGCCGGGGATGTCCGGCACCTCGACCACGGTGATCTTGCCCTCGCTGCTGTCGTGCGCGACGCCCGAGATGATCGGCGCCTCGAGCCCTTCCTCGCGATTGCTGTGCACGATGTCCTCCTTGCTGGGGCGGCCGGCGTCCAGGTGGACGACCTCGGCGGCGGGGATGGTCAGGTCGGGGTCCACGGGGACCAGGCGATCCGCCTGGTCGGTGACGAGGGTGCCGATGCGGCCGCTGAAGGAGCTGCGCACATGCAGCGGCACCCCGTGGCGGCGCGCGTACTCGACGCTGCGGCCCATCAGGATCTTCGCGCCGTTGGCGGCGAGCTCGAGCATCTCCTCGCAGGAGATGTAGGGGACGCGGCGGGCCGCCGGGACGATCCGCGGATCGGCGGTGAACACGCCGTCCACGTCGGAGTAGATCTCGCAGACATCGGCCTCGAGCGCGGCGGCGAGCGCGACGGCGGTCGTGTCCGAGCCGCCGCGGCCCAGGGTGGTGATGTCCTTGGTGGTGTGGGAGACGCCCTGGAAGCCCGCGACGATCGCGACGCTGCCGCCGTCGAGCGCGTCCTGGATGCGGCCGGGGGTGACCTTGAGGATGTGCGCCTTGCCGTGGACCTCGTCGGTGATCACGCCGGCCTGGGAGCCGGTGTAGGCGCGGGCGTCGACGCCCAGGTCGTTCAGGGCCATCGACAGCACGGCCATGGAGATCCGCTCCCCGGCGGTGAGCAGCATGTCCAGCTCGCGCGGCGGCGGGGTGGCCGTGACCTGCTCGGCGAGGTCGATGAGCTCATCGGTCGTGTCGCCCATCGCCGAGACGACGACCACGACCTGGTGGCCGGCCTTCGCGTACAGCGCGATGCGGTCGGCCACGCGCTTCACGGACGCGGCATCGGCGACGGAGGAACCGCCGTACTTCTGGACCACCAGGCTCATCGAGGCGGGCCTCCTCAGGTTCGTCGGGGCGCGAGGGACGCGCCGTCGCACGCGGGATGGGACCGGCACCGGGCCGTGCCCCCGCGAGACCCCGGGCATGGCGGAGCGCACGGGCACGTCCTAGGGCCTCCCCCAGTGTACGAGGGGTGTCCAGGGGGCGGACCGCGCGGTTGCCATGCGGGACGTCCCGCCCGTGTCCGCCCAGCTCCTCGGCGCAACGATCTGCGCACGATCTGCGGAGGTTCCGTGCAGGAGGGATCCGGCGCACGTCCGGGATGACAGGATCGGGGCAGGGCCGAGGGGCGGCTCGAGGAGGGGTGGCCGATGTCGATCGCGACCGCAGGATCCGGAGCCGAGGGCGTGCCGGGGATCGTCGTGGACTCCGTCTCGCGGGCCTTCGGCTCCGTGCAGGCCGTCGCCGGGCTGTCGCTGGTGGCGCCGCAGGGCCAGGTCACGGCGCTGGTCGGGCCGAACGGCTGCGGCAAGTCCACGCTGATGCTGATGCTGGCCTCCCTGCTGGCGCCGGACTCCGGGTCGGTGCGGATCCTCGGGCACGACCCGATGGTGGACACCGATGCGACGCGCCGCGCCGTCGGCTGGATGCCCGACCAGTTCGGGGCCTGGGACTCGCTGCGGGTGCACGAGGTGCTGGAGGTGGTGGGCCGCGCCTACTTCCTGCCGCGCGACCGGCTGCGCGAGCGCATCGCCGCCCTGCTGGCCGAGCTGGACCTCGTCTCGCTCGCCCGCAGCCCGGCGCATGTGCTCTCCCGCGGGCAGAAGCAGCGCCTGGGCCTGGCCCGCGCCCTCGTCCACGAGCCCGAGGTGCTGGTGCTCGACGAGCCGGCCTCGGGCCTGGACCCGGCGGCGCGCAAGCGCCTGCTGAGGATCGTGCGGGACTTCGCCTCCGCCGGCGGCACCGTGCTGGTCTCCAGCCACATCCTCTCCGAGCTGGAGGAGATGGCCGACCGCGTCGTGTTCATGGACCAGGGCCGCGAGACGGGGCAGGCGGGGCTGGACGAGCTCGCCGCGCGGCCGCAGGCCTGGCGGATCCGCAGCCTGGACGCCTCCTCCCTGTGGCGCGCCCTCGAGGACGTGGGCGTGGCCCGCGGCCGGGTGCGCCGGTCCGAGCCCGCCGCCGACGGCCACGCCGACGTCACCCTCGACCTGCCCGACGAGAAGGTCGCGGCCCTGCTGCTGGCCGACCTCGTCGCCCACGACGCGCAGATCATCGGCTTCGGCCCCGCCGCCGGACGCCTCGAGAACGCCTACCTCTCCAGCGAGGCGGCCCGGCGCCAGGGCGCGCTGTGACCGCCCCGCCGCTGCACCGGCCGCAGGCCCCCTCCCGCCGCCCGGCGCGCGGGGCGTCCGCGGGCAGCGCCTGGCGCCTGCGTCCCCGCGGCGTCCTCCTGGTGGCGTCGCTGACCCTGCGGCGCCGCGCCGCATCGCGCCGCTGGCGGTGGGGCCTGGCTCTCTGGGCGGTGGTGCTGCTGGCGCTGGACCTGCTGTTCCTCCTGGCCGATGCGCTCCGGCGCGGGACGGGATCGGCCGCCTTCGAGATGGCGGTCCTCGTGCTCGCCGTCGCCCTGCTGCTGGTGCTGCCGCCGCTGGCCGCCGGGCAGATCCAGGCCGACCGCGCGGCCGGCCGGCTCGAGGTCCTGCGGGCCAGCCTGCTCAGCCCGGCCGAGATCATCGGGGGCCACGCCCTGGCGACCTGGACCACCTCCGTCGCGCTGATCGGCCTGGCCCTTCCCTCGCTCCTGCCGGGCGCCGTCCTGGCCGCCCATCCCCTGTCGCGGGTCGTCGCCGTCGCGGCGGTGCTCGCGCTCGTGTCCCTCGCGATCGCGCTGCTCGGGGCCGGGCTGTCCGTCCGCGCCGCGCGGCGCTCCGGGGCCGTGGTCCGCACCGCCGGCGCCGTCGCGATCCTCGTGCTGGGCCTGCCGATCCTGTGGTCCGCGTCCCTGCCCCTGCTCACCGAGGAGCAGGAGGTCCTGACGTCGCGGCCGATCGATGCGGACCAGATCGTGGCGCTCGCCGAGGTCCCCGGGGTCGAGCACCCCGCCCTGGCCAGGGAGGCCGACGTCGGGGCGCCGATGATCCTCGTCCCGGTGGGATGGCTCGAGGCGTCGGGCGCCGCCGGCTCCGAGGACCCCTGGCGCTCCGTGACGCGTGCCGAGCGGTGGTGCGTCTTCTCCGAGGAGTCCCGTCCGGTCCCCCGGTCCGACCTGCTCCTGCCGCTCCTGGCCGTCCATCCGCTGGTCGCGGTCGCCGAGGTCTCTCCGCCCGGCATGGGCGTGCTGTCGACGATGCGCTCGGGTCTGGACGGCGCCGCGCATCCCGCCCAGCCCGCGCGCTTCACCACCTGCTCGCCGGGGGACGTCGGCCATCCCGAGCCCTCCCGCGCCTACGCCCCCGCCTGGCCCGTCGGCCTCGCCGTCTGGCTCCTCGCGGGAGGCGGCGCCGCCGCTCTCGCGGTGCGACGCCTGTCCGTCCCGACCCGCGGCGACACCGCCGAGCGAGGAGTCCTGCGATGACCGCACCGACCGTCCCCTCCCCTGCCCCCGCCTCCCCCGGCCCGGGGCCTGCACCGAGCCTGACCGCGGGGACGTCCACCTGGCGCCTGCGGCCGCAGGGCCTGCGGGTCGTGATCGGCCTCGAGCTGCGCCAGCGGGTGCGCTCGAAGCGCTGGTACGTGGCGCTGGGGCTGTGGTTCCTGTTCCTGATGGGGATGAGCCTGCTGATCCTCGCCTCCTACCTGGTGCTGGACCTCGACGGCGCGGGGTCGCTGCGCGGAGCCGGAGGGCTCGCGTTCTCCCTCGGGACGCTGCTGCTGGTGTTCCTGCAGCTGCTGGTGCTGCCGGCGCTGTCCGCCGGCGCCGTCAACGGGGATCGGACCGCCGGGACCCTCGCGACGCTGCAGGCCACCCTGCTGAGCCCGGCGGAGATCGTCGCCGGGAAGGTGCTCGCGAGCTGGATCGTGGGGCTCGCGTTCCTCGCCGCGGCGCTGCCCTCGATCGCGCCCGCGGCGCTGCTCTCCGGCGCCTCGCCCCTGTACCTGCTGCGCATCATGGTGAT
This sequence comes from Brachybacterium phenoliresistens, assembly GCF_000576425.1. Classification (GTDB taxonomy): domain Bacteria; phylum Actinomycetota; class Actinomycetes; order Actinomycetales; family Dermabacteraceae; genus Brachybacterium; species Brachybacterium phenoliresistens. The sequence continues at coordinate 7,059 of NZ_KK070017.1, read as the reverse complement.
GCTGGCGCTGCTGTCGCTGCTGGTGACGATGCTCGGGGTGGGCCTGTCCTCGCTGTTGCGCAGGCCGCTGGGCTCCGTGGTGCTCACCGATCTGGTGGTGATCGGCGCGATGGTGATCCTGCCGGTGATCTGGGCGGCCTCGCTGCCGATGCTCAGCGTCGACCGCGAGAGCACCGACTACTACCAGCAGCCCTTCGACAGCGACTGGATGCAGGTCGGCACCGCGCCGGGCCACGAGGCGACGGTCGTGCTGCCGCCCGGCTCCCCGGAGCCCCAGCCCGGGGATCAGGTCTGCGTCGCGGAGACCTGGGAGACCGGGGGCGTGCGCTCCGAGATCTCCGCGCCGCTGCTGTGGGTGAACCCCTTCGTCCTGGTCGCCGACATGGCGCCGCAGATCGACCCGGAAGAGCTCAACGCGGGATCGGAGCCGCCCCTGGACCTGCTGCGGTACCTGCAGCTGGGCATGCGCTGGGCCTCGGACCCGACCTCGGGCTCCTGGTCGGTGCACTGCGATCCGGGCGTGCCCGGCTACCCGGAGGACCTCGACACCTCCCTGCCCGGTCCGATCTGGCCGATGGGCCTGGCCGCCTGGCTGCTGCTGGGCGGCGCCTCCGCGGCCACGGCGGTCCTCCGGCTGCGCGTGCCGATGCGACGGATCGGCAGCGGCACGCGCATCGCCTGAGGCGGCGGCGCCTCAGGGCGCCAGACGGTGGAGGTCCCGGGGGAACAGCGCGACCTCGCGGACGTTCGCCGCCCCGATCAGGCGGGAGACCCACCGTTCCAGGCCGATGGCGAACCCGCCGTGCGGCGGCATGCCGTGCTCGAAGGCCCGCAGGTAGTCGGCATGCGCCGCCGCGCTCATCCCCCGCTCGGCGAGGGCGGAGAGGTAGTCGCGGTGGCGGTGCAGCCGCTGCCCGCCGGTGACCAGCTCGACCCCGCGGAAGAGCAGGTCGAAGCTGTTGCTCCACGGCCCTCCGGGGATCTGCGGGCCGGTCCACGGGTGGGTGTAGAAGGGCCGCTTCGCCAGCGGGTACCCCTCGACCGCGAGCAGGTCGCTGTCGTGCTCGGCGCGGGCCCATCGGCCCAGCTCCCGTTCGTGCTCGGGGCTGAGGTCCTCCTCGGCGGGGTCGGCTCCCAGCAGCGCGAGGGCGTCGGCGAAGCGGATCACCGGGACCTCCTGCGGGATCCGCGGCAGCTCGACGTCGAGCAGGTCGAGCTCGGCCGCGGCGCGCTGCGCGAGGCCCTGGACCATCGCGCGCAGGACGCCCACGAGCACGTCGAGCACATCGCGGTGGTCGCGGACGAAGCCCAGCTCGACGTCCATGGAGCTGTACTGGGCCAGGTGCCGCACGGTGTCGTGGGGCTCGGCGCGGAAGACGGGGCCGATCTCGTAGACCCGCTCGAAGGCGCCGACGAGCTGCTGCTTGTACAGCTGGGGGCTCTGGGCGAGGAAGGCCTCGCGCCCGAAGTAGTCCACCGCGAACAGCCCTGCCCCCGACTCCGTCGCCCCGCCGACGAGCTTCGGGGTGAGGATCTCGGTGAAGCCCTGCGCGTCCAGCGTCTCCCGGAAGGCGCGCAGGGACTGCGCGGCCAGCCGCCAGCGCGCCCGCTGGGTGCGATGGCGCCAGGCGACGTCGGCGTGGTCCAGGAGAGTCGGCAGCGAGGCCGTGAGCGCCGGCCGCCAGATCTCCACCGGCGGCGTGGCGGCCGGGTCCCCGAGCGGGGTGATGCGCGGGGCCGTGATCTCGTGGCCGCCGGGGGCCTTGGGGTTCGTGCTGAGCGTGCCGGTGACCTCGACGGGCGTCTCCTCCGGCGGCAGCGCGGCGGTGCCCGCGGCGCGGTCGACGACGGCCTGCACGAGGCCGCTGCGGTCGCGGATCACGAGGAAGGCGACGGCGGAGAGCTCCCGCCGACGGTGGACGTGGCCGCGGACGGTCACGATCTCTCCCGGCGGGACCTGGGCGAGGTCGGCGGCGAGGGTGCGGACGGCGGGTACGGGGACTGGTGTCATCATTCCTCCAGGTGGCGAGGCCCTGGAGGTGCGGGCGGGGGCTAGGTCGCTGTGCCACCGCACCTTCGCCGGCTGCTGCCGGCCTCTCGTCGGTCCGCCGGTACGCGCGTGCGCTCGTCGCCCCGAGCGGGGCCGAGGGGTGTCAGGCCTCCGTGCGCCCCGTCATCGTAGCGCGGGGGCGCCGACGGGTCACCGGGGAGGATCGTGCCGGTGCAGGCCCGTCTCGGTGTCGGGGATGCGGTGGGGGTCCTCCCGCGGCGACTCCTCGTCGGCGGCGGCGCCGAAGTCCGGCAGGATGCCCTGCGAGATGGCCTCGGCATCGGCCGCCCGGTACGGGTCGGCGTGGGAGGCATGGCGGGCGGGGCCGGCCGGCGCGACGTGCCGCAGCGGCGCGATGCCGCCCTCCGGCGCGACGAGCAGGAACGGAGTCCGGCGGCGGACGTACCGCCCCGCGGGCCCGTAGAGCACGTCGCGCAGGCGGCGGCGCATCGCCCAGCTCGCGCCGAGGCCCAGCAGCGGGACGAGCAGGAGGACGTCCACCGCCGCCCACACCCAGCCGACGGTGCTCATCGCGCCGGCGGCCAGGAGCAGCACGGTGTACACGGCGGTGATCAGCAGCGCCTGCAGGCTCACGAGCACGCCGGTGAGGTTCACGACCCGCACCTCCCAGGGGTTGCGGGCGGCGCGCTCCTCCCAGGTCGGGTAGGTGCGCTCATCGGTGACCGCATCGCGGGTCCCGGCGGCCAGCAGCATGGCCAGGTGCGGGGTGAGGGCGACGAGGCCGACGAGCACCAGCAGCAGCGGGACGCCGAAGGCGAAGACCTGCCAGGGCTGCTCCGCCCGGGCGACCGTGAAGGTCTGCGTGCTGGTGAGGCGGTGGATCACCACCACGAGGTCCTGGACGGTGAAGATGATCCAGCTCAGGGGGAGGGCCACGGGAGCCACCCAGTACAGGGCGGCGCCTGCGATCCAGCGCAGGCTGCGCGCGGCGTGGACGAGCAGCTCGGCGGGGCCCGGCTCGAGCCGGGCGGGGACCGGCGGGAGGTGGCGGCGGTCCTGGGTGACCAGGACGGCGAGGCGCTGGGCGCGCTCGGCGGCCGGGACGGTGCGGGTGGAGCGGTCCCAGATCCCCAGCTGCGCGGCAGGGGACGGGACCTCGAGCAGCTGGGTCGCGCTGAGGCGACCGCGCATCGCCAGCCACGCCAGCAGGCACCACAGCAGTCCGGCGCTGAGCGCGGCGAGCACCCCGGCGCTGAGGGACTGCCAGTGCGGGGAGAGCGGGGTCAGCGCCAGCACGGTGACCAGGACGATCGCCGCCAGGGGCGGGATCATCAGCGGTGCGGCGGCCCGGCGGGCCAGGCAGCGCTGGAAGTCCTCCTCGGTGAGGTGGGCCCGGGGGTCCATCGTCGCCACCCGATGCACGGACACCGGCAGCAGGGCGAGGCTCACCAGGGTGCCCAGCACCGGAAGCAGCAGGTAGGCCAGGCCCAGGGTGCTCGGGCTGAACCCGACCGCCCGCGCGAGCATCGCGAAGTACCCGGGCTCGAACAGGATGCTGAGCAGCCCCAGCGTCCAGAAAGTCGGCGAGGTGCCCATGACGTAGCAGGTCAGCAGCAGGTACCAGAGGATCAGGAGGATCAGCGCCGGCAGCCACGCCGCCCGCAGCATCCGGGCGGCCAGCACCCGCCGCGAGGGCAGCATGATCTGCTGCGGCGAGGCCGTCGCCGGGGGCTCCGGGGGGACCTGCGGCGGGTCGGGCAGGTGGCGCAGCGGCTCCGGAGCCGGTCGCCGGCCCGGAACGGGACGTCCCGGGGGCGGGGGCGGCCGATGGCCCGGGACCGGACCTGCGCCCCCGACCATGCCCCATCCTCCGGGAGCATCGCTCATACGCTGCGCCGTCCCAGGAACGCCCTCCCGAGGGTCATCTCGTCGGCGTAGTCGAGGTCGCCGCCCACGGGGAGCCCGGAGGCGAGGCGGGTGACGGTCAGCTCCATCGGCTGCAGGAGGCGGGAGAGGTAGGCGCTGGTCGCCTCGCCCTCGATGTTGGGATCCAGCGCGAGGATGACCTCGGTGGTCTCGCCGCTGGCCAGGCGCGACATCAGCTGGGCGATGCGCAGGTCGTTGGGGCCGACGCCGCCGATGGGGTCGATCGCCCCGCCGAGGACGTGGTAGCGGCCGCGGAACTCGCGGATCCGTTCGATGGCCACGATGTCCTTGGACTCCTCGACCACGCAGATGACCTCGTCGCTGCGGCGGGCGTCCGCGCAGATGCGGCACAGCTCGTCCGCCGCGACGTTCCCGCAGACGGTGCAGAAGCGCACCGTCTCCTTCACGCGCACCAGGACGTCCGCGAGACGGCGCACGGAGTCCTCGTCCGCGTCCAGCAGATGGAACGCGATCCGCTGGGCGGACTTGGGGCCGATGCCCGGGAGCTTTCCCAGCTCGTCGATGAGGTCCTGCACGATGCCTTCGAACACGCCCCTAGCCTAGGCGGCGCGACGGACGCGGCGGGCACGGCGGGGCCCGCGGCGCCCCGTCACCGCGGCTAGTGTGTCCGGCACCACCCCGACGTCCGTGAGGAGCTCTCGATGACCTCGATGCCCGCGCCGTACGACTCCGCCGATCCGCTGCCCTCGTGCCGCATCGCGCAGGCCCCTGCCGTGCCGACCGCCGTGGTGCGCCAGGAGGGCTTCGCGATGTACGACATGCCCTCGCTGATGGACGGCACGTTCTCGCACCTGCCCCAGGCCCTGGCCGAGGCCGGCATCGCGCCGATCGGCCCGGCGTTCTCCCTCCATCACCGCGCGCCCGTGGACACCGCCGACCTCGAGGTCGGCTTCCCCGTGGACTCCCCGCCGTCCGCGCCGATCGCGCTGCCCAGCGGGTTCGTCGTCGAGGCCTCGGAGCTTCCCGCCGGCCGGGTGGCGATGACCAGCCACATCGGCGGCTACGGCGGGCTCGGGGAGGCCTGGGGCCGGTTCACCCGGTCGGTCGGCGACCGGGGCGAGCAGATGGTCCACCCGTTCTGGGAGCTCTACGTGACGGCCCCTACCCCGGACACGGATCCCGCGACCCTGCGCACCGACCTGGTGAGCCTGCTCGAGCCGCGCGGGTAGCGCCGGGCTCGCAGCTCCGGGCTCTCAGCTCCGGGCTCTCAGCCCTTCGTCTCGTCGATCACCTCGAGGACGCGGCCGCCGAGCATCTTCTCGATGACCTCGCGCCCGTTGCGACGGGACACAGTCGCATCCGCGTCGTCCCAGCGGGCGCCGCCGGTGGGGTCCTCCGGCTCGGGCGGCGGGGCCGCGGCGCTCGGCGCCGACCGGGTCCGGCTGCGCTCCTGCGCGGCCGCCCGGGATGCCTGGGCCGCGCGCCGCGCGAGCTCGGCCCCGCTGGCGGCCTGCTCCGTGCTCGCCGGGGCCGGAGCCGCCGGCGCGGCGGCGGGCCGCACCGATTCCGGCGGCGTCACGGCCGCGGGCGTCCCCGAGGGCACGGCGACGACGTCCCAGTCCGCCGCGGCCGCCGCCGGGCTGCCGGGAGCCGGGGCGTCGGCCGACATCGACGCAGGCGCGGCGGGCTCGGGAGCGGGCTCTGACTCGGGAGCGGGGGCGGGGTCAGGGGCGGGGTCGGATCGGACCTCTTGCGGGGGCGCGGGCGCGGGGGCCGGCCCCGCCGCACCCTCCGGCACGATCTCCCGGGTGCGGACGACGCGGCCCTCGGCGATGGCCCGGCGCAGCGCGGCCTGCCCGTGGGTGCGGGGCTGCCCATCGGGGACGGTGTCGCGGCGCAGGTCCTCGACGACGAGCGGCTGCTCCGGCTCCGGGGCCGACTCCACCGCCGAGGGCGCCGCCGGAGCGGAGGCGACCGCGTCGCCCCAGGACGCGGGTGCGGGCGGCGGCGTGCTCGCCGGCGCCTCCTGCACGGCCGGGGCAGGAGCCGCGGCCGGGGCAGGAGCCGCGGCCGGGGCAGGAGTCGCGGCCGGTGCTGGGGTCGCGACCGGGGCGGGGGCCGATGCGGCCGCGGGGGCGGCCGGCTCCGGGGAGCCCCAGCCGCCGGGCCCCTCGTCGTACGGGTCCGGCGGGAACGGGTCCTCGGGCTCGGGGGCGTAGTCGGGCTCCTGCGCCGGGCGGGGGCGCGCGGCCGAGGAGGCCGACGGGGCCGAGGGGGCCGGCGCCGCCGATCGGGCACCGGCTCCGCCCTGCATCGACCGGTCCGCGACCGCGCCCCAGCTGCCCTGCTCGCGCGAGGCCGTGGGACCGGCCGGAGCTCCTCCGCCTGCCCCTCGTCCCGGCGACGGCGGGCCGGACTGGACCGGCGGGCCGGACTGCGAGGGCGGGCCGGACTGCGGCGGCGGTCCGGCGGGGCCTCCCCCGGATCCCGGGTCCTCCCCGACGACGGCCTCGATCGCGAGCTCGACGTGGGTGACCCGGCGGACGGCCTCGGCGAGGTTCTCCGCGTTCGTCCCCCGGTGGAAGGCGGACAGCAGCCCGGGCGTGCGGAAGCCGATGATCAGCGTCGAGCCGCGCACGTCCTGCACGTGGCCGTTCTGCGACACGAGCGCCCAGGCGGGGCGGCGGATCTGCGAGAGCTCGTCCATGATCGCCGACCAGTGGCCGCGCACCGCATCGGCCCCGATCGCGGCGCCCGCCGGCTGCTCCGGAGCCGGCGCAGCAGGCGCCGACGCCACCGGCGCAGGGGCCGGTGCCGCGGAGGTCGCCGGTGCCGCCGGCGCAGGTGAAGGGTCCTGCCGCGGAGCGGCGGGCGCCGGCGCCGCGCTCGACGGCTGCGCGGGGCGGCCGCCGCCGGGCACCACGACCTGGCCCCATCCGTCATCCGGGGCGGCCGGCTCCGGCCGGGGCTCCGGAGGCGTCGCGGCGGCGGCCGCCGGGGCGGCCTGCGCAGGGCGGTCGCGCCCCTCGGTGCTCCGTGCCGGGGTGCTCTGCTCCTCCTCGCGGGCCCGGCGCGCGGCCTCCGCCCGCTCCTGGGCGATGCGCCGCGCCTGCTCGCGCCCGCTGCCGCCGCCCCCGGACGGCGCCGCAGCGGCCGGGGGG
>NZ_KK070016.1 GCF_000576425.1 Brachybacterium phenoliresistens | reverse complement strand
GGCCGCCGCGACGCCCGCGGCACCGGCGCGCCGAGGCGGCGCAGGGGGCGGGGATGCCAACCGCTCGGTCGGGACGACGGCCCGCGTGCCGCCCGCCCTGTCGTTGTCGAGGGGGCACGTCAGCGGTAGATTCCCCGCCAGATCCTCTGTCACCGCTGCGCGCGAGAGGGGCGAGATCGCGATGAAGTCCTCCTGGGTCGACCGGCACGACCCGTCCCGGATCCCCACCTCCGTGATGCCCTCGCGCGGCGACCACATCGACGTCGCCATCGCCGGCGCCGGGCTGGCGGGCCTGGCGACCGCGGTGCTGCTGGCGCGGGCCGGGCGCCGCGTCGTCGTGCTCGAGGCGCGCAGCGTCGGCGCCGTGACCACCGGGGCCAGCACCGCGAAGGTGTCGCTGCTGCAGGGCACGCGGCTGTCCACCATCCGCCGGCAGCACGGACCGCAGGCCGTGGCCGCCTACGTCGCCGCGAGCCGGGAGGCCCAGGACTGGCTGCGGGAGTTCTGCGGCGGGCACGAGGTCCCGCTGCAGACCCGCAGCGCGCACACCTACGCCACCAGCCCGCGCGGGGCCTCGCGCCTGCGCGAGGAGGCGGAGGCCTCCCGCGAGGCCGGGCTGCCGGTGCGCCTGGGGACCGACTCGGAGCTGCCCATGCCGGTCACCAGCTGCCTGTCCCTGGAGGGGCAGGCGCAGCTGGACCCGATGGAGCTGCTGACCGCCCTCGCGATCGAGCTGGACGCCCTCGGCGGCGTCCTCGTCGAGGGCGCGCGGCTCACCGCGGCCGGCTCCCGCAGCCCCCTCGAGCTCGAGACCACCCGCGGCGCCCTGCGCGCCGACCACCTGGTCCTGGCCACGGGCGTCCCCGTGCTCGACCGCGGAGCCCACGCCGCCCGCGTGGAGCCGCACCGCTCCGGCGTCCTCACCGCCCGGCCCCGCCCCGGGGCGTGGCTCCCCGAGGGCATGCACGTCAGCGCCGAGGGCGACGGCCGCACCGTGCGCTCCGTGCCCACGCCGGAGGGGCCGCTGCTGCTGGCCGGCGGCGCCGACCACATCACCGGGCGCTCCGACTCCCCCGCGGCAGGCCTGCAGGAGCTCGAGCGGTGGGCGCTGTCGCTGTCCCCCGGCGCCGAGATCACCCATCGATGGGCCGCGCAGGACTACGTACCGGCCGGGGCGCTGCCCCTGGTGGGCCCGCTCCCCGGGGCCGAGGGGCGGGTGCTCGCGGCGACCGGCTTCGCGAAATGGGGCATGACCGGGGCGGTGGCGGCGGCGATGGCCTGCACGGGGCTGATCGTCGGGACGGTGCCGCCGTGGCATGCCGAGCTCGAGCAGGCCCGCTCCCGCGCCGGGGCGCTGCTGCCGGCCGCCGAGCTCCTCGCCGGCACCGGCGCGGCCGCCGCCCGCGGCTGGGCCGGCGGCGAGCTGCGCGCCCTGCCCGAGGCGCCGCCCGCCGAGGGCGAGGGCCAGGTGGGCCGGCGCGAGGGCCGGCCCACGGCCGTCTCCACCGTGGCCGGCCGCCGCTGCGCCCTCAGCGCGGTGTGCCCGCACCTGGGCGGCATCGTCCGCTGGAACGATGCCGAGCTGACCTGGGACTGCCCGCTGCACGGCTCCCGCTTCGCGGCCGACGGCACCCTGCTCGAGGGCCCTGCCGTCCGCGGGCTCGACCCCCTGGAGGAACGATGAGCGACCGTCCGATCCGCCGCCTTCCCCGGGGAGGCCGCGCCCGGGGCCGCAGCTCCGGAACCGGCATCCCGCGCCGGGCGCTGCCCGCACTGCTGGCGACCGGCCTCCTGGCCGGGGCCGCGACCGGCTGCGGAGCGATCCCCCGCGACGCGCAGGGCCCCCTCGCCCGCGCCTCCGGCGGCACGCTGCGGGTGGGCCTCACCGAGAACCCGCCCTGGACCGAGGTCGCCGCGGACGGCGGCGTCTCCGGCAGCGAGGTCGACCTCGTCACCGGCTACGCCGAGAGCATCGACGCGAAGATCGCCTGGACCATCGGCTCCGAGGGCGAGCTGGCGCGCGCCATGCGCGACGGGAAGCTGGACGTGGTCATCGGCGGACTCACCCGGGACACCCCCTACTCCACCGAGATCGCCCCCACCCGGCCCTACACCGAGGCCACGGCCGATGACGGCTCCACGCTGAAGATCGCGATGGGCGTGCGACCCGGGGAGAACGCCCTGATGGTCTCCCTCGAGCGGTACCTCGCCGAGCAGGAGGGAGAGCTGTGAACCGGACGGAGGAGGAGACGGGCCAGGGCGGCCGCGGGGAGCCGGCCCCGGAGACGGCGGAGGCCTCCGGCCACGACGCCCTGCCCGAGGAGCAGCGCCGCATCCTGCGCCGCGCCATCCGCCTGGAGTGGATCTCCCTGGCGTGCACGGCGGTCGCGGTGACGCTCGAGATCGCCATGGCCGGGCAGTCGCAGGCGATGAAGGCCGCATGGATCGAGGATGCGCTGGCGCTCCTGCCGCCGCTGGCCTTCCTCGTGGCCGTGCGCCGGATCCGCCGCCGGCCCCACGCCGAGTTCCCCTACGGCCACCACCGGTCCATCGGCGTCGCCCACCTGGTGGCCTCGGTGGCGCTGCTGGCCATGGGCACGTTCCTGCTCATCGACTCGGCGATCACGCTGATCAAGGTCGAGCGCCCGCCGGTCGGCCTGACCATCGTGGCCGGGCACGCGATCTGGTCCGGCTGGCTGATGATCGCCGTGCTGATCCTGGCGCTGACCCCGCCGCTGATCCTCGGGCGGATGAAGAAGAAGCTCACCGAGCCGCTGCACGACAAGGTGCTGTACGCGGACGCGGACATGAACACGGCCGACTGGTCCTCGTCCACCGCGAGCATCGTCGGCGTGCTGGGCATCGGCATCGGCCTGTGGTGGTTCGACTCCGCGGCGGCGATCCTCATCTCCTTCTCGATCCTCCACGACGGCGGGAAGAACCTGCGCGGCGCGCTGCGCGGGCTCACCGACGGCCGCGCCCGCACCTACGACGACGCCGAGCCGCATCCGCTGATCGGGCAGATCGAGGAGCGGGCCCGCGACGAGGACTGGGTCGGCGACGCCGTCGCGAGGGTCCGCGACGAGGGCCATGTCTTCCACGTGGAGATGTTCGTGGTGCCGGGCGACGGCCGGGCCGTGACCGGCGCGCAGTGCGAGGACCTGCGCGCTGCGCTGCGGGACGTGGACTGGAAGATCCATGACGTGGTGATCGCCCCCGTCGCCGAGATCCCGAGCACCCAGGCCTTCCGCGGCTGAGGACGCTCAGCTCTCCCAGCGCACCGCGGAGGCGTCCTTGTCCTCGCGCAGCCCGCGCCAGCGCGGGTGGCGCAGCCGTCCCTCGGCGGTGCGCTCGGAGAAGCGCACCTCCCCCACGAGGTCCGCCCGCACCCAGTGCGCGTCGCGCCGGTCCGCGGCGGGGACGTCGTCGGCCGGCGGGGTCTTCCGCTCCCGCGAGCGCAGCGCCGCGCCGATCCGCTCGAGGTCCCGGTCGCGGAACCCCGTCCCGACCCGCCCCACGTAGTGCAGCGTGCCGTCCTCGTCCGGCACCGCGAGCAGCAGGGATCCGAAGGCTCCCGTGCGCGCGCCCTGGCCGGTCCGCCAGCCGATGACCACGACCTCCTGGTGGCGCTCGTGCTTGATCTTGATCCAGGTGCGCCCCCGCGCCCCGGGGCGGTAGGTGCTCGAGGCGCGCTTGGCGACGACGCCTTCGAGGCCCAGCTCCCGGGACAGCGCGATGGCCTCCTCGAGGGTGCCGTCATCGGCCGGGGGGACCTGCACCCGCTCCCCGGAGGTGATGACCTCGGCGAGCGCCGCACGGCGCTCGGTGCAGGGGCGGCGCAGCATCGACGTGCCGCCGCGCTCGAGGAGGTCGAACAGCATCAGGTGGACCTCGGTCTCCGCGCGGGCGCGCTCGACGTCCCGCGGCGCCGTCAGCCCGAGCCGGCGCTGCAGGCGCGAGAAGGAGGGCCGGTCGTCCTCGTCCAGGGCGACGATCTCCCCGTCCAGGACCGTCTGCCCGGCGGCGAGGACGTCGGGGTCCACGGCCTCGCGCAGCTGCGCCAGCTCGGGGAAGGTCGCGGTGAGGTCGTGCCCGTTGCGGCTGGTCAGGCGCACGCCCTCGGCGGTGACGGTGGCGATGGCCCGCACGCCGTCCCATTTCATCTCGAGGATCCAGTCCTCGTCCTCGCGGATGTCCTGGGGCGTGCCGGCGGTGGCGAGCATCGGCTGGGGGGCCTCGGACATCCCCGTGCTGTCGCCGATGGGCACGTCCTGCTCGCCCTCCGCCGCCGCGGACCGTCCCTTCGGCGCGGCGGACCGTCCCGACCTCGCCGCGGGCTGGTCCTTCATGAGGTGCAGCAGCCAGCTGCGCGATTCCTCGTCCTCGCCGTCGGTGCGGATGAAGGCGTAGCGCCGCGGCCTCCCGCCGAGGCCGCCGTCCTCGCGCCCGTGGCAGACGGCGATGACCTCCTCGCCCTCGCGCCACTTCTCGATCTCGATCGTGCCGGCGTCCCAGATGGTGACCTCGCCGCCGCCGTACTCGCCCTTCGGGATGGTGCCCTCGAAGGTGCCGTACTCGAGGGGGTGGTCCTCGGTCTGCACGGCCAGGCGGTTCACGGAGCTCTTCAGCGGCGGGCCCTTGGGCACCGCCCAGGAGACGAGCACGCCGTCGTGCTCGAGGCGGAAGTCCCAGTGCAGGCGGCTGGCGTGGTGCTCCTGGATGACGAACATCGGCTCCTCGGACTCGAGGGCGGCGGTCGCATCGCGCACCGCGGGCACCGGCTCGGGGGTGCGCTCCGGGTCGCGCTTGGAGCGGTAGACCTCGAGCCGGTCCCGGATCTGCTCCGCATCGGCCCCCTCGCCCGAGCCCTCGCGGGCCCCGTCCCCGTCGGCGCCGTCCGCGCCCAGGCCCAGCGGCGCGATGGGGTCCAGCCCGTCCTCGACCCGCTCGAGCACCTCGGCCATCTCCAGGTGGGCGAGGTCGCCGTCCTCGATCTCCTCCCAGGTGCGGGGCGCGGCGACGGTGGGCCGCAGCCGCCCGCGCAGCGAGTACGGGCAGACGGTGGTCTTGCTGCCGTTGTTCTGCGACCAGTCCACCAGCACCTTCCCGCGGCGCAGGGTCTTCTTCATGTCGCTGACGACCTCGTCGGGGTGGTCCTCCTCGAGCGCCCGGGCCAGCCGATGCGCCACCTCGGAGATCTCCTGCGCGCTCGCGGTGCCGTCCAGCGGCGCGTACAGGTGGATGCCCTTGGAGCCGGAGGTCACGGGATAGCCCTCCAGCCCCATGCCGTCGAGGATCTCGCGGCACCACAGGGCGACCTGCGCGCATTCGGGCAGTCCCGCGCCCTCGCCCGGGTCGAGATCCAGGACCAGTCGGTCGGGATGGCGCGCGGCGCCGCCCTCGTCGAAGCGCCACTGCGGGGTGTGCACCTCCAGGGCCGCGACCTGCGCGAACCAGACCAGCACGGCCGCTTCGTCGGCCAGCGGGTACGTGGAGGTCCCGCGGGAGTGCTCGATCCCGGCGCGCGGCACCCAGTCCGGGGCGGAGGATTCGAGGTCCTTGCGGAAGAACACCGCGCCGGGCTCCTCGGCCGTGCCGACGCCGTCGACCCAGCGCTTGCGGGTCGCGGGGCGGCGCGCGGCCTGCGGGATCATCACCGGCGCCACGCGATGCATGTAGTCGATGACATCGCCCTTGGTGGTGCCGGTGGAGGGATAGAGGACCTTGTCGAGGTTGCTCAGGCGCAGGGTGCGCCCGTCGATCTCGACCCGCTGCTCCGAGGTGGCCATGGGGCCACTGTGCCGCAGTCCGCGGCCGATGTCACCGTCCCGGCCAGGTCCGGCGCTGCGGGCCCGGCCGGGCGCTGCCGGCCCGGGCCGGACCGGCCGATGTCACGCCCCGGCGTCCTCGCCGGCGTCGTCCGGCTCGAAGCGCAGCAGGTCCCCGGGCTGGCAGTCGAGCTCCTCGCACAGGGCGGCGAGGGTCGTGAAGCGCACCGCCTTGGCACGGCCGTTCTTGAGGACGGCCAGATTCGCCGGGGTGATGCCGACGCGCTCGGCGAGGGTGCCGACGGCCATCTTGCGGCGGGCCAGCATCACGTCGATGTCCACCACGATGCCCATCAGATCACCTCGTCGAGCTCGGACTGGAGGTGCTCGGCCCGGGCAAGGGTGCGGGTGGCCTGGGCCAGCAGCTGGCGCTGCACGTGCACCACCAGCGCGACCCCGGCGATGACCAGGGAGAACCCGCAGATCAGGCCCACGAGGCCGGGGGCGACCTCGTCCCCCGGGGTGGTGCGGTTGGCGATCGCGCCGACCACGGCGATCGCGAGCACGAGCACCGCCCCCGCGCCGAGGGACGCCGTGATGACGTCGACATAGCGGAACGCCCGCGGGGAGAACACGCGGCCGCGGCGCACCAGGCCCAGCAGGCGCAGGATGCACACCCCGATCACCTGCAGGGCGAGCACGCCGAGGATCCCGATCACGGCGAGCGCCGTGCTCACCGCGTCCGGCCGCGACTGCCACCACGCGAGGGGGATGAGCCCCCACTGGACCACCAGCGATCCCAGCAGGGCGATCACGATGATCCCCCGCAGCACATGCACGCTGACCGCGCTCATACGGACCTCCCCTACCGGACGACACCTATCGGACGACGATGCGAATCTATCGCTTTTCGATAGCCGACGCAAGGGGCACCGATCGGTCGGTCCCCTGGTGCGCGCGGCGGCCCCGTGGTGTCATGGGGCATGCGCGCGATATGGAGCGGAGAGATCACCTTCGGGCTCGTGAACGTGCCGGTCAAGCTGTACAGCGCGACCCGCTCGCACGATCTGCCCCTGCACCAGGTCCACGACGAGGACCACGGCCGGATTCGCTACGAGCGGCACTGCGAGGTGTGCGGGCGCGAGATCGACTACGAGCACATCGAGAAGGCCTACGACGACGGCGACAAGACGGTGGTCCTCACCGACGAGGAGCTCGACGCCCTCCCCGCCGAGGACAACGACGAGATCGACGTGGTCCAGTTCGTGCCCGACGAGCAGATCGACCCGATCCTGCTGGGCACCTCCTACTTCCTGGAGCCGGTGGGCCGCTCCGCGAAGGCGTACGTGCTGCTGCGGCGCACCCTCGAGGACGCCGAGCGCACCGCGGTCGTCACCTTCACCCTGCGCACCAAGACCCGCCTGGGCGTGCTGCGCACCCACGACGACCTGCTGGTGCTGCAGACCCTGCGCTGGCCCGAGGACCTGCGGGAGATGGACTTCTCCCCGTCCAAGAGCCGGATCGGGAAGAAGGAGCTGGACATGGCCTCCTCGCTGGTGGACCAGTTCAGCGGCGACTTCGATCCCTCCCAGTTCTCCGACGAGTACCAGGAGCAGCTGCGCGAGCTCGTCGACGCCAAGCTCGAGCAGGGCGACGCCGTGGACACCGACGAGACCTTCGGCGAGGAGCGCGAGAAGCAGGAGTCCGCCTCCGGCGGCAAGGTCGTCAGCCTCATGGACGCCCTGGAGAAGAGCCTGTCCTCTCGCAAGAGCGGGCAGAAGTCCTCGAGCGGGTCGTCCTCGAAGGGCTCCTCGAAGAGCTCGTCGTCGAAGAGCTCGTCGTCGAAGAGCACGAGCTCCTCCTCCGCATCGGCCCGGAAGAAGGGCGCCTGAGCCGAGGATGACGCCGTGTGTCGCTGCCCTTCCGGGGGCGGGCGCGCGCGACCTACGCTTCGAGCGTGGATCCGCTCCTCGCCCTCGCCGTCGTCGGGGCCCTTCTCGCCGTGAGCATCGGCGTCGGCCTCGTGCTGCGTGCGCGCTCGGGTCGCCGGGTGCGCACCCGCGATGACCGGGTGGCCGCGGCCGAGCTGGGCCTCGAGGCCCACGGCGCCCTCGCGACGGTCGTCCAGTTCTCCACCGAGCTCTGCTCCCGCTGCCCGGCCGTGCGGCGCACCCTCTCCCGCGCGACCGCCGATGATCCCGGCGTCGCGCTCACCGAGGTGGACCTCACGCACCGGCCCGATCTGGCCACGCGGTTCCGCGTGCTGACGACTCCGACGGTCCTCGTGCTGGATCCGACGGGCTCGGTGCGCGCACGGTTCTCCGGGGCGGTCACCGCCGCCACCATCCGCGAGGAGATCTCCGCCCTGAGGAGGACCGACGATGTCCCGTCCCGCTGACGCCCCGCCCGCCGACGGTCCCCGCGCCCCGCGCCCGGCCGGCATCGACCCGCGCGGCCCCCGGTTCGCCGCGGCGATCACGGCGACCCTGCTGGCCGTGGCCGTGTTCCTCGCACTGCTGGGCACCTCCATGGATCCCTCGGCGGGCCTGGCCGCCCGGCTGGGCGATCCCGCGTTCGTGCTGCTGACGGTGCTCGCGGTCCTGTTCGCCTGGGGCGCCGGGGCACCGGGCAGCGCCCCGTGGGGCGTGCTGTTCCGCCGCCTGATCCGGCCGCGCCTGGACCCGCCGACCGATCTCGAGGACCCGCGGCCCCCGCGGTTCGCGCAGGCCGTGGGCCTCGTGGTGGTGGGGATCGGCCTGCTGCTGCACGGGGCGGGCGTGCCCTACGCCCTGCCCGTCGCCGCCGCGGCCGCGTTCCTCGCCGCGTTCCTCAACGCCGCCTTCGCCCTCTGCCTGGGCTGCGAGCTCTACCTGCTCCTCACCCGCGCCGGGATCCTCCGCACCTCCTGAGCCTCGCCGCAGCCGGCTGAGCCGGCATCCCGCTCAGCCGCAGTGCACGGCATCGGCGAACTCATCAGAGCGGGCCGGCCCTCCCTCAGGCACTGCATCGCGAGGTGCGACCGCGAGCTGGATCTCCGTCGAACCATCGATGGTCTCGTGGTCCGAACAGACCGCCAGCACCATCCAGCGATCCGACGTGCGCTGCGCATCGGTGAACGACGGCTCGAGATCGAATTCCGCGGAGAGATCGACGATCGAGACGCGCGCACCCGGGGAGATGTGCTCGTCGACGGTGGACATCGGCGTCCCCACAGCATCCTGAGCGGGCAGGTCGCGGGTGCTCGGCCCGCAGGCGACCACCACGAGGGACGCGCCGAGGATCGCTGCCGCCATCACGATTCTTCTCATCCGCAGTCGATCCTCCATGCCACCACCAGAGCTGCCCCCGTTCGACGGGATCACGGTTCTGCCGAGCATCGCTGCCGCAGCTCGCACCATTCTGCCTGCACGCCCACCCTCCCCGCGCCTCAGGCACGCGCGGGGACGATGCCGTCTCCTCCGGCGCGGCGCCGCGCCGCGAGCACCCCGCGCGGTCCCAGCACGAGGACGAGGGCGAACAGCAGGCCCTGGGCGAGGACCACCAGGCCGCCGCTGGAGGCGTCCAGCCAGAAGCTGCCGAGGATCCCGGCGATGGCGCACAGGGCGGCGCTGACCGGGGCGATCACGAGCATACGGCTGAAGCGGTCGGTGAGCAGGCGCGCGGTGGCGCCGGGGATGATGAGCATCGCGACCACCAGGATCACGCCGACCACCTGCAGCGCGACCACGCAGGTCAGCGCGAGGGCGCCCAGCAGCAGCGCGCCGAGGCGGCGCGGGCTGAGGCCGATGGCGTGGGCGTGCGCGGGGTCGAAGGCGTACAGCGTGAGGTCGCGCCGCTTGGCGAGGAGCACTGCGGCCACGAGCGCGGCGAGCACGCCGATCTGCAGCAGGTCCCCGCGGGAGATGCCGAGGATGTTCCCGAAGATGATGTGCCCGAGGTCCGTCTGGCTGGGGGTGACGGAGATGAGCACGAGGCCCAGGGCGAACAGGGTCGTGAAGACGATGCCGATCGCGGCGTCCTCCTTCACCCGTCCGGTGCCGCGCACCAGCCCGATCAGCGCCACCGCCCCCAGGCCGAAGACGACGGCGCCGAGCGCGAAGGGCGCCCCGACGATGTAGGCGAGCACGACCCCCGGCAGCACGGCATGGGAGACGGCGTCGCCCATCAGCGACCACCCGATCAGCACCAGCCAGCACGACAGCAGCGCGCACACGATCGCGGCGACCACCGTCGTGACCAGAGCCCGCACCATGAAGTCGTAGCGCAGCGGCTCCAGGACCAGGTCCAGCAGGCCGATGTCGAGGCCGATCATGCGGGCACCTCCGCGGTGGGGTCGAGGCCGAAGGCGCGGGCGAGCACGGCGGGCTCGAGGGCCCCGGCGACCGGGCCGTGGTAGAGGACGCGCCGCAGCAGGAGCACGGCGTCATCGGCCAGCTGGGGCAGGGCATGCAGGTCGTGGGTGGACACCAGGACCGTCCGGCCATCGGCCGCGAGCTCCCGCAGCAGGCGCACCAGGGTCGCCTCGGAGCGCTTGTCGACCCCGGCGAAGGGCTCGTCCAGCAGCAGCAGGGAGGCGTCCTGGGCGATGCCGCGGGCGACGAACGCACGCTTGCGCTGCCCGCCGGAGAGGCGGCCGATCTGCCGCTCGGCGATGTCGGCGAGCTCGACGCGGTCCAGGGCCTCGTCCACCGCGGCGCGGTCGGCGCGGGAGGGGCGGCGCAGCGGGCCCTGGTGGCCGTATCGGCCCATCATCACGACCTCGCGCACGGAGATCGGGAAGTCCCAGTCCACGGCCTCGGACTGCGGCACGTAGCCGGCCAGCCCCCGGGAGCGGGCGCGGGCGGGGTCGTGCCCGGCGAGCCGCACGGTGCCGCGGTCGGGTCGCTGCATGCCCATGGCGGTGCGCATGAGCGTCGACTTCCCCGAGCCGTTCATGCCGATCAGCCCGGTCACGCGGCCGGGGGCGAGCTCGAGGTCCACGCCGTCCAGGGCGGTGACCTCGCCGTAGCGGACGTGCACCTGGTGCAGGGCGAGGGCGGGCGGGGCGTTCATGCGGGCTCTCCGGTCAGGGCGGTGACGATGGTGTCGGCGTCATGGCGCAGCAGGTCGAGGTAGGTGGGCACGGGGCCGTCGGCCAGGGAGAGGGAGTCGACGTAGAGCACCCCTCCGAAGCGCGCCCCGGTGGCGTCGACCACCTGCTGCATGGGCCGGTCGGAGACGGTCGACTCGCAGAACACCGCGGGGACGCCCTGCGCCTGGACCACCTCGATGACGTGGGCGATCTGCTGCGGGGTGGCCTGCTGCTCGGCGTTGACCGGCCAGATGTACTCCTCCTGCAGCCCGACGTCGCGGGCGAGGTAGGAGAAGGCGCCCTCGCAGGTCACGAGCACGCGCTGGTCCTCGGGGAGCTGCGCGAGGCGGGTCCGGAGGTCCTGCTCGATGCCGAGCAGCTGCTCCTTGTAGGCGGCGGCGTTGGCGGCGTAGTCCGCGGCGTGCTCCGGGTCGAGCTCGCTGAAGGCGGCGGCCATGTTGTCGATGTAGGTGCGGGCGCTCACGGGGCTCATCCAGGCGTGGGGGTTGGGGCGGCCGGCGTAGGCGTCCCCGGTGATGTCCATCGGGTCGACGCCCTCGGAGACGACGACATGGGGCACGTCGACCTGTTCGACGAACTGCCCGAACCAGGCTTCGAGGCCCATCCCGTTGTCGAGGATCAGATCGGCCTGCGAGGCCTTGGCGATGTCGCCGGGCGTGGGCTCGTAGCCGTGGATCTCCGCGCCGGGCTTGGTGATCGAGGCGATCTCGAGGTGCTCCCCCGCGACGCCGCGGGCCATGTCCGCCAGCACGGTGAAGGTCGTCAGGACCACGGGCCGGTCGCTGCGGGCGAGGTCGAGGGCGGAGCCCGCGGCGCAGCCGGCGAGCACCAGCGCGCCCAGCAGCGCGGTGCAGACGGACGCGGCCGCCGCGTGCAGCACCCTGCCCCGCCGCAGGGCGCGCCCTCTCCCCGCAGCACGGCGCTCCTGCGCCGCCGACCTGGACCTCCGCGTCATCCCGCCCTCGATTCGCTCCGACTGATCTGATTGTTTGGCAAGCCTAACATCGGTGGGCGGCGGCCGATGCCCTCGCCCCGCCGGCATGTCGCCTTCGCCCCGACCGCTGCACCGAGGCACCCGCCGCAGGCGCGTCGGCCGGCGCGTCGGCAGGCACGTCGGCCGGCGCTCGCGCCGGGCGCGTCCACGGAGAGGACGCCCCGCCCCTCGATGGACTGGTGAGGTTAGGCTGTCCTCATGTCGAGCTACCCCCGCACCATGCCCGAGTCCCCGCGGATGTTCTGCGCCCGGGTGGCCCGGTCCCGGCGCCTCTCCCCGGCCTTCCAGCGGGTCACGATCACGGGGCCCGAGCTCGACGGCTTCGCCTTCGCCGGGCTGGACCACTGGTTCCGCCTGTTCCTCCCGCAGGATCCGCAGGGCCCGTTCCCGCTGCCGGTCGTCGAGGGCCGCACCTGGTGGCAGCCCTACCTCGACATCGACGAGTCCGTGCGCCCGCACTGCTCCAACTACACCGTCGCGGACCTGCGCCGCACCGAGGCCGGGACCGAGCTGGACGTGGACGTCGTGCTGCACTGGGACGAGACCGGCGAGCTCTGCGGCGGCGTCGCGATCTGGGCCACGAGCGCGCGGCCCGGCGATCCGCTGGCGCTGCTGGACCAGGGCGTGCTGTTCGATCCGCCCGCCGATGCGCGGGAGCTCGTGCTGGTCACCGACGAGACCGGCCTGCCCGGGGTGCGCGGGATCGTGCGCGATCTCCCGGCCGATGCGCGCGGGCGTATCTACGTCGAGGTCCCGGGCGCCGGCGACGTGGAGGACTGGCAGGTCCCCTCCGGCATGAGCATCGCCTGGCTGCCGCGGGAGGACGCCCATGCCCGGCCGGGCGCGCTCGCCCTCGCGGCGCTGCAGGCCGATCCGGCGCCCTCCCCCGAGTCCTACGCCTACGTGGTCGGCGAGTCGGCTCTCGCCACCGGCGGCCGACGCCACCTGGTGCGCGCCGGGCTCGCGAAGGACCGAATCTTCTTCTCCGGGTTCTGGAAGCAGGAGAAGGCCCGCGCCGCGCAGCCCGCCGCGGCCTGATCCCCACCGGCCCCACGCACCCCGCGAGCCCGCACGCACCCGAGCACCCGCGCACCCATGATGCTTCCACCCCACGAGATGTCATTCTGCGTCGCTTGAACACCCGTTCAAGCGACGCAAAATGACATCTCGCCGTCGTTGCGCGGTCCGGGCGGGGCGAGACGCACCTCCGCAGGGCAGCCGCGCAGGCCGGGCGGGGCGAGACGCACCTCCGCAGGGCCACCGCGCGGGCCGGACGGGGCGAGGCGCCCCGCCCGGCACCGCTGCCCGGATCAGCCGGGGACGACGTCCTGCGCGGTGGTGATGGTCTCGGCCAGGGCCGTCATCTGCGCGGCCTGGTAGGCGTAGGACATGACGCCGTTGGGCCACACGACGACCTGGCCCGCCACGAGGGCGGGGTCATCGGCGAAGGTGGGCTGGGCCTCCATGTCGGCCTGCTGGAAGCCCTCGTCGCTGAGCAGCAGCACGTCGCCGGTCATCATGTCGGCGGCGTTCTCCCAGCTGTAGATGTCCCAGTAGAAGTCGCCGTCGGTCACCAGGGTGGTGAGGCGGACGCCGAACTCGGCGTACATCTGGGTGACGGGCTCATCGGCCGTCTTGACCAGGTAGATGCCGCTGGCGTCGGCGTACAAGCGGGTCAGCTCGATCTCGGGGCGGGCCTCGCAGGCGGCGGTGAGGGCGTCCCGGGCGGTCTCGAAGCCGGTCTTGGCCGACGCGATGGCGGCCGGGTCGGCGCCGACGGCCTCGGACAGCTCGACCAGCGCCTCGATGACCTCGAGGCCCGCGCCGCCGACGACGACCGCCGCGACCGGGGCGATCTTCTCGATCTGGCCCTGCTGCTCGAGGTCGGCGAAGGCGTAGAGCACGCCCTCGGTGTCGAGGGTGCCCTCGCGGTCGGTGGGGTAGATGCCGGTGATGATGAGCTCGGGCGCGGCGGTGGCCAGGGCCTCGAGGTCGATCTCGCCGTAGGCGTTGCCGACGATGGCGACGTCGCTCAGGTCGTGCTCGGCGAAGCGCGGGTCGGAGGCGACGTCGGTGCGGCCGAACACGGCCACCGGCGTGATCCCGTAGCTCAGCAGCACCAGGGCGTAGTCCGCGAAGGCGGCGATGCGGGTGGGCATGGCGTCCAGCTCGAGGGTGACGCCGCGCCCGTCGGTGTAGGTCCAGCCCCCGGCGCCGCCCTGGTCGGAGGCGCCGTCGGCGGTGTCGTCGCCGGAGCCGCCGCAGGCGGTCAGAGCGGTGAGGAGGGCGGTGCCCGCGAGGCCGGCGGTGAAGCGGCGGCGGGTGAGGGATGAAGTGGTCACCCCCCAATATTAGGTGAGGCTAACCTCATCCGCACAGGGCGGGGTGGGGCGTGCCACATCGGCCGCATCGGCCGGCTCGTGGGGGACGATCATCGGCGCCCCCGTGTGCGGATCCTCGACGACGGAGGCCTCGAGGTCGAAGGCCTCGCGCAGCACCCGCGGGGTCAGCACCTCCCACGGGGAGCCGTCGGCGACGACGCAGCCGTCCTTGATCGCCACGAGGCGGTCGGAGAAGCGCGCGGCGAGGGTGAGGTCGTGCAGCACCATGACGATCGTGGCGCCGCGCTCGCGGTTGATGCGCCGCACGATCCGCAGCACCTCGAGCTGATGGCTGAGGTCGAGGAAGGTGGTCGGCTCGTCCAGCAGGATGGTGGGGGCGTCCTGGGCGAGCACCAGGGCGATCCAGGCCCGCTGCAGCTGCCCTCCGGAGAGCGAGGCGGCGTCGCGGTCGGCGAGCTCGCGCAGGCCGGTCGCCACGAGGGCCTCCTCGACGGCGGCGGCGTCCCGGCGGGTCCAGGGCCGCAGCAGCGACTGGTGCGGGTGCCGGCCGCGCGAGACGAGATCGCGGACGGTCGTGGCATGCGGGGTGAGCGGCTTCTGCGGGAGGATCGACAGCTGCCGGGCGACCTGCCGGGCGCCCTGGGAGTGCAGCGGGGCCCCGGCGAGCTCGACCGTGCCCGCGACCGGGGCGAGCAGGCGGCTGAACGCCTTCAGGAGGGTGGACTTGCCGCTGCCGTTGGCGCCGATCAGCGTGGTGACGGTGCCTGCCTGGATGCTCAGATCGGCCTCGGGGACGACGACGTGGCCGTCGTAGGCGAGGCGGAGGCCCCGCGCCCGCAGGGCCGGCACGGGCGCGGGTTCCGGCACGGGCGCGGGGGCCGGCGCGGCGGCGGGGGCGATGGGGGCCTCGGGGGCCGGGGCGTGGATCCTCGGGACGGCGGTGCTCATGCGGCGGACCTTCCTCCGGCGGTGCGCCGGGTCAGCAGCCAGATCAGGTAGGGGGCGCCGATGATGGCGGTGATGATGCCGACCGGGACCGACCAGGGCAGCACGGCGCGGCCCAGGATGTCCGCGGCGGTGACCATCGCGGCGCCCAGCAGGGCGGAGGCGAGCAGCGGCGGCCGCGGGGTGCGACCCAGGCGCTGCGCGAGCTGGGGCGCCACGAAGGCGACGAAGCCGACGGGCCCGGCGGCGGAGACCGCGGCCGCGCACAGCACGACGGCGCACACGAGCACGGCGATGCGGTGGCGCTGGACGGGGACGCCCAGACCGGTGGACATCTCGTCGCCGAGCTGGCCGATGTCGAGGGCGGAGGTCTGGGTCAGGGCCAGCGGCGTGATGACCAGCAGCACGATCAGCACCGGCCAGACGCTGGTCCAGGTGACGCCGGCCAGGCTGCCCACGAGCCACTGGGTCGCGGCCGCGGCCTGCGACAGGGAGCCGCGGACCATGAGGTAGTTCGTCAGGCCGCCGAGGGTCGCCGTCGCGCCGATGCCGATGAGGATCAGCCGGTAGCTGTCCACCCCGCCGCGCCAGGACAGGCCGTAGACGACGGCGGCCGTGCCCAGCGCCCCGATCGTCGCGACGACGGGCATGCCCAGGCCCAGCAGGCCCGAGCCGACGGCGTAGGCGCCGCCGCCGAGCACGATGGCGGCGACCGCGCCGGCCGCGGCCCCCGAGGTGACGCCCAGGATGTCCGGGGTGGCCAGGGGGTTGCGGGAGAAGGTCTGGGTGAGCGCCCCGGACATCCCCAGGGCGAGGCCCACCACCACGGCCCCGATCACGCGCGGCAGGCGCAGCTCGCGGACGATGAACTCGTGGCTGGGCTCCCCCGCCCCGAGCAGCGCCAGCACCGTCTGCCCCACCCCGAGGTCGCTGCTGCCGGCCATGACGCCCCAGACCACCAGCGCGGCCGTGGCGGCGAGGGCGAGCACGGTCACCAGCAGCAGGCGCCCGGCGAGGTAGCGGCGCCGCAGCGCCCGGAGCACGGCGAGCCGGCCCGCCGGCGCGATCACGGCGGTGCGCGGGGCGGCACCGAGGCCGGCGGCGGCGCTCACAGCGCGGCCATCCGGCTGCGGCGGACGATCATCACGAACACGATCCCGCCGAGGACGGTGAGCACCACGCCCACCGAGACCTCGCCGGTCCCGCCGATGAGCCGCCCGATCACGTCGCTGAGCAGCAGCACGCCCGCCCCGACGAGGCCCGCGGCCGGCAGCAGGCGCCCGTGGCCGGCGCCGACCATGGCGCGGGCGATGTGCGGGGCGGTCAGGCCGATGAAGCCGATGGGGCCGCTGAGGGCGACGGCGCTCGCGGTGAGCAGGGTGATGGCCCCGAGGCCCACCAGGCGGGCCCGCAGGATGTTCTCCCCCAGGCCCTGCGCCAGCTCGCCGCCCAGCGCGAGCATGTCCAGGGAGCGGATGTTGGCGGCGGCGAGCACCAGGCCGGCCAGCGCCATCACGATCGCGGGGCCGATGCCCTCCAGGGTGCGGCCCGACAGGGACCCGACCACCCAGATGCGGTAGGCGGCCAGGGTGCTCTGGTCGGTGAGGACGAGGAAGGAGGTGATGGCCGTCAGCAGCGCGGTGACGGCGGTGCCGGCGATGGCCAGGGGCACCGGGCTCGAGAGGCTGCGGCCGAGGGCGGCGATCGCGAACACGGCCACCGAGGCGACCACCGCGCCGAGGAAGGACATCCACAGGATGCCGAGCACGCTGGTCACGCCCGCGACGTAGACGCCGAGCACGACGGCGAGGCTCGCCCCGGCGGAGACGCCGAAGATCCCGGGGTCGGCCAGGGGGTTGCGGGTCTGGCCCTGCATGACGGCGCCGGCGATGCCGAGCGCCGCGCCGACCAGCAGGCCGAGCACGGTGCGGGGCACGCGCGAGCCCCAGACGATCGCGCCCTCGTCCAGCGCCGGGTGCAGCAGCCGCTCGAGGACCGCGCCGGGGCCGATGGCGTTGCTGCCCAGCAGCAGGGAGACGGCGACGGCCCCGAGCACCACCAGTGCGGCGACGCCCGTGCGGGACAGGGCCTGGCCTGCGGTGGGCGGGCCGCCGACCGCAGGGGTCGGCGGCGGCGCGGTGCGCGAGGGCGTGCGCGGCGGGGCGTCGGAGGTCACCCGGTTATGTTAGGCAACCCTAAGGTCCTGCGCCACCGGCTGTGTCCTGCGTCGCTCCCGTCTCAGGCGCGCTCGCGCTCGAGGACGTCCAGCAGATAGGTGCCGTACCCGGACTTCACCAGCGGCGCGGCGCGCTCGCGCAGCTCCTCGTCGCTGAGGTAGCCCATCCGCCAGGCGACCTCCTCGGGGGCGCCGATGGACAGCCCCTGGCGCTTCTGCACCGTGCGGATGAACTCCCCCGCCGCGGCGAGGTCGTCGAAGGTGCCGGTGTCCAGCCAGGCGGTGCCGCGGGTGAGGACCTCGACCTGGAGGGCGCCCTCCTCGAGGTAGCTGCGGTTGAGGTCGGTGATCTCGAGCTCGCCGCGGGCGGAGGGCTCCAGCGCCTTGGCGCGCTCGACGACGGTGTCGTCGTAGAAGTACAGGCCGGGCACGGCCAGGTTCGAGCGGGGACGGGCGGGCTTCTCCTCGAGGGAGACGGCGCGGCCCTGCGCGTCCATCTCCACCACGCCGTAGGCGGTGGGGTCGGCCACCCAGTAGCCGAACACGGCCGCCCCGTCCAGGTCGGAGTAGCGCCGCAGCTGGGTGCCCATCCCCTGGCCGTAGAAGAGGTTGTCGCCCAGCACCAGCGCGGCGCGCTCCCCGCCGAGGAAGTCCTCGCCCAGCACGAAGGCCTGCGCGAGGCCGTCCGGGGAGGGCTGGGGCACGTAGCGGATGTCCACGCCGAAGCGGCTGCCGTCGCCGAGCACCCGGGCGAAGGCGTCCTGGTCCTGCGGGGTGGTGATGACGAGGATGTCGCGGATCCCGGCGAGCATCAGCGTGCTCAGCGGGTAGTAGATCATCGGCTTGTCGTAGACGGGCATGAGCTGCTTCGAGACGCCGATGGTCAGCGGATGCAGACGGCTGCCGGTCCCCCCGGCCAGGATGATCCCTCGCATGGCGCCAGTATGTCAGGACGCCCGGACCCCGGAGCCGGCGGAGCCCCCGGGCGCCGCGCGGTCGCCGACGGTCTCGGCGAGGATCTCCAGGTACACCTCGGCGAGGAGGTCGTCGTCGGCGTGCAGGGCGACCCAGTCGCGGCCCGCCCCGCCGGTGGACAGCCCCGAGCGGTCCGCGGCCAGGCGCCGCCACAGCTCGGCGAGACCGTCCAGGTCGCCGGGGCGGATCACGTCGCCGGCGCCCGCGGCGCGGACCACATCGGCCGATTCCCCGGCGACGACGGCGCTCACGTGGCGGCCGGTGGCCAGCAGCTCGTAGAGCTTCGAGGGGATGGTCCAGGCGAAGGGCTCCCAGTCGCGCAGGGAGACCAGCACCGTGTCCGCCCAGTCGTACTGCTCCCCCACCTCCCGGTGCGGGATGCGGGTGCCGACGGTGACGGGCGCGTCCAGGCGCTGGGCGAGCTCGGCGAGGTCGGCGGAGGCGACGCCGTGGCCGATCATCCGCACCTGGATCGGCACGCCCTCGCGGGCCAGGCGGGCCGCGGCGATCACGACCATCTCCAGGCCCTGGGAGCGACCCATGTTGCCGAGGTAGAGCACGCGCAGCTCCTCGTGGTCGCTGCGGGGGCGGCGCACCGCCGGGCCCAGGCGCGAGAGGTCGGTCCCGTTGCGGACGACGTCGACCTTCTCGATCCCGCGCGCCCGCAGCACGTCGGCGAACAGGGCGGTGGTGGTGACGACGCGGTCGGCGCCCTCCTGCCAGTCGGAGACGACGTGGTGGACCTGCTGCTTGGCGAAGCCGGCCAGCACGGAGGCGATCCGGCGGGCGGGGGTCGCGCGGCGCGGCTCGACGTCCTCCCCGGCCACCACGGGGCCGATGTGGGTGACCAGGTCCGGCCAGGCGTCGCGCATCTCGGCGATCAGCGGAACCTTCCAGCGGGCGGCGAGGACGCGGCCCACCAGCAGGCTGGGGATGGCCGGGGCGGTGGCGATGATGACGTCGGGCCGGGTGCCGGGCCGGCGGAACCTCGCACTCGCGCGGCGCAGCGCGTCCAGCGCCGCGACCATGTGATCGGCGGTGCGGGTGAGGATGTCCGCCCGGTGCGGGAGGTAGCCGGTGCGCAGGATCTGCTCCCCCCAGGTGCCTCGCTCGACCGTGCCGGGCCGGTGCTCGCGGCCGTGGGCGCGGGTGGGCCTGCCCTCGGGGTAGTGCGGGACGGGGGCGACGACGGTGACCTGGTGCCCGGCGCGCACGAAGCGCCGCACGAGCGCGGACCAGCGGCGCTGAGGCGCCCCGTACTCGGGGGCGTAGTAGTGGGTGACCAGCAGGATCCTCATCGGGGCGCCGGCTCCTCGAGCCCCAGGGCGCGCAGGGCCTGCTCGAGCACGTCGGGCTCGGCATGGAGGGTCACGGGGGCGTCCAGGCCGCCGCGCACCGCGGCGGCGTCCACGCGCAGGTGCACGCGGCCGTCGGCATCGGGGTGCTCGGAGGCGAGGGCGGCCGCCGGCACCAGCACGGTGCGCACGGTCAGCCGGCCGATCGCCACCGAGATCGCGGCGAACTCCCCGGAGGCGTCGTGGAGGTAGATGTCGTGGACGTGGCCCACGCGCGCGCCGTCGACGGCGAGGACCGCGGCGGAGGACAGCTCGGGCAGATCCGGCAGATCCGGCGGATCTGACGCGTCGGAGCGCCCACGGCCCTCCGGCGCTGCCTCGCTCGTTCCCATCGCTGTGCCCCCTCTGTCCCTGTCGTCCGCGCGCGGATCAGCGTTCGAAGACGATCGCCATCGGCGTCTGCTCGCGTCCCTGGCCCAGGGGGTTGTCGGCGAACTGCAGCTCGTAATGCTCTGCGCTGAGCGGCGCCGCCTTGCCCAGGGTGTTGCGGCCGATGTCGTTGGCGTCCATGACCACCGTACCGGCGAAGCCGTCGCGCCAGCGCTCGGGCACGACCTCGCGGATCACGGCGTTCAGGTGCTCGGCGACCGCGTCCGGGTCCTTCGGCGGCAGCTTCGCGGAGACGTTCGCGGGATACACGGAGTACTCCGTGGGCCCGTCGATGGCGCGCACGTTCCCGCCGACGACCTGGTAGAACAGGCCCTTGCGGCCGAGCACCTTGCCGGCGGCGCCGGCGGCGGAGGCCAGCAGCACGCGCGGCAGCCCGGCCTCCTGGATCGCCAGCTGCATGGTCACCGGGTCCCCCAGGCCGATCCCGGCCGGGGTGCGCGCCACGTAGCGGGACAGGGTGGTCGCCCACCAGGTGGGCTTCACGTCCCACACGAAGTAGGAGCGGCCCTGCATGATCGCGATGATCTTCTCGCTCACCGTGAGGTTCCAGCGGCGGCCCACGGTCGCCGCGCGGTGGTCCTCGACCTCCGGGCCCTCGCCCTCGAGCGCGGCGTCCAGGGCGGTGAAGAACTCGGCGACGTAGCGGGAGATCTCCGGGTCCATCGGGGTGTCCGCGGCGAACTTGCCGGTGCGGATCGGGTAGCGGCGGGCGATCCTCCCGCCCTCGGCGTCGGCCAGCTCGAGGTCCAGCTGCTTGCCGGCGTTGGCGGCCAGCGGGTCCTTCGGCTCGGGCTCGTCGAAGCGGCCGTGGTCGTCCTCGAGGGAGACGGCCACGCCGGCCTCCGGGGCGGGGGCGCTCGGGTCGCGCTCGACGACCTCGCGCATCCACAGCTCCAGCAGGAACAGGCGCCAGAAGACGTCGGCCCCGCCGTCGGTGCGCCCGGCGATGTGCTCCTCGAAGGCCTCGAGGACGGCGCGCTGGTCGTTCCAGGGCCGGCGGGCGAACTGCTCCGAGCGGAACACCTGGTGGAGCATGCCCTTGAGGCGGCCGGTCCAGGCGTCCTGGTCGATCGCGGCGAGGGCCTCGGGCTCGGTGGCGGCCGCGGAGGGGTTGGCGAGGGACCCCAGGGCGCGCAGGGCCGCGGCGGGATCGGCGGCCGCCGCGGCCGGGTCGGTCCCGGCGGCGGGGCGCAGCGCGGCGCGCACGGCCGGGTCCAGCAGCGGCAGGCGCAGGTCCACGCCGAAGCGGGCGGCGTTGCGGCGGGCGGCGGCCACCGCGGCGGCGTCGCGGTCGGTGCGGT
>NZ_KK070015.1 GCF_000576425.1 Brachybacterium phenoliresistens | reverse complement strand
GCCCCGGTGCGGCGCCGACCTCGGCGGGTCCGGCGCCGCGGGCGGCGGCGCGCAGCAGCGGGTCGGGCCGCAGCAGCGCGAACACGAGGAACCCGGCCAGCAGCATGCAGACCGCGGCGATGAGGAACGCCCCGGCATAGACGTTCAGCCCCACCAGCTCCCCGACGGCCCCGCCGGGGATCCCGAGGTTCGGGCCCAGCACGGAGCCGAGCGTCCCCACCCACACGACCAGCGCGAGGGACCTGCCGCGGTGCGCGGGGTCGGCGAGGTCGGTGGCGGCGAAGCGGGCCTGCAGGGCCACCGCGGATCCCGCCCCGATCAGCAGCAGGCCGATGAACAGCGGCACCGTGAGGCCGGCCTGCGCGGCGAGGACCAGGATCGCGCTGCCGGTCCCGCCGACCCACCATCCGCCGGCCAGCGCCCAGCGGCGGCCGTGGCGCGCGGCGAGGCGGCCCAGCGGCAGGCCCGCGAGGGCGGCGCCCAGGGTGCTGGCCGTGCGGGCCAGCCCGGCCCAGGCCTCCGAGTCGGTCACCTCTCCGGCCAGCAGCACGCCGATCGACGGCGCGACGCCCACGCCGATGGTGCCGATGATCTGCATGGCCACGAGCACCCGCAGGGTGCGGCGCTGGATCGCGGCGTCCTGCACCGAGGACGGGGCGGTCGCCGGGGCCGGCGCCGAGGGCCGGCTCACGCGGCCGCGCCGGGTCGGGACGCGCTCCGGGCGGTCCGGTGCGCGGCGGTCCGGCGTGTCATGCGTGGTCTCCTTCGGGCAGGGAATCGGCCGCGCTCCACGCTAGGCTCCGCCGCTGCCCACCGGTAGCCAGGACTTCGTCATGGGCGCCATCACCTGCGGTGATGCACGGCTCACGGCGGCCGATCCGGAACCGGCAGGCCGGGCCGCGCCGCCCTACCGGCCCTGCGCGCGGTACTGCCGGGGCGTCATCCCGCAGGCCGCGGTGACATGGGCGTAGTAGCTGCTGAGGGAGCCGAAGCCGGCCTCGCCGGCGATCTCCGCGGAGGTCTTCGCGGTCGTCAGCAGCAGGCGCTGGGCCTCGGCGACGCGGCACATGACGATGTAGTCCCCGATCGTCACCCCCAGGGCGCTGCGGAAGACGGTCATCGCATGGGACGGGGTGAGGTGGACGCTGCGGGCGACGTCCGCGACGGCGATCTCCTCCCGGAAGCGCTCCACCACGAACTGCGCCATCTTGACGACGTGCCGGGTCCGGCCGGAGGGCAGCTCGCGCGGGGCGGGGCCGGGGCCCTGCGCATCGGCCGCGCGGATGATGCGGCGGATCGCCGCCTGGATCTCCAGCAGGGCGATGCCGACGGTCTCGGGCCGGGCGATCTCCTCGAGCCACAGCTCGACCATGGACTCGAGCCGGCGGCCGATGGCCCCCGCCTCGATGATCAGCGGCTGCATCCGCACCAGCGCGCTCATCTCGGGCTCGGGCAGGTGCCAGCCGATCACGTGGGACATCGGCACCTGCACCCAGGCGACGTCGCCGGGCCGGGAATGGACCAGGCCGTGCGGCTGGGCGGCCCAGAACGCGGCGATCTGCCCCTCGCGCACCACCAGGTGCCGACCGGCGAAGACGTAGTGCAGCTCGCCGCGCAGGACGAGGTTGATCTCGACGTCGTTGTGGCGGTGCATCTCCTCCATGGGCGGCGGGTCTCCGCGCCGGCACCACAGGCCGGAGGCGACGGTCACCACGCGCGGCCCGGCGGGGCGGGTCTGCTCGGGGGACGAGGCGGGCATGAGCGCACCCTATGTCGCGGGACGGGCGCCGTCGGCTAGATTCCTGGGCACGACCGGCGCGAAGGGGACGGCATGCAGGACCGGCAGCGCAGAAGACCGCGGGCGGCGCCCGCAGGGGCCCGGCGGCGCGGGGTCATGTCCGAGGGGCGGCGCACCCTGGTGTGCACGATCGCCGCGACGGTCTCGACGGCGGTGATCGAGACGATCTGGCTGGGCGTCTCCCCGCAGCTGCGCCCGCACGGCTTCGTGCTCGGCTTCGTGCTCGCCTGGACGACCTTCACCGTGCTGCACCTGGCCCTGACCCGGATCGCCTACCGCGGCCTGGACGGCGAGGCCCTGCGCGCGCAGCTGGCCGGCGACGCCTCCGGGCGGCGCGCCCGGGACTCCCGCGCCGATCGCCTGCGGCACGGGCTGCTCGACGGCTGGTGGCGCACGGAGGCGCCGTCCTGGTCCGTCCAGGTCTCGGTGCTGTCGCTGGCGGTGGTGGTGTGGATCATCGCGGTCCCGGTGCTGCACGGCTCGCAGCTGCTGCTGGGCTGGACGCTCGCGATGGTCGGCGGGTCGTGGGCCGACATCGCGGCGATGTTCGCGGTGCACTACGCGCGCCGCGACCTCGCCGAGGGCGGGCTCGACTTCCCCGGAGGGCAGACGCGCCGCTTCACCGACTACGCCTACTTCTCCCTGGGCGTGCAGGCCACCTTCGGCGCCACCGACGTCGCGGTGACCACCTCCGACATGCGCCGCACCGTCATGGTGCACACCGCGCTGGCCTTCGTGTTCAACACGGTGATCATCGCGCTCATCGTCTCCCTGCTGCTGGGGACCCTCGGCTGAGGTCCCCAGGAGCGGCTGGCGCGCCCGGCGGCGAGATCGGTCGCAGGCCCCGGCCGCGCCGCCTCTCGTCGCGCCGCCGTCAGGCGCCCAGCCGGCCCGAGAGCCGTTCGAGGCGCTCCGCGCTCGCCCCGTCGAGGCCGATGATGCGCGCCTCCTTGCCGCGGTCGCGGTACTTCCCCTGGACGGCATCGAGCGAGGCGACCGTCGAGGCGTCCCAGACATCGGCGTCGGTGAGGTCGATGATCACCGTCGCCGGATCGCCGGCGTAGTCGAACTGGTAGACCAGATCGTTGCTCGAGGCGAAGAACAGCTGGCCGGAGACGCGGTAGCGGCGCACGTCCACGGTCCCGTCGCCGTCGATGTCGGTCTCCCACACGGGCTCGATCCGCACCAGGTGGGCGACGCGGCGGGCGAACAGCACGATCGCGGTGAGGACCCCGAGGCCCACGCCGACGGCGAGGTTGTGGGTGAGCACCGTCGCGACCACGGTGACGAGCATGACCAGCGTCTCCGGGATCGGCATGCGACGCAGGGTCGAGGGGCGCACGCTGTGCCAGTCGACGGTGGACACGCACACCATGATCATCACCGCGGCGAGGGCGACCATGGGGATGCGGCCGATGATGTCCCCGGCCAGGACCACGAGGATCAGCAGGAAGGTGCCGGCCAGGAAGGTCGACACGCGCGAGCGGGCCCGGGCGTCCTTGACGGAGACGACGGTCTGCCCGACCATCGCGCAGCCGCCCTGCCCGCCGAACAGGGCTGCGACGATGTTGCCGATGCCCTGGCCGAAGGCCTCGCGCGGCTTGGAGGAGTGGGTGTCGGTGACGTCGTCGACGAGCTTCGCCGTCAGCAGCGTCTCCATGAGCCCCACCAGGGCCATGCCCAGGGCGTAGGGGAAGATCTCCTGCAGCGTCGCGAGGGTGAGCGGGACGTGCGGGATGAACAGGTCCGGCAGCGACTGCGGCAGCTCGCCCTGGTCGGCGACGTCCGCGACGTCCCAGCGGGCGATCACCACGAAGAGCGTGAGGACGATGATGGTGATCAGCGGCGCCGGGATCGCCGTGGTGATCCGCGGGACGATGATCAGCAGGGCGATGCCGGCGGCGCACAGCGGCCACACCATCCAGCTCGCCTCGGGGCCCAGCAGGTGCGGCATCTGGGCGGTGAAGATGAGGATCGCGAGCGCGTTGACGAAGCCGGTCATCACCGAGCGCGGGATGAACCGCATCAGCTTCGCGACCCCGAGGGCGGCGAGGACCACCTGCAGCACGCCGGCCAGGAGCACGGTGGCCACCAGGTAGTCCAGGCCGTTGCCGGCGGCCGCCTCGTGCTCCTGGTAGACGGGGGCGACGACCAGCGCCGTCGCCCCGGCCGCGGCGGTGACCATCGCCGGCCGGCCGCCGACGACGGACAGCGTGATCGCCATGATCGCGGCGGTGAACAGGCCGACGGCCGGGGACACCCCGATCAGGGCGGAGAACGACAGCACCTCCGGGATCATCGCGAGGGCGACGACGAGCCCGGCGAGGACCTCGGTGCGCAGCAGCGCCGGGCTGCTGAGCGCCTCGCGCACCGTCATCGGGCGCGCCTGGGAGTGCGCGGGCGTCGCACCGGGGGCGGCGACGGCAGGGCTGGGTGAGGTCACGGAGCGTCCTTGGGGAGAGGGAGCATGCAGGGGACAACCCTCACGTTACGTGAGGGTGGCGGGCGGGCGCACCGGGCATCCGATGCCTGGTCGGTCACAGCGATCCTGCCCGCGGAGGGCCGCCCCGCCCTGTCCGGAGGAGATCATCTGCCCTCCGGGCCCGCCCGCTCGCGCCGGCGGGGCGCGGTCACCCGCCGTCGGGGCCGGTCAGCTCGCGCAGGCGGGCGAGGAACTCGTCGGCCATGGCGACCTTCCGCTCGAGCGCCTCCCGACGCTCGGCGGCCTCCTGCGCGAACTCCCGCAGCCGGTCGCGGGCGGCGTCCGAGGAGCCGGGGCCGGAGATCGCGTCGGTGACCTCCAGCAGCTCGCGCATCTGCTGCAGGGAGTAGTCCAGCGGCTTCATGCGACGGATCAGCAGGATCCGCTCGACATCGGCCTCCGTGTAGAGCCGGAAGCCGCCGCTGGAGCGCTCCGAGGGCGAGACGAGCCCGATCTCGTCGTAGTGGCGCAGCGTGCGCAGGCTCAGCGCGGTCCGCTCCGCGACCGCGCCGATGTGCATCGTCCCCTCGCGGTCATCCGTCGGCTCCACGGCACCAGTGTGCCCGACGGACGCCGCACCGCCCCGCCACGCACCCCGGAGACCCCACACCGCACTCGCGAGGGATCGAAGGATCCTGGACATCCGGCGCACTGCGGCGCGAGAACTCCGGCAGGACCCGCCCGTAGCGTGGCGGCATGACCGAGAATCGCTTCCTCCCCGCCCCGAAGATCACCATCATCGGCGCCGGCGGCTTCGTGTTCCCCTTCCGCCTCATCGGCGACATCCTGTCCTTCCCCGCGCTGCGCGACGCCGAGCTGTGCCTGATGGACATCCGCCCCGAGAAGCTGGGCCCCGTCGCCCAGGCCACCCGCGAGCTCATCGCCCACCACGGCTTCGACGCCACCGTCGTCGAGACCGGGGACCGCCGCGCCGCGCTCGAGGGCGCCGACATCGTCATCATCACCTTCCAGGTGGGCGGGGTGGAGGCGTACCGCCACGACGTCGAGATCCCGCGGCGGTACGGCATCGACCAGACCGTCGGCGACACCGTCGGCCCCGGCGGCGTGTTCCGCTTCCTGCGCTCCGTGCCCGCCTACGACGCCATCGCGGCCGATGCCCTCGAGGTCTGCCCCGGCGCGACCTTCATCAACTACGCCAACCCCATGGCCATGGCCACCGCCTATCTCAACGCCAAGGGCCTGCGCACCGTCGGCCTGTGCCACAGCGTGCAGGGCACCACCCGGATGCTCGCCCGCACCCTCGGCGTCCCCTACGAGGAGATCTCCTACCGCTGCGCCGGGATCAACCACCAGGCCTGGATCCTCGAGTTCATGCGCGGCCAGGAGGACCTCTACCCCGCGGTGCGCGAGACCATGTCCCGCCTCCACCAGCGCGGGCGCGGCGCCGCGGACCTCGCCGGCGACGACGGCGACCACTCCGAGGTGGCCGAGGGCGCGAACGTCTACGAGGGCGGCAACGAGCAGGTCCGCACCGCGATCATGAACGCCTTCGGCTACTTCCAGACCGAGTCCAGCCACCACGCCTCGGAGTACCTGCCCTACTTCCGCAAGTCCCCGCAGCTGACCGAGGAGTTCCTCCCCGAGCGCTGGGACTACTACGAGATCTGCGCCGCCCACGACGACCAGGGCGACATCGACGCGCAGCTCGCGAAGCTCAAGGAGGAGCTGGCACCCTCGGTCGAGTACGGCGCGACCATCGTCAACTCGATCGTCACCGGCACGCCCAGCGTCATCCACGGCAACGTCCCCAACCACGGCTCCCTCATCGAGAACCTCCCGGCCGATGCCTGCGTCGAGGTCCCCTGCCTGGTCGACGCCCGCGGCGTGCAGCCCACCGCGATCGGCGAGCTGCCCCCGCAGCTGGCCGCCGTGAACCGCACCAACGTCAACGTCCAGACCCTCACCGTGCGCGCGGCGCTGACCGGCGACGTCGAGAACGTGCACCACGCGGTGGCGCTGGATCCGCTGACCGCCGCCCAGGTCACCCTCGAGGACGCCCGCGCCATGACCGAGGAGCTGCTCGCCGCCCACGCGTCCCAGCTCCCCGAGGCCCTGCGCCCCGCAGCCCAGGGCTGAGCCGGCCGGCGGCCGTGCACGAACGGCGGTCTCAGAGCCGCGAGCCGGGCAATCGCCTGGTTCGAGGACCTCAGGCCGCCGTTCGTGCACGCCGCCGGCATCGCTCGGGTCGGCGGAGCAGGCGGCCCCGGGCCTTCAGGGCCTCACGGCGCCGGGAGGTCCCGCACGTCCGCGTCGCCGCAGGCACCGCCGCCCACGGCCTCGGTGACGTCGACGTCCGTCCCGTCGGGCCGGACCAGCGGGTTGTAGAAGGCGGCGATCTCGACGCTGCCGGCGGGGACGTAGTGGAAGATCAGCGAGCGGCGGAAGCGGTCCGTGCTCGAGTTCGGCCGGGAGCCGTGCAGCAGGCTGCCGTGGAAGAACAGGGCGTCCCCCGCGGCGAGGCGGGTCTGGTGGACCTCCATCCCTTCGGGGACGGGCACGATCTGCGGGCTGAAGGACTCGGCGACGTCCGCGGCCTCGGGGCAGACCACCTCGTGGGTGTGGGAGCCGGGGACCACCCGCAGCCCGCCGTTCTCGGCGTCGGTGTCGTCGATCGCCACCCAGGCGGCGAGGCAGGTCTCCGGGGCGGCCCGCAGGAAGAAGTTGTCCTGGTGCATGGCCTGGCCGCGGGCGCCCGGGGGCTTGAAGTAGAACATCGACTGGGCGGCCAGGCAGTCCCCGATCAGCGCGGAGACGATGCTCGTGATCCTCTCGTCGAGCAGGAACCGGCGCGCGAGCCGCCCGGCCTCCGTCTCGGCGATGCGGTGGGGGTTGATCATCCGCGGGTAGCGGCCCAGCGGCTCATCGGGCGCGACGAGGGCGTCGAGCCGGAAGTGGGGCGAGGAGGGGCCGATCTCCGCTGTGAAGACCTCTCGGATCTGCGCGACCTCCGCGGCGGTGAGGAGGTTGCGGACGATGATGACGCCGTGGTCGTCGTAGGTCCGGCGGCGGGCCTCGGCGGGGGCTTCCAGTACCTGTGTCATGCCCCTATCGGACCATGGCCGTTGCGCGCAGAACCATGGGATCTGCCGGTGGAAACCTCTAACATCCTGCTATGCCTTCGCGCCAGCAGTCGGTCCGCCTGGGATACGACGGCCCGCTCACCGCGGGCGCCATCACCGAGGGGTGGAGCTATCGGACGGTGCGTCCGGGCGGGACCGACGACTGGCTGATGATCCAGACGATCGAGGGGGCCGGGCGCTTCGGCACCGTGGACGCCGCGGCGGTGGCCGCCGGCGCGGGCACGGTCGTGCTGATCCCTCCGGGCACGCCGCAGGACTACGGCACCGATCCTGCGGTCGGCCGATGGGCTCTGCGCTTCGTGCACGTCCGCGCGCCCTCCGCGTGGAGCCCTCTGCTGCGATGGCCGGAGGCCGGCGCGGGAGTCCGGATGCTCGTCCCCGAGGGCGAGGCCGCGGTCGAGATCGCCGCCCATCTCGACGCCGTGGTGCGCTGGTCCCGCAGCGGCTGGTCCCATGGCACGGATCTGGCGCTGAACGCCCTGCACGCGGCGCTGCTGTGGGCCGAGGCGATCAATCCGGAGCACGGACAGGTCGATCCCCGGATCCGGGCCGTGGTCGACGCGATCGAGCGCGATCATCGGCGCCCCTGGTCGGTGGCGGAGATGGCCGCGCAGGCGCGTCTGTCCCCCTCCCGGTTCGCGCACCTGTTCGCCGCGGAGGTGGGCACCACCCCGGCGGCGTTCGTCGAGGGGCGCCGCATGGACCTCGCCCGCCAGCTGCTGACCGTGACCCAGCTTCCGGTCGCGGAGGTCGCCGCGGAGGTCGGCTTCGAGGACCCGTTCTACTTCTCGCAGCGCTTCCGCCGCGCCGTCGGGGTCAGTCCGCGCGAGCACCGGCGCCGCCACGCGCCGTAGTCGGCGGGGTCAGCCGCGCGGCTCGATGAGCGCGCCCAGTCCGTCCAGGGTCCGGGCCAGGCCGAACTCCCAGGCATGGTCGGGGTTCCAGGCGCTGCCCTGCGCCTCGCCGGCCGCGGCGCCGATGCGCACCGCGCGCGGGAAGGCGGCGGGGTCCAGGGCGCGGGCGAGGATCGGTTGGTTCGCCTGCCACCAGGCGGCGTCGCTCATGGCGGTGTCGGTGGTGGCGCGGGCGGCGTCGTGGGCCGAGCGCACATGGGAGCGGACGAATCCCAGCAGATGCGCGAGGGCGGCGTCGACGTCGACGTCCGTCAGGCCGGTCCCGCCGAAGGCGGCGAGCTCGTGCTCGTACTTCGCCAGGGTGCCGGGACCCAGCGGCGGCCGGCTGAGCGCGGCGACCTCGGTCATCCACGGGTGGTCGCTGAGCATCTCGCGGTTGGACCGGGCGACGGCGGCGAGGCGCTCGCGCCAGGGCGTCCCCTCCGCCCACGGCTCCCGGGGCATCCGCGCATGGAGCGCGTCGACCATGAGGTCCAGCAGCTCGGGCTTGCCGGGGACGTAGGTGTAGACAGACATCGGGGCGATGCCCACCGTCTGGGCGACGGCGCGCATGGTCACGGCGGCGAGGCCGGACGCGTCGGCGAGCGCGAGCGCGGCCTCGGTCAGCTGCGCGGGGGCGATCGAGCGCGCGGGGCCGCGCCGCGTGCCCGCCGCCGCATCCTGCCCCCAGAGCAGCGCGAGGGTGCGGCTGGACTCTCCTGCTCCGGTCCGGTTCTCGCTCACGGGAACAATCCTCGCACAAAAACGTTGTACGCCGTACGGGGTTCCGAGTACGGTGTCCCCGCAGCCCGGCGGAGCACCGCCGTCGACGCACGGCGCCGCCCGATCGAGAGGACCCCCGCCCATGCAGATCACCGCCTCCTCCATCTCCCTCAACGTGGCCGACCCGGCCGCCTCCGCCGCCTGGGCCACCCGGCATCTCGGCTTCGCCGAGGAGATGTCGGCCGATGGCTTCGTCTCCCTCGCGCACCCTGAGGCCGGCCTCCACCTCATCTACCTGCGCACCGGTCTGGAGACCTTCCAGCCCGCATCGGCCGCCGGTCCGGCGGACGGCCTCCTGGTCGTCTTCACCGTGACCGACATCGATGCGGAGCACGCCCGGCTGCAGGCGGAGGGGGCGGAGATCATCACGCCCCTGCAGACGGAGCCGTGGGGCGAGCGCTTCTTCCAGATGGCCGACCCGAACGGCATCGTCGTCCAGCTCGTGCAGTGGGTGGACGCGCCGCCGCAGTGACCGCCGGGGAGGGGGCGCGCCGCATCCGCCCGGATCCGGCGCGCCCTCTCCCCGCCCCAGCCCCGCTTCCCGCACCAGACCCCCGACCGGCCGAAGGAGATCCCCGTGGCGAGCATCCATTCCGTCGTCCTCGCCGGCCTGTCGCATGCCTGGCCGGACGGCACCGCGTCCCTGCACGGGATCGACGCCGCCTTCGGCACCGGGCGCACCGGGCTGATCGGCGCCAACGGCAGCGGGAAGTCGACGCTGCTGCGGCTGATCGCCGGGGCCCTGCGGCCGACGGCGGGGACGATCTCCGTCGCCGGGAGCGTCGGCCTGCTCCCCCAGCGCCTGGACCCCCGCCGCACGGTGGCGGACCTGCTGGGGGTGCGGGAGCATCTCGACGCCCTCCGCGCGATCGAGGCCGGGGACACCGACCCGCGCCATCTCGAGGCCCTCGAGGAGGACTGGCTGGTCGAGTCCCGGGCCGAGGCCGGCCTCGCCGGGGCCGGGCTCGACGGCCTGGACCTGGACCGGCGGGTCGCGGAGGTCTCCGGCGGGGAGGCCGTGCGGGCGGCGCTGCTGGGCATGCGGAGGGCTGGGCACGACATCGTGCTGCTGGACGAGCCCACCAACAACCTCGACGCCGGCTCCCGGGCCCGGCTGCACGAGGACATCCTGACCTGGCCGGGGACGCTGATCGTGGTCAGCCATGACGTGGCGCTGCTGGACCTCATGGACGCCACGGCGGAGCTGCGCGAGGGAACGATCTCCCTGTTCGGCGGGCCGTACTCGGCCTTCCGCGCGCACACGCAGCGGGAGCAGGAGGCCGCCGAGCAGGCCGTCCGCACCGCCGAGCAGCACCTGCGCCGCGAGAAGGAGCAGCGCATCGCGGCGGAGACCGCGCTCGCCCGGCGCCGCCGCTACGCGCGCACGGACTTCGAGAACACGCGCCGCCCCAAGACGATCATGAAGCAGCGCGCCTCCTTCGCCCAGGTCTCCGCCGGGAAGCTGCGCGGAGAGCTCGCCGGGAAGGTCGAGGCGGCCGAGCACGATCTCGCCGAGCAGACCTCCCGGCTCCGCACGGCCGACCGGATCCGCATCGCCCTGCCCGACCCAGAGGTCCCGGCCGGCCGCCGCCTGGCCGAGCTGCGCGACGCCCGCGGCGGCGCGATCCTCATCCAGGGCCCGGAGCGGATCGCCCTGCACGGCCCCAACGGCATCGGCAAGACCCGCCTGCTGCGCGCCCTGGTCGCTCCGGGCGCGCGGTCGGACCTGGCATCGACCGAGGGGGCG
This sequence comes from Brachybacterium phenoliresistens, assembly GCF_000576425.1. Lineage (GTDB taxonomy): Bacteria > Actinomycetota > Actinomycetes > Actinomycetales > Dermabacteraceae > Brachybacterium > Brachybacterium phenoliresistens. Next base: position 13,843 of record NZ_KK070015.1, on the reverse strand, counting down.
CACGGGGCGGACGGGGCGGACGGGGCGGACGGGGCGGATGGTCCCGACGGAACCACTGGGCGTGTCGGCGCCGCTGCGGTCGGTGCGAGTGCGTGGACCGATCGCATCGGCCATCTCGCCCAGGGGCTCGGGGACCTGGATCCCGGCGCGAGCGTCCTGGACGAGGTGCGCGCGGCCGCCCCGTCGGCCGATGTCGAGTCTGTCCGGGCGCAGCTGGCGCGGTTCCTCTTCCGCGGGGAGGACGCGCACCGGAGCATCGGCGGGCTCTCCGGCGGCGAGCGCTTCCGGGTGGCGCTGGCCCGGCTGCTGCTCGCCCGGCCGCCGCACCAGCTGCTGGTGCTGGACGAGCCGACCAACGATCTGGACCTGGACAGCATCGCGGTGCTCGTCGAGGCGCTCGAGGACTATCGGGGCGCGCTGCTCGTGGTCAGCCACGACGCGGCGTTCCTGGACCGGCTCGGCATCACGGCGGCGTACGCGCTGGGGCCGCAGGGGCTGGTCAGCGCGAAGGCCGCGAGCCCGGATCCGGGAGCGCCGGGTTCCCGGCCAGGCGGCCGATGAGATCCGGGGCGGCGAAGGCGTCGATCTGCACGATCCGCCCGTCGGCGACGGTGAACGCCATGATGCTGAACAGCGCGCCATCGCGGGCGATCGCCGCGCCCGGCGCTCCGTTGACGAGCACCGGGTGCACGACCCGGTCCGGGTGCGCGTAGCGCAGGGCGGAGGCGGCGACCTCCTGGGCGCCGTGCGAGCGCAGCACCCCGGCGCCGAGGTCGGAGTGCACGACCACCTCGGGGTCGAGCAGGCTGATCAGGCGGGGCAGGTCGCCGTCGCGGGCGGCGGCGAAGAAGGCGTCGACCACGGCGCGCTGCGCGGCGGGGTCGGCATCAGTCTGCGGGGCCCTGCCCTGCACCCGCCGGCGGGCCCGGCTGGCGAGCTGGCGGGCGGCCTGCGGGGAGCGTCCCAGCACGGCGGCGACCTCGTCGAAGGGCACGGCGAACAGGTCGTGCAGCACGAAGGCGACCCGTTCGGCGGGGGAGAGCGTCTCCAGCACGATCAGCAGCGCGAGCCCGACGGTGTCGGCGAGGGCGACCTCCTCGCCGGGATCCCCGCCGCCCTCGCGCTCGAGGATCGGCTCCGGCAGGTGCTCGAGGCGCTCCTCGAGGGAGTCCGTGCGACGGATGCCGCGCGAGCGCAGCATGTTCAGGGCGATGCGGGAGATCGTGGTCGTCAGCCAGCCGCCGAGGTTCTCGATCTCCGCGGCCTCGGACTCCCGGCTGCGGCGCAGGCGCAGCCAGGCCTCCTGGACGGCGTCCTCTGCATCGGCGACCGAGCCCAGCATGCGGTAGGCGACGCCGAACAGGTGGCGGCGGTGCTCCTCGAAGTCATCGTCGAGGCGGGGATCATCGGTCATCGCAGTCCTCTCATGCAGGCGCGGACGAAGGGCTGACCCGCCGGACGGCCGGTCCGTGACAGGGGTCCGCGGAAGCGATCCTCGCGGGCCTGTCACATCGGCCCGCTCGCGCGGGTCAGGGATATCGACAGAGCACACCCCCTCACCGAGGAGCACCCCATGACCGACATCCAGCCCCGCATGCCCAACCCGGCCACCATCCTGCCCCAGTCCTACAAGGGGATCGGGAACCTCCTGGCCGCCGTGTCCTCCGGCGGGCTCCCCACGGCCATCGTCGAGCTCACCGCGCTGCGGGTCAGCCAGCTCAACGGCTGCGCGACGTGCATCAACGGCCACGCGACCACCGGCGCGAAGGCCGGGCTGACCACGGCGCAGATGCTGGGCGTCTCCGCCTTCCGCACCTCGCCGTTCTTCGACGAGGCGCAGAAGGCGGCGCTCGAGCTGGCCGAGGCCCTGACCCTGCTGGCCGGCAGCCCCGAGGAGCCGCTGGACGACGCCCTGTGGAAGCGGGTGTGCGCGCACTACGACGAGACCCAGCGCGCCGCGCTGATCCTCAACATCGCCACCAGCAACCTGTTCAACCGCATCAACATCGCCGTGCGCGAGGACGTCGAGAGCCCGTTCTGGCTGCGGTGACAGCGCCCGCCCGGGGCGCCCGGGCGGGTCCGGCGGGGACATCGGCCGATAGCGGAGCCGATGCCCCCGCCGGCCTGCGTCACCGCCGGTCAGCGTCGCCTCCGGCCTGCGTCGCCGCCGGTCAGCGTCGCCGCCGGCCGCTCACCTCTCCCCGCGGCCGGTGACGATCGCGCGGATCCGCTCGGCGGGGAGCTTCGGCACCCGGTCGGCGGTGGCCAGGCCGTTGGCCTCCTGGAGGGTGTCGGTGAGCTGCGTGTAGCAGTGCCCGGCGAGCGCGGGGCTGTCGTTCAGCGCCGCGAACAGCCCGCCGACGGTGTCCGCGAACTCCTCGGGGCCCTCGACGGTCGCGTACCCCCAGGTGCCCTCGGCGGCGTAGGCGATGCCGCCGAACTCGGTGATCATCACGGGCGCGTCCTCGGTGAGGCCCTGGGCGGCGTCGTCGATGGGACGCCGGCGCTGGGGGCCGCGGGAGGCGATCGCCGCGGCGGTGGACTCCTCGCTCGCGTAGCGCTCGCGCAGCCGCGCCGGGTCGGTCTCGTAGTCGTGCAGGGCGATCACGTCGCCGCCGGTGAGCTCGTAGCCGTCGTTGGAGACGACGGGGCGCGTCGGGTCCAGCGAGCGGGTCAGCGCGGTCAGCGCGATGGTGAGCTCGCGCTGCGGGGCGGAGTCGGCGAGGTCGCGGGCGCCCCACGACTCGTTGACGGTGACCCAGGTGACCACGCTCGGGTGGGCCCGCACCTGCTCGACGATCTCCGTCCACTCGTGCGTGATCGCGGCGGCGGCGCGGGGGCTGAAGGCGTAGGCGTTGGCGGTCTCGCCCCAGATCAGCAGGCCCAGCCGGTCGGCCCAGAACAGGAAGCGGGGGTCCTCGACCTTCTGGTGGATGCGGGCGGCGGTGAAGCCGAGCTCCTTGATCAGCTCGACCTCGCGGCGGTAGGCGTCCAGGTCCGGCGCGGTGAGCTGGGAGGTGGGCCAGTAGCCCTGCTCGAGCACGGAGCGCACGAAGTACGGCTCGCCGTTGAGCAGGAACCAGCCGCGGTCGATGCCGGTGGTGCGCAGGCCCAGGTAGCTGGCGGCCTCGTCGACGACCTCGCCGTCCTGCAGGATCTGCACGGTGACGTCGACCAGGGTGGGGCGCTCGGGGGACCACAGCAGGCGGTCGCGGGACTGGGTGTTGCGCACGGCGGGCACGTCCACGGTCCCCTCGACCCGCGTGTCCAGGGCGGTGATCTCGCAGGAGCCGAGGACCTCGTCCCCGGCCGCGAGGCCGATGCGCACGGTCGTCCCCGGGCGGGGGCGCTGCGCGAGGCGCAGGCTCACGTCCACGCGGGCGCGGGGCATATCGAAGTCCCAGTGGAAGCCGGTGAGGTGCTGCTCGGGGACGGTCTCCAGCCACACGCTGCGCCAGATCCCGGTGGAGCGGTGGTACCAGATGGCGTGCGGCTCCAGCTCCCAGTCCTGCTTGCCGCGCGGCAGCTCGGGATCGTGCGGGTCGTCGACGGCGCGCACGACGACCACGTGCTCGGGCCCCTCGTCCAGCAGGTCGGTGAGGTCGCAGGTGAAGGAGGTCTGGCCGCCCACGTGATGCCCGGCCAGGCGCCCGTCGACCCACACGTGGGCCTCATGGTCCACGGCACCCAGGTGCAGCAGCACCCGCTGCCCGGGAGCGGCCGTCGCGGTGAGGGTGCGCCGGTACCAGACGATCGGGTGGAAGCCGGTCTCGTGGATGCCGGAGGCCTCGGACTCGGGCACGAAGGGCACCTCGATGGTGCGGTCGAAGACCTCGGCCGCGGCGGGCTCGTACCAGCGCCGCGCGAGCCCCACCGCCTCGTCGTCGTGGGCGAAGCCCCAGGGGCCGTCCAGCGAGGTCCAGTCCTCGCGCATGAGGGTCGGGCGGGGGTGGGTGCCGTCGTGCGTGCTGGCGCGCAGCGTCATCGTCGATCGCTCCTGGAGAAGAGGGTGTCCCACGTGGGAATCTCGGGTCCGACGATCCTATCGACGCCTCGCGGGCCGACGCACCCCGGTCCGCACTCGGGTCGGTATAGGATACGATACGGTCCGTGCCGTATCGCAAAGAACCCTTCCCGCCCGCGGAATCTTCGCCGCACCCGGAATCTCCGCCGCCCGCAGAGCCCCCGCCGCCCGTGCCTCCGCAGCCCCGGCGCGGCCGTCCCCGCGATGCCCAGCTCGAGCAGCGCATCGTCGCGGCCGTCCTGACCCTGCTCGGCGAGAAGGGCTACGACGGCATCAGCATCGAGGAGGTCGCGCGGCGCAGCGGCGCCTCGAAGGCGAGCCTGTACCGCCGCTGGTCCTCCAAGCGGGACATGGTGCTCGCCGCCCTGCGCGCAGGCCCGGCGCAGGACGGCGCCGGCGAGGCCGTCGACACGGGCAGCCTGCGCGAGGACCTGCTCGAGCTGTGCCGCCGGCTCGATCGCACGATGCGGCGCACGGACGCCCGCACCGCGATGCTGCTGCTGGAGGCCGGGCTCGAGGACCCGGAGCTGTGCGCGGCGATCGAGACGGCCGTCGGGCCGACGGGCGCACGCCTCCCCCGTGCGGTGCTGGAGGCCGCCGAGACCCGCGGCGAGCTGCCGCCGGGAGCGGACCCCTTCGTCTTCGAGGAGGCCGTCGGCTCTGCCCTGCTGCTGCGCCGCACGAACGGTCTCGCCGCTGATGCCTCCTACCTCGAGGCCCTCGTCGACGCGATCGTCCTGCCCGGGCTGCGGGCGAGCGCCGCGCTGGGCCGCCCGCTGCCGGCGGGCATCTTCTCCGGCACCCCGACCCCCGCGCCGCTCCCGACCGCTCCCCCGCACCAGCATCCCTCCGAGGAGACCCCATGACCCGGTTCGACATCATCGACGGCTTCACGTACCAGCAGATCCCCGGGGAGGGCGACGTCCCGATCCACGTCGCCTCCGCGGGCGAGGGGCCCGCGGTCGTGCTCCTGCACGGCTTCCCGCAGACCCACGTCATGTGGCGGCACGTCGCCCGCGATCTCGCGGCCGATCACACCGTCATCGTCCCCGACCTGCGCGGATACGGCCGCAGCGGCGCACCGTCGGGCGAGGATCCCACGACGTACTCCAAGCGCGCGATGGCCCAGGACGTCATCCGGGTCGCGGACGCGCTCGGCGCGCCGCGCTTCGGGCTCATCGGCCACGACCGCGGCGCCCTCGTCGCCGTGCGGGCGGGCCTGGACCACCCGGAGGCGGTCGACTACCTCGGGATCCTCGACGTGCTGCCCACCCTGGACACCTGGGAGGTGCTGCACGGGGTGGACGCGAAGGTCGCCTGGCACCTGTATCTCATGGCGCAGCCGAAGGGCCTGCCGGAGAAGATGATCGCCGCGGTCGCCCCGGAGTTCTTCGCCTCCTTCCTGGACGCCTGGGATCCGCGCGGCACGACCTTCTCCCCGCAGCTGCGGGAGCACTACATCGCCGCCTCCGTCGCCTCGGTCGAGGCGATCGTCGCCGACTACCGGGCGACCGCCTCGATCGACCTCGAGATGGACCGGGCCGACCGGGCGGCGGGGGCGCGGCTCGCCATGCCCGTCGGCGTGATCTCGCAGGACTGGGGCGCCCACCTCGGCTTCGACGCCGCCGCGCTGTGGCAGGCCTGGGCATCGGACGTGACCTACCGGCCCACGACCGCCGGGCACTTCATGGCCGAGGAGCGCCCCGAGGAGGTCGTCGCGCTGATCCGCGAGCTGTCCGCGAGGAGGCTCGCCTCCGCCCGGTGAGCGGCGCGGGGCCGGCGGCGCCTCAGCAGTCCTGCACGAGCCGCAGCAGCACGCGCGCGCCGAAGCGGATCGCGTCCACCGGCACCCGCTCGTCGATGCCGTGGAACAGCGGGGCGAAGTCGAGATCGGCGGGCAGCTGCAGGGGCGCGAAGCCGTAGCCGTCGATGCCGATCTGCGCGAGCTGCTTGTTGTCGGTGCCGGCGCTGAGGCAGTAGGGCACCAGCTCGGCACCCGGGTCCTCGGCGAGGATCGAACGGTGCATGGCCTCGACGAACGGGGTGTCGTGCGGGGCGTCCAGCGAGATGCCGATCTTGTCGATGATCACCTCGACGTGCTCGCCGCTCAGCTCGTCGATGAGGGCCAGCAGGTCCTCCTGGTGGCCGGGCAGGAAGCGGCAGTCCAGCTCCGCCTCCGCCGTCTGCGGGATGACGTTGCCCTTGTAGCCGGCGTGGAAGGTGGTCACGTTGGCGCTGTCGGCGAGGGTGCCGGAGACGAACTGACGCGCCCCGCCCAGCAGCGGCAGGAAGGACTCCGCATCGGCCTCGTCCCAGTCCTGGCCGGTGATCTCGGAGACCCGGTCGAACAGGGTGCGGACGCTGGCGACGTACTCGCGCGGGAAGACGTGGTCGTCGATCGCGGCGACGGCGCGGGACAGGCGCACGATGGCGTTCTCGTCGTTGGGCACGGAGCCGTGCCCGGCGCGGCCGGTGGCGCGCAGGCGCAGCCAGGCGTAGCCCTTCTCGGCCGTCTGCAGCAGGTAGGCACGGACGTCCTCGCCGGTGTCCTTCCGCGGCAGCGTGATCGAGTAGCCGCCGACCTCGCTGATCGCCTCGGTGCAGCCGGCGAACACGTCGGGCCGGTGCTCGATCATCCAGCGGGAGCCGTAGGTCCCGCCCGCCTCCTCATCGGCGAACATGACGATGACCAGGTCGCGCGGCGGCACCTGGCCGGTGCGGGCGATGTGCCGGACGACGGCGAGGATCATGCCGTCCATGTCCTTCATGTCCACGGCGCCGCGGCCGTAGAGCACGCCGTCGATGACCTCCGCCCCGAAGGGGTCCACGGTCCAGTCCTCCGCGGCGGCAGGGACGACGTCGAGGTGGCCGTGGATGACCAGGCCGCGCTCGCGGTCCTCCCCCGGGATGCGCACCACGACGTTCGCACGCCCGGGCGCGGACTCGATGATCTCCGGGGCGAGGCCGACCTCCTCGAGCTGGCCGACCACGTACTCGGCGGCCTCCCGCTCCCCCGGCCCCCAGGTCGCCGGGTCGTGGCCGCCGTAGTTGCTGGAGTCGATGCGGATCAGGTCGCGCGTGATGCGCACGGCCTCGTCCTGCACCAGGGCGAGCTGCTCATCGGTCGGGGCGGCGATGGTCACCAGGGGGTCCTTCCGTCGGGAGTCGTGCGGGTCATGCGGGATCGTTCGGGTCAGGGGAGTCGTACGGGTCAGGGGATTCGTACAGCAGCCGGGCGAGCTGCCCGATGCTGGGGGCCGATGCGGGGTCACCGTCATCGGCCGATGCAGAGCCCGCAGCTCCGGCAGATGCGGGATCGAGTCCCGTCCCGGACGCCGTCGGGGTCGGTCCGAGCAGGTCCAGGATCTCAGCGGCGCGTCGGGCATCGCCGAGGCTTGCGACCAGCTTGTCACGGACGGCCTCATCCGGCAGAGGTCGATCCGGGGATCCCAGCGGTCGCTGGACCTCGGCCCGCAGCACCTCGCCGGAGCGCAGCCGCACCTCGACCTGCGCCCAGAAGTCCCGTCTCCCGACCGGCGCAGTCCCCCGCCCCGGCACGGACACGGAATTGTCACTCTGCATGCCATCTGTGGGCTCATTTCGGCATACAGAGTGACAGTTCTGCGCGCTTCCGTCGGCATCGGCCGCGACCTCCGGACTCCGAGGGGCGGGCACGTGCTCGCGCCGGACGCGGGCGGCGAGGTCCGTGACCACCGGCGGCAGGGGGCGCGGCGAGAGGTGGGTGAGGTCCGGCGCGAGGCCCAGCAGGATCAGGGCGAGGATCGCCTCGACGCTGAAGCGGGCCTCCTCCCCCGTGCGCGGGGCGGTGTGGATCAGGGCGGCATCGGCGCCGGGGCGCATGCGCACCACGACCTCGGCGATCGCGGCGGCCCGGGAGGCGGCGGAGCCCTCGGGGTCGACGGGGCGGGAGCCTGCGAGGTCGGCGGCACCGGCGGCGGCACCGGCGGGCTCGGCGGCACCGGCGGCGGCACCGGCGGGCCCGGAGAGGTGGTCCGGCAGGCGGGCGGCGGTCTCGGCGGCGGCATCGGCCGCGGACATGGCGGCGGAGCAGAAGGGGTAGCGCTTGAACCAGACGCCGGGGTCCAGCAGCGCCCAGCGCGCGACCGGTGCCCCGAAGCCGTCCAGCACGGCGCGGCGCTCGGCCTCGGGGACGCCGTGGGCGGCGAGCAGCCCCGCCGGGCCGAGGACGGCGTCCTCGGCGGTGTGCAGGCCGGCGGCCGCCCAGGCCACCGACTCCACGCCGGTCTGCGCGGCGAGGCCCGCGTGCAGCGGCTTGCCGGGGGTGCCGAACTGGGCGCGCACGCCGCCGGACCGGGAAGCGGCCACGGACAGCGCGGTCGAGGCCGCCTGCTCGTCGAGCCTCCGCAGGTGGGCTCCGGCGGCCGCCGCCGCGACGGCGCCCGCGGTGCCGGTGGGGTGCCATCCGGCCTGGTAGTGGGCCGGGCCCAGGGCGCGGCCCAGGCGGGCCATGACCTCGAGGCCGACGATGTATGCGGCGAGCATCGCCTCGATCCCGTCCTCCGGGCGGGCCAGGGCCAGCAGTGTGGGCACGAGCACCGCGGAGGGGTGGCCGCGGACGAGCTCGTGGGTGTCGTCGAGGTCCAGCAGGTGCGCCTGGAAGCCGCCGACGAGGGCGGCCCGGGCCGGGGCGAGGCCGGTCCCGGCGCCGATGACCACGCGGGGATCGGCCGCGGCGCCCTCGGCGAGGGCCCAGGCGACCAGGCGATCGCGGTCGGCGCGGGCTGAGGGGTCGGCGGCGACGGCGAAGGACGCGGCGATGACGTCGGCGATCGCCCGGGCGGCGGCCGCGCGCAGGGCGGGTGCCTGCGGTGACGCCGCCGGCGAGCGCAGGGCGGGCGCCTGCGGCGGGGCCGCCGGGGAGCGCACGTCGGATTCCCGCGGTCCCGCTCCCGCGGCCCGGCCCGCCGCCGTCGCGGCGCGGTCCCCGAGGGGATCGGCCGCGACGACGGCGCGCGCGAGGGCGTCGGGCATCAGCCGGGCAGCCCGTCCGGGCGCAGCGGGTCGTGGCCCAGCGGCTCGGAGGGAGCATCGGCCGCAGGATCGGCGGCGGACCGCTGGGCGGGCTCGCTGACGGCCTCGCGCAGGAAGCGGCGGGTGCGCTCCTCGCGGGGGCTGCGGATGACCTCGCGGGCGGGGCCCTGCTCCACGATGCGGCCGCCGTCGATGAAGACGACCCGGTCGGCGACTTCGGCCGCGAAGGCCATCTCGTGGGTGACGATGACCAGGGTCATGTCCTGCTGGGCGAGGTCGCGGATGACGGCGAGGACCTCGCCGACGAGCTCGGGGTCCAGCGCGCTGGTGGGCTCGTCCAGGAGGATCGCGTGCGGCGTCACGGCGAGCGCCCGGGCGATGGAGACGCGCTGCTGCTGCCCGCCGGAGAGCGTGACCGGGTACTGCTGCATGGTGGTCTCGGCGATGCCCACGCGGGTGAGCAGCTCGCGCGCGGTCTGCTCGGCCTGGGCCTTCGGCGTGCCCTGCGCGGTCATGGGGTCCATGACGTTGGCCAGGGCGGTGCGGTTGCGGAACAGGTTGTAGCCCTGGAAGACCATGGCGGTCTTCTTGCGCAGCGCCCGCACCTGCGCCCCGGGGATGCCGGGGGCGCGCACGGTGACGTCGTCGATGCTGATGGACCCGGCATCGGGCGTCTCCAGCAGGTTCAGGCAGCGCAGCAGGGTCGACTTGCCGGAGCCGGAGGGGCCGATGATCGCGACCACCTCCCCCGTGCCGACCTGCAGGGACACGCCGTCCAGGACGACGTTCTCCCCGCTCTTGCCGAAGAAGGACTTGCGAAGGTCGCTCACGTCGATCATGCGCCGATCACCTCACGTATGCGCGGCTGAGCCGCGTCTCGAGCCGGCCCTGGAACCAGGAGTAGACGATCACCAGCAGCCAGTACACCAGGCCCACCACGAGGAACGTCTCGAAGAAGCGGAACGAGGCGGAGGCGAGGATCTTCGCCTCGGCGAACAGCTCCGTGAGCCCCAGGGTGAAGGCGACGGACGTCTCCTTGAGCAGGGAGATGAAGATGTTGCCGGTGGCGGGCAGGGCGTTGTAGGCGGCCTGCGGGATGATGTAGCGCCGGTAGACCTGCGGCGCCGTCATGCCGGTGGCCAGTCCCGCCTCGAGCTGCCCGCCGTCCACGCTGGTCAGCGCGGCGCGGAAGATCTCGGCGAGGTAGGAGGACTCCTTGAGGGAGAACCCGACGATCGCCGCGGTCAGCGCGTCCATGGTGGTCATGAACGGAAACAGCTGCGGCAGCCCGTAGTAGATGAGGAACAGCTGCACCAGGGTGGGGATGCCGCGGAACAGCGACACGTACAGCTGGGCGAGCTGGTCCAGCACGGGGATCCGCAGGAAGCGGATCAGCGCCACGAACAGGCCGATGAGGATCGCGAAGAACATCGACGCGACCGCGATCAGCAGCGTGACCGGCAGGAACTTCAGCAGCTGGGGCAGGACCTCCAGCATGTAGAGCGGGTCGAGGTCCATGCATCAGCTCCCGGTGTAGCCCTCGGGCTCGGTGGTCACGTCGTCGCCGTAGTAGGTGGTCGACAGCTCGGTGAGGGTGCCGTCGGCGTGCAGCGCCTCGATCTGCTCGTTGACCTGGGCGACGAGCTCGGAGCCCTTCTCGAAGGGGAAGGCGACGGACTCCCAGGCGATGGGCTCGCCGACGAACTTCAGATCCGCCCCGGACTTCTGGATCTCCGCGAGGAAGATGCCGGTGGAGTTGATGTACCCGTCCACGCGGCCGGCGAGGAGGTCCTGCATGGCGCCGTCGCGGGTCTCGTAGGTGCGGATCTCGAACTCGACGCCGTTCTCGGCCTTCCAGGTCTCCAGGTGGGTGGTGTTGTTGGATCCCAGCACGCCGGCGATGGTGGTGCCGGCGAGGTCGTCGAGGGTGTTCAGCGCGGCGTTGCTGCCCAGCGTCACGATCGTCGCGCCCATGTAGGCGTAGGGGACGGTGAAGTCGTACTGCGCCGAGCGCTCCTCGGTGACGGCCACGTTGTTGGCGACGGTGTCGAGCTTGCGCGCCTCCAGCTGGCCCATCAGGCCCGAGAAGTCGGCGTTGGTCCAGGTCACCGTCTTGCCGAGCTTCTCGGCGATGGTCTCGATGACCTCGACGTCGAAGCCGATGAGCTTGCCGTCCTCCTGGTAGCTGTTGGGGAAGGACTGCCCGGTCGAGCCGGCGCGGATCGCGTCGGAGCCGCCGCCGGCGCCGCAGGCCGCCAGCAGCGGGAGGGACAGGGCGGACAGGGCGAAGGTGCGACGCTTCATGAGGTGAGTCCTTTCAGGAGGTCGGCGTGGCGCGCGCGCCAGCCGGCGTAGGAGGCGGGGTCGATGGGCCGGATGTAGAAGTCGGTGATGTGCCCGAGGCCCAGGTCGGCGCTGCCGACGGGCTCGAAGCCGAGCCGCTGGTAGTACGCGCCGAGCCACGGATGGTCCTGCGCGGTCCCGAGCGAGACGGCGGGGGCGTGCAGCAGCCCGGCGAGCACCTGCTCGACGAGGGCGTCCAGCAGCTCGCGGCCCAGCCCCTGCCCGGAGTGCGCGGGATCGGTCGCGAGCCAGCCGATGTGCGGCAGGCCCAGGTGGCCGGGGTTGGGCCCCCAGGGCATGCGCAGCGACACCGTGGAGATCAGCGCCCCGTCCAGCCCGGTGATCCCGTAGGCGATGTTCTCGCGCAGATGGGCGAGGACGTCCTCGCGCGAGGCGTCCGAGGCCTTGAAGTGCACGCCCAGCTCGACGTTCTTCGCGTAGGCCGCCTGCAGCAGGTCGCGGTACTCGTCGACGCGGTCCGGGCCGATCAGGGCCAGGCGGCCGATGGCCGCGGCCGCGCGGCGCCCGGTGGGAGCGGCCGATGCGGGGACGGGGTTCTCGCCCGATGCGGGCGCGGGATTCTCGCCCGATGCGGGCGCGGGGTTCTCGCCCGATGCGGGCGCGGGATTCTCGCCCGATGCGGGCGCGGGGTTCTCGCCCGATGCGGGGACGGCGCCCGGGGCGGCCGATGCGGTCTGCTCGCTCATGCGGCTCCTCCCGTCGGTGCGGAGGCATCGGCCGCGGGGATCCCGGCCTCGTCGGCGGCGGCGAGGACGGCGTCGATGGCGGCGCCGGTCTCCCCCAGGTAGGCCGAGGCGTCCAGCCAGGAGCGGATCGTCCCGGCGTCGAACCGCGAGGCCACGCGCTCGTCCTCGAGGAGGACGTCGGCCAGGTGACGGCCGGTCTCGACGGCGGCCATGGAGGCGTCGTAGACGATGTGGTGCGCGGTCTGCTTGCCCAGCTCCTTGCCGATTTCGAACATGGCCTTCTCGGAGAGGATCAGCCCGCCCTGCAGCTCGAGGTTGCGAGCCATGGCGTCCTCGTGGACGACCAGGCCGGCGAGGATCCGGCCCAGGGTCGCCAGCTGCGCGGAGAGGTACAGGTGGATCTCCGGCAGGGCGATCCACTCGGCGCGCCAGCTGATCGCGTCGCGCTCGTGGACGGTCGCGGCGCCGTCCAGGACCAGCGCCGCGGCGTGCTTGATCGGGGCGGTCAGCGCGGCGGCGCCCTCGAGGAGGGCGGGGTTGCGCTTGTGGGGCATCGTGGTCGAGCCGATCTTGCCGGCGGTGAAGGGCTCCTCCACCTCGCCGATCTCGCTGTGCATGAGGGCCGACAGCTCGGTGGCGATCTTGCCGGCGGTGGTGGAGATCAGCGCGAGGGTGCTCGCGTATTCGCCGATGCGGTCGCGGGCGGCCTGCCAGCCGATGCGCGGGCTCGCCAGCTCCAGACGGTCCAGCGTCTCCTTCTCGATCTCGCGGCCGCGGCCCTGGAAGGAGGCGTAGGTGCCGATGGCGCCGTTGATGTTGCCGGTGAGCACGCGCGGGGCGACGGCGTCCAGGCGCTCCAGGTGGCGCAGCGCCTCGTCCAGCCAGATCGCCGTCTTGAAGCCGAACGTGGTCGGCAGCGCCTGCACGTAGTGGGTGCGGCCGGCCATGGGCGTGTCGCGGTGGCGCTCGGTGAGGGCGCGCAGGGCGGCGGCGAGGGCCAGCAGGTCCCGGCGCAGCGGGACCAGGGCGTCCTTGATCTGCAGGACGGTTCCGGTGTCGACGATGTCCTGGGTGGTCACGCCGTAGTGGACCCATTCGCCGTGCTCGCCGGCGGCGGCCTGCAGCGCGCCGACGGTGGCGTTCAGGGAGTGCATGGCCTTGGCGCCCTCGGCGGCGATGGCCGCGAGGTCGAAGTCCCCGGCGGCGGCGCGGGAGATGGCATCGGCCGCGTCCTGCGGGATGACGCCGAGCGCGCCCTCGGCCTCGGCGAGGGCGGCCTCGACGTCCAGCTGGCGGCGCAGACGGGCCTCCTCGCTCCAGATCGCCCGCATCTCGGGGGTGCTGAAGCTGTTGCCGATGGTCAGCATGTCCACGACGTGGGAAGACATGGGTTCCTTCCGGGGCGGGTCGGAGCGCGGGCCGGGGTCCGCCGGGCCGATGCCGGTCCGGTCCGGGCAGCTGCCGCGCCGCGCTCGGTGCGGGAGCGCGGACAGGACATGCGTCCGGGCGCCGAGCGGGCGGCTCGCGCCCGGGATCCGGGGCCGGGGCATCGTGCCGTTCTGGTCCGTGGCACGTGCAGGGGTCCGATAACGCTAGGTGATGGAGGTCCTTATGGGGCAGTGCGCGTCGAAGTGTGAACAGCCCCTCAGGTTTCCCGCAGGTCAGGACATGACGGAGGCGCCAGGCCCTGTGACCGGCGTCGCGCGCCGCCCCGCGAGGCCCGCCCGCGCGGTGCCGGAGGGGCCCGCCCGCGCGG
>NZ_KK070014.1 GCF_000576425.1 Brachybacterium phenoliresistens | reverse complement strand
GGCCGCGCCGCGGCACGCCAGGCCGCCGCGGCTCCCGGCCGTGGTGCCGCCCGCGGCACCGGAGCCGCCGGCGGCACCGGGGCGGCGGGAGCATCGGCCGCCCTGCCCCGCCGCCCCCGGGCGAGCCTGCGCACCCGGCTGCGCCGCGACTGGCAGATGCTGCTGCTGATGGTCCCCGGCGCGCTGTGCCTGCTGCTGTTCTTCTACGTGCCGATCCTCGGCAACGTCATCGCCTTCCAGGACTACCAGCCCTACCTCACGATCTGGGAGGCGCCCTTCGTGGGCCTGCAGAACTTCACGGACCTCGTGGACGACGACCGCTTCGGCCTCGCGCTGCGCAACACCCTGGTCCTCGCCGGACTGCAGCTGCTGCTGTTCTTCCCGCTGCCGATCCTGCTCGCGCTGATCGTGGACTCGATGATGACCCCGCGGCTGCGCCGGGCGTTCCAGTCGATCGTGTACCTGCCCCACTTCCTGTCGTGGGTGCTCGTGATCGCCCTGTTCCACCAGGTCCTCGGCGGGGCCGGGTTCATCAACCAGATGATCGTGCGCTCCGGCGGCGAGGCGATCGGCTTCATGACCAACCCCGACACCTTCCCGCTGCTGGTGGTGCTCGAGGTCGCCTGGAAGGACGCGGGCTGGGGCATGATCATCTTCCTCGCCGCGCTCGCCGCGATCGACCCGGCGCTGTACGAATCGGCCGCGGCCGACGGCGCCGGGAGGTTCCGCCGGATCTTGCACATCACCCTGCCGGGCATGCGGCCCGTGATCGTGCTGCTGCTGATCCTCAACCTCGGCTCGATCCTCACCGTCGGCTTCGAGCAGTTCATCCTCCAGCGCGATGCGGTCGGGGCCGATGCGGCCGAGGTGCTGGACACCTACGCCTACTACACGGGCGTGATCGGCGGGTCCTGGTCGATGGGCGCCGCCGCGGGCCTGGCCAAGGGCGTCGTCGGCACCGTCCTCATCCTCGCCGCGAACAAGATCGCCCACCTCCTGGGCGAGGACGGCATCTACCGAGGGAGGCCCTCATGAGCCCGCGCACCTCCGCGACCTCCGTCCACGAGCGCCTGTGGGGCTGGGCCTTCGGCCGCTCCGAGCGCGCCGCCTGGATGGAGCGCCCGTCGCTGCCGCTGACCGGCATGAAGATCCTGGTGATCGGCCTGGTCTCGATCTCGATCATCGTGCCGATGCTGATCGTCGTGTCCACCTCCTTCGCCTCCGAGGAGCAGCTGCGCGAGGCCGGCGGCTACGTCCTGTTCCCCACCGACCCGACGCTCGAGGCGTACCGGACCATCTTCGCCAGCCCCCTCGTCTTCCGGGCGCTGGGGGTGAGCGTCTTCGTCACGGTCGTCGGGACCGTGCTGGCGCTCGCGGTGACGATCTGCATGGCCTACGCGCTGAGCCGTCCCGTGATCGGCGGGCGGTTCATGCTCATGGCGATCATCGTGACGATGTTCTTCAGCCCGGGCCTGATCCCCATGTACCTCATGATCAAGCAGCTGCACCTGCTGAACACGGTGTGGTCGCTGATCCTGCCGGGGCTGTTCGCGGCGTTCAACTTCATCGTCATGCGCTCGTTCTTCATGGGGATCCCGCGCGAGCTGCTGGAATCCGCGCGCATCGACGGGGCCGGCGACATCTCCATCCTGGTGCGGATCGTGCTGCCGCTGTCCAAGGCGGTGATCGCGGTGATCGGCCTGTTCTACGCGGTCGGGTTCTGGAACTCGTTCTTCACCGCGATGCTCTACATCAGCGACCAGACCCTGTGGCCGATCCAGCTGATCCTGCGCAGCTACGTCATCCAGGGCACGTCCCTGACCGCCGATTCCCTCGGCGTCTCCCAGGCCCCGCCGCCGCAGTCCATCAAGATGGCCGTCGTCGTGGTGGCCCTGGCCCCCATCGTCCTGGTCTACCCGTTCCTCCAGAAGTACTTCTCCAAGGGCGTCATCACCGGCGCGATCAAAGGCTGATCGTCTCCGCTCCGGCCGGAGGAACCGCGAGGAACGAGCGCTTCCGACAGCCGGTGCGGTGGCGATCGGCCGTCCCACAAAGGCTGATCAGGCGACCCAGCACAGCTGATCGTCTTTCCCCCATCCCGCATTCCCTCTTCGTCGAAAGGCACCCCATGACCTTCACCCCGAACCGCCGCCACGTCCTCGGCGCCGGCATGGCCTCCGCCCTCGCCCTGGGCGCCACCGCCTGCGGCGGCGGCTCCGGCGGCAGCTCCGGCGGGGGCGGCGCCGAGGCATCGGCCGAGCTGACCCTGCCCACCTACCAGCCGATCGAGGGCCTGACCCCCGACCTCCCCGGCAACGAGCAGGGCCTGCACAACGTGTACCTGCAGGCCCCGGCCGAGCTGCTGCAGACCACGCAGAAGCCGCCGATCACCTCCGGCGAGATCACCGCGCTCACCCAGACCTTCGCCACGCCCTCCCCGCCGATGGCCGACAACGGGTTCTGGCAGCGCCTGAACACCGCCCTCGGCGGCACCCTGGCGCTGGACATCGTCATCGACGCCTACCCCGAGAAGTTCGCGACGCTGCTGGCCTCCGGCGATCTCCCCGACCTCATGTGGGTCCCGCCGAACCAGGGCATCCCCAACATCGGGCCGATGCTCGAATCGCAGTTCACGGACCTCACGGAGTACCTCTCCGGCGACGCCGTCCTCGAGTACCCGAACCTCGCCGCCCTCACCCCCGGATCGTGGCGCACCGCGGTGGTCAACGGCCGGATCTGGGGAGCGCCGATCCCCTCGACCCCCTTCGGCCAGGTCTATCTCGGCAACCCCACCGTGTGGGAGGCCGTGGGCGGATTCCAGTCCGCCAGCGCCCAGGAGTTCCTCGACAAGTGCATCGAGGTGCTCATCCCCGGGAAGCGGTGGGCGCTGGAGCCGTTCCTGCCCAATGCCTTCCACATGTTCAGCCAGTGGTTCGGCGTGCCCAACGGGTACCGCATCAACGAGGACCGGACCCTCACCGCGAACTTCCAGACCGAGGAGTACCTCGAGACCCTCGAATACGCGCAGAAGGTGTTCGAGGCGGGCGTGTTCTACCCCGACCTGAACCTCGCCGAGGGCGCGCAGTACTTCGCCAACGGCACCATCGGCGCGATGGTCGAGGTGGGCCCGCGCGCCGCCACCAAGGCGCGCACCATCAACCCGGACCTGCTCTCGGACATCCTCATCCCCTTCCCCGCGGTCGAGGGCCGCACGCCCCACCACAACATGGGCTACGGCACCGTCGGCTTCACCCCCTTCACCAAGACCGAGGACGAGGGCCGGATCCGCGAGCTGCTGGACCTGGTCAACTGGCTCTCGGCCCCCTTCGGCACCGTCGAGTTCATGCACAAGAACTGGGGCACCGCGGGCGAGGACTACACCGTCACCGACGGCAACTACGTCCTCACCGAGAGCGGGCAGAGGGACGTCCCGGGCCTGCGCGGGGCGCTGGAGATCATGACCGCGGGCGAGGGCGTCATCTACAACTCGATCCCGGGCGACTCGGAGTACATCTACGAGAAGGAGAAGGAGCTGCTGGCCAGCTCGCAGCCGCGCCCCATCACGGGCCTGTACTCCGACACCGCCTCCTCGAAGGGCACCGAGCTGAACACCCGCGTCAACGACGTGCGCAACGACGTCATCCAGGGCCGCAAGACCCTCGACGACTTCACCGCCGCGGTCAAGGACTGGGAGGAGCGCGGCGGCAAGCAGATCCTCGAGGAGTACGCCGCGGTGCTGCCGGCGGACGTCCCCGCCACCGCCCCGAACCGCTGACGGGCCCGGCCCCGGCCCTCGCGACGACGCCCTGCGCGTCCGGAGGGCCGGGGCCGCCGTGCGCCCGCCGCCCCCGAGCCCCCGCTGCCCCGGAATCCCCTCCCACCTGGCAGGATCGACATCATGACCTCACAGAGCATCACCACCCTGCTGGATGCCGCGCGGCTCGCCGGCCTGCACACCACCCCGGGAGGGCGGATCCTGGCCCGCGTCTCCCGGCCCGATGCGAAGGGCACGGCGTACCGCACCGAGCTCGTCGAGCTGATCGGCGAGGAGATGGTGACCCTCACCCGGGGCAGCGCCTCGGTCGGCTCCGTCGCCCCGCTCGAGGACGGCACCACCCTGTTCACCGCGAAGCGTCCCGGCGAGGACGGCTCCGAGGCCGAGGACGCCCGGCTGTGGGCGCTGCCCGTGCGCGGCGAGGCCCGTGAGCTGGCCTCCCGCCCCGGTGGCTTCGGCGGGCTGCAGGCCGGGGACGGCGTCCTGATCGCCCAGCTGTCGGTGCACTCGCAGGCGCGCGACGAGGCCGAGCACGCGAAGCTCACCGCCGAGCGCAGCGACGCGAAGGTCACCGCCGTCCTCCACGACGGCTTCCCCACCCGGTACTGGGACCACGACCTGGGGCCGGCGCGGGAGGTGCTCGCCGTCGCCGAGCTGCCGGAGGACCTGTTCTCCGCCCCGGCTCTCCCTCGCGCCGGGGCGGCCGATGAGGAAAGGTCTGAGGGCCCCGGGGCCGATGAGCCGGACGAGGAGACCTCCCCGCAGGTGCTGCGCTTCCGCCACCTGGAGATGCCTCCGGGCGAGCTCACCGACTGGAGCGCGGATCGCGCCGGCCGCCGGGCCCTCGTCACCATGCGCGACAGCGTCGGCGAGCTGCTGGGCGTCTCCCGGCTCTACCTCCTCGACCTCACCGGGCAGACGCCGCCCCGGCTGCTGCGCGAGGCGACGGCCGAGGAGAGCTGGTCCGCCGGGGCGTTCAGCCCGGACGGCGGGCGCGTGATCATCGGCCGGGAGCAGACGTGGACCGAGTCCGCCGCCGCGGACAGCCGCCCCTTCGTGCTCGACCTCGACCGGGCCCTCGCCGGGGACGCGCCGCTGCAGGAGGCCGAGGCCTCCGAGCTGTGGCCGCAGCTGGACCGATGGGTCGATCCCATCTGGCTGGACGAGGCCACGCTCGTGGCCGCGAGCGACGACGAGGGCCGCGGGGCGCTGTGGATCGGCGGCCTCGAGGACCCCGCGCCGCGGCGCCTCGCCGGCGGTCCCGGCCAGGAGCTCTCCTTCTCCGCCGTGCAGGTCGCCGCCGGACGGGTGGTCGCCGCGGCATCGGGCGTGGCCGTCGCCCCGCACCCCGTGGCCGTGGACCCGGCCTCCGGCAGCCTCACGGCCCTGCCGAACCCGGCCGACGAGATCCCGCGGACCGGCGACCTCACCGAGGTGTCCGCCCGCGCGGAGGACGGCACCGCCCTGCGCGCCTGGCTGCACCTGCCCGGCGGCGAGGGCCCGCATCCCCTGGTCGTCTTCGCGCACGGCGGCCCGTGGGGCTCCTGGAACGCCTGGACCTACCGGTGGAACCCGGGGCCGTTCGTCGACGCGGGCTACGCGGTGCTGCTGCCGGACCCGGCGATCTCCACCGGGTACGGGCAGGCGATGATCGAGCGCGGTCAGCACGAGCTGGGCGGGGCGCCGTTCACCGACATCATGGCGCTGACCGACGCGGCGATCGCCCGCCCGGACATCGACGAGTCCGCCACCGCCTTCGCCGGCGGCAGCTACGGCGGCTACATGGCCAACTGGGTGGCCGGGCACACCGGGGACCGCTTCCGCTGCATCGTCACCCATGCCTCCCTGTGGGACACCGAGACGATGGGGCACACCACCGACAACTCCGGCTGGGACCGGCCCATGCGACCGCAGAACCCGCGCTTCAACCCCAAGGCGTCGGTCGCGGACATCGTGGTGCCGATGCTGGTCATCCACGGCGACAAGGACTACCGGGTGCCGATCGCGCAGGGCCATGCGCTCTGGTACGACCTGCTGGCCTTCTCGGCCACGCCCCGCGACGAGCACGGCCGCACCCGTCACCGCTACCTGTACTTCCCCGACGAGGGCCACTGGATCCAGGGCCGCGGCAACGCCGAGGTCTGGTACGCGACCTTCCTCGCCTTCCTCGACGAGCACGTGCGCGGCATCGCCCCGCAGCGCCCGGCGACCCTGGGCTGAGCCGCCGCGGGACGGGCCGGCGCCACCGCGGCGGCCCGTCCTCGCGAGGCCGGGCCCGCAACGGCCCGGCGCTCGGCCGGGTCAGTCGGCGCCCGGGGTGGACCAGATCGGGGTCTCGGACAGGGCCAGGCGCGCGGGAACGCGCTCGAGCTCGAGCAGCAGCACCTCGTTCTCGCCCTCGCGGATCAGCGGCGCCGGCACGTAGAGCGCCTGCTGCGGGCCGATGCCCCAGTAGCGGCCCACGCAGAAGCCGTTGACATAGGCGACGCCGTGCCCGGCGGCGGAGACGTCCAGGAAGGTGTCCGCCGGGGCATCGGCCGTGAAGCTCGCGCTGACCAGCACCGGCAGCGCGTCCGTGGCCGCATCGGCGGCGGCGGTCGTGGCCGCTTCGGCGGTCGCGCCCGCGTCGGCAGAGAGCGCGTCAGCCGAGAGCGCCTCGGCCGAGAGGGCGGGGCCGCCGGCGGCGATCGCCGCGAGCTCGGCGCCCATCTCCTCGAGGGGCCACGGATCGGCCTCCCAGTCGTCGTGGAAGCGCACGCCCTGCCAGATGCCGCCCACGATCCCCTTGCGATCACCCAGGTGGGGGCCGAAGTTGCTGCGGCCCAGGTTCTCCACCAGGACGTCCACGCGCACGGTGCGGTAGGGCTCCCCGCGCAGGATCCGCTCCGCGAGCGGGGCGAGGTCCACGACCGCGGGGTCCTCGCGGTCGTCGGCGATGCCCGCCGGGATCCCGTCGACGAACACCCAGGCCCGGTCGTGCAGGCCGTGCAGCCGCAGCGGGGCGACGCCGGGGGCGCCGTCCGCGCCGGTGGTGCGGACCATCTCGATCTCGCGGGACAGCCGCAGCAGGCCCCGCTCGAGGCCGATCTCCTCGAAGGTCGGCGGCGCGATGCACACCGGCGCCGGCCGGGTGAAGCGCTCGGTCTCCCGCACGGCGACCACGGAGGAGATCGGGACGTCCGCCGGCGGCAGGTGCGCCGGCTGCGCCGCGATGCCCAGCTGCTCCAGCTGCTCCGCAAGGGGCGGCAGCTCCCGGAAGCGGGCGATGACCTCGCGGAAGGCATGGAACTTCTCGGTGAGGGTGCCGTCCTCCGCGATCGGGGCGTCGTAGTCGTAGCTGGTGGTGGTCGGTTCGAGGGGCCCGTCCTGGTTGGCGCCCGCGGTGAGGCCGAAGTTCGTGCCGCCGTGGGCCATGTAGAAGTTCACGCTCATCCCGGCCTCGAGCATGGTGGCGAGCTCGGCGGCGGCATCGGCCGCGGGGCGGGTGTGGTGCTGCTCGCCCCAGTGGTCGAACCAGCCGTTCCAGAACTCCATGCACATCTGGGGCTGCTCGGGCAGCTCCTCGGCGGCCAACTCGAGGACCTCGGCGGCGCGGGAGCCGAAGTTCACCGTGGCCAGGGCCCCGTCGACGGTGCCGCCGGTCAGCCACATGCGGGCGGGGCCGTCGGAGGTCACCAGCAGCTCCTCGATGCCGCGGGCGCGCAGCCCGTCGCGCAGGTGCTCGAGATAGGCGAGGTCGTCGCCGTAGCTGCCGTACTCGTTCTCGACCTGGACCATGACGACGTTGCCGCCGCGGGTGGCCTGGCGCGGCGCGATCACGGGGATCAGCGCATCGAACCAGGCGTCCACGTGGGCGAGGTACTCCGGGTCGCGGGTGCGCAGCCGCAGCGACCCGGCGGCGCGGCCGCTGGGCGCACCGGTCACCCAGCCGGGGAAGCCGCCGTTCTCCCATTCGGCGCAGATGTACGGGCCGGGGCGCACGATCGCGTCCAGCCCCTCCTCCGCGGCGATGTCCAGGAAGCGGCCCAGGTCCGCGATGCCCTCGAAGGTGGTGGTGCCCGGCGCCGGCTGGTGGAGGTTCCAGGCGACGTAGGTCTCCACGGTGTCGCAGCCCATCGCCACCAGACGCCGCAGCCGGTCCCGCCACTGCTCGGGGTGGATCCGGAAGTAGTGCACGGCACCGGAGACGATCAGATGCGGCGCGCCGTCGCGGAGGAGGCCGTCGGGCGTGGGGATGAGCGTTGAGGGCATGGAAAGCATTATCCAGCACGGGCTGCGCCGAGGACAGGGGGCTCATCGGACCTCTCCCGAGCAGGAGCGGTCATCGGCCGCGCTGCCCTCCGAACGCGCGCATCGCCTGGGCGCGCCCCGCCTGCACCTGGCGGGCCCATCGCGGGTACAGGAACGCCGGCAGCGGCAGGAAGGCGGCGAGGAAGTACAGCATCGGCACCGCGAGGACGAGCAGCAGCGCCACGCCCAGCAGCCGCAGCAGAGGCGTCTCCAGCGGCGCCGCGATCGCGGCGCAGCACAGCAGCAGGCCGCCCGCGGTCGGCAGGCCCAGCAGCACGAGCCGCTCTGCCATCCAATCCTCGTGGAAGGGGCTCATCCAGAACCGCAGCGGCGCCGGGGACCCGGACCGCAGCCACAGGGCGATGCCCAGGAGGACGATGCCGACGAGGGCGAAGACCACGGCGAGGAGGGCGCGTTGGGACATGCCTCCATCCTGGCAGATCCGCCGGGCAGGGCCCCGGCCGGAGCATGGGGAGTTCTCCCCGTCGCGCGATCGTCCGATGCCCGACACACTGGAGCGCGAGACGACACAGGGAGAGCATCGATGACCTTCTACGGCATGGACACCGCGCAGGGCGAGGACTTCGCATCCCTCCTCGCCTCGCGCCGGGAGACGCTGGCCGCGAGCATGGACGACCTGTCGACGCGCGTCGAGGGCATCGGCGCCGCCTGGGTCGGCCCCGACCACGACGCCTTCCTCGAGCAATGGCGGGCGCTGCGCAGCGGCCCGATCGACCAGGCGATCTCGCGGCTGATGGACCTCGCCCGCGACATCGCCGATCAGGCGCAGGACCAGGACATCGCCTCTGCGGCCGATGGCTGGGACGCCCTCGGGGAACGGCTGCGGGACATCTTCCGCTTCGACGACGACGGCCTGTCCTGGCGGGACTTCCTGCCCGGCCCCAACGACGGGGAGGACTGGCTGGGCCTGGGCCTGTCCGGGATCCTGGATGGGCTGGGCGGGGCGCTCACGGGCTTCACGAAGTACGTGATGAACCCGCGGACCCTGGCGACCCTGTTCACCGCCGGCGGCGACGACCTCATGAACGCGTTCCGGGGCGCGGCTGGCTCCGCCTCCCGCCTCTCGCGCGTGCTCGGGCCCGTCGGCGCCGTGGTCACCGGCGGCTTCGCCGGATGGGACCGCTGGGAGCAGGACGCCTCCGATCCCAGCCTCAGCACGGGCGAGCGCGTCACCCGGGCCGTCATCGACGGCGGTGCCAACGCCGCCGGCGGCGGGCTCGGCGCCTGGGGAGGTGCGGCCGGCGGCGCGGCCATCGGCACGATGATCTGTCCGGGCGTGGGCACCGTGATCGGCGGAGCGGTCGGCGGGATCATCGGCGGCCTGGCCGGCTCCAGCGCCGGCAACGCGATCGCCGACTTCTTCCTCGGATAGCGCCATGGACCGCATCCGCACCACCGACCCTGACGCCGAGGAGACGACATGAGCACCACGCGCGAGATCATCACGGCCCCCGCCGTCCCGGGGATCACCCTCGAGATCGACGTCCCCGAGAGCTGGGACCGACACACCGGCCAGGAGACCGCCGCTTTCGTCGCAGCGATGCCTCCCGCCGAAGCGGGCCCCTTCGCGGACACCCTGGTGGTGGGCATCGAGCGCCTGCCCGAGGGCCTCCCCGCCCATCTGGAGGCGGTGCGCGCCTCCTCCCTGGTGCAGCTGCACGCCGCCGTCCCGGACCTCCACCTCGTCGACGACCGCCCGGTGGTCCTCGACGGACGCGAGGGGCACCTGCGCGCCCTGGTGCAGTCCACCGAGCAGGAGATCAGCGTGATCGTGCGCCAGGTCTTCGCGCTGCACGGGGACGTCCTGGTGACCATCGCGCTGACCTCCCTGCCCTTCCGCGACCGCGAGGCCTCGCAGCTGGCCGATCGCATCTTCTCCACAGCCCGGATCACCGCGCAGAACGGAGCCGACCGATGATCTCCTACGACCCGGCGACCGCCGCCTTCCGCGGCGAGGACACGGCGATCCACCGCCTCCGCGACGCCCTCGCGCAGGAGGACGGCGCCTCGATCGCGGAGATCCTCGCCGAGCACGTCCCGCAGACCAGGGAGGATGCCGCGATGGCTCCTCTGCGCACGGCCCTCCTCTCCCCGATGTTCACCGTCGAGGTCACGGTCTCCGGCCCCGGGGCGCGGCACGACCATCACCTCAGCCTGGGCGTCAACGCCGTGGGCGCCCGGATCAGCCCGCTGCGCGAGGGCACGGCGGAGCTCGCCGCGTTCCCGCTGATCTCCCTTCCCGGGGGCATCACGCGGCTGGTCCGGTTCCGGCCCGGCACGCCTCCCCCGGCCGATGCCGCGCCGATCCCCGTCGCCGCCGCGGACCTGCTGGCTCTGACCGACCCGGACGGCGCCACGCGCCGAACCGCATGGGACGCGGTGCGCCCGCGGCTGGATGCGGCGCTCCCCCCGGCGGCCGATGATTCCTGGCAAGTGGTCGAGGTGCATGCCGCCTGGACGACGCCCTCCGGAGAGCAGGCCCGCGACCACGCTGTGCACCTGCGCCGCGGCGACGATCACCTGCTCGTCGAGGAGACCGAGGGCGAGGCCCGCCTGCTGCCGGTCACGTCTCTCCGGGCCTGGGAATCGATGATGCACGTGCTCCCCGAGCAGGGCGAGGTCGCCCCACCGCGCTGACCCGGTGCCGGCCGCCGCCGGCCCCGGGGCTCAGCTCTCCTGGAACACCGCCGCGGCGCCGGCGTGGACGGTGAAGGCGCCGTCGGCCTCGGTGCCGCGCAGCAGCTCGCGGCCGCTGACCTGCACCACCTGGTCGCGGTCGGAGTGGTTGAGCACGAACAGGTAGGTGGTGCCGTCCTCGGCGAAGCGGCGCAGCGCCTCGACGTCGCGGTGCAGCCCGCTGACCGTCGGCTCGATGCCGGCCGCGGCCGCGATCTCCCCGACCAGCGCCTCGAGGCCCGCCGCGGAGGGACGCGCCGCGACGTACCAGGCCGCGCCCTCCCCCGTCGCGCGCCGGGTGATCGCGGGCCAGCCGTGCAGGGGGCCGTCGGCCCAGGTCCGCACCGCCTGCGCGCCCTCGAGATGGGTCTTCTCGCTCCACAGGTCCGCGCTCGCGCCGTCGTCGAGGTGGTGCACCTCGTCCTCGAGCAGCGGATGGAACTCCTCGGTGCGCACGCCCAGCAGGTCGCGGAAGGCGCCCGGGTACCCGCCCAGGCGCACATGGTCGTTCTCGTCGACGATGCCGGAGAAGAAGGTCACCACGACCTGCGCCCCGCCCTCCGCCGCCGCGGCCAGACGGGCGGCGTCCGCGTCGCGCACGGCGTACAGCGTCGGGGCGATCACGAGGTCGTAGCCCGCCAGATCAGCGGTGACGGGCACCAGGTCCACGCTGATGCCCAGATCCCACAGGGCGGTGTACCAGCGCAGCAGCTCCCCGGGATAGCTGAGGGCGTTCGTGGGGTGGGAGTCCAGCTCGGCGGCCCACCAGGAGGGGTAGTCCACGACGATCGCCGCGCGGGAGAGCACGCGGCTGCCGCGCACCGGGGCGAGCGCCTCGAGCGCCCGGCCCAGGGTGACGGTGCCGCGCCACACGTCGGAGTCGCGGCCGGCGTGCGGGTACATCGCCGAATGGAACTTCTCGGCCCCGGCGCGGGACTGGCGCCACTGGAAGAACATGATGCCGTCGGCGCCGCGCGCCACGTGGGACAGGGAGTTGCGCAGCATCTCCCCCGGCGCCTTGGCGCGGTTGCGCGGCTGCCAGTTCACGGCCGATGTCGAGTGCTCCATGAGCACCCACGGGTCCCCGCCGGCGACGCCGCGGGTGAGGTCCGCGGCGAGGGCGAGCTCGATGTGGCCGCGCGGATCCGCGGAGATGAGGTAGTGGTCGTTGGCGACGAGGTCGAGGTCATCGGACCAGGAGAAGTAGTCCATCCACTTCGTCGCGCTCGAGCACATGAGGTTGGTGGTGGTGGGGATGTGCGGGGTGACCTCGCGCAGCACGTCCCGCAGCGCCCGGTAGTGGGTGAGCAGCTCGTCGCTCGAGAAGCGCGCGAAGTCCAGCTGCTGGGTGGGGTTGGCGTAGGTCGGGGCGGCGCGCGGCGGGAGGATCTCCTCGAAGGAGTCGTAGCGCTGGGACCAGAAGGCGGTGCCCCACGCCTCGTTCAGCGTCTCGATGCTGCGGTAGCGGCGCTGCAGCCAGGCGCGGAAGGCCTCGGCGGCGTTGTCGGAGAAGTCGTGCGGGACGTGGCAGCCCAGCTCGTTGTCCACGTGCCACAGGGCGAGCGCGGGATGCTCGGCGTAGCGCTCGGCGATCGCCCGGGTCATCCGCAGCGCGTACTCCCGGAACACCGGCGAGGAGACGGCGTAGGACTGCCGCCCGCCCTGGCCCAGCACCGTGCCGTCCTCGGTGACCGGCAGGATCTCCGGGTGGGAGCGGGTCAGCCACGGCGGCGGGGAGGCGGTCGCGGTGGCCAGGGCGACCTTGATCCCGGCATCGGCCAGGCGATCCATGGTCTCGTCCAGCCAGCCCCAGTCGTACTCGCCCTCGCGCGGCTCCAGCGTGGCCCAGGCGAAGATCGCGACGCTGACCAGGTTCACCCCGGCCTCGCGCATGAGCTCGACATCCTCGACGCGGACGTCCTGCGGCCACTGCTCGGGGTTGTAGTCGCCGCCGTAGGCGAGCCCCGTCACGCCGACGGGCCAGGGTCGGGAAGCTGTCATCGTTCCTCCATCGGATCGTGGCGCGGTACGCGGAAAACGCATGCTCAAGTCTAGGGGGTGGCGCCTGCGGCGGGGCTGCGCGCCGGGCGGGGCGACCGCTCCTGCGTGGCCTGCCGCCCGGCCCTGATCGGCGAGGCCGCCGGCGTCCCCGTGCGCGGATCCCCTACCGATGGCCGATGCGGCGGGGCCGCGGACGCGCGAGGATGGCCGGGCGCGGGCCATCGGTTCCGGGGGTCGGCGGACAGGAGCTGTCCGCCCGCGCAGGAAGCATGGGGGTGTCGTCCGACCGCCCCTGCCGCCGCCGCATCCGCTCTGCCTGAGGACCTTCATGCTCTGGACCGTCATCCGAGACCACGCGCGCCCGTATCGCGCGCACGTGGCCGCCGTGCTCGTGCTGCAGCTCGCCACCGTGCTGGCGACCCTGTACCTGCCCAGCCTCAACGCCGACATCATCGACCGCGGCGTGGCCACCGGCGACACCGGATACATCTGGCGGGTGGGCGGCATCATGCTGATCGTCGCGATCGTGCAGGTCATCACCGCGATCGCCGCGGTGTGGTTCGGCGCGCGCGTCGCGATGGGCATCGGCCGCGACGTGCGCCGCTCCGTCTACAGCCGGGTGGACCGCTTCTCCACCGAGGAGCTGGGCCGCTTCGGCGCGCCCACCCTCATCACCCGCGCCACCAACGACGTCCAGCAGGTCCAGATGCTCGTGCTGATGGCCCTGAACATCATGGTCATGGTGCCGATCATGTCGATC
This sequence comes from Brachybacterium phenoliresistens, assembly GCF_000576425.1. Taxonomy (GTDB): domain Bacteria; phylum Actinomycetota; class Actinomycetes; order Actinomycetales; family Dermabacteraceae; genus Brachybacterium; species Brachybacterium phenoliresistens. The sequence continues at coordinate 11,369 of NZ_KK070014.1, read as the reverse complement.
GGCGGCATCGTCATGGCGATCCGCGAGGACCCGGGGCTGTCCTGGCTGGTGTGGGTCGCGGTGCCGGTGCTCGTCCTCATCGTCGGGGTCCTGATCCGGGAGCTGATGCCGCTGTTCCAGCGGATGCAGGACAACATCGACGCGATCAACGGGGTGATGCGCGAGCAGATCATGGGCATCCGCGTGGTGCGGGCCTTCGTGCGCGAGCGTCACGAGGAGCAGCGCTTCACCGACGCCAACGCGGTCCTCACGGACACCTCGGTGCGGATCGGCCGCCTGTTCGTGATCATGGGCCCGGCCATCACCATCGTCCTGCACCTGGCCACCGCGGCGGTGCTCTGGTTCGGCGGGCACCGCGTGGACCAGGGCCTGGTGGAGGTCGGCTCCCTCACCGCGTTCATGCAGTACCTGCTGCAGATCCTCATGGCGGTCATGATGGGCACCTTCATGTTCATGATGTTCCCCCGCGCGATCATCAGCGCCCGGCGCATCGGCGAGGTCCTGCGGACCGCGCCCACCCTGGCCGAGCCCGCGCGCCCGGCCGCCCTCGCCGGCGCGGGCGGGGCCTCCGTGGAGTTCCGGGACGTCACCTTCTCCTACCCGGGCGCCGAGGCCCCGGTGCTCGACGGCGTCTCCTTCACCGCCGAGGCCGGCCGCACCACCGCGATCATCGGCTCCACCGGATCCGGCAAGACCTCCCTGATCAGCCTGATCCCGCGCCTGCACGACGCCACCGCCGGCCAGGTGCTGCTGGACGGCGTCCCCGTCACCGAGCTCTCCCGGTCCACGATCTCCCGGACCGTGGGGCTGGTGCCGCAGCGGCCGTACCTGTTCTCCGGCACCATCGCCGAGAACCTGCGCTTCGGCGATCCCACGGCCGATGACGACCGGCTCCGGCAGGCGCTGGAGGTCGCCCAGGCGAGCGAGTTCGTCGAGGGCCGCACCACCGGCGAGGGCGACTCCGCCCGCACCGGCCTGGAGTCCGCGATCTCTCAGGGCGGCACGAACGTCTCCGGCGGGCAGCGGCAGCGCCTGTGCATCGCCCGCACCCTCGTCGCCCGGCCGCGGGTGTTCGTCTTCGACGACTCGTTCTCCGCCCTGGACGTCGCCACCGACGCCGCCGTGCGCGCGGGCCTGGCCGAGCACACGCAGGGCGCCACGACGATCATCGTCGCCCAGCGCATCTCGACCATCACCTCGGCCGATCAGATCCTCGTGCTCGAGCAGGGCCGCGTCGTCGGCCGCGGCACGCACGAGGAGCTGCTGGAGACCAGCCCGACCTACCGGGAGATCGTCGACTCCCAGATCACCGTGGAGGACCCGGCATGACCACCACCGAGAAGGACGCCGCGAGCACGGCCGCCGCGGAGCTCAGCGAGGAGGAGATCCTGCAGATGCAGGACTCCATGAGCAGCGAATGGGGAGAGTCCGCGCCGCGGAAGGCGAAGGCGTTCTGGCCCTCGGCGATGCGCCTGGCCGGGACCTTCGCCGATCACAAGCTGGGCCTGGCCGTCGTGCTCGCCTTCGGGATCATCTCCACGGCGCTGACCGTGTGGGCCCCCTCGATCCTCGGCGACGCGATGGACGTCATCTTCGACGGCGTGCGCGGCGGCGGGGTCGACTTCCCGGCGCTGGGCCGGCTGCTGCTGTTCGTGCTGGGCATGTACGTCGTGGCGGCCCTGTTCGACTGGCTGCAGGGCCGCCTGCTGAACGACGTGGTGATGCGGATCGTCTACGGGCTGCGGCAGCGGATCGAGGCCAAGGTCAACCGCCTGCCGCTGAGCTACTTCGACACCCGCCAGCGCGGGGACCTGCTCTCGCGCACCACCAACGACGTCGACAACGTGCAGTCCGCCCTCCAGCAGGCCTTCGCCTCCCTGGTGTACGCCGTGCTGACCATCGTGGGCATCACCGCGATGATGTTCTGGCTGTCCTGGCAGATGGCGCTGATCGCCCTGGTGGCGCTGCCGGTCTCCGGCATCGTCATCGGCATCATCGGCTCGCGCTCCCAGAAGCTCTTCACCGCCCAGTGGCGCAACACCGGCCGCCTGAACGGGCACGTCGAGGAGTCGTTCACCGGCCACGACCTGGTCACGGTGTTCGACCGGCAGGATGCGATGCGCGAGCGCTTCGACGAGCGCAACGAGGAGCTGTACGAGGCGGCGTTCCGCGCCCAGTTCTACTCCGGCATGATCATGCCGATCATGCAGTGGGTGACCTACCTCGGCTATGTCGGCATCGCCGTGGTCGGCGGTCTGCGCATCGCCGCGGGGCAGATGTCCCTGGGCCAGGTCGTCGCGTTCATCCAGTACTCCCGCGAGTTCAACGCGCCGCTGGGCGAGGTGGCGGGGATGGCGAACATGCTCATCTCCGGCGTGGCCTCGGCCGAGCGGATCTTCGAGCTGCTGGATGCGCAGGAGCAGGAGGCCGATGGAGAGATCACCGCCGCCGGTCCCGCCGACGGCGGCGCCCCGCGGCGGGTCGCCCGCGCCGAGCTCGCCGGCCCCACCCGCGGGCGTGTCGAGTTCGATCACGTCGCCTTCTCCTACACCCCGGACCGGCCGCTGATCACCGACCTCTCGCTGGTCGCCGAGCCCGGGCAGACCATCGCGATCGTCGGCCCCACCGGCGCCGGCAAGACGACCCTGGTCAACCTGATCATGCGGTTCTACGAGATCGACGGCGGGCAGATCCGCCTGGACGGCACGGACATCCGGGCGCTGGACCGCGGCGCGGTGCGCAGCCAGGTCGGCATGGTGCTGCAGGACGCGGTGCTGTTCGGCGGGACGATCCTGGAGAACATCCGCTACGGCCGGCTCGACGCCACCGACGAGGAGGTGATCGCCGCGGCGCGGGCCACCTTCGTGGACCGCTTCGTGCACACCCTGCCCGACGGCTACGCGACGGTCATCGAGGACGAGGGCGCGAACGTCTCCGCCGGCGAGCGGCAGCTGATCACCATCGCCCGCGCCTTCCTCGCCGACCCGGCGCTGCTGATCCTCGACGAGGCCACCAGCTCCGTGGACACCCGCACCGAGATGCTCGTGCAGGAGGCGATGGCCGCGCTGCGCACCGACCGGACCAGCTTCGTCATCGCCCACCGCCTCTCCACGATCCGTGACGCCGACGTGATCCTCGTGATGGAGCACGGCGACATCGTCGAGCAGGGCTCCCACGAGCAGCTGCTCCAGGCCGAGGGCGCCTACCACCGCCTGTACTGGTCGCAGTTCGCCGGCGGCGAGGACCCCGACGCGGACCAGGCCGTGCTCGAGGGCTCCGCGACCGTCACCGGCGAGGTGCCCGTCGCCGACGGCGCGGGCTGAGGCCGGCCCTGCCCCGGTCCGGATGACCGGGGCGATCAGCCCTGCGCCGTCGGGTCCCCGATCCACCCCAGCACCAGCGGCGCGAGCGTCGACGTCTCGTAGGCGACGTAGAGGAACGGGGCGTCGAGCACGAGCTCGTGCTCGATCATCGGGGCCGAGGTCAGCGTGGCCACGGCGGCCGTGGCCGCCGCGGCCTCCATGCCTGTGTCGTCGACGGTGATCGTCGCCTTCTGGAGCACGGCGGAGATGACCAGCTCCGCCTCCCGCGTGATGGCGGAGAAGTCGGCGCTGGCGGCGTCGAACGCGTCGACCATGCCGAGCTGCTGGAGCATCGCCGTCAGCTCCGCCTCTCCGAGGATGTCGAAGCCGGGCATGGTCAGCTCTGCCATCGCCTCGGACTCCTCGAGGCCCGCGAGGAGAGCCGCCAGCCCGGCCGATGGGTCCGCGGCGGCGTCCGCCCAGGCGTCGAGCACGGCGCCGATGCCTGCGACGGGCTGGATCACGGCGAGGGACAGATCGTCGCCGTAGGTGGCCAGCGCCGTGGCGCGGCAGAGCTCGTCCTCGTACCAGCAGCCGGTGGTGCCGTGGAGCATGTCGAGGTCGAGCTCCTCCCCGGAGTCCAGGGTGAAGGTGCCCGGGCCGACGTCGAGCGGCACGGGCCAGGCGGCCGTGAGGTGCAGGGCGTTGACGAGGACGAGGCGGGTGTCCTCGTCCAGGGCGTCCTTCGGCACGAGATCCTCGATGAGGCCGGCGGTGGCGTCCTCGACCCAGCCGTTGATGCGCTCGCGGCCCTCCTCCCGCGCGGCGTCGTCGGTGAAGTCGACGGTGTAGACGCCGCTGCCGAAGTAGGTGGCGAGCCCTTCGAGGAACGGCTCCTCGACGGGCATGTCCTCCTGCAGCCAGGTGCTGTGGGCCAGGGACGCGGCAGCCGGCGCGGGGGCATCGGGGTCGTCCGCCTCCCGCTCCTCCTCGCCGATGGCGGCGAGGACCGTCGCGAGGGTGTTCGCGTTCTCGGCCAGCTCGTCGATGCTCCCGCCGAGGACCTCCTCCATCTGCGCGCGCGTATCCCCGGCGGCGCCGAGGCCCGCCATGGTGAGGGCGAGCTGCGCGGACAGCGGGGACAGCACGGCATTGGTCGCGGAACGGTCCGCGGCGCCCAGCATCCTGGCCGTGAAGGGCACGGCGAGCCCTCCGGCTCCGGCCGCGGGGCCCGGCTCGGCGCGCGGCAGCTCGGCCTGCAGATCCGGCATCCCGTCCTCCTCCGGGTCGGCGCCCTGCCCGCAGGCCGCGAGACCGCCGGCGGTCGGGGCCAGCGCCGCCGCGGCGAGCACGGAGCGGCGGCGGGGCAGCGAGCTCGGCCTCGAGGTTCTCATCGCCCCATCGAACGACAGCGCCCGCGCGAGGGCAAGACCGCGCCGATCACGGACCGGCACCGATCGCCCCCGGGGCGCGCCGACGGATCATCGGGCCGGGGCCGCGCCGCCCGGGCGAACGGACGACGCGAAGGGGCCGCGTCCCCTCCGGGACACGGCCCCTTCTCTCCCCGTCGCCGCCGCGAGGGTCAGCCCTTGACGGACCCCTCCGTGAGCCCGCCGCGCCAGAAGCGCTGCAGGACCAGGATGAGGATCGCCAGCGGGATCACCGACAGCAGCGCGCCGCCCACGGTGAGCTGGTAGAACTCGGGCAGGCGGTCCGTCTGGGCGCGCCAGTTGTCCAGTCCCAGCGTGATCGGGTACAGCTTCTCGTCCGCCAGCATGACCAGCGGCAGGAAGTAGTTGTTCCAGATGCCGACGAACTGGAACAGCACGATCGTCACGATGGCCGGGGTGAGCTGGCGCAGGGCCAGGGCGTGGAAGATCCGCAGCTCCCCCGCGCCGTCGATGCGCCCGGCCTCGAGCACCTCGTCGGGGATCGCCGCGCCCGCGTAGATGCGCGCGAGGAACAGGCCGAAGGGGCTCACCAGCGACGGGATCAGCACCGACCAGTAGGTGTTGGTCAGGCCCACCGAGCTGAACAGGAAGAACAGCGGCAGCGCCGTCGCGGTGCCCGGGACGAGCACGCCGCCCAGCACGAGGGCGAACACGAGGTTCCTCCCGCGGAAGCGGTACTTCGCCAGCGCGTAGCCGCCGGCGACCGCGAAGTACGTCGCCAGCACCGAGCCCACGCCGGAGTAGATGAGCGAGTTCACGGCCCATCGGCCGAAGATCCCGTTCCGGGAGGTGAGCACGGCGCCCAGGTTCTCGAACAGGTGGAAGCTGCTGCCGAACCAGAAGCCGCTGGTGCCGAAGAGGTCCTCGGTCGTCTTCGAGGCGTTCACGATCACCCAGTACACGGGCACCAGGAAGTAGATCGCGACGATGGCGAGCACCGCGGTGACGATGATCGTCGTCGCCGGGCTGCGGCCGGCGGAGCGGGTGCCCGCGCGGCCGTCGTCCTGCGCGGCGGCCCGGGTCCCCCGGCCGCGGATCGAGGTCGAGGTGGTGGTGTTCTCGGGGGCGCTCATCGCTTCCTCTCCGACCGCGAGGAGATCCCCAGGGCGATCGCCGAGAGGACGAACGCCGAGACCGCGATGATCACGGCCTGCGCGGCCGCCATCCCGATCTCGTTGTACTGGAAGGCGTACGCGTACGCGGACATGTTCGGGGTGTACTCGGTGGTGATGCCGGAGCTCATGGTCAGCAGCAGGCGCGGCTCCGCGAACAGCTGCAGGGTGCCGATGATCGAGAAGATGATCGTGAGCACCAGCGCGGGGCGGATCAGCGGCAGCTGGATCGAGCGGACGATCCGCATCGGCCCGGCCCCGTCGATGGTCGCGGCCTCGTACAGCTCCTTGGGGATCGACTTGAGCTGCGCGATGATGATCAGCATGTTGTAGCCGGTGTACGTCCAGGTCACGATGTTCGCGATGGACCACAGCACCACGCCGGGCGCGAGGAAGTCGATGTCGATGCCGACCGCCTGCAGCACGTCCACGATGGGGCTGAGCCCGGGGATGTACAGGAAGGACCACAGGATCGTCGCGATGACGCCGGGGATCCCGTAGGGCAGGAAGTACGAGGAGCGGAAGAAGCCGGGCCACTTCGCGCTCGCGCTCTCCAGCAGCAGCGCCAGCACGGTCGCGGCGACGATCATGACCGTCACCTGCACGATGCCGAACAGGATCATGCGGCCGATGGACTCCACGAAGTTCACGTTCGACAGGGCCGCGATGTAGTTGTCCAGTCCCGCGAAGGTCGACTCGATGCCGGCCTCCCCGAGCAGGCCGCGCCGTTCGACGCGGGTGAAGCTGTAGCCGATCGCCATGATGATCGGGATGATCATCGTCCCGATGAACAGGACCAGGAACGGCGCCAGCAGGATCCAGGGGGCTGTTCTGTGCCTCATGAGGCGGCCTCCACGTTCAGTCCGATGCCCTGCATGATGTCGACGATCTCGGCCTGGGACTGCTCGAGCAGCTGCACCATGGTGATCTCGCCGGTGACGACCTGCGCCATGCCGTCGCCGACCACGGCCATGGCCCGCTGCATGAGCGGCGCCCAGGTCCAGTCGAGGTTCTGGCCCTGTGCCATGGGCACGATGACCTCCTCGTTGTAGTTCTGCCCGGAGAAGAACTCGCTGGGCTGCCGGCGCTTCTCGCCGATGTAGTCCTTCGCCGGGGACCAGCCGATGCCCGAGTGCTCGATCATCGCGTCGATGCCGGCAGGGTCGGTGCACATCCAGGTGAGGAACTCCAGCGCCTCTGCGGGATGCTGCGCGTTGGCGAGCACCGCGGCGGAGGACCCGCCGTGGCCGCCGGAGGCGTAGCCGTCCTCCCAGCGGGGCATGGGGGCGACGGCCCATCGGCCCGAGCCGTTCGGGACGGACTCGATGAGGGCGTCGCCCCAGGAGCCGCCGATGAACCCGAGCACCTTGTCCTCGCCGGCCGCCGCCATCCACGGGGTGGTCGAGAAGCCGTAGCCGGTGTCGATGGTGCCGTCGGCGAGCACGCCGTCCCAGAACTCGGCCACCCGCATCGAGGCGGGATCGAGCATGTCGATGATCCAGCCGTCGCCCTCGGGGCGGAACCAGACCGCGCCGGACTGCATCGCCCACATGACGGGGTGGGAGCCGTCCTTGGGGTCCAGCGTCATGAGCACCTTCCCGGCGTCCTTGACCTGCTGCGCCGCGGTGCGGAAGTCCTCCCAGGAGGTCGGCGGGACGATGCCCAGCTCCCCCTCGAGGACCTCGCGGTTGTAGAAGAAGGCGCAGGGGCCGGTGTCCTGGGGGACGCCCCAGATCGACTCGCCGACCCGTGCCTGCGCCCAGGCGCCCGGATCGAACAGGCCCTCCTTCTCGGCGAAGCCGTACCGGGAGAGGTCGGTCAGCGCGCCGGCCAGGGCGAACTCCGGCAGCGAGCGCAGCTCGACCTGGGCGATGTCCGGGCCGCCGCCCGCGGCGACCGCGGAGAGGATCTTGGCGTAGCCGCCGGAGTTGCCCCCGGGGATCCAGGCGGTCTCGACCGTGATCCGGTCCTGGGAGGCGTTGAAGACGTCGGCGACCTTCTGGAGGTCCTTCAGCCAGGCCCAGTAGGTGACGGTGACCTTCCCGTCGGCCGCCGGGATCGTCGGCTGGGCGTTGATGTCGTCCGTTCCGGGCGGCGCGCACGCCGCCATCCCGGCGGCCAGGGCCGATGCCCCGCCGATCATCGCCCCGCGGCGGCTGACCGCGGCGCTTCGTGGACGTCTGGGACCATGCACGAGGTCCATCCCCTCTCCTCGTCGAGCGTTCTCTGGCAAAACACCGACCACTGTACAGGTTTCGTGGTACGAGTCACGGACTGCCGGCGCCCGTAGGGTGGACGCATGACCGACGCCTCCGCCAGCTCCCCCTCCGCCGATGCCGCCGACACCGAGATCACCGCGATCGAGGACCGCATGTCCGTGACCGCGCACGCCCTCGAGCTGGAGGACGGCCCCCTGGTCTACACCGCCCATGCCGGGACCACCGTGCTGCGCGAGGAGAAGCCGGGCGAGAAGAAGACCGGGAACGGGACGCCGGGCGAGGGGTACGAGCAGGCATCGGCCTATGCGGAGGTGTTCTCCGTCAGCTACATCGCCTCCGGCCGCGGGCAGCAGCGCCCGGTGGTGTTCGCGTTCAACGGCGGTCCCGGCGCCTCGACGGTGTGGCTGCACCTGGGCCTGTTCGGGCCGCGCCGGGTGGACTCCGGCGACGCGGGGGCACTGACCCCGCAGCCGGCCGGGCTGCTGGAGAACCGCGAGACCCTGCTGCGCGAGGCCGACCTCGTCATGGTCGACGCGATGACCACCGGGTTCTCCCGGCCCGCCCCGGGCACCGCGCCCGATCGTCTGCACGGCTTCGCCGAGGACCGCGATCTCATCGCCGCCTTCGTCGTGGACTGGCTGACCCGCCACGAGCGCTGGCTCTCCCCGCTGTACCTGGCCGGGGAGTCCTATGGCACCACCCGCGCCGCCGCGGTCGCCGCCCGCCTCACCGACCGCTACTACGTGGTGCCCCGCGGCATCGCCCTGATCTCCCCCGTGCTCGACTTCGGCACCGTCTTCTTCACCCCCGGCAACGATGCCCCGTTCCTGCACTATCTGCCGACCTACGCGGCGATCGCCCACGCGCACGGCAAGCACGAGGGGCGCATGCTGCAGGACGTGGTCGACGAGGCGGAGGCCTTCGCGGAGCAGGAGTACCCCCAGCTGCTCGCCCAGGGCCTGCGGCTCGGGGCCGAGGAGCGCCGCGCCGCGGCCGAGACCATCGCCTCCCTGATCGGGGTGAGCCCCGACTGGGTGGAGCGGGTGGACCTGCGCGTGGAGCATCAGGCCTTCCTCGCCGAGCTGCTGCGCGACCAGGGACTGGTCACCGGGCGGATCGACGGCCGCTTCACGGCGCCTGCCGGGGACCCGATCAGCAAGGAGATGGAGACCGACCCGTCCATCGACCAGCTCGCCCCCGCGTACACCGCAGCCATCAACCACTACCTGCGCGGCGAGCTCGAGTTCAGCAGCGACGTCGTCTACGAGATCATGTCCGCGCGCGTGCACCCGTGGAGCTACAAGGACTTCGAGAACCGCAGCGTCGAGGTCGCCACGGACCTCTCCCGGGTGCTGCGCAAGTCCCCCACCACCCGCCTGTTCGTCGCCCACGGCTACCACGACGCGGCCACGCCCTTCCACGCGAGCGAGCACGTCCTGGCCCACCTCGACGTGCCGCGCGAGACCTACGAGCAGCGCATCCAGGTCGAGGACTACGAGGCCGGCCACATGATGTACTGCCACGAGCCCAGCCGCCTGGCCCTGTCCGAGGACCTGGCCCGGTTCGTGCGCGGCGAGGGCTGAGGCCGGCCGGGTCAGGCGCCCGGGTCCCGGACCACCGCGACGACCAGCGGGGCGAGGGTGGCGGAGGAGATCGCGAGGGCCACGTAGGGCACATCGAGGACCAGGGCGTGCAAAGCCGCCGGCGCGGCGGATTCGACACCGATCACGGCGGTCGCGGCCGCCGCCTCCATGCCCTCGGCGTCCACCACGAGGGTCGCCTTCTGCAGGACATGGGACAGGGAGATGCCGGTGGTGGCGGAGATTCCGGAGAAGTCCGCGGCGCCGGAGAATGCATCGGGCATCCCGAGCTCGATGAGGGCGTCGGCGAGGGAGAGGTCGGAGGCGAGGTCGAGCGCGGGCATGGTGAGGTCCACGGCGTCTTCGCTGCTCGCGACGCCGGCCAGGAGGGCGGCGAGCAGGCTCGGATCGGCCTGCCACGCTTCCAGCAGGGAGGCGAGGCCCTGCGCGGGCCGGACCAGGACGAGCCCCAGGTCCTCGTCGAAGGTGGGCAGCATGGTGGCTCGGGCGTGGTCGTCCTCGTGCCAGCCGGCGGCCTCGCCCTGCAGCATCGGCACGTCCACCGCGCCGCCCTTCGCCTGGAAGGGGGCGGTGGTCTCGGTGAGCGGGGCCTGCCAGGCGCCCTTGAGGTGGAGCGCGTTGATCAGCACGATGACCGTGTTCGCCCGCAGCGCCTGCGCGGGGACGAGATCCTGGATCATGCCGTTCGTGACCTCCTCGACGAGGCCGTTCATGGCGGCGCGGGCCTCCTCGCGGGGACCCTCCTCGACGAAGTCGGCGGTACGCACCCCGGCGTCGAAGTACCGGGAGAGGTCGTCGAGGTAGGGCTCCTGGACCTCCATGCCCTCGCGGAACCAGACGGCGTTGACCAGCGCGGCGGAGTCCGGCTCGGGCATGTCCGGGTTCTCGAGGTCCTCCTCCGCACGGCTGGGGATCGCGAGCATGCTGGTGCGCAGGATGTTCGAGACCTCGGCGAGGTCCGCCATCGGCCCGCCGAGGACCTGCTCCATCTGCGCACGGGTCTGCCCGGCGGCGCCCAGACCGGTCATGGTCAGCGCGATCAGGGCCGATGCGGGCGAGCACACCACGTTCGGCGTCCCGGCCTCGTCGAGCGCGGCGGGGAGGAAGGCCGTGGTGAACGGGACCAGCGCCCCGTGCGCATCCTCGACCGGCCCGGGCTCCAGCGGCGGGATCTCCGAGCGCAGGTCCTCCCCGCCGGCGCCGCCGCCTCCCGTGTCCCCTCCGCCGAGGACACCGCAGCCGGTCAGCACCGCACCGGTCGCCGGGATCGCGGCCAGGAGCGTCAGCAGCCGCCGCCGGTCGAGCCCCGGGCGCGGCGAGCTCGGACGTCGCTCGAGACCCGAGCGGCCCGGGTTCCCCACGACGATCGGGCCGCTCGAGGCGCTCGGGCCGCTCAAGGCGCTCGGGCCGCTCAAGGCGCTCGGGCCGCTCAAGGCGCTCGGGCCGCTCAGGGCGCTCGAGGTGCTCGAGGTGCTCGAAGAGCTCGGATGGTTCTGAAAGCCCATGGGCCCATCGAACCCCCTCCCGCCTCGCCCGCGAGGCCGGGTCCCGCCGATGGTGTCCTGATCGTTAGAGAGATTGCAGGAAACTGTTCCACGTACTGCCCGGCGGGTTCTAACGGTCAGCGCAACAGGTGCTCGGAGAATACCTCTCTTGGCGTAGCAAATTCAAGCCGCTTTCGCGG
>NZ_KK070013.1 GCF_000576425.1 Brachybacterium phenoliresistens | reverse complement strand
GTCTCGCACCCAACCGTTAACAGGACCATTGCGAACGCGGGAGGAATTCGCCCGCGCAAGACAGTGGAGCCGACGCGTGCGCTTAGGGTCCACGAACGAGAGCTCATCAAAGAGCGACTCGTGGAAGGGAAGTCGCTCCGGGCGATCGCGAGTGAACTGGGCCGGGCCCCCTCGACGATTTCCAGGGAGATCAAGCGGGGTTCTCTCCGCGGCACCGTGCGCAGCTACGAATTCACTAGGGCGGAAAGGTATGCGCGCGAGATGCGTCGACGACCCAAGCCCCTGAAGATCGTGTCGGACCGCCTTTTGCATCGACTTGTCCAGTGCGGACTGCACTTTGGCCTCTCTCCGGAGCAGATCGTGGGACGATTGAAGCGAGCGCGTCCGGATGATTCGAGGTTTCACTTGTGCCACGAGACGGTCTATCGCACCCTCTACCTGCAGGCCCGTGGGGAGCTCCGCAGGGAGATCAGTAGTGCACTGCGCACGGGCCGAACCATGCGTCGCCCGCAAAAGCGGGCCGACGAGCGCCGCAGACGGGTACCGGAAGCGATAAGGATCTCGGAGCGTCCGGCCGAGGCATTGGACCGCTCCGTTCCAGGCCACTGGGAAGGTGACCTCATCGTCGGCAAGCACGGAAAGTCTTCCATCGGCACCGTTGTGGAGCGGCGGTCGAACTTCACCGCTCTCGTCTGGATGGACCCGGGCTTGCCGAGGTCTGAAGCTCTGATCTTAGGGCTCAAGAAGTCTCTGGCTGGCTTGCCGGATGACCTGCGCTCTACTCTCACCTGGGATCAAGGGATTGAGATGAGTAGGCACGAGGCGGTGGTGGAGACCTCCAATATCGATGTTTACTTCGCGGATCCGCGCTCTCCGTGGCAGCGCGCCACGAACGAGAACACTAACGGTTTGCTCCGGCAGTATTTCCCCAAGGGGACAGACCTGTCCGTCCACACGCCGGAGGAGTTGAAGCGCGTCGAGGACCTATTGAACGATCGGCCGCGAAAGCGGCTTGAATTTGCTACGCCAAGAGAGGTATTCTCCGAGTACCTGTTGCGCTGACCGTTAGAACTCGCCCGCCGCAGGTGGAACAGAACGCGACAATCCCTGGAACGCGCCGAGCACCCCACCGGGCGCCCCGGTGACGTGCACGCTGCGGAGCGCGGTCAGCGCCGCGCCGCGGCGATCGCGATGTCCTGGAGGTCCTTCTCCATCGCCTTCTGCGCGGCGCGCAGACCGAGCGAGCTCAGCGCGGCGCCCAGGTACCGGCGCAGCCCGCGCCGCTCGGGCATCGCCGCACCGAAGGTCATCGTCAGGTCGGTGCCGCGCTCGGTGGGCTCGAGACGGAACTGCGTGCGGTACAGGACGTCGCCGCTGCGGGCCACGACCACGGTGCTGCGCGGCTCGTCCGCCTCGATCACCTCCATCTCCTCGGTGGCGCGCATGCCGAGCATGGACCGGGTCTCCCGCCACGTCGTCCCCACCGCGTAGGGCCCCTCGGTGAGCACCTCGACCGCGTCGACGCCGGAGAGCGTCGACGCGGCGGCGCCGATGTCGGTGAGCACCGCCCAGACCGCGGCCGGATCCGCGTCGATCGGCTGGGTCAGGCGAAGCTGCGGCGTCGTCGTCATGGCGCGCAGTCTAGATCCCGCCGTCTCACAGCGGCAGGCGCACGTAGGTCGTCTCGAGGTACTCGGCCAGACCCTCGTGGGAGCCCTCGCGGCCCAGGCCCGACTCCTTGACCCCGCCGAACGGGGCCGCCGGATCGGAGGCGACGCCCAGGTTCACCGCGACCATGCCCGCCTCGATGCGCCCGGCGACGCGGGTGATCTCGCCCAGGTCCTCGCCGATCACGTAGCTCATGAGCCCGAACTCGGTGTCGTTCGCCGCGGCGACCATCTCCTCGACGTCGTCCATCACGATCACCGGGGCGACCGGCCCGAAGATCTCCTCCCGGTTCACGCGCGCGTCGCGCGGGACATCGGCCAGCACCGTCGGGGCGTAGAAGAAGCCCTCCCGGTCCAGGCGCTTCCCGCCGGTGAGGACGCGGGCGCCGCGCTCCACGGCATCGGCCACGAGCTCCTCGACCTTCGCCAGCCCCGCCTCGTCGATCAGGGGGCCGAGGGTCGTCCCCTCCTCGATGCCGGGACCGGCGACCAGGGCCTGCGTGCGCTCGGCGAGGCCGCGGGTGAACTCCTCGGCCACCGAGGCATGCACGTAGAAGCGGTTGGCCGCGGTGCAGGCCTCCCCGTTGTTGCGGAACTTCGCGGGCATCGCCGCGTCCAGCGCGGTGGGGACATCGGCCGAGGGCAGCACCAGGAACGGGGCGTTGCCGCCGAGCTCCATCGAGGTGCGCAGCACGTGCTCGGACGCCTGGGCGAGCAGGGTGCGCCCCACCCCGGTGGAGCCGGTGAAGGACACCTTCCGCAGGCGGTCATCGGCCATCAGGGTCGAGGACAGCGTGCGGGAGTCCGAGGTGACCACGCAGCCGACGACCCCCGCGGGCACGCCCGCATCGGCGAGGATCTGCATCAGCAGCAGGGAGGTCAGCGGCGTCTTCGCGGCGGGCTTGAGCACCACGGTGCAGCCGGCCGCGAGCGCGGGGCCGATCTTCCGGGTGCCCATGGACAGCGGGAAGTTCCAGGGCGTGATCGCCAGGACCGGGCCGACCGGCCGGGTGGTCGTGAGGATCGCCTGCGGCGCGGCGGGGGCGGGCCGGAACCGGCCGGGCAGGCGCACGGCCTCCTCGGAGAACCAGCGCAGGAACTCCGCCCCGTAGGTCACCTCGCCGTAGGCCTCCGCGAGCGGTTTGCCCATCTCGAGGGTCATGGTCAGGGCCAGGTCGTCGGCCCGCTCGTGGCACAGCTCGAAGGCCCGGCGCAGGATGTCCGCGCGCTCCCGGGGCAGGGTCGCCGCCCAGGCCTCCTGCGCGGCGACCGCCGCGTCCAGGGCGCGCAGGCCCACGCTCTGCGCATCGGCGTCCACGACCTGCGTCAGCGCCCGGCCGGTGGCCGGGTCGACCACGTCCAGGCCGGGCGTGCCGCCGAGGAACGCCCCCTCGACGAAGGAGCTGCGGGGCAGGCGGTCGAGCAGGGCGGCGACGCCCTCCTCGGTGATCCGGGGGATCTCGGTCATGGTCTCGTCTCCTCAGTCGAACAGGATGACCTGGCGGATCGCCTCGCCGTCGGCGAGCTGGTCCATCGCCGAGCACACGTCCTCGAGACGGATCCTCCGGCTGATCAGCGCGTCCACGGGAAGCTTCCCCTCCAGGTACAGCTGGGCGTACGCAGGGATGTCCCGGCGGGGCACGGCCGAGCCGAGGTAGCAGCCGATCACCGACTGCGCCTTCGCCGTGATCGGCAGCGGCGGGATCGTCACGGTCGCGCCCGGGGCCGGAAGGCCCACGGTCACCATCGTGCCCCCGAACCCGATGGCGGCGAAAGCGGTCTCGAAGGCCCGGGGGTGCCCTGCCGCCTCGATCACCCGGTCCGCGGTGATGCCCTGCTCGGCCACCTCCTGCGGGGTGAAGGTCCGATGCGCTCCCAGCTCCCGGGCCCGCTGCAGCTTCGCCGGCAGCGTGTCCACGGCGATCACCTCCCGGACGTCCTGCGAGGCCGCGGTGATCAGGGCCGCCATGCCTACCCCGCCGAGGCCCACGATCATGATCGAGTCCTCCGGGCCGGGGCGCGCGACGTTGAGGACGGCGCCGCCGCCGGTGAGGACGGCGCAGCCCAGCACCGCCGCGATGTCCGGCGGCACCGCCTCGGGCACGACGACGGCGCTCGCCGCATCGACGACCGCGCGGGTCGCGAAGCCGGAGACGCCCAGGTGGTGGTGGACCGGCTCGCCGTCGCGGGTGATCCTCCGGCCGCCGCCCAGCAGGGTGCCGGCGTTGTTGGCGGCCGATCCCGCCGAGCAGGGCAGGCGCCCGTCGGTGGCGCATTCCCGGCACCGGCCGCAGCGGGGCAGGAAGCTCATGACGACACGGTCGCCCACTGTGATGCCCTCGACCTCGGCGCCGATCTCCTCGACCCGGCCGGCGGATTCGTGCCCCAGCAGCATCGGCAGCGGGCGGGGCCGGTTGCCGTCGACCACGGAGAGGTCCGAGTGGCAGACCCCGGCGGCCTCCATCCGCACGAGGATCTCGGTGGGGCCGGGCGGGTCCAGCTCGAGGTCGCTGATCGTGATGGGCCGCGATGCGGTGTAGGGGCGGGGCCGGTCCATCTCCTCCAGGACGGCGCCGCGGATCCTCATCGCGCACCCCCGCGCGCCGACGGGGCCGACGGGGCCGAGGGGGCCGACGGGTCGGAGGGGGAGGGCTCCTTGGTCCCGAAGGCCGCCTTCGCGACCTCGGGGACCAGGGCGTCGCCCGAGCGCAGGGGCCGCCCGGCGAAGGCGCCCTCGTGCGCGAGGACCGGGCGCCGGTCGCCGGCGAGCTCGGGATGGCGCTCCTCGAGCTTCTCGCGGCGGGTCATCTCCCGATGCCAGCCGCGGACCACGTCCGGATGGCCCTGGGCGATGCCGCGCCAGGTGGTGGGCATCTCCTCGCGGGAGCGTCCCGGGCTGGCCTCGCCGAGGCGGCGGACCGCGGCGGGCAGCCGGGTCGTGCTCGCCCCGCAGGCGCAGTCGGGGTTGTCGGAGAACATCGAGGGCAGGCCCGCCTCGAAGCGGTGGCCCTGGGTGCAGCGCAGGTCGTAGAGGATCATCGCAGGCTCCGTCCGGCGCTCAGGAGTAGTGGCCGTCGGGCGCCAGGGTGAGGCCCCGGCGCTGCTCGGCGTCGTGGCCGAAGATCATCTCCGCGCCGGTCTCCTGCTGGATGCGGCGAAGCTTGTCGACGGACTCGAGCCAGCCGACGGAGTCCCAGACGATGCCCGCGCCGATCGCCGGCGGCCCCCAGCTCGCCCCGAGATAGACGGCATCGGAGGTGAAGATCTTCGTGCCCGACTCGGGCAGGTCCACGCGCAGGCTCATCGTCCCCCAGGTGTGGCCGGGGGTGGAGATGACGCTGACCCCGGGGACGATCTCCTGGTCGCCGTGCACCGCCTCGAGCGGCAGCCCGGAGAAGTCGCTCACCAGGTGGGCGCCCTGGAACTCGCCCTCGATGGTCTTCACGCCCTCGATCTCGTCGGCCTGGGCGATGATGCGGGTGCGGCCGTTGTCGAACATCCGCGCGTTGGCGGCATGGTCGAAGTGCAGGTGAGAGAGCACGAGGATGTCGATGTCGTCGGTGGTCAGCTCGAGGTCCGCGAGCGCGGTGTCGAGGTAGCCGGGGCCGGCGGGATCCTCCTGCACGGGGAAGAAGTCCTGGAACCCGGTGGGCGCCCAGCGGGTCTCCCAGTCGCGGGGGACCCCGGTGTCCCACAGGATGCGGCCCTCCGGGGTCTCCACGAGCACGGCATGGGTGGGGCATTCGCCCCAGGCGGCGGGCTTGTCCTTGTGGTGGCGGTCGGTGATGGTGTTCCCGGCCTGGAGGAGCAGCCAGGTGTGGTCGCACTCCATGATGCCAGTCGAGAGGATGTGCAGCTTCATCGCGGGATCGCTCATGATCGGTCCTTCCTCGGGGGCGTCTCCCTCGACGCCTCTGCGGCGAGGCTATGCGCGCCCTGGGCGGCGGCACCATGTGCGCGGATACCATCGTCCGCATGGATCGATGGAGATCTGCACACACCCCGCGGGCGGACGAGGCGCCCTCGACCGCGGACTTCCGCCGCCGCGCCGAGCTGCTCGACGTCGTCACCGAGATCGCCTCGCGCACCACGGCCCGCCGCGACCTCGGCGAGGCGCTCGAGGCGATCGTGCGCCGCACCCGGGAGCTGACGGGCTCGGACATGGCCTACATCGCGCTCAACACCGCGGAGGAGACCTTCATCCGCTACAGCCACGGGGTGCGCACGCCGGAGTACCGCACCATCCGCATGCCGCTGGGCTACGGCGTGCTCGGGCGGGCGGCGACGGGCCGGGCCACCGTGGTCACCGAGGACTACCTGCTGGACGGGACCATCACGCACCTGCACGACATCGACGAGATCGTGCGCGGCGAGGGGGTGCGGGCGATCCTCGGCGTGCCGATGACCCTGCACGGGGTGGTCCACGGCGCGCTGCTGGTGGCGGACCGCTCGCCCCGCCGCTATCCGGAGGAGGTCGTCGACACCGTGAGCGTCCTCGCCCGCCACACGAGCGCCGCCCTGGCCGGGGCCCGCCGCCTCGAGGAGGTGGGCGCCGCCCTGGCCCGCCTGCACGAGGACCGCGACACGCACCTCGAACGGATCCTGGACCTCCAGGACGTCCTGGAGATCGACGCCCGCCTGCTCGAGTCGATCACCGCGCCCGCCGCCGGGCCCGCGGCCTATGCCCGGGCGGTCGCCGATCTCGTGGGCTGCCGCGTCGACGTGCTGGACGCCGATGCGGAGCCGCTCGCCCAGGGCGCCCCCGGCCGCGGCGCCGACGAGGACCCCGCGCCCCTGCCGCGGGTCCCGCTCGAGCACGCGATCCGCACCGCCCGCGCGACGGGGCACCCGGTCGTGGACCAGGGCATCACGGTGGCCTGCGCGCTCAGCGGCGACGAGCACCTGGGGACGCTCCTGGTCCACGACGCCCTTCCCGTGCCCCTGCTGCCGCGCATCCAGCGGATCGCCGTGTTCCTCACGATGCTCCTGCTCATGGTGCGGGTGCGGACCGACGACCATCACCGCCACCAGCGGGCCCTGCTCGATGCGCTGATCGGCGCCGGGGCGGTCCCCGGCGGGCTGCGCGGCGCCGTCGAGGCGCTGGAGCTGCCGCGGCGGGGCGCGCAGGTCCTCGCCGTCGAGGACGGGACGGGAGACCCCTCGACCGCCCTCGAGGTGCTGCGCGCCTGCCTGGAGAGCGCCCGGGAGGGGGAGGCGCCGCGCGGCATCGTCGCACCCCACCAGGGGCATGCCTGCGCGGTGGTCCCCGGCCGGGGCGCGCCGCGGGACGGGCGCGATGGGGCCGCGGAGATCGCCGCCGAGGTGATCGCCGCCGGCCGCGAGCGCGGGGTCGCGATGAACGTCGGCGTCTCCGGGCGCTGCACCGATCGGGAGCAGCTCGCCGCCGGGCACCGGGACGCGGCGCGCGCCCTGGCGTCCCTCGCGGCGCTGGGCGCCTGGGGGCGGACGGCCCACGGCGACCAGCTGGGCGCGGTCGGGCTGGTGCTCGAGGCCGTCCGGGCCGATCCGCGGGCCCGCTCGCCGCTGGACGGCATCGCCCCGCTGATCGCCGACGACGCCGGCCGGGGCGGGGACCTGACGCGCACGGCCTGGGTGTTCGCGGAGTCCGGCGGGAACGTCGCCCGCACCGCACGCCGGCTGTTCGTGCACCCCAACACCGTGCGCCAGCGGCTGGAGCGGATCGGCCGCGTGCTGGGCCCGGACTGGCGGGAGCCGTCCCGCTTCCTCGACCTCCACCTGGGGCTGCGGGCCTGGGCCATCGCCCACGCCGACCGGCCGCAGGAGGGCGCGGCGACGCCTCCGGACCGGACGGTCGCCGCGGTGGACGGCCCCGGGGGCGCTCCCTAGACTCGGGCCCACGATCCACCGACCCGAGGAGGACGCATGAGCGAGAACGGCTTTGAGAACGAGGCGGCCCAGGCCGTGGACGCCGGCGACGTCGACGCCTACGCCGAGTACGGCCAGGACGGCGGCGAGGGCGAGGTGGAGCCGGGCGCGGAGGGCCCGAAGGGCACCGGGGTCGAAGGGGCCGATGCGGCCTTCGAGCTGGAGCGCCGCGAGGAGGAGAGCGCGCAGGACCGCTCCGACGAGGCCCCCGACTTCCCGGACGAGCTCGGCGAGGACCTGACCTCCGCCGCCGAGCAGGGCAACCGCGACGGCGACGAGATGGTCGCCGAGGGCCAGGACGACGCGGAGGTCGCCGAGCTCTCCGGCGACCTGCGCGACGTGGACGCCCTCGAGGACGACGGCATCACCCCGGTGACCGACGACGACGGCCTGCCCCGGGCCTCCGACACCTTCCCCGAGGAGGACGGCGCGGGCCTCTGACCCTCACGCCGAGGCCCGACGGCCGCGGACCCGCCGACGGCGGGCCGCGGCCGTCGGCGTCCGGGAGCCCCGGCCTCCTGGGCGGGACCCCGGGGCGGGACGGGTCAGGCGGCCCGCGCGAGCGCCGTGCGGGCCAGCAGGTACTCCTGCGCGCGGTCGGCGTCCCAGCCGTGCGCCTGCGCGAGGCCGGCGGTGAGCATCGCGAGGTACGCCGGGGCGGGCTCCCCGGGCGGGAGACCGGCCGCCCCGTCGGGCGCCGTGAAGGTGAGCATCGGCCGGCCCTCGCGCTCGCCGACGTTCAGCAGCGTCTCGTAGGCGCCGGGCCCGGCGGCGTACGGGCCCCCGGGGACGCCGGCGCGGACCACGGCCTCGAGCGGGTCGTCCTCCTGCGGCGGCCGATGCATCTCCTGCGCGGCGACGTCGACGAACTGCTGCGCGGTCACGAGGTAGGCCCGGGCGGCGGTGGGCCCCGCGGAGGCGTGGTCGTAGAAGGCGACCGATCCGCCCCACACGCGCGAGGTGCCCGCGAAGCGCAGGCGGCCCGGCAGCAGGACGCCCGCATCGGCCCGCGGCGGGGTCGCGTCCCGCGCCCCGGGATAGGTGACCTTCGCGCCCGGCGGCCGCCCTCCGCGCAGGTAGCAGTCCAGCCGCGCGGCGTTCATGTTCGAGCCGTAGCTGACGTACCAGACCAGGGGAGGGGATGCGGGCGGGTCGGCGGGGGACATCGCTCTCCATCCTGCGCCGTGCTCCCCGCCGGGGTGAAGGCGGGCGTGACCGGTCTCGCGCCGGGAGGTAAGGCCGCGGGCTCGAGCTCCCGGTCCCGGCGGCGGCCCGCGGCGGGGGAGAGGACCACCGCGACGACCAGCACGAGCATCGGCAGCAGCAGTGCGGTGCGCAGGCCCACGTGCTCGCCGACCATGCCGAGGGTGGGCGGGCCCACCAGGAAGGCGAGGTAGCCGAGAGTCGAGGCGAGGGCGACGCGGGCGGCGGGATCGGGGCCGGACTCCCCGGCCGCGGACAGCGCCACCGGGAAGCCGAGGGACGCGCCGAGCCCCCACAGCACGACCGCGGCGGCGGCGACCGCCTGGTGGTCCACCAGCGAGACCAGCGCGATGCCGCTCGCGGCGAGCAGGGCTCCCGCGCCGAGGACGACCGCGCGCCCGAAGCGGTCGATGATCGGGCCGCCCAGGAAGCGGCCGGCGGTCATGGAGGCGGCGAACACGGCGAAGACCGCGCTGCCCAGGGCCGCGTCGAGGCCGTGGCCGTCGACCATCACCAGCGGCAGCCAGTCGCTGGCGGTGCCCTCGGCCAGGGCCATCGCCAGCACGATCCCGCCGATCAGCAGCAGGCGCCGGTCCCTCCACACCGAGGTGCGGGGCGTGCTCGCGGCGGCGGACCGGTCCGCGGCGACGGCGAGGCCGGTCGCCGCCGGCAGCTGGCGGATCGCCCAGGTCAGCAGGATGAGGCCGAGCACCCCGACGGCCAGCAGGTGCAGCACCACTGAGGTGCCGGCGGCGTTGGCGAGGATGCCCAGCACCGCTCCGACCACCGTGCCCAGGCTGAAGCAGCCGTGCAGCAGGGGCAGGAACGAGCGTCCGGAGAGCTCCTCGACGTCCGCGCCCTCGATGTTCATGGCGACCTCGCCGCCGCCCATGCCGGCGCCGAACATGCCCAGGCCCACGGCGACGACCACCGGCAGGCCCGCCGCGGCGCCCAGGGCGATCACCGGCATCGCCGCGATCAGCAGCGAGGAGCCGACGAGCACCACGCGCCGGGCGCCGAAGCGCAGCACGGCGGGGCCGGAGGAGAGGATCCCGAGCATCGAGCCCACCGAGATGCCGAACAGCACCAGGCCCATCTGCGCGGTCGAGGCCTCCAGCAGGTCCCGGATCGCGGGGGTGCGCGTCACCCAGGACGCCACGGCGATGCCCGGCAGGAAGAACAGCGCGCACAGCGCCCAGCGGCGCAGGGCGATCGACGCCCCGGCGCGGGGCGGCAGGGCGGAGAGGGCGGGCGAGGCGGACACGGGGGCCTTTCGACGAGCACGAGGGGGCGGGGCGCGGGAGGGCGGCGCACGACGCAGAACCGTCCGATGGGAGGTTTCTCCGGAGTCTACGGAGAGCGGACCCGTCGCGCACCCCTCCCGGACGGGCCCGACGCGTTCACCGAGGTGACGTCCGCCCGTCATCCCGTGGCGAGGCGCACGTCACCCCCATCGGATCGGATCGAGGGCGACCGTCCGCCCTGCTCCCGAGAGGTCCCCCGTGCCCGAGCCCCGCCCGCTCCTCCTCGTCTCCGTCGACGCGATGCACACCGACGACATCCCCTTCGCGCGGACGCTGCCGTCCTTCGCCCGCATCCTCGAGCGTGCCGCGGTGGCGGAGATCGAGGGCGTCTACCCCTCGGTCACCTACCCCAACCACACCGCGCAGATCACCGGCTGCGGCCCGGCGACCACCGGCGTGTTCAACAACCTGCGCTTCCAGCCCGGCCGGGGCGATGCTTCGGACTGGTTCTCGGAGGCCTCCGCGATCCGCGTGCCCACCCTGCTGGACGCGGCGAAGGCGGCGGGGATGGTCACCGCGGCCGTGCAGTGGCCGGTGACCGTCGGCGCCGAATCGGCGGACTGGCTGGTGCCCGAGCTCGCCGGCGCCCGCTTCCGTCAGGGCGACCTCCTCGAGCACTTTCGCGGCGCGACGAACGCGGCGAGCCTCGAGCGCTACGTGGCGCCGAACCTGGATCTCGTCGGCACCCATCCCGCCGGGCTCTTCTTCCCCTTCGTCGGCCGCGTCGCCGCGCAGATCCTCCGCGAGCAGCGGCCCGATGTGCTGCTGGTCCACTACGTCGAGGTCGACTCCGCCCGCCACCGCCACGGGACCTACGGCCCGCACGTCGAGGAGTCGCTGCGCGAGGTCGACGCCCATCTGGCCGGGCTGCTCGAGGCCCTCGACGCGGCCGACGGGGCGGAGCAGGCGAACATCGTGCTGGTCTCGGACCACGGCCATATCGACGTCGAGCAGCACACCAACCTCAACCGCGTCTTCGCTGACCGGGGCCTGCTGCGGGTGGACGAGTCCGGCGCGCTGGTGGACTACGACGTGATCTGCCTGGGTGCGGGCCTGTCCGGGCAGCTGTTCCTGGCCGATGGCCTCGCCCCGGAGCGCTTCGCGGAGGTCGAGATGCTGCTCGCCGAGATCGAGGCGGACTCCCAGTACCGCATCGAGCGCATCTGGACGTCCGACGAGACCCGCCGCGACTACGGCCTGGACGGCCCTTTCGCCTGGGTCGTCGAGTCGGAGCCGGGCGTCATCGTCGGCCAGGCGTGGGACCGCCGGCCCGTGGTGCGCCGCGGCGACGAGGACTTCCCGGCGCTGAAGGGCGCGCACGGCCACGCCCCGCGCCATGGCGGGCAGCCCGTGCTCATCGCCGCCGGCCCGGCCTTCGAGTCCGGTGCGGACCTGGGCCGGCGCAGCATGCTGGACATCGCCCCGACCCTCGCCCGGGTGCTGGGCCTGGAGCTGCCGGATGCCGAGGGCGCCGTCCTCGCCGAGCTCCTCGCGGACGCCCCTGCGCGGGAGGTCGTCCCTGTCCAGGGCTGAGCGCCCGGGGTTGAACGCGGGGCCTGAGCGCCGGGGCCTGAGCGCCGGAGCCTGAGCACCGGGGCCTGAGCGCCCGAGGTCGTGCCTCCGGCGAGCACCGGGAGCCTGCGTCAGCACGCACCGGGTGCCTGCGTCAGCGGGACTGGAGAAAATGCAGGGTTCTGTACCAGCTGAATCGATTCATTTGGTACAGAACCCTGCATTTTCTCGAACGCGAGGAAAGGCCCGACCCGGACCTCGCCTCCAGGGGCAGGCCGGGGCCCGTGGCCTTGCCTTCTGGGGCAGGCCGGAACCTGCGGCCTCGCCTCCTCGGGCAGGCCGGAACCTGTGGCCTCGCCTCCAGGGGCAGGCCGGGTCCTGTGGCCTCGCGTCCTGGGGCGGGCGCCGGGCCCGGGCCTTCCTGCCTGGGGCAGGCCACGACCCGGGCCGTCGCCCGCGGGTGCTCGAACGTCAGTCGGCGGCGGCGATGTCCTTGCCGTCCTCCGCGCCGGGCTCGTTCTCCTGCACGATCATGCGGATCGGGTCGAGCTTCGCCCACACGAAGAACGCGGCGGAGAAGACGATCAGCGCCAGCCCCGCCCACAGGTTCGCGTTGAGGCCGTCGGTCTTGGCCGCCTCGTCCGGGTTGAAGGCGAACAGGCCCAGCAGGGTCAGGATCACCCCGTACAGGCCCGTCAGGGCGCCGATGAAGCGCCGGATGTCGAAGGCGCCGGCGGTCTCGACGTGCCGATCCGGGGTGGTGGAGTCTGCGGTGCTCATGGTGCTCTCCTCCTCGCGATCAGGCGAACGCGATGTTCAGGGCGATGACCATGACCAGGGCGATCAGGGCCATCGGGACGGGGCGACGGTAGAACGCCAGGCTCTTCTCGTCGGGATCGAGGAGCTGGGTCTTCGGGGTCTCGGAGTACACCAGGCCCTTCAGCTCGTGCACCGGCTTCGGGGCGGTGAACTGCGTGACCACCACCGAGACCACGATGTCGACCACGAAGGCGACCGAGGCGGACAGGAACGCCAGCCCCTGGCCGCCGCCCAGGGTGAACAGGCCCCCGAACTCGGAGGCCGACCACACGGACACCGCCGCGACGGTGCCCGAGACGAGGCCCGCCCAGCCGGCCGTCGGCGTCATCCGCTTCCAGAACATGCCGAGGATGAACGTCGCGAACAGCGGGGCGTTGAAGAACCCGAACAGGGTCTGCAGGTAGTCCATGAGGTTGGAGAACGACGCCGCGATGAGCGCGGTGAAGATCGCGATGACGCACGCCGCGGCGGTCGCCACGCGGCCGACCTTCATGTAGTGCGCATCGGCCTCGTCCTTCTTCACGTACTGCTGCCACAGGTCGTAGCTGACCACCGTGTTGAAGGCGGAGATGTTCGCGGCCATGCCGGCCATGAAGGCGGCCAGCAGGCCGGCGATGGCCAGGCCCAGCAGGCCGTTGGGCAGCACGTCCCGCATCAGCAGCAGGAGGGCGTCGTTGTAGGTGATGCCGGTGGCATCGGCCGCCGCGGCGTCACCGGCGACGTCCAGGCGCTTGAACTCGGCCAGCTCGTTGACCAGCACCGCGGCGATCATGCCGGGGATGATGACGATGAACGGCACGAACATCTTGGGGAAGGCGCCGATGATCGGGGTCATGCGCGCCGCGGTGATGGACTTCGAGGCCATCGCCCGCTGGACCTCCACGAAGTTCGTGGTCCAGTAGCCGAAGGACAGCACGAAGCCGAGCCCGAAGACGATGCCGACCACCGACAGGACCGGGTTCGCGAAGCCGGAGAGCTGCTCTCCCGGCCAGGTGGACAGCTGCTCGGCGCCGAGCATGCCGTCGCCGGCCACCCGCTCCTTCAGACCGGACCAGCCGCCCACGCGGTGCAGGCCGATGAGGGTCAGCGGCAGCAGCGCCGCGACGATCACGAAGAACTGCAGGACCTCGTTGTAGATCGCGGCGGAGAGCCCGCCGACGGTGATGTAGAACAGCACGAACGCGGCGGCGAGGACCAGCCCCACCCACATCGGCCAGCCCAGCAGGCGGTTGACGATCGTCGCCAGCAGCGACAGGTTCACGCCCGCGATGAGCAGCTGCGCGACCGCGAAGGAGATCGCGTTGACCAGGTGGGCGCCGGTGCCGAAGCGCATGCGCATGAATTCGGGGACCGAGCGCACCTTGGAGCCGTAGTAGAACGGCATCATCACCACGCCGAGGAACAGCATGGCCGGCACGGCGCCGATCCAGAAGTAGTGCATCGTCGGCAGGCCGTACTGGGCGCCCGTGGCGGACATGCCCATGATCTCGACGGCGCCGAGGTTGGCGGAGATGAACGCGAGGCCGGTGACCCAGGCGGGCAGGGAGCGGCCCGAGAGGAAGAACTCGATCGAGTTCGAGACGCCGCGCTTGGCCCACCACCCCACGCCGAGGACGAAGGCGAAGTACAGCGCGACGATCAGGTAGTCGATCCATTGCGCATCGAGTCTGACGGAGACCATGTCGGGGACTTTCTGGGACGGGGAAGCGTCCGCGGCGGCGAGGACCGCCCCGGTGGCCACGGGGGTGACCGCGGCCGGATACGCTACCACCGCCCCACCGGCCGCTCAGGAGGACCGCCCCGTGACCACCCCCGTGCATGCAGGTCCCGTGCGCTCGCGCACCGAGCGCCTGGACGCCCTGCCCCTGTCGCCGCGACACCGCCGCATGCTCGGTGCGAGCGGCATCGGATGGGCCCTGGACGCGATGGACGTCGGCCTGGTCTCCTTCGTCATCGCCGCCCTCGCCGTGCACTGGGACCTCACCGCGGGCGAGCGCTCCCTGATCGCCTCCGTCGGCTTCGCCGGGATGGCGATCGGCGCGGTGCTCGGCGGGCTGCTGGCCGACCGCATCGGCCGCCGCCAGGTGTTCGCGCTGACGCTGCTGGTGTACGGCCTCGCCACCGGCGCGTCGGCGCTGTCGACCGGGCTGGTCATGCTGGTCGCCCTGCGCTTCGTGGTGGGGCTGGGGCTGGGCGCCGAGCTGCCGGTGGCCTCCACCCTCATGAGCGAGTTCGCGCCGAAGCGGATCCGCGGCCGGGTGATCGTGTGGCTCGAGGCGTTCTGGGCGCTGGGCTGGATCCTCGCCGCGCTGATCGGCACCCTCGTGGTTGCCGGGTCCGATGCCGGCTGGCGCTGGGCGCTGCTGATCGGCGCCGTCCCGGCCGTGTACGCGCTGGTGATCCGGTGGCGGATGCCCGAATCGGTGCGCTACCTCGAGGCCCGCGGCCGGCACGCCGAGGCGGAGGCGACCGTGCGCGCCCTCGAGGAGTCCGCCGGGGTGCCGGCCCCCACCGCCGCCGAGTCCGCGGCGGCCGGAGGCACGGCCGCGGGGACGGCCTCCCGCGGCGGCGAGTCGATCTGGTCGGCCGCCCTGCGCGGACGCACCGCCGCCCTGTGGATCGTGTGGTTCTGCGTGAACCTCGCCTACTACGGCGCGTTCATCTGGATCCCGACGCTGCTGGTGGACCGCGGTTTCGACCTCATCCGCTCGTTCACCTTCACCCTCATCATCACCCTGGCGCAGCTGCCCGGATACGCCGTGAGCTCCTGGCTGATCGAGGTGATCGGGCGGCGCTGGACCCTGGGGACCTTCCTCGTCGGCTCCGCGGGCTCCGCGATCGCCTTCGGCCTGGCCGACGCCCCCGGGACGATCATCCTCACCGGCTGCCTGCTGTCCTTCTTCAACCTCGGGGCGTGGGGCGCGCTGTACGCGATCAGCCCCGAGGTGTACCCGACGACGGTGCGCGGCACCGGCAGCGGCGCCGCCGCCGGCTTCGGCCGCCTGGCCTCGATCATCGCGCCGATCATGGTGCCGCTCGTGGTCGCGGCCTCCGGGGTCGCCGCCGCCTTCGCCGTCATCGCCGCGGCCTTCGCGATCGGCGCGGCGGCCGCCTTCGCCCTCCCGGAGCAGCGCGGGCGCGCCCTCGTGTGAGGGGCCTCAGCCCTTCACGGCCCCCTCGCCCACGCCGCGGAAGAAGAACTTCTGGAACACCGCGAAGAAGATGATGATCGGCACCAGGGCGATCATCGTGCCGGCCGCCACCACGCGCGGATCGGCGCCGAAGTTGGAGTTCAGGTACTCCATGCCGACGGTCAGCGTGTACTTCGCGGGGTCGGAGAGCACGATCAGCGGCCACAGGAAGTCGTCCCATCCGCCGATGAAGGCGAAGATCGCGACGACGCTGGCCATTCCGCGCACGCTGGGCCAGACGATGTGGCGCAGCACCTGCCAGGTGCTGGCCCCATCGATGGTCGCCGCCTCCAGCAGCTCCTGGGGGATCGAGCGGCAGGCCGCCGTCATGAGCAGCACGTTGATGGCGCCCACCAGCCCGGGCAGCATGACCCCGGCCAGGGTGTCGGCCAGCCCGAGGGTGCGGATCGTGAGGAACTGGCTCATGATCGTCACCTCGCCGGGCAGCAGCAGGGTCGACAGCAGGATGCCCATGGCGATCCGCTTCCCGCGGAAGCGCAGAGCGCCCAGGGCGTAGCCCGCGGCCGTGGCCAGGACGACGTTCGCGATCGCGAGCGTCCCGGCCACCAGCAGCGAATGCCAGGCGTAGCTGAGGATCGGGATGGTCGCGGCGACCTTCGTGTAGTTGCCGAGGGTCGCATCGGCCGGGATCAGCGCCGGCGGGAAGGAGTAGATGTCGTCCATCGGCCCCTTGAAGGAGGTGGACATCTGCCACAGGAACGGGCCGACGGCCAGCAGCAGCACCGCCACCAGCAGCGCATAGCGGACGATCAGGCCGGCGAGGGTCGGCTTGCCGAACCCGCCCGAGCCGCGCGTGCGCCAGGGGCGGTCGGTGCGGCGCAGCGGCGCGCGGCGCGGGGCGGTCTGCTCGCGCTGCGGGCGGGACTCGGCGGCGGGGGCGGTGGCGGTCATCGGGCGGCCTTCCCGGACGGGGCGTCCCCGCCCTGGCGGTTGAGGTAGGCCACCAGCAGCAGGGGGCCGATGGTCAGGAGGAACAGCACGACGCTGATCGCCGAGGAGTAGCCCAGGCGGCCCTGCAGCCCGCCGCCGACCTGCTGGACCAGCATGACGATGCTCATCGCGTCGCCGCCGGGGCCGCCGGTGCCGTTGGTGAGGACGTACAGCTCCGTGAACACCCGGATCGCGCTCACCGTGATCAGGGCGCTGACCAGGAACATCGCGCCGCGCACCCCGGGGACCGTGACGGAGGCGAAGCGCCGGGCCGCGCTCGCGCCGTCCATCGCGGCGGCCTCGTGCAGCTCGCGGCCCACGTTCCCCAGCG
This sequence comes from Brachybacterium phenoliresistens, assembly GCF_000576425.1. GTDB lineage: Bacteria > Actinomycetota > Actinomycetes > Actinomycetales > Dermabacteraceae > Brachybacterium > Brachybacterium phenoliresistens. The sequence continues at coordinate 8,841 of NZ_KK070013.1, read as the reverse complement.
CCGCGAGGTAGACCACCATGTAGTAGCCCAGCCCCTTCCACACCGTCAGCAGGACGGCGGTGGCCATGATGCCCCAGCGGCTGGCGAGGAAGGGGATCGGCTGGTCGATGAGGCCGATGAACTCGAGGCTCTCGTTGATCACGCCGCGGGAGTCGAACAGCCACGTCCAGATGAGGCCGACGACCACCACGGAGGCGATCACCGGGAAGTAGAACGTGGTGCGGAACGCGGAGATGCCGGGGATCTGCTTCTCGACCAGCAGCGCCAGCAGCAGCGGCAGGAAGGTCAGCAGGGGGACGCAGGCCACCGCATAGACGAGGCTCGTGACGATGGCGTTCCAGAACCGGCCGTCGTGCAGGAGGGCCGCATAGTTGTCCAGGCCGATGAACACGCCGCCGGTCAGGGGGCGGGTGTCCGTGAACGACAGGATGATCGTGTTCAGGAACGGCCACAGGGCGAACACGATCACCCACAGCAGGGCGGGCCCGACCAGCAGCCAGGGGACGTACGGCGTATAGGTGCGCATCAGCTCAGATCTCCGCGTGCGGCGGACCCGCCAGGGGTCACAGCAGGTTGTCGTTGCCGTACTGGACGGCGTTGTCGAGCGCTTCCTGCGCCGTGATCTCGCCCTGCATGGCCTTGGCGGTCTGCTGGGTGAAGTTCGTCTTCATGTCCGCGGTCCACAGCACGTTGGTGGTGTCCACGGCCGTCTTCATCGACTCGGCGGCGATCTCGACGGCCTGCGTCTGCAGGGCGTTGTCCGTCTCCTCGGCGAACTGCGACGGGTCGGCGGCCGCGGCGATCGTGCCCGGCAGGAAGCCCTGCGCGAGGGTGACGAAGGCGATCTGGTTCTCATCATTGGTGAGGAACCGGGCGAAGGCGAGCGCGGTGGGCAGGTTCTTGGACCCGGCCGCGACGCTGATGCCCTGCACGAACAGCGGCGGCTCGCCGAAGCGCGGGGACAGGGTCGTGCCCTCGAGCAGGGAGGGGGCCTCCGCCTGCAGCTCCGAGGCGAAGGAGGACGTGGCCGTGGTCCACAGGGCCTTGCCCTGCTTGAACAGGGCGGTGTTGCCGGCGTAGTCGTTGTTCAGGACCTCGGGCGGCATGGCCCCCAGCTGGAATAGGTCGACGTACTTCTGGATGTAGGCCGCGTTCTCGGGGGTGTTGAAGGTGAACTCGCCGTTCTCGCTGGTGATCGTCACCTCGGGCATGTTGGAGATCAGCGGGTCGGGGCTGCCGGCCTCGTGCAGCATGCGCGCGGTCTCGAACATCTCGTCCATGGTGGTGGGCAGGGAGGCCTCGTCGACCCCGTGCTCGCTCAGCGCGGCGAGGTTCCACCAGTTCATGTCGGTGCCCAGGTACCAGGGGTAGCCGTAGGCGCCGTCGATCTCGGGGAACCGGTAGGCGTCGATGCCGCCGGGGACGTACACGTCCTCGAGCTCCGGGTCCGCGGCGGCGAGGTCGAGCAGGAACCCGCCCTGGACCAGGGGGAAGGCCATGTCGGGCGGGAGGTTCACGACATCGGGCAGGGAGTCGGAGTTCGCCTGCGCGAGCACCTTGTCCTGGTAGCCCTCGCCGGGCTGGTCCATCCAGGTGACGGTGACGCCGGGGTTCTGGTCCTGGAACGCCGCGATGACGCCCTCGAAGTAGGGGGTGAACTTCTCGTTCTTCAGCGACCAGGACTGGAAGGTGATCTCGCCGGTGATCTCTCCCTCGACGGCCTCCGCCGGGGCGCTCGAGCCGGAGCGGCCGCCGCCGCTCATGCCGCAGCCGGCCAGGCCGAGGGCGGCGATGCCGGCGCCGCCGGCCAGGGCGGTGCGGCGGGTGGTGCGGATGGTGTTCATGGGGGACTACCTCTTCCTCGAAGCGGAGCGGGCGGCCATCGCGCCGTGTCTCCTGGATCCCGATGCGGCACGGATACTTAACCGCTAAAGCTATGGTCGGTGCTCGCGGGCCGCCTGTCAATCCGAGCCGGTCACGGCCATGCATCGTCCGCCCCGCGCCGTGCATCGCCCGCTCCGCGCATCGCCTGCGCCGTGCATCGCCCGTGCCGCTCCGCGCATCGCCCCGCCCCGCCCCGTGGCGAGGCCGGGCGCGGCGAGATCCGGCCGGTGCGCGCCGCCCCGGGCGGGGAGCGCGCACCGACCGGATCTCACCGGGATGCCGGGCGGGCCTCAGAAGCGGGCGCGCACCGTGGCGATCTGGAAGGGCCGCAGGGCCAGGTCCAGCTCGGGGCCCTCGGCCGCGGCGGCGCGGTGCGCGAGCGGCGCACCGGGCGCGAAGGGACGCTCGAGCAGGTCGACGACCTCGAGGGCGCGCGCTCCGGGGACCCGCACGCGGGCCGTGCTCGAGCGGCCCTCGGCCTCGTGCAGGCGCACGACGACATCGCCCGAGCCGTCCTCGGCGAGCTTCACCGTCGTCATCCGGGCGCTCGTCGGCTCGGAGCCGGTGCCGGCGACCTCGACCAGCGCCGGCACCTCGATCCCGCCCGGGACGCTGCGCGGCACCAGGTTCAGCTGCTCGCCCAGGTCGATGGCCTCGGAGATCCCGGCGTCGGGGCGCACCGCGTAGCGCAGGCGGTAGGTGCCCTCCTCGGCGGCGGGGTCGGGGAACTCCGCCGCGCGGATCACCGTCGCCCGCACGATCGTGGTGGTGCCGCCGTCGTCCTCGCGCAGCACGCGCCGCACGTCGTGGCCGTAGCTCGAGTCGTTGGCCAGCGCGATGCCGAAGCCGGACTCCTCCACGCGGACCCACCGGTGCGCGCAGGTCTCGAAGCGGCCGAAGTCCTCGACGGTGTTCACCGGGATCGGCCGGTCGATGTGTCCGAACTGGATCTCGCTGCTCATCGTCGCGGCGCGCACGTCGAAGGGGAAGGCGAGCTTGAGGACCTTCTTGCGCTCGTGCCAGTCCAGGTCCATCGCGATGTCCAGGGCGGTGGCGCCCGGCACGGCCGAGTAGGTCACGGTGATGCGCGAGCCCCGGCCGCGGGAGGGGGCGGCGGGATGGATCCGCTCGGCCGAGTCCTCCGCGGGACGCGTCCGGTAGCGGACCGCGATCCGCACCGTCCCGTCCTCGTCGGTGGTGACCTCGGGGGCGCCCTCGGCCTCCAGGTCGCGGTGCACCCGCCGGTAGAACTCGTCGATGTCCCAGGAGTCCCAGGCGTTGGGCGCGTCGCGGTGCAGCTGCAGCAGCCCGCCGGCGGCCCCCGGCGCGATCGCCTCGCGGCCGCCGCGGCCGGCGCGCAGCGAGGTGATCAGCCCGCGCTCGTCGATCACGGCGTACAGCCCGGGCGTCTCCAGCACCGTCGCGGCGCCCTCCCGGGTGACCGAGACGGCCGGTGCGGCCGGGGCCTCGGGCGCATCGGCCGCGGAGCCTTCCCCCGCGGGGCCATCGGCCGCGGAGCCGTCGGCCGATGCCAGGGCCTCGAGGGCGCGGGCCACGAGCGCCTCGCCGCGCTCGAGGATGCTCGCGTAGCTGGTCTCGGCCTCGCGGTGCACCCAGGCGATCGAGGAGCCGGGCAGGATGTCGTGGAACTGCAGCAGCAGCACCGTGTCCCAGAGGGCGTCGATCTCGTCATGGGGGTAGGCGAAGCCGGGGACGCGGCGGGCGGCGGTGGCCGACCACAGCTCGACGTCGTGCATCACGGCCTCGGCGCGGCGGTTGCCCTGCTTGCCGAGGATCTGCGAGGAGAAGGTGCCGCGGTGCAGCTCGAGGTACAGCTCGCCGTTCCAGGTGGGCGCCTCGGTGTACTCGGCGCGGGCGCGGGCGAAGAAGTCCTCCGGGGTGGACCATTCGACCTTCGGGGCGCCGTCGAGGTCGGCGAAGCGCTCCTGCGAGGCGATCATCTCGCGGGTGGGGCCGCCGCCGCCGTCGCCCCAGCCGGTGGGGGACAGGCCGATGTGGCTGGCGCCCTTGTCCTTGAAGTTCTTCTCGAAATGGGCGAGCTCGGCGGCGGTGAGCTGGCCGTTGTACGTGTCGATCGGCGGGAAGTGCGTGAACTGCGTGGTGCCGTCCAGGCCCTCCCAGCGGAAGGTGTGGTGCGGGAACGTGGAGTACTGGTTCCAGGAGACCTTCTGCGTCAGGAAGTTCTCGTGGCCGGCCAGGGCGCAGATCTGCGGGAGCGCGGCGGAGTAGCCGAAGGAGTCCGGCAGCCACGTCTCCCGGGTCTCGACGCCGAACTCCTCGAGGAAGAACTTCTTGCCGTGCAGGAACTGGCGGGCCATCGCCTCGGAGCCGGGCATGTTGGTGTCCGACTCGACCCACATGCCGCCCACCGGGATGAAGCGGCCGGCCGCCACGTGCTCGCGGATCCGGGCGAACAGCGCCGGGTAGTCGTCGCGGATCCACCGGTACTGCTGGGCGGAGGAGCAGGAGAACGTCAGCTGCGGGTAGTGCTCCAGCAGCCAGCAGATGTTGGAGAAGGTGCGGGCGCACTTGCGCTTGGTCTCCCGCAGCGGCCACAGCCAGGCCGAGTCGATGTGCGCGTGACCGGTCGCGACGACGGTGAGGGCGGAGGCGTGCGCCGGGGACTCCAGCAGCGGACGCAGCACCTCGCGCGCCGCGGGGGCGGTCGCGTGCAGGTCGTCCGGATCCGCGGCGTCCAGCGCCCGGCCCAGCACGTGGAGGATGTCCGCGCGGCGCGAGGAGGCCTCCGGCAGGGTCTGCATGAGGCCGTTCAGGGCGACGACGTCCTGCTCGAACTCCCACACGCTGCGCGAGCGCCAGGCCAGGCGCAGCATCGTGAGGTCGTAGATCGGGTCCGCGTCGGGAGCGGACATCACCCCGAGCGCGGTCGGGGTGAAGGTCCAGTCGCCGGGGACGTTCGGGTTCGCGGCGCATTCGAGGTAGTAGTCGACGCGCTGCCCGGGCTCCAGGGTGAGGTACTGGTTGTAGGGGTTGATCGCCTTGACGGTCTCGCCCTCGGGCGTCCAGATCAGCGCCTCGGCCTGGAAGCCGGGCATGTTCGTGAAGGACAGGTCCAGCTGCAGCTCGACGTCGCGGTCCTCGCCGGAGGTCCAGTGCGCGGGCACCTCCCCGGTCACGTGCAGCCACAGCGTGGACCACGGCCGGCCCCAGCGGTCGCCGACCGCGATGGGGGAGTACGTCGCCGCCCGCGCCTCGGCGAAGGGGACCGGCTCGTCCGGCACCTCCCACGCCTCGATGGTCAGGGGCGCCGTCTCGAGATGGCGCCGGGCGGGCAGCTGCTCGGCGAGGAACCGGCGGATCCGGTCCTCCGAGGTCGGTCGATGGTCGTGCACGGGAGCTCCTCGGCGTCGGGCGGTCGGGCGGTCAGAAGCGGATCTCGAGCGGGGAGACCTCGCCGTCCAGGGCGGCCTCGGCCCAGGTCCGGAAGATATCGCCCTTCGGGGACAGGCGCGAACGGTCCGATCCGGCACGGTCCATGCCCTCGAGCACGACGGGCGCCGCGGTCGATGCGGCCGGGCTCGCATCCGCGCCCGCTCCCGCGCTCGCGCCGTCGCGCAGCTCGCGGGCGATCGCCCCGTAGGCCTCGCCGATCGGCTTCAGGCGGCCCTCCGCGTCGAAAAGGCCCAGGGAGTACTCGACCTCCGGGAAGTCGGCGAGGTCGCGGTGCACGTCATGGGAGCACCACCAGGTCACCGCCTCGACGTCGGGATTGCCCAGGGCCGTGCGCACGCTGGCGTCCGCGAACTCGGCGGCATCCTGCGGCGCGACCCACGGGACGGGGGCGCCGATCTCCTGCAGCCACACCTTCCGGTCCGCCTGCCCGAGGGCGCGGTTCCAGGCGGAGGCGACCTCGGTGAGATAGCGGCCGAACAGCGCCAGGCCCGGGTGGCCCTCGCCGAGGGCCTGACCGGCCCCGGTGAACACCCACGAGTGCACGGTCGTGCTCGCGCCGAGGAGCACGGCATCGGCCGGCGTGAAGGGGTGGTCGTCCTTGAACCACAGGCAGTCGTCGAAGCTGTGGTGGTTGCGGCGCCCGGGCAGCACCTCGTCGACCACGGCGAGGAGGTCACGGGTCCAGGCGGTGGCCTGCTCGTCGCTCGTGTCGTGGCGGTCGGGGTGGTAGGAGACGGCGAACTGGCCGATCTCGTTGCCGAGGGTCATGCCGCTGACGTGCGGGCGATCGGCGAGCTCCGTGCCGAGCACCCGGGCCAGCTGCTGCTGGGCGGCGAGGACCAGCGGGTCGGTGAACAGGTTGCGGCGGTGCCAGGTGGAGACCCAGGCCGGCAGGAAGTCGTAGCTGGACAGGTGCCCCTGCAGCAGGTCCACCGAGACGGCCAGGCCGTGCCGGCCGGCGATGTCGACCACGGTCAGGACGTCCTGGACGGCGCGGGAGGAGATCAGGGTGCGGTTGGGCTGCAGCAGCGGCCACAGCGGGAAGATGCGCACATGGTCCAGACCGAGCTGTGCGATCTGCGCCATGTCCTCGTCCACGAGGGCGGGGTCGAGGTCCGCCCAGGAGTGGAACCAGCCGATGCGCGGGGTGTAGTTGGCGCCGATGCCAGGGTGCGTCATGCGAGAAGCCTTCGTCAGGGGAGGGGCGAACGGCCGTCCCGACCGTTCCTAAAGCGTTTAAGCGAGCGTAGCACCTGGCGTAGCATCGGGGAATGCGCCGTCCCACGATCGCCGACATCGCCCGGGAGTGCGGGGTCTCCTCCACTGCCGTGTCCTTCGCCCTCAACGGGCGCCCCGGCATCTCCGAGGAGCGGCGCCGTCAGATCCAGGACGTCGCCGCCCGCCTGGGATGGACTCCGAGCGCCGCCGCCCGCGCTCTGGCCACCTCCCGGGTGGACGCCATCGGCCTGGTGATCACGGCGCCCTTCACCACGCTCGCGCGCGACACGTTCTACCTGCAGCTCATCGCCGGGATCGAGAAGGCCCTCGCGGAGACCCCCGTGGTCCTCGTGCTGAAGATGGTCGAGTCCCTGGATGCCGAGGTCGAGGCGATCCGCGCCTGGCATGCGCAGCGCCGCGTCGACGCGGTGATCCTGGTCAATCCGCGCGAGCAGGACCCGCGCCCCGACCTCGTCCGCGAGATCGGGATGCGCGCGGTGTTCCTCGGCGACCCGCCGCCGGAGAGCGGGGCATCCTCCGTCTTCGTCGACGACGCGCAGACGATGCGGCTGCTGCTGCGGGACGTCGCCGCGCTGGGATGCCGCTCCCTGGCCTACCTCCACTCCTCCGTGACGGCGGCCTATCGCCACGAGGGCCAGCGCCTCGAGGCCCTCGCGGACACCGACGAGATCGCGGTGACCGTCAGCCCGGCCTGCGACGGCGGCGACCCCCGCGGAGGTCCCAGCGTCGCCGCGCGGATCGACGAGCTCGTGCTGGGCGGCGTGCCGGACATCGTGCTGTGCGAGGACGAGACGATCACCCTGGCGGCCCTGTCGCGGCTGTCCGAGCACGGCCTGCGCGTCCCGGAGGACCTGGGCCTCATCTCCTGGGAGAGCTCGCCCGGGCTCGCCTACCGGCGCCCCGCCATCTCCTCCATCGACCGCGACCCGATGATCCTGGGTCAGGCCGCCGTCGAGGTGCTCGACGAGCTGCGCACCGCCGATGCCCCGATCCGCCGCGTCATCGACCCCCCGCGCCTGGTGCTGCGCGACTCGCTGGTGCGGCGCCCTCCCCACGACGCAACCTCCCACGACACCACCTCCCACGGCTCCACCCCCGCCGGCGCCGGCCCCGCCGGCGCCGGCCCTGCGGACGCCGCCCCCGCCGAGATCTCCCCCGGAAGCAGGTCCGATGCCTGAGCTCGACACCGTCGTCTGGATCGTCCTGGGCCTCGGCGCCCTGGTGGTGGGGCTGTCCAAGACCGCCGTCCCCGGCGCCGGCACCATCGCGGTGGCCCTGTTCGCCTCGGTGCTGCCGGCCAAGGCGTCCACCGGCGCGCTGCTGGTGCTGCTGATCGTCGGCGACATGATGGCCCTGCTGGCCTACCGCCGCCACGCCGACTGGCGCGTGATCGTGAAGATGGCCCCCGCCGTCGTGCTGGGACTCGTCGCCGGCTGGGGCTTCCTCGCCGTCGCCTCCGATGCATGGGTCCGAAGGGGCATCGGCGCGCTGCTGCTGATGGTGATCGCCGTGACGCTATGCCGGCGCTGGCGCGGATCCTTCGCCGCGACGAGACAGGCATCGTCCGACGCCACCAGCGCGGCCGGCGCCGCCCAGGGCGCCGGGGGCAGTGCGACTGGCGGCAGTGAGACCGGCGGTGGTGCGACCGGCCCGGCTTCCGCGGCCAGCGGGCAGGGCGCATCGGCCCCGACGCCCGCGCCGGGAGGGGGCGGGATCGCCGCCTGGACCTACGGCTCCCTCGGCGGCTTCACCACCATGGTCGCCAATGCGGCCGGCCCCGTCATGTCCATGTACTTCCTCGCGGCGAAGTTCCCGGTCAAGGCGTTCCTGGGGACCTCCGCCTGGTTCTTCGCGGCCGTCAACATCGCGAAGCTGCCCTTCAGCATCGGCCTCGGGATCATCAACCCGTCCTCCCTGCTGCTGGACCTGGTGCTGGTGCCGCTGGTGCTCGTCGGCGGGCTGGGCGGGCGGCTCATCGCCCAGCGCATCAGCCAGAAGACCTTCGAATGGGTGGTCGTCGTCCTCACGGTGGTCGGCGCGGCCTACCTCCTCGTGTGATCGCCGGCCCCGGCCGACCCCCTGGAACCCCGGGAGGCGCGACGGTCGCAGCCGCGGCAGGCACGGGCGCGGCGTCTCCGACCGGGCGCGAGGGGCCGGCGGGCTCGGCCGATGGGCCGTGCGCCGGGTACTTGAGAAATTGTGCGGTTCTGTACCAGTTACCGGGGGCGGGTTCCAACGGTCAGCGCAACACCCCACGACATGGAGGTGTTTGATGAGGCCAGT
>NZ_KK070012.1 GCF_000576425.1 Brachybacterium phenoliresistens | reverse complement strand
GGGGGGGCGGCCCCCGCGCCCGCCGCGGCGGGCTGCGCCGCCGGGGCTGCGGGAGCGGCGGGGGCGGCCGGGGCCGGCTGCTGGTCGACCGGGCGCACCATGCCGCCGGCGGCGCCCATGCCCGCGCCGAACATCGCCAGCCCCGCCCCGCCGCCGGTCTCCCCGGCGGCCTGCACGCCGCGCGCGGCGGCCTGGTTGACGAAGGACTGCGAGCGGGCGCCGGAGAGCGCATCGGCCTTCTGCACATCGGCCAGCAGCTCCCGGGTGCGCTGGTCGTACTCGATCGCGGCGATGGCGACCTTGACGATCGCGAGACCGCGGTCGCTGGCCCAGCGGTACTCCTCCTCCACCACGGCGGAGAGGGACTGGGCGAAGCCCACCGCATCGGACTGGATGCGGGTGATCCGGTTGCCCTTGTCGGGGTCGTTCACGTAGCGGGAGAACGCGGCCGAGAGCGAGGAGACGACCTCCCGGAACAGCTGCCCGCCGGCGGGATTGTTCACGTCGGAGAAGTCGAAGACCCCGGCGCCGGCGGTGATGAAGGCGGCGGGCACGTAGTTGTGCACGAACAGCAGCGGGTCCAGGATCCGCAGCGTGTACGAGCCGCGGGTCAGCGCACCGACCTGGGTGTTGAGGTAGGCGTCGTCCCAGTAGATCTCCGACTGGGTGCCGAAGCGGTTGTCGGGGATCTCCTTGAGGTTCACGAAGAACGCGAGCTGCTGCGAGGAGGGACGGCCGCCGAACTTGAAGCGCTCCCACGAGGTGCCCACCGTCGAGCCGACCAGGTCGTCCCCGGCGAAGACGGAGCGGGAGTCCGGGGAGTCGGCCCGGAACTCGTAGCCGCCGGCCTCGGTGATGAAGCCCGTGGCCCGGCCGTCGACGATGGTGATCAGGCCGTAGCCCTCGGGCACGAGGATCTTCGAGCCGTTGGAGATGATGTTCTCGCTGCCGCGGGTGTTCGAGCCGCGGCCCGCGTTCTGCCCCTGGGGCACGGACGGGAACAGCGCCGCGGTCGCCGGCAGGCCCCGCGGGACCGTGTGGAAGTCCTTCCACTGGTCCGCGAACATGCCGGAGATCGCGCCCTTGAACGCCTGGATGAAGCCCATGTCCTACCCCTTCGATCGGTGTGTGCTCGGGCACATCGTATCGGGGCGGTCTGACCTCGGCCTGTCCGTCAGCAGGTCCCGCCGGCGCCGCGCGTGCCCCCGCGCGGCGCCGGCCGGAGCCGTGGTCGGCTCAGCCGGTGATGTCGAACTTCGCGAGCGCGCGGGTGCGCCCGGAGTTCTGCAGCTCCAGCAGCTGGGCGTAGATCCCGCCGGAGGCGGCGAGCTCGGCGGGGGTGCCGATCTCGTCGATGTGCCCCTCACGCAGGGTGATGATGCGGTCCACCCCGGCGATGGTCGAGAGCCGATGCGCGATGATCAGCGAGGTCCGCCCGCTCATCAGCTCGTCCAGCCCCTTCTGCACCTGCCGCTCCGCGCGGGTGTCCAGGGCGGAGGTCGCCTCGTCCAGCACGAGGATGGGGGCGTCCTTGAGGATCGCGCGGGCCACGGCGATGCGCTGGCGCTGCCCGCCGGAGAGCTTCAGGCCCCGCTCGCCGATGAGCTGGTCGTAGCCCCCGGGGAAACGGCGGATGAAGCCGTCGGCGTTGGCCCGCACCGCCGCGGCGCGGACCTCCTCCTCGCTCGCGTCGGGCCGTCCGTAGGCGATGTTCTCGCGGATCGTGCCGGAGAACAGGCTGGCGTCCTGGAAGACGACGCCGATGCCCGAGCGCAGCTGCTCGAGCGGGATGGTGCGCCCGTCGTGCCCAGCCACGTCGATGCTTCCGCGCCCGGGCTCGTACAGCCCCAGCAGGAGGTTGACGATCGTGGACTTGCCGCCGCCGGACTCGCCCACCAGCGCGATCCGCTCCCCGTGCTCGAGCCGGAAGTCGATGTCGTGCAGCACGTCCTCGTCGCTCTCGTAAGCGAAGTCGACGTGATGGAACTCCAGGGCGGGGGCGCCGGGCACGGGCTCGAGCCGTGCGGCGGCATCGGGCAGGACCTCGGTGCGCGGGTCGTCGGCCGTGGCCATCACCCGGAAGTAGTCGCGCGACCCGGCGATCGCGCGCTGGGACGCGTCGATCACCCAGCTCATCGACTCCACCGGGGACTTGGCCATGTTCATCAGCTGCACCAGCAGCACCATCTCGCCGAGGGTGAAGTGGCCCTGCACCGTGCGCACGAAGATGATCGCGTAGATCGCGAAGAAGACGACGTTCAGCACCGAGCGGCGCAGCACGTCCATGCGGTGCCAGTGGGAGGACTGCTCGCGGGTGGTCGCGTCGGTCGAGCCGAAGCGGCGGGAGAAGTCCTCCAGCTCGCTGCGCTCGCGCACGAACGACTTCACCACCCGGATCTGGCCGATGACCTCCGCGAAGCGGCCGGAGGCGATGTCGACCTGCTCGTTCTTCTCCCCCTCCAGCCGCTGCCACTTCTTGGAGGTCAGGGCGGTCAGCCACACGTACACCGGGAAGATCACCAGCAGCAGCACCGCGAGCGGCCAGGCGTACCAGGCGCTGATCACGAGCACGGCGGCGGTGGTGATGAGCATCGAGGCGAAGGCGTTGGACATCGTCTTGGCGAAGCCGGTGACCTCGGCGATCGACCGGTTCAGGCGGGCGACGATGGTCCCGGTGATCTCCGTGTCGAACCAGCGCTGCGGCAGGTGGAGCAGCTTGTCGTAGTAGCGCACCGAGAGGATCGTGCGCATCCGGTTGCTCATCACGTCGCCGAACCAGCCGCCGACGTTCGAGATCAGCGTGGTGGCGAGCTCCGCCACGAGAACCGCCAGGGCCAGCACGATCACCGTGCGCACGGCGGTGTCGGTGGGGGTCTGGCCGGAGACGGCGCCGGAGACGGAGTCCGTCGCGCGGCCGATGAGGAAGGGGACGACGAGGGTGGTGGCCGAGGTGAGGATCGAACAGACGACGACGGCGACGTACAGCGGGGTCAGGGAGCGGGTGAAACGCAGGATGTGGAGGAGGGACGACACGCCATGAGGCTACGTGCTGGCGAGGACAGGTGGTGTCCGCCCAGAGCGGACAGGGCCCCCGGGTCAGGGGGCGGCGGTGCGGGCGGCGTCGAGGGCGAGGAGGGCCGCGCCGCCCAGCGGGTCCGCGGCGGCGGGGACGACCTCCGCGGCCACGCCGCGATCGCGCAGCTGCTCCGTCAGGCAGGCGGTGAACGCGTCGCTCAGGGCGAGGGATCCGGTCAGCGCCACCGGCACCGGGCGCGCGGCGATCAGGGGCACCAGCAGCGCGATCCCGTCGACGGTGCGCCCCACCAGGTCGGCGAGCGCCGCATCGGCCGTGGCCGAGGCGCCGGCGAGCGCGGTGATGACCGGGGCCAGGCCGCCGTAGATGCGCTTGACCTCCTGGCGGTCGGTCCCGCCGAGGGCCAGGACCGCCGCGCGCAGCGCCGGCACGTCGGCCGCCCCGAAGCGCTCGAGTGCCCGGGCGACGAAGGGGTCCCCGGCCTCGGCGTCCCCGGCCAGGACCCGGTGCATCGCGGAGAAGGCGAGGTGCCGCGCCGCTCCGGCGTAGTGCTCGAACTGGCCGCTCTCGACCTCGCGGCCCTGCTCGTCGATCGCCAGGATCATCGATCCGGTCCCCGCGACGACGACGATCCCGGCCGCCCCGCCGAGGGCTCCGCGATGCGCGATCACCGCGTCGTTGACGATCACGCGAGGGCACTGCAGACCGGGCAGGCCGTAGACCTCCTCGACCCAGGCGTTGCCCTTCCCGCGGGACTGGTTCGAGCCCTCGCGCTCGTAGCCGGCGGTGCCGACCCCGAGCGCGGCCGCGTCCTCGATCGCGAGGCCCGCCGCGGCGAGCGCGGCGCGGATCGCGCGGGCCACGTTCTCGGCGGCATCGTCGTTGTGCATGGGGCTGCCGCCCGCCCCGGAGACGCGGGAGAGCTGCCGTCCGTCCAGGGCGTAGCAGCCGACGCGGGTGTGCGTGCCGCCGGCGTCCACGGCGATCACGAAGGGGCTCTCGGCGCTCATGCGCGAGAAGGTACCAGGGTGGGGGCGCCTCGCCGGGATCATCGGCCGATGGGCCGGGCGTCCGGGTCGGGGGCGCCGATCAGCAGCAGTCGTGGGGGCGGGCCTGGTCGTCCACCAGTGCCGAGACGGGCTGGGCGCAGGCCTCGCCGCGCCATGCCTCGAGGCCCTCGCGCACGGCGAAGGCGGCGATGACCAGGGCGGCCACGGGGTCGGCCCAGGTCCAGCCCAGCAGCGAGTTCAGCAGCAGCCCGATCAGCACCGCGGCGGACAGCAGCGAGCAGATCAGCGTCTGCTTCGCATCGGCGATCGCCGAGGCGGAGCCCAGCTCGCGTCCCGTGCGGCGCTCGATCCAGGACAGCATCGGCATGACCGCGAGGCTCACGGCCGCCAGGGCGATGCCTGCCCCGGAGTGCTCGGGGGTGGACAGCCCGAGCAGGGCCCGCAGCGCATCGGCCGAGACGATCACGGCGAGCCCGAGGAACGCCACCGCGATCAGCCGCAGGGCCGCCTTCTCGCGGCGGCTCGGATCGGGGGCGGCGAACTGCCAGGCGACGGCCGCCGCGGAGAGGACCTCGACGATGGAGTCGAGGCCGAAGCCGATCAGCGCCGCGGAGCCGGCCGCGGCGCCGGCGCTCAGCGCGATCACGGCCTCGAGGACGTTGTAGGCGATGGTCGCCGTGACGATCAGGCGGATCCGCCGCTGCAGGAGGTGACGGCGCTGAGCGGTCAGCACGTGCACGACTCCCCCGCGCAGCATGCGGGGTCCACGAAGAGCACCAGGCGCAGCATCTCCTCGAGGGCGGCGGCGATCTGCGGGTCGCTGAGCCGGTACCAGGTGCTGCGGCCCTCCCGCACCCCCTCGACGAGCCCGCAGCCGCGCAGGCACGCGAGCTGGTTGGACATCACCTGGCGGGAGACGCCGAGGGCTTCGGCGAGGTCGGAGGGGATGGCGGGCGCCTCGCGCAGCGCCAGCAGGATCCGCACGCGGGTGCCGTCCGACAGGGCGGAGCCCAGGCGGGCCAGGGCCGCGGAGTGGGTCAGGGCGACGGTCTCGATCACGCCGACGACAGTACACGATCTCGTGTACTGTCGCGGCGGGCCGTTCAGCGCTGCTTCGCCTCCGCGACGCCGATGAGGGCGCCGAGGCTGGTCCGCTCCCCCGCCCGGCGCCGTCGCACCGCGCCCTTGCCCAGCGCATAGGGCACCAGCATGCAGAACCCGACCGCGCTGACCAGGAGGATCGCCACGACCATCTCGTCGTGATCGGGGGCGGAGCGTGCCACCAGCAGCGCGGCGGCGATGTTGCGCTGGCTGGTGAGGATCGCCGGGCCGTCGGCGACGGTGAGGGTGGGCCCGGACAGGTCCCCCGCGATCCGGCCGCCGAGGAAGGCCAGGGCGATCACGCCGATGGGCAGCAGGATCACCGGGGAGAGCACGAGCTCGGCGACCAGCCCCGAGTTGGCGCCGAAGCCCGAGAGGAACATGAGCACCGCGCTGACGGCGGCGACGCCCCCGGCGGTGCGGGCGAGGAGGTCGGCGTGCCGCGGCAGCAGGTGCCCCAGACCGATCCCCGCGACCATCGGCGCGAGCATCGTGCCCACCAGCAGGGCGGCCACGTCGAAGGCCCGCACGTCCACGCCCTGGACCAGGAACGGCACGGTGACCGGCATGAACAGCACCGTCCCGACCAGCAGCACGGCCATCGGCCCGGCGACCTCGTCGTAGGGGATCCGGGCCATCGTCCCCAGCTGCAGCACGAACGGCGCGCCCGCCGCGCACAGGGCGATCACCAGCCCCTCGCGCACGCCGAGCGGGGCGACGGGGCTCAGCATGCCGATCAGGACGACGCCCACGGCCGGCACGACGACGAAGTTCGCGAGCGCGACCGCGAGCACGGAGCGGCGGTCCTTCAGCTGCGCCGAGAAGGTGTCCACGGGGGTGCGCAAGCCCATCGAGAGCATGGAGGCGATCGCGAAGACGGGTACGGAGATCGTCACCAGGAGTCGGAGGACGGCTTCGATCGCATGCACCGTCGCAGACTATCTCTCGCCGCAGGGCCGGTGCCGGTCCCCGCTGGCCCGCCGGGCACCGCCGGGACAGGTCACAGCCAGCCGTTGTCGGTCGCCCGGCGCACGGCCTCGGCACGGCCGGCGACCCCGAGCTTCCCGATCGCGGAGGAGATGTGGTTGCGCACCGTCCCCTCGGACAGGAACAGGGTCGCGGCGATCTGCGAGGTGCCGGCGCCGTCCGCCGCGGCGCGCAGCACCTCGGTCTCCTTGGCGGTCAGCGGGCTGGGGCCGACGGACAGCGACTGGGCGGCCAGGTCCGGGTCCACCACCCGCAGGCCCTGCTGGACCCGGCGGATCGCGTCGACGAGGCGCTCCACGGGGGCGTCCTTGACCATGAATCCCTCGGCGCCGGTCTCCATCGTCCGGCGCAGGTAGCCGGCGCGTCCGAAGGTGGTGAGCACGATGATGCGGGGCCGGGCGGCGCCGTCGGCGCGCAGGCGCCGCGCGACCTCGATGCCGTCCTGCGGCCCCGGGCGTCCGTCGGCACCGGTGCCCGGGGGCATCTGCACGTCCAGCAGCAGCACGTCGGGGTCGGTGTCCGCGACGACGTCGAGCGCGGCCGCGGCATCGGCCGCCTCCCCCACCACCTCGAGATCGGTCTCCAGCCGCAGCAGCGCGACCAGCCCGGAGCGGAGGATCGACTGGTCGTCGGCGACGGCGAGGCGGATCACGGGACCCTCGCCACCAGGCGGGTCCCCGAGGGCGTGGACTCCACGTGCAGGCGGCCGCCCGCCTCCTCGACGCGGCGGCGCAGCCCGTCCAGGCCGCTGCGGACGGTGCCGGGCCGGATCCCCGTGCCGTCGTCCCCGATCGCGACCTCGTCGGACCGGACCTCGATGCTGGCCCGGCCGGCCCGGGAATGGCGCACCACGTTGGTGACGCCCTCGCGGATCACGTAGCCGAACAGCTCGGCCCGCGCATCGTCGAGCTCCGGCAGCGCGGAGGGCACCTGCGCCTGGATGCCGGCGGCCTCGAGGACGCTGCGCGCCGAGGCGACCTCGGTGGCGGCGCGCACGGTCCGCATGCCGCTGGCGGTGGAGCGGACGTCGGCCAGGGCCTGCCGGGCGGTCCGCTCGATCTGCTCCAGCTGCTCCCGGGCGCCGTCCGGATCGGCGTCCACCAGGCGCCGGGCCAGCTGCGCGGAGACCGTCACCGTGGTCAGGGAGTGGCCGAGGATGTCGTGGAGGTCCCGGCCGATGCGCTCGCGCTCGGCGACGACGGCGAGCACGGCGTTGCGCTGCTCGGCCGCCTCCAGCTGCCGCTCGAGGCGCTCGCGCTGGATGCCGGCGCCCACACCGAACGCCATGATCAGCGCGACCACCGCCAGGATCGCCGCCGCGTACTGCTCGCCGAGGATCCCGACGACGGCTCCGGCCAGGACCAGGGGGATCAGCGTCGGCACGGCCCGGCGCCACGGCAGCAGCAGCACGTGGGTCATCGCCTGGTAGACGACCAGGTACGCGACGGAGACCCCGATCAGCGGCACCAGCAGGGCGATGAGCAGCCAGCTGGCCAGGTACCAGAGGGCCCGGACCCGGGCCGGGTACAGCGAGATGCCGCAGGAGTACAGGAACACGACGCCGTAGACCAGGAGCACCGCGGTCGCGACGATCATCGGCGCGACGGAGCCGGAGGCGAACCCGAAGCCGATGATGATCAGCAGGTACACCAGCGAGGGCGCGGAGAAGACCAGGCCGCCGGACTCGACGGCGGCCCGGTGGACGCCCCGCATGGTCAGGGGGCGGTCCTCCGGGCGCGTCTGGCAGGTCCCGTCCATGGGGACAGTCTCGCTCATCGGCGGGAGCCGCCCCGGGACCGACGCATGCCGAGCAGCACCGTGAGCGCGAGGGCCGCCACCCAGATGCCGACCACCAGCAGGCCGATCGCCGGCGCCTGCGGGCCGCCCAGCGCCCAGGCGCCCCACCGGCTCATCCAGAACGTCGGCAGGCCCTGCCCGAGGGACTGCATCCAGCCGGGGAACATCTCCAGCGGCATCCACAGACCGCCCGCGATCGCCATCAGCATCATCACCACGACGCTGCCGGCGCTGGCGGCGCTGCCGCGCAGGAACATGCCCAGCACCAGGCCGATGAGGATGGCCGGCAGCAGCCCCGCCCACAGCACGCCGATGGCGGCGATCATGCGGCCCGGCGTCGCGTCGACGCCGGTGACGGCGCCGGTGAGGAACACGGCGACCAGGGCCGGCAGCACGATGGCGCTGGCCGCGGCCAGGGAGCCGATGAGGAAGCCGCGCGGGGTGAGCCCGGCGACCATCAGCTGGCGCAGGAAGCCGGTGCGCAGGTCCTCCTGGATCTGCGCCCCCGCGGTGACGGCGGCGCCCAGGCCTCCGTAGGCGGCCATGTTGACCATGATCCCGGCGCGGGCGGCCCCCTCCCCCATGTCCCCGAACATCATGGAGAACAGCAGGTACATGCCCACCGGCAGGGCGATCGTGAAGACGACGAAGGGCACCTGGTGCAGGGTGATGCGGATCGAGTGGTACGCGTAGGCGGCGGCGCGGGAGGTCATCGGACGGCTCCTTCGGTGAGGCGGAGGAACGCGTCCTCCAGGCTGGGCGGGCTGATCTCGATGCCGCGGGCCTGCGGGTGCTCGCGCAGCAGGGCGCGCAGGGCGGCGTCGGAGTCGGTGCAGCGGGCGAGGACGCCCTCGGCGTCGGCCACGGCCTCCGAGACGCCGGGCAGGGCGGCGACCTCGGCGGGGCTCGGGCCGACCACCCGCAGGGTGCGCCCGGAGATGCTGCGGGTGATCTCCGCGCCGGGGCCGTCGGCGATGATGCGGCCGCGGTCCAGGACCACGACGCGCTCCGCCTCGGTCTCGGCCTCCTGCAGGTAGTGGGTGGCCAGCACGATCGTCCGCCCCGCCCGGGCGACGTGGCGGATCCGCACCCAGAAGTCGCGCCGGGTCTCGACGTCCATGCCGACGGTCGGCTCGTCCAGGAGGATCACGTCAGGGTCCCCCAGCAGGGCGACCGCGAAGCGGACCCGCTGCATCTGGCCCCCGGAGAGCTTGCCGATGCGCCGGGACATGAGGTCGGCGACGTCGGCGCGCTCGGCGACCTCCTCCAGCGGCAGCGGCCGGGCGTGGAGGGAGTGCAGCAGGCGCAGCATCGAGCGCACCGTCTCCTCGGGCAGCAGCGCCCCGTTCTGCAGCATCGCGCCGATCAGCCCGCGGCTGCTGGCCTCCTGCGGGGCGAGGCCGCCGACGCGGATCTCCCCCGCGCCCGGACGCGTGATGCCCAGCAGCATCTCCATCAGGGTGGACTTGCCGGCGCCGTTGCGGCCCAGCAGGGCCAGCACCTGCCCGGCGGGCACCTCGAGGTGGACGTCGTCGACGGCGGTGATCTCGCCGAAGCGCTTGGTCACGCCGTGCACCTGCACGGCCGGGATCTGGTCTGCGGTCATGGCTCCACCCTTCCGGGGCGCGGCGGGCGGCGGAACGCCCGGGCGTCACGCCCCGCCCATGACAGCTGTCATGGTCCGCAGGTGGCAGGCTGAGCCCATGAGCACCCGCGATCTGCTGCGTTCCCTGAAGGCTCTGACCGGCACCGCCCCCGGCCCGCTGCCGGCGGATCCTCCCGCGCGCGCCGAGGACCTGTTCCTGGTCTGGCTCGAGGAGGCGATCGCCGCCGGGGTCCCCGAGCCCCACGCGATGACCCTGTCCACCCTCGGCACGGACGGGGTGCCCGATGCCCGCGTGCTGATCCTCAAGGACGTCGACGCGCGCGGGTGGGCGTTCGCCTCGACCGCCTCGAGCACGAAGGGCCTCCAGCTCGCCGCCGCGCCCGCGGCCGCCCTCACCTTCTGGTGGCCGCAGGTGGTGCGCTCGGTGCGGGTGCGCGGCCGCGTGGTGGAGGCCGATGCGGCCGAGTCCCGCGCCGATCTCGCCGCCCGCAGCGCCTCCGCCCGCGCCGAGGTCGCCGACGGCGACTGGCGGCTGTGGCGGGTGGTGCCGGACGCCGTCGAGTTCTTCCAGGGCTCGCCGGACCGCCGCCATGCCCGCCTGGTCTACGAGGCCTCCGGTAGCCTGCGACGGTGCTGATCCGGTCCCTGCGCCTCGACTCCCTCCCCCGCGACCTGCGCATCGAGGAGGGCACGATCACCGAGATCGCCCCGCGCCTCTCCGCGTGCCCCGGCGAGGAGGTCCATGACGCGGGCGGGGCCGCGGCGATCCCGGGGCTGTGGGACCAGCACGTGCACGTCGGCCAGGCCGCCCACGGCGCCACCCGGCTGGACACCTCCGGCGTCCGCAGCGCCGAGGAGTGCGCCCAGCTCGTGGCGGCGACCCTGCGGGCCGGGCATGCGGGCACGCTCGTCGGCTTCGGGCACCGGCTGGTCGGCTTCCCGCAGCCGCCGACGGTCGCCGCCCTCGACGCGGTCTCCTCCACGGTGCCGATCGTGCTGATCGGCGGGGACGCCCACCACGCCTGGATGAACACCCCGGCGCTGGCCGGCCTGGGCCTGCCGCCGCGGCGCGGGATCGTCGCCGAGGAGGAGTGGTTCGACGCCGTCGCCCACCTCGCCGACCTGCCCGGCGTCGCCGCGGGGCTCGAGGCCGGGGTGCGGCGCCTGCAGGAGGAGGCGCTGGCCCGCGGCGTCGTCGGCCTGGTCGACATGGAGTGGGCGGACAACCATGCCCTGTGGGCGCGCCGCGACCCGATGCTGCGGGTGCGGACGGCCACCTACGCCTCGGGGCTGGACGGCGTGCCCGGGCCCACGGGCACGCCGATCGGCGACTCCGGTCTGGTGAGCGTCGGCCCGCTGAAGGTGATCCTGGACGGGTCGCTGGGCTCGCGCTCGGCGTACTGCCGCCATCCCTACGGCGCGGCCGGCGGGCACGCCCACGGCCGCGGGGTCCTCAACGTCGACGCGGACGCCCTCGAGCAGCTGCTGCGCCGCGCCGCCGCGCTGGGGCTCGCCGCGGCCGTGCACGCGATCGGCGACGCCGCCGCGGGCCTCGCCCTCGCGGTCCTGGACCGCACCGGGTTCCCGCACCCGGTGCGCCTCGAGCACGCCCAGATGCTCGCCGACGCCGACATCGCGGCCCTGGCGCGGCGCGGGGCGATCGCCTCCGTCCAGCCGGCCCACCTGCTCGAGGACCGCGATGCGACCGAGGAGCTGTGGCCGGGCCAGGGCGGCGCCGCCTTCCGCTTCCGCGATCTGCTGGCCGCGGGCGTCCCCCTCGCCTTCGGCTCCGACGCCCCGGTCGCGCCGATCGACCCGTGGCTGGCCATGGCCGCCGCCGTCCATCGCAGCGCCGACGAGCGCCCCGGCTGGCACGCCGAGCAGCAGCTGAGCCCCGCCGAGGCCCTCGCCGCCTCGACCGACGGGGTGCACGAGCTGGCCGTCGGCGGACGCGGGGACCTGGTGCTCCTGGAGGAGGACCCCTTCGTCGCCTCCCCGGGCTCCGCCGAGGCCGCGCGCGAATCCGCCGACCGCCTGCGCGCCGTGCGCCCGCTGGCCACGTTCGTCGCCGGCCGCCTCGCCTTCTCGCGATGAGCCCGGCAGGCCCGGCCGACGCGGCGAGCGCTCCCCGCCCGGCGCGCGCACCCCGCCCGGCGAGCACGCTGGGCGCGGACTTCTCCCGGCTGTGGTTCGCGCGCGCCGCCTCCGATGCGGGCACCGCCATCGCCATGGGCGCGCTGCCGCTGATCGCGGTGCGCGTGCTGGACGCCTCGACGTTCCAGGTATCCCTGCTCACGGCGGTCGCCGGGGTCGCGGGGGCGCTGCTGGCCCTGCCCCTCGGTCCCGCCCTCGAGGTGCGCCGCAAGCGCCCCGTGATGATCGCGGCGGACCTGTCCCGGGCGCTGCTCCTCGCGTCGGTCCCTCTGGCGCATTCGGCCGGCGCGCTCACCTTCGCCCAGCTGCTGGTCGTCGCCGCGGGGACGGCCCTCGGCGGGATGGTCTTCGGCGGGGCGTCGACCGCGCATCTGAAGAATCTCGTGCCCCGCGAGCAGCGCACCGCGGCGCTGGGCAGGCTCGAGGCGACGTTCTGGACGCTCAGCACCCTGGGTCCGGCTCTCGGCGGCGCGATCGTGCAGCTGCTGGGGGCGACGGCGACGCTGCTCGTGCAGGCGGCCGGGCTCGTCGCCTCCGCGCTGGGGATCCGCGCGATCCGTGCGCCGGAGCCCGCCCCTCCGGCCCCCGGTCCGCCGCGGCGGTTCCTGCGCGAGGCCTCCGCCGGATTCACCGTCGCCGCAGCGCACCCCGTCCTGCGACCCCTGCTGCTGAACGCGACTCTGTTCGCGGGCTTCGTCGCCTGGACCGGCCCGCTGGAGCTGGTGCTCCTGCTCCGCGGGCTCGACCTCCCGCCCTGGCAGTACGGGCTCGCCCTCGCGCTCCCGTGCCTGGGCGGAGTCCTCGGATCCTGGTGGGCCCCGCGGGTGAGCGCACGCCTGGGACAGCTCCCCACGCTGGTCTGGTCCGGGGCCCTGCGCGGGCTTCCCGTGCTGGCCCTGCCGTTCCTCCCGGGCGGCACGCCGGGCCTGGTCCTCTACATCGTCGCGACGACGCTCATGCTCCTGGTCGCCGGCGTCTTCCGCCCGGTGTACTCCGCCCTGCGGATGGAGGCGACCGAGGACGCCGTCATGACCCGCGTGAGCACGGCCTTCAGCCTCGCCGCCCGCGGTGCCGCTCCGGCGTTCGCCCTCGCCGGCGGGCTCTGCGCGACCCTCCTCGGGGTGCGCGGCGCCCTGCTGGTCGGTGTGCTGGGGCTGATCGCCTCGGGACTCGTGCTGCCCTGGCGCGCCGGGCGGCCCCGCCCGCCGACGGAGGAGGGGCCGGGGCCGGATCCTGAGATCGATGGATGCGCAGGTCAGCAGCCGTCCGGGTGCGGCACGATCCGGTAGATGCGGATCGAGGCGAGCAGCAGCCAGGCGAGGCTCGCGACCACGGCGAGCCACAGCAGCGCGACGCCGACGGGCGAGGCGGCGAGCGCCCCTCCCAGGAGGAAGCCCAGCAGCACCACGATCCCCAGCAGCAGCGAGACGAGACCAGCCCGCGTTTCCCCGCGCCGGGAGAGCACGCGGGACAGCAGGATCGCCGCGACGGCGAAGGCCACGAACTCCACGCCTCCCGCCACCAGATGGAACATGCCGTGGACCGAGACCGCCGGCTCCTGGCCGGGCGGGAAGCCGGCGACGGGATCCGCCTCGAACACTGCCGCCAGGAGGACGCCGGCCCCCGCGACGACCACGGCCGCCCCCGGGCCTCGCCGCTCCAGGGCCCGCAGCATGCCCCAGCCCGCGACGATGATCATCGCCCCGGTGAGCAGGAAGTTCACCGTCTGCATCCACCCGCCGGGGCCGACGGCGAGGAGGCTCAGGGGATGCCGCGCAAGGTCGAAGCCGTCGCGCGTGAGCGCCAGGATCAGGCCGAGGACGAGGTAGAAGGGTCCCGCGACCGCGCCCCAGCCGAGCATGGAGCGGGTGACGGCTGCCGCCGTGTCGAATCCTGTGGTGGAGGTCGTGCCGTGCCGGGCCATGATCGTCTCCGTTCCGGTCGAGGGCCTCTCGCGGACCCTGTGGACACAGCCTAGTCTGTTCCTTCGGAAACCGAAATACCTTGCGCCGGGTCCGCAGCCGCTCCTGGGAGGATGGGCTCCATGACCGATCCCCTGCCCGACATCAACCGGGGCGGTTCTCCGTCCTGGGAGGTCAAGGACCGCTACCGCGAGGTCGAGCTGCAGCTGGCGATCTTCAGCCACCGCCTCAGCGCCCGGCTGGGAATCCGACCGGTGGACCTGCAGTGCTTCAACCTGGTCCAGCGCCACGGATCGATCAGCATCGGCGCACTGGCGCAGCTGCTGGCGCTGCGCCCCGCGACGACGACGGGGATCGTCGACCGCCTGGCCGAGGGCGGCTGGGTCGCCCGCGACCGGGACCCGGGAGATCGCCGCACGGTGCTGGTCCGCGCGCTGCCGGATCGCCTGCCCGAGCTCTTCGCGCATCTCGCTCCGCTCGGTGAGGATCTCGACGCCGCCCTGGACGGGCTCGAGGACGAGGAGCTGCAGGTGATCGCCCGATTCCTGGACCGCGCGGCCGAGGCCACCCGGAGACGCTCGGCGTCGCTCGAGGAGTGAGAGCGCGCCCCGCGCGCGGCACCCGGGCCGGGGTACGGCGCATCGGACCTGAAGGCGCAGATCCGCGCCGCTCAGACGTCGAGGCGCTCCACGGCCAGGGCCGGGTCGAGGAGCTCCGCGTCCGGAGCCGGGTCGGAGCGGAGCCGGCCGTAGGTGAGGACGTCGATGCGCTCCCCCTCCACCAGGAACTTCTCCCGCTCCCTCCCCTCCTGCACGAACCCGGCCGCGCGCGCCACCGCCCCGGAGGCAGGATTGTTCGCACGGTGCCCCAGCTCGAGCCGCTCGAGGCCCCAGCCCTCGGGCTCCGGGGCGAGGGCACGGTCGGCGACCTCGCGGGCCGCGCGGGACATCAGCCCGGCCCCGCGATGGGCGGGATGGAGCCAGTAGAAGAACCAGCCCAGGCGGTTGCCCGCATCGATGCTCACGCCGACCAGGCCGAGCAGGCGGTCCCGCGGATCGGCGATCACGGCGGTGCGCATCATCGGCCGCAGCAGGCGCTCGACGTAGGCGCGGGCGGAGTCCTCGTCCGTGACCTCGCCCTGGCGGAACATCTCCGCGGGATCGGCGGTGAAGGCGTCCATGACGGCTCGGACGTCCGCCGCATCCGCACGCAGCGGCCGCAGCCTCACGGCACGTCCGGCGCCGTGGGCACCGGCCCTCGGCCGATCCAGTACCGACGGTGCCCCTCGCGCGAGTCCTCGTACTGCCCGCCTGCGGCCTCGATGATCCGCCGGGAGGCCTCGTTGCCCTCGAGGCACGTCACGAGCACGGGGTCGAGGCCGCGCCTCTGCGCGGCGGCGAGCGTGAGGGCGAGGGCCGCCGTCGCCGCTCCCCGACGCCGGGCCGAGGGCCGGACGCTGTAGCCGATGTGCCCGCCCTGGTCGAACAGGAAGGGGTTCAGCGCATGGCGCAGGGCGATGAATCCCAGCAGCGGCCCGCCGTCCTCCCAGTCGTCCTCGACGATCCACCGGGAGGTGCAGGGCACGCGGCCCGGCAGGACGTCGGTTCCGTCCTCCTCCGCGGCACGGGCGCGCAGGTAGCCGTCGAAGTACGGCCGGTCGAGGCTGAGCGTGTCCTCCGGCCGGACGCTCGAGCCGTCCAGTCCCGTGCCTCCGTACTCGGCGAGGCAGTCCGCGAAGGCGTCGAAGCGGGTCGGGTCGGGGGCGAGGAGCCGGATCATCCCTGGAACCTACGGGACGCCCGACGACTGTCGCCACCGGATTTCGCGCTGGTCAGCGGACGATGACCTCGCGGCGTCGCACCGCCGCCCCGCGCCGTCGGGCCGGGACCGGACAGGAGCGGGCAGGGTCCTGCATCGGAGCCGTCGGCGCATCCCGCTTCCCTCCCACGCCATACGGCTGTATGGTCACACTCATACACTCGTACGAACTGGAGGTTCCGATGCTCCGCGTGCTCTCGCTGCTGGGCCTGCTGGCGCCGGTGCTGGGCGCCGTCGTCCTGATGGTGTTCCGCCGGCGCGCCCCCGGCCCCGCCGCCCTGGGCCTGATCGCCTGCGTGCTCGCCCTGCTCGCCTCGGGGGTGGGGCTGGTGGCCGAGCGCACGGCCTTCCTCGGAGGGGACCTCGAGGGCATGACCCATCGCATCGAGGCGGCGGGGCTGATCCGCCTGCTGCTCATGGGCGCGGCGGTGCTGGTCCTGCTCGGCGCGGCGGCGATGGGCCGCCACGTCTCCTCGACGTGGGTCGCGGCCGCCGTGGCAGGGCTGGTCCTCTGCCTCGCCGGCGCCGCCACCCAGCTCCTGGCCATCGATCTCGGGGCCGAGCACGAGGGGCTGACCCTGCTCGCCGCGATGCTCGTGGAGGCGGTGCGCTTCGCGCTGATCGGGGCGGGGACCCTCCTGCTGTGCCTGGGCGTGGTCACCTCCCGGCCCGCGGCGACGGGCCCTGCGGAGGAGCCGCTCGTCCTCGCCGGCAGGTCCGCCCAGCACGCCTGGCGCCTGTATCAGCAGCTCGGCGCACGCCGCCGATAGGCTCGCGGCATGTCCCGGGAATCGATCCAGCGCAGCATCGTCGAGATCGTCGCCTCGTCGGGGATCGGCGGCCTGAGCGTGCGGGCCGTGGCCGCGCGGTCCGGAGTCGCCATCGGCACGGTGCAGCACCACTTCCCCTCGCGCTCCGCGATGATCACCGCCGCGATGTCCGTGGTCGAGGAGACGGCCGGCGCCCTGGAGGCGGACCTGCCCGAGGCCCCCGCCGACCGGCTGGAGAGCCTCGTCTCCCTGCTCGTGCCCTCCTCGCCGGATTCCATCCCCGCCCGGGTGTGGCTCGCCTTCGCCGCCCAGGCCGCCGTGGACGCCGACGTCGCCGCGCAGTACCGCCGGGTCTGGGGCCGCGTGCACCGCGGGCTCGCGGAGCTGTTCGCGCAGGCGCGGCCCGAGCGCTCCTGGGCCGCGGCGCAGGACTGCGCGAGCGAGATCCTGGCTCTCGCCGACGGCCTCGCCGTCAGCGTGCTCATCGAACCCGCCCGGGTGCCGGCGGACTCCGCGCGGGAGCGGGCCCGCCGCCGCCTGCACGAGCTCCTGGCGTAATTCGCTCGCGCGAACAGCGGGAGGGTGCGTAGCCTCCCGTCATCAGCTCGCACCGAGGGAAGGAGGACCCGATGGCCGTCACCGCGCTCTCCCCTGCCGTCCTCCCTTCCGCTCGGGCCCGCTGACAGGGCCCCTCCCCCTCTGGAGACCCCATGACCTCGTCCTTCGACTGGGACACCTTCTACGCCCTCTCCCTGGCCACCGGCGACGTCGACGACCTCGACGACGACCAGCGCTGGTCCACCTGGCCGGAGACGGCCCACACGGTGGACCGCGGCCCGCAGCCCTTCCCCGACTGGATCGTGCAGCACGAGGGCGCGATCGACACCGAGCTCGGCGTGCTCAAGACCGGCAAGGAGGCCGATGCCTTCCTGCTGGAGCGGGCCCTGCCCGAGCACGAGCGCACCGGCGCCCCCGGCGAGGCCGCGCTGCTGGTCGCCAAGCGATACCGCTCCCCCGAGCACACCAGCTTCCACCGCTCCCACGAGTACACCCAGGGCCGCCGGGTGAAGGACTCCCGCGAGGCCCGCGCCATGGCCAAGGGCACCGCGTTCGGCCGGCAGGCCGCCGCCGGCCGCTGGGCGCGCGCCGAGTTCGACATCCTCACCCTCCTGTGGAGCGCGGGCCTGGCCGTGCCCTATCCGGTGCAGATCCTCGGCACGGAGCTGCTCATGGAGTTCATCGGCACCGAGGACGGCACCGCCGCCCCGCGGCTGCAGGAGACCCGACCGGATCCGCAGACCGCCACCCACTGGGCCGAGGACCTGCGCTCCTTCGTGGTGGACCTCGCGGCGCTGGGCCTCGCCCACGGCGACCTGTCCCCGTACAACATCCTCGTGGACCCGCGCGGGGACCGGCACGACCCGGTGGTGATCGACGTGCCGCAGGTCGTGGACCTCGTCGTCAACACCTCGGGGCAGACCTTCCTGCGCCGGGACTGCGAGAACGTGTGCACCTGGCTGCGCGCGCACGGCGCCGACCCCGCCGCGGCCGATGCCGAGGAGTGGATCGCCGCCGCCCGCACCGCCCAGGAGCCCCGATGATCCCCGGCGCCGCCGTGCCCGCCGGCCGCGCAGCCCGGTGACCGCGCCGCCGCGACCGTCCTGACCCGAGACCGACCGACCCCAGGAGGCCCCATGCTCGCCGACGACCGCATCCAGGAGATCGCCCAGGAGGTCGCGGCCGTCCCCGGGGTGCGCGCCGTCGTCCTCGGCGGGAGCCGCGCGCGCGGCACCCACCATCCCGGCTCGGACCTCGACCTGGGGCTGTACTACGACGCCGCGCACCTGGACGTCGCCGCGCTGGCCGCGATCGCGGGCCGGATCACCGGTTCCGAGGTCGAGGTCGCCGGGCCCGGGGGCTGGGGCCCCTGGGTGGACGGCGGGGCCTGGCTGCGGGTGGACGGCATGGCCGTGGACCTGATCCTCCGCGATGTGCGCCGGGTCGCGGCGCAGCGGGACCGGGCCGTCGCGGGCCGCTTCGCCTTCCATCAGCAGATGGGGCATCCGCTGGGCTTCCTCGACGTCGCCTACGCCGGGGAGGCGGCGACCTGCGTGCCGCTGGTGGATCCCGACCTGCTGGTGCCGGAGCTGCGACGGGGCCTGGACCCGTACCCGCCGGCGCTGCGGGCGGCGATGATCGAGAACCTGTGGTCGGCCGAGTTCCTCGCGGCGGGGGCGGCCAAGGGCGCCGCCAAGGACGATGTCGCCTACGTGCAGATGGGCTGCGCGGCCGCGCTCATGCTGGCCGCGCACGCCTGGCATGCGGCGGCCGGCAGCTGGGCGACCAACGAGAAGGGCCTGGTGCCCTCCGTCGCCGCCCTGGATACGGGGCCCGGGGGCATCGGCCGAGGGCTCCGCGACGCGGGCCGTGCGCGGGGCGGCATCGGCCCCGAGGAGTTCTCGGCGCAGGCCGCCGCGGCCCTGGCGGCCATCGGCCCGGACCGCCTGGCACCCGCCGCCGAGCAGGTGCTCGCCCTGGTCTCGCGGACCCGGGAGGCGCTCAGTGCCGCGGGCGGTGCGCCCGGATGAGGTGGCGGGTGGAGACGTCCCGGAAGGGCTCCCCGGCCCGCATCCGGGCGTCAAGCTCCCGCAGCTGCGGCTCGTAGGCGGAGGCGGTGAAGCCGGGCACCCACCAGGGGCACTTGCGCAGGATCCAGACGATCGCGCCGACGTCGGTATAGGTGATCCGGCAGGTCGCGGTGCGCAGCTCGTCGATGACGAGGCCGGCGGCCTCCGCCGCGGCGGCCTCGTCGCGCGGGTCGCGGCCGCGGCGCGCATCTGGCTGCGGCCCCAGGAAGTGCTCGGTGAGCCCGAAGCAGGATCCGGGGCCGACGTGCTGGGCGACGTACCTCCCGCCGGGGTGCAGCAGGCGATGGATCTCGGGGAAGTCCGGGGCGATCGGATGGCGCGAGGAGATCAGCTCGAAGCTGCGATCGTGGAGCGACCGCGTGCTCTCGACGATGCGCACTCCCCGCGGCTCGAGCCGCTCCCGGGCCCGGGCGGCGTTGGGCTCCCAGGCCTCGGTGGCGACCATGTGCGCGGGCAGCACGGGCGCCTCGTCCAGGACCTCCCCGCCGCCGGTGTCCAGGTCCAGGGCGGAGGAGACCTGCGCGAGGTGCTCGGCGAGGAGGTGGGCGTAGCCCCACGGGGGCCGCTCCTCGGTGGCCCGGCCGTCGAGGAAGTCGAAGCCCCAGCCGGTGACGTCGGCGGCCTCGGCCTCGGCGACGAGCTCCTCGAAGTCACGCATCGTAGGCCCGCAGCAGGCAGAGCTCGTTGCCCGAGGGATCGGTGAAGGTGCGCCAGGGCAGCTCGCCCCAGCCGCGGTCCGGCTCGGCGCCGCCGCGGGCGAGGATCTCCTCGGCGATCGCGTCGACGTCGTCCCCGGTCTCGAGGCGGATGTCCAGGTGCATGCGGTTCTTGGAGCCGGCGGGCTTGGGGCGGGGCTCGGGGCACATCTCCAGCAGCGGGCCGCTGCCGCTGGGGTGGCGCAGGCTGCGCGGGGCGTACCCGTCCGCATCGGCCCAGCCGGTCAGCCAGCCCCAGAACTCGGCGGCGGCGTCCGGGTCGACGGTGTCCAGCGGCAGGCTCGCGATGGGGCCCGTGCGCACGAAGGCGTCGCGATGCTCGAGCACGCAGAAGGGGTTTCCCTCGGCGTCGCCGAGCACGATCCACGGCGCATCCCCCTGGCCGATGTCCAGGTCCCCGGCGCCCAGGTCCCGCAGCCGCTGCGCCGTCCCGGCCTGGTCTCCCGCGTCCCACAGGTCCAGGTGCAGGCGCTGCGGCTCGGTCGGGCGCTCGGGGACGCGCGGGAAGCAGAGATCGAGGTACGCGTCCCCGTCCAGGTGCAGGCGGGTCTCGAACCCCTCGGGCACGTCGGTGAGCTGCTCGGTGCCCAGGGCCGCCTGCCAGAAGCGGCCCAGCCGGCCCGGGTCCACGGCGTCGATGACGATGTTCTCGAGGTGCATGCCGGCCAGCCTAGGAGGCGGCGGGGACCTCCGCCAGGAGATTCTCCAGCGCCCCGGCGACGCCGTCCTCGTCGTGCCGGCCGCAGACGCGGTCGGCGACCGCGAGCACGTCCGCGTGGGCGTTGGCGACCGCCCAGCCGGTCCCGGCCCAGCTCAGCATGGGGATGTCGTTGGGCATGTCCCCGAAGGCCCACACCTCGGAGGCGTCGATCCCGAGCTGGCCGCACCAGGTCTCCAGCGCCCGCGCCTTGGTCATGTCCGCCGGGCCGATCTCGGCGAGCCCGCCGGTGCATGATCGCGAGAGCAGGGCGCGGTCGCCGATGATCGCGGCGACCTCCTCCAGGAACTCCTCCGCCGGGCGGTGCGGGGCCCGGGCCAGCAGCTTGCCGACGGGGGCGCCGATGTCCTGCAGCGGTCCGATGCGCTCCAGGCCGATCTCCGGGATGCCGTCCGGGGTGCCGGCGGGATAGGCGTCCTCGCGGTGGAACCCGTCGGCGAGCTCGGCGGAGAAGCTGACGCCGTCGATGGCGCGCAGGTCCGCGACCAGCTCGTGGACGAGGGCCGGCGCCATGCCGTGGGTCTCGAGGATCCGCCGGTGCGCGACGTCGTAGAGGAACGCCCCGTTGCCGCAGATGACGATGCCGTGGTCCCCGGTGATCGCCGCGAGGTGGTCGACCCAGCGCGGCGGGCGGGCGGTGACGATCACGGTGCGGATCCGCGCCTGCCACAGGTCGCGCCAGGCGCGGGCGGTGCGCTCGGTGATCATCCCGTCGCGGCCCAGCAGGGTGCCGTCCAGGTCGGAGGCGACGAGACGGGGACGGGACATGGGAGAAGTCTACGATCCGAAGGGCCACCAGCGGCGGCGCCGGGGGGCGGGATCCGCCGGCTCCGGGGCGGGCGGCTCGGGCTCCTGGTGGGCCTCCAGCCAGGCGGCGACCCGCTCCTCGACCTCCACCTCGGGGGCGAGCATGCGGGCCAGCGGGTTCGCGGCGCGGTCGGCGCGGACCCGCGCGTTGAAGTCCTCGAGGTACTCGCGCACCTGCGCCTCGGTCTGCAGCGCGGCGAGGGTGTCGTCCATGCCCTCGTGCTCGCGGCGCAGCAGCACGACCACGGGCAGCAGGGCGTCGCGGTCGACGTCGTCCTCCGCCAGGCGCTGCTTGATCCACCAGTCCGGGTCGTGGGTGGAGGGCAGGGCCAGGGGCTCCCCCGCCCCGGGCAGGTCGTCGAAGTCCCCGCGGGCGATGGCCGCCTCGAGGGCGCCCTCGATCCGCTTCTGCTCCTCGGTCATGGGCGGGCCGATGCGCTCGGGGCGCGCGCCCTGCCCGCCCGGCCCGCTCCCGCCGGGCGACCCGGTGCTCATGAGCTCTCCGCGAGCGCGGTCAGCCTCTCGATCGAGGCGAGCAGGTTCGCCTCGGTGGTGCCGCGGGCGCGCTCCAGGCGGGCCGGGTCCTCGAGCTGCGTCCAGTCGTAGGTGTGCTCGACCCGGGTGCGGCCGTTCCCCAGGTCGGTCAGGCGCCAGCGCCACAGGTGGCCGGGCTCCCAGCCGTCGGGCGCGGGCTTCCAGGCGATCAGGCGGCCCTCCTCGAACTCGACGACGTGGTTCTCGCGCAGGGTGCCCTTGGTGAGGGTGACGAAGAAGGAATCGCCCACCGCGCGCACGCGCTGGCCCTCCTCGGCGGAGCCGAGGTTGTCGTTGCCGTCCCAGCGGGGCTGCTGGGCGGGGTCGGCGATGAGCTCGAAGATCTCGGCGGCGGGGGCGGCGACCTCGCCGGAGGCGGTGACGACGCGGTTCTCGGTGGGGGCGGATTCGCTCATGGCCCCATCGTGCCACTGCGGGCGACCCGGCGGGCAGGGCCGGGAGCGGGACCGGGCCGGGCTCCGTCGGCCGGTCCACGGAACAGCAGCTGGGGCACGCCGTCCTCGGCGCGGCGCAGCTCGGCGTCGGTCCCGTAGATGCCGCCCACCAGCCCGGGCCGGAGCACCTCGTCCGGGGTGCCGTGGGCGCGCACGCGCCCGTCCACCAGCAGCGCCACCTCGTCGCAGTAGCGGGCGGCGAGGTTCAGGTCGTGCAGCACGAGGACCGTCGTCAGCCCCAGGTCCCGGACGATCCGCAGGACCGCGTGCTGGGATCCGATGTCCAGGTGGTTGGTCGGCTCGTCCATCAGCAGCACCTGGCCCTGCTGGACGACGGCGCGGGCGATGAGCACCCGCTGGCGCTCCCCTCCGGAGAGCTCGGCGACGGGGCGCTGCGCCAGGTGCAGGGCGCCGACCTGCTCGAGCGCCCGGGCCGCGAGGTCCAGGTCCTTCTCGTGCAGGCGCTGCAGGGGCCCGCGGTGCGGGATGCGGCCCAGCAGGGCGACCTCGGCGACGGTCATCGGCAGCTCCCCGCTGTCGTCCTGCGCGACGACGGCCACCTGCCGGGCCCGCTCCCGCGGGGCGAGGTGGGAGAGGTCCTGCCCGTCGAGCTGCACGGTGCCGGCCTGCGGGGCGATCGCGCCGTACAGGCAGCGCAGCAGGGTCGTCTTGCCGCTGCCGTTGGGCCCGATGAGGCCGAGCACCCTCCCGGGGGCGACGTCGAGGTCGACGTCGTGGAGCACGCGCCGGGCGCCGTAGGCGTGGCTCAGGCCGCGGGCGCGGATCATGCGGGCAGCCCTTCGCGCAGGTCGAGGATCCTCGTGAGCCCGTCGACGATCAGCGGGGAGGCGGGCTCGGTGAAGTTGAACAGCATCGGCAGCACGGCGCCGGCGGCGAGGGCGGCCAGCGCGTCCAGGCCCGCGACGGCGCGGACCTCGTCGATCACGGCGGCGTCCTCCTGCCCCTGGTGCAGCAGGATCAGCACGTCCGGGTCCGCCGCGAGCAGGGCCTCCGCCCCGACCTCGAAGACCCTCTCGGCCGATGCCGCGAACACGTTGTCCAGCCCGGCCGCCGCGAGCTGCGGCGTCGCCATGGAGGCGGCGCCGTAGGCGTACAGCGGGCCGCCTCCCACGGACGGGTACAGCACCGCCGCGGTGCGCCGGGGCAGCGCCGCGGCGCGCTCGCGGGCGTCGGCGATGCGGGCGGAGAGCTGCTCCCAGACCTCCGCAGCCCGGCCCGGCCGGTCGAAGATCTCCCCGTACACGGAGATCTGGGCCCCGAGGTCGTCGAGCGAGGCGGGCTCGCCGGCGGTGCAGTACGCCTCGGGGATGAGCACCTGCGCGCCCGCGTCGGCGAGGCCCTCGCGGGTGAGGCCGTCGGGCAGCCCGAGCACGAGGTCGGGGCTCTGGGCGATGACCATCTCCGCGGAGATCATGAGGTGGCCGGAGGCGTCGATGTCCTCCGAGAGCGCGGGGATCTCCGCGATCCGCGCCGCGAGGTCCGCGTCGTAGTAGCCGGCGGGGAAGGACCCGGCGCGGCCGATCACGGCGGGCAGCACGCCGAGCGCGTCGAGGATCGTCACCGAGGCGCTCTCGAGCAGCAGCACCCGCTGCGGGATCGCGGGCACGAGCAGCTCGGCCTCGCAGTTGGCGATCTGCCGCGGGTAGACGGTCGCGCCCTCCCCCGCGGGCGCCGCGCCCGGCGTCCCCGCGGTGCCGGCGGCGCGTCCGCAGGCGCTCAGCGCCGGGGCGGCGAGGAGGGCGGGGGCGAGCAGGGCGAGGGTGCGGCGTCGCATGGACGGTCCTTCCGGGGCGGGGCCGCAGGTCACCGGGCGAGGTGGCGGCGGACGAGGGCGAGCAGGAACGGGGCGCCGATGATCGCGGTGATCACGCCGATGGGCAGCTCCCGCGGCTGCAGGACGACGCGGGAGAGGACATCGGCCCAGAGCAGGAACAGGGCGCCGAGCAGGGCGGCGGCGGGCACGAGCCGGGCGTGCGCGGCGCCGACGAGGCGGCGGGCCAGGTGCGGGACGACCAGGCCCACGAAGCCGATGCTGCCGCTCGCGGCGACGGCCGCGGCCGTGCACAGCGACACGCCGATCAGCAGAGCGATCCGGGCCCGGGCGGCGTCGATGCCCAGCGCCGTCGCGGTCTCGTCCCCGGCGCCGAGGGCGTCCAGGACGCCGGAGCAGGCGGTGAGGGCGAGGCTCGCCCCGGCCACGGCCACGGCGACGACCAGCAGGAACGCGTCCCATCGGGCGAGCGCGAGGGAGCCGAGCATCCAGAACATCACCGAGCGGGATCCCTCGGCGGAGTCCGAGGAGAAGATCATCAGGTTGGTCACGGCGCTCAGCGCGTACCCGACGGCGACCCCGGCGATGAGCAGCCGCAGCGAGGTGACCACCCCGCCGGCCCGGGAGATCGCCAGCACCAGCAGCGCCGATCCGAGGGCCCCGGCGAAGGCGAGCACGGACTGGGCGTACTGGCCCAGCACCGCGGAGCCGGCGCCGAGCAGGATCGCGGCGGCCGCGCCGGTGGACGCGCCCCCGGACACGCCGAGCACGTACGGATCGGCCAGCAGGTTGCGCACCATCGCCTGCAGGGCCGCGCCGCTCACGGCGAGCCCGGCGCCGACCGCGGCGCCCAGCAGCACCCGCGGCACGCGCACGTCCCAGACGATCGAGTCCTGCGCGGGCGACCAGGTCACCGGGACGGGGAGGCCCAGGTGGTGCAGGACGACGGCGAGGACGGTGCCGGGGGCGATCACCAGCGGGCCGATGCCCACGCAGACGATCGCGCTGAGGACCAGCAGGAGGGCGAGGACGAGGATCCGACCGCCGGCGGCGCGCGAGCGGGCGCGCACCCCGAGCGGATCGGCCCGGGGCGTCAGCAGCGCGGTCACGGGGCAGTGTCGCGGGAGGCCGCGGAGCGATCGGACCGCGCCCCGACGCGGTGGAGGATCTCGTGGGCGAGGGGGTCCTGCAGGTGGTAGCGGACCTCGCGGCCGCGGCGCTCGGCCCGGACCCAGCCGGACTCCCGCAGCACCGCCAGGGCGTGGGAGGTGGTCGATCCGTTGGCCCGGATCGCGGCGGCGATGTCCGTGCTGCGGATGCCCGGGTGCGCGTCGATGCAGAAGAGGATCCGCAGGCGGCGCGGGTCGGAGAGGATCGACAGACGGGCGGCGAGCGACTCGGCGTCGGGCAGCTCCTCCAGCAGGGCGCGGGCGGCGGCGATGTCGCTCATGCGGCGACCTCCTGCGACCACGCCGCCCAGACGGGGGCGACGGCGCTGTCGTGGGTGGCGCGGCCGCGGCTGCGCGCGAGCGCTCCGGGGCGGGCGAGCTCGAGGACGGTGACGCCCGTGGGGGCATCGGCCCCTGCCCGCCCGCCGGGGACCGCGGTGCCGCC
>NZ_KK070011.1 GCF_000576425.1 Brachybacterium phenoliresistens | reverse complement strand
CGGGAGCCGCGGCGGCCTGGCGTGCCGCGGCGCGGCCGGCGGCCGGCGCGGGGCCGTCGGGGGCCGGGCCGGCCGGGCCGGGAGGCGCGGGATCGCGCTCGGTGGACATCGTCACGGGTGTCTTCCTCTCGATCCGGGCCCGTCCGCCTTGACAGGGTGAAGCCGAGAGTAAATGCTTTCACAGTGTCCGTGCAACGGCTCACACGCCGATGGACCCCTCGACGTTCCCCGGCCGGACCCGGCACAGTGGCCTGACCGGCAGGTTCGTCTCCTCCAACTGCTTCTCGACTCCTTCCAGATCGGTGGTTCCCCATGACAGACCTCAGGATCGGCGTGATCGGCTTCGGCGCCCGCGGCCCCGTGGCCCGGCACGCGCATCGGCCCGGGGAGGGCTCGCGCGTCACCGTCGTCGCCGAGCCCACCGAGCGGGGGCGGGCCGATGCCCGCCGGATCCTCGGCGAGGACGTGGCGCTGGTGTCCTCCGTGCAGGAGCTCGTCGCGGAGCACGAGGTCGACGCCGTCATGATCCTCACCCCGGACTTCGCGCACGCCGAGGTCGCGCTGGTGACCCTCGGCGCCGGGATCGCGACCTTCTCCGAGAAGCCGATGGCGATCCGCATCGAGGACACCGACGCGATGCTCGCCCTGGCCATGGAGAAGCGGGCGCGGCTGTTCGTGGGCCACAACATGCGCCACATGCCCGTGATCCGGCAGATGAAGGAGATCGTGGACTCCGGGCGCATCGGGCGGGTCCGGGCGATCTGGTGCCGCCACTTCGTGGGCGCCGGCGGCGACTTCTACTTCAAGGACTGGCACGCGGACCGGTCCAAGGCGACCAGCCTGCTGCTGCAGAAGGGCGCCCACGACATCGACGTCATCCACTGGCTCGCCGGCGGCTACACCCGCCGCGTGTCCGGCATCGGGGACCTCGCCGTCTACGGCGACGTGACCGACCGCCGCGACAACTCCGACCGCCGCATGGGCGACTGGTACGACGAGGACGTCTTCCCGCCCACCGCCCAGAAGGAGCTGAACCCCGTCATCGATGTCGAGGACATCTCCATGCTGTCCATGACGCTGGACAACGGGGTGCTCGCCTCCTACGAGCAGTGCCACTTCACCCCCGACTACTGGCGCAACTACACCGTGATCGGCGACGCGGGCCGGATCGAGAACATGGGCGATGGCGGCGGCGACCAGATCCACATCTGGACCTCCCGCCGCTCCGGCCCCGGCCACCCCGACGCGGTGGAGGTCATCTCCCGCGGCGATGGCGGGCACGGCGGCGCGGACCCGAACCTCGTCGCGGAGTTCCTGCGCTTCGTGCGCGAGGGCGGGGCGACCGACGTCTCCGTGATCGCCGCGCGCGAGGCGGTCGCCACCGGCTGCGCGGGCGCCGAGTCGATCCGCAGCGGCGGGATCCCCGTCGACATCCCCGAGGTCCCCGCCGAGGTGCGCGCGTACTTCGACTCCGGCCAGGCCTGAGCCGCCCCCCGGCCCCTGAGGAGGGGGACGGGAGCTTGAGCCTCCCGCCCCCGCCCGGGGCCGGTCAGGCGGCGGCGAAGACGCGCTGGAGGCGCTGCGCCTCGACGCGGCCGGCCTCGCGCCCGGGACCGAACCAGCGGCGGGTGTCCACCGGTGCCCCGTCGGCCACGAGGATCTCCCGCACCGAGCGGGTGAGCACCTGGTTCAGGTGGGTGGAGACGTTGATCTTCGTCATCCCCGCGCGGATCGCCGCCTGGATGCCGGCGTCGCTCACCCCGGAGGAGCCGTGCAGCACCAGCGGCACCGGCACCGCGGCCGCGATCCGGGCGATGAGGTCCGTGTCCAGCTCGGCATCGCGCGTGGTCATCGCATGGGAGGAGCCGACGGCGACGGCGAGCAGGTCCACGCCGGTGTCCGCGACGAAGCGGGCCGCCTCGGCGGGGTCGGTGCGCACGTGCGGGGCGTGGACACCATCCTTCCCGCCGACCTCCCCGAGCTCCGCCTCGACGCTCGCGCCGCAGGCGTGCGCGGCGCGGACCACCGCCGCGGTGCGGGCGCGGTTCTCGGCATCGGGCAGGCGGGACCCGTCGTACATCACGGAGGTGAACCCCAGGCGCAGCGCCTCGTCGACGAGGTCGCGGTCATCGGCGTGATCGAGGTGCACGGCGACGTCGACCGCGCAGGTCCGCGCGATCTCGAGGGTGCCCAGGGCGATCGGCGCGAGGGAGCCGTGGTAGCGGGCCGCGTTCTGGCTGATCTGCATCACCACCGGGATGCCGGTCTCCTCGGCCGCGGCGGCGAAGGACTCGGCGTTCTCGAGGTGGATCACGTTGAAGGCGGCCAGGCCGCGGCCGGCGCGGCGGGCGGCCTGGGCGAGCGGGGCCAGCGGCGAGAGGGTCATCGGGTCTCCAGGGGTGCGGGGGTCGCGGGACGGACGGTGCCGGGGCGGGCCTCGGCGAGGATCCGCCGGCGCAGGTCGAGGTCGATGGCGCCGGCGACGGGGCAGGGGAGGGTGGCGGCGCTGGTGGCGACCGCATCGGCGAGGGCCTCGGCGGTGAGGGGTCCGCCGCCGGCCAGATGGCGGGCCAGGGCCGCGACCGCCGCGTCGCCGGCGCCGGTGGGGTTGCCCGGCAGCCGCCGCGGCGGGCGGGCCGTGAGCACGGCGCCCTCGGCCCGCACCGCGACCATGCCCTCGGGGCCCTGGGAGCAGACCACCGCCCGGGCTCCGCGCGCGACCAGGTGATGGCAGGCGTCCGGGACGGATGCCTCGCCCGTGGCCTCGAGGGCCTCCGCGCGGTTGGGGGAGAGGAGGTCCGCTCCCGCGTCCGCGGCCGCCAGCAGCGCCGGGCCGGAGACGTCCACCAGCACGGGCACCTGCGCGGCGCGGGCGTCGGCCACGAGGTCCCCGACATCGGCCCCGGTCATGCCCGGCGGCAGCGATCCGCCGATGGTGAGGGCGCGGGCGCGGGGGAGCAGGGCGCGCACGGCCGCGCGCAGCCGCGCCGTCTCCGCGGCGGTGACGCGGGGGCCGGGCTCGTTCACGCCCGTCGCCCCGGAGGCGTCGAGGATCGTCACGGTGCGGCGGGTCTCGCCGCCGATGGCGGTGAACGCCTGGCGGATCCGCGGATGCTCGGCGCCCAGGCGGGCGGCGAGGTCCTGGC
Source organism: Brachybacterium phenoliresistens (assembly GCF_000576425.1). GTDB lineage: Bacteria > Actinomycetota > Actinomycetes > Actinomycetales > Dermabacteraceae > Brachybacterium > Brachybacterium phenoliresistens. The sequence continues at coordinate 23,464 of NZ_KK070011.1, read as the reverse complement.
CGCTGCCCCCGCCGAGGGGGCCGAGCACGGTGACCTCCTCGTCGAGCTGGTCGAGCACCCGGGCGGTGTTCAGGCCCTTCCCGCCGGGCGCCAGGCGGGCGGCGAGGGCGCGGTGCTCGGCGCCGGGGCGGAGCGCGCCGACGGTGTGCGTGATGTCGAGGGCGGGGTTCGGGGTCAGGCAGAGGATCATGCGCCCGCCGCTCCCGCCCCGGTCCCGACCGGCCAGGTCGAGCCCCGGTCCGATGCCGATGCCGGAGCCGACGAGGACGAGGCCGCCGCCGCGGCGACGACGGGGTCGGGTCCGTCCCCGTGCTGGGCCAGCAGCCCGGCGCCGAGGCAGCCGGCCCACATCCCCAGCCGCGCCGGCACCACGGGCGGGGCGGGGATGGCGCCGAGCCGCGGCGCGATGGCGCCGCGCAGCGGGGCCAGGACGGTCTCCCCGCCCTCGGCGAGGCCGCCGCCGATGACGATCGGCAGCGGGCCGATGCCCGAGACGATGGTCGCCAGCGCCTGGGCGAGGGTGTCCAACGCCCCGGCCAGCACCTCCTCGGCGGTGCGCTCCCCGGCGCGGGCCCGGGCGACGACCTCCCGGGCGTCGGGGCCGGCCCCGGCCGCGATCCCGGCGGCCTCCGCGTAGCGGCGGCCGATGGCGGAGGCCGAGGCAACCTCCTCGAGGCGCATGTGGCGCCCGGTGACCGGTTCGAGCACCCGCAGCTGGCCGATCTCCCCGGCGTAGCGGTCGCCCAGGAGGTGGCCCTCGTGGACGACCGCCGCCGCGACGCCGGTGCCCAGGGGGACGAAGACGAGGTCCGCCGGGGCGCCGCCGGGGGACGCGGCGAGCGGGCGTCCCGCGCCCCAGCTCGCCTCGGCGAGGGCGCCCGCCCGCACGTCATGGCCGACGCGGACGGGGCCGGGCAGGGCTGCGCGCAGCAGCTCCCGGACCGGCACCTGCTCCCAGCCCAGGTTGATGGCGAGCTCGACCGTTCCGGCGGCCTCGTCGATCACCCCGGGGACGGCGACGCCCACCGGCGTCGTCGGCGCGAGGCCGGCCCGGGCGCCGAGGATCCCGGCGTGCTGCGCGATCCGGGCGACGACCTCGTCCGGGGTGGCCGGGGTCGGCAGCGAGAGGTGCGGGCCGAGCTCTCCGGTGGGGCCGACGACCCCGATCTTGATGCGGGTGCCGCCGACGTCGACGCCGAGGACGGTGCCCTCGGCGGGGGCCGCGGGGGTCATGGCGCCGGCTCGAGGTGCACGGCGCGGGTCAGGGAGCGGGGCCGGTCGGGGTCCAGGCCCCGCGCCTCGGCGCGGCGCACGGCGGCCAGGTGCACCGCGGCGAGCTGGGCGAGGGGGTCGATGCCGGGGGCCAGGAAGGTCGCGCCGGTGGCCTCGGTCTGCTCCTGCAGCCCGGCCGGCGCGGTCCCGAAGCTCACCGTCAGCCGGCCGGGCTGGGCGATGGCGATCGGGCCGTGGCGGTACTCCATCGCGTAGTAGGACTCGGTCCAGGACTGCGAGGACTCCCGCAGCTTCAGCGCGGCCTCGTCGGCGAGGTGCTTGCTCCACCCGGTGCCCAGGAACGTCAGCTGCTCGGCCTCGATCCAGTGCGGTGCGGGCTCCTGGGCCAGCGCCGCCTCGGCGTCGGCGATCGCGGGGGCGAGGTCCTCGCCGAGGGAGCCGCGCAGCAGGGCCAGGGCGGTGGTGGCGAAGCGCGTCTGGACGATCGAGGTCTCGTCGGCGAAGTCCAGGACGATCTCCGCGCCGGCATGGGCGGCGGCAGGCCCCTCGCCGACGGCGGTGATCAGCACCGAGGGGGTGTCCCGGTGGGCGGCGAGGAGGTCGATGATCTCGCTGGTCGTGCCGGAGCGGGAGATCGCCACGATGCGGTCGTAGTCGCGCACGGAGGAGACCTCGGTGGCGGTGGCGGCGTCGGTCCAGCCGTGGCCGGCGGCCTCGCGGAGGTCGGCGTACGCCGCGGCGATGAACCACGAGGTGCCGCAGCCGACGGCGAGCACGCGCTCGCCGGGCCCGGGCAGCTGCCCGGAGACCCGGGGGAGCAGGTCCAGGGCCGCCCGCCAGCATGCGGGCTGGGTGCGCAGCTCCTGCTCGGTCGCGGTGATGGCGGTAGGGGCGGGTGCGGTCATGAAGGCTCCTCGACGGTCGGTCCACAGCGGCGTGGTGATTGCTCATGATCGTAACGCCATCTTGTGCGCAGTTACAATCAATCTGCGCCGCGATGCGAGACCTTCCGGAGGCGTCGGGAGTCGATGAGTAGGCTTCAGGAGAACGCCATCCCGCCGCGACGACGCGCCTGCCCGCCCGAGACCTCGAGGAGCCATGGACCAGCACGCTTCTCCCGACCGCGCCGCGCGCGGCATGCACCGCAGCCGGCGCGAGCGGCTGGACGACGAGCTGAACCTGATCATGGAGCGCGGGCACATCGCGGTGGAGGAGCTCACCGAGGAGCTCGGCGTCTCCCCGGCCACCGTGCGGCGCGACCTCGACCACCTCGCCGGCCAGCAGCTGGTGATCCGCACCCGCGGCGGGGCCTCCGCCCACTCCTCCGCCGCCGCGCTGCCCCTGCGCTATCGCGCCTCCCGCCATGCCCGCGCCAAGGAGGCGATCGCCCGCACCGCCGCGGGCCTGGCCCGTCCCGGCAGCGTGGTGGGTCTGAACGGCGGCACCACCACCACGACCCTCGCCCACGAGCTCTCCGCCCGTGCCGAGTTCGTCGAGTCCGAGCAGCAGACGGTGCTGGTCACCAACGCCGTGAACATCGCGCAGGAGCTCGCCGTGCGCAGCCATCTGCAGATGGTGGTCACCGGCGGGGTCGTGCGCGAGCAGTCCTTCGAGCTGGTCGGCAGCTGGGCCGAGCAGCTGCTCGCCCAGATCCGCATCGACACCCTGTTCCTCGGGGTCAACGCGATCAGCGCGGCCGACGGCGCCCGCACCCACAACGAGGCCGAGGCCTCCATCAACGCGCGGCTCGTCGAGCGCGCCCACCGCGTGGTCGTCATCGCCGACTCGAGCAAGGTCCTCGCGCACGCCTTCGCGCTCATCTGCCCCATCGGCCGGGTCGACGCGCTGGTCACCGACGCGGGCATCGACCCCGAGGAGCTCGCCGCCCTGCGCGCGGCCGGGGTCGAGGTGCATCTGGCCGATGCCGCCGACGAGGGCGAGGCGGACGGCGCCGCCGATGCCGCCGACGAGCCCGGGGGCGAGCGATGAGCCCGTCCGGAGCCGGCGAGGGCGCACCGGCCCCTGCCGTCGCTGCGGGGCCGGACGGCACGGAGCCCGACTCCCCGGAGCCCGGCGCCGCGAAGTCCGAGGCCGCAGAACCCGACGGCGCGGGGACCGACGCCGCGGGAGCATCGGCCCCGTCGCCGGCCGGTCCGGCGACCCTCGCCGATGTGGCGCGGCGCGCCGGCGTCTCCGTGGCGACCGCCAGCTTCGTGCTCTCGGGCCGCTCCGGGGGCAAGCCCTCCGGATCCCCCGAGACCCAGTCGCGGGTGCGGGCCGCCGCGGAGGAGCTGGGCTACGTCCCCAACCGCAACGCGCGGGCCATGCGCACCGGGCGCAGCGACTCGATCGTCCTCGCGCTGGGCAGCGTCGAGGACCCCTGGGGCATCTCGCTCGCGCAGGAGGTCTGCGCCCGGGCGCTCCCCGGCGGGCAGTCGACCCTGATCCTGGCCGACGAGCGCTGGTACGAGTTCCTCTCCGGGGCGAGCCACGACTGCTCGTTCATCACCAGCGTGGACCACACGCCCGATGCCGCCGACCAGGTGCGCCAGCTCGCCCGCGGCGGCGGCGGGATCGTCGCCTTCAGCGAGCGGGTCGCGCCGGAGGGCTTCGACGTGGTCCGCTCCACCGCCCTGCCCGCGGTGGCCGATGCGTACCGGCGCCTGCGCGGGCGCCACGAGCGCGTCGCCTTCCTGTCCCTGCCGGGGCCCGCGCTCAGCCGGCGCCCCTACGGGCCCTCGCGGCTGTGGGCGTACCGCGACGCGGCGGCCGCCGCCGGCGACCCGGTGGAGCATCTGCTGCGCGTGCCCGGGGACGGCTCCCGGCGGGAGGCGCTGCGCGAGTGCATCGACTGGCTGCAGGGGCCGCAGCGGCCCGAGGCCGTCATCTGCTCGACCGGCTACCTGGCGCTGGCGCTGCAGGCCGCCGCCTGGCAGGTCGGGCTGCGCGTGCCGGAGGACCTCGAGATCATCTCCATCGGCGACGTGCCCGAGGAGTCGCAGTTCCTGGAGCCGGTGAGCTACTACGGGGTGCGCGACGTCTTCTCCCGCATGGCGGAGATCATCGTGCACCGCGCGCAGGTGCGCCGGGACGAGCCCGGGGCCCTGCACGAGTTCGCCTGGGAGTTCTTCCCCGGCGAGACCACCCTGCCCGGCTGAGGGCCGCGCCCGCGCCCGCCCTCTCCGGCCGCGGGGCGGGCGCGGCCGCTCAGACGTCGGCGAGGGCGACGGCCTCCCCGGTGGCCACGGAGCGCTGGGCGGCGGCGACGATCCGCACGGTGCGCAGACCCGCCTCGCCCGAGGGCTCCTGGGTCCGGCCGGTGCGCACCGCGTCGAGGAAGGCCTCCAGCAGCAGGGCGTCGAGGTCCGCGCCGTAGGGCAGCCACTGGCCGGGTCCCCCGACGTGGTCGGCGAAGGCATCCACGGTCAGCTGGCCGCCGGTGCCCAGCGCCTGCAGGGTCAGCCCGCCCCAGGTGGGGCCGTCGTCGGGCATCGACCACGAGCAGTCGATGGTGGCGACCACACCCGAGGGGTAGGTGAGGGTGACGAAGCCGCCGGTCTCGGCGCCCTCGCCGGCGCGGGAGGCCGAGAGGATCCGGTTCGCGACCGCGCGCACGTCCGTCGGCTCGCCGAAGGCGGCGTCGAGGATCTGGGCCACGTGCACCGTGTGGTCGACCAGGCAGCCGCCGCCGGAGAGGGACACGTCGGTGAACCAGTCCCGACCCTCGGGCAGCTTCCCGTTGTTGGTGCCGGTCAGGCCGACGATCTCGCCGAGGGCGCCGTCCCGGACGGCGCTGCGCAGCGTCTCGACGGCGGGGGAGAAGTGCACCGGGAAGGCGGTCATGAGCACGACGCCCGCCTCGCGGCAGGCGGCGACCATCTCCTCCGCATCGGCCACCGTGGTCGCCAGCGGCTTCTCGCACAGCACGGCGACGCCGCGGCGGGCGGCCTCGAGCACGAGCTCCTTGTGGTCGGCGTTCGCGGAGGTGACGATCACCGCGTCGGGCCCGCCGTCGAAGGCGTCCCAGGCCTCCTGGTAGCTGCCGACGACGCGCTCGGCCGGGACGTCGCCGAAGCCGTCCGGGTCCGCGACGACGAGGTCGACGTCCCCGCGCGCGGCGAGGATCCCCGCATAGGCGGCGGCGTGGGTGTGGGCGCAGGAGAGGAGGGCGATCTTCAGCACGGGATGCTCCGTCCGGTGGCGAGGGACTCGAGGGCGGCGAGGGAGACCTCCACGGCGACCAGGCCGTCCCGGGCGCTGACGCGGGGGGCACGGCCGGTGCGGATCGCGGCGGCGGCGTCGAGGATCTCCTCGGCGTAGGGGCTGCGCATGCCGGAGATGTCCGGCAGCAGCGAGCCGCCGGTCTCGGCGCCGCCGCGGGCGACGGCGTCCCAGGTCACGGCGGAGTCCTGGGCCGAGTCGTACTCGAGGCGGCCGGCGTCCCCCGCGAGGGAGAAGGCGTAGCGGAAGGCGGTCCCGGCCGGTCCCCAGAACCCGCGGCAGTGGGAGATCGCCCCGCCGGTGTGCGTGAGGACCACGTGGGCGGTGCGCACCTCGGGCTGCGAGGCGGCGACGTGCTCGCGGGCGTGGACGGAGGCGACGGGCCCGGCGACCCAGATGGCCTGGTCGATGTCGTGGATCATCTGGTCCATGACGATGCCGCCGGAGGCCTCCTGGTCCGCGAACCAGGGCATGCGCGGGAACTGGCCGGTGCGCTCGTAGCGCAGCACGGCGGGCGTGCCGATGCGCCCGGCGTCGATCCCCGCCTTCGCCGCCGCGTACTGGGGGAAGTACCGCACCACGTGCGCGGGGAAGAGCAGCCTCCCGGCGCGCTCGGCGTGCTCGACGACCGCGCGGGCGTCCTCGAGGCTGCGGGTCAGGGGCTTCTCGCAGATCACGTGGCAGCCCGCGTCCAGCGCCCGGTGCACGATCTCGGCATGCACCGGCGTGGGGGTGCAGACGTCGACCACATCGACCGCGGCGAGCAGGGAGTCGAGATCAGGGTGGACGGTGGCGCCGAAGGTCTCCGCGAAGGCCTCGGCGCCGTCGAGGCTGTGGGCGTGCAGGCTCGCGCCGGCCTCGACCCAGCCGGGGCCGTGGGCGCCCGCGATGCCTCCGGTGCCGACGATGCCGACGGCCAGGGGGCCGCCTGGGGGAGTGGTCATGGGCGACCCCTTTCCTCGGGAGCGGGCGCCGTCCCGGCGGTCGTGCCGCCGTCGCGCCCGGTTTTCGAAACCGCTTTTCATAACTCTAGCCCCGCCGCGGCGCGTGTCAACGGGCGGGGGCGGAATCGCTCCCCGGGGCGGCGGGAGCGCGGCGCGGCCGATCATGGGGTCCGCAGGCGCCGGGCCCGGACGTAGATCGGCGGCGGCGGTCGCAGGGCGTGAGTCCTCCGTCCGCCGCCGCCTCGGTCCGACCCCATGTGGACCGCTGTGGGGGAGCATCGGCCGCGCGTCCCGGGGGCGCGCGGCCGGGGTTCAGCCCTTCTGGCGTCCCTTGAACCGCGGGTTCTGCTTGTTGATGACGTAGAGGCGGCCCCGGCGCCGCACGACCTGCGCGCCGGGCTTGTTCACGAGCGATCGCAGCGAGGCGCGGACCTTCATCGCCGGCCTCCTGCGCTCGTCCCGGCCGATGCGGCCGGGGCCGGGGCGTCGGCGGCGCCGGACCCCTCGGCCGCGGAGCGGCTGCCGTAGCGGCGGCGGAAGCGCTCCACGCGCCCCGCGGTGTCCAGGACCTTCGCCGTGCCCGTGTAGAACGGGTGCGAGGCGGAGGAGACCTCGACGTCGATGACCGGGTACTCCCGGCCGTCCTCCCAGGTCACCGTCTTCTCCGAGGTCCGGGTGGACCGCGTGAGGAAGGCGGAGCCGGCGCTCGCGTCACGGAAGACGACGGGCCGGTACTCGGGGTGGATCCCCTGCTTCATGTGTTCTCCTCACCAGCTGGATTTCGTGATGCCGGGCAGCTCGCCGCGATGGGCGGCCTGCCGGAAGCGGACGCGGGAGAGCCCGAACGTCCGCAGGTAGCCGCGGGGGCGGCCGTCGACCGCGTCGCGGTTGCGCAGCCGCGTCGGGCTGGCATCGCGGGGCAGGCGCTGCAGGGCCCGCTGGGCCAGGACCTTCTCGGCCATGGTGGTGGTCGGGTCCTTGATGGTGCGCTTGAGGGCGCGGCGCTGCTCGTCGTGGCGGGCCACGATCTCGCGGCGGCGGGCATCGGCCGCGATCTTGGAGGTCTTGGCCATCAGCGCTCCTCGCGGAACTCGACGACCTCGCGCAGGCGCGGGTCGAACTTGCGCATGACCAGGCGATCGGGCGAGTTCCGCCGGTTCTTGGTGGTCATGTAGGTGTAGCCGGTGCCGGCGGTGGAGCGCATCTTGATGATGGTGCGCACCTCGCTCTTCTTGGCCATGGGGCGGGTTCCTCGTTCCTTCTCAGATCTTCTCGCCGCGGGCGCGGATCTGCGCCACGACGGACTCGATGCCGCGCTTGTCGATGACCTTCAGGCCGCGGGCCGAGACGTCCAGGCGCACGGTGCGCCCCAGGGACGGGACGTAGAAGCGCTTGCGCTGGATGTTCGGGTCGAAGCGGCGCGAGGTGCGGCGGTGGGAGTGGGAGACGTTCTTCCCGAAGCTCGGCTCGGCTCCGGTGACTTGACAGCGTGACGACATGGAGAGCGATACTAGCAACTGAGAACCATTATCGTCAAGAGGAAGGGCGAGGACACCGATGGCCTCCGACCACCGTTCGCGCCAGCCGGGAGACCGGCACGGCCACCAGTTCCAGCAGGCGCCCCACGCACGGTGGCGCGGCCACCGCAGCACGCCGGTCGCGATCGTCACGGCGATCGACCCGATCCCGCGCGACGCGCTGACCGGCGGTGCCCTGCTGGACCGGCCCGGGGCGGTGGCCCTGCGCTACGAGGTCGACCACGAGACCGCGGCGCTGCACCGCCTGGTGCTGGACGCCGGCGGCGTGATCGAGGGCGAGCGGGTGGACCTCGAGCACCCCTGCGTCTCCTGCGCTATGCGCGAGGACGCCGTCGCGGTGCTGGGGCGCCTCGCCGCGGACCCGCGCATCGACGCGATCCTGCTGGCCCCGCCCATCAGCGCCGACCCCTCCGTGGTGGCCGGCACCCTCGTGCCCTTCCAGGGCCGATGGCACCTCTCGGCCGCCGCCGCGGTGCTCGAGGCCCAGCACGTGATCGACGACCTGCTGGGCGACATGACCCTCGCCGAGCGGGGCCTGCAGTGGGCCGCGGAGGACGAGCGCAGCGTGGGCGAGGCGCTCGCCGCGCAGATCGAGTACTCCGACCTCGTGATCGTCGAGGGCGGGGAGGGAGCGGAGGGCGGCGCCGCCGGCCTCGAGCTCGTCGAGCATCTCCGCTCTCCCGAGCAGCTGCTGCTGACCTCGATGCACGTGCTCGAGCCGCGCCTGCTGCTGGGCGGCGCTCTCGACCACACCGGGGCGCTGCGACGCCGCGACGTGCGGCACGTCCAGGCCTACGGCGGCCCTACCGAGCACGGCACGTGGACCCTCGACCTCGCCTCCGACCGGCCCTTCCACCCCGAGCGGTTCCTCGAGGACATCGAGCTGCTCGGCGCCGGGCGCATGCGCGGCCGCGGCCGATTCTGGGTGCCCGACCGCCCCGGCACCATCTGCCAGTGGGACGGCGCGGGAGGCCAGGTCTCGATCGGCTCGGTCCACGAGTCCGGCCGCGAGCTGCCGACGACGCGCCTGGTCATCACCGGCATCGACCCCGAAGACCTGCCGCGGGTGCGCGACGCCTTCGACCGCTGCCTGCTCACGCAGGAGGAATGGGCGGCCGGGCTGGCGCCCTGGCTGGGCGCCGAGGACCGCCTGTCCCCGTGGCTCGGGGAGCGCGACGCCCGCGTGTGACCGCGCCCCGCGCCGCCCGCACCCGGCCTGGCGCCGCGTCCCTCCGGGCCCTGCCGCGCGCCGCGTCCCTCCGGGGCCCGGCCGGGCGTCGCGGCGCGCCGGCGGGCCGGGCGGGCCCTCCGGCGCAGCGGTCCGGGTATCCCTGCGCGGCCGGGGCGCGATGCGATACCGTCGATCCCGCTGGGACGCAGGGAAAGGACGGCGCCGCATCGGCGCGGCGCAGGTGATCGCATGACGCAGACCCCCACGGGCGCAGCCCCGAACCGCACCTGGATCTGGATCGTCTCGGGGTGCTGCGTGCTGCTGCTGATCGCCGCCCTCGTGCTGGGCATCGGCGGGATCCTCCTCTACCGTGCGAGCCAGTCCGGCGGCGGCGAGCCCACCATGACGACCGGGACCGGCGGGAGCGAGCCGACGTCCCCGGAGGAGAGCACCGCCGAGGAGCCGCCCGCCGAGGAGTCGAGCGCCGCAGACCCGACCGCCGAGGAGACCTCCGCCGCGCCGCCCGTGGGCGGAGCCGTCGAGCTCCCGACCGAGCAGGGCACCCTCACGATGACCTTCGGCGCGGTGGACTGGGACGCGACGTCCGAGGTCGCCGAGGCCAACTCCCACAACGAGCCGGCCGCCGAGGGGCACGTCTTCATCACCGTCCCGGTCACCGTGAGCTACGCGGGCAGCGGAGCGGTCGACCCGTTCTTCGCCACCAGCATCGTCTTCGTCGGCGCGGACGGCCTCGAATACGCCCTGGCCGATCCGGTCGTCGAGAAGGACTTCGTGCTCCTGGGCGAGGTCCCCGACGGCGGGACCGCCGAGGGCACCCTGGTGTTCGAGGTCCCCACCGCAGCGACCGGCGCCGGCGAGATCCAGGTCTCCACCCACGAGACCGAGCAGCCGCAGGTGGCCCCGGTCCTCTGAGCCGGCGACCGCGCCCGGCTCTCGCCGGAGCCCGGGCCGTCCCCGCATCCCGCCCCCGCCCGAACGACGGAAGGAAAGCGCCGCAGCGACGCGGCGCGAGGTCCCCCCATGGCATACGCACCCCCCGGCCCGCCCGCCGGCCCGCCCGCCGGCCCGCCCCGCCGGGCCGCCCATCGGCCCCGCCCCGAAGAACCGCACGTGGCTCTGGATCGTCGGCGGGTGCTGCGTGCTCGCCCTGATGCTGGGCATCATCGGCGGCGTCGCCGGCCTGGTCATCTACAGCGGGAGCCGCTCCTCGGGCGGTGAGGCGACCACGAGCCAGCAGCCCGAGCCCGGCGGCTCCGTCGAGGTCCCCACCGAGAACGGCACGGCGACGGTGTCCATCGGCGAGATCGACTGGGATGCGAACGAGGAGGTGGCTGCGGCCAGCGGCGCGAACGACGCACCCCCCGAGGGCCACGTCTACGTGATCGTGCCCGTGACGATGACCTACGCCGGCTCGGGCGAGTTCACCGGTTGGTTCGACATCACCGTCACCTTCGTGGGGGCGGACGGCCAGGAGTACTCCTCCGACAGCGCCCTCGTAGACGACGACCTCTATCTCCAGCCGTCGATCACGGACGGCGGCACCACCTCGGGCAACCTCGTGTTCCTGGTCGCCGTGGAGGCGACCGAGGGCGGCGAGTTCCACGTGAGCACCTGGGAGACGGACGAGCCCCGGAGCATCCCGGCGGCCTGAGGCCCGGGCGGCATCGGCCGCCCCGGCGTCCTGCGCGGACGGTCGAACCGTCCGCGCAGGCCGCGTCGGTCATCCGCGCAGGCCGCGTCGGTCATCCGCGCAGGTGCAGATCCATGCGCCGCAGCCAGCGCGCGAGCTCCTCGCGCCGCACCGCGACCCTCGGGCCGAAGCGCCCCTCATGCCCCGAGTCTCTCAGAGCTCCCGATCCCTCCTGCAGGCCGCCGCGCGCACGGCGCGGTGCGCGTCCTCGGGCACGAGATGCACGGACGGGAGGTCGTCGAGCCGGATCCACGAGGGCGAGTAGACGTTGTCGCGGTGGGAGCGCTCGACCTCGGGGCCGCCGAGCGTCGGGGCTCCGTGCGCCTCGACGTGGAAGTACCGGACATCGGGTGATGCGTCGTCGACGATCAGCGGAGCGAGGAGAGTGCCGATCAGGCCGGTCTCCTCCTTCAGCTCGCGAAGACAGGCGGTCTCCGCCGACTCTCCGTGCTCCACGCCTCCGCCGGGGAGCACCGCGTACCGCCGCGCGTCCTTCACCCGGCGGATCACGAGCACCTGATCGTCCTCGACCACGACCGCGACCGCGCGCACCCGGCGCGGCGCGGGGACGGCGGCAGTCTCGCGGGTCATGTCGAGATCGTAGGCGGTCCGGGGCGGTGGCCGCCGTCGCCGGCTCAGAGTCAGCCGAGGAACAGCCCGGCCGCGCGGACGGCGGTCTGGAACAGGCCGTAGCCGAGGGCGATGACGACGGCCACGGCGAGGACCACGGCGGCGCCGACCTCGGCGGGGGAGCTGGTCTCCCGCTCGGGAGCGCCGTCCACGCCGGCGCGGGAGGCGGCGGCGCTCTCGCGATCGGCCTGGGCCTTCTGCGCGACGACGGCCTCGTCCTCGATGTGGGAGGGGTGCACCGCCCGGATCAGCAGGTTCGCGACGAAGCCGACCACGAGGATCGCCATCATCACCCACATGGCCAGGCGGTACAGGTCCATGCCGGAGTGGCCGGCGGCGGCCTGCGACTCGACGATGCTGTTGACGATCAGCGGCCCGGCGATGCCCGCGGCGGACCATGCCGTGAGCAGCCGGCCGTGGATCGCCCCGACCTGGTACACGCCGAAGAGGTCCTTGAGGTAGGCGGGGACGGTCGCGAAGCCGCCGCCGTAGAAGCTGATGATGATCAGCGCGGAGATCACGAACAGCGCCAGGGAGTGCGAGCCGACGGTCGCCAGGACCAGGTACAGCACGGCGCCGACGGACAGGTACATGGCGTAGTTGACCTTGCGGCCCAGGTAGTCCGAGGTCGTGGACCAGATGAAGCGGCCGGCCATGTTGGCGATCGACAGCAGGCCCACGAAGCCGGCGGCGGCCGCGGCGGCGACCCCGAAGCCGTCGGAGATCATCGGCGAGGCGTTCTCGAGGATGCCGATGCCGGCGGTCACGTTGGTGAACAGCACGATCCACAGCAGCCAGAACTGCGGGGTGCGGATCGCCTGCTTCGCCGAGACGTTCCCGGCGGTCTGGGCGGCGTGCTGGGTGGCCTGCTCGGGGCTCCACCCGGAGGGGTGCCAGTCCGGGTGGGGCAGGCGGACCACGAAGGCGCCGCAGGCGATGGCGACGAAGTAGCAGGCGGCGAGGGTGAGGAAGGTCGGGGTGAGGCCGGCGACCAGGTTCTGCGGGTCGGGGCCTCCGCCGAAGGCGGCCATCAGGCGGTTGGAGGCGGGGCTGGCGATGAGGGCTCCGCCGCCGAATCCCATGATCGCCAGGCCCGTCGCGAGGCCGGGCCGGTCGGGGAACCACTTCATGAGCGTGGACACCGGGGCGATGTACCCGATGCCCAGGCCGATCCCGCCGATCACCCCGTAGCCGAGGTAGACCAGCCACAGCTGGCCGGTGGAGATGCCGAGGGCGGAGACCAGGAACCCCGCGACCCAGAGCGCGCCCGAGGCGACCATCGCCATCCGCGGCCCGACCCGCTCGACCCAGGTGCCGGCGACCGCGGAGGAGATGCCGAGCATGGCGATGGCGAGGGAGAAGATCCAGCCGACGGCGACCTCGCCCACCTCGAACCGGGACTGGAACGGCGTCTTGAAGACGCTGAAGGCGTACACCTGGCCGATGCACAGATGGATGGCCAGCGCCGCAGGCGGGATGAGCCAGCGCTGGAACCTCACCGGGGCGATGATGGCGTTGCGGTCGAGCACGGACATGGGGACTCCGATCTCTGGGGCGCGGGAGAGGAATGCGCGCCGGATTGCGACCCTAGGATCTGCGGCGCGGCGGAGCAAACATCCGAGCGATGACGCGCGGGTGCGGCCTCGTCAGGCCGGCAGCGGAGGGCCTCGTCAGGCCGGCAGTGGAGTGCTCGCTGCGGGGCAGCTGCGCGGCAGGGATCATCGGCCGCGTGTAGCGCCGATACAGGCGTGTTTTCTCGGGCTACAGTGGGCGCATGTCCCGCGCCTCCTCGCTCCGTCTTCGACCGATGCTCCCCCGTGACCCGCACGAGAGCGGTCGCACCGCCTCCACGCTCGAGCTGTTCTTCGACCTCGTCTTCGTGATCGCCGTGTCGATCACGGCCGTGCAGCTGCACCACTCCCTGTCCGAGGGCCACGTCGGCGCCGGGATCCTCAGCTACGCCATGGTGTTCTTCGCGATCTGGTGGGCGTGGATGAACTTCACCTGGTTCGCGACGTCCTTCGACACCGACGACTGGCTGTACCGGGTGCTGACCATCGTGCAGATGGGCGGGGTGCTCGTGCTCGCCGCCGGGGTCGTGCCGGCCTTCCAGGACCACGACTTCCGCCTGGCGATCCTCGCCTACATCGTCATGCGCCTCGCGCTGGTCGCGCAGTGGCTGCGGGCCTCACGGCACACGCCGCTGCGGCGCACCGCGCTCACCTACGCCGGGGGCGTGGTCGTCGTCCAGGGCCTGTGGGTGCTGTTCCTGCTGGTCCCGGCCCAGCTCGCGATCCCGGCCTTCATCGTGTTCGCGCTGTGCGAGCTGGCCGTGCCCGTCCTCGCCGAACGCTCCGCGACCACCCCGTGGAACCCGCACCACATCACCGAGCGCTACGGCCTGTTCGCCCTGATCCTGCTCGGCGAGAGCCTGCTGGCCTCGGCGAACGCCGTCATCGAGGCGGTCGGCGAGGGCGAGCACATCGGCGAGCTGGTCGCCATCTCGGTGCTCGCGCTGATCGTCACCGCGGCTCTGTGGTGGATCTACTTCTGGGCGCCGCACCACACCGCGATCACCGACCTGCGCGGCTCGATCACCTACGGCTATGGCCACATCGTGGTCTTCGCGGCCGCGGGCGCGCTCTCCGCCGGCATCGAGGCGGAGATCGACTACATCCTCGGCCACAGCCACCTCTCCGCCCTGGGGGCGTCCTTCGCCTACACGGTCCCGATCGCCGTGTTCGTCCTGGGCATCTGGGTGCTCGCCATCCGACGGCACGGCGATCCCTGGGTGAACACCTGCGTGCCGCTGGGTGCCGTGCTCGTGCTCATCGACCCGCTGCTGCCCGTGCCCTTCGCGCTGACCACGATCATCATGGTCGGTGTGGTGGCGGTGCTGGTGTGGCGGCGGCCGGTGGGGGTGGAGGCGGCGCACGCGGGCTGAGGTCCTCGGCGGCCGCCGTTGACGCCGGCGGCGGCGCGGGCATACAGTTCCCTCCGTTCGCAGGATTGTGACTCCCTCGAGGCAAGACCTGGCGCTGCACCTCCGCCTGGAGTCCCCATGTCCTCCGCCGTCACCGGCGACGCGCACCCCGACACCGATCGTCCTGCATCGGCCCCGTCGTGGAAGACGCGCCTTTCCTCCCCGTTCAAGAACCTGCAGAAGGTCGGCAAGGCCTTCATGCTGCCGATCGCGATCCTCCCCGCCGCCGGGCTGCTGCTCGGCGTCGGCGGGGCGCTGTCGAACCCGACGACCGTCGCCACCTACCCGGTGCTCGACAACGCCCTGGTCCAGGGCCTGTTCACCGTCATGGCCGATGCCGGGACGGTCGTGTTCACCAACCTCGCCCTGCTGCTGAGCATCGGCCTGTGCATCGGCCTGGCGAAGCGGGACAAGGGCACCGCGGCGCTCGCCGGCATCGTCGGCTACCTCGTGATGGTCGGGACCACCGCCTCCATGCTCAAGCTGTTCGACCCCGAGGGCGAGGCGATCGACACCGGCATCGTCGGCGCGCTGGTCATCGGCGCGATCGCGGTGACGCTGCACAACCGTTACCACGACATCCAGCTGCCGCAGGTGCTGGGGTTCTTCGGCGGCTCCCGCTTCGTGCCGATCGTCGTGTCGCTGGCGGCGATCCCCGTCGGCGCGGCCTTCTTCCTCATCTGGCCGCCCATCCAGCATGCGCTGGTCGGCGCGGGGGAGTCCATCGCGACCCTCGGCCCGGTCGGCACGTTCCTGTACGGGTTCCTGCTGCGCCTGTCCGGGGCGGTGGGCCTGCACCACATGATCTACCCGCTGTTCTGGTACACGCCGCTGGGCGGGACCGAGACCGTCGCCGGCGCGAGCGTCGCCGGGGCGCAGAACATCTTCTTCGCCCAGCTGGCCGACCCCGGCCACCAGGGCCTGTACACCGAGGGCACCAAGTACTTCGCGGGCCGGTTCGACACGATGATGTTCGGCCTGCCCGGCGCGTGCCTGGCGATGTACCACTGCATCCCGGCGGAGCGCCGGAAGAAGTTCGCGGGCCTGTTCGTGGGCGTCGCGGCGACCAGCTTCATCACCGGCATCACCGAGCCCGTCGAGTTCATGTTCCTGTTCGTGGCGCCGCTGCTGTATGTGCTGCACGCCTTCTTCGACGGGCTGTCGTTCCTCGTCGCGGACCTGCTGGACATCCGGATCGGCAACACCTTCTCCGGCGGGGCCATCGACTTCACGCTCTTCGGGATCCTGCAGGGCAACGCGCAGACGCACTGGCTGTACGTCATCCCGGTCGGGATCCTCTGGTTCTTCCTGTACTACGTGTCCTTCCGCGTCCTCATCACCCGCTTCAACATCAAGACACCCGGCCGCGACGCCGCGGCGGTCGAGGAGGAGGCCGTCCCGGCCGACGGGCCGTCGGCCGGCGACGCGCCGGCGGGCGCCGCTGCCGCCGCCTCGGCGGGCGCGGGCCGCACCGCGAGGGCGGGCCGCCGCGAGGAGCTCGAGGAGACCAGCACGCAGATCATCGCCGCGCTCGGCGGCGCGGAGAACCTCGAGGACGTCGACGCCTGCATCACCCGCCTGCGGGTCTCCGTGCTCGATCCGGGACGCGTCGACAAGGCCCGGCTGAAGCAGCTCGGCGCGGTCGACGTGTTCGAGGTCGCCGGCGGCGTCCAGGCCGTCTACGGCGGGAAGGCCGTCCTCTACAAGGGCATCATCAACGAGAAGATCGGGCACGACGACTGATCGTCGGGAAGGGAACGGGAATGTTCGGATTCGGCAGGAAGAAGACCGGCGCAGCCGCCCCCGCGGCCGATGCCGCGCGCATCGACAGCCCTGCCCGCGGGAGGATCCTCCCGCTGGCGGAGGTGCCCGACCCCGTGTTCTCCGGCGGCCTGGTGGGCCCCGGCTTCGCGGTGGACCTGGAGGAGGGCGAGGTGCGCGCGCCCGTCGCGGGCACCGTGGTGATGATCCCCGACACCCTTCACGCGGTGGGGATCCGCGCCGCCGGCGGCGCCGAGGTCCTCGTGCACGTGGGCGTGGACTCCGTGACGCTGAAGGGCGAGGGCTTCACCGCCCGCTGCGCCGTCGGGGACCGCGTCGAGGCCGGCCAGGTCCTGATCGAGCTGGACCTCGGGCTGCTGCGGGAGCGGATCCCCTCGACCATCACCCCCGTCGTCGTCAGCAACGCCGACGGATACGAGGTCGAGGGGCCGATGCTCGAGGCGCCGGGCGGCCGCGGCGTGCTGCTGGTCCGGCCGCGATGATCCCGCCGCAGCGCCTGGTCGTCCAGCGCGTCCACAACAACAACGTCGTCCTCGCGCTGGACGAGCAGGGGCGCTCCGTCGTCGTCACCGGGCCGGGCGTCGGCTTCGGGATGCGGCGCGGAGTGCTCGTGGACACCGCCAGGGCCGAGGCCGTGTACGTCCCCGCGGACGCCTCCCGGGCGACCGCGGCCGCGGGGACCCTCGCGGAGATCCCGCGGGAAGAGGTCCTCGCCGCCCGGCGCATCGTCGAGGAGGCGCAGGCCCTCACGGGACTGGCCCGCCCCGAGATCCTGCTGCTGCCGGTGGCCGATCACCTGCACCACGCGATCGACCGCGCCCGCCGGGGCACGGTGATCGACCTTCCGCTGGTGTGGGAGGTCCGCCAGCTCTACCCGCGCGAGCTCGCCGCCGGCCGCCGGGCGCTGGAGATGATCCGCGACGGCCTCGGCGTGCAGCTCCCCGCCGACGAGGCCGCCGCCTTCGCCCTGCACTTCGTCTCGGCCGGGTTCACCGGCGCGGTCCTGGACCGCACCGTGACGATGACCCAGTCGCTCACCGAGATCTTCGACCTGCTCGACGGGCGGCTGGACGGCCCCCTGGATCGCGACGGCGAGGCCGCCGCCCGCTTCGTCACCCACCTGCGCTACCTGTTCGTGCGCCTGGCCGAGGGGCGGCGCGTCCACGACGTGCCGCCGCTCATGCAGGGAGCCCTGGAGACCTCCGTCCCGGCGACCATGGCCCTGGCCCGGGAGGTCGCCGCGCTGCTGCAGGACACCTGGGGCCACGACGTCAGCGAGGACGAGACGACCTACATCGCCCTGCACATCCACCGGCTCGTGGCCGATGCCGGGCTCACGCTCTGACCCCCGCACCCCGAGCCGGCTCCCGGTCGCGCCGATCTCCGGAAGGACACCCATGCATCCGCTCCTGACCGCCCTCGAGGGCACCCTCATCGTCTCCTGCCAGGCCTACCCGGGGGAGCCGATGCGCGACCCCCGCACCATGGCGCAGGTCTCCGCGGCCGTCGCGTCCGGCGGGGCGAGCGCCGTGCGCGCCCAGGGCCTCGAGGACATCCGCGCCGTGGCGGCCGCCGTCGACGTGCCCGTGATCGGGATCTGGAAGGACGGCGCCGAGGGCGTCTTCATCACCCCCACCCTCGAGCATTGCCGGGCGGTCATCGCCGCCGGAGCGGACATCCTCGCCCTCGACGGCACCCGGCGGCCTCGCCCCGACGGCCTGAGCTTCGCCCAGACCGTCGCGGCGCTGCGGGAGGACGGCTTCACCGGGCCGATCATGGCCGACTGCGACAGCGTGCCCGCGGCGCTCGCCGCCGCGGAGGCCGGGGCCGACATCATCGGCACCACCCTGGCCGGCTACACGGGGGAGCGGGCACGGACCGACGGCCCCGACCTCGCGCTGCTGGGCGAGCTCGCGGGCCGGCTGCCGGACAGCGCCGTGCTCGTCGCCGAAGGGCGCGTGCACACCCCGGCGCAGGCGGCCGCCGCCCGGGAGGCCGGGGCGTTCGCCGTCGTCGTCGGCACCGCGATCACGCACCCGACCACGATCACGGGATGGTTCCGGGAGGCCGTGGCGGGCGCCTGACCGGCGGGACCCGGCCGCCAAGGCCGTCAGCCCGCGAACACCCCGACCACGAGGTTGATGGCCGTGGCCACGACCGCCGCCCCGAACACGTAGGACAGCAGGCTGTGGCGCAGGACCACGGAGCGGATGTCCGTGCGGGAGACGGCGGTGTCGGTCACCCCGTAGGTCATGCCCACGGCGAAGCTGAAGTAGAAGAAGTCCTGGTAGCAGGGCTTCTCGGGCGAGTTGAAGTCGATCCCTCCGGGGGCGGGGCCCGAGAAGTACAGGGCGGCGTACCGCGCGGTGTACATGAGGTGCAGCGCCGCCCAGGTGAGGAACACGCCCGTGAGCGCGAGGGCCGCCGCGAGCGGGCCGGCGTGCTCGCCTCCCAGCACCAGCAGCAGAGCGATCCCGGCCAGCCCGGCGAGGGACGCGCCGGCCACCACGACCTCCTCGGTCAGCGGCGGCAGGGCCTCGCGGCGGGCATCGGCCCGGGTGGTGGCGGCGTCCATCGGCCACAGCACCGCGGTCCCGGTGGCCAGGAACAGCAGCGCCGCCGCGTTGATCCCCGCCAGGACGCCCAGCGCCGCGTTCGCGAGCTGCGCCGTGAGGATCGCGGCGGCGAGGCCGCCGGCCACGGCGCAGGCCAGCCGGCCCGTCGGCCGGTGCAGGAACGCTCTGATCACTCCCCGAGCGTAGTGCAGGGCCCCCGGCGGCTCGGGAGCGGCGCGGGCCCTCGCATATCCTGGGCCGCATGGCCCCTCCTGCGCGTCGCCCCACGTCAGCTGATGTCGCGGCGCGCGCGGGGGTCTCCCGGGCCACCGTCTCGATGGTGCTGAACAACCGCGTGGAGGGCACGGTCGCGCCGGCCACCCGCGAGAAGGTGCTGCGGGCGGCCGAGGAGCTGGGCTACGCCCGCTCGGCGATCGCCCTCTCCCTGAAGCAGCAGCGCACCCGCACCATCGGCCTGATCACGGACGAGATCGCGACCTCGCCCTGGGCCGGCCGCATGGTCCGCGCCGCATCGATGGCGGCAGCCCGGGCGGACTACATGGTCATCACCGTCGACCTCTCGCTGCGCGACGCCTCGGTCGAGGGAGCCCTGCGCACGCTCGCGGAGCGCCAGGTCGACGGCCTGCTCTACGCGACGATGGGGCGCCGGGTGGTTCCCGCGCCCGCCGCGCGTCCGGGCCTGCCCATGGTCCTGCTCAACTGCGAGACGGCCGACGGCCCGGACGGCGCGGAGTCGGCGGCCGCGGGATCCTCGAGCGTGGATCCGCAGCTCGTCGAGGCGCCGTCCTTCGTGCCGGACGACTACGAGGGCGCGCGGAGGGCGGCGCGGCGCCTGGCCGAGGTGGGGCACGAGCGGATCGTGATGCTGAGCGGCGGCGACAGCTCCGTGGCCTGCCTCGAGCGCGAGGCCGGGTTCCGCGACGAGCTGGAGGAGCGGGGGCTCGAGCCGGAGGTGGTCGACGCCGGCTGGCAGATGGACGACGGATACCGCTGGCTCACCCTCCTCCTGCGTGAGGAGGCGCCGCCGACGGCGGTCTTCTGCATCCGCGACCGGGTGGCGGCGGGAGTCCTGCATGCCGCATCGGCCGCCGGGCTGCAGGTCCCGCGCGATCTCTCCGTGATCGGCTTCGACGACGAGGACTATTTCGCCGAGACCCTCACACCGCCGCTGACGACGATCGGCCTGCCGCATGTGGAGATGGGGGAGCAGGCCATGGCGCGGCTGCTGGCGCTGATCGACGCTCCCGAGGCCCCGGGGGCCGGCGCCGCACCGGCCCCGGTCCGCATCCCCTGCCCGCTCGTCGAGCGCGAGACCGTGGGCCGTCCCCACGACTGACCTGCGGGCCGCGACCGGGCCTTGACACGTGTAGAAGCTGCGATCCATACTCATGCCCACAGCTTTTACACGTGTATAAGCCATCGGCTGCAGGACGGCAGCGCCCGATGGCCCGGACTCGACGCAGAGGACCCCCATGAGCACATCGACAGACGTGACCCGCCGCGCTCTCCTCGCAGGTGCGGGCGTCGCCGGCATCGCCGGCACGGTCGCCGCCTGGCCGCGGCTGACCGGCGCGGACATCCCCGGGCGCGGAGAGGACGCCCTGAACATCCTCATCATGGGCAACTCCACCGACGCCGCCGGCCGGCAGCAGATCGCCGACGGCTTCATGGAGGAGCACCCCGACATCCCCGTGCGGATCCAGGCCATCCAGGCCGCCGACTGGGCGGACTTCTTCGCCAAGGTCCTCACGATGGTCGCCGCCGGCACCGAGCCGGACATCGTCTACACCGCGACCGAGGGCGCGCAGCTGTTCGCCGAGCGCCTCGCCCTGCCGCTGGACGAGTACGTCCTGCGCGACGCCGAGCAGATGCGGGACTACTTCGAGGACGTCCACCCCAGCCTCATCGAGGCGTTCCTGTACAAGGGGAGCCTGTACCAGCTGCCGCTGGACTTCAACGCCGCCAACATGTACCTCAACCTCGACGTGATCGAGCGCAACGGCCTCGAGATGCCCGGCGAGGACTGGAGCCGCGACGACTTCACCGAGCTGCTGCGCGGCATGCAGGGCGACGCCACCCCGTACTTCTGGACCAACCGCCTGTTCGGCGGCATCGTCCCCTGGCTGTACGTCAACGACACCTCCTTCCTCGTCGAGGAGAGAGCCCCCGGCGGCGAGGAGCTCTGGTCCACGTTCTATCCCGGGGAGACCTCCCGCTCCGGCGGCTACCTGTGGCAGCAGTCCAACGCCCTGGACCCCCGCGTCCACGAGTCCTTCGAGTACGTGCGCTCCCTCATCGAGGAGGGCCTGGCCGTGCGCCCCGAGGAGGGCGGCGGCAACGCGCTGGTGGGGCTGTTCGCCTCCGGGCGCATCGGCTCCACCCCCGCCGGCGGCTACTGGGTCCAGGGCCTCGCCGAGGGCGGCATGCGCCCCGACCAGTTCGACGTGCAGTTCTTCCCGCGCTGGCGCACGCAGCGCCACCAGTTCGGTGCCGCCGGCTACGCGGTCATGCGCACCACGAAGAAGGCGGACCAGGCCTGGGAGTGGATCAAGTTCTCCTCCTCGAAGGCGGCCATGGAGCTGGCGTTCCCCACCCCGGCGACCACCCCCACCCGGCGCTCGATGGTGAACGACAACTTCTACACCGGCACGGGCCCCGAGCACTGGAGCCGCTTCTACGAGACCCTCGACCGCTTCCCGACCTCCGGTCCCATCCCCGCGCCGCCGCAGCAGGCCGCCGTGGAGACCGCCCTGATCCGCAACGTCTCGACCGCGCTCAGCGGAGGCTCCGACGGGGTCGCCCGCGCCCTGGAGAACCTCGACGAGGACCTGCGCGCCGTCTTCGAGGAGGAGATCGCATGACCACCGCCACCCGCCCCGCCCCGAGCCCGGCCGCTCGCCCCGCCGCCCGCTCGCCCCGCCCGGATCCGGGCCACCGCAGCGCCATCGTCCTGCGCTGGGTGTTCCTGGCCCCGACCATGCTGGGCATCGGCCTGTTCGTGGTCCTGCCGATCCTCGCCTCGCTGGTCCTGGCGTTCTTCCGCTGGGACATCATCACCGCGCCGGAGTTCGTGGGGCTGCGCAACTTCCTGGACATCGCGGCCGATGAGACGGTGCGCATCTCCTTCCTGAACACGACCGTGTTCGTGATCGTGGCCGTCTCGGCGCAGCTGGCGGTCGCCATGCTGCTGGCGGTGCTGGTGCAGTCGCGCATGCCCTCCTGGCTGCGGGTGTTCCTGCGCTCGACGTTCTTCTTCCCGCTGGTGCTCTCCGCGGCGAGCGTGTCGATCCTCATGCGCTACCTGTTCAACGAGTCCTACGGCGTCATCAACTGGCTGCTGTCGCTGGTCTCGATCCCGGCGGTGCCGTGGCTGACCTCCCCGCAGTGGGCGATGGTCGTGGTGATCGCCGTATACGTGTGGCAGAACTTCGGCTTCTCGTTCCTGCTGTTCATCGGCGGCCTCGCGGCGATCCCGCGGGACGTGTACGAGGCCAGCTCGATCGACGGCGCCACCGGCTGGAGGCAGTTCCGCAACATCACGCTGCCGCTGGTCAGCCCGACCATCCTGGTCGCCTCGGTGATGGCGATCATCTCCGCCCTGCAGGTCTTCGACCAGCCCTACGTCCTCACCCGCGGCGGCCCCGGCGATGCCACCCGCACCGTGGTGATGGTCATCTACGAGAGCGCGTTCCGCGAGCTCGAGTTCGGCCGGGCCAGCGCGATCGGCCTGGTTCTCATGGTGCTGATCATGCTCGTCACCGCCGCCCAGTTCCGGCTGGCCAAGTCCTTCGTCTTCTACCAGTGACCGCGTCCTCACCGCCGAGCACGCCGCTGACCCCGACCAGGAGCTCCCGATGAACCGTCGCCTCCCCGCCCTCGCGAAGTACGCCGCCCTCGCCGTCGCCGCCGTCCTCACCCTGGGGCCGGTGTGGTGGACCTTCACCACCTCGCTGCGGCCCGCCTCCGAATCCTTCAGCCTCCCGCCGAGCTTCGTCCCCCTGGACCCCGACTTCTCCAGCTACGCCGCCGTCTTCGCGCAGCTGGACATGCCCCTGCTGGTGCTGAACACGGCGCTGGTCACCGGCGTCATCGCCGTGGGGCAGATGCTCACCGCCGCCATGGCCGGCTACGTGTTCGCCCGCATGTCCTTCCGCGGCAAGGGGCTGCTGTTCGCCCTGGTGCTGTCCACGATGATGGTGCCGGTGCAGGTCACCATCGTGCCGGTGTTCATGATCATCCGCGGCCTGGGCGTCAGCGACACCCTGCTCGCCCTGATCCTGCCGGCGATCCCCACCGCCTTCGGCACCTTCCTCATGCGCCAGTACTTCCTAGGGCTGCCGCTGGAGCTGGGGGAGGCCGCCGCCATCGACGGCGCGAGCCCCTGGCGCACCTTCTTCGCGATCTACGCGCCGCTGGCCCTGCCGGGCATGGCGATCGTGGGGGTGCTGGCCTTCAACTTCCACTGGAACGAGTTCTTCCGCCCGCTGATCTTCATGATCTCCGAGGAGAACTACACCCTGCCGCTGGGCCTGGTCACGCTGCAGGGCAACCTCGGCACCGGCTCGATCAGCGTGGTGCTCGCCGGGGTCATCCTGTCGATGATCCCCGCCGTGGTCGTGTTCCTGTTCGGGCAGCGTCCCCTTCGTGAGGGCCTCACGGCGGGATCATCGAAGTG
>NZ_KK070010.1 GCF_000576425.1 Brachybacterium phenoliresistens | reverse complement strand
CGGGACCGCCGCGGGATCCGCGGAGGTCCCGGCCGCGGCGGCCGCGGCGTCGTCCGCGTCGAAGGCCTCGAGGGTCACCGGGATCGACTGCCAGGGCGAGAGCTCGGTGACGAGGTCGCGCACGGTCACGGGCATGGCCTCCCCGGACTCGTTGAGCACCAGGTCGCACAGCACGTCCAGGTCGTCGGGCACCGTCCGGGGGCTGATGCGGGAGGCGCGCGGCACCAGGCCGTCCTGCCCGCGCACCGGGCGCGAGCCCGTCAGGGCCTTGTACAGCAGGGCGACCAGCGCCGCGGTGTCGCGGAAGCCGGTGTCCTGCTCCGCGGCGGTCTCCAGCGCCGCGGCCGCCTCGACGCCCGCGCCGAGCACGTGGACGGTGCCCGCCGCAGGATCGACGAACACCCGGTTGGAGTCGAGGTGCTGGTGGCGGATCCCGCGACGGCGCGCGGTGTCGAGCCCGGCCGCGGTCTCGCCGATCACCGATCGGGCGGTCTCCGCGCGCAGCGGGCCGTCGGCGTACATCGCGGCCAGCGGCGGCGCCGGCGGCACCGGGTACTCGACCGCGGTGACCGGGGCGGGCGCACCGGGGGCGGCGGCCCGCGGGTCCTCCCGGGGATCGCCGAACACGCGCACCTCGCGCACCGGGATCAGCCGGGGGTCCTCCACGAGGAAGGCGCGGCGTGCGGCATCGGCCACCTCGAGGGCCGCCGGTCCCTGCACGAGGAGCAGGACGACGCTCTCCCCGCTCGCCGCCGATCGTGCGCGATGCCATGAGGCTCCCGCGGGCACGCCGGACAGAGGGATCGTCCCCTCCAGGGTCCAGTGCGCGCGGAGCGCGTCGTCATGGGGTCCAATGGTCACGGATAGTCCTCCGTCGTTCGTCAAGGCGCCTCACCATGCTACGAGGTGGTCGCCGGGGACTTGCCGGATCGTCGCAGCTTCCGCGTCACCAGGGACATCGCCCAGGTCAGCTCGTCGACCCGCAGCAGGCGGGCGACCGCCACGAACACCGCGGAGACGAGCACGGCCACCGCCGCGCCGAGGGGGACGGTGAGGAGCCGGTGGATCCACAGCGCATCGCCCAGCAGATGCACCGCCCCCGCCCCCACGGCGATGCCGGCGAGCGCGGCGATCAGCAGCTTGAGATAGGCCATGACGCTCGCCCGGGTGCCCGTGGTGCGAGCGCCGAGCGCCGTGGCGCGGCGGCGCAGGAGGTACAGGCCCAGCGCCCAGCCCAGCACATTGCCCAGCGAGCTGACGGCGGCGGCCGTCGCCGTCGCATAGCGCGGATCGACCAGCCACAGGATCGGCCCCACCGCCGCGAGGGACACCAGCGTGTTCGGGATCTGCATCCAGAACGGGGCACGCGCATCCTCGTAGGCATAGAAGACGCGCTTGACCAGGTATGTCGCGGCGAAGGGCACGAGGCCGACCATGTACCCGATGAGCACCCAGCCGTTGGCCCGCGCCCCGACCGGGCCGGTGCCGCCGCCGATCACCCACATGATCGGCCCGGCCAGCGCGATGAACACCGCGGCCGAGAGGAACATCGGCACCGCGAGCACGCGCCCGGTGCGGGCGTACTCGGCCAGCGCCGAGGTGTGCTCGTCATCGGCCGCATGGCGAGAGATCCGCGGGAAGATCGCGGTCACGATGGTCACGGCGATGATGCCCTGCGGGATCATGAACGCCATGTAGGCCCAGTCGATCGAGGTCAGCGCCGGGTAGGACTGGGCGGCGCTGCGGTCGATCTCGTTCAGCCGCTCGACCTCGTGGGCGGCGTTGCCGGTGGACCAGCGGGTCGCCCAGATGCCGAGCTGCGCGATCCCGAGCATGGCGAGGGTCCACAGGCCCAGCCGGGACAGCTTCCCGAAGCCCAGCCCGCGGAACCCCCACTTCGGGCGCAGCCGCAGGCGGAGCTTCCTCACGTAGACGATGAGGAACGCGACCTGCGCCCCGGAGCCGCCGACGTTGATCGCCGCCAGGGCGATCACCATGGGGATGGTCCAGGCGGTCGCATCGCCCTGCTTGCCCCAGACGACCAGGAACAGCAGCCCGCCGACGATGCCGACGAGGTTGTTCATCACCGGCGCCCACTGGTACGGGCCGAAGGAGTCGTGCGCGTTCAGCAGCTGCCCGCACATGACGTACAGCGCCGACAGCATGATCTGCGGCATCATCCAGTACCCCAGCTGCACCGCCAGGGCGTAGGTCGCCGGCGGCAGATTGCCGCTGGTCAGGGTGAGCAGCAGCGGGACGCCGGCGATGCAGATCGCGGTGAGCCCGCCGGAGACCAGCACCACCAGGGTCATCAGGCGCGAGATGTAGTCCGAGCCGCGATCGGGCTGCTTGGCGGCCTTGACGATCGCGGGCACGAGGATCGCGTTGAGGGTGCCGCCGCCGACCAGGATCCAGATGGTGTTGGGCAGCTGGTTGGCGGCGCTGAACGAGCTCGCCGCCGCGGTCATCGACCCGGCCGTGATGAGGCCGAACAGGAAGTTGCGCACGAAGCCCAGCAGGCGCGAGACGATCGAGCCGGAGGCCATGAGCATGCTCGCGCGCATCAGCCCGGTGCGGGGCCGGGCAGGCTCGGGGGCCGATGGCGCCGCGGGCCGCGCCGGCCCGGCCGCCGGGGCCGGGCCGGTGCGCAGATGCCGCGGGATGTGGGCCGTGCGCCGCGCTCTGGTCGCTGTGCTGCTCATCGGCTCTCCTCCTGCCCCTCGGTGCCCGGTCGCGGAGGGTCCATGGTCCCGGCAGCGGGCTGGGAACGGCCCGTGCTCGCCAGCACCGCCGGGTCCTCGGGCACCTTCACGCCGGGGGCGCGGCGGGAGGACCCGGTGCGCCGGGCCCGCAGCACGCCCACGACGACCAGCAGGCCCATCGCGATCACCAGGGCCATGGTCGTCCAGTTCTCCCAGGCGGGGTTCACGCTGAGCGGCACGCCCACCGGATCGGT
This sequence comes from Brachybacterium phenoliresistens, assembly GCF_000576425.1. GTDB lineage: Bacteria > Actinomycetota > Actinomycetes > Actinomycetales > Dermabacteraceae > Brachybacterium > Brachybacterium phenoliresistens. The sequence goes on along the minus strand of NZ_KK070010.1, from coordinate 24,429 downwards.
CAGCGGCACGCCCTCGGCCGTGGTGAGCGTGGTCGAGAGGGTGACGGTGCCGTTGGCGATCGCCTCGACGGGGACGGTCACCTGGGCGCTGCCGCGGGCGGGGACCCGCACCGTCTCCGGATCGCCGATCCGCACCACATGGGTGTCCGAGGAGACCAGCACCTGCACGGTGATCGGGGTGGGCAGCGCGTTGCGCACGGTGATGGGCACCCCGGCCGCATCGGCGACCAGGGTGTACTCGGAGACGGGCACCACCTGGACCGCGGCGGTGAGCTCGTCGGTGCGCGCCACGGCGGCGTCGGCGCCCTCCCGTGCCTCCTGCTCGTCGCCGCGGTGCCCGGTGGAGGCGGCGGCCAGCAGCAGCAGCTCCGCGGCGTCGGCGGCGGCAGGGTCCTCCATCACCGAGGTGATGTCGCCCAGGCGCTCGGAGGCGGCCTCGAGATCGGCCGTCGCCCGGGGGGCGAGGCGCTGCGCCGCGGCGCCCTCGGCGACGGGGACGTCCTCGGGGCGCAGCGTGCCGGCGCTCAGCACGGCCCCGCTCTCATCCCCGGGATCGGTGGTCACCGAGCCCTGCTCGGCGGCGTCCAGCAGCTGGGACAGGGGCACGCGCTCCACCCACGGGGCGTCCTGCAGGTCGCGCATCATCGCGTCGACGGCCTCGGGGTCCAGGGCGGAGGCGTCCTCGGGCACGATCACCAGGTGCTGGCGCGCGGAGACGTCCTGGGAGGCGACCGCGGCCGTCTCGGCGAGGATGCGCTGGCGGGTCAGGACCGGATCCGCGGACTCCGGGGTCAGCATCGAGACCTGCGCGGACAGGCCCTCGTCGGGGGCGATCAGCGGCGTGGAGCCGGCGTCGGACTCGAGCATCACGACGGAGGACGGGGTGACGTGGTCGCTGCGACCGGCCGCGGCGAGGGAGGACGGGACCACGATCGCCTCGCTGCCCTCCTCCTGCCAGGCCTGCAGCTCCTCGCCGGTGAGCTGCTGCTCGGGCACCGCGACGGCCTGGCCGTGCGGGGTGACGCCGGATCCGCCCCAGGCGTCCTGCGCGGCGATCCGCGCCCGGCCGCCGAGGTGCGGGGCATCGGCCTCGGAGAGGGAGACCAGGTCGGCGCCGGCGTAGGGCGTGCCGAGCACGGTGCGTCCCGCGGCGCCCTCCTGGAGGGCGAGGCGCATCTGGTCGGCGGCCTCGAGCGGAGCGGGCGGCCCGGCCGTCCCCTCCTCGGCCGGGGTGGTCGGCTCGGCGGTGGCGTCCGGGTCCGGGTCCTCGGTCGGCTCCTCCTCGGGCTCCTGCGGCTCCACGAGGGTCGCGGGGTCCAGCAGGGAGGGGTCGAGCATCCAGTCGACCCCGTCGACGAGAGCCGTATCGCGGGTGCGGGCCAGCGCGCCCGCGGTCGCATCGGCCGTGAAAGCGGTGGGATCGGTGACCTGGGCGGCCGGATCCGCCGAGGAGACCGGCACCAGCATCGAGGCGCGGATGCCGCCGCTCACCCCCGAGGGCCGCCAGACGGTGAAGCTGCGCAGGCTGACCAGGGGCGTCTCCTCGGACACCAGGGTGAAGGACAGGCGACGCACCCCCCACAGCTCCGGGGCCTCGGAGTAGCCGAGCTCCTCCGCCGGGATCGCGACCCGCACCTGCGTGCTCGCCCCGGGGGCGAGGTCCCCGGCGACGCCGGAGGTGCCCACGGGGGTCCCCGAGTCATCGGGTGCGGTGACCGCCTGCCACTGCTCGAGCTGCTCCCGCTCGGTGATCCGCGGGGTGCGCGTGCGCACCTCGAGCTGCGGGGCGAGGAGGGTCTGCGAGGAGGTGTTGGTGATGGTGATCTCAGCGCTGAGCGTGCCGCCGGGCTCCAGCGCCGCCGGGCCCAGGGAGTCCAGGCGCAGCGCCGTGTCCGTGCCGTCGAAGTCCTCCGGCTGCGGGACCGCGTGGGCGGCCCCGGGGCCCAGCAGCATCACCAGGCACATGACCAGGGCCGATACCAGGGTCCGGAGGATCGGGCGGGCAGCGGCGGGCTGTCGTCCGACCGGTGCGCCGGAGCGGGGACGAGGCGATCGCCCCGTCCCGAGGGCAGGCGTGGTCGGTACGGGCTGCGACATGGGGACACTGTATGCGTCCTTATACGGTAGGCCCTGTGACTGATGCCCCCCACGACACGGACGAGACGCGCGCTCGCCTCGAGGTCGCCCGCACCCGCGCGGCCTCCATGTTCGCGGCGCTGCCCGCGGAGATCCACGAGCTCGGCCGCGCCTTCGAGGCGGCCGGCCACGAGCTCGCGCTGGTGGGCGGTCCCGTCCGCGACGCGGTGCTGGGCCGGTCCAGCGCCGACCTGGACTTCACGACCTCCGCCCGGCCCGAGCAGACCGAGGGGATCCTGCGGGCCTGGAACCGCGGCGGCGCCCTGTGGGACATGGGCCGGGAGTTCGGCACCCTGGGCGCGGCCCGCGGGGGCCTGCGCGTGGAGGTCACCACCTACCGCACCGAGTCCTACGATCCGACCAGCCGCAAGCCGCAGGTCGTCTACGGCGACACCCTCGCCGGGGACCTGTCCCGGCGGGACTTCACCGTCAACGCCATGGCGGTGCGCCTGCCGTCCCTGGAGCTGGTGGACCCCTTCGACGGCCTCGCCGACCTCGCCGCCGAGGTGCTGCGCACCCCCGTCGCCCCCGAGCAGTCCTTCGACGACGACCCGCTGCGGATGATGCGGGCCGTCCGCTTCGTCTCCCAGCTCGGCTTCCGCATCGAGCCGGGGACGGCCGATGCGGTGCGCGCCCTCGCCGAGCGGATCGGCATCGTCTCGGCCGAGCGGGTGCGCGAGGAGCTGGTGAAGCTCCTGATGGGAGCCCACCCCCGCGCGGGGCTCGAGCAGATGGTCGAGCTGGGCCTGGCCCGGCACGTGCTGCCGGAGCTGCCGGCCCTGCAGCTGGAGATCGACGAGCACCACCACCACAAGGACGTCTACCAGCACTCCCTCACCGTGCTCGAGCAGGCCATCGACCTCGAGTCCGCGCCCGGCAGCGGCGGTCCCTGCGAGGGCCCCGACCTGGTGCTGCGCCTGGCCGCGCTGCTGCACGACATCGGCAAGCCCGCCACCCGCCGCTACGAGGCCGGGGGCGTGGTCACCTTCCGCCACCACGACGTGGTCGGGGCGAAGCTCACCGCGAAGCGGATGAAGGCGCTGGCCTTCGACAAGGACACCACCAAGCAGGTCGCGCGGCTGGTGGAGCTGCACCTGCGCTTCCACGGCTACGCCGACTCGGCCTGGACCGATTCCGCGGTGCGCCGCTACGTCACCGACGCCGGCCCCCTCCTGGAGCACCTGCACCGCCTCACGCGGGCCGATGTCACCACCCGCAACCGGCGCAAGGCCCGCGCCCTCGCGCGGGCCTACGACGAGCTCGAGGCGCGCATCGCCGAGCTCGCCGAGCAGGAGGAGATCGGTCGGATCCGCCCCGACCTCGACGGCAACGAGATCATGCAGATCCTCGACCTGGCACCGGGCCGCGAGGTCGGCGAGGCCTACAAGCACCTCCTGGAGCTGAGGATGGAGCACGGCCCCCTGGGCCGTGAGCGCGCCGAGGAGGAGCTGAAGGCGTGGTGGGCCGCGCGCTGACGGCGCCGGCACCGTCGATGAGCATCCGCTGAAAGCCCTGCGGGGCGCCCGGCGTCTACTGTGAGCGGCGTCGCACCAGTCGTGGAAACCGTGTGAGAGTCCCCGCCGGGTCGTATCCGTGCCTGCCGTGCGCGCCCATACTGAATGATCGCGGACCCCTGGCGGTTCGTGCCCCAGATCGTCCAGGAAGCCAGTCGGCCAGGAAGCAGGAGCCACCATGAGCGATTCCCGCGGCTCGTCCAGCCCCGGTTCGGGCAAGCCCGGCGCGCGACGCGCAGCCGGCGTCCGCCGCAGCCCCGCCGCTCCCGGGGGCAAGACCCCTGGTGAGGTGAAGGGCACCTCCCGCACCAAGCGCAACGCCGCGGCAGGAGCCGGGGCCGCCGGCGGCGCCGCGGCACGGTCCGGGGCGAAGGGCGGCTCCGCAGGCTCGTCCTCGCGCACGGGCTCGACCAAGGGGACCTCCCGCTCCCAGGGCGCGGCGACGACCGCGGCCGCCGCGGGCGGGGCGGGACTGGCGCGCGCGAAGCCGCGCAAGAACCTCCTGAACTACCCGCGCGCCGGGAAGAAGGGCGTGTGGCGCTGGTTCCCCTCGCTGCGCATGATCATCGGCGCCTTCGCGCTGCTCGTGATCGCCGGCGTCTCCTTCGCCGTGTGGATGTACAAGACCACCGATGTGCCCGAGCCCAGCGATGTCGCCGTCGCCCAGTCCTCGCGCGTGTACTTCGCCGACGGCACCACGGAGATGGGGAAGTTCTCCCAGGTCAACCGTACGATCATCCCCAGCGACGAGATCCCGGACAACGTCAAGGAGGCGGTCGTCGCGAGCGAGGACTCCACCTTCTACGAGAACCGCGGCGTCTCCCCGCGCGGCATCGTGCGCGCCCTGGTGAACAACCTCTCCGGCAACGCCCGCCAGGGCGGCTCGACGATCACCATGCAGTACGTCGAGCGCTACTACACGGGCACCAACACCTCCTACTGGGGCAAGGCCCAGGAGGCGATGATGGCGCTGAAGGCGGATCAGTCCCTGTCCAAGGACGAGATCCTCTCGCGCTACCTCAACACCATCTACTTCGGCCGCGGCGCCTACGGCGTGCAGGAGGCCTCCCAGGCCTACTTCGGCAAGGACGCGAAGGACCTCACCGACGCGGAGGCCTCGCTGCTGGTCGCCGTGATCCCGGCGCCCTCGGTCTACGACCCGGCGAAGAACCCCGAGCGCGCCGCGTCCCTGTGGGACCGCGTGATCGAGCGGCAGGTCAACGTGACCGGCACGCTCACCGCCGACGAGGCCGAGGCGCTCGAGTTCCCGGCGACGGTCGACAACGCGAACTCCAACGCGCTCGCCGGCCCCAACGGCTACCTCATCGCGTACGTGAAGTCGGAGCTGAAGCGTCAGGGCTTCGACGAGGACGACATCGACACCGGCGGGTACACGATCGTCTCCACCATCGACCCCGCGATCCAGCAGAACACGGTCGATGCGATCGAGGACCTCCCCGACGACCGGCCCGCCAACAACCGCATCGGCACCATCACGATCGACCCGTCCACCGGCGCGATCAAGGCCATGTACGGCGGCGCGGACTACGTCACCCAGTCCTACAACGACGCCAGCCAGTCCCGGATGCAGGCCGGCTCGATCTTCAAGACCTTCACGCTGGTGGCCGCCCTCGAGGACGGCTACAGCCTGAACTCGCGGTTCAACGGGAACTCGCCCCGCACCTTCGACGTCCCCGGCGACGACTGGCGGGTGAAGAACTTCAGCGACGTCTCCTACGGCAGCGTCACCCTCACCGAGTCGGTCACGCACTCGATCAACACCGCCTTCGCGGAGCTGAACCTCGAGATCGGGCCGGAGCGCACGCGGGACGTCGCGATCCAGCTGGGCCTGCCCGAGGACACCCCGGACCTGGACGCCTACCCCTCCAACGTGCTCGGCTCGGCCAGCCCGACGGTGCTGGAGATGGGCGAGGCCTATGCGACGATCGCGGCGCAGGGCGACTACAACCCCTCGTACATGGTCAAGTCCGTGACCAACCCCGACGGCAGCACCGAGTACGAGCACGAGAAGGCCCCCAAGGAGGTGCTGGACGAGGGGGTCGCCATCAACGCGACCGTGGCCCTGCAGGGCCCGCCCAGCACCGGGTCCGCCCGCTACATCCGCCAGAACATGGACGGGCGCCCCGTCGCCGGCAAGACCGGCACCTCCGAGAGCTTCCGCTCGGCCTGGTTCGTCGGCTTCACGCCCCAGCTGGTGACGGCCGTGGGCATGTTCCAGCCCGGCGAGGACGGCTCCCAGCAGTCCCTCACGCCCTTCGGCGGCGTGGACCGCATCACCGGCGGCTCGTTCCCGACGCAGATCTGGACCGGCATCATGAAGCCCTCCCTCGAGGGCCAGGAGAAGCTCGACTTCCCGGAGGCCGTGCGCCTGGACAACCAGCGCCCGCGCGAGACCCAGGACGACGACGAGGACGAGCCCTCGCGCACCACCCAGGCCCCTGCGACCGAGGAGCCCACGACCCAGGAGCCCACCGAGGAGCCGTCCGAGGAGCCGACCGAGGAGCCCAGCTCCGAGGCGCCCACCACGGAGGAGCCCAGCTCCGAGGCCCCGGCCACCGAGGAGCCGTCCTCGGAGGCTCCCACGTCGGAGGCCCCGACGTCCGGGGAACCGGAGGCCGACGCCACCGAGGAGTCCGAGGACGACGGGGAGGAGCAGGCCGGCGGCGAGACGGAGCAGGGAGACGGCTCCCCGGGCAGAGGCGACACGCGGAGGGACCGCGGCCAGCCCACCGACGCCCCGACCGAAGGGACCGGCCGGACCGCCTGATCCCGCGACGACAGCCCGCCGCAGCGCCCTGCACCGCCCTGGTGCAGGGCGCTGCGGCGTTCATCGGCCGCTGGGAGAACCGCTGGCCGGGCCCGGCTCCCGGACGAAGATGCCGGCGCGGACCGCTGCCGTGGTGGCTGCGGCGCAGCGGCGGGCCACGTCCGTGTCCAGGGGCTCGCCGGTCAGCAGCAGGCGGAAGTACAGCGGCGCGACGAGGTGGTCGATCACCTCGACGTCGACGGTCCCGCGGGGGGCCTCTCCGCGGGCGACGGCCCGCCGCACGATCTCCGAGGAGAGGGGCCGGCGCGTGGTGAGGACCTCGCCGAGGATCCCGCGCACCCCGTCCAGGCGCGCCGCCTCGGAGCCGAGCACCGCGCTGATGATCCGCCCGGTGTCCGCGGCGAGGACCTCCACGATGTCCTGCGCGTACGCCGCGAGATCCGTGGCGAGGGCGCCGGTGTCCCGGGGCACGACGGGATGGCCGGAGCGGTCTCGCAGCGCCTCCACGAGCAGGGTGTCGAGATCGGACCAGCGCCGGTAGATGGTCGTGCGGTGCACGCCGGAGCGTTCGGCGACCGCACCCAGGGTCGCCTTCGCATAGCCCTGTGCGACGACCTCCTTGAGCACGGCGGCGAAGACCGCCTGCTGGATGCGTGCGCTGCGGCCGCCCGGGCGCCGCTGCGGGGTCTGCTCCTGCTCGGCCATCGCCCCAGTATCCCTGCCGGTCGACATCGGCCCGAACCCGCGCCCACTAATGCAACGTCATGTTGCGATAGCATGTGTGCGGCGCATGGCCCGCACCTCGCGGTCCGCGGGCATGCGTCCCGGCCCGGCCGAGGGCCCGGCCGGCCCATCCCGCATCCGAGAAGGACACCCCATGCGCGCAACCCTCCCGCGGAGCACGGCCCGCGCCGCCGCCGCCATCCTCCTGACCGCCGCCCTCAGCTCCTGCGGGGTGCTCGGCATCGGCGACAGCGGCGACGAGGCCCCGACCTCCTTCCAGGACGCGAAGGCGGGTGCGCAGGCGGATGCCGCGACGTTCCTGAGCGACCTCACGGCCGAGGACGTCGATGCTGCGATCACCGCCCTCGAGGACCGGGTGGGCGCCTCGCCCGCGCAGCTGACCCACATCACCCTCGCCAGCGGCTACATCACGTTCGACGCCGTGGACCCCGCGGCCCCGGGCGAGCTGAACTCCTGGTCGTGCACCGACGGCGAGCTCTCCGAGGAGCCCGTCCCCGTGGACTACGGCGGCGATGTCGAGGCCCTCGAGCAGAACGTGTTCAGCACCGACGACATCGATCCCGCCGGGGTCGTCGCGGCGGTCGAGTCCGCCCCGGGGGCCTCCGAGATCGAGGGCGGGCAGTCCACCGGGATCAGCATCAGCCGGAACACGCCGACCTCCCTGGACCTGCAGATGCTCGTGAGCGTCGCGTCCGAGCGCGACAGCGCCACCGTGCGCACCGACCTCACCGGCGCCGTCATCGAGGTGTTCTGAGCCGACGCAGACCACCGGCCCGGCCGCCCGAGGGGAGCGGCCGGGCTGGTCGGGGGAACCGGTCGCACCGCCCTCGGCGGCCCGGCCGGTTCGGGAGATCGGCCCGGCCGGGGGACGGCCGGGCCGATCGGGGGTCAGGCGCCGCCGAGGCGGCGCTCCCACCACTCCAGGACGGCCTCGAAGCGCTCCACCCGATGACGGGGGCGGCCGGAGCGGGTGAGCTCGTGGTCCTCTCCGGGGAAGATGAGCATCTCCGTCTCCACGCCCGCGCGCTGCAGCGCCGCGTAGTAGCGGGTGCCCTGCTCGAGCGGGCAGCGCAGGTCCTGCTCGGAATGGATGACGAGGGTCGGCGTGCGCACGGCCCCGGCCCGCGCGAAGGCGCTCTGGCGTTCGATGTCCTCGCGCTCGGTGCCGATGTACTGGTCGCCGAAGTACGAGCCGATGTCGCTGGTGCCCTGGAAGCTCACCGGGTCCAGGAAGCCGCGCTCCACGATGGCGCCGCGGAACCGGTGGTCGTGGGCGATGATCCAGGCGGTGAGGTAGCCGCCGTAGGAGCCGCCCATGATCCCCAGGCGCCGGCCGTCCAGCCGCGGATCCGCGGCCAGCGCGCCCTCGAGCAGATCGATCACGTCCTCCGCGTCGACCGTCCCGAAGGCCCCCTTCACGGCGCGCCCGTGCGCACGGCCGTAGCCGGCCGAACCGCGCGGGTTGCCGTGCACGACGGCGTACCCCGCCTCGACGAGGGTCTGCACCTCGTCGAAGACGGCCACGTCGTAGGCGGCGTACGGGCCGCCGTGGATCAGGAGGATCAGCGGGATCGCGCCGGAGCCTGCCGCGGGGGCGCCGGGCGGCAGGGTGAGCCAGCCGTGGACGGGGTACCCGCTGCGGCCGATGATCTCCAGCTCCTGCGAGGGAGCGATCTCCGTGACCTCCCGGAGCGAGGCGCCGGCGTCGACGAGCAGCGCGGGCGCGGCCGGATCATCGCCCGCCGCAACCAGCACACCGGAGGAGACCGGCGAGGCCAGGGACGCCAGCACGATCTCGCGGGGGCCGCGGCGGCCCTTCTCGACGTCGCTCCCGTCCTCGCCGTCGCTCCCGTCCTCGCCGGGAGCGGGTGCGGCGGCGAGCAGCACCGCATCGGCGCCGCCCACCACCACGTCGCCGGCGACGACATCGCGCACGATCTTGTCGGCGGACACCCGCACCAGGTGCACGCGGCCGCGGCGGGCGGCGCGCAGCAGCACGTCCTCGCCGAGCGCGATGATCTCCGATCCGGCCGCGCCCACGTCCAGCGTCTCCGGATCGGTGAGCCGGCGCGGCCCCGCCTCCTCCAGCAGCCACAGGGCCACGTCCGGCGCGATCGGGTCGCGCCCGTCGATCGGCCGGCTGGCGAGGATCGCGGGGGCCCCGCCGGGGCCGATGCCGATCCGCTGGATGCGCAGCCCCTCCTCGCGCGGGACGAGGATCCGGGGCGCGGCCGGCGCGCACTCCCCGTCGGAGCCGTCCCCGTCGGGACGGTCCCCGCCGGACCCGTCCCGGTCGGGACCGTCCGCGAAGCCGTCCGGCCCCGGCGCGGGCGCAGGAACCGGGATCGCGATGACCTCGGTGCGCAGGTCGCCGATGTCGGCCGCAGGATCCTCGCGGACCGCGAGCACCTGCGCGCCGTCGGCGGCGAAGCAGATCGGTCCGTGCTCGGCGCGGCCCGCCGTGAGCTGCACGCACCGCACCGGCGGCACCGCAGCCAGCGGGCCGTCGGGATGCGGGGCCACGGGGTAGGCCGGCTCCTCCTCGACGGAGACGGCCGGCACCACGAAGACGTGCGCGGGCCGGTCCGCCGTCCAGCCGACGCCGTTGGCGTGCCAGCGCGGGCCCGTCACGCGCCGCGGACGCTCCGCCTCCGGCGCCAGGCCCGGCACGTCGCCGTACCGTCCCGGCTCGGCCGCCCGGGCCGTGAACGCCAGGCAGGAGCCGTCGGGCGACCAGGTGAAGGCGTCCACCCCCAGCAGCTGCGTCGTGATCGCCCGGGGCTCGCCGCCGCGGGCGTCGACCAGGTGGATCTGGCGGCGGCCCCGGTCATCGGCCCGCAGGAAGGCGATGACGCGGCCGTCGGGCGAGAGCGCCGGGCTCGTGTCCGACACCCCGCGGGTCAGGCGTCGCGGCGGACCCGCCGCGCGCGCCGCGCCCGTGCCGTCGGCGGGATCGGGCGGGAGCAGGTCGACGCGCCAGAGCTGCCCCACCGCGCGGTCCGCGCGCAGGTCAGGGCGGGACGAGGCGTAGACGGCGAAGCTGCCGTCGGGCGCGAGGACCGGTCGGGACAGGGAGGTGAGGTGGGTGATGTCGCCGGGGAGCACCCCGTGAACCTATCAGCGCGTGTCGCAGGTCACGGGGCGCCGCGGAGAGCGTGATCGCAGCCGTGCTGTGATCCGGGGCGCACCGGCTGATCGTGCCCTATCGGAGGTCCCGGGCGACGGGTAGGCTTGCACGGTCCGTCCCGCGCGTCGCCGATGCGCGGCCGGATGGCATGAACCCTCCTGCCACGGAGAGACCGTGGCCGCGAAGACCACAGGAGGTGGGTACTCGAACATGCGCACATACGAAATGGTCGTCATCCTCGACCCGTCCGTCGACGAGCGGACCGTCACCGGGACCTTCGAGAAGCTTGTCCAGGTCGTCCCCAACGAGGGCGGCACCGTCGACAACGTCGACGTCTGGGGCAAGCGGAAGTTCGCCTACGAGATCGACAAGAAGACCGAGGGCATCTACATCGTCCTCACCTTCACCGCGACCTCTGCGACCGCTCAGGAGCTGGACCGCCAGCTGGGCCTGAACGAGTCGGTCCTGCGCACCAAGCTGATGCGCCTCGACGCCAAGTGACGTCCTCCGCGACCGGCCTCGTCTGAGGGCGGTCGCGACCACCACGGATCCAGATCCGTCACCCCCGCACCCGGAGCACAGGAGCATCCATGGCCGGAGACACCGTCATCACCGTGATCGGCAACCTCACCGCTGACCCCGAGCTGCGTTTCACGCAGTCCGGCATGGCGGTCGCCAACTTCACCGTCGCCTCGACGCCTCGGACGTTCGATCGTCAGGCGAACGAGTGGAAGGACGGCGAGGCCCTGTTCCTGCGCTGCTCGATCTGGCGCGACGCCGCGGAGAACGTGGCCGAGTCCCTCGAGAAGGGCACCCGCGTGGTCGTGCAGGGTCGCCTCAAGCAGCGCTCCTACACCGACCGCGAGGGCAACAACCGCACCTCCATCGAGCTCGATGTGGAGGAGATCGGCCCCTCGCTCCGCTACGCGACCGCCAAGCCCACCAAGGTGCAGCGCGGCGGCGGTGGCGGCTTCGGCGGAGGCCAGCGCGGAGGCGGCGCCCCCCAGGGCGGCGGCTTCGGCGGGGCGCCCCAGGGTGCACCGCAGGGCGGTGGCTTCGGCGGCAACCAGGGCGGTCAGGGCGGCTACGGCGGCCAGGGCAACCCCGGCGGCGCCGGCGCGGATCCGTGGGCAGGCGGCAACCAGCAGGGCGGGTACGACGACCCGCCGTTCTGATCGGCCGCCACCCCGTAGAGAACCAATCCATCCCGGGTGCATGCCCGGGCTCCATACAGAAGAAGGAGCACCACGATGGCGAAGCCTGTTCTTCGTAAGCCGAAGAAGAAGCAGAACCCGCTGAAGGCAGCGGGCGTCGAGACCGTCGACTACAAGGACGCAGCTCTGCTGCGCAAGTTCATCTCCGACCGCGGCAAGATCCGCGCGCGGCGCGTCACCGGCGTGTCCGTGCAGGAGCAGCGCAAGATCGCGAAGGCCGTGAAGAACGCCCGCGAGATCGCCCTGCTGCCCTACTCGACCTCCGGTCGCTGAGCGAGGAAGGGAAGCACATGACCAGCAAGCTCATCCTCACCCACGAGGTCACCGGCCTCGGCACCGCGGGCGATGTCGTCGAGGTCAAGGACGGCTACGCGCGCAACTTCCTGCTCCCGCGCGGTCTCGCGACCCCGTGGACCAAGGGCGGCCAGCGCCAGCTCGACCAGATCCGCGCCGCCCGTGGCAAGCGTGCGATCGCGACCCTCGAAGAGGCGCTGTCCCTCAAGGACCTGCTGCAGTCCAAGCCGGTCGTCGTCGCCGAGCGCGCCGGCCAGGGCGGTCGCCTCTTCGGCGCCGTCACCTCCAAGGAGGTCGCCGAGGGCATCGCAGCGGTGCACGGCAAGAACATCGACCGCCGCGCGGTCGAGTTCGTGGCCCCGATCAAGTCCCTGGGCGAGCACAAGGCGACCGTGCGTCTGCACGAGGACGTCTTCGCGAACCTGGTGATCCAGGTCGTCGCGGCCAAGGGCGCCACCGTCTGATCGCGCTCGCGCGCTGATCGCCGGGCTCCGGCCCGACGGCGGACATCGGAAGCGCCCCGCACCCTCACGGTGCGGGGCGCTTCTGCATCCCCGGCGCGGGCCCCGGGGCCCCCCGGCGCGCCCCTCGGTGCGCCCTCGGCGTGCACGGATGGCGGTCTGAGAGCCGCGAGCCAGGCAATCGCCGGGCTCGCGGCCCTGACGCAGCCGTTCGTGCACGCCCGCGCCCACGGTCGGGGCTCCGGGCCCAGGCCTCGTCGTCGGCACGCCCGGCGGCACGCCCGCCGGCGCGGCCGGCGATAGTGTGAGGAGCATGCTGATCATCGGGAACAAGGGGATCACCCTGATCGTGGGGGCACTGCTGGCAGCGACGGCGCTGATCGCGTACCTGTCGCCCCTGGCGGGGAACGACAAGGTGACGGTCACCCTGATCGGGGTGCTGATCTCCCTCGTCGTGGCCGATCTCCTCAAGCGCCGGCTGTACGGCGACGCCCGCCCCGACATCGCCCCGCGGGACGAGGATGAGGACGCGCCGGCCGCGAGGTGACCTCGCGGGAATCACGAGCAGCGGGCCTCGCGACGCCCACGGGGCCGGGCCGGGCCGAGCCCGGCGGGCACGGACGGCGATCTGAGGGCCGCGAGCCCGGCGATCGCCGGGCTCACGGCCCTGACGCAGCCGATCGTGCCCGCCCACGCCTGCGGCCCGGGCTCCGGGCTCAGACCCTATGAGGGCGGCGGGTTCCGGTGGTCTTGTGGGCCGGGGCCTCACCGTGCAGAGTTCGTGGATCGCCCTGACCGGTCGGGGTCGGGGTGCCGACATGCAGAGGAGGCCCCGGTGTTCATCGAGCGTACTAGCGTGGGGCTGGATGTCCATGCCCGCAGTGTGAAGGCCTGCGCGATCGACACGGTCACGGGCGAGATCATCCACCAATCCATTCCCGCCGATACAGCTCTGGTCCGCGACTACGCCACCCAGATCGCTGCTGAGCATGGCACGATCCGGTTCACCTATGAGGCCGGCCCGACCGGCTTCGAGCTCGCCCGGGCCTTGATCGAGGCCGGGTTCGCGGTCCAGGTCGCAGCTCCGTCGAAGTTGCTGCGCCCGCCGGGCGAGAAGATCAAGACGGATAAGAACGATGCCCTGCTGCTGGCGCGTCTGGCCCGTAACGACTCGATCACCCCGGTCGCGATCCCGGAACGCTCCCGCGAGGTCGTCCGCGATCTCGTGCGCGCCCGCGATGATGCGCGGCGGGACCTGATGACCGCCCGGCACCGGCTGGGGAAATACCTCCTGCGCCACGGCCACTACTACACCGACGGCGACGCCTGGACCCTCAAGCACGAGGCATGGATGCGACAGATGGCCCACCGGGACGTGGAGCTGTTCGGCGAGGTCTCCCGGGTCGTGTTCGATGACTACCACGACGCCGTCGAGCACGCCCTGGCCCGCCGGAACCGGCTGGACGCGCAGATCCTCGCCCTGGCCGAGGATTCGGAGTGGACCGCGCTCACGCGGCGGATCGCGTGCCTGCGCGGGATCTCCACGCTGACCGCGTTCTCGCTCGCGGTGGAGATCGGGGACTGGCACCGCTTCACCGGGCGGTCCATCGCGGCGTATCTCGGGCTGGTCCCCTCGGAGAACTCCTCCGGACAGTCACGCTCCCAGGGCAGGATCACCAAGACCGGCAACACGCACGCGAGGCGGCTGCTGATCGAGGCGGCCTGGCACCACAAGCCGCAGTATCGGCCGGGGAAAGTCATGCGGGACCGGTGGGCGGTGGCGCCGGCCGCGGTGGTCGCGCGGGCTGATGCCGGGAACCGGCGTCTGCACCGCCGCTGGCTGGTGCTGGATGCGCACAAGAAGAAGCACACGGTCGCGAACACCGCGATCGCTCGCGAGCTCGCGGGCTGGTGCTGGTCGGTGGCCACGATGGACGCCTGACTCCTGGACTCGCCCCTCGGGCCCGGCCCGGGGTCCTGGCAGCGTGCAGCGCGCCGAGGAGACCAGCGGAAGGCCTGTGAGCAGTCACGACACGTCGTGGCCACGCTCGACCTCAGACCAGCATCGCTCCTCACGCCGGAACAGCGACATGCGGTGACCAACCCGCGAATATCAGACTGACCACGCGTCATCACGACACGCCCGCACCAGGACCCCTGCCCTGCCGCAGGGACGACGAAGCGGGGCACCCGCCGACGGACGGATGCCCCGCTTCACCTTGCCCTCTTGACAGGGCAACCCCTCATATCAGGCCTCGTCGCCGGCGGTGATGGCCTCGGCCTCCGAGCGGGCGTCGAGGTGGGGCGCGGCGCCGTGGTCCCCGCCCACCGCAGCGAGGTGCCGGCGGCCCACCAGCAGCATGACGATCGAGATCACGATGGCGAGGGCGGCGAGCTCATAGGGGGCGGCGGCCCCGGCGGCGGCCGCGAGGGGGCCGGCCACGGCGGGGGCGACGGCCCCGCCGAGGAAGCGCACTCCGGAGTAGGCGGAGCTGGCCACGCCGCGCGGGAGGTCGGTGGCCTCCATGACCGTCTCGGTCAGCACGGTGTTCAGCACGCCCAGCAGCAGCCCGCCGATCACGATGCCCACGATCATGCCGACCATGGAGGTGTGCAGCAGGGCCAGGGCCAGCAGCACCAGCGTGAGCAGGCCCAGGGTCGCCACGAGGGTGGGCAGGAGTCCGAAGCGGCGGGTGAGGACCGGGGCGACCAGCACGGAAGTGATCGCCAGGGCCAGGCCCCAGCCGAAGAACACCCCGCCGATGCCCATGGCCCCGAACTCCGTGCCCTGCGCGGCGGCCGCGGCCTCGAGCGGGAAGGGCGAGTAGGCCAGCAGGGTGAAGAAGCCGAAGTTGTAGAACACGGCGGTCAGCGCGAGGGTGCGCAGCGCGGGGTGGGCGAGGGCGCGGATCGAGGCCAGCGGGGAGACCCGGGCCGGTCGCGGCTCGGCGCGCAGGAGGGCGGTGATCGCGAGGAAGCCGACGGCCATCAGCACGGCCGTGCCGGCGAAGGGGGCCCGCCAGGACACCGAGCCCAGCAGCCCGCCCAGCAGCGGCCCGACCGCCATGCCCAGTCCCAGCGCGGCCTCGTAGAGGATGATCGCCCCGGCGCTCGGTCCGGCGCTGGCGCCGACGATCGCGGCCAGGGCGGTGGAGATGAACAGGGCGTTGCCCAGGCCCCAGCCGGCGCGCAGGCCGATGATCTCGCCGACGGAGCCGGACGCCGCGCACAGCGCCGCGAAGACGACGACCAGTGCGAGCCCGGTCAGCAGCGTGCGCTTCACGCCCAGCCGGGAGGAGGCCCAGCTGGTGAAGAGCATGGCGATCGCGGTGATGAACAGGTAGCTGGTGAACAGGAGCATCGCCTGGGTGGGGGAGGCGTCCAGCTCGGTGGAGATGGCCGGGAGGATCGGGTCGACCAGTCCGATGCCCATGAAGGACACGGTCGCGGCGAAGGCGATCGCCCAGACCGCGCGCGGCTGGCGGAAGGCGTCGCCCAGCAGCGAGGAGGAGGGGGAGGCGGTGGTCGAGGGGGTCGAGGTGGTGCTCATGCGGGGGGCAGCGTTCCTTCCGAGGTGTCGATGATGCGGTGCAGGACCTCGCTCGCGTGCTCGAGCGCGGCGCGGTCCTCGGCGGGGACGTCGGCGAGCAGCTCGGCCACCGTGGCGGCCAGGCGCTCGCGCCAGGCGGCGAGGCGTTCGCGTCCCGCGGGGGTCAGCTCGATCAGGGCCGAGCGGGCGTCCTCCGGGTCGGGTCGGCGCGAGAGGATACCCTCCGCCTCGAGCCGCTGGACGGCGGCGGTGGCGGTGGGTCGGGCGACCTGCTCGCGGGCGGCGATCTCCGACAGCCGCATCGGCCCGCGGGCCTCGAGAGTCGCGGTGATGCGCCAGGTCACGGAGGAGACGCCGACATCGGCCATCCGGGTGGAGAGCCGGGCGAAGCGGCTGCACGCCAGGACCAGGGAGAGGGCAGGGTCGGGGGAGGTCACGTCCCCCACTGTAGTTAGGATTGCTAACTACTGCAAGCGGGGGCGCCGCGCCCGTAGGATCCCTGGGGTGAACTCCGCACCCTCCTCCTCCGCATCCCCCGCGGCGCCCGCCGGAAGCTCCCTGTCCCGTTCGCTGACGCACGGGCAGATGGCCATGATCGCCATGGGCTCGGCCCTGGGCACCGGGCTGTTCCTCGGCTCGGGCGCCGCGATCGGCATCGCCGGTCCCGCCGTCATCGTCTGCTTCGCCCTCGGCTCCGCGATCGCCGCGACCATCGCCCTGAGCATGGGCGAGATGGCCTCGCGCTACCCCGTGCGCGGCGGCTTCGGCACCCTCGCCGCCCGCTTCCTCTCCCCGTACTGGGGGTACCTGACCCGCTGGCTGTACTGGTTCGTCACCATCTGCGTGACCGGGGCCGAGCTCGTCGCCTGCGCCACGTACCTCACCTACTGGGCGCCCGGCGTCCCGCTGTGGGCCGGGATCGTGCTGTTCGCTGCCATCATCGTGGGCATCAACCTCGCCAGCGTCGGCTCCTTCGGCGTGATCGAGTTCTGGCTCTCGAGCATCAAGGTCGTCGCCGTGCTCGTGTTCATCCTCATCGGCGCGTTCCTCGTGTTCGTGGGGCTGCCCAGCTCCCCGGCCCCGGGGCTGACGCACCTCACCGGCGACGGCGGCTTCCTCCCGAACGGCGCGGCCTCGATCTGGATCGCCATGAGCGTGGTGATGTTCAGCTTCGGCGGCATCGAGCTGCTGTCGATCACCGCGGCCGAGGCGAAGGATCCCGGCACCGCGATCCGCACCGCGGCGCGCACCACGATCATCCGCCTGGCCTTCTTCTACGTCCTCGCGGTGGGCCTGGTCGTCGCGCTGCTGCCGTGGCAGCAGGCCTCCGGCGCCGGGGAGGACGTCACCGCGAGCCCCTTCGTGCTGGTCTTCGACCGGATCGGCATCCCGGGCGCCGCCTCGCTGACGAACATCATCGTGCTCATCGCGGCGCTCTCGGCGGCCAATGCGAACCTCTACGCCGGCAGCCGCATGCTCCACTCGCTCTCGGCCGATGCGATGGCCCCGGCCTTCCTCCACCGGCTCTCTCCCCGCCACGTTCCGGTGCGCGGGATCGCCATGAGCACCGCCGGCATCGTCCTGGCGGCGGTGCTCGCCTTCACCGGTGCCGGCGGCGTGTTCGGCTACATGATGAGCCTCGTGGTGTTCTCCGTGCTGCTGGTGTGGGCGCTGATCCTGATCAGCTACATCTCCTACTGGCGCGGCCGCGACGGCCAGGAGACCTTCCGCCTGCCCGGCGGCGTCGCCACCGCCGTCGCGGGCCTGGTCGGAGTGGTCGGCGTGTTCGCGACCATCGCCGTGGTGCGCGACCTGCAGCTCGCGGCCCTGGTCGGTGTGCCGGTCGTGCTGCTGGTGACGGTCCTGTACGTCGTGGTCGTGCGCCACCGGATCGACCCCGCCGCGACCGATGCCGCCTTCGCGGAGGCCGCCGAGGCCGAGGCGGAGGCCGCCGCCGTCCGGTGACGGAGGCCGCCGTCCGCTGACGGAGGCCGCTGCCGCCCGCCGGCGGAGGCCGCTGCTGCCCGCCGGCGGAGGGCATCGGCGCCCGCTGGCGGAGGGCCTCTGCCGCTCTGTCGCGGCCGGCAACGTGATCGTGGTTACCATCGGCCCCGGCGGTTTGGGACTTCGCAGACCAGCAGGTAAGCTGAAGGAACCTTCGGCTTCGGTGGGTTACAACCCGGCGCCGGAGAGATGCGCGAGTGGCGGAATAGGCAGACGCGCACGGTTCAGGTCCGTGTGCCCGAAAGGGCGTGGGGGTTCAACTCCCCCCTCGCGCACCGCATGAGAACCCCGGCTCACCTGGTGAGCCGGGGTTCTCGCATTCCCGGCCGCAGCGCTGCGCGGACGAGGAGCCGCACCCCCGCCCCGGCTCTGTGAATCTCCAGAGCCCTACGACCCTCCAGGGCCCTACGACCCAGGGCCCTACGACCCAGGGCCCTACGACCCTTCCGGGCCCCGCCGCCCTCGGGGGATCACGGCCCCGCGTCGGCCCCCTCCTGCGCCGCGCTCCCGCGCTGCTCCGCGAGGAGCGCCTGGAGCCCCTCGACGACCAGGGCGTGGTCCTCGACCTGGGCGAGTCCGGAGACCGTGGCG
This sequence comes from Brachybacterium phenoliresistens, assembly GCF_000576425.1. GTDB lineage: Bacteria > Actinomycetota > Actinomycetes > Actinomycetales > Dermabacteraceae > Brachybacterium > Brachybacterium phenoliresistens. The sequence continues at coordinate 6,006 of NZ_KK070010.1, read as the reverse complement.
GTCCCGATGACGCCAGCCCCTGCGACGATCAGGGGGAACGCGCCGCCGTGGGCCGCATAGCGGTCCCGGGGCAGGCCGGTGGCCTCCTCGAAGGTGGTCCCGCGGTCGCGGTACTTCTGCCCCATCAGCAGCGAGGAATGGCCGAAGCGCCGCACCACGGCGTTCTTCCGGGCGACCCAGGAGGCGTTGTCGGGGCTGGTGCCGGGGCGGGCGTGCTGGAACAGCTGCAGCTCGCCGCGGCGGATGTCGATGAGGATCGGCAGCTCCCGCTCCCGGGCGAGGTCCACCAGGCGCCCGCCCAGCCACCAGGCGTCGTCATGGGTGAAGCGGGGGAGGGCCAGCGCGTCCTCCTGGGCGAGCAGCTCCGGGAGCGTGGGCGTCATGCCGGCGAGTGTGGCAATCCCGGCCGGACCGGTCAAGGCGGCCCGGCCGCGGCCGCGACATCACGATCGGATCTCGCGCCGCCCCCGGGTGAGGCTCGCGCAGAGATCCGTCCGATACTGGCGGGCGATCCCACGCCACGAAAGGACCCCATGATCATCTCCGCGGACGACCCGCACCGGGCCGACGTCCTCGCCCTGCTCGCCCAGCACCTGGGCGAGATGCACCGCACCTCGCCGGCCGAGAGCGTGCACGCGCTGGACCCGGACGCCCTCGCCGATCCGTCGATCACCCTGCTCTCGGCCCGGGAGGAGGACGGCACCCTGCTCGGGATCGGGGCGCTGCAGCGCCATGACGGGCGGCTCGGCGAGGTGAAGTCGATGCGCACCGCCCCGCCGGCGCGGGGCCGGGGCGTGGGCGCCGCGGTGCTGGGCCGGATCATCGCCCTCGCGCGGGAGGAGGGCCTGGAGACGCTCGCCCTGGAGACCGGGACCGATCCCTTCTTCGCCGCCGCGCACCGGCTCTACGCGCGGCACGGATTCGCGCAGACAGGCCCGTTCGCCGAGTACCGGGAGGACCCGTGCTCGGCCTATTTCTCCCTGTCCCTGCGCCCGGCATGACCCATCGGTCACCTCTGACACCGCAGGTCGTAGCCGATTCGTAATCAAATTCCCAGGAACCCCTGGTCAACAGATTGCCAGGTCATTACCCTGAAGTGGCTCGCGCGCTGCGACCGAGGTCACATCCCCGGACGCGGCGCACTCCAGAACTGCTGAGGAGATGACCGCTGTGGACACCTTGACCTCCTACGACTGGGTGGGGCTCGGATTCAGACTTCTTGCCGCCATCGCCATCCTGATCATCACGGCCATCCTGGCCGGAGTCGTGAAGAACCTCGTGGCGAAGGCGGCCACGAAGCTGAGGTTCCTGCATCGGCCGGGCGTCGACGCCGCGTCCCTGGGCCAGTCCCTCGGAGCGATCGCCTCCCTGCTGGTCTGGCTGCTGGGCCTCATCGTCATCCTGGGCATCTTCCAGCTCGACGGCGTGCTGAGCCCCGTCACCGCCATGCTCGGGACGGTGCTGACGTACCTGCCCAACGTGATCGGCGCCGGCGTCGTCTTCATGATCGGCCTGATGCTCGCCAAGATCGTCAAGTCCCTGATCGTCACCGCCCTCGGCGCGGTGGACCTCGGCAAGCTCATGGGCCGCGCCAAGGCCGGCGTCTCGAAGGTCGCCGGCGACAGCGGCGCCCCGTTCGCGCAGGCTCCGACCCATACCCAGGCACCGGCCGCCGGCCAGGCGCCCGCCGCCGGCCAGGCACCCGGGCACCCCGCCGCGGGCGCCGCCCCGGCCGCCGCGAAGTCCGACGGCCCGAACATCGCGGAGATCCTCGGCAACGTCGTCTTCGGGATCATCATGATCTTCGTGTCGATCGCGGCGCTGCAGATCCTCGGCATCGCGAGCATCTCCCGCCCCGCGGAGCAGATGCTCTCCACGCTGCTGGCGGCCATCCCCAACATCGTCGCGGCCCTGGTCCTGCTGGGCATCGGCGTGATCATCGCCCGCTTCGCCTCCGACCTGCTGGGCCAGGTGCTGACCGGCGCCGGCCTGGATGCGAACCTGCGCAAGCTCGACATCCTGCCCGCGGACAAGTCGGCCGTCCCCGCCATCACCCGGATCGTGGAGATCGCGATCGTGCTGTTCTTCGCCGTGATGGCGGCCCAGGTGCTCGGCTTCCCGCAGATCACGGCGCTGCTGAGCCAGATCCTCGAGCTCGGCGGATCCATCGTCTTCGGCGCCGCGATCATCGCCGCCGGCTTCTTCATCGCCACCTTCCTGGAGAAGCTGCTCTCCGGCCAGATGGCCACCATCGTCAAGTACGTGACGATCACGCTCTTCGTGGCCATGGGCCTCAAGAGCATGGGCGTGGCCGACTCAATCATCGAGATGGCCTTCGGCGCCCTGGTCATCGGCCTCGCCGCGGCCGCGGTCCTGGCCTTCGGCCTGGGCGGCCGCGACGCCGCCGCCCGCACGCTCGCCCGCATGGAGCAGAAGAAGCAGCAGGGGCCGCCTCCGGCACCGACTGCGGACTCCTCCGGCATCTGAGCACGACTCGCATCCCACGACGGACCCCGGCACCATCGGTGCCGGGGTCCATCGCATTGCGCACGTCGCGGGGACGTCCCGGCTCTGCACGACCCTCCGCGCGAAAGGCTCGTCATGTCGTACTCCGCGTCGCCCCTGCCCGGCCCTCCTGCGCCCCGCCGCCGTGGAGGCTGGCCGATGTACGCCGGGATCGGCTGCGGCTGCCTCCTCGCCCTCGCGCTGCTCGCCGCGGTGATCGTGGTGGTCGTGCTCGTGCTCGACCGCGAGGGGGACGACCGCTCCGGTCCGACCGCGCCGACGCCCTCGGCCGGGACGGCGAGCACGGGCGAGCCGACGGAGGAGGCCACCAGCGCGCTGCCCACCACGCAGGAGCCCACCACGGAGGAGACCTCCGAGGGCGGGGTCTCCGCGCAGGACGAGGAGGACGCTAAGGCGCAGTTCCTCGTCTTCGTCCGCGCGCTCGGCCGGGGCGATCACGACGCCGCGTGCGGCGTCATGCTCGACCCGTTCACACGGGAGCCCTTCGCCGGAGCCAGGATCCGCGACTGCGAGGAGATCCTCGCCGCGAGCACCGACGCCGACTCCACCGAGGACTTCAAGAACCTCGGGGAGCTGCTCACGCCGGAGGGGATCGACACCGAGGTCCAGGGCGACGGCAGCATCCGCCTGACCGTCTACGGCACGGAGTTCCCCTCACCGATGGTCCGGGCCTCCGACGGGCTCTGGTACGTCGACTTCGGCAGCTGACATCGGCCCCTCGTGCGGGACATCACACGCTCCGCGGCCGGTCAGGGGCGCGGAAGCGATCTGATGGTCCCCGAGGACGATCGCGGGGCCCGCTGCGGCCGCCGCGGCGGCGAACTCCTGGCCTCTCGTCCAGAAAGAGCGCTCTGACCTGCGGATTAGTTCACAGTTGTCCATGAAGCCGTCGGTTCCTGGCCAAAAGTCCGGTATGCCGGGGGCCGAGAAAACAGACACCTGCACGAAGAATCCCACGGAGTGGACTCGTGATGAAGCTCTCATGTTAGATGGCTGTGAGGGGGCTGTGCTGTCGCCGAACGATGGGTCACGACGGCGCCCTCGTCTTTCTATCCAGTGGAAGGATTGTCATGCTCGACACTCGCTCCGGACCGGCCTCGGCGCCACGTCCCTCCGATCGACGGGTCGCCTGGCGACCGAAGCTCTTCTCGGGCTTCGCGCTGGGTGTCGTGTGCACCCTGGTCGGCTCCAGCTCGGCATCTGCGCTGGGCCTGAACACCTACCCTGATGAGCCCACCGAGGCGGAGGCCAGCATCGCCGGCCTCGAGCTCGGCGGCGAGGATCTCCTCGCCCTCGCCCAGTCCGACGCGGGCTCCGTGTCGAACCCGGGCCCCAACCGCGAGCCGTTCAGCGGCGATATCGCCGGCGGGGAAGTCGTCGATTTCGGCAACGGCATCACCATCCCGCTGGATCAGCTGCTCGCCTTCGGCGAGGTCGGCGTGATCCAGTCGGAGGCCACCGCCACCGACGGCCAGAACGGTGACGCGATCAGCGGCATCGCCGGGGCCGACGGCGGCCTCACCCTCGACGGCACCGACAGCGACTTCGGCACCGCGCAGATCGACCTGCTCTCGGTCTTCGACGCGACCGGCACCAGCGGCATCACCGATCAGATGATCGACCAGGCGGACCTGTCCTTCGGCCTGGGCGGCGCGCACGTCACCGCCGAGGACGGCACCTTCCTGGACCCCGACGGCGTCGGCGGCGCGGGCCAGTACCGCATCGGCGAGCTGAAGCTGAACCTGCACTCGCCGGCCATCGAGGATGCCGGCGCCGGCGTCAGCGATGCCGCGGGCCAGATGGAGGACGCGGTCGTCGAGGCGATCAACGCCGCCCTCAACTTCGGCACGCTGCTGCCGGGCATGACCGTCGAGACCGAGGTGACCAGCACCATCCAGGAGGACGTGATGAACGCGATCCTCCTGGACGAGATCTCCACCGACGACGGCCTGGCCACGATCAACCTGGGCGAGGGCACCCTGGAGGTCGACCTCGGTCGCATCGGCGGCAACGACGACGGCGTGATCGATCGTCCCGTCGGCCTCAACAACCAGGATCCGAACACCGAGCTGATCGATTCGGACACCTACCCCTTCGTGGCCTCGAGCGTGCACGACGTGATCGAGGAGGTCATCACCCTCGCGGTCGACACCGCGATCGCGTCCCTCGACAGCGTCAACATCCACACCACGGTCACGGCGATCGACGGCACCACCGCCAGCTGGGACATGACCCTCGCCGGGGAGGTCTCCAACTACGAGTGCAACCCCGCAGGCCTGACCGGCTTCGCCACCTGCACGACCATCGACACGGTCGTCGGGACCATGGGAACCGTCATGGCTCCTGTCAACGACGCCCTCTCGGATCCCTCGGGGCTGCTGTACGACGCATTCACCACCATCAAGACGGATATGATCACCGTCCCGGTGCGTGCCGCCGTCGATCCCTTCCTCGAGCTCATCGCGGCCAACGTGTTCTCGGTGCAGATCAACCACCAGCGCGAGGTCGAGTGCACCACCGCCGACGGGCAGACCACCCTCACGGGCCTCGAGGTCTCCGCGCTGAGCTTCGGCGTGGCCGGCGGCGCGGCGCGCCTCGGCTTCGGCAACGCCGGCGTCCGCATCGACGCCTGCGGCACCGCGATCACCCCCGAGGTCCAGGCGACCTCGCCGGTGCCCGCGGGCGGCGAGTCCGAGATCACCTCGGGCGGCTGGTCGCCGAACACCGAGGTGTCGGTGCAGCTGACCGGTCCCGACGGGAACCCCGTCGGCGACCCGATCCCGGTCACGACCGATGCGAACGGCGACCTCCCGGCCGGCACCGTGGTGCCGATCCCCGAGGACGCGGCGGCCGGGGCGTACACGATCACCCTCACCGATCCCGACGGGAACACCGGCGATGCGGCGATCGACGTCTACGCCCCCGTGCTGGAGGCCGGCTCGCCGACCCCGGCCGGCGGAGAGTCCCCGGTGACCTCCACGGGCTGGCTCCCGAACGACGATGTGACCCTGCAGCTCACGGCCCCCGACGGCTCGCCCGTCGGCGACCCGGTCGTGGTGACCACGGATGCCGACGGCAACGTGCCCGAGGGCACCGTCGTCCCCGTCCCCGAGGATGCGGCGCCCGGCGCCGACTACTCGATCGTGGGCACGGACCCGCAGGGCGCGACCGTCCAGGCTCCTCTCGAGGTGACCGAGGCCGGCACCATCGCCCCGGTCCTCGAGGCGTCCTCCCCGGTCCCGGCCGGCGGCGAGACGGAGCTGACCTCCAGCGGCTGGGCCCCCGGCTCCGAGGTCTCCTTCCAGCTGGTCGACCCCTCGGGCGCCCCGCTGGGCGACCCGATCCCGGTCACGACCGACGACGCGGGCGCCGTTCCGGCCGGCACGATGCTGCCGGTCCCGGCCGATGCCCCGGCGGGTGCCTACACCGTCACGGGCACCGATGCCGACGGCAACTCCGCCGAGGCCGCTGTGGACGTCT
>NZ_KK070009.1 GCF_000576425.1 Brachybacterium phenoliresistens | reverse complement strand
CCCCCCGCCAGGACGCGCGGCATCGGCCGTGCGAGCACGGGGCACGGGCCTCAGGGCACGAGTCTCAGGGCACGGGCCTCAGGGCGAGCGGACGAACCCCTCCGCGCGCGCCCGCCACGCCGCCGGGAGCCCCGGGCACGGCCCCTCGGCCGCATCGTCCCAGCCGCCGGCCATGAGGGCGACCGCGGCCAGCAGGCCGCCGTTGCCCGGCAGGTACACCGGCAGCGATCCGGTCTGCCGGGTGTGGCCGCTGGGCAGGACCTCGTTCTTGCCCTCCGGCGTCAGCAGCAGGTCCACGGCGAGATCCGCCTCGCCCAGCCGGGCGGCGGTCATCGCCATCATGGGGTAGTCCCAGCCCCAGGTCGAGTCCCAGTCCCAGTCCGCCAGCACGTCCTCGAGGGTCGCCCGCATCACGGCCGGGTCGATCCGGTCGGTCGACGGCAGCACGCCCAGCGCGCCGAGCATCGAGGGGTGGTCCTCCCGGATCGTGTACGGCGCGACCGCGATCGCCGGGTAGACGCCCTCGCGGGGGAGCGGTGCGCGCAGGGCATCGCGCACCTGCGCCCAGTGCGCCGCGACCTCCGCGCCCTGGCGCTCCTTCCACGCGCAGGCGATCGCGAGCGCCCAGTGCCACTGGACCAGCTCGAAGGTCGGGTTCCACACCTCGCGGCGCAGGGCGCCGTAGCTCTCCTGGGCGGGGATCAGCGGCGGCCCCAGCTCGGCGCCGCGCTCCGTCGGCAGCGCGAAGGAGGCCATGAAATCGGCGGTCTCGGTGACCAGGTCGTCGAGCTCGGGCACCACCGCCCCGCCCTCGGCGCGGCGCAGCAGCTCCGCGAGATGGATGAGATGCGGCTGCTGCCAGATGAGGAAGGTGGCGATGGGGCTCGGGGACTCCTCGCCCTCGGGGCCCACCTGCTTGGGCCAGCGGGCGCCGGCGAACCCCTGGCGGGCGGCCATCTCGCGGGCGTTGGGCAGGATCGACCGGTACCAGTCCAGGCTGCGGCGCAGCAGGCCCGGCCGTCCCCACAGGGGGAAGTGCGCGGCGTGCCACCAGTGCATCTCCAGGTGCGCCTTCCCGCGCCAGGACGGGCAGACCAGGCCCGTCTCCTGCGGGGGCATGTCGCCGGCGCAGTGGATCGCGGTGAGGAACTGGGAGAGCACCACACGGCGCTCGAGCTCGGCCGCACGCGGATCGCCGGCGGCCGAGAGGTCCAGGGCCGCGCCGGTCTCCCAGAACTCCTGCCAGTGCGCGGCGGAGCGGGCCAGCACCTCCTCGACCGAGGGCAGGGCGACCGGCCTCTCGGCGCGGTCCTCGGGGGCGCCGGGCAGGAACTCGACCACGAGGTCCAGCTCCTCCCCGCGGGCGGCGACGCGGATCTCGTGGTCGCCGGTGACGGTGACCTCGCCGGCGGTCGCCAGGAGGACGGTGTACCGGGTGGCGTCCAGGACGCGGTCGATGCGCCAGCGGCCCTGGCCCTGCGCGGTGCACCGGGTCCGATGCCGCTCGGGGCTGTCCCAGTCCTGCGCGCTGTGCCAGTCGGCGCCCCCGTAGGGGAAGGCCAGGGCGATGGTGAGCCCCTCGACGAGAGCCGCCGAACGCACCCGGAACGCCAGCACGTCCCGCTCCGGATCGGCGACCGTCCACGTGCGCACCGCGCGGCCGTCGATCTCGCAGTCGCTGCGGATCACGCCCTCCCACAGCGACAGCCGCTGGGAGACGGGGCGGACCTCGGCCGCAGGCACCCAGCGGCCCTCGCGCTGCAGGCCGATCCGCCCCAGGTCCAGGCGGTGCGGGTTCCCGCGCAGCACCCGGTCGCGCTCCGCGCCGGCCCCCTCGGACGCCGATCTCGCGGCGCCGGCCGGCGCGTTCTCGGACATGTCCACGTACGGCACCGGGCCCCGCGGGGAGTCGTACTCGACCAGGGCGTCGCGCCAGTCGTGGTGGGCCGCCTCGGGGTGGCTGTGCCAGCCCCAGGTCGACAGGGTGCCCAGCAGGGTGCCGTCGGGGCGGTCGTCCTCGCGCGGGGAGACGGGGTAGGCCTCGGGGAAGGTCTGCAGCCCGGTGGCATCGACCGTGATCGCGAGGCTCCCGGTGCCCACGCCCAGCGGGGAGCGCGGGTCGATCTCGGTGAGCTCGACGTCATGGCGGGCGACCAGCGCGCGCCGGTCGATGGGATGCGGGGGCACACGGACTCCTCGGTGAGCTCGGGTCGGGTCGCCAGCACCCTACGGCACGCCCCGCGCGTGCCGTCGGGCGGGGCGCGGGGCGGACCGCGCCCGCTCAGGCCTCCCGCGCCCGCTGCGGGGCCGGGCCCGTGGACTCGCGCCAGAGGATCGCGGTGATCGCCGGCCGGTCCATCACCGGGTCTCCGCCGCTGAGGATGCCCAGCAGCTCGACGAGCAGCTCCGCGCCCTGGCGGCGGTGATCGACCGCCACCGAGGTGAGGGAGGGGATCATCGCGGCGCTCAGCGGATGGGTGTCCCAGCCGGTGACGCTGAGGTCCTCCGGCACCCGCCAGCCCCGCTCGACGGCGCCGCGCACCGCACCCGCGGCGAGGGTGTCGTCCGAGGCGAGGACGGCGGTGACCGGCGTTCCGGCCGGGAGGTCCAGCACGGCGCGGCGCGCCCGGTCCGCGTCGCCCCGGCAGTCGATGGTGCCGGCCGAGCGCAGCCCCAGCTCGCGGATCTGGCGCTCGAACGCCTCGCGCCGCCGCGTGCACGCGGGATGCTCGCGATCGGCGGTGACGTGCAGGAAGTCGCGGTGCCCGTGCTCGGCCAGATGCGTGACCAGCTCCGCCATCCGGGTCGCCTCCGAGATCGGCCCGATGTCGCGCATCTGCTCGTCGTAGACGGGGGCCGAGATGATCGGCGCCGTGTCGGTGCGGCGGCGGGGCGGGTCCGGCAGGTCCGTCAGGGACAGCACCGCCTCGTAGAGGCCGGAGTCGGCGAGCTCCACCACGCGGTTCCCGCGCAGCTCGGCGGCGGGCAGGGAGACGACCTCGACGGCGTACCCGGCCTCGCGCGCGGCCTCGTTGGCGCCGCTGAGCAGGGGCAGGGAGCTGGTGGCGTTGCCGGCCGGCAGCACCAGCGCCAGGCGCCCGGTGCTGCGGTTGCGCATCGCGCGGGCCACCAGGCTGGGCCGGTAGTCGAGCTGCGCGACGGCCTGGTCGATGTGGAAGGCGAGCATGGAGGAGACGGTCGGGTCCCCGCGCAGGCGTCGCGAGACCGTCTGATGGGAGACGCCGGCGAGCCGCGCGACATCGCGGATGGTGGGTCTGCGGACCGTCGTCACGGGGGATCTCCTGGGGCTCTCGGAGGGGGCGGGGGAGGCCGCGCCGCGGCGTCGCGGTGAGGGGCCCCGCAGGGGGCGGTATCACGATCCGATCACGGAGTGACCGTTCATCATCCGGCGGACAGCCGTCACCGAGTGACAGCCCTCCGGCGGGTCCAGCAGGCGCCTGCATCGGGCCTCTTACGCCAAGATAGCAGGCCACAGGGCAGCGGCGCGGGGGATTCCTTCCCGAGCCGAGCGCCGCGGCCCGCATCGAGTGAACGGTCACTCGAAGTCCGCCCCGGAGGACCCCCGGAGCAATCCGGGGCGACTTTCGGGAAAGCGGTTGACGGGCTCGGTGGAACGATTCAAGATGGCGGGGCGCATCGCGGCGCCGGACGGACGGCGGCTGCGATCGGATCGGAGAGGAGCCCCGCCCATGAGCACCGAGCTGTACCGCAGCGCCCTGTCGGGACCGCAGGACCTCGCCGACTGGACCCTCGAGGGACCGGCCGTCGCATCCTTCCCCGCCGGCCGCCTGCGCCTGGAGAGCGCGGCCGACCCCGCCGAGGGCCAGGCCGCGAACTTCGTCGCCTGGCTGCCGGTCGAGCACGAGGGCGATGTGCGGATCTCCTACGACTTCCGCCCGCTGCGCGAGCCCGGCCTGGCGATGATCTTCTGGGCCGCGCGCGGCCGCGACGGCGGCAGCATCCACGATCCCGCGCTGCCCGCCCGCACCGGGGAGTACGAGCAGTACCACTCCGGCGCGATCGACGCCTACCACCTGTCCTACTACCGCCGCATGTGGCCCACCGAGCGGCGCCTGCACACCTGCAACGTCCGCAAGAGCCATGGCTTCCACCTCGTCGCCCAGGGCGCGGACCCGCTGCCCGCCGTCCTGGACGTCGACGCGCCGTACCGCCTCGAGCTGACCTGGCGCGGCGGCACGGTGACCTTCTCCGTCGACGGGATCGCGTGCCTGAGCTGGCACGACGACGGCTCCGTCGGCGGGCCGGCGCGGCGCGGCGGCAGCATCGGGCTGCGGCAGATGGCCCCGCTCATCGCGGAGTACTCGGACCTGCGGATCGAGGCGCTGGCATGACCGCCGCAGCGCACCGGCCCGCCCCGGCGGCCCCCGCGGGCGCCCCGACCCGGCGCCGCGCTCCCGGGCCGACGAGCGCCGCCGGCTACCTCTCCGGCGCGACCGACCTCGTGCTGCGGGCGCTGGCGATCCAGGCGGTCTGGGTGCTGGGCACCCTCGCCGGCGGGATCGTGCTGGGCTGGGGCCCGGCGACCGCGGCCGCCGTCGACACCGCCGCCCGCGCCGCCCGCGGCGAGGTCTTCAGCCTCCGCCGCGCGGCCCTCGCCTGGCGGCGCGCCTTCTGGCGCAGCCAGGTGACGATGACCCTTCCCGGGCTGCTCGTGCTGCTGGCCCTGGCCACGCTCATCGCCCGGGACGCGCCGCTGCTGGCCACGGCCCCCGCCGCCGCGGCCGGTGCGGTCCTGGTGCTGTCGCTGCTGCACGTGCCCGGGATCGAGGAGCGCTACGACGTCCCCGTCACGCAGGTGCTGGGGCGCGCCGCCGTGCTGGCCCTGGCGCAGCTGCCGACCACCCTGATCCTCGCGGCGGCCCTCGCCCTGTGGGCCGCGATTTGCGGGGCCCTGCCCGGGCTCGTCCCCTTCCTCGGGGCGGCCGTCCCCCTCCTCATCGCCCAGCATCTCGTGGACCGGTCGCTGGACCGCAACGAGGACCTGCTGGCCCGCCGCAGCCCGTGACGGGCACGCCCGCACCCCGGGCCCCGGCGCCTCGCCGCCGTCGACCGACCTGACCCCCTGACCCTGCCCTGTCCGACACCGCCCGAATTCGACCCCGCACCTCCTCCCGGTCCCCGCGCCTCCGCGACGGGCCGCCCCACGAAAGGAACGACGATGTTCTCTCGACGCACCCTCCTGGCCGGAACCGCCCTCGGCGCCGGCGCCCTCGGACTGTCCGCCTGCGGCGGGGGCTCCGGCTCCGGCTCCGGCGAGCCGCTGACCACCCTGAAGATCATGGCCCCGCTGCTGTCGGAGACGGCGCCCGATCCCGAGGGGCAGCTCCACAAGGCCATCGAGGAGTTCGTGGGGATGCCGCTGGAGATCACCTGGGTCCCCAACTCCAGCTACGGCGACCGCGTCACCGTCACCATGGCCTCGGACAACATCCCCCACATCATGGTCCAGACCGGCAAGACCGCCGAGTTCGTGCAGACGGCGACCGCCGGAGGGTACTGGGACCTCACCGACATCCTCGCGGAGTACCCGAACCTCACCCCCGAGAACCCGGACGTCGCCCACGGCGCGAGCATCAACGGGAAGACCTACGGCGTGTTCCGCCTCCGCGACGCCATGCGCGCCTCGGTGATCCTGCGCAAGGACTGGCTCGCGAAGGTGGGCCTCGACGAGCCGGTGACCACGACGGACCTCGAGGAGATCGCCCGCGCCTTCACCGAGGAGGACCCGGCCGGCGACGGCTCGACCACCTACGGCCTGATCCTCCCGTCCTGGGGCGGGTACGGGAACAACGGCCCCTACGACCTGTGGGAGACCTGGCACGGCACCGCCAACGTGTGGAAGGAGGAGGGCGGGACCCTCTCGCCGGCGTTCCTCGCCCCCGAGTTCATCGAGGCCAACATCTCCATGAAGGCGATCATCGATGCCGGGCACACCAACGCCGACTACGCGACGATGGACGCCGCCACCTGGAACGACCCCTTCGTCAAGGGCCAGGGCGGGATCATCGCCGATGTCAGCTCCCGCGGGAAGCAGCTGCTGAGCCTGTTCAAGGAGGCCGATCCCGAGGGCTACGGGGACAAGGTCACCATGGTCGGCAACCTCAAGAGCCCCGACGGGACGCTCTGGGCGCTGCCCACCCCGGGCTACGCCGGCTACCTCGCGATCCCCAAGAGCTCCGTGCAGACCGAGGAGCAGCTGGCCACCGTGCTCGGGGTGATGGACAAGCTCTCCTCCGAGGAGGGCCAGCGCCTGCTGAACAACGGCATCGAGGGCGTGAACTACGAGGTGGAGGACGGCATGAGCGTCCCCATCGAGTCGGAGGAGGGCTCCCTGGTCTCCAGCGACGTCTCCGCCTTCGCGCAGATCGGCACCCAGTCCAACGGCTACCTGGGCCTGAGCTCGAAGCCCGCGGGGGAGGCCGAGGCCGCCATGGAGGAGAAGCGCCAGGCGACCGCGGACTCGGATCTGGACAGCGCGGTGTTCAACCCCGGCGCGGCGTACGTCTCGGACGCCTACACGCAGAACGGTGCGATCCTCGACCAGATCGTCGTCGACGCGCGGCTGAAGTTCCTCGCCGGCCAGCTCGACGAGGCCGGCCTGACGTCGGAGCTGCAGCGCTGGACCGACAGCGGTGGCCAGCAGGTCATCGACGAGATGAACGAGCTGTACCAGGCCGGGGCCTGAGGTCCGCGGCCGATGACCATGACCACCACCCCCGCCCCGGACGTGCCGGTGGGCCTGGACGAGGCCCCCGTCGTCCCGCCGAAGCCGGCCCGGCGCCGGAGCCTCCTGAAGAGGCTGCGCCGGGCCCCCGCCCTGTACCTGATGCTGCTGCCGGGCCTGGCGTACTTCGCGATCTTCAAGTACGCCCCCATGTACGGCATCACCATCGCCTTCCAGAACTATCTGCCGTTCCTGGGCATGGGCGGCAGCCCGTGGGTGGGATTCGACCACTTCGTGCGCCTGTTCTCCGGGCCCGACTTCGGCCGGCTCCTGTCCAACACGCTGATCCTCGCGTTCCTGAACATCGTCATCGCGTTCCCGGCGCCGATCATCGTCGCGCTCATGCTCAACGAGCTGCGCAAGCAGATGCTCAAGAAGTTCATCCAGACCGCGATCTACATCCCGCACTTCCTGTCCTGGGCGATCGTCTCGGGCCTGACCTATCTGCTGTTCGCCCTGGACATCGGGCCCATCACGGTGCTGTTCAACGACGTGTTCGGCACCCGGGTGAACTTCCTGGCGGACCCGGACTGGTTCCGGCCGCTGATCATGGCGCAGACGCTGTGGAAGGGCACCGGCTGGGGCACGATCATCTACCTCGCGGCGCTCGCCGGGGTCGACAAGAACCTCTACGAGGCGGCGGAGCTCGACGGCGCGGGGCGCTTCCAGCAGATGCGCCACGTGACGATCCCGGCGATCACGCCGACGGTCATCATCATGCTGATCCTCAACATCGGGAACTTCCTCGACACGGGGTTCGAGCAGATCTACATGCTCACCAACTCGCTGAACCGCGAGGTCGCGGACGTGTTCGACACGTACGTCTACTTCATGGGCATCACCAACGGGGCCTACAGCTATTCCACGGCGATCGGCCTGTTCAAGTCCGTGGTCGGCCTGGTCCTCATCCTCGGGGCGAACTGGCTGGCCAAGCGGTTCACCCAGTCGTCGCTGTTCTAGGAGCCCCCGATGTCCTCTCGATTCGTCTCCCGGCAGGACAAGGTCTTCGACCTCGTCAACATCCTCGTGCTGCTCGGCTTCGCGACGCTCACGATCCTGCCGTTCCTGTACGTGCTGGCGGCCTCGTTCGCCACGGAGGTGGAGATCGCCTCCCGGCCCTTCTTCCTGTGGCCGAACGACCCGACGCTGGAGACCTACCGCTACATCTTCTCCACGGACACGTTCATCCGCTCCCTGCTGGTCACGATCTGCGTGACCGTGGTGGGCACGGCCGTCCAGATCACCATGACGCTGCTCATGGCCTACCCGCTGGCGGACCCGAACCTCGTGGGCCGCGGGCTGATCATGCGGCTGATCCTGTTCGCGATGCTCTTCTCGGGCGGCATGATCCCGATGTTCCTCGTGGTCAAGGGCCTGGGGCTGCTGGACTCGTACTGGGCGCTGATCCTGCCGCTGGCGATCAACCCCTTCAACCTCATCGTCATCCGCACCTTCTTCCAGCAGCTCCCCGGGGAGCTGCGGGAGGCCGCGGAGATCGACGGCGCGCACGAGTTCACCACCTTCTGGCGGATCATGCTGCCGCTGTCGAAGCCGGTGATCGCGACGTTCTCGCTGTTCTACGCGGTCGCGATCTGGAACGACTTCATGTCCCCGCTGCTGTACATCTCGGACTCCTCGAAGTGGACGCTGCAGATGTTCGTGCGCCAGGTGACGATCTCGACGGATCCGTCCACCACCATCGGCAACCTCGACCCGAACTACATCCCCCCGGCCGAGGGCCTGAAGTTCGCGGTGATCGTCATCGCGACGCTGCCGATCATGTGCATCTACCCCTTCCTCCAGAAGCACTTCGCCAAGGGCGTCATGATCGGCTCGGTCAAGGGCTGATCGACGAAGGCTCCGGCCGGAGCTGCCGCGAGGAACGAGCGGCGGCGCAGGCCGGTGCCGAGGAGATCAGCCGAGAAGGCAGGGTTGACCCCCCCAGAACTCCAGGTCCTGCCCCGTTTCGTGATGGGGGCGGAGCAGGGCCTGGACATCCCCGCCGCGGCCCGGACACCGTCAGCTTCACCCCGGGCCGCGGCGGACCCCCCACCCCACCCATCCCAGGAGCATCGACGATGACGTCCCTGACCCCCTCCTCCTCCTCCTCCTCGTCCCACCCCCGCCCCGGCCGCCGGTCCGTGCTGCTCGGCATGGGCGTCGCCTCGCTCGGGGCGATGGTCGCCGCCCCGGCGGCGGCGGACGGCCCGACCCGCGGCGGCGGCACCGCCCTGCGCCTGGACTTCGGCCCCGGCGCGGTCGCCCCGGGCTTCCAGCAGGTCACCGCGCAGACCGCGTACAGTGCCGAGCGCGGCTTCGGCTTCGCGGACGTCGCCGGTCTCGCCGAGGCCGACCGCGGCGGGAAGGACCCGCTGCGCGGCGACTTCGTGACCGCGCACGGCGCGACCCTGCTGGTCGACCTCGCCCCGGGCGACTACCGCCTCGAGCTCACCGCCGGCGACCCGGACGGGACCGCGGACATCGCCGTGACGGCCGCGCAGATCGCGAAGATCGCCCCGACCGCCGCCGCGCAGGGCGAGATCCTCGAGCTGTCCTTCGAGCTGGCGCATGTCAGCGAGCAGCTCGCCCTCGAGATCGGCGGCACGGCCGCGCACCTGAGCTCCCTGGTGATCACCCCGCTGGCCCCGCGGCAGCGGGGCGGCCGGCCCACCGCGTTCCTCCTGGGCGATTCGACGATGCAGACGTACGACCCGTACTGGATGCCGCAGGCGGGCTGGGGCCAGTTCTTCGACCGCTTCACCACGGCGGGCCTGGCGGTGGACAACCGGTCCATCGGCGGCCGCTCCTCGCGCAGCTTCCTCGAGCAGGGCCGGCTGGACGAGGTGCTGCGCCTGATCCGCCCCGGGGACGTCGTGCTGGTGCAGTTCGGGCACAACGACGCCTCGTGGAACCGGCCCGAGCGCTACACCCCGCCGGCGGACTACCGCGAGTACCTGCGGCTGTACATCGAGGGCACCCGTCAGCGCGGCGGCGAGGCGATCGTGGTGACCCCGGTGAGCCGGCGCGACTACGACGCGGAGACCGGGCTGTTCCGGGTGAGCTTCCCCGAGTACGTCGAGGCGGCGATCTCGATCGCGCAGGAGATGGGGGCGCCGCTGGTGGACCTGTCCGCGAGCAGCCGGGCCTTCCTCGACGGCATCGGCCCGGACGCGGCGACGGACGTGTTCCTGCATGCCGCCCCGGGCATCTACCCGAACCGGCCGGCGGGCGTCACCGACAACACCCACTTCCAGGAGTACGGGGCGATCCAGATGGCCCGCCTCGTGGCCCGCGACGTCGCCGCGCTCGACCTGCCGATCTCCGACCGGATGGCGCTGCACGCCTCGGCCGGCGTGCCCGACCCGGTCGGCGGCGTCGAGGCGACCGGCGCCTCGGCCTCGACCCTGGAGCTGAGCTGGCCGGCTGCGGCCGATGCCGACGTCTACCGGGTGCACCTCGCCCCGGTCGGGGAGGAGCCCGTGTTCGTCGGCGCGACCGCCGGCACGAGCTTCCAGGCCCGGGGCCTCGCCGAGGCGACCGAGCACGAGATCCGCGTCAGCGCGGCCAACGAGCACGGCGAGGGCGAGCTCGGCCCGGGGCTGCGGACCGCGACCGCCGAGGCCATCGCCCGGTTCGACCTGGGCCCGGCCGATGCCCCGCTCGCCGAGGGCTGGACCCGGGTGAGCGAGACGACGCGGTACGACGCGGCGCTGGGCCACGGCCTGCGCGGCGCCGAGGGCGCGATCTCCCGCGACCGCGGCGAGGAGGCCGGCGGCGCCGTCGCCCGGGACTTCGTGGCCCGCTTCGACGCCCCCTACGAGTTCGTCGTCGACCTCGCCGACGGCGCCTACACCCTGGTCGCGACCGTCGGCGACGCCCTCGGCTCGGCCCGCACCGAGCTGACGCCTGCCGGCGGCGGGACGGTCACCGTCGCGGTCGACTCGGGCTCCCGCGAGGTCGTCCTGCCCGCGCAGGTCGTCGGCGGGCAGCTGGTCCTCGGCATCGGCGGACGGACCGGCCACCTCAACGGCCTGACCATCACGCCGGCGTGACCGGACCGGCCCGCCCGGCGGCGCGGCCCGCCCGGTCCCTACGCCCGTCCCTGCGGCTGCGGACGCCGCCCCCGACCCCGTCCGTGTCCCCTCGTCCACCCCTCCCGACACCCCACCCCTCGATGATCGGAGCAACGATGCACCCGAGCACCACCCCCTCCTCGCCCGCCGTCCCCGACTGCTCTCCCTGGTCCCGCATGCTGCGCCGCCCCGCGGCCCTGCTGCTGGCCCTCCCGCTCGCGCTCGGCACGGCCGGCATCGGCCTCGTGGAGTCCGCGGCGCCGGCATCGGCCGAGACCGCCCCCGCCGAGACCGCCGGCACCGCGACCCTCGCGCGCGACGCCGAGCGGCTGGACCGCGGAGCCGTCGCCGCCGTCACCGAGGACGGCGTGTTCCTGTCCTGGCGCCTGCTCGGGCACGAGCCGATGACCACGGGCTTCGTGATCTTCCGCGACGGCGAGCGGATCACCGACACGCCCATCACCGGTTCCACGAACCTGCTGGACGCCGAGGGCACGGCGGACTCCGTCTACCGCGTGGCCATCCAGAACGGGGCCAGCAGCCGCAGCCTCGTCTGGGCGAGCGAGGAGTTCTCCCCGTGGGCCCAGCAGTACCTCGACGTGCCCCTGGACCGGCCGGCGGACTTCACCGCCGCGGACGGGACGCAGCAGTCCTACCGCGCCAACGACACCATGACCGCGGACGTCGACGCCGACGGCGAGCTCGAGCTGGTCGTGAAGTGGGACCCGACGAACTCGCAGGACAACTCCCGCTCCGGCGTGACCGGGAACGTGTACTTCGACGCCTACGAGCTGGACGGCACGAAGCTGTGGCGCATCGACATGGGCGTGAACATCCGCGCCGGTGCCCACTACTCCCAGCCGCAGCTGTACGACTTCGACTCCGACGGCCGGGCCGAGATGATCGTCAAGACGGCCGACGGCACGGTCGACGGCGAGGGCACCGTGATCGGCGACCCGGATGCGGACTGGCGCAACAGCGAGGGCCGGGTGCTGGACGGGCCGGAGTTCCTCACCGTCTTCGACGGGCGCACCGGCGCCGCGATCGACACCATCGACTACGGCGTCCCCCGCGGGAACGTCTCGGACTGGGGCGACGGCTACGGCAACCGGGTGGACCGCTTCACCTCCGCCACCGCCTACCTCGACGGCGAGCACCCCACCGCCGTGTTCGGCCGCGGCTACTACACCCGCGCCACCCTCTGGGCCGTCGACTTCGACGGGCAGCACCTCTCCGAGCGCTGGCTGTTCGACTCCGACGACCCGGGCAACGGCGGCTACGCGGGCCAGGGCAACCACGGCATGATCACCGCCGACGTCGACGGCGACCAGAAGGACGAGATCGTCTACGGCTCGGCGACCATCGACGACGACGGCACCGGCCTGTACACCACCGGGCTCGGCCACGGCGACGCCCAGCACGTGGGCGACTTCGACCCCTCCCGCCCTGGGCTCGAGGTGTTCTCCGTGCACGAGTCGATGAGCGCGAGCGGCAACCTCGGCTCCACCTTCCGCGACGCCGCCACCGGCGAGGTGCTGTGGAGCGTCCCGGCGAACAAGGACACCGGGCGCGGGGCGATGGCCGACATCGACCCGTCCTCCCCGGGCGCCGAGGGCTGGAACGTCGGCTACAGCGCCGAGTGGAACTCGCCGGTCGGGTCGCTGCGGGCGGCCTCCGGCGAGGAGCTCGGCACCGAGATCCCGGCCGCGAACTTCGTGGCCCTGTGGGACGGCGACCTGCTCAGCGAGATCGTCGACCACGAGTTCGACTCCGGCCCCCGCACCGGCGTGCCGACCATCGCGAAGTGGGACCCGGAGTCCGGCCAGGCCGTGGAGATCCTCCGCGCCGAGGGCACCGTGACCAACAACGACACCAAGGGCAACCCGGCCCTGCAGGCCGACCTGCTCGGCGACTGGCGCGAGGAGCTGATCTACCGCACCGAGGACTCCTCGGCGCTGCGGATCTACACCACCACCGACGTCACCGAGCACCGCCTGCGCACCCTGCTGTCGGACTCGCAGTACCGCCTCGCGATCGCCTGGCAGCACACCTCCTACAACCAACCCCCGCACACCAGCTACTTCCTGGGCGAGGGCATGGAGACCCCGGCGGCGCCGTCGCTGCGGTACACCACTCCCGCGCAGGGGGCGCAGCCGGTGCGCTGACCGTCCTCCCCCGGGCGACCGCCCGTCGCCTCCCCGCCCGCAGCCCCCGTCCCCACCGCCTGGTTCTCGTCCCGAAGAGGTTCTCGATGCCGTCCGCCCTTCCCGCCACCCCGCTGACCTGGATCGACTCCGCTCCCGGTGACGTGCCCGTCCCGATCCAGTGGGGTGTGCCGTGGCCGCGCGGAGTCCTCGTTGAGGCCGCGCCGATGCAGCTGCGCGGCCCCGGCGAGGGCAGCGGCACCGACGTGGACACGTGGGTGACGGCCCGCTGGCCCGACGGCTCGGTGAAGTGGACCGGGCATGCGGCGCTGGCCGGGGGAGCGGAGCAGCGCGAGCTCGTCCTCGCCGCCGACGGCGGCGGGGACGAGCCCGGGGCGGAGCGCCCGGGGAGCGTGCGCGTGCTCGAGGAGGACGGCGCGATCGTCGTCGACACGGGGGTCCTGCGGCTCGAGGTCGCCCCCGGCGAGGACGCCCCGATCCGCCGCCTGGTGGTCGACGGCCGCGAGGTCGGCGTCGCCGGGCGGATCGTCGCGAGCTCGGCCGCGAGCGCGCAGCCGCAGGCGCCGCGCCGCGAGCACACGGTCCGCACCACCGGCATCCGCGTCGAGCGGTCCGGGGCCGTGCAGGCCGTGCTGCGGCTCGAGGGGCACCACGAGGTCGACGGCGAGCAGGTGCTGCCGTTCGTGCTGCGCCTGTACGCGACCGCCGGCTCGACCCGGCTGCGGGCGGTCCACACGATCATCTGGGACGCCGACCCCGAGCGGCTGTTCCTCACCGCCCTGGGCCTGCGCCTGCAGGTGCCGATGCGGGCCGCCCTGCCCGACCGCCATGTGCGCCTGGCCGGCAGCGAGGGCGGCTTCCTCACAGAGGCCGTGCAGGGCGTCACCGGCCTGCGCCGCGATCCGGGGGCGGAGGTCCGCGCCGCGCAGATCGCCGGGCGGCCCACCCCGCCGCAGGGCAGCTGGGCGCCGGAGGTCTCCCGGCGCCTGCACCACGTCCCGGCCTGGGACGCGTGGACGCTGCGCCAGATCACCGCCGACGGGTACGGCGTCGCCAAGCGCACCGCCGCCGACCGGCCCTGGATCCCGGCGGGCGGCGGTACCCGCAGCCGCGGCTACGCGTACCTCGGCGACGTGCAGGGCGGCATCGGCCTGGGGCTGCGGGACTTCTGGAGGCTCGTGCCCACGCAGCTGGACGTCGCCGGCGCCCGCGGCGACCTTGCCGAGGTCACCGCGTGGATGTACGCCCCGAGCGCGGAGCCGATGGACCTGCGGTTCTACCACGACGGCCTGGGGCAGGAGACGTTCGCCGACCAGCTGGACGCCCTCGAGATCACCTACGAGGACTACGAGCCCGGCTTCGGCGACGCCCGCGGCATCGCCCGCACCCATGAGCTGAGCATCGACGCCTTCGCCGCGACCCCCTCGGCCGATCACCTGGCCGAGCTGGCGGCGGCGACGTCCCTGCCCCCGCAGCTGTGCGTGCCCCCGTCGCGGCTGCGCGCCGCGCGGGTGCTGGGGACCTGGGACGTGGTGGACCGCTCCACGCCGCAGCGCGCCCGCATCGAGGACCGCCTGGACTTCCTGCGCGAGTTCTACCGCGGCCAGGTGGAGCAGCGCCGCTGGTACGGGTTCTGGGACTACGGCGACGTCATGCACACCTATGATCCGGACCGCCACCAGTGGCGCTATGACGTGGGCGGTTACGCCTGGGACAACTCCGAGCTGTCCCCGGACCTGTGGCTGTGGACGGACTTCCTGCGCAGCGGCGACGCCGGCGCGTACCGCCTGGCCGAGGCGATGACCCGCCACACCGGGGAGGTCGATCAGTACCACGTGGGCCGTTTCGCGGGGCTGGGCACCCGGCACAACGTGCAGCACTTCGGGTGCAGCGCCAAGCAGCTGCGGGTCTCCAGCGCCGTGTACCGCCGCCACTTCTACTATCTGACGGCCGATGAGCGCACCGGCGAGCTGCTGGACGAGGTCGCCTCCTCCGAGGAGGCGCTGCTGCGGGTGGACGCGACCCGCAAGGTCCGCTCCGACGTGTACGCCCCGGACCGCCGTGCCCTCGCGATCGGGCTGGGCACGGACCTCGGCGCCCTGCTGGGCGCCTGGCTGACGGCCTGGGAGCGGCACGGGGACGCGGCCGCGCACGAGAAGCTGCGGGCGGCGATGTCCGGCATCGGTCGCCTGCCCCAGGGGTTCTTCACCGGCGAGGCGCTGTGGGACCTGGACGCGCGGCGCTTCGCCGTGGACCGCGACCGGGTGCAGGTCTCGCATCTCGCCGCCGTGTTCGGGATGGTGGAGATCATCGCCGAGCTCACCGACCTCCTCGAGGACGAGGGCTTCACCGCCGCCTGGCACGAGTACTGCCGCTTCTACCTCGCCACCCCGGAGCAGCAGACGGAGCGCTTCGGCGCGCCGCTGCAGGGGATCTCCCTGGTGCCCGCCTACAGCCGTCTCCTGGCCGTGGTCGCCGCGGACGAGGGGGACACGGCGCTGGCGCGCCGCGCCTGGGACGCCTTCCACGGCGGGCTCGACGACCAGCTCAACGGGAACTCCCTGGTCGCCCAGGAGGACTGGCGGCTGCGGCGGATCGACGGCCCCGGCGTCCTCGAGCCGGTGGACGAGGCCGCCTTCGTCTCCACGAACGATGCCGCCCAGTACGGCCTGGCCGCGATCGCGAACCTCGCCCTGATCGGCGATGATCTCCCCGAGAGCGCCGTGCCCGAGGCGACCGCCGAGCCCGCCGAGCCCGATGCGGCCCGCGTGTCCGATGCGGCCGCCGAGTCCGATGCGGCCGCCGAGCCCGAGGCGACCGCCGTGCCCGCCCTGACCTCGACGAAGGAGTCCTGATGACCGCCCCCGACCTCGCCCGCCTGCTGGAGACCACCGAGGCCCGCAGCGCCGGCCGCTGCTGCTTCCTGCTCCACGTGCGCCCCGAGAAGCTGCCCGAGTATGTCGAGGCCCACCAGCACGTGTGGGAGGAGATGCGCGAGGCGCTCACCGCCGCCGGCTGGCGCAACTACTCGCTGTTCCTGCGCGCCGAGGACGGCCTGGTCGTCGGCTATTTCGAGGCCGATGACGTCGACGCCGCGCAGGAGGCCATCGGCCGCGCGGACGTGGCCCCGCGCTGGGAGGCCGCCATGGCCGAGTACTTCGCCCCCGGCCCGGACGGTGCGGCGGGGGAGAAGGAGATCCTGCCGCAGTACTTCTACCTGCCCTGAGGGGCCTCCCTGCCCGCAGGGGCGTCCCCAGGAGCGGGTCACGCTCCCGGGCCCCGGACATCTCCGTGCAGCGGTGATCCGGTGGCGATCCGCGCTGCCCTCATCCAGGTCTCCGCGCCCGTGTCCGTTCCTGTCCGTTCCGGGGGCCAGCGGATGCCGTGCGCCTAGTGTCCACGGCGAACGCCCACCGTAGGTCGTCTCCCAGGAGGAACATCGTGGTTCACCTCTCCCGTCGTACATTCGTGGCCTCGGCCGCCGTTGCTGCTGGCGCCGCGCAGGTCGTCGGCACCGCAGCCGCCGCCCCGGCCCGGCCCGCGGCCCCGCTCGAGCCGGCCGATCCCGCCGTCGCCGGGCCCGTCCCGCTGCACTGGATCGAGGGCGGCGCCCCGGCCGTCCTCGCCGGCGGCACCACCTGGGGCGTCCCCTGGCCCCGCGGCGCCCTCGCGGCGGAGCAGGAGTTCTCGTTGACCGCGGACGATGGCGCCGATGTGCCGGTGCAGACATGGCCGCTGGGCTACTGGCCCGACGGCACCCTGAAGTGGAGCGGACACGCGATCTCGCAGTCCGCGCCATCGGCCGAGAGCTACTCCCTCGCCCCCGGCACCCCTGCCGCCCCGGAGTCGGAGGTGAGCGTCCGCGAGGAGGGCGGTCGCGTCATGGTGGACACCGGCGTGATCACGGCAGAGTTCCGCTCCGGCGGCCGCCACGTCCTGACCAGCATCACCCGCGGCGACACGGTGATCGCGAAGGAGGGAGTCCTGGTGGGCTCCTCCCAGAACGGGATCGCCGGGGAGACCACCGCTGCGATCAGGACGAGGACCTTCCAGAGCGCCGTCGAGTCGGTGACCGTCGAGCAGAACGGGCCGGTGCGCGCCGTCGTGAAGGTCACCGGCACGCACGGGCGCGACGGGACGGCGTGGCTGCCCTTCACCCTGCGCTTCTCGCTCTTCGCCGGATCCGACGCCGTGCGCCTGGTCCACACCTTCATCTACGACGGCGACGTGCACAAGGAGCACCTCGCCAGCCTCGGCGTCGCCTTCACGGTGCCGATGCGCGGCGAGCTCCACGACCGGCACGTGCGACTGGCCGGCGCCGACCGCGGCGTGCTGGGCGAGGCGGTGCGCGGCATCACCGGCCTTCGCCGCGACCCGGGAGATGCGGCCCGCACCGCACAGGTCGAAGGCGCCGCGACCCCGGATCCCTCGACCTGGGACCAGCGGGTGACGTCGCGGCTGCACTGGATCCCTGCCTGGGGCGAGTACAGCCTGCGCCAGCTCACCGCCCACGGCTTCGAGATCCGCAAGCGCACCGCCCCGGGACAGTCCTGGATCCGGGTGGACGGCGGCACCCGCGCGGCCGGTCTCGGATACGTGGGCGGTCCCGGCGGAGGCCTCGCCTTCGGCCTGCGGAACTTCTGGCAGCTGCATCCCACGGAGCTGCAGATCGCCGGGGCCGCCTCCGACGCGGCGACGGCGACGGTCTGGATGTACTCCCCGCACGCCGGGCCGATGGATCTGCGCCCGTACCACGACGGCATGGGGCAGGACACCTATCCGGAGCAGCTCGACGCCCTCGAGATCACCTACGAGGACTACGAGCCTGGCTTCGACACCCCTGTCGGCGTCGCCAGGACCAGCGAGCTCATGTTCTGGGCCCTGGGCGGCACCCCCGGCGCGGAGACCTTCGCGGATCTCGCCGAGGCGAACGCGACCCCGCCGCTGCTGGCGAGCCCGCCCGCGCACAACAGCGCCGCCGGGGTCTTCGGATCCTGGTCCCCGGTGGACCGCTCCACCCCGCAGCGGGAGGTCTGGGAGGACCGGCTCGCCGCCATCCACTCCTATCACCTGAACCAGGTCGAGCAGCGCAGCTGGTACGGCTTCTGGGACTACGGCGACGTCATGCACTCCTACGACGACGACCGCCACCAGTGGCGCTACGACGTGGGCGGCTACGCCTGGGACAACTCCGAGCTGTCCACGGACCTGTGGCTCTGGTACCACTACCTGCGCACGGGCGACGCCGCCGCATTCCGCTTCGCCGAGGCCATGAGCCGCCACACCGGCGAGGTCGACCAGTACCACCTGGGCCAGTGGAAGGGCCTCGGCACCCGCCACGGGATCCTGCACTGGGGCGACAGCGCCAAGCAGGTCCGCATCTCCAACGCGAACTACCGCCGCATCCACTACTTCCTCACAGCCGATGAACGCACCGGCGACCTGCTGCATGAGCTCATCGACAGCGACGAGACCTTCATGACCCTGGATCCCATCAGGAAGATCCGCACCGAGCCGTACGAGCCCGACCGCAATGCGCTGTCCCTGGGGCAGACCACGGACTGGGGCTCGATCGCCGGGGCCTGGCTCGCCGAATGGGAGCGCGGCGGCGAGGAGATCGCACGGACCAAGCTCATCAACTCCGTGACCTCGATCGCCGCCCTGCCCAACGGCTGGGTGCAGGGCGATGTCCGGTATGACCTGGACACCGGCACCTTCGCACCCCAGACGGAGAAGTCCGTCTCGGTGGGCTCGCTCAGCTCGGTCTTCGGACTGATCGAGGTGATGACCGAGATCGTCGACCTGCTGGACGACGACGCCGTCCGGGCGAAGTGGACGGAGTTCTGCCGCCTGTACAACGCGAGCAAGGACGAGCAGAAGGAGGCGACCGGCGCGTCCTGGGGCAACCTCAATCTGCGCCAGGCGTACTCGCGGGCCACCGCCTACGCCTCGGTCCAACTGGAGGATCCGCAGCTCGCCGAGCGGGCCTGGCAGGAGCTGCGCACCGGCCACGCGGGATACCCCGACGACCACGATTTCGGCACGCAGCGCATCGAGGGGCCCGCCGTCCTGAACCCCGTCGACGAAGGCCGTCTCTCGACGAACGCGAGCGCCCAGTTCGGTCTGGCCGTGATCGCGTGCCTGGCCCTGGTCGGGGACGCCCTGGACTGACAGGAGGGCCGCCCTGGCACGAGGGCGAGGTGGAGCGGGGCATCCGTCCGTCGGCGGGTGCCCCGCTTCGTCGTCCCTGCGGCAGGGCATCGTCCTGGTCGGCCATGACCTCTCAGTCGGCCATCGCCGCCCTGGCGTCGGGGATCTCGCCGCTGGAGCGGCGCACCATGAGCCGCGGCACGACATGGACGTGCCGCGGCGGCATGTCGTCGGGGTCCTCCGTCCGCAGACGGTCGAACAGGGTCTGCATCGCCAGCCGGCCGATCTCGCGTCCCGGCGGGGAGATCGCGGTCAACGGCACGATCCCCAGCTGCGCGAACTCGTCGTCGTAGGCGATGACCGCGAGGTCCGCAGGGACCCGCACGCCCTGGTCGAGCGCGATCTCCACCAGTCGGGCGGCATGGACGTCGGTGTGGACCAGGGCGGCGCGCGTCCCCTGCGCGAGGCAGGACTCCAGGAACTCCTCCAGCGCGGCATCGGCGGGATCATGGACGCCACCGTCGTCCTTGGGTAGGGAGCGCACCGGTGCCTCCTCGAGCCCCAGCCGGGCGACGGCCTGGGCGTAGCCTTCGCGGATCGACGGGGCGGCAGGGGTGCGGTCCAGCAGGGCGAGGCCGATGCGCCGATGTCCGCGCTCGGCCAGGTGCTCGAGCCCCAGCAGCGCGCCGCGGGCCTGGTCGGTGCGGACCCAGTCGTAGCCGGCCAGCGCGGTGGACGACTCGAGGCTGCGCTCGAGGACGACGAGGGGCACCGGTATGGCGGCGAGGGCGGCCACCAGGTCCGCCACGCTGCGGTCCCGCAGGGTGGGAGCGATGATCAGGCCCTCGACCCCGATCTCCACCAGCCGCTCGACATGGCGCCGCTCGGCGGCCGCGCGGTAGCCGGTGGTCGCCAGCACCATCCGGGCGTGCAGACCTGCCGCCGCGGCCTCCGCCCCGTGCACCACGTCGGGGAAGTGGGAGCCGGAACCGGGCAGGACCAGGCCCACCAGCGTGCGCGCCGGGTCAGGGCGGGTCGTCGCCTCGACCGAGATCGCCCCGCCGTGGACCCGGGCCAGGCGACCGTCCTTCTCGAGCTGGATGATGTCCCGGCGGATCGTCACCTCGTTGACGCCGAGCTCCTCGGCGATCGTCGAGGCGCGCACGCTGCCGCGGAGCTGCAGCTCCCGCAGCAGGTGCTCGTGACGCGCGCGGGGCAGGCGCGAGGAGGGCGGGGGATGCATCGGTGTCCTTCCATGGGGCCCGCGCAGTGCGCGGGAGGCCGGCTCCGCGCGGAGGCGGCAGCGCGGCGGCACGGCGAGGGTGGACGGTGCCGTGACGGCGGCGCGGCGACGGCGGTGTGCCTGCGCGGAACTGCGGGGGTCCTGGGTGTCCGGGATGTCGACCACGCTAAGGCAGGAACGGACATCGCGACCGATGAAGTACGGAAATGGCCGTTCCTGGTTCTCGCCGTGTCCGTGTGCGGGCAGGTCGATGCCGCGGGCGCCGCCGCCCGCATCGTCGAGGAGCTCTCGGCCGCGATCGCCTGAGGGCAGGGTCGGTCAGCGGGCCGGGACCAGGTAGGACACCGCCACCCGGCCGGTCGCCGGGTCGTGGGTGACCTCGGCCTCGACCTCGTAGACCTCGCGGATCAGCTGCGGGGTGAGCACCTGCGCCGGGGTACCGGCCGCGACGGCGCGGCCCCGGTCCAGGACCAGCACCGCGTCGCAGAACATCGCCGCGAGGTTCAGGTCGTGGATCGCGACGATGCTCGTCACCTCGAGGGTCGAGACCAGGTGCAGCAGGTCCAGCTGGTGGCGGATGTCGAGGTGGTTGGTGGGCTCGTCCAGCAGCAGCTCGCGCGGCTCCTGGGCGAGGGCGCGGGCGATGTGGGCGCGCTGGCGCTCGCCGCCGGAGAGGGTGCGCCACAGGCGATCGGCCTTGTCCGTGAGGCCCACGCGGTCCAGGGCGGCACGGATCGCGGTCTCATCGGCCGCGGAGCCGCCGCCGAAGAGGCTGCGGTGCGGGGTGCGGCCCAGGCGCACCACGTCGTGCACGGTGATGTCGGTGTCGGTCTCGGCGTGCTGGGTGACGGCGGCGACCCGGCGGGCCACGGCGCGCCGGCCCTGCGCCTGGATGGGCTCGTCGTCCAGGAGGACCGTGCCCGCATCCGGCCGGGAGACGCCCTGCAGCAGGCGCAGCAGCGAAGACTTGCCCGAGCCGTTGGGGCCCAGCAGGCCGACGGTCTGGCCGGGCTGCGGGGCGAGGGTGACCCCGTCGACCACGAGCGCCCCGCCGCGGCGCCACGAGACCCGGTCCGCGTGCAGGCTCATGCGCGCCTCCCGCGGCGCACCAGCAGCAGCACGAACACCGGCACGCCGACCAGCGCCGTGCCCACGCCCACCGGCAGCGGGGTGGGGGCGAAGGCCACCCGCGAGGCGGCGTCCACCCAGACCATGAAGATCGCGCCGAGCACGGCCGTGGCCGGGATGATCCGGGAGTGGCGCTGGCCGAACATGAGGCGCGCGGCATGCGGCAGGACGAGGCCCACGAAGCCGATCGCCCCGGCGACACTCACCAGCGCCGCCGTGAGCAGGGCGGTCAGCACCAGCAGGATGACCCGGGTGCGGGTGACGTGGATGCCCAGGGAGGCGGCGACGTCCTCGCCGAAGGCGAAGGCGTCCAGGGCCCGCAGGAAGCACAGGGCGATCCCGGTGCCCAGGGCGGCGACCGCCGCCGTGAGCCGCACGTCGTCCCAGCGCATGCCCTCCAGGGAACCCAGCAGCCAGAACATCACCCCGCGGGTCTCGTCGGAGTCCGCGAAGGCGAAGATCACCAGGGAGGTCAGCGCCGAGAACAGCTGGGTGCCGGCCACGCCCGCCAGCACGATGCTGCCGGTGCCGGCGCCGGAGTAGCGCGCCAGCAGCAGCACGAAGCCGAAGGCGAGCAGCGCCCCCACGAACGCCCCGCCGGAGAGGCCCACGGCCGCGCCGCCGAGTCCCAGCACCCCGACGAGGACGGCGCCGGTCGAGGCCCCGGAGGAGACGCCGAGGATGAACGGGTCCGCCAGCGGATTGCGCAGCAGGGACTGCAGGATCGCCCCGCACAGTCCCAGCCCCGCACCGCAGGAGGCGGCGACCAGGGCGCGCGGCAGGCGCTCCTGCCAGACGATCGCGTCCTCGGAGACGCGCACCGGGATCTGCGTCAGCCCCAGGTGGTTGGTGACGACGTCGCGGACGTTGACCAGGGAGACATCGGCCGGCCCCAGCGTGATGGCGGTGCCCACCGAGGCGAGGAACACGAGCACGCCCGCGACCAGCAGTCCTGCCATCAGCGCGATGCGCCGCCCGCGGCCGGAGGGGTGCTCGAGGGACGGGGCCGCCGCGCGGACGGGGCGGCGGGCGGCGAGGTCAGCGGGCACCGGAGGCGCAATCGCCGGACTCGCGGGCCCAGGCCTGGATCTTCTCGAGCCCGTCGACGAAGCGGATGCTGGGGTTCATCTCCGCGCCGTGCAGGGCGATGTAGCAGCCGTTGCGGACCGCGGGCAGGGTGCTGGTCAGCGGGTCGTCCTCGAGGAAGGCGATCTTGTCCTCGAGCTTGTCGCCGGGGAAGCGGTCGCGCTGCAGGTCGCCGAGCACGAGGATCTGCGGGCCCTGCTCGACCACGGACTCCCAGCCCACGGCGGGCCAGTCGTCGGGGACGTCCGCGTAGACGTTCACCATGCCGGTCTGGTCGGCCAGGTACGAGGGGGCTCCGAAGCCGCCGGCGATGTACGGGGTGCGGGTGTCGGCGAACCAGAACATGACCCGGGCGCCGCCGAGGTCCACGCCCTCGAGGGCGGCGGTGCGGTGCTCCTCGAGCTGCGCGATGAGCTGCTCCCCGCGCTCGGGGACGTCGAAGATCGCGGCCATGTCGCGGATCTCCTGGTAGAGCGGGTCGACGGTCAGCGGCACGGTGCGGGTGCCGCCGCCGTTGATGCTCATCGCGCCCTCGCAGTCGGTGGGGGAGAGGTACGAGCCGATGCCCGTCTCCGCGAGCCGGTCGCGGGTGACGACGCCGCCCTCCTGGTTGTAGTGGCGCCCGAAGGAGGCGGTCACGAAGTCGGGATCGGCGCCCAGCAGCACCTCGTAGGTGGGGGCGTTGTCGGCCAGGCGCGGGACGTCCGCGTTCTCGTCGGCGAGGTCCTCGAGGATCGGGTCGGTCCAGGAGGCGGTGCCGACGACGCGGTCCTGCAGCCCCAGGGACAGCAGGATCTCCGTGGAGTTCTGGTCGAGGGAGACCACGCGGGCGGGGGCGCTCTCGACGGTGACCTCGCGCCCGCAGTTCTCGATCGTGAGCGGGTACTGGGTGGTCCCTTCGGCCTGGGCGGCCGCGGTCGGCTCCTCGATCACCTCTGAGGCGCCGCATCCTGTGAGCATCAGGGCGGCGAGGGCCACGGCGGCCAGGGCGGAGGAGACCTTCACGGTCGGCACGCCGGTCATCGTTCTCACTTCTCGAGGGGGACGAGGGACATCGGAGGAAGGGTAGCCTTCCCTGCCCTATCTGTCCTGCCGCTGTGCCGGGGCTCACCGGCCGATGCCCCCGTCAGGACCCCTGCCGCGGGGGTCGCTCTGCCGGGAGGTAGCCGAGGGGACGGCGCGTCGGGCCTGGTCAGGCGGTGATCGCTCGGAGCTCCGGGTCCACCGGATGCCGCGGGGGCCGGCCGTCCACGATGCGGGCGAGGTCCTCCAGGGCCATCTGCGCCATGCGGTGCAGCTCGTTGCCGAGCGATCCCGCGATGTGCGGGGTGATCTCCACCGTCGGCACGTCCCACAGCGGGTCCTCGGGGCCGAGCGCGTCGTGCACGTCGAGCACGGCGCTGATGCGGCCGGAGACCAGCTCCTCGCGCAGGGCGTCCTCGTCCACCAGGGCCGGGCGCGCGGTGTTGATGAAGGTCGCGCCGTCGGGCATGCGGGCCAGCAGCTCGCGCGTGATCATGCCGCGGGTGGAGGGGACGTCCGGGGCGTGCAGGCTGACCACGTCGCTGCGGGAGAACAGCTCGGGCAGCGTGACGTGCTCGGCGCCGAGCGCCGCGGCGTCCTCTGCGGTGACGTACGGGTCGGCGATGAGCACCTGCAGGTCGAAGGGGCGCAGCAGCTCGGCGACCAGCCGGCCGATCCGCGAGGCGCCGATCAGGCCGACGACGGCGCCGTAGTTCCCGCCGCCGGTGTCGGTGCGCCAGGCGGCGGTCGTGCCGCGGCCGCGGCGGTGCTCGGCGGCGCGGGCCAGGCGGTGCTTGCCGGCCAGCAGGATCTGGGCGAGGGAGTACTCGGCCACCGGCACGGCGTTGGCCTGCGCCGCGGTGGTCGCCACGAAGCCCTCCCGATCCCAGGCCTCCGGGCCGAGCACATGCTGCGTGGACCCGGCGGTGTGCACGACGGCGCGCAGGCGCGGCATCCGCGCGAGCGCCGCGGCGTCCACGCGCGGGGCGCCCCAGCCGGTCACGAGGATCTCGACGCGTGCGAGCTCCGCCGGCGGGACGTCGGCGAGGTCCGCGACCGCATCGGGCCGCAGCAGGTCCACCAGCTCCTCGAGCCGCGCGCGCTGCGCCGGGGTCATCAGCTGCGCGGGCAGGCCCCGGCTCATGGCCAGCAGGGCCGACGGGCGTGCGGGGGAGGGTGCGTGCGACATCGGATGCGGTCCTCTGCGCCGGGGCCCACGGCGCGGTCAGGAGGTGCGGGGCAGGGCCACGGGGCAGAGTACCGCGCACCGGGGCCGGGCGGGCGGTCCTCGCGCGGGTGCGCGGCGAACGGCTGTCGCCGGGGGCGGGCCGCCTGGGTACCATCGAGGCATGCCTGCCGATCGACCGAGCACGATGGTCCAGGACTACCTCAAGGTCATCTGGGGAGCCCAGGAGTGGGACGGCGGTTCCATCACCACCAGCGAGATCGCCGAGATGCTCTCGGTGACCCCGTCCTCGGTCTCCGGCAACCTCAAGCGGCTGGCCCGTGACGGGCTCATCGAGTACGAGCCCTACGGCGCGATCGAGCTCAGCGCGCAGGGTCGTGCCGAGGCCGTGCGCATGGTGCGTCGGCACCGCCTGCTGGAGACCTACCTCGTCGCGCGGCTCGGCTACGGCTGGGACGAGGTGCACGAGGAGGCCGACCAGCTCGAGCACTCCATCTCCGACCGCCTGCTGGCACGCATGGATGCCGATCTCGGCCATCCGCGCACCGACCCGCACGGCGACCCGATCCCCGCGCCGGACGGCAGCGTCGCCCGCCCCGATGCCGGTCGCCTCAGCGACCTCGGCGAGGGCCGGTGCGGCCACATCGCCCGGATCTCCGACCGGGACCCGGGTCTGCTGCGCTACCTCGACGCCCGCGGCATCGGCCTGGGCACGCACCTCCACGTGGACGCCCGCTCCGAGGCCGCCGGCGTGCTGGCCGTCTCCTGGGACGTGGAGGCGGAGCATCGGGAGCTGGACCTCTCCCTGGTGGCGGCCGAGGCCATGCGCATCGCCCCCGACGAGCACGCCCGCGGCTGACGCCGCGTCCCCCTCTCCGGCGTCCGCCCCCTCCGTCCGGAGCCCGGTCCCACCGTCCGGGGTCCAGAGCCAGGCGCCCGGAGCCCGACTCCCTCGTGTGAAGGACCTGTGAAGACCCGCAGGAGGAAATGCAAAGACGCTTCCCTGTAATGGTCAAGGATTCGTAAAGTCGCGCCATCGCATCGGGGTGGTGCGGGTCACGTCCACAAGGGGGAATCATGGGTACGAGCAGGTCAGGAAACGGGTGGGGGCGACGCGCGGCGGCCGTGGGGGCGGCCGTCGCGCTGTGCGGCGCAGGGCTGGTCGGCTGCGGGCCGACGCAGGATCCGGGCGAGGACCCGGGCGGACCGGCCGACCCGGCCGACCCGGCCGATCCGGCCGATCCGGCCGATCCGGCCGACCCGGGCGGGCCGACCGGGGGCGAGGATCCGGCGCAGCCGGTCGCCGTGCCGGTGGGCTGGGAGGGGACGCTCCTCGGCACCCCGGGTCTTCCGCCCGCGGAGGGCGAGGCGACCGAGATGGTGATCGCCCGCGTGCTGTACGACGGCAGCACCGCCCTGGACGCCGAGGGGGCCGCCGTCCTCGGCGATGCGGGGGAGCTGGAGTACTTCGGCCTCGTCTACGACCTCGTGTGCGAGACGGGCACGGAGCTGGGCGGGGAGCCCGCGACATGCGTGGGGACCGCCGGCAACGGGCAGCAGATCCCCGTGCGGGTCTCGGTCGTGACCGGCCTGTTCGAGCATCCGCTGCAGCTCACGCAGATCGGCGGGAGGATCGACGCGCTGCCCGAGCGCACGAGCTTCCCCGCGGGCGCGCCGGTCGTCTGGGGCCCCGTGGCCGCCGAGCATCCGGAGATGGACGAGCTCACCGGCGAGGACGCCGAGCACGCCCTGGTCTGGGGCCTGCAGATGAGCCAGCACCGGGACGGGGACCCGGAGTTCTCGGTGGAGACCGACTGCGCGCTCAGCGAGGACCACCGCTTCGCCCGCTGCACGGCGGAGTCCGCGGACGCCGAGGACGAGAGCGTCCCGGGCACCTGGTTCGGCAGCGCCCAGTACGGGGCGGACGGCGGCACCTGGTTCGTGTTCGGGCGCGAGGGCTGACCGGCCGCCTCAGGCGATCGGCGCGGGGACCCGGTCCTGCGGCGCGGGGTCGGCATCGGCCGCGGGGCGGCGGAACGGGGCGGCCAGCGTCGGCAGGATCTCGTGGCGGTGGGCGCCGAGGAACCAGGCGGCGACGACGACCTGCACGGCGCTGAGGATGTAGCGGCCCTCCGTGCCGGTCACGGCGAACTGCAGGGCGAACAGCGTCAGCAGGGCGATCGCGCTGGCCCGGTGGAACCGCAGGGCCAGCAGGATCGCCACGCCCATCACCGTCTGCGTCGCGGTGAGGACGAACTCCTCGACCTGGCGGGCATCCAGGCCCAGGTCCGTGCCGCCGCCGCCCGCGAGATGCGCCAGCGGCAGCGAGCCCACCAGCAGGCTCCACTGGTTGATCTTGGAGGCGATGAGCGTCGTGATCGCCGCGGCTCCCAGCCCGCGCAGGGCGAAGAGGATCGCGATGATGAACTCCGGCGCCTCCGAGGCCAGCGGTGCGAGCCACTGCACGAGCATGTAGCTGTCGATGCCGAGGCTCGTGCCCGAGGCGACCAGGGCGTCCGCGAAGGGCTCCGCGCTGGCGAGGATCACCGCGGCCGAGGCGACGAACAGCCCGATCACGGTGGCGCGGCGGGAGCGGCGCGGCAGCTCCACGATGAGCGCGGCGGCGCCGACGAACTCCTCCTCGCCGTCGTCGGGCGCCTGGCCCGCACGCCACAGGTAGGCGATGAAGACCGCGATCAGCGCGATGCCGAACCACACGGGGATCCGGCCCATCAGCGGGATCGCGAAGGCGACCACGGCGAGGATCGCGAGGAAGCCGAGGTCCAGGCGGCTGGCCGCGGGAAGCTGCAGGAACGCGGGTCCGCGCCCGATGCCGGCGCCGCCGCGGGAGGCCCCGCCGCCACGGGAGTTCCCGCCGCCGCGGGAGGCTCCGGCGGCGCGGCGGGCCGCCCCGAGCGCGACCAGCGCCACCAGCGGCCAGCCCAGCCCCAGCAGCAGACGGTTCGAGCCGGTCATGTTGGCGGCGGCGAACTGCTCGTATGCCGGGTCGGAGCCGGAGCGGAAGGCGTAGTAGAGGTCCACCGCGTACTCCGGCAGCACGGCGATCAGGGCCAGGATGGCGATCGCGAGGGCGCCGGAGATGTCCTTCTGCGCGGCCTCCGCCGCCCAGGCCAGGACGAAGGAGGCGGCGACCACGGCCGCTCCGAAGACCACCAGGTCGAGCACGGGATGCGGGGCGAGCCCCGTGATGCGCAGGACGAGCGCGGGGGAGGCGACCGCCAGGCAGAGCAGGAGGCGGCGGAGGAGCGCAGCGGGCACGTCGGTCCTTCGGTCATGACGGCACCTCGACGGGGAGGGCCCGTCGGCGGGCGGGCCGGAGGCGGGCCGGCCCGTCCGAGCGGCGGCCGGTTCCTCCGCGGATCACCGTTCCAGCAGGTCACAGCATGTGTCCAGGGACTGTGCAGAGTTGGGCGCGCCTGATCCCGCACTACGGTGAGGTGCGGCACGGCCTTGCCGTGCGCCCGCCGGACGCCTAGGCTTCTACAACGTTGCACATCGTGTCGGCGCACCGCCCGTGCGGCCGCGCCGGCGGCCCGCGCGCGAGCCGCCGCACCGACCTCCCCACACCGTCGTCCAGAGAGGCCTCTCCATGTCGTCCCCCGCACCCGCCCGCGTCGTCGTCGACCTCGACCTTCCCGGCCCCACCATCAACCGTCACGTCTACGGGCACTTCGCCGAGCACCTGGGCCGGTGCATCTACGGCGGG
>NZ_KK070008.1 GCF_000576425.1 Brachybacterium phenoliresistens | reverse complement strand
CCCCTCCCCGGCCGCCCCCACCGCCGCCGCTCCCGCCGCGTCCGCCCCCGCAAAGGAATCCGAGTCCGTGAACTCCACGCCCGCCCCGACGGTCTCCAACACCTCCGACCGCCCCGCGAAGGCCCCCACGACCACCGCGCAGATCCCCGTCGTCGAGCTGAGCGAGCCCGAGGTCGTCAAGCTCCGCGGCCCTGCGGCCGCCGTCGTGCGGAACATGGACGAGTCCCTCACGGTGCCCACCGCGACCTCCGTGCGCGACGTGCCCGTCAAGCTCCTGTTCGACAACCGCATCGTCATCAACAACCACCTCAAGCGCAATCGCGCGGGCAAGGTCTCCTTCACCCACCTGATCGGCTGGGCGATGATCGAGGCGATCCGCGAGCTGCCCGACATGAACAACGGCTTCGACGTCGACGACAAGGGCAAGCCGGTCATGCTGCGCCGGGAGGACGTGAACTTCGGCCTCGCCATCGACATGCCGCGTCCCGACGGCTCGCGCGGCCTGGTGGTCCCCTCCATCAAGGGCGCGCAGCGCCTGGACTTCCGCGGCTTCTGGGCGGCGTACGAGGAGATCGTCCGCAAGGCCCGCGCGAACAAGCTGACCATGGAGGACTTCACCGGCACGACGGTCTCGCTGACCAACCCCGGCGGGATCGGCACGGTCCACTCGATCCCGCGTCTGATGGCCGGGCAGGGATGCATCGTCGGCGTCGGCGCGATGGACTACCCCGCCCAGTTCCAGGGTGCGAGCGCCGCGACCCTCGCGCAGCTGGCCGTCTCCAAGGTGATGACGCTGACGTCCACCTACGACCACCGCATCATCCAGGGGGCCGCCTCCGGCGAGTTCCTCAAGAAGATCTCCGACAAGCTGCTGGGCAAGGAGGGCTTCTACGACCGGGTCTTCGCCTCGCTGCGGATCCCCTACGAGCCCGTCCGCTGGGTGGCGGACAACCCCCTGGAGGACACCCAGGAGGAGAAGTTCGCCCATGTGATGGACCTGATCCACGCCTACCGCGTGCGGGGCCACCTGATGGCGGACATCGATCCGCTGCAGTACAAGGTGCGCACCCACCCGGACCTGGACGTGCAGACCTACGGCCTGACGCTGTGGGACCTGGACCGCACCTTCCCCACCCGCGGCCTCGGCGGGACGCAGGAGGCGACGCTGCGCGACATCCTGGGGATGCTGCGCGACGCCTACTGCCGCTCGATCGGCGTGGAGTACATGCACATCGCGGACCCGGAGGAGCGGGCCTGGCTGCAGGACCAGTTCGAGATCCCGCGGCCCAAGCTCACCAAGGAGCAGGTCACGCACGTCATGGACCGCCTCAACGCCGCCGAGGCGTTCGAGACCTTCCTGCAGACGAAGTTCGTGGGCCAGAAGCGCTTCTCCCTCGAGGGCGGCGAGTCGGTCATCCCCCTGCTGGATTCGATCCTCTCCGACTCCGCCCACCACGACGTCGCCGAGGTCTGCATCGGCATGGCCCACCGCGGCCGTCTGAACGTGCTGTCGAACCTGGCCGGCAAGAGCTTCGGCCAGATCTTCCAGGAGTTCGAGGGCGCCGTCGGCCCGGGCGCGATGGGCTCCGGCGACGTCAAGTACCACCTGGGCACCGAGGGCACCTACACCGCCGACGACGGCGAGACCACCAAGGTCTACCTCGCCGCGAACCCCTCCCACCTGGAGGCCGTCAACCCCGTGCTCGAGGGCATCGTCCGCGCGAAGCAGGACAAGCTCGAGCGCGGCAACGACTTCCCCGTCCTGCCGATCCTCATCCACGGCGACGCGGCCTTCGCCGGCCAGGGCGTGGTCACGGAGACCCTGAACCTCTCGGAGCTGCGCGGCTACCGCACCGGCGGCACGATCCACGTGATCATCAACAACCAGATCGGC
Source organism: Brachybacterium phenoliresistens (assembly GCF_000576425.1). Classification (GTDB taxonomy): domain Bacteria; phylum Actinomycetota; class Actinomycetes; order Actinomycetales; family Dermabacteraceae; genus Brachybacterium; species Brachybacterium phenoliresistens. The sequence goes on along the minus strand of NZ_KK070008.1, from coordinate 77,518 downwards.
TTCACCACCGAGCCGGACTCCTCGCGCTCCTCGTACTACTGCTCGGACGTCGCGAAGTCCACGCAGCTGGCGATCTTCCACGTCAACGGCGACGATCCGGAGGCCTGCGTGCGGGTCGCCGAGATCGCCTTCGCCTACCGCCAGAAGTTCCACCGCGACGTCGTGATCGACATGGTCTGCTACCGCCGCCGCGGCCACAACGAGGGCGACGACCCCTCGATGACGCAGCCCCAGATGGCCGCCCTCATCGAGAAGAAGGCGACGGTGCGCAAGCAGTACACCGAGGCGCTGATCGAGCGCGGCGACCTCACCAAGGACGAGACCGAGGACGTCTTCCGCAACTTCCAGGCGCACCTGGACCAGGCGTTCGCGCAGGCGCGCGCGGTCTCCGACGCGGATCCGTCCCAGAGCGTGCAGGGCCTGGACCTGCCGCAGGCGCAGCAGGGCACCGCGCAGGGCGACGGCAGCGCGCAGACGGCCGTGGAGCGGTCCGTGGTCGAGCGCGTCGGCGCCGCCCACGCCGAGTTCCCGCCCTCCTTCACCCTGCACCCCAAGCTCGGGCAGCTCGCCGCCAAGCGCGAGGAGATGTCCCGCGAGGGCCGCATCGACTGGAGCTTCGGCGAGCTGATCGCCTTCGGCTCCCTGCTCATGCAGGGCCACCGCGTGCGCCTGGCGGGCCAGGACTCCCGCCGCGGCACCTTCGTGCAGCGCCACGCCGTCTTCATCGACCACGAGACGCAGGACGTGTGGACCCCGCTGGCCCACCTCTCCGAGGACCAGGCCCGCTTCAACGTCTACGACTCCTCCCTCTCCGAGTTCGCGGCGCTGGGCTTCGAGTACGGCTACTCCGTGGAGAGCCCGGCCTCGCTCGTGCTGTGGGAGGCCCAGTTCGGCGACTTCGTCAACGGCGCGCAGACGATCATCGACGAGTTCATCTCCGCCTCCGAGCAGAAGTGGGCCCAGAACTCCTCGGTGGTCATGCTCCTGCCCCACGGCTACGAGGGCCAGGGGCCGGACCACTCCTCGGCACGGATCGAGCGCTTCCTGCAGCTGTGCGCCGAGGAGAACCTGCGCGTGGCCGTCCCCTCGACCCCGGCGAGCTACTTCCACCTCCTGCGCCGCCAGGCCCTCGCCGAGCCGCGCAAGCCGCTGATCGTCTTCACCCCGAAGTCGATGCTGCGCAACAAGGCGGCGGTGAGCTCCGTCGAGGACTTCACCTCCGGCACCTTCGAGCCCGTGCTCGCCGACACCTCCGTGGACCCCTCGGCCGTGCGCAAGGTGCTGCTGACCTCCGGCAAGGTGTACTGGGACCTGATCGCCCAGCGCGAGAAGTCCGGGATCCAGGACGTGGCGATCGTGCGGATCGAGCAGATCTACCCGCTGCCCGCGCAGCAGCTCACCGAGGTGCTCGCGGCGTACCCGGACGCCGAGCTGACCTGGGTCCAGGAGGAGCCGGAGAACCAGGGCGCCTGGTCCTTCATGGCCCTGAACTTCGCGGTGCAGGTGGGCCGCACCCTGCGGGTCGTCGCCCGGCCGGCCTCGGCCTCCCCCGCCACCGGATCCGCCAAGCGCCACAAGGCCGAGCAGCAGGACCTGCTGGACCGCGCCTTCCAGGCCTGACATCATGCCCGGACCCGCGCCATCGCGCGGGTCCCCGCGTGAGCGACCCCTCCGCTCCCGACGCATCACGACCTAGGAGGTCTCCTGGTGGAGGACCATCCCCCTCAGACCGCTGCCGCACAGCAGGCCCGCATCCGCGTCATCGCCCTCGGCGACGAGCTCCTGGCCGGAGCGGGCGATGCCCGCGCCCTGGGCTGGATCGGCCGCGCCGTGGCCAGCGAGCAGGATCCCTCGGCACGCATCGAGCTGTTCGTCTCCGCGCTGCCGGGCGAGACCTCGGCCGCCCTGGCCGAGCGCTGGGACACCGCGGTGACGGAGCGGATGGACGCCGAGGCCCAGGCCGAGGGCCTCCTCGAGCATCGTGTGGTGATCGGGATGGGCGCCGCCGACGTCACCGCCGGCATCTCCCTGGCCCGGTCGCGCCTGAACCTCGCCAAGATCCTCGACGGCCTGGAGCGGATGCGCGTGCCCGCCTTCGTGGTCGGTCCCCCGCCCAGCCTGGACCGGGGGCGCACCGCCAGCGTGCGGGAGCTCTCGGCCGCCTTCGAGGACGTCTGCGCCCGTCGCCGGATCCCCTACGTCGACACCGTCGCGGCCCTCGAGGGCCACGACCAGTGGACGGCCGATCTCGCCCGGGGCGGGGACCGCCCCGGCCAGACGGGCTACGGCCTCATCGCGTGGCTGGTCCTGCACGGCGGCTTCGGCACCTGGCTCGGCACCAGCTGACCCGGCCCGCCCGCCGTGCCCCGCGGCCCGGGGCCGGCGTGCGACAGACGGCACCGCGACCCGTGCCCGCCGGTGTGGCACAATAGCGGGGTTGTCCTGGGATAGGAAGGAGAGCGTGATGAGCAAGCGTGGCCGCAAGCGCAAGAGCCGTCGCAAGAGCGGCGCCAACCACGGCAAGCGCCCCAACGCCTGATCCGTGACGGCGCCCTCCCGGCCCCGGCCGGACGCGCACGTGACGAAGGGCCGCCCCCGCGACGGGGGCGGCCCTTCGTGCATCCCGGCCGGTGATGCCGCGGCCGGTCCCTGCCGCGATCGCGGGACGGGCTCAGGCGGTGCCGGCCCCGCCCTCGAAGCGGACGGTGCGCGTGACGGTGGTCCGCGTGATCTGGCCGTCCGGCCCGGAGACCTGCTCCGTCCGGGTCACCTCGGTGCGGGTGACGCCGAGGTCCTGGCACTCGATGCTGATCCGCTCGCGGAGGCTGCTCGGGGCGACGTCCTGCTGGCAGCTGCGCCGCACCAGCTCCTTGAGCAGGCGCAGACGCTCCCATTCATCGGCGCACTCCGGGCAGTCCTCGGTGTGGCGGCTCATCCGGACCACGGTCTCGCGGGGCAGCTCGCCGTCCAGCGCCTCCTCGAGGCCGAAGCGGGGATCCCGCCCGGTGCGATCGTCTCGCTCGTTCACTTCTTCTCCCCTTCCCGGGCGGGGACCGCGTCACCCGTCGTGTATCCGTGGCGGACCGCGTAGTCGCCCAGCAGCTCGCGCAGCTGCCGGCGCCCGCGATGCAGCCGTGACATCACCGTGCCGATGGGCGTGTCCATGATCTCGGCGATCTCCTTGTACGCGAAGCCCTCGACATCGGCGTAGTACACGGCCATGCGGTAGTCCTCGCGCAGCTCCTGCAGCGCCTCCTTGACGGCGGAGTCCGGCAGGTGGTCCAGCGCCTCCGTCTCCGCCGAGCGCAGCCCGGAGCTCGTGTGCGAGCCGACGTCGGCCAGCTGCCAGTCCTGCACCTCGTCCGTCCAGGCCTCCTTGGGCCGGCGCTGCTTCTGGCGGTAGGACGAGATGTACGTGTTGGTCATGATGCGGTACAGCCAGGCGCGCAGGTTCGTGCCCGGGGTGAAGCGGTCGCGGGCGCGGAAGGCCTTCATGAAGGTCTCCTGCACCAGATCCTCCGCATCCTCGGGCTTGCGGGTCATGCGCAGCGCGCCTCCGTAGAGGGCATCCAGATGGGACAGCGCCTCGGCCTCGAAGTCGAAGTCCGCTGCGGTGTCGGGGGCGGCGTCTGTCGGGATCATCGGGGACCACGGTACGCCACGGACGCCCTGCGCATCCCGGGCGGCGGACGCCGGTGCGGCCGCCTCGGACCGGGCCTGCGGGCGCGGGGGTGCCAGCATGGTCATGGTGCTTCGCGCTCCTCGTCCCGGCCCCGGGCCGATCCGTCCACGTGCTTCGTCCGGTCGGGAGCTCCCGACCGCCGTCCACCAGGGTGCAACGCCGCCCGGTCCCGTGGTGTTCCCACAGCTCGGCCGCGCCTCTGCGGCCCGGCCCGGCGCGCTACGCTGGAGCGGACATCGGCCCCTGCTGGGCCGAGCACGCCCGAACACCGAACGTGAGGTCACCATGTCGCTGGTCCGTCGCATCGCCCGTCCCCTGCTCGCCGCCCCCTTCATCGTCGAAGGCATCCGCACCGCGATCACCCCGGAGCGCGCGACCGCGGTGCTGCCCCGCTCCGTGGTCGAGAGCGCGGACCGCACGCTGCACTCCACCCCCGTGCCGGACCTCGTGAAGGTCAAGGACCTCCTGCGGGTCTCCGGCGCCGTGGCCGCGGGGGCCGGCGTCCTGTACGCCACCGGCCGCAGCCCGCGCCTCGCGGCGGCGGTGCTGCTGGCCACGACCACCGTCGGCTGGGCCGGCCGCAAGCGGGTCTGGGAGCTCAAGGGCGCCGAGCGCATGCAGGAGCTGTCCTCGATCGTCACCGACGCCGGGCTGCTGGGCGGCGTGCTGCTCGCGGTGGTCGACCATGACGGCCGCCCCTCCCTGCGCTACCAGGCCGAGCGCTTCCTCGAGCGCAGCCAGAAGAACGCCGAGGCGAAGAAGCGCGAGCTGGAGAAGGCCGCCGGCGCCGCACGGCGCGGCGCCGAGGCCCGCGCCGCGCAGCTCGCCGAGCGCGTCTCCTGAGGCCGGTCTCCGTGCCCGACGTCCTGTGGACCGCACCGGTCGCCACCGGCCCCGTGGACGCGCTGATCAGCGTGCCCGGATCGAAGTCCCTCACCGCCCGCTGGATGATCCTGGCGGCCCTCGCCGAGGAGCCCACCCTCCTGCACGGGGCGCTCGTCTCCCGGGACACCCGTCTCATGCGGGACGCTCTGGAGCGGCTGGGCGCCTCGCTCACCGTGGAGGACGGCGCGCTGCGGGTGCATCCGATCCCCCCGGCCTCCGAGGAGCGCCAGGAGCCCATCGAGATCCACACGGGGCTGGCCGGTACGGTGATGCGCTTCGTCCCGCTGCTGGCGGCACTGCGCCACGGCGATGTGCGGTTCACGGGCGACGAGGCCGCTCTGGTGCGGCCGATGGGCCCGGTGATCGCCGCGCTGCGCGGGCTCGGCGTCGAGGTCACCGAGCACGGCGAGGCCGGCCATCTGCCGATCACCGTCCACGGCAGGGGGTCCCTGCCGGGCGGCCCGCTGACGATCGACGCCTCCGCCTCCAGCCAGTTCGTCTCCAACCTGCTGCTGGTGGCCCCGCGCTGCGAGGAGGACCTCGTGCTGCGGCACGACGGCGCCACGCTGCCGTCCCTGCCGCACATCGAGATGACCGTCGAGACGCTCCTCGAGGCCGGGGTGACGGTCCGCCACCGCCCGCTCGGCGAGGGGGTGCACGAGTGGACGGTCCCCCACGGCCCGATCCGCCTGGGCGAGGTCACCGTCGAGCCGGACCTCTCCAACGCCGGCCCGTTCCTCGCGGCCGCCCTGGTCACCGGCGGCACGATCGCGGTCGCGGGCTGGCCGGAGACCACCACCCAGCCCGGCGACGCCTACCGCGAGCTGCTCTCGCGCATGGGCGGCGAGGTCTGGCGCGAGGAGGACGAGGTCTGCCTCCGCGGGACGGGGACCATCCACGGGATCGACGCGGACCTCTCGGCCGTCGGCGAGCTCACCCCGACCATCGCGGCCCTCGCCGCGCTGGCCGACTCCCCCAGCCACCTGCGCGGCATCGGGCATCTGCGCGGGCACGAGACGGACCGCCTCGAGGCGCTCGCGGCGGAGCTGACGAACATCGGGGCCCGCACCATCGCGCACCCGGACTCCCTGGAGATCCATCCCGGCCCGCTGCACGGCGAGGTCTTCGAGACCTACGAGGACCACCGCCTGGCGACCGCGGCCGCCGTCATCGGCCTGCGCGTCCCGGACCTGCGGGTGCGCAACGTCGAGACGACGCAGAAGACCCTCCCCGACTTCGTGGGCATGTGGCTGGCGATGCTGCACACCGATGCGCCCACCGGCGGGACATGGTAGGTCGCAGGTCCCGGGACTGGGACGAATCCGATGTGCGGGTGCGCCCCAACCGGCGCGGCTCGCGCCCCCGCACGAAGGACCGTCCGGCCCACCGCGACGCCGTCCCGGCGCGGGTGGTGGCGGTGGACCGCGGCCGCTGGCGCACGGTCGTGGACGAGGGCGGTGCGCAGGAGCGGGCGGTGACCGCCATGCGGGCCCGGGAGCTGGGCCGCAGCCCGGTCGTGCCCGGGGACGTGGTGGCCCTCGCCGGCGACGTCTCCGGCCGTGAGGGCACCCTCGCGCGGATCGTCCGCATCGAGGAGCGCTCCTCGTTCCTGCGGCGCAGCGCCGACGACGACGACGCCACGGAGCGTCCCCTGGTCGCGAACGTCGACCTGATGGTGATGGTGACCGCCCTGGCGGATCCGGAGCCGCGCGGCGGGATGATCGACCGCTGCCTGGTCGCCGCCTACGTCGCGGGCGTGGACGCCCTGCTGGTGCTCACCAAGGCGGACCTGCGCTCCCCCGCCCCCTTCCTGGAGACCTACGCGCCGCTCGGGCTGGAGCACGTGGTCACCTCCCGCCGCGAGGACGGCGGCATCACGGGGCTGGACCCCCTGCGCGAGCACCTCGACGGACGCATCAGCGTGCTCATCGGGCACTCCGGGGTGGGCAAGTCCACCCTGCTCAACGCCCTGGTCCCCGGCGCGGACCGGGCCACCGGCGCGGTCAACGACGTCACCGGCCGCGGGCGGCACACGAGCTCCTCCGCCCTGGCGCTGCGCCTGCCCTCCCACGACGGCTGGCTGATCGACACCCCCGGGGTGCGGTCCTTCGGCCTGGGGCACGTGGACCCGGAGGATCTGCTGGACGCCTTCGCGGACCTGGCCCCGCTGGCCGAGGAGTGCCCACGGGGATGCACCCATCTCGAGGACGCCCCGGACTGCTCGCTGGACGCGGCCGTCGCCGCCGGGAGGGCCGGGACGGCCGGCCCCAGCCGTCTGGAGTCCTACCGGCGCCTGGCGACCGCGCTGCGGCGCAATGATCCCTGGGACCTGTGAACCGTTCCGTACAGTAGGGGCCATGTCGACCCGATTCGCCGATGACCTCCGCCTCGCCCATGTGCTCGCGGACGCCGTGGACCAGCTGACCATGTCCCGCTTCAAGGCGCAGGACCTCGTGGTCGAGACCAAGCCGGACCTCACCGAGGTCACCGACGCCGACCGCGACGCCGAGCAGCTGGTGCGCTCCCAGCTGGCCCGGTCCCGCTCGCGCGACCAGGTGATCGGCGAGGAGTTCGGCAGCACCGGGACCGCGGCGCGGCAGTGGGTCGTCGACCCCATCGACGGGACCGCCAACTTCGTGCGCGGCGTGCCGGTGTGGGCGACGCTGATCGGCCTCATCGAGGACGGCGAGGTGGTGATGGGCCTGGTCTCCGCCCCCGCCCTGTCGCGCCGCTGGTGGGCCGCCGCAGGCGCCGGGGCCTGGGCGGGCACGCGGCTGAGCTCCGCGAGCGCCCTGCGCGTCTCGCAGGTCGACGAGCTCGAGGACGCCTCCCTGTCCTACAGCGCGCTGGACGGCTGGGCCGAGACCGGCCGCCTGCGCGAGATGCTCAACCTCATGCAGCGCTTCTGGCGCACCCGCGCCTACGGCGACTTCTGGTCGTACATGCTGCTGGCCGAGGGCGCCGTCGACGTCGCCACGGAGCCCGAGCTGAAGCTGCACGACATGGTCGCCCTGGCGCCCATCGTCACCGAGGCGGGAGGCCGCTTCACCTCCCTCGACGGGGCCGACGGGCCCTTCGGCGGCAACGCGCTGGCGACCAACGGGCACCTGCACGAGCAGGTCCTCGCGGCGCTGTCCGCCCCGGCTCCGGGCGAGGCCGCCCGGTCCTGACCCCGGGCGCGGAGGGCCTGACCCCGACCGCGGAGGACCGGGACGCAGGAGCGCGAGGACGACCCCATCGCCTGCGCGCGTCCTCGCGGCCCGCGGGCGCGTCCGCGGAGGAGACCGCGGGGACGGCTCGGGGACGGCAGCGGCTACCATGAGGGCGACCTCGAGCGCGGGCGATCTCGCCTGCGCTCACGCCCCCGGAACCCATGGAGGACCTGCCCCATGACCGTCAAGCGCGTCGCACTGCTCACCGCCGGGGGCTATGCCCCGTGCCTGTCCTCCGCCGTGGGCGGGCTCATCGAGCGCTACACCGAGCTCGTCCCCGACGTCGAGATCATCGCGTACAAGCACGGCTACTGGGGCCTGCTCTCCGGGGAGAAGATCGTCGTGGACGAGACCGTCCGGGCGAAGGCCGCGGTGCTGCACGAGTTCGGCGGCTCGCCGATCGGCAACTCCCGCGTGAAGCTCACCAACACCAAGGACCTGGTCAAGCGCGGCCTCATCCAGGAGGGCGAGAACGCCCTCGAGGTCGCCGCGAACAAACTCAAGGCCGACGACGTGGACGTCCTGCACACCATCGGCGGCGACGACACCAACACCACCGCCGCGGACCTCGCGAAGTACCTGCAGGACAACGACTACCCGCTCCAGGTCGTCGGCCTGCCCAAGACGATCGACAACGACATCGTCCCGGTGCGCCAGTCCCTCGGCGCGAAGACCGCCGCCGAGCAGACCAGCCTCTTCGCCCAGAACGTCATCGCCGAGCACGGGTCCAACCCGCGCATGCTGATCATCCACGAGATCATGGGCCGCGCCTGCGGGTACCTCACCGCCGAGGCCGCCCGCGCCTACCAGGAGTGGCACGCGAAGCAGGACTGGCTGCCCGAGATCGGCCTCTCCGGCGACCGCTGGGACGTCCACGCCGTGTTCCTCCCGGAGCTCGCGCTGGACATCGACGGCGAGGCCGAGCGTCTGAAGAAGGTCATGGACGAGACGGGCTGCGTGAACATCTTCCTGTCCGAGGGCGCGGGGATCCCCGAGATCGTCGCCGAGATGCAGGCCCGCGGCGAGGAGCCGGAGAAGGACCCCTTCGGCCACGTCAAGCTGGACACCATCAACCCCGGCCAGTGGTTCGCCAAGCAGTTCTCGGAGAAGCTGGGCGCCGAGAAGGTCATGGTCCAGAAGTCCGGCTACTTCGCCCGCTCCGCGAAGGCCAACGCCTACGACCTGCGTCTGATCAAGTCGATGACGGACCTCGCCGTGCAGGTCGCCCTCGAGGGCGGCACCGGCGTGATCGGCCACGACGAGGAGCGCGGCGACGTGCTGCGCGCGATCGAGTTCGAGCGGATCGCCGGCCACAAGGCCTTCGACGTGAGCCAGCCCTGGTTCCAGCAGGTCCTGGAGACCGTCGGCCAGAAGGCGGTCCCGGCGGCGGCGCACTGACGCCTCCCGTCCGGACCCGTCGCCCGCGACGATGACCCCGCGCCACGGCGCCCGCCCTCCGGGGCGGGTGCCGTGGCGCCGTCGTCTGCGCAGCCTCGTGCAGGCGCTGCGAGGGCACGCCCCGGCCGGCCCGGGCACCGCCGCGGCGATGCCCGGGCCGGGCCCGCACGCCCAGGGGGTCCGGGAGGACGCCACGCGGATCGACCTCGCCGCGCGGCCGCGGCAGGGACGGCTCGGCGACTGCTGGGTGATCGCCGCGCTGCTGGCCGTGCACGAGCAGGCGCCGGACCGGATCGCCGCCGCGCTGCGGCCCGTCGGCGACGGCACCTACCGGGTCGTGCTGCCGGCCGGCGAGGTCGTCGTGGACCGGCGGATGCCCGTGGACGCCGCCGGCCGCTGGGTCTATGCCACCCAGTCCGGCTCCGGCCCCGGCTGGCCGGGCCTGATCGAGAAGGCCCTCGCCGCCCATCTCGCCGGGTCCTACGGGTTCCTCGCCCGGGGCCTCGGCCGGTACGGCCTGCGGGCCCTGACCGGAACCCGCCTGCGCATGCACCTGCTGCTGCCCGGATCCGCCCGGATCTCGACCCTGCTGGGCGAGGGCCGCGCGGTCCTCGCCTCGACCCACCCGCTCAGCCCGCTGGTGCGCAGCCCTCACGGGCCCCTGCCCGCCAACCACGTGATGGCCGTCGTCGGCGCCGATGCCGCGACCGGCCACGTGCACCTTCGCAATCCCTGGCGGCCCGACGAGCTGCTGGTGCTGGATCGCCGCCGGTTCCGCCGCGGGTTCCTCTCCCTGGACGTGAGCGGCCCGCTGGGCTGAGCGGTCCGCTCGCCGGCCCCGGTCTCAGCGGCGGAAGGCCTCGAGCCAGGCGTCGGCGATGAGCCGGTGGCCCGCGGTGCTGGGATGCACGCCGTCGGGGGCGAGGGAGGCCGGCGTGTGCCCGCGGGACAGCGCATCGGCCATGACCTTCTCGAGGTCCACGACGCGAGCGCCGAACTCGCGGGCCAGGCGCCGGATCCGCTCGACCTTGCCGTCCAGGTCCTCGTGGAAGCGGGCCTTGTCCTCGTCGATGTCCGTGACGAAGGGGATGATCAGCACGACCGGCCGGTCCGGCCGGGTGGCGGAGAGCTGGTCGAGCAGGTAGCGGTAGTCGGCCTCGAAGGCGTCGTCCTCCGTCGGATCGCCCTGGTCGTAGCGCCGCCAGGTGTCGTTGACGCCCACGTAGACGGTGACGACGTCCGGATCGTGGTCCAGGCAGTCCTCGGCGAAGCGGGCGCGCAGGTCCACCCCCCGGTTCCCGCCGATGCCGGTGTTCACGATCCGGGCGGCGGGCTCGTAGGCGGCGAAGTGCTCGGCCAGCAGGCGGACGTAGCCGAAGCCGATGCCCTCGGGATCCTCCCTCCGCCCGCAGTCCGTGATCGAGTCGCCGATGAACAGGAGGGTGCGCTGCGCGGGGGCTTCTGTGCTCATGACAGGATCCAAGCAGAATCGCGCACCGCGCGCGACGCGATTCCGGCGCGGGGCAGGGGCCCGGGCCCCTGCCGGCCGGGGCCGCGGCGAGGTCAGGGAAGAGGAAGGCCCGTCGGGAAGCCGTCGATGCTCTCGAGGTTCTTCTCCGCCCAGTACCGGTGGATCCCCTCCTCGCCCTTCTTCGCGGCCCAGGAGTCCATGAGCTCGCGCTGCGCGCCGAACTCCATGAGCGGCACGCCGTACCCGCAGGACGTCTGCACCAGGTCGATGTCCAGCACGAAGATGTTCCGGGCTCCGCGCATCGGCGGGAAGGCGGAGCAGCGCTCCTCCCAGTCCGGGTCGCCGGGGTGGACGGCGCGGGCGGTGCCGTACAGGCGCAGGATCAGCGGCTCCCGCTCGTAGGAGCAGAACATGACGGTCATCCGCGGCGTGTCCAGCAGGTGCGCGGCCGTCTCGTTGCCGCTGCCGGTGCCGTTGAGGAACATGACCTGGGTCGGGCTCAGGACGCGGAAGGAGTCCAGACCCTTCGGGGAGACGTTCACCCTCCCGTCGCGCGCGGCCGTGGCCACGAAGAACATCGGCTGGCGCTCGATGAACGCGGTCAGGCGAGCGGTGAGCTCCGGGTGCTGGGTGGCCATGCATGCCTCCTGGCGGGCGGGCGATCGTGGGCGGGGCGCGGTGGCCCCAGTCTTCCACGCCCTCCGCCCGGCATGGCGAAAGGCCCCTCCCCCGGCAGAACCAGGAAAGGGGCCTTCTCTCGTAGCGGGGGCAGGATTTGAACCTACGACCTCCGGGTTATGAGCCCGGCGAGCTACCGAACTGCTCCACCCCGCGGCGACTCTCTCAACTATACGGCCTCCATCCTGCCTGGTCCAGCCGCTATCCCGGGAACGTGGCCCACCCCACGCCGTCCCGGGACGACGTGCCCGCCGGCCCCGCGATGCAGGTCGGCCGCACGCGGGGCGGCCTCGGGCGGCGCTAGGCTGACCCCGCCGCGCCCGTTCGTCGAGAGGTTGTCGTGATCATCCCGCTGGTCCAGATCGATGCATTCGCCGAGAGCCTCTTCGAGGGCAATCCCGCGGCGGTGATGCCGCTGGAGCGCTGGCTCCCGGACGAGCTCCTCCAGCGCCTGGCCCTCGAGAACAACCTCTCCGAGACGGCGTTCCTGGTCGACCGCGATCCCGAGGACGCCCCCGACCCGTCGGTGCCCGCCTACGATCTGCGCTGGTTCACCCCCGCGACCGAGGTCGACCTGTGCGGGCACGCCACCCTGGCGGCGTCCTCCTACCTGTTCGAGGACGTGCACCCCGGGGCCGGGCTGCTCCAGTTCTCCTCCCGCAGCGGCTGGCTCGCGGTCAGCCGCTCGGCGGAGGGCCTGCTCACGATGGACTTCCCGGCCGAGACGCCCGAGCCGGTCGAGGTGGATCCCGCGATCGCGCGGGCGCTCGGGGTCGAGGTGGTGGACGCCCACCGTGCGACCGACCTGATCTGCACCGTCGCCGATGCCCGGACCGTCCGGGACCTCGCACCGGACCTGACGTTCCTGGCGTCGCTGCCGGTGCGCGGCATCGCCGTCACCGCGCCCGGCGAGGGCACCGGGTTCGACTTCGTCTCGCGCTGGTTCGGCGCCCGGGCCGGGGTCCCCGAGGACCCGGTGACGGGATCCGCCCATTGCCAGCTGGCTCCCCTGTGGGCCGAGCGTCTGGGGATGCGGGAGATGACCGCCCGCCAGATGTCCCCGCGCGGAGGAACCGTCGCCATCCGTCTGCAGGACGATCGCGTCCACCTGTCCGGACGGTGCGTGCGGTACCTCGAAGGGTCCGTCACGCTGCCTCGCTGACCGGAGAGCGTCCCCGTCGTCCTGCGGACGCCCGGCGCGTCCCGTGCACGGTGCGCGCCGCGGCGCCGGCCGGCAGGACGGCGGGCATGGCGAAGGCCCCTCCCCCGGCAGAACCGGGAAAGGGGCCTTCTCTCGTAGCGGGGGCAGGATTTGAACCTACGACCTCCGGGTTATGAGCCCGGCGAGCTACCGAACTGCTCCACCCCGCGGCGACTCCTCCAGCATATGCCCGCGACGCCGAGAGTCCCAACCGGCGCGGCCCGTTCGTGGGCTACCCCACGTTCCCCGCCCGTCCATCCGGCCGCCGCCCGCGGGGCGACGGCCGGATGCGACCGGGATCAGCCGCCGCCGTCGCTCGCGGCCGGCTCGGGGCTGGTGCCGTTCAGCTCGTCGTTCGCCTGCACGGCCCGGTTCACGGCGTCCTGCAGGCGCTCCTGGGCCTCGCCGTAGGCGGTCCAGTCCCCGCGGGCGAGGGCGTCCTCGGAGTCCTTGACGGCCTGGTCCATGTCGGCGATGGCCTGGTCCAGACGCTCCTGGGCGGTGCCCGGGTCGGCCGCGGGCGCGGTCGTCTCGGGGTCGGCCGGCGGGGTGGTGGCCGTTCCGGCGTCCGGATCGGCGGGGGCGTCGTCCCCCGTGTCGGTCTCGGCGGAGCCTGCCTCCCCGGTCGCGGGCACCTCGGCGTCGCCGGCCGTGGCGCCGGAGTCTCCCTCGAACACCTCGTCCAGCGCCTGGTCCAGCGTCGGGGCGAAGCCGATCTTCTCGCCGAAGGAGACCAGCACCATCTGCAGCAGCGGGTACTGGGTGCCGCCGCCGGAGGCGGAGGACTGCAGGTACACCGGCTGGACGTAGAGCAGACCGCCGCCCACGGGCAGCGTGAGCAGGTTGCCGTTGATGACCTCGGAGTTCCCGGACTTCAGCAGGTTCAGCGCCCGCGAGACGTTCGGCTCCGAGTTGAAGGCCGCCTGCACCTGTCCCGGCCCGTTGACCGGGTTGGTGGCCGGCAGCACGAGCAGGGTGAGATCGCCGTAGGTCTCGGCGGGGTTGCCGGCCTCCGATCCGGTCTCCGAATCGACCGCGAGGTACCCCGTCATGACGTTCTGGCCGTTGGCGGGGATGTAGCTCGAGGACAGCGTGAACCGCGGCGTCTCCTGGCCGGGGACCTGCATGGTCAGGTAGGTCGGCGGCTGCGGGGCCTGCTGGCCGGCGGTGCCGTCGGGGTTCTGGGGCGCCTCCCGGGTCGGGTCCGGCGGCACCTGCCAGAAGTCCTGACGGCCGTAGAACTCGTCGGCGCTGGTCACGTGGTACGTCGACAGGATGTGGCGCTGCGCCTTGAACAGGTCCGAGGGGTAGCGCAGGTGGCTCATGGTGTCGGCGTCGATCTCGCTGGCCGGGCTCAGGGCGTCGGGGAAGACCTCCGCCCACGCCTTCAGGATCGGGTCCTCCGTGTCCCAGGCGTACAGCTTCACTGAGCCGTCGAAGGCGTCGACGGTCGCCTTGACGCCGTTGCGCAGGTAGTTCGCCTCGCGCACCCGGGCGCCCGCCGATTCGGCGGGGTTCGTCTGCGAGTCGTTGATGACCGCGTCGAGGTTCACCGAGTGCGAGTACGGGTAGCGATCGCTCGTGGTGTAGGCGTCGATCACCCACACCAGCTTGCCGTCGACCACGGCCGGGTACATCTGCGAGTCCAGCGAGAGGAAGGGAGCGACCTCGCGCACCCGCTGCTGCGGGTTGCGGTCGTAGAGGATCTGCGACTCCTCGTTCACGTAGCTGGAGATGAGGATGTTGGGGTCGCGGAACTTGATCGCATACAGCAGCCGGTGCAGCCAGTTGCCGATGCTGGGCCCGCCGTCGCCCGTGAAGGTGTTGGTGCGCTGGGCGCCGGACTCCTCGCCGTCCGTGCCGGCCTGGTAGTCGAACTCCTCGGGGGTCGCCCCCTCCGGGGCGCCGACGATCGAGTAGTCCGGCGAGTACCGGCCGAAGTAGACGCGCTCCTCGTACTCGCCGAGGGCGCCCTGGCCCGGGACGCCGGACTGGTAGAACGCCGGCTCGCCGTCCGCGTTGCGCTGGTTGCCGAAGGCCGCCGCGGTGCCGTAGCCGTGGGTGTAGATGATGTGCTGGTCGACCCAGGTGCGCGAGGCGAGGTCGAACTTGTCCGGACGCAGCTCGCGCACGCCGATCACGGTGTCCTGCAGCTGCCCGTCGATCTGGTAGCGGTCCACGCTGAGGACGGCGTCGAAGCCCCAGTAGGCACGGTTGGCCTCGCGCTGCTCGAAGGTCGGGGAGATGACGGCCGGATCCATCAGGCGGATCTGCGCGGTGGTCTCGGCGTCCGAGCGCAGGGCGCCGGGCTCGGCGTCGGTGGTGGCCGCGTACGGGACCTCGGTGACGTCGTCGACCCCGTAGGCGCTGCGGGTCGCATCGATCCCGTACTGGATGTACGTCCGCTCGAGGCTGCGCTCGTTCGGGGCGACCTTGAACTGCTGGATGGCCCACGGGATGCCGCCGCCGACGATGAGCGTCGCCACGATCATGAGCCCCGCCCCGATGGCGGGGATGCGCCAGTCGGCCCGGGCGATCCACACGCCGAACAGGGCGGCCACGACGACCGCGCAGATCGCGAGGATCGTCTGGGCCGGCAGCAGGGCGTTGACGTCCGTGTACGAGGCGCCGTCGAAGGTCTCGCCCTTCTCGGTCAGCAGCCCGTAGCGGCGGAACCAGTGCCCCACGCCCAGCAGCAGCACGTACACGACGGCGAGCACGCCCAGGTGCCGACGGGCGGAGGTGGTGACCTCCAGGCCGTTCTCCTGGCTCCAGGCGACGCCGCCGTACACGAAGTGCCCGGCGATCGCCCCGACCGCCGCGACCAGGCACACGAACTGCGCGAAGCCGATGGCGATGTCGATGAGCGGCAGGGTGAAGACGTAGAAGCCGACGTCCATCCCGAAGATCGGATCGGTCTGCCCGAAGTCCTGAGGATGCAGGAACAGCTGCACCTCCTGCCAGCTGCGGGAGGCGGCCAGGCCGCTGAAGGCGCCGATGACCAGCGGCGCGGCGATGGTCACGCCCCGGCGCAGCGGATCGATCGCGCTGCGGAACTGCTCGAGGGCCTCCTGCTCGCGGGTCACCGGCGGGTAGACCGGCCGCTTGGTGTACGCGATGCGCAGGCTGAAGAACAGCGGGACGGAGAACAGCACGAACCCGAGGACGAACAGGATGCCCTGGGTGAGCCAGCGCGTGGTCAGCGCCTGCGTGAAGCCCAGCTGGTCGAACCACAGGTATCGGGTGTAGATCTCCGATCCCAGGACGAGCGCCAGCACGAGGGCGCCGAGCACGATGAGGGTGATCGTCACCGGGGAGACCCGGTGGGGCCCTCCGGCGGGATCGGCGCCCGGACGCGGCGCGGGACGAGGTCGGTCTCCGAAGGAGGCTGAGAAGCTCACGGGTCACCTTTGATGATCGTCGGCCCCCGGGCCGCCTCGTCGCGACGACGTCGCGCCCGATGCCGGAGGGATGCTCCGGCCCGGATGCGCGGTCCCGGGTACAGTGTGGTGCCGCCGCCCATGGCGGTGGCCCTCCTATTGTGACAGGTCGACCTGACAGGCAGTGATGAACGATTCCGCGCCCCGCACCTCCGACGGCGACCCTCTGGACGCGCCGACCGCTGCCCTCGCCGCCGCCGTCCTCGAGATCGCCCGGCACGTCGACGGGGAGGCCCTCGCCGCACCGCGCTGGTTCGCGCTGGCCCGCAGCGCGGAGCTGATGGCCCGCCAGCCGGGCATCGCCGCTCTGCTCGGGGACGAGGCCTCCCTGGCCCTGGCCGCGGACTCCGCGCCCCTCACGCCGATCGAGCTCGACGACGTGCCCCGCGTCCACGACCCGCTGCGGGCGCTGGCCGAGCTCGCCTGGCCGGACATCGCCTTCGGCGGGGCGGTCGCGCTGGATCTGCCGGCGGAGAGCTGGCGCAGCAGCCTGGATGCGGCGGACGACGCCGCCCGCCGCACCGCCGACGCCCTGCGCGGCGGAGCGCTGCGGGTGGTGGTCGCCGCCTCGCAGGAGGGGACGACCTACTCCGCCCTGCGGCGCGATCGCGGCGAGACCTCCCCCGGGGCGGCGGACGCGGACCGCTTCGTGCTGGGCCCGGCGCTGCTGCCCCAGCTCGCGGAGGCCCTCGCCGAGAGCCTCCGCGAGCTGCCCGAGGGCTGAGCCCGCCCGACGGCTGATCCCGTCCGCGGTCCCCGGGTCCTCTCAGCGGTCCACGAGCTCGCGCGGCTCCCCTCCGACCCGGTCCTCCGCGTCGTCGGGCACCAGCGCGTCGGCCTCCCGGGCCTCGGCCTCCTCGCGGGCCGCGGCCGAGGTCATCGCCCCGGAGCTCCGCCCGCCCGAGGGGGGCCTGGTCTCCAGCGGCGGCAGCACCTCGCCGCTGCGGGGATCCATGTCCGGGGTCTCGAAGGCGTCCGCCTTGGTGTAGACGGTCGCGCCGAAGGTGAGGTCGTGCCCGATGCCCTCCGCCTCGATGGTCATCGAGTGCTTGGTCTGGCCCTCCACGGTGGTCCACTCCGAGGATCCCAGCCTCCCGGTCACGATCAGCGGATCGCCCCGGTGCACCGAGCGCAGCACGTGGCGTGCCAGGTGGCGGCGCAGGAACACGTTGAAGTACTCGGCCCGGCGGTCCTCGAACCGGCCGGTCTCGCTGTCGAAGTAGCGTCCGTTCACCGCGACGCGCACCAGCACGGTGAACGGCTCCGTGCCGCCGCGCAGGATGCTGGGGTCCCCGGTCGCGTTGCCGATGATGGTGGTCCTGACGTCCCTCATGTCCTCACGTCCTTCCCTCGGCCCGCCCGGGGCGGCGGGGACCGTCCCCGTCGCCGGCGATGCCGTCTGCGACCAGCGTCGTCCGCCGTGCCGGTGCGGACCAGGGCCTCGCGCCGATGGTGGACAACCCGGGGGTGGGGAGGAGGAGCGGACATGCCGACGGCCGGCCCCCGGGGCGGGGACCGGCCGTCGAGCGGTCGTGCCGGGGCCCTGGGGGCCGCGGCGGGCGCCGATCAGGCGCCGGGGGTGACCAGGCCCGTGGTCTTGCGGGCGTTCTCGAAGCGCGCCTGGACATCGGCCCAGTTCACGATGTTCCAGATCGCCTTGACGTAGTCCGCCTTCACGTTCTGGTAGTCGAGGTAGAAGGCGTGCTCCCACATGTCCAGCTGGAACAGCGGGATCGTGGCGACCGGGACGCCGTTCTGCTGGTCGTAGAACTGCTCGATGACGAGGTTCCCGCCCAGCGGCTCGTAGGCCAGGATGGCCCAGCCGGAGCCCTGGATGCCGAGAGCGGCGGCGGTGAAGTGCGCCTGGAAGGCGTCGAAGGAGCCGAAGTACTCGTCGATCGCGGCGGCGAGCTCGCCGGTCGGCTTGTCGCCGCCCTCGGGCGAGAGGTTCTTCCAGAAGATCGAGTGGTTGGTGTGACCCCCGAGGTTGAACGCGAGGTCCTTCGAGAACTGGTTGATGGCGCCGAAGTCCCCGGACTCCCGAGCGGCCGCGAGCTTCTCGAGAGCCGTGTTCGCGCCCTTCACGTAGGTCGCGTGGTGCTTGTCATGGTGAAGCTCCATGATCCGGCCGGAGATCGCCGGCTCGAGGGCTCCGAAGTCGTAGTCGAGATCAGGAAGCGTGTACTCCGCCATGTCGTTCATCCCTTTCGGTTGACGTGCGCGCAGCCCGGAAACGGGTCTCCGCCTCCGGCAATCCTGCCATGCCCGACCAGCGGATGGGGAGGTCGGGCATGCCCGAGGGACCGGCGGGGACGCACGCGTTCATCCAGGGCGAACACATCGAGCGTCGGTGCGGCGCGCCACAATGGGGCGATGACGACCACAGGACCCGGGGGCGCCCCGGCGGAGGATCCGGCCCCGGCGCGGGAGGCGCTGGACCTGCTCTCCCCCGCCACGCGCGACTGGTTCGAGCAGGCGCTGGGCGTGCCCACCCCCGCCCAGGCGGGCGCCTGGGCGGCGATCCGCGAGGGGCGCGACACCCTGGTGATCGCTCCCACGGGCTCCGGGAAGACCCTCGCGGCCTTCCTCATGGCGATCGACGAGCTCATGTTCGCTCCCCCGGCCGAGGCCCCGCAGCGACGCTCCGGGGTGTCGGTGCTGTACCTGTCCCCGCTCAAGGCGCTCGGCGCGGACGTCGAACGGAACCTCACCTCGCCGCTGGTGGGCACGCAGCGCAGCGCGGAGCGGCTGGGCCTCCCGGCGCGCGGGGTGCGCGTGGGCATGCGCACCGGCGACACCCCGGCGGCCGAGCGCCGGCGCCTGGTCGCCTCCCCGCCGGACGTCCTCATCACGACGCCGGAGTCGCTGTTCCTCATGCTCAGCTCCTCGGCGCGGGACTCGCTGGCCGATGTGCGCACGGTGATCGTCGACGAGGTCCATGCCGTCGCCGGGTCCAAGCGCGGGGTGCACATGGCGCTGTCCCTGGCCCGGCTGGACGCGCTGCTGGAGCGCCCGGCCCAGCGCATCGGCCTGTCCGCGACGGTGGAGCCCGCCGAGGAGGTCGCCGCCTTCCTCGCCGGTCCCGGACGGGACGTCGCGGTGGTGCGCCCGCCGACCGCCAAGGAGCTCGACCTGTCCGTGCGCCTGCCGATCGCCGACTTCGAGGCGATCGACCCTCCGGCCGATGCCGTCGACGAGGACGACGTCTCCGGCACCATCTGGCCGCATGTGGAGCGGGCGGTGCTCGACGAGGTCCTCGCCCACCGCTCGACGATCGTGTTCACCAACTCCCGGCGCCAGGCCGAGCGCCTCACCAGCCGCCTGAACGTCCTGCACCGCCGACGGACGGCCGCGGCGGCGGGCCGCGAGGCACCGGCCGGCCCGGCGACCTGGGCGATGGGCCCCACCTCGGGGACCCCGGACCCGACCCGGTCCGACCCGGACGGCGCCCCGGACGCGGGCGAGGTCGAGGACGTGGCTCGAGCCCACCACGGGTCGATGTCCAAGGAGCACCGCCACCTCATCGAGGACCAGCTGAAGTCCGGGCAGCTGCGCTGCGTGGTCGCCACCAGCTCCCTCGAGCTGGGCATCGACATGGGCGCGGTGGACCTCGTCATCCAGGTCGAGACCCCGCCGGCGATCTCCTCGACGCTGCAGCGCATCGGCCGCGCCGGGCACGACGTCGGCGCGGTCTCCTGTGGGATCGTCCACCCCCTGCACTCGGCCGATGTGCTGCGGGCGGCGGTGACCGTGCGCGAGTCCCTGGCCGGGCGCATCGAGCCGCTCGCGGTGCCGCGCAACGCGCTGGACGTGCTCGCCCAGCAGACGGTCTCCGCCGCGGCGATGGACGAGCTCGACGTCGAGGACTGGTTCGCGACGGTCCGCTCCGCGCAGCCCTACGCCGCGCTGCCGCGATCGCTCTTCGACGCGACGATCGACCTGCTGTGCGGGCGCTATCCCTCGACCGCCTTCAGCGAGCTGCGCCCGCGGCTGGTGCTCGACCGGGAGGCCGGGACCCTCACGGCCCGGCCCGGGGCGCAGCGCCTGGCGGTGACCAGCGGGGGCACCATCCCCGACCGCGGGCTGTTCCCCGTGTTCATCGTCGCCGGGGACGACGACTCGCAGGCCCGTCGGGTCGGCGAGCTCGACGAGGAGATGGTCTACGAGTCCCGCCGCGGGGACGTGATCACCCTGGGCACCTCCAGCTGGCGCATCGAGGAGATCACCCACGACCGGGTGAGCGTCTCCCCCGCCTTCGGCCTGGCCGGGCGGATCCCCTTCTGGCACGGGGAGGGCGCGGGACGGCCGGTGACCCTCGGCAGGGCGCTGGCCGGCTTCTCCCACGAGATCGCCGCGGCCGCCCCCGAGACCGCCCGCGCCGCCCTGGCGGAGATCGGCCTGGACGAGAACGCCCAGGGGGCGGTGCTGAGCTACCTGCGCGGCCAGGAGGAGGCCACCGGCACCGTCCCGGGCGAGCAGACCCTGGTCATCGAACGGTTCCCCGACGAGCTGGGGGACTGGCGCGTCGTGCTGCACTGCGCCCTGGGCCAGCGGATCACGGCGCCGTGGGCCCTGGCCGTCGGCGCCCGCGTGCAGGACCGCTACGGGCTGGACGGCCAGGTGATGGCCGCGGACGACGGCATCGTCCTGCGCATCCCCCACGGGGAGGAGCCTCCCGGCGCGGATCTGTTCGTCTTCTCGCCGGAGGAGATCGACGAGGAGGTGCGCCGGCTCGTGGGGAGCTCGGCCCTGTTCGCCTCGCGGTTCCGCGAGTGCGCCGCCCGGGCTCTGCTGCTGCCGCGGCGGGACCCGGGCTCGCGCGCTCCCCTGTGGCAGCAGCGCCAGCGGGCGGCGCACCTGCTGGACGTGGCGCGCCCCTACCCGGACTTCCCGATCATGCTCGAGGCGGCCCGCGAGTGCCTGCAGGACGTGTACGACCTCCCGGCGCTGGTGGATCTCATGCGCGAGGTCGGCGCGCGCACCGTGCAGGTGCGCGAGGTGGAGACGTCCTCGCCCTCGCCCTTCGCCCGCTCGCTGCTGTTCGGCTACATCGCGCAGTTCCTCTACGACGCCGACGCCCCCGTCGCCGAACGGAGATCGGCCGCGCTGGCCCTGGACCAGACCCTGCTGGCGGAGCTGCTGGGCACCGTGAGCCTGCGCGATCTGCTGGACCCCGCCTCGATCGACCTGGTCGTCCAGCAGCTCCAGGGCCTCACCCCGGAGCGGGCGCTGCGCGGCGCGGAGGACCTCGCCGACGCCCTGCGACGGCTGGGGCCCCTGACCCCGGAGCAGATCGCCCGGCGGATGGATCCGGCGGCCGATGCGGGCACCGCCCGGGAGGAGCTGCTGGCCTCCCGGCGGGGGATCACGGTGCGGATCGCCGGCACCGAGCACCTCGCGGCGATCGAGGACGCCGGCCTGCTGCGGGACGCCCTGGGCACGGCGCTCCCCCCGGGCATCCCGGCCCCGCACCTCGAGCCGGTGGCCCGCCCCGTCGAGGAGCTGCTGGCGCGGTGGGCCCGATCGCGCGGCCCCGTCCTGCTGGAGGAGGCGGTCTCTGCCCACGGCCTGGCCCCGGGCGTCGCCCGCAGCGCGCTGGAGGCGCTGGTGGCGGACCGCGCGCTCGCCAGCGGCGAGTTCACCCCCGGCCGCGAGGGCACCGAATGGGTGGACACCGAGGTGCTGCGTCGGATCCGCCGGGCGAGCCTCGCCGCCTCCCGGAAGGAGATCGA
Organism: Brachybacterium phenoliresistens; assembly: GCF_000576425.1. Lineage (GTDB taxonomy): Bacteria > Actinomycetota > Actinomycetes > Actinomycetales > Dermabacteraceae > Brachybacterium > Brachybacterium phenoliresistens. Next base: position 55,819 of record NZ_KK070008.1, on the reverse strand, counting down.
ACCGGTCGCCCCGGCCGCGTACGCCCGGTTCCTCGGGCAGTGGCAGCAGGTGCGCGAGCGGGACGAGGAGGGCGCCGCCGGCCGGTCCGCCTGGTCGGGGAGCGATGGGGTGCTCTCGGTGGTCGACCAGCTGACCGGGGTGTCGCTGCCGTTGTCGATCTGGGAGTCGCAGATCCTCCCGGCGCGGCTGCACGACGCCTCCCCCGCCCTGCTGGACGGCATGTTCTCCCGCGGCGAGCTGGTGTGGACCGGCCACGGCCGTCTGGGCTCGGACGACGGCTGGGTGCGGCTGCACCTGGCCGACGCCCTGCCGCTGGGCCTGGACACGGGCGCGATCGAGGAGGCCGCCGCGCAGATCGACCCGGCCTCGCTGCCGGGCCGGGTGCTCGCGCTGCTGCGCTCGGCGCCCGGCGCGCTGCGGCACACCGAGATCCTGCGGGCCCTCGCGGCCGATGCCGACGGCGGCGGGGCCGTGGACCCGCCGCAGCTGACGCAGGCGCTGTGGGAGCTGGCCTTCTCCACGCTCGTCACCAACGACTCCTTCGCCCCGCTGCGCGGCCTGGCCCAGGGCCCCGCGAAGCCCTCGCGCGGCCCGCGCGGCCGCTCCCGCCCCGCGAGCCGCCGCGGCGCGGCCCGCCTGTCCGCCGCGATGCTGCGCACGGGGGCGCACAGCGTCTCCGAGCTGGAGACGGGCCCGGCGGGCTCCGGCCGGTGGTCCGCCCTGCAGGTGCCGGCGGTGGATCCCTCCGCCCGGGCGACGGCGCTGGCGACGCTGCTCCTGGACCGGCACGGCGTGCTGACCCGCGGCGGCATGGGCATCGAGGACGTCCCCGGATCCTTCGCGACCATGTACCGCGTCCTGTCGCGGATGGAGGAGAGCGGCGCGGCGCGACGCGGCTACTTCGTGGACGGGCTGGGGGCGGCGCAGTTCGCCCCGCCCGGCGCCGTGGACCGGCTGCGGGACCGCGACCGGGAGCTGGCCGCGCACCGCGAGGCCGCGGACGGCGCCCCTGCGGGCGGCGGCGCCGTGCTGGCCGCGACCGATCCGGCGAACCCATACGGCGCCGCGCTGCCGTGGCCCGACCCGGCCATCGCCCCGCCCGAGGGCACCGCCCCGCGGCCCGCCCGCCGCGCCGGCTCCCTCGTGGTGCTGGATCACGGGCAGGTCGCCGCGGTCCTCGAGCGGGGCGGGAAGTCCCTGCTGTGGTACGCGTCCCCGGCCCGCACCGCGCATGCCGTGCGCCTGCTGGTGCGGGCCATCGCCCAGGACGCGCTGCTCCCCGCGCTGGCCGTGGAGCGGATCGCCGGGCACCCCATCGCGGCGGAGGAGGTCGCGCACGTCGTCGCGGCGATGGCCGAGGCCGGCTGCTACCGCTCCCCCCGTGCGATCCGCCTGCGCGCCGGAGGGCGGTGACCGTGCCCGAGGGAGACACCGTGTTCCGGCAGTGCCGGATCCTGCACGAGGCGCTGGCCGGCGCCGTCCTCACCCGCGCCGAGCTGCGGGTGCCCCGCCACGCGGAGGCGGATCTGGTGGGCTGGAGCGTCCAGGAGGTCCTCCCCCGCGGCAAGCACCTGCTGATGCGCCTGCTCCCGCCGGCGGATCGCCCGCAGGCGCCGCTGACCCTGCACAGCCACCTCATGATGGACGGCATCTGGTTCGTCGACGAGAAGCCTCTGATCAGCTCGGACACCTCCGCCCAGCGCCGCGCCCCGCACACCGCCCGGGCGATCCTGGAGGCCCGCCGGGCCGATGGTTCCATCACCCGCGCCGTCGGCTACGACATCAAGATGGTGCACCTGCTGCGCACGCAGGACGAGCATCTCGAGGTCGGTCACCTGGGCCCCGACCTGCTGGATCCGGACTGGGACGAGGATCTGCGCGAGGAGGCGGTCGCGAACCTCCGCGCCCAGGCGCACCTGCCGCTCGGGCAGGCGCTGCTGGACCAGCGGGTGATGGCCGGGATCGGCAACATCTACCGCAGCGAGCTGTGCTTCCTGCAGCGGATCTCGCCGTTCGCCCCGACCGCCCGACTGCAGGACCCGGGGGCGCTCGTGGACCTGGCCCATCGGCTGCTGAGCGTCAACGCGGACCGCACGGTGCGCGTGACCACCGGCGGGATGATGGGGCGCGACGGCGACCTGTGGGTGTACGGCCGCGCCGGCAGGCCGTGCCGTCGCTGCCACGGCCGCATCGCGCGGCAGATGATGGCGCAGCCCGACGTCGAGGGCGCGCAGCCGCGACCGGTGTTCCTCTGCCCGCGGTGCCAGGCAGGCGCCCGGTAGCCTCGATCCCGGCGCAGATTCCCGCACCGGACTGTCGATCCGGCGGCGCGCTCGTACGTCGAGGAGACGAGCGGGCCCGCAGCGGGGCCCGGCGACGCTCACGAGGAGGACGAGATGGGTACGTACATGCTTCTGATCCACGGCGACCAGGAGGCGTGGGACAGCATGTCCCCGCAGGAGCAGGACCGCATCGGCGCAGGTCACCGGCGGTTCCGAGAGGCGGCGGGAGAGGCGGTCCTCGAAGGCCGCGAGCTCGCCTCCACCACCACCGCGACCACGCTGCGCTCCCGCGGCGGGGCCCGGCCCGAGGTCACCGACGGCCCGTTCCTGGAGACCAAGGAGGTGGTGGGCGGCTACTACGTGATCACGGCCGAGGATCTCGACGCCGCGATCCGCCTCGCCTCCCTGCTGCCGGAGACCGCCGCCGAGTACGCCTCCGGCGTCGAGATCAGGCCGGTGGTCGAGCCTGGCTGATCCCGCACCCCTGCCGGACGCGGCGGCCGTGCGGGCGGCCGTCGCGTCCGCGCACCGCGAGGAATGGGCGGCCGTCGTCGCGGCGACCGTCCGGGTCACCCGCGACCTCGACCTCGCCGAGGACTGCGCCCAGGACGCCTTCGCCGCGGCGGTGCAGCACTGGCCCCGCGAGGGCGTGCCGCATCGGCCCGGCGCCTGGCTGACCACGGTCGCCCGGCGCCGGGCTCTGGACGCCCTGCGCCGGGGCGCCGTCGGCGCACGCACGCTGCCGCTGCTCGCCGTCGAGGAGAAGCGCGCCCCCGACCCGGCCGATGTGGTCGCCGGTGGTCTCGACGACGACCGCCTGCGGCTGATCCTCACCTGCTGCCATCCCGCCCTGGACCGTTCCGCGCAGGTGGCGCTGACCCTGCGCCTGGTGTGCGGGCTGTCCACCGCGGAGGTCGCGCGGGCGTTCCTCGTCCAGGAATCGGCGATGGCAGCCCGCCTGACCCGCGCCAAGAAGAAGATCGCGCAGGCCCGCATCCCCTTCCGCGCCCCCGCGCCCGAGGAGCTCGACGAGCGTCTGGACGGCGCCCTCGCCGTGGTGCATCTGGTGGTGACGACCGGGCACACGGCGTTCTCCGGCGAGGCCCTGCACCGCGAGGATCTGCTCGAGACCGGGACCCGTCTGGCCCGCCTGCTGCACGACCTGGTGCCGCGCGATCCCCGCGTATCGGGGCTGCTCGCCCTCGTGCTGCTCACCGACGCCCGCCGCACGGCGCGCCTGTCCCCCGCCGGCGAGGCGGTGCTGCTCGCGCAGCAGGACCGCGGCCGATGGGACCAGGGCATGATCGCCGAGGGGGCCGCGCTGGTCGAGCGAAGCCTGCGCGCGGGCATCACGCGCTACGGCATCCAGGCCGCCATCGCCGCCACGCATGCCGCCGCGCCCTCGTGGGAGGAGACCGACTGGCCGGAGATCCTCGCGCTGTACGACGAGCTGCTGGCCCGATGGCCCTCCCCCGTCGTCGCGCTCAACCGCGCCGTCGCCCTGAGCTACCGCGACGGCCCCGCGGCGGGGCTCGCCGCCCTCGAGGCGCTGCGCAGCGATCCGATCGCCGAGATCTACCCCTACCTCGCCGCCGCGGAAGCCGACATGCTCCGCCGCCTCGGCCGCCGCGACGAGGCCGCCCAGGCCTGCGCGTCGGCGATCGCCCTCACCCGCAACGAGGTCGAGAAGGCACAGCTCCAGGCGCAGCTGCGGGAGCTGACCGGGCAGGGCTGAGCGTGGCGCGGCGCTCACCGCGGACGGGATCGCGCCGGCAGCGGGGCCAGGCTCGGTACACTCGACCGGGCACCGCGCCGGCCGCGGTGACCAGCCTCCATAGCTCAATGGATAGAGCAACGGCCTTCTAATCCGTAGGTTGCAGGTTCGAGTCCTGCTGGGGGCGCCGTTCCGGGTCTTTCACGGCGACAGCTCTCGGGGACCAGATGCGCGACGGATTCAACCCGGGGACTGTGCCGTCGCCGTTGCCGTCACGTCCTGCCGGGCGACGGCGCTGCGCGAGAGCATCCTCCGTTCCAGCGACACGGACACCTGCCCCGACACCACTGCGAGGAGCGCGGCCACGACCAGGTAGGTGAGCACGCTCAGGATGTTGTCCATCGCCATGGGACCAGCGGCCGGCGGAACCCACCCCGTGACCTGGTGGGCACCGGCCAGGGTGTCGACCCACGACAGGAGAGACATCAGCCCTGTCATCGCGCCCATGAGCAGCGAGAGCACCATGCCCCACACTGATCGGCGGATCGCCAGCCACACGGCCATGACGAAGAACATGACGGGCACCAGCGGGAGGCTCGCCGCCCAGGCATAGCCGGTGCCCACGGTGTGGATGCCCGGCCCCAGCAGATACATGGACGCCAGCGTCCCCGGAAGCAGGATGAGAAGGCAGAAGGCGGCGCCTCCCACCAGGAGCGGCCATCGACGCCGGCCCTCCGGCAGCACCAGCAGCGCCAGGCACACCACCGCCAGGAGGACGGGGGTCACGAACCAGCGGGCGATCCCCATGGTGATGCCCACGAACAGGAACGCGACCCCGAATGCGGAGAACATCCCCGCAACCGTGAAGACACCGCCCAGCACCGCCAGCTGCGACATCACCGCACCGAAGGTGACGAAGGTCGGCGCGTCGACGACCTTCCAATATCCGTGGTTGTCGCGACTCGTGACGTCGTAGGTGTATCCCGTCCTCGGGGATGTCCACAGCGTGCTCACGTGTCTCCCCCTCGAAGAGTGAACAGTTCGTCCTGTGCGGAAAAAATCAGCGCAGCACCTCGCTCTGGGGAGGCGCGCGAGGGGAACGGTATCACCGAGGCGGATTCCGACGTCGATCCGCCCTTCCGGGCCTTCGAGCAGGTCGGAGTGATCGAGGAATCGGTATTCCTCCTCGCGACGCCGCTTTCGAGGCGGGCGTCTCGCATCCACCCGCCGGGCGCCGCGCCGGCGAGATGAGGGCGACCAGCACCGAGATCTCGGTCCGCCGGGCCCGGCGAGAGATACGGCGCCTGGGCAGGACGCACCGCGAGCAGACCGGCGATCGCCTCCCTGAGCGCGCTCTCGACCTTCGTGCAGGCGCGGGCACGCGTCATCGCCGCAGAGCGGGACCGGGGCACCTCTTGCGAGAGGTGATCGGCGGAGCCGATGACCTTCCGGTCGGACGGCCCACGCGATCAGCTGACGGCGCGGAGATGCTCGGGGCCCACGGGGTCCACGGCGTCGTCGACGTCGTGGTGGGAGTCGAGCCATCGCTTCACATACGGGCACAGCGCCACGATGCGGCGACCTCGGGCGACGGACTCGGTGAGCGCAGCCCGGGTGAGGATGCCGGCGAGGCCCTGCCCGGCGAAGGCGTCGTCGACCTCGGTATGGAAGAAGATGCGCTGTCGCACCGAGCCGATGTCCAGGTCTCGGTACGCGGAGAGGCCTGCGAGCGTCTCCCCGACGTGGATCTCGAAGCGCTGCTCGGCGGGGTTGTCGCGGACGGTGGGGGCGTCCTGGGGCTGATCGGTCATCGCGGGGCTCCTCGTGCTGCGGGGCGACTGGTGCACGCCAGCATGACGCGCAGGCCCGAGATGGGGGAAGGCCCTCGCGCCTCTCCCCGCTCGACTGTTCGAGATCAGAACGTGACGCGGAACCGTCTCCACGCGTCCCTGCCCACGGAGATACTTCCCGAGGGACCGCGCAGCGCAGCGCCGACACGTCCCGATCATCAGGGGAGGAAAGAATGACTTTCGAAGAATCCATCATCGACGTCGCCGCGAAGGTGCGCGGGCAGCGCGATTCCATACAGACGGAGGAGGCGACCAAGAACGCGTTCATCATGCCGTTCATCTCCCGCGTCCTCGGCTATGACGTGTTCAACCCGCTGGAGGTCGTGCCTGAGTTCACCGCGGATCACGGCACGAAGCGTGGGGAGAAGGTTGATTATGCGATCATGAAGGACGCCGAGGTGCAGATCCTCATCGAATGCAAGCGCATCGGCGACGAACTGCACATCAAGCATGCTTCCCAGCTTTTCCGATACTTCTCCGTGACGAACGCGCGCATCGGAGTCCTCACCAACGGCCAGGTGTACAACTTCTACACGGACCTCGATGCACCGAACATCATGGATCAGCGGCCGTTCCTCGTTCTCGATCTCCTGGACATCGACGAGAGCATTCTCCCGGAGCTGCAGAAGCTCACCAAGGAGACGTTCAATGTCGACTCGGTCATCAGCTCGGCCGAAGAGCTGAAGTACGTCGGCGCCCTGAAGCGTGAGATCGCGAACGAGTTCCGCGAGCCCTCGAACGACCTCGTGAAGCTCCTCATGGGGCGCGTCTCGGAGAGGCGCGCCACCGCGGAGAACCTACGGCAGTTCTCTGCGCTCGCAGAGAAGGCGATCAAGCAGTACCTCAAGGAGCAGGTGAACCTCCGCCTGAAGTCCGCGCTCGGAGATTCCGAACCCGACGCACCCGTCACCTCCGCTCCCGAGGCGCCCGCCGATGACAGCGGAGAACTCGTGCCACCTGCAGGAGAGGACCGGCGGGGATCTGACGTCACGACGACGGAAGAAGAGCTCGCCGGCTATCAGATCGTGAAGGCGATCGCCTGCAGCGAGGTCAAGCCTCAGCGCATCACGCACCGCGACTCCAAGTCGTACTTCGCCATCCTGCTGGACGACAACAACAGGCGCACCGTCGCCCGGCTGTGGTTCAACGGGAAGACGAAGAAGCACATCGGCCTCTTCGACGAGAACAAGGTCGAGCAGCGATTCCTGCTCGAGGACGTCGATGACATCTACGCTCATGCGGAGCTGATCCGGGCGATGGTCCGTCGCTACACCGCACCAGCCGTTCCCTGACGACCCGGACGGCTCGCCTCAGACCACGATGTACTGCCCGCCGTCGGCCAGCTCGCGCACGGCGTCGAGCTGGCCGGCATGGGCGCTGGTCTCGATGATGACGTGCAGGATGATGGTGCGCACGTCCGCGAAGGCTCCGGTCGCGGCCCATTCGGGCTCGGGGCGCAGCGGGGCCGCTTCCAGGTCGTGGCTGTGCAGGATCGCGTCGGAGGCGGCGATGGCGGAGCGGTACGCGGCGAGGACCTCCGCGTCGGGCGTTCCCACGGGAACGTGCCAGTCGGCGTCCTCCCCCTCGGGCCAGTAGTCCAGCGATCCGCCGGCGATGACGACCTCGAACCAGTAGCGCTCGTCCGAGAGCGTCAGGTGCCGCACGAGGCCCAGCGGCGTCCACCCGGAGGGGAGCCTCGCGGTGCGCCGGTCGACCTCCGACAGCGCCTCGACCTGCGCGATCACGTGCCGCCGCGCCGTGTCCAGGGCGTGCAGGAGGGCGGCGAGCTCTGCTCCCGCGCTCATGCGGGGACCCCTGCCAGAGCATCGACCAGCCGCCGCGCGAGATCGGCCCCGGCCTCGCGGTCCTCCCCGGCATAGGCGGCGAGGAACGCCTCGTGCAGGGCGCCCCCGACCAGCAGGCGGGCGAGGGCGTCGACGTCGACGCCCGCCGCGATCCGGCCGGCCTCCTGCTCGGCCTCGAGATAGGCGGCCACCAGGGCGTGCGGTCCGTGGGGTCCGCCGCCCTGCGCGTGCATGCCGGCGCGGTGCGCGGCCAGGAGCGCGGAGTCGCTGAAGATCGACGCCGCCATCGGGAAGCTCTCGCGGTAGAAGGCGTACAGCTGCGTCACCAGCAGCTCCAGGTTCTCGCGGACCGTGGCACGGCCCAGGAGCTCCGCCGGTTCGGAGATGCGCGGCGCCCGTTCGGTGAGGACGCGCAGGAACATCTCCTGCTTGTCGGGGAAGTACTTGTACAGCAGCGCCTCGGAGCAGCCGGCCTCCCGGGCGATCAGGCGGGTCGTGGCCCGGGCCAGCCCGTCCCGGCGGATCACCGCCGCCGCGGCGTCGAGCAGCCGCTCGCGCGTGTCGTTCTGCATGGCTCCATCCTCCCCGCCGCACCGGCTGGGCGCGACCGTTGACGCCGGATCCCGACCGTGCCAGCATAGTGGGTGAGCGTTCACTCACCTCCGGGACGCAGATCCCGGCACACCCCAGGAGGACCCATGAGGATCAGCGTGCTCGGCGCGAGCGGAAGGACCGGGAGCGCCGTCGTGCGGCGCGCCCGGGAGGCGGGCCACGAGGTCACGGCGGTGGTGCGCGAACAGAGCCGGCTGGACGAGGACCTGCACCCGGAGCACGTGGTCGCAGGACGGGACTGGGATGCGACGCTGCTGACGAGAGCTGTCGCCGGGGCGGATGCGGTGGCCTTCTGCCTCGGCCCCGTCCCCGGCGGCCCGCGCACGGTCCAGCAGGATCTGGTGGCCCTGACCCTCGCCGCCATGCGGGAGACCGGGACCCGGCGCCTGGCGGCGATCAGCGCGAGCGGCGGGGTCGTGGACGGGGACGATCCGCTCAGCCGGTACCTCGCCAAGCCGATCATCTCCCGTCTGCTGCGCCACGCCTTCGCCGACATGGCGGAGATGGAGGCGCGGATCCGCGCGAGCGATCGGGACTGGACCATCCTGCGCCCGCCGCGGCTGCTCGACGGGCCCGGTCGGGGCCGCTACCGCAGCCGCCGGGACGGGAACGTCCGGTGGAGCTACTCCCTCGCGCGGGCGGACCTCGCCCTGGCGGTGCTGGACGCGATCGCGGACGCCTCGAGCATCGGCGCGACGATCTCCGTCGCCGCCGGAACCCCGGACTCCTCAGCGGGCGCACACCGCTGAGCTCCCGCCGCCGCGCATCGGCAGCGCCCGGCTCAGCGCCGGGCGAGCTCGAGCACCCCGGTGCTCTCGTCCGCGCGCAGGGTGCGCCGCGCCGACAGCCCCGCCCCCTCCCCGAGCGCCCGGGCCCGATCCATCTGCCGGCGGTGCATCTCCAGCAGCAGGTGCCCGCCCGGCGCGAGCCACGGTCCGCACCGGAGGATCAGCGCGCCGATGTGCTCCAGGCCGTCGACCCCGCCCAGCAGCGCCGTCATCGGCTCGGCGTCCCGCGCCTCGCGCGGCAGCAGCGCCGCCTCGGCATCGGGGACGTAGGGGGCCACGGCCGCGATCACCGCGAGGCGGCCGCGCAGGGCCTCCGGCACGCCGTCCAGCACGCTGCCGCCGTGCACGCGGGAGGCGTCGGCCAGGTTCCGGCGGGCGTGCCCGCGGGCGGTCCCGTCGATCTCCGCGGCGTGGACCTGCGCGCCCGGCACCTCCGCGCGGACGCAGGCGGCGATCGGGGCGACGCCGGCGAAGGCCTCGAGCATCACGGCGCCCTCCCCCGCCGCGCGGGTCGCGGCCACGGCGCGGTCGGCGAGGAGCACGGAGCGCTGGCGCGGCACGAACACCCCGGGGCCGACGCTGAGGCGCAGGCCGCGGAAGGCGACCCAGCCCACCAGCGGCTCGAGCGGCGCCCCGGCGACGCGGGCGGCCAGCAGCTCCCGGAGGTGCGCGGCATCGGCCGCGGCCTCGCGCAGGATCGCCGCCTCCTCCTCGGCGAAGACGCAGCCGGCCGCCCTCAGCGCGGCGACCAGCGCCGGATCGCTCGCCGCCGCGGGGCCGGCGGCGAGCGCCCCGACCTCAGGCATCGGCCGCGCCGCAGCAGTCGTCGTGCCGGCCCATCGTCTCCACGGGCGCGGCACCGGGCCGGGTCCATTGCGGGACGGGGCGCCCCGTCGGGCCCCAGGTGGGCGTGCCCTCGGCGTCGGTGCGCCAGAACACGCTGATGGGGGCGCCGTGCCCGCCGACCGGCGCGCCGGACTCGATCGGTCCGGGCCAGCCGTCGGGGACCTCCTGCCAGCCCTCGCGGCGGCCGTAGGGGGTCAGATCCATCATCGCGAGCTCGTACGCCATGAACTCGGTGCCACGGCCGGTGGTGGAGTAGGTGAGGAAGGCGCGGTCCCCCTCGCGCAGGAAGGAGCACAGGTACCCCATGTCCCCGCCGATGGGCTCGGGCAGCCCGCGCACCGAGTACCAGGGCGGGGGTACCCCATGAAGTGGACGAAGCGCTCGACCTCCTCCCAGATCCCGGTGGTGAGGATCGCGAAGGAGATCCCGCGGGCGGCGAGGTAGACCGTCTGCCGGGTGTTCCAGGCCGTGATGGTGCATCCCTCGCACTGGCCCTGGTGCGGGGCGCCGTCATGCCACATGTGCTTGTAGACCAGCAGCTCCTCACGGCCGGCGAAGAGGTCCAGGAAGGGGACCGCGCCGTCGGGGCCGACCACCTCGGTGGCGGCGTCGACCTCGAGCATCGGCAGCCGGCGCCGCTGCGCGGCGATCGCGTCGCCCTCGCGGGTGTGCGCCTTCTCGCGCTCGAGCAACCGGGCGCGGGCGGCCTTCCAGGCGGCGGCGTCCACCACGGGCGGGCGGCCGGGGATCGTCTCGAGGGCGGGTTCGTCTCCTGCGGCGGCGGACATGATGGCCTCCCGGATCGGCGGTGCTCCGTGCACGCCAGTATCGCGCGCACGGAGCACCGCCACCAGGGGCCGGGGACCTCAGATGCGCACGAGCATCTTGCCGATGTTGCCGCCGCGCATCATGTCCAGGAAGGCCTGCACGGTGTTCTCGATGCCGTCCACGATCGTCTCGTCGTAGACGATCCCGCCGTCCTCGAACCAGCCGGTCATGCGCTGCTGGAACTCGGCGGAGAGGTCGAGGTGGTCGCCCAGGGTGAATCCGCGCAGGGTCAGCCCGCGGGTGATGAGGTTGGCCATGTTGTCCGGCCCGGCGGCGCGGTCGGTCGTGTTGTAGCTGGAGATCGCCCCGCACAGGGCCGCCCGGCCGCCGTCGCGGAAGGAGGCCAGCGCCGCCTGCAGGTGGTCCCCGCCGACGTTGTCGAAGAAGACGTCGATGCCCTCGGGGGCGGCCTGGGCCAGCAGCTCGCGCACGTCCCCGTCGTGGTAGTCGAAGCCCGCGTCGTAGCCGTACTTCTGCGTGAGCAGGGCGACCTTCTCGGGCGTGCCGGCGGATCCGATCACGCGGCCGGCGCCGAGGTGTCGGGCGATCTGCCCGGCGGCGGTGCCCACCGCGCCCGCGGCGCCGGAGATGAACACGGTCTCCCCCTCGCGCAGGGCGGCGATGCGGGTCAGGCCCACGTAGGCGGTCATGCCGGTCATGCCCAGCACGTGCAGGCGCACCGACAGCGGCAGGCCCGGGATGTCGGGGACGATGCGGAAGGTCGCGGCGTCGCCCTGGACCACGTCGCTCCATCCGTGCTGGTGCAGCACGACGGAGCCCTCGGGCATGCCGTCGACCCTGGAGGCGACGACGCGGCCGATGGCGCCGCCGGTGATCTGCGCGCCGAGCGCGTAGGGGGCGACGTAGCTGCGGGCATCGCTCATGCGGCCGCGCATGTAGGGGTCCACCGAGAGGAACTCGTTGCGCACCCGGACCTGGCCGGCCTCGAGCTCGGGCAGCGCGACCTCCTCGATCCGGAAGTTCTCGGGCGTGGGCCAGCCGACGGGGCGGGAGTCCAGCAGGATGCGGGTGGCGGTGGAGGTGTCGGTCATGAGATGCCTTCCAAGAGGGGGTGCGGGCGGCGGGTAGCCGCCGGGGATCACAGGATCAGGCCGATGACCAGCGCGATCACGCCGAGCGCGGGGGCCGCGCCCTGCTTCAGGGCGGCGCCGCGCTTGTCGGGGCTGGACAGCGCGAGCACGGTGGCGGCCGCGGCCATGGACCCGGCGCCGGTGAGCACGAGGGCCGCGCCGACGGCGAGCTGCCCCGCGGCGACCAGGATGATCCCGACCGCGACGGCGATCGCCAGGAACAGGTTGTAGAAGCCCTGGTTGAAGGCCATCTCCCGGGTCGCCTCGGCCTCCTGCGCGGTGGTCCCGAAGGTGCGCCGGGTGGACTCCTGGGTCCAGGTCAGCGATTCCATCCGGAAGATGAGCACATGGATGAGCGCGGCGATGCCGGAGAGCACGAGTCCTGCGAGGAGCACGAGGCCCTCCTTCCCGGTGAGCCGAGCCACCGGACCGATTCTGTAATGACTGGTTCAGTATATGCTGGAGCGGTTCCGAGCGGAAGGGGGATGCGTGATGGCCAGGACACAGTCCTTCGAGCGCGAGGCGGTCGTGCGCGCCGCCCGCGAGGTCTTCTGGGACCTCGGCTTCGAGGGCGCCTCGGTGCCCGCCCTCGAGGACGCCACCGGCCTGCGCCGCTCGAGCATCTACAACACCTTCGGCTCCAAGCGCGGACTCTTCGACGAGGCCGTGCAGTCCTACCTCGACGAGGTGATCCGGCCGCGCCTGGAGCCCCTGCGCGCACCCGAGGTCACCCCCGGAGCGGTCCTGGACTACCTCGACTCCCTGCGCGAGGCGCTCGCCCGCGAGGGGTCCCGGCCCGCCCGCAGCGGCTGCCTCCTCATCAACGCCGCCGGCTCGCCCATCGGCCATGACGCGGCCGTCGCCGCGACCGTCGCCGCCTACCGGGCCGAGCTGCGCGAGGCCATCGGCCGCGGGATCCGCGCCCGCGGCGGCGCCGAGGACGGGGCCGCCGCGCGGGCCCGGCTGGCCGATGCGGTCACCGGCCTGGTCGTCGCGGCCTTCGCCCTGGTGCGCATCGCCCCGGAGGAGGCCTCCCGCGCGCTCGTCACGGCGCGGGAGCTGATCCTCGCCGCCGCCCCCTGACGCCGGGGCGCCCCGGGGTCTCAGCCGGCGGCGGTCCCGCGGTAGCTGACCCGGCCTCCCACCTGCACCACCACGCGGCCGGTGCCGCGGCCCTCCAGCAGGGCCGCCGCCTCGTCCTTCGCGGCGGCCAGCGGCACCACGCGGGTGATCGCGTCCAGCAGCGAAGGATCCAGATCCCGGGAGAGCCGGTCCCAGGCGGCGCGGCGGGCCTGCGGGGAGATGCGCACCGAGTCGATCCCCAGCAGGCTCACCCCGCGCAGGATGAAGGGCATGACGCTGGCGGGCAGGTCGCTGCCGCCCACCAGCCCGAACGCCGCGACCGCGCCGCCGCAGCGCAGCGAGGCGAGGATCGAGGCGAGCACCTGTCCCCCGGCGGCGTCGACCGCGCCGGCCCACCGCTCGCGGGCCAGCGGCCGGGACGGCGCCTCGAGCTCGGCCCGGTCGAGGATGCTCTGCGCCCCGAGGGCGCGCAGGCGATCGGCGGCCTCCGGTCGGCCGGTGGCGGCCACGACCTCGTAGCCGGCGCCCGCGAGCAGGGCGATGGCGAGGCCGCCGGAGCCTCCGTGCGCCCCGGTGACCAGCACCGGTCCGGCGTCCGGCGTGAGCCCGTGGCGCTCCAGGGCGTCCACGGCGAGCGCGGCCGTGAGCCCGGCGGTGCCGATCGCCGCGGCCTGGGCGGCGCTGAAGCGCGCGGGCACCACCACGAGGTCCTCCGCGCGGACGTCGGCCAGGGCGGCGAGGCCGCCGTGGTGCTCCTCCCCCAGGCCGGCCCCGTCGAGGGTGACGAGGGTGCCGGGAGGCAGCGCCGGGCCCTCGGAGGCGGAGACCTCCCCGGTGAGGTCGATGCCGGCGATCAGCGGCGTGCGCCGCACGACGCCCGGCCGGCCGTGCAGGGCCAGGGCGTCCTTGTAGTTGAGGCTGGAGTACAGCACCCGCACGGTGGTGCCGCGGTCCTCGAGGAGATCGGGGGTGACCTGCTCGAGAGCGGCGGAGGTGCCGCCCTCCCCGTCGCGGACGACCCAGGCGGGGAAGGTCGAGGAGGTGATGGCGGACATGGCGGCTCCGTTCCGGGACGATGATGCTCCGCCCCCATCGTGCCCCGGGTCCGCCCTGCATGCATCGGCCCGGGAGCATCGGCGGGGACGGTACGCTCGGAGCCGTGTCTACCACCTCTCCCCGCACTGCAGCAGACAAGATCATCTGGGTCGACTGCGAGATGACCGGACTCGACAAGGACGCCGACGCCCTGGTCGAGATCGCGGTCCTCGTCACCGACGGCGATCTGAACATCCTCGGCGACGGCGTCGACGTCGTCGTCAAGCCCCCGGCCGCGGCGCTCGCGGGCATGGACGACTTCGTGCGCACCATGCACACCACCTCCGGCCTGCTCGAGGAGCTCGAGGGCGGCATGAGCCTGGCCGAGGCCGAGGAGCTGTGCCTCGCGTACGTGCGCGAGCACTGCCCCGAGCCGGGCAAGGCGCCGCTGGCCGGCAACAGCGTCGGCACCGACCGCGCGTTCCTCGAGGCGGGCGTGCCCGCCTTCGCGCAGTGGCTGTCCTACCGCACGATCGACGTCTCCAGCCTCAAGGAGCTGTCCAAGCGCTGGTTCCCGCGGGTCTACTACAACACCCCCGCCAAGCACGGCGGCCACCGTGCGCTCGCGGACATCCGCGAGTCCATCCAGGAGCTCAAGTACTACCGAGAGGTGCTCTTCGTGGATCAGCCCGGCCCCACCACCGCCCAGGTCCAGGAGGCCGCCCGTCGTCACGAGCTGGGCGCCGAGGACTCCGCGGCGGCGGCCCCCGCCCCGTCCCCGGCGGTGCCGTGGCTGGATCGCCGCTCGCATCGCGCCTGGCTGGGCGACGAGGCCGATGCCCTGCTCGTGTTCGGCTCCGAGTCGGTGCGCGAGGACGGCGGCTTCGGCTGGCTCGACGAGGACGGCGAGGTCGACCTCGCCCGTCCCGCCGAGCTGTGGATCACCTGCCGCATGACGCACTCCTTCGCGCTGGGTCACCTGCTGGGCCGGCCCGACTTCGGCCGCTTCGCCGACCACGGCATCGCCTCCCTGCAGGGCGTCTTCCGCGACCGCGAGCACGGCGGCTGGTTCTCCGCGGTGGCCGACGGCAAGGTCGTGGACGACTCCAAGCAGGCCTACGCGCACGCCTTCGTGGTGCTCGCGGCGGCCTCGGCGACCGCCGCCGGCCGCCCCGGCGCGCGGGCCCTGCTGGAGGACGCCCTCGCCGTCCTGGAGGAGCGCTTCTTCGAGCCCGAGGCGCGCCTGCACGCCGACACCGCCTCCCGCGACTTCTCCGTGGTCGACGAGTACCGCGGCATCAACGCGAACATGCACTGCGTGGAGGCGCTGCTGGCCGCGGCCGATGTCACCGGCGAGCGCCGCTGGCTGGACCGCGCGGCCGGGATCCTCGAGCGGGCCGTGGACGAGTTCGCCCGGGCCAACGACTGGGCGCTGCCGGAGCACTACGACCTGCAGTGGAACCCGGTGCTCGAGTACAACAAGGACGAGCCCAAGCACCCCTTCCGCCCCTACGGGGCGACCATCGGCCACTGGTTCGAGTGGGCCCGCCTGGTCCTGCACGGCCGCGCCGCCCTGATCGAGGCCGACGGCCAGGCCCCCGACTGGATGCTGGAGGCCGCGACCGCGCTGATGGAGAAGGGCGCGGCGACCTTCGGGCTGGACGGACAGCCCGGATTCGTCTACACCGTCGGCTGGGACGGCCGGCCCGTCGCCCAGGAGCGCATGCACTGGGTCGCGGCCGAGGCCGTCGCCGCGGCCGCCGTGATGTACCAGGTCACCGCGGATCGCGTGTGGGCCGAGCGCTACGAGCAGTGGTGGGAGTACATCTCCACCTACCTGCTGGACGGCGAGGGCGGCTCGTGGTTCCACGAGCTCGACGCCGACAACGAGGTCCAGGGCGTGACCTGGCCGGGCAAGCCCGACATCTACCACGCCCTGCAGGCCACGCTCATCGCCCGCCTGCCCGCCGCTCCGGCCCTGGCCGCCGCGCTGCGCGACGACCTGCTGGACGCCGATCTGGGCTGAGCGGGCCGGACGACTCCCCGGCCACGGGGCTCAGCCGAAGGGCCGGGCTCCGTGGCCGAGCCGCGTCGCGAGCGCGACGATCTCCTCGGTCCGCTCGACCGGCACCAGCACCAGGGGCACGGCCTCGGAATCCTCCGGCAGGTGGAGCAGGCGCAGCCCGTGCGGGGCGAACAGGCCGTCGGCGACGCCGATCGCGGCGGTCAGATCGCCCCACGCATCGGCCACGACCTCGAGATCCGCCCCGCAGCGCTTGGCGCCGGGCAGACGGGCCAGGGCCTCGGACAGCTCGCAGCCGGTGTCCTCCCGCTGGACGTAGGCGAGGGCGTCGGCCTCGTCGAGGGCGTCGATGAGGGCCTCCCAGGGGTCTGCTCCCGCGGAGCCCTCCAGGGCGCGCCGGACGGCGGGGGCGACCTCCGGGTCGTCCTCCAGCAGCGCGCACAGGCGCATCCACTGCTCGTGCATGTCCGGCACGTCCGAACCGGCCGGCCGCGGCTCAGCCGTCCGCGGCCTCGAGCGCCGCGTCCAGCCTCCGGATCTTGCCATCGAGCTCGCCCTCGTGGCCCGGGCGGATGTCGGCCTTCAGCACGAGGGAGACGCGCGATCCGTAGCGCCCGGCCTCGGCGGCGGCGCGGCGGACGACGTCCATCACCGCGTCCCAGTCGCCCTCGATCTCGGTGAACATGGAGCTGGTGCGGTGGGGCAGGCCCGAGTCCCGCACGACGCGGACCGCGGCGGCGACGGCATCGTGGACGCTCGCGGAGTCGGAGCCCGGGGCGAGCTCGCGCACGATGCTCGGGTCGGAGGGCTCGCCGGTGGGCTGGACGGAGAAGGCGACGATCATGGCCCCAGTGTCCGCCCGGCCCGCGGCGCGATGCAACGCGTCTCACATCCCTCACGGCCCGTTCCGGTGGGAACCGCCCCGGTAAGCCGGTATATTGGTACCTCGTTGCGGGGAATGCTCCGCACATGGTGGTCGTAGCTCAGTTGGTAGAGCTCCTGGTTGTGGTCCAGGCGGTCGCGGGTTCAAATCCCGTCGATCACCCCATTCGGGTCAGGTGAGAACTCCCGCAGTCGGAGTTCTCGCCTGGCCCTTCTCCGTGCTCCGGATGCTTCGGCACCGAGCTGAGGAGCACGGCGCCGAGCGCGATGGCTGCCCCTGACGCGCCGAGAGGTGGGCGCCCCTAGGCGGAGGTCCTCAGGGTCTCGAGCGCATCGAGGACGAGGTCGAGGCCGACGAGGAACTCCTCGGCCGGGTCGTAGCCGGCGGCGGTGAGCTCCGAGGCGGACTCGTGGAGGTAGGGGAACTCCTCGGGGGGCAGCTGGGGCAGATAGACGTCCTCGGCCATGTCCGCGAGCTCGTCCGCGGAGTCGAACGGGAGGCTGGCCTCCTGCATCACGAAGCCATACACATAGCTGCTGAGCAGCCAATCGGCGTGGGTCGCCGTCCGGACCGAGAATCCGGCCCTGCGGAGACAGGCGGTGACCGCCTCGCGGTGGCGGAGGTTCGCCGGCCCCGGGGCGGTCCGCGATTCCATCAGGCTGATCGCCCAGGGATGACGGGCAAGGGCCGCTCGAGCGGACATGGCCTCCCGGCGCATGGCCGACCGCCAGTCGGCATCACGGGGCGGAAGGTCGATCTCGGCGAACACGACGTCGATCATGGCGTTCAGCAGCTCGCCCTTGTTCGCCACGTAGCGATAGAGCGACATCGCCCCGGCATCGAGCGATTCTGCGAGCCGGCGCATGCTCAGCCCCGCGACGCCCTCGCGGTCCGCGAGCCGGATCGCCTCGTCCACCACGCGCCGGGCGCTCAGCCCCGCGCCGGGGGCGACCGCGCGCTGCTCCTGCGCAGACATGACCCTCCTCGTTCGGACCTCTTGACAAGAGTACAGCGTACGCGCAGAGTACACCGTACGCGTACGGTGTACGCCGCGTGTGGGCCGCACTTCGATACCTGGAGTCCCCGCCCGCGACCTGCGATCCCCTCCAGACGAAGGATGAACCGATGCCCCTCTCCACGAGACCCCCGACCCTGCTCGAGAACCCGCCGATCCCGGTGCAGGCCCGGCTCGCCGCCGCATGGGCCAGCTTCATGGTCCTGTACGTCTACGTCGACTACTTCCACCTCTACAAGCCCGGCACCCTCGACGGACTCCGGGACGGCGTCGTCTTCACGTTCCGGATCAGCCCCGGGCTGCTGACCGTTTTCCTCGCGCTGATCGCGATCCCGGCGATGATGGTGATGCTCTCCATGAGCCTGCCTGCGCGGGCGAACCGCGCGACGAACCTCGTCGTGGCATCGCTGTACCTCCCCATCACAGTGTTCAACGCGGTCGGCGAGACCTGGGAGTGGGCCGCCTTCTACGGCCTCTCCATCGGGCTCGAGGTGCTGCTCCTGGCCGTCATCCTGCGCTCCGCGTGGAGATGGCCCCGGACCTCCGCGGCGGTCGGCAGCGCCTCCGACGGCTCGCGCGGTCCGGTGCGGCCTGCTGGCACGGCCGTGCACCGCTGATCCCGCTGCGGGAGGGCGGGACGGCTGCGGGGAGGCGTGCCGGTGCTAGCCTCCCGACATGCTCGCGATCGCCCACCGGCGCCGCGCCGCCCTCCCCGTGCTGGCGGCGGGCCTCCTGCTGGCCCTGAGCGGCTGCGGGATCGTCGGCGGCCTGCTGCGGCCCGACGCGCCGGAGCCGACCCTGCGGACCGTCCCGGCCGAGGTCCTGGCCCGCTCTGCCGAGGCCTGCGGGACGAGGGAGGACGCCCCGACCGGGGACGTCTCCTTCGAGGCCTCCGTCGAGCGGTCGCCGGAGGCGCAGCCGTCCGGGATGACCCTGCCGCTGACGGTGACGGTGCAGCTGGCCTCCGGGCACGGGGAGCACTCGGCGGGCCCGGGCGGGGCGCGCGGCGTGCTGGTCGGCGAGGAGGGCACGGTGGCCGGCCTGGTGACTGCGGTGACCGTGACCGACGAGGGGCGGCCCCGGGACGGCGCGCAGACCGGCGCGTTCGCGGTCGAGCTCGGCGCCTGCCCGGGGGCGGGGATCGAGCTGGGCGCCCCGCTGCCGGACGGGGACTACTCCCTGGTGCTGCACGGGACGGTGAGCCCTCTCGACCACAACCATGGCCAGCAGGAGTATTGGATCGCTCCCGGGGTGGACGTCGCCGTCTCCGACGGGGCGATCGTCCCCTGAGGGGCGAGGCGGGGGACGCTCAGCGGTAGAAGCCCTCGCGCAGGGTGATGCCGTGCTCGAGCCAAACCTTCATCGCGGCGAGCATCCCGGTCCAGCCCTCGCAGTTCCCGAAGGCGTTCTTCGCCCCGTCGGCGGTGGGGCGCCAGGCGGATTCGGTGATGGTCACCAGGGTCCGGGTCCCGTCGTCGAGGGGCTCGAAGGTGAAGACCGTGCGGGTGGTGGTGGCCTCCCCGACCAGATCCGAGCCCTCCCAGGCGATGACGATCCGGCGCGGCGGGACCGCCTCCAGGACGGTCACCGGGAAGCGGCCGGGGAAGTCGGCGAAGTCCCAGGTGACGTCCGCTCCTGCCGCCAGACGGCCGCGGGCGCCGCCGGTGGTGAAGTACCGCGAGAGCTGCTCCGGGTCCGCCACGGCCTCGTAGACCTCGGCGATGGGGCGGGCGATGCGCCCGGAGACGGTGAAGCCGAGCTCGTCCAGCGTCGCCCGGTCGCCCTGGGGCGGCGGCGTGTCGGCGGGCCGGTCGGCGGAGGGGGATGGTCCTGCGGCGGGCTGCTGCGCATTCATGTGATATTTTTACAACATGACTGCGGCCGACCACAAGGGGTCCCCCGAGATCCCCGAGGACGACGACGCGGTCTTCAAGGCACTCGCCTCCGCGACCCGGCGCCGCATGCTCGACGCCCTGAAGGCCGCTCCCCGCACCACCGGGGAGCTGTGCTCGCTGCTGCCGGAGCTGGATCGCACCACGGTGCTCCAGCACCTGCGGGTGCTGGAGCGGGCGCGGCTGGTCGAGGGGCGGCGGGTCGGCCGGGAGCGCCACCTCACGCTCGCGCCGCTGCCCATCAAGCGCATCCACGACCGCTGGATCGGCGAGTACGCGCGCGCCGCGGTGGATCTGCTGGGGCGTCTGGAGGATGATCCGGGCGGCCGATGAACCGTCCCGCGCGGCCGCCCTGCCCTCACTCCATCCGGTCGTAGCGCGAGCGCAGCACCAGGAAGACCCCGTGCAGCAGGAGGCCGACGCCCACGGCGAGCAGCAGCGCCGGACCGAACGGCTGGTCGCGCATCGCCCGCAGGGCGCCGTCGACGCCGGTGGACCTCTCCGGGTCCCCCGCGAGCGCGGAGACGATCACCAGCACGCCCACGGCCAGCAGCGTCGCGCCCTTGCCGAGGTAGCCGGCGACGCCGCTGACGGTGAGGATCGCCGCCAGCGGGCGGGCGCGGGGCGTGCGCAGGCGGCGCTCCCAGCTGCGACGGACGCCCTGGACGCAGAAGCCCACCCCGAATCCGACGACCACCAGGCCGATCACCACCAGGATGACGAGGCCGCCGGGCGCCGAGGCGATGGTCGTCGACAGCAGCGCGGAGCGACGATCGGAGTCGCCGCCGCCGCCCAGCACCACCGGGACGAACGCGCTCGCCACCGCGGCATAGGCGACGGCGCGGCCGAGCGCGATGAGCAGCTCCTTCCACCGGTGGCGCCCGCGCGAGGTCCGCGGATCCGTGCTGCCGGAGCCTCGCAGCGGGGCCCGCCCGAAGAAGGCGTTCGCGAGGTTCCACAGGGCCAGCAGCACGCAGCCGACCAGGCACATCCAGATCAGGGCGAGGCCGAAGGGCTGCCGGGCGAGGATCTGCACCGCACCCGACTGGTCGGCCTCCCCGCCGCGGCCGAGCGCGAGCCCGACGGCCAGCCCGCCCAGGAGGGCGTGCACCGCCCCGTTGGCCACGTAGCCCGCGCGGGAGGCGCGCTCGAACCAGGTGCTGTCCGCGGCGCGCTGCGCGGCGTCATCGGCCGCGCGCGCGGCGTCCTCCACATCCCCCTCATCGATCATGAGCGGAATCCTCGCACCTCGGGCGGCGCGCCGGAACACCCGGCCGCACCGGCAGGCCCGGATCGCCCGGATCAGCGATCCTGCTGCAGGCGCTGCCACTGGCGGTGCAGCAGCCCGGCCCAGGCCGCCGCCCACACCGGCACCAGGAGCAGCGACCCGGCCCCGACCCCCTCGACGCCCAGCGCCCACAGCGCCGGGATGCACGGCGGCAGCCATCGCCCGGCGCCCGCGAGCACCCCCACCTGCGCGAGGACGACCAGGGCGATCCCGCCGGAGCACCCGGCGAGGATCGAGCGGCGCCAGGTGGCGAGCACGGCGACCGGCATCGCCGTCGGGACGAGGAGCACGCCCAGCAGGAGCTGCCGCGCCAGGCCCGCGAGGACCCCGGCGTCGGGCGGGCCGTACCCGAGCAGCAGGCCGAGCACCGCGATCGAGGCGACCAGCGCCAGGCTGAGCGCGGCGCCCCAGGCGATCATCACGAGGACCTTCGCGATCGCGATCGTCCCGCGCGCCACGGGCAGGGCGAACAGGCCGTCGGCGGTGCCGTCCACGAACTCGCGCGCGACGATCCAGGTCAGCACGACGCTCACGCCGAGCATGCCGCCGGCGGTGGTGATCTGCGCGGCGGAGGACAGCAGACCGTCCCAGTCCTGGCTCGCGGCGGGGCCGAGCTTGGCCTCGAGCGCCGGGTCCCCGCGCCGCAGGGCGAGCGCCATCCCCGCCAGCAGCACGGCCTGGCCGAGCACGATCGCGAGCGTGGCGACGAGGCCCACGCTCGAGCGCAGGAGCGTGCGGCCGGCCAGGGCCAGCGCTGCCCTCATCGGGGGCGCTCCGCGCGCGTCCGGTCGTCCTCGAGGATGCGGGCGAACAGCGCCCTCTCGAGATCGGGGGCGCGCGGATCCAGCTGCCCGATCAGTCGGCCGGCGTTCATCACGTCGATCCGCCCGGCGATCCGGGCGACCTCGTCGAGGTGATGGCTGGAGACGAGGACCGCGGCCCCCTCATCGGCCCGCCGGCGCAGGTGGGTGCGCAGCACGATCATGGAGGACGGGTCCAGCGCCAGGCTCGGCTCGTCGAGCACGATGAGCCGGGGCCGATGCTGCAGCGCGCTCGCGAGCCCGACCCGCTGCGCGGTCCCCGAGGAGAGCCGGCGGAACCGCGTGCCCGCCACGGCCTCGAGGCCCCACAGCTCCAGGGCGGCGTCGACCGCCCGGGCCTCGCAGCCCCGCAGCCGGGCGGCGATCCGCAGGTTCTCGCGGACGGTGAGCTCGGGATAGGCGAAGGGCCGCCCGACCATCTGGCCGACCTCCCGCAGGACCGCCGCGGGCGCGGCGGCGACCTCATGGCCCAGGATCTCGACGCGCCCCGCATCCGGGCGCAGCATGCCGAGGGCCAGGCGCAGCAGCGTCGTCTTGCCCGCCCCGTTCATCCCGAGCAGGGCGTGGACCGCGCCCTCCTCGACCGCGAGGTCGAGGTCGCGCACGCCGGCGCCGCCGCGATACCGGCGCGCGACGCCGCGAAGCCTCAGCACGGCCCCTCCCCGGCGAGCGCGGCGAAGGCGGCGCCGAGGAACTCCTCGATGCTCTCCTCCGGAGCGGCGGCCCAGGCCAGCAGCGCCTCGGAGAGTCCGGCGACGACGGCCGACGCGACCACCCGTGCCGCGACCCGGTCCGTGCCCCGGGCGACCAGCGCCTCCGCGATCGCCCGGGCGCTCTCGCGGCTGTTGCGCTCGACGGCGCCGTGCAGGGAGGGCTCCGCGACGATGATTCCCAGGCGCCGGCGCAGGGCGGCGACCTCCGTCGCGGGCAGACGCCCCCAGGCCTCGGCGACCCCGGAGACGGCGGCGCGCAGCGCGGGCTCGGCCGCGGGACGCTCGCGCACGGCCGCCGCGATCGCCGGATCGGCGCGGTCCTCGAGCAGCAGCGCCTCCTTGGAGGGCACGTGCCGGAACAGCGTCATCTCGCTGACCTGCGCCGCGGCGGCGATCTGCGCGGTGGTCGTGGCGGCATAGCCCTGCCGGGCGAACAGCTCGGCAGCGGCCGTGAGCAGCCGTGCGTGCGTGCTCTCCCAGCGTCCCATGCCCGGAATGTTAGTCACTCACATTCGAGCTGTCCACCCTCCCGCCCCCTCGCGCCGATCCCGCGCGCCGCACCCTCTACCGGCGGCCTGCGCTCTCGACTACCATCGGCCCACCAGCGGAGAGAACAGACAGCACGGGCATCCTGACGCCACGGCCTGCACCGCACCCGCCGCCAGGCATGACCCGACACGTCGGGAGGTCGCCATGGCCAGCACGCCCACCAGCGCGGACGTCGTCGTCATCGGAGCGGGGATCGTCGGCAACGCCGCCGCCTTCCACCTCGCCCGTCTCGGATGGCGCGGCATCGTCCAGATCGACAAGGGGCCGCTGCCCGATCCGGGCGGCTCCACCGGGCACGCCTCGAACTTCGTGTTCCCCGTGGACCATTCCAAGGAGGTCACCGACCTCACCGTCGACTCCCTGCGCCAGTACGAGGAGCTCGGCGTGGTGATCCGCTGCGGCGGCATCGAGGTCGCGCGCAGCGCCGAGCGCATGCAGGAGCTCACCCGACGGATGACCTCGGCCCGCTCCTGGGGCGTGGAGGCGCATCTCCTCTCCCCCGCCGAGATCCAGGAGCTCGTCCCGTACTGCGCCTCGGACCTGCTGATCGGCGGCTTCCACACCCCCACGGGCTCGGTGGTGGACCCGATCGAGGCCGGCCGCCTGTTCCGGCAGCGAGCCCAGGAGCTCGAGGCGCTGACGGTGTGCCCGGACACGGAGGTCCGCGACCTGGTCGTGGAGGAGGGCCGGATCCGCGCCGTCGTCACCGACCACGGCCGCATCGAGACCGAGGCCGTGGTCATCGCCTGCGGCGTGTGGAGCCCTCAGGTGGCCGCGCTCGCCAGCGCCTCGATCCCCCTCACCCCGGCGGTCCACCAGATGATCGACGTCGGCCCCATCCCCGAGCTCGCCCGCACCGGCACCTGGATCGCCATGCCGCTGCTGCGGGACATGGACTGCCGGATGTACGAGCGCCAGCGCGGCGCCGATCTCGAGATCGGCTCCTACGCGCACCGTCCGCTGCTGCATCGGCCCGCGGAGATCCCTCCGGTCGGCGCCCCCGGCCAGGCCTCCCCCACCAGCTTCCCCTTCACCGAGGCGGACTTCACCGAGCAGATGCGCCATGCCCGGGAGATGTTCCCCTCCCTGCTCACCGACCCCGAGCCGGAGCGCCGCAGCGCCATCAACGGCCTGCTCTCGCTCACGCCCGACGGCGGCGCGCTGATCGGCGAGCTGCCGGAGGTGCGGGGCCTGTGGACGGCATCGGCCGTCTGGATCAAGGAGGCGGCCGGCGCCGCGCGCATGCTCGCCGAGCTCATGACCTCCGGCGCCAGCGAGATCGACCCGCACGGCTCGGACGTGGCGCGCTTCGCCCCGCACGAGCGCACCGAGCACCATGTGCGGGCCCGCGCGGCGGAGGGCTTCCCGAAGGTCTACGGGATCAGCCATCCCCGCGAGCAGTGGGCCACGGACCGCCCCCTGCGCACGAGCCCTGCGCATCCGCGCACGCAGGCGCTGGGGGCCGTGTGCTTCGAGACGGCCGGATGGGAGCGGCCCCAGTGGTACGCGACCAACGAGTCGCTGCTGGAGCGGTTCGGCGACCGCATCCCCGAGCGCCGCCACGAATGGGACGGACGCTGGTGGTCGCCGATCATCGAGGCCGAGCACCTGGCCATGCGCGAGGGCGTGGCCATGATCGACCTGGGCGCCTTCACCATCCTGGACCTGCACGGCCCGGCCGCCCTCGCGCACCTCGAGCGCCTGGCGGTGGCGCGCATCGACGTGCCGCCCGGCCGCGTGGTCTACACCCCGATGCTGACCCCCGCCGGCGGCTTCCGCACCGATCTCACGGTGGTGCGCCGCGGCCCGCAGGACTTCCGCGTCATCACCGGGGCGGCCGATGGGGGCCGGGACCTCGCGCACCTGCGCGCCGACCTGCCCGCCGGCGCGCAGCTGATCGATGCGACCGCCGCGGTGACTACGATCGGGGTGTGGGGACCCCGCGCCCGGGACCTGCTGGCCCCGCTCGCGGACGCGGACCTCTCCGACGCCGCCTTCGGCTTCGGCACCGCCCAGGACCTGCACCTGGGCTCGATCCCCGTCTCGATGCTGCGGATCTCCTACGTCGGCGAGCTGGGCTGGGAGGTCCACGTCTCCTCCGAGATGGGGCTGGCGCTGTGGGACCTGCTGTGGGAGGCGGGCCTCCCCCTCGGCGCGGTCGCCGCCGGGATCGGCGTGTACGGCACCACGGGCCGCCTGGAGAAGGCCTACCGCCTGATGGGGGCGGAGCTGACCGGCGAGCACGATCCGGTCGAGGCCGGCCTCGCCCTGCCCCGCGTCAAGAGCGCCGACTTCGTGGGCCGGGACGCCTATCTCGCCGCGCGCGAGGCGAGCCCTGCCGCGCTCCTGTGCACGCTCGCGGTGGAGGGCGCGGACGGCGCCGCCGAGCCCGCCCGCTTCCCCACCGGCGGGGAGCCGGTCCTCACGGCCGGCGGCGAGGAGATCGTGGACGCCCGGGGCCGGTGCAGCTACGTGACCTCCGCCGGCCCCGCCCCGTCGCTCAGGCGGTTCCTGGCGATGTCCTACCTTCCCCCGCAGCATGCGCACGTCGGTGCGCGGCTCGAGATCGAGTACCTCGGCGACCGCCTGCCCGCGCAGGTGCTGAGCACGGGGCGCACCCCTGCCTTCGATCCCGATAACGCGCGGATGAAGGGCTGAGGCGCCGGGCTCAGGACGAGCGCACGCCCAGGCGCCGGCTGATCTCCGCGGCGGCCTCGACCAGGAGTCGGGCCGTCGCCGGGAGGCGCTCGGCCCGCAGGCGGTAGGCGGGCCCGGCGACGGACAGCGCGGCGATCACCCGCCCGCCCTCGCCGTGGATGGGCACGGCCAGGGCGTTGAGCCCTTCCTCGAACTCCTCGACGGCGATCGCATAGCCCTGCTCCCGCACCTGCTCGAGCTCGCGCAGCAGCGGCGAGCGCGCGGTGACCGTGCGCTCGGTGAAGCGCTCCAGGGAGTGGGAGAGGACCCTCTCGCGCTGGGCCGGCGAGGCGTGGGCCAGCAGCACCTTCCCGCTCGAGGTCGCATGCAGGACGGTGCGGTCCCCGACCCAGTTGTGCATGGCCACCGAGCTCGGACCCTGGGCCTGGTAAAGGTTCACGGCGGAGTCCTCCCGCAGCTCCGCGACGTTGACCGTCTCCCCCACCCGGCGGGCCAGCTCCTCGCACACCGGGCCGGCCTGCCCGGTGAGGTCCAGCGGCACCGCGACCGCCCCGGCCAGGCGCAGCACCCCCACGCCCAGGCGCGCCCGCCCGCCGGGCTCCGGACGCTCCACGAGCTCGTGCGCCTCCAGGGCCGCGAGCAGGCGGGTGACCGTGGAGGCGTGCACCTCGAGCTCGCGGGCGATCTCACCCGTGCTCGAGGCGCCCTCGCGCGCCAGGATCTCGAGCACCCGCGCCGCCCGATCGACCGATTGCACCGATCCTGCCGCCGCTGTCCGCATCTGCACCATGGAGGGACCTTACAACACATTCTGACCAGCGCGAATGCGCAGGACGCAACCTATTGCGCAGGACGCACGCCGCATGGGACAGTGGGGCACGGACACGCACCCCGGAGGCCACGATGACTGTGAACCCGAACCCCCGGATCCTGCTCTACCCACGGATCCGCAAGTCCCCCTTCTTCTACGCCTCGCGCCGCCACGGCGTCGCGATGTACAGCGTCTACAACCACACGTACCACCCCCGCCACTACGGCGATCCGGTGGCGGAGTACTGGGCCCTGCTGGAGGGGGTCACGCTGTGGGACGTGGGCGTCGAGCGCCAGGTGGAGATCACCGGGCCCGACGCCTTCGACTTCACGAACCTGCTCATCACCCGGGACCTGTCCAAGTGCGCGGTGGGGCAGTGCAAGTACACCTTCCTCACCGACCAGCACGGAGGGATCATCAACGACCCCGTGCTGCTGCGGCTGGAGGAGAACCGCTTCTGGCTGTCCCTGGCCGATTCGGACGTGCTGCTGTGGGCGCGCGGCGTGGCCGCCTTCGCCGGCATGGACGTCGAGATCCGCGAGGCGGACGCCGGCCCCGTGCAGGTGCAGGGCCCGCGCTCCTTCGCCGTGCTGCGGGACCTCTTCGGCGACGCCGTCGCGGAGATCCCGTACTACTACCTGCGCGACTTCACGATCGAGGGGATCGAGGTGACGGTCTCGCGCACCGGCTACACCGGCGAGATCGGCTACGAGATCTACGTGCACAACGCCTCGCGCGACGCCGAGCGCCTGTGGGACCTGGTGTGGGAGGCGGGCCGTCCGCACGGCATGCAGGTGATCGGCCCCTGCCACATCCGCCGGATCGAGGGCGGCATGCTCGCCCACGGCGCCGACACCGACATCGACACCAACCCCTTCGAGGTCGGCATGGGCTACGACTGGATGGTCGACCTCGAGCAGGAGGCGGACTTCCTGGGCAAGCAGGCGCTGCGGCGGATCAAGGACGAGGGCCCCTGGCGCATGCTCGCCGGCATCGAGATCGGCGGGCCGCAGCTGGGCACCTTCAACGACGGCTCGATGATCGACATGTTCCCCGTCCTCCAGGACGGCCTGCGGGTCGGTCACGTGACCTCGGCCTGCTTCTCGCCGCGCCTGGAGAAGAACATCGGGTACGCGATGGTGCCCACCGAGCTCGCCCGGCTGGGAACGACGCTCACCGTCGACACCGGCGAGCAGCAGGTCGAGGCGGTCGTGGTGCCCAAGCCCTTCATCGACCCCGCCAAGGAGCAGCCCAAGAGCGATGTCACCGCGCCGGTGCCGCTCGGGTAGCCGGCCGGGAGGACGCACCGCAGAGCTCGCAAGGAGGACCACGATGGTGGACGCCCCGGCCGTCGATCCGCGCTGCAGCACCCCCGGCGCGGTCGAGCATCGGCCGCAGTTCGAGGTGATCCCGCTGCCCGGAGCCCTCGAGGCCGTGATCGCGCACCTTCCCCCCGGATCGAGGGTGAGCGTGACCTCCTCCCCCACGCAGGGGCAGGAGGCCTCGCTCGCCCTCGCCGCAGACCTGGCCCGCGCGGGCTTCACCGCCATCCCGCACCTGGCCGCGCGCCGGATCCGCGGAGCGGCGCAGGCGCAGGAGATGGCCGCGCGGATGGA
The DNA here is from genome assembly GCF_000576425.1 of Brachybacterium phenoliresistens. Lineage (GTDB taxonomy): Bacteria > Actinomycetota > Actinomycetes > Actinomycetales > Dermabacteraceae > Brachybacterium > Brachybacterium phenoliresistens. Next base: position 27,615 of record NZ_KK070008.1, on the reverse strand, counting down.
GGAGGCGGGGATCCGCGAGGCCTTCGTGATCGCCGGGGATCCCGCCCTGCCCGCGGGCGGTCTCTCCGGGTCCCTCGACCTGCTGGAGGCGCTGCATGCGCAGTCCCCGCTCCTGGTCGCGGGCGTGGCCGGGTACCCCGAGGGGCATCCGCACGCGGAGCCGGCCGCAGAGCTGGACCTGCTGCGGCGCAAGGCCGAGCACGCCTCCTACGTGGTCACCCAGATGTGCTTCGCCCCGCGGCCCATCATCGACTGGGCCCGGCGCGCCCGCGAGGCGGGGGTCGACCTGCCAGTCCGCCCCGGGGTCGCCGGGCCGGTCGACCTCGCCCGCCTGCTGCGGATCGGGTCGCGGGTCGGGGTCGGTCCCTCCCTGTCGGTGCTGCGCCGGCACGGCACCGGGCTGCGGCGCCTGATGCGACCGGGCACCTGGTCCCCTGAGGATCTGCTGGCCGACCTCGCCCGCGATGCCCGCGCGGCGCGGCTGGAGCTGGCCGCGCCGCACGTCTACACCTTCAACGCCCTCGAGCTCACGGGGGCGCACTGGGCCGGCCGCTGACCGGCCCGGGCGCGGCTGCCCGCGCCGGCTCTCAGGCGAAGACGATGTAGATCGCGACGACGACCAGCACGATCGCGACGGCGACGGGCTTCGTCGCCGGCCACGGCGTGATGTCCACGGCCCCGGCGTCCACCTGCACGTAGGCCTCCTGGCGCGGGCGCAGCTTCCCGATCACCAGCATGATCACGACGTTCAGCACGAACAGGATCGCCATCACGTGCAGGAAGTGGGGATACGACCCTCCGGCGCCCTCGACGGCGGGCTTGATGAGGAACTGGCTGATGCAGTACAGACCGGCGCCGAGGACGATCGCGACCTTCGCGGAGAGCGCCGGGACGTACTTGGTGAAGATGCCGACCAGCAGGATCGTGAGGATCGGGATGTTGTACATCCCGTTGACCTCCTGCAGATACCCGAACAGACCCGCCGGGGCGTTCGCGATGAACGGCGCGATGATCATCGCGGCCGCCGCGAGGAAGATGCCGAAGATCTTCCCGGAGGAGACGACCTTCGCGTCCGAGGCGTCCTTGTTGATGTATTCCTTGTACAGGTCCAGGCCGAACAGGGTCACCGAGCTGTTCAGGGCGCTGTTGAAGGAGCTGAGGATCGCGCCGAAGATGACGGCCGCGAACAGGCCCAGCAGCGGGCCGGGGAGCACCTCGCGCACGAGGGCGGGGTAGGCGGCATCGGCCGTGGGCAGGTCGGGCCCGAGCAGCTGCCAGGCGATCACGCCGGGCAGGACCACCATCACCGGGCCGAGGATCTTCAGCCCGGCCGCCAGCAGCAGGCCCTTCTGGCTCTCCTGGAGGTTCTTGCCGGCCAGGGCCCGCTGGATGATGGCCTGGTTGGTCCCCCAGTAGAACAGCTGGACGAGCATCATGCCGGTGAAGATGGTCGCGAAGGGCACCGAGGACTCCGGCCCGCCCATGCTCTCGAAATGCTCGGGGTTCTGGTCGTAGAGCGTGGTCACGCCCTCGAAGAGGTTCCCCTGGCCGATCGCGATGAGGCCGAAGATCGGCACCGCCAGGCCGCCGAGCACGAGACCCAGGCCGTTGATCGTGTCGGAGACGGCGACGGCCTTCAGCCCGCCGAAGATCGCGTAGATGGAGCCGATGATCCCCAGCGCCCACACCGTGATCCAGAGGGCGACGGTCGGGCTCACGCCCAGCAGGCCCGGGATGTCGAACATGGTGCTCATCGCCAGCGCCCCGGAGTACAGCACGATGGGCAGCAGCACGATCGCGTAGCCGCTGAGGAACAGGATGGACACCATCGCCTTGGTGGTGGTGTCGAAGCGCCGTTCCAGGAACTGCGGGATCGTGGCGATCCCGCTCTTGAGGTATTTCGGGATGAGCAGCACGGCGCACACGCAGATGGCGATCGCCGCGAGCGTCTCCCACGCCATCACGAGGATCCCCTCGGAGTACGCCTGGCCGTTCAGCCCCACGATCTGCTCGGTCGACAGGTTCGTCATCATCAGCGAGCCGGCGATGACCGGCGCGGTGAGACTTCGTCCGCCCAGGAAGTACCCGTCGGAATGCGATTCGTCGGTGCCGCGCGTCCACCACCACGAGAGCACACCCACCAGGGCTGTGAACCCGACGAATGTCAGAACCTGCATGATTCCCATGTCGACCGCCTCTCCACGGCTCGGCGGCATCTGTGACCGCCGACACATCCGGTGCACATGGTCTCACCGCGGGTGCCGTTTCGCCGGGAATCCCCCGTTTTCGGGGGGATCAGACCAGCACGCGCCGCAGCCGGGTGGTCCGGGAGCCGCTGATCTCGCGCCACTGGCACAGCATGACCTCCGCCGCGGCGACCGCATCGGACAGGGCGTGGTGCGCCCGATGCGGCGGCAGGCGGTACCGCTCGCGCAGCGCCGGCAGGCGCAGGTCCCGGCTCTCGCGGCGGAAGCTGGCCAGGCTCCGCTCGACCCGGACGGTGTCCAGCACCGGCACCTCCGGGCGCAGGCCCCAGGCGCGTTCGCAGGCGCGGCCCAGGAATCCGCGTTCGATGGACGACTCGTGGGCGACCAGCACGCTCCCGGCGAGCTCCGGCATCAGCGCGGCGAGCACCGTCTCGAGCGGGGCGCCGCGCGCGAGCACCTCGCGGGTCAGCCCGTGCACGAGCACCGCCTCGGTGCGGGCGACCTCCTCGTGACGGACCACGGCGTAGCCCGCCCGGCCCAGACGGATCCTCCCCTCCTCGACGGGGACCCAGCCGATGCTGAGGATGCGGTCCGTCTCCGGGTCCAGACCGGTCGTCTCCAGGTCCACGGCGAGGAACCGCACGTCCCGCACGTCCTGGGAGGCGCGCGGCCAGGGCCGGGAGAGCAGCGGGAGCAGAGGCGCGGGGACCCGGCCGCGCTCGAGGGCCCGACGGCGGCGCCGCTCCAGGGCCGGGAGGCTGCTCACCCGATCGCCCCGGCCTCGCTGGCCTGGCGCAGCACCGCCTGGGCGGAGCGCACGATGGTGAACGCCTCCTTGAGGTGCCCCTGCTCGTAGGCCGTCAGGGCGTCGGGGGCGAGGTCGTTGTTGGGGGCCAGCCCGCGCTCGCGCCGGTCGCGCTGATGGCGCAGGCGCACCCCGGAGATGAGCACGAGGGCGTTGCGCAGATCGTCGGCGCTGGTCGCGGAGATGCGGCCCGCCTGCTGCGCCGCCTCGAGGCGGTCGTAGGTGTTGGCGGTGATCGACCCGGCGGACATCGCGTGGATCCGGGCGATGTCGATGATCGGGGTGATGCCGCGGCGCTTGATGTCCAGCACCTTCTGGCCCTCCCCGTCGCGGCTGAGCACGAAGGTGCGGAAGAAGCCCAGAGGGGGCGAGCTGCGCAGGGCGTTCGCGGTGAGGGCCCGCAGGAAGCGCACGGGGCTGCGCAGCAGCTCGCGCAGGTGCTCGGCGAGCTCTGCGGCGAGGCTCTCGTCGCCGTGCACCGGGCGCACGTCCAGGAAGACGGTCGCGTTCAGCAGCGCCTCGAGCTCCGGCTCGGCGATCCACTGCTCGTAGTACTCGCGCCACTGGCTGATCGGCTGGCGCCAGGCGGGGTTGGTGGCCATGAACCCGCCGGAGCAGGCCGGGATGCCGCAGGCCTCGAGGCCGCCGGTGACGCGCCGGGCGAGCTCGGCGAAGTACTGCTCGCCGTCCGCGCGCTCGACGTCGTCGATCATGCCCATGTCCTCGAAGAGCAGCGCATTGTCCTGGTCGGAGCCGATGGTCACCTCGCAGCGCGCCTGCGAGCCGAGCGCCAGCCACACGTAGCGGCACGGCGGCTCGCCGAGGTCCTGCTCGGCCAGCTGGAGCAGACGCCGGGTGCAGGTGTCGACGATGCTCGTGAGCACGTGCGTCACCTGCCGCGGGGGCAGCTCCGCGCGGATCAGGGCGGACTGCAGGTCCGGCAGGGCGCGCATGAGCTCGGCGAGCTCGGCGGGAGCTCCGGCGCGGGACAGCCGCCCGGCCAGGCCGATGGCGTTCATGCTGTGGTGGTCGCGGAACAGGTCCGCCGCGGAGACCACCCCCAGGATCTCCCCGGCCTCCCGGACGGGGACGTGGCGGATGTCGTTCTCCACCATCATGATCATGGTCTCGAAGCCGGAGGCGTCGCCGTCGACGGTCAGCGGCTGCGGCGTCATCACGGCGGAGACCGCCTGGCCCGGGTCCCGGCCCTCGGCGATCACCCGCTCGCGCATGTCGTGGTCGGTGAGCACCCCGACCAGCCGCCCCTCCTCCAGCACGCAGGCCATCGAGGTGCGCTGGCGGCTCATCGCGATCGCGGCCTCGCGCACGGTGGCGCCCGGGTCCAGGAGCACGGCGGCGCGGGTGATGAGCTCGCGGGCGGGCGCCGATGTCGGCATCCCGATCGCCTCGATCGCCCCGGTGCTGGTCAGGGCGTGCTGCAGGCGCTCCTCCTCCTTCCCCGCGAAGGCGTCCCGGACCTCGGGGACCAGGGCGGCCTGCTCCTCGAGGACGCTCGCGGGGAACCGCAGGACCAGGGCGTCCTCGAGCGCCACGGCGGTGTACTCGGTGGGCCTGCCCGAGGTCGCGGACTGCCGGCCGAAGAACTCCCCCTCGCCCAGCCGCGCCCGCAGCGCGCCGTCGCCCTCGCGCTGCTCGATCGCGCCGGTGCGCACGAGGAAGACGTCGGTGTTGCGGTCGCCGATCGCGAACACCTGCTCGCCGCGCGGCACGAAGCAGAGGTCGCTCGCGGTCGCGATCGCGTAGGAGACCGAGGGCGGCAGGCGGTCCAGCGGGTGCGCCCGCGAGATCACGTCGAGGATCTCGGGCACGGCCGCCGGCCGCGTGATCCCCGAGGAGGCGACGTCGTCCTGCCGCTGCGGGCTCATCACATACGGGACCAGCCGGGAGTGGAGGGGCCGATGGTGGGCCGCCATCCGGTCTCGGACATGAAGCGCAGGGACGACACACGCAGCGACCGGCGCTGGACGTCCAGCCGGGTGCCGACGATCGCCTGGGTGAGGTCGGGGAAGAACTTCGCCGAGCCCTCGATCCCGGCCTCCGTACCGAGGTCCTTGGCCCAGCGCCGCCGGGTGATGGGTTCGCCGCCGACGTTGTAGAAGCCGCTGCCCGCCTGGAGCGCGGCGACGAAGGCGCGGCCGGCGTCGCGATGGTGCAGCAGCGTCACGTAGTTCTCGGGCTTGCCCAGCAGGATCGCCTGGCCCTCGCGCGTCGCCTTGAGAGCATGGGTGGTCTGGGGGTCGCGGCCGAAGAGCTGCCCCAGGCGCAGGATCACGGCGGTGCGCCCGCCCTGGGCGAAGTCGACGGCGGCGCGCATCTCGCGCACGCGCGGACGGAAGGCCTGGTTGCGCACGGACAGCGGCTCGTCCTCGCCGATCCAGTCCGAGCCGTTGTCGGGGTAGAGGAAGATCGTGGACTCCTGGACGAGGCGTCCCGCTCCGGCCCGTGCGGCGGCCTCCGCGATCGCGACCGATGCCTCCAGGTGGAGGCGGTCGTCCTCGCGCCAGGCGAGCGGGCGCATGGCCGCCATGCCGATGGGCAGCTTCGCCAGCGCATTGATCACGACATCGTGCCCGCGGAAGGCCTGCTCGAGGTCGGCGGCGTCGAAGACGTCCGCCACCACGGCGCTCGCGCCGCGCCCCTCGATCACCGGGACGCCGCGCTCGCGACGCGTGACGCCGGTGACCTCATGACCCTCGGCCACCAGAGCGGCGACGGCCTCCTGGCCGAGCACTCCGGTCGCACCGGTGACAGCGATCCTCACGTGGGCCTCCTCCACTTCGCGGTGAGGCATCCCAGTCTAGGCGATGGCCTGCGCTGTCACCTCGCTCACAGACGCAGCCCCCGGATTTCTCGCGGCCGGGCCGGCGGCGGTAGAGTCTTCTGCGTTGGCGTCATTAGCTCAGTTGGTTAGAGCAGCTGACTCTTAATCAGCGGGTCCGGGGTTCGAGTCCCTGATGACGCACCGACACCGAAGCCCCCGTCCAGCGGACGGGGGCTTCGTCGTGCGTCACGACGGCTCCACGGCAGGAGCGTCGGTGTGCTCCGCCCCGGACGCGCCGCCGCGCTGATCCCGCAGCCGGGGGCGGGTGAGATCGGTGTTGTCCAGGATCCAGCGCGCCCGCTCCGCGGGCGCGGCCTCGGCGAGATACAGCCGCTGCCCCTGGACGTACCGCCGGTTCGAGGGCGCCTCCGGGTCCGCCTCGCGCATCCCGGGGAACCGGGCGTTGCCGCGCGGCACGCTCACCGCGAACGGGACCTCGACCCAGACGACGGCGTCCCAGACGTCCCTCAGCTCCGGGCGCTGCAGGAAGATCCCGTCCACCAGCACGATGCCACCGGGAGGCACCTGCACCGGCTCCGGGTCGACCGGGGCATCGCGGGCGACGTCCCAGACGGCCGGGATGATCGGCAGGCCCGCGCGCAGCGGCTCGACCACGCTGCGGCGGAAAGCGTCATAGCGGTAGGAGGCGCGATAGAAGCCGTCCGGGCCGGTGCCTGCTGCGAGCCGCTCCGCCCGCGGCCGATGGAAGCCGTCGATGCTCACCGTCACCGCGGGCCGGGCGCCCTCGTGGGCGGCGATCGCTGCGAGCTCCGCGGCCAGACGCGTCTTGCCCGCGCCGTCGACCCCGTCCACCGCGATGAGGGCACGCCCCTCCGGCCGGACCTGCGCGATCCCGCGCCACAGCCGCTCGAGGACGGCGCGGCGCCCGGAGGTCGCCGCCGGCGGCGTCACCAGTCGGTCGCCGAGCCCTGCAGCACGGAGGCATCCAGCACACGCTGGGGCCCGGGCGGCGCGCCCTCGGAGGGCGTGACGACGCTCGTCGCCCCGGAGGCGCTCGAGATGCCGGCGAATCCGGCGCTCATCAGGCCGAATCCCGCGATGAGCGGGACGGACACGGCGAGCGCGATGGAAGCCCGACTGCGGCGGCGGATGCTTCGCATGGACATGCGTACCCCTCGTGCTGGACGTCGGGCGACTCCCCTGTCCCCCGACGTTTTACCGTTCGTTGACTCTTTCGCCCACTGCGCCATACCTTTGCACGCCCGTCGGACGGAGTCAATCCGTCGCACGGTCGGCGAGGTGACGGGCATCATGGCCCCGACGTGACGCAGGCGGCAGACCTCGCCCGCATCGGCGTGTAGAGTCTTCTCCGTTCGCGTCATTAGCTCAGTTGGTTAGAGCAGCTGACTCTTAATCAGCGGGTCCGGGGTTCGAGTCCCTGATGACGCACCCGCGAGAGAAGCCCCATCGGTCCGCCGGTGGGGCTTCCTCGTCTCCGGACGTCTCCGGACCATCGGCCCTGGGGCCGCAGCAGCTCTGGCCATCGGCCCCCGGCGAGGGGAGAATTCCCGGTGCCGGTCCGAGAGGAGGCGATCCGATGGACATCGGCCCCTGGCTCGCGCTGCTGGATGCGCACGAGTACTCGATCTCGCGCGAGGTGATCCAGCGCGGCGTCGCCGCCGTGTACGTCCTCGCGTTCCTCTCGAGCTTCCATCAGTTCCCGGCCCTGCTGGGCGAGAGGGGCCTGCTGCCCGCCCCCGACTACCTGGCCCGCACCGCGGCGGATCCCGGCCGCTCCCCCAGCCTGTTCCGCTGGCGCGCCGTCCCGTACTCCGACCGGGCGCTGCGGACGGTGTGCGTGCTGGGCATGGCGCTGGGCGCCGCGGTGGTCCTGGGCCTGCCCCAGGCCGGCCCCGCCTGGGCGCCGATGCTGGTCCTCCTGGCGATGTGGGGGCTCTACCTGTCGATCAATTCCCTGGGGCAGCGCTTCTACGGCTTCGGATGGGAGTCGATGCTGCTGGAGACGGGATTCGTCGTCGCGTTCCTCGGCTCCCACGCGGTGGCTCCGCCGCTGCTGGTCATCCTCTTCCTGCGCTGGCTCCTGCTGCGCCTCGAGTTCGGGGCCGGCATGATCAAGATGCGCGGCGACGCGGCCTGGCGGAACCTCACGGCGATGGACCACCACCATCAGACGCAGCCGATGCCGAACCCCCTCAGCCGGTTCGCGCATCAGAAGCCCGCCTGGTGGCACCGCGCGGAGACCCTGGGAAGCCATATCGTCCAGCTCGGCGCGCCCTGGCTCCTCCTGCTCCCGCAGCCGCTGGCGTCGATCGGCGCGGGAGCCATCATCCTCACCCAGCTGTTCCTCGTCCTGACCGGCAACTACGCGTGGCTGAACTGGCTGACCATCCTCATCGCGACCAGCGGCATCAGCGACCCCGTCTGGCGGTGGCTGCTGGGAGGGCCGTGGCCCGGCTGGGGCTGGGAGCGCACGGCCGATGCCCTGGCCGCCGCGGATCCGGCGGGGCTCTCGCCGCTGTGGTGGCAGGTGATCGTCGTCCTGGTCGTCGCCGGTCTCGTGGCCCTCAGCCGGAGGCCGCTGAGGAACCTCTTCCGCCATGACCAGCTCATGAACGCGAGCTTCAACCGCTTCCACCTGGTCAACGCCTACGGGGCGTTCGGCTCCATGACGCGGATCCGCCGGGAGGTGATCATCGAGGGCACCGAGGCCGAGAATCCGCGCGAGGAGGACTGGCTGCCCTTCGAGTTCCGCGGGAAGCCCGGCGACGTCCACCGCCGCCCCGGGCAGTTCGCCCCGTACCACCTGCGTCTGGACTGGATGATGTGGTTCGTGCCGCTGGGCCAGTGGCACAGCCTCTGGTTCGCCCGGCTGCTCGAGCAGCTGCGCCGCGGCGACCCGGGGATCCGGCACCTGCTGCGCCACGACCCCTTCGCGGGTCGGGCGCCGCGGGACCTGCGGGTGCGGGTCTTCGAGTACCGCTACGCGAGCCGTGCGGAGCGCCGCGCCACGGGAGCCTTCTGGGTGCGCCGTGAGGTCGGCGAGCTCACCGGAGCCCGGCCGGGATGAGCGGCGTGCTCAGGACCGCCCGAGATCGAGGCGGGGCAGCGAGGGCCAGCGGCCGCAGGCCCAGGCCGCCCAGCTCCCGCAGCCCTCGGGCGGGGCCGGGATCGGCGCGCCGCGCAGCTCCTGCGCGTCGGGCGGCTCGAACATCGCGGCGTAGCGATCGTGGTCCGCGGCGCTGATGTCCACGGTCGTGCCGGCCCCCTCGCGGAAGCGGGCATCGGCCCGTCGCCGTCGCTCCGGCTCCGGAAGGCTGAGCGCGTGCAGGACGAACCGCGCCCCCGCGCGCTCGGCGAGGTCGCGGATGGCGTACCGCTCCGGCGCGGACCAGCATCCGAAGTCCAGGATCACCGACATCCCGCCGCGCAGGACCCGGTCGGCGACGACGAGGAAGCGGCCCTCGAGCACGTCCCGGGCGGGCTCGACCTCGAGCTGCCCGAACAGCGGCATCATCCAGTCGTCGGGCGTGAGCCGCAGGGCGCCGTGCTCCTGCTCGAGCCGCCGCGCGAGGGTCGTCTTGCCGACGCCGGGCAGGCCGACGGTCAGGTGCAGGGAGGGCTGCGGGGGCATCCGCTCATCGTGCCACCGGCGCAGCGCGGGCCGCGCTAGAGTCTCGCTGTGACCTCCGCCATGCCGCCCTCCGCCACCGAGATCGCCATCCCGACCGATGCCGGGCAGCTGCCCGGCCTGCTCTGGCTGCCTCCGGGCGGCGGGGACCCCGTCGCCGGGATCGTCGTGCTCCAGGAGATCTTCGGGCTGTCCGACTACATCCTCGGCCGGTGCCGGGACCTCGCCGAGCAGGGGTACGCGGTGCTCGCGCCGCAGCTGTTCGCGCGGCTGGACCCGCCGATCGATGCCGTGCCCGAGGACGAGGACACGCAGGCATGGATCGGCGCGGGCATGGAGCTGGCCCAGGCGCTGCCCTGGGAGCGGGCGGAGGCCGATGCCCTCGCCGCCCTGGAGGCGCTGCGCGGCCGTCCCGAGGTGGACGCCGGGCGCACCGCGCTGCTCGGCTTCTGCTACGGCGGCGGGCTCGCGTTCTCCGCCGCGGCCGCCGCGAGCAGGCAGGGACGCGCCCCCGCCGCCCTGGTCAGCTTCTACGGCTCCGCGCTGCCGGGCCTGCTCGACCTCGCCGGGGACGTCACCGTGCCCAGCCTGCACATCTTCGGCACCGATGATGCGTTCATCCCGCGCGAGAGCGTCGAGCGGATCCGCGAGGCCGTCACCGCCGGCGGCACGCGCGAGCAGATCCGCTTCGCGCTGTACGAGGGGGCGGGCCATGCCTTCGACAACCCGCATCCCGCCCTGCACCACCCCGATGCGGCCCCGGCCGCCTGGCTGCGCACGGCCCGGTTCCTCGCCGAGGTGCTCGCCCCGCAGCGCTGAGCGCGCCGATCAGGCCGCGCGCAGGCGGCCGTCGACCATCTCCTGCACCCGGTCCGCGCGTCCGGCCACCGCGGGATCGTGCGTGACCATCAGGATCGCCGTGCCCTGGTCCCGCACCCGCGAGAGCAGCGCGAGCACCGTCCGCGTGGCCTCCGCGTCCAGGGCGCCGGTCGGCTCGTCCGCGAGCAGGACCCGGGGCGCGTTGATAAGAGCGCGGCAGATCGCCACCCGCTGCAGCTGACCGCCGGAGGCCTCCGTGATGCGCCGCTCGGCGAGCTGGCCGACGCCGGCGTCGGCCAGCAGGGTGCGCGCCCGGTCGACCACCGCGGTGCGGGGACGGCCGCCGGCGGCGAGCCCCGGCAGCAGCACGTTGTCCAGCAGGCTGAGCCCCGACAGCAGGTGGAACTGCTGGAAGACGACGCCCAGGCGGTGCAGCCGGGCTCGGGCCTGCGCGGGCTCGGACAGGGCCAGCAGATCCTCCCCGTCCAGCTCGACCCGTCCCGCATCGGGCGGGTCCAGGGTCCCCAGGGCGTGCAGCAGGCTCGACTTCCCGCTCCCGGAGGCGCCGACGACGGCGAGCATCTCCCCGGGGGCGAGGTCGAGATCCACCCCGTCGAGCAGGGTGCGTCCGGCGATGCGCCGGCGGAGCCCTCGGGCTCTCAGCACGGGGCCAGGGGCTGTGGTGTCGGGGGTCATGCGAGGGCCTCTCGGAGCTCGTCGGGATGCGGGTCTCGGGTGCCCGCCCAGGTCGCGGCGCCGACCACGAGGGCGAGCGCCGCCGGGGCGAGGACGGCGGTCAGCACGGGGGCGCCGTGCAGGGGCAGAGCGCTGGCCCCCTGGCCGAGGGCCTCGAAGCCGCCGTACATGCCCTCCAGGACCAGGTCCAGCAGAGGCTGCCCGATCGCCTGGGCGGCGGCGGCCCCCAGCGGCAGGGCCGCGGCCAGGGCGAGGGCGACGGGCACCGCGCCGGCGCGCCGCAGCACGACGGCGGGGACGCCCACGGCGCGGTGGATCGCCGACTCCCGCGCCGCCACGGCGCGCTCCAGCCGCAGGCACAGCACCGTCACCAGGGCGGACAGGGCGAGCGCGGCGGCGCCGGCGAGCAGCGCCGCCGCGCGCATGCGGGCGGCGATCGGCCCCAGCAGCTGCTCGCGGTACTCGTCGACGGCGAGCACCCGGGCTCCGGGCACCTCGCCGGCGATCCGCCGGGCCGCCGTCGCGGGATCCGCCCCCGGCGCCATCGCGACCGAGAGCACGTGGTCGACGGTCGGGGCGCCGGGGACGGGCTCCGCGGTGCGGGCCGTGCGCCCGCCCTGGGTGATGTCCTGGTAGGCGCCGACGATCCGCAGCGGTGCGCCCGCACCGTCCCCGCCGCTCCCGCTCAGGGTCACCCGGTCGCCGACCGAGAGGCCGGAGTCCGCCAGCAGCAGCAGCGAGAGGGCGACCTCTCCCGGAGCGTCGGGAGCCCGTCCCTGCGCGACGGTGATCGGGAGCCGGGTGTGGTCGCCGGCCAGGACGACGACGGGGACCGGGAGGCCGTCGGCATCGGGGAGGGTCGCGCGCTGGACGGTGTGCGCGACGGCCTCGGCGACGGCCGGATCCTGCCGCAGGGCCGCGGCCGCGGGCTCGGCATCGTCCGCGGCGACGGCGTCGGCCAGGAGATCCGCCGGGGTGATCCCGAGCGATCCGATGACCTCCGGCGAGCCGAGGGTCGAGGCGGCCCGCATCGGCGTGACCATCACCAGCATGGCTCCGGCGAAGATCATCGAGAGCAGCAGCAGGGTTCCCCCGCGCTGCACGGCGGACAGCAGCCCCAGGCGCAGCGACAGCGGACCGCGGGCCGCGTGCTGCAGGGACAGGCGGCCGGTCGCGAGGCGGCGCAGCCGTCCCGTCCCGCGGTCGATCCCGCGGGCGCGCAGCGCCGCCGCGATGCCGGTGCGGCCGATGCCCCGCAGGGCACGGTGGACGGTGGCGAGCACCAGCAGCAGCGCGAGCACGGCGGCGATCGGCGGGGCCAGCCAGGGCGCGATGCCGGACACGGGGCCGAGGTAGGCCCCGGCCGGTCGCAGCAGCAGCAGGCCCAGGCCCCAGCCCCCGGCCGTGCCCAGGCCCGCCCCGAGCAGCCCGATCGCCGCGAACGGCGCTGCCTGGATCCCCTGGATCCCACGGCGGGGGATGCCGAGGGCCGCGAGCACGCCGACCTGGCGCAGGCTGCGGCGCAGGGCGGTGAGCACCGCCAGGTGGAGGCAGAGGATGCTGATGCCGGAGAGCACCGCCGCGGCCAGCAGCACCAGCGCCGCCGGCAGCCCTTCGCCGATCATGCTCAGCAGCAGGAAGGTGGAGCGGTCCACCGTCGGTCCGTCCTGCGGGAGACCGGCCGCGAGATAGGCGGCGCTGACCGCGCCGGCATCGGCCGGATCGTGCAGCCACATCTCGACCAGGTGCTCGACGGTGCCGGTGCGCGCGGCGGCCTCGGCGAGGTCCTCCGGGTGCACGGCCAGGCGCTCGGAGCTGGAGATCGGGGTGGACATGGCCGCGTCGCGGTGGAACCCGGTCACCGTCAGCGCGAGCTCCCAGCCCGTCCCGTCGATGACGCGGACCTCGTCGCCGAGCTGGGCCGCCCCCGAGATCCGGTGGTGGACGGGCAGGGACACGGTCCCGCGCTCGGGCACGCCCAGCGGCTCGCCCTCGAGGTCGATCAGCATGTCCCGCCGCTGGCCGGGGACGGTCAGCGAGCTCTGCTGGGTGCTGGAGGCGCGGTCGTGCCCGTCGATGACCAGGTCCTGGCCGCGCAGGGTGAGCAGCTCGGCCACGCCGGCCTCGCGGATCTCGGGACGCCCCGCGGCCCAGTCCCGGATCGGCGCCGGATCCACGGCGCCGGTGTGCATCTGCACCAGATCCGGGGAGCGGGCCTGATCCAGCAGGCGGTCGGCGGAGGAGGACACTCCCATCAGCAGGAACCCCGCGCCGCCGGCGAGGGCCACCGCCAGGGCGATCAGGCCCGTCAGCGCGGCCGGGACGACCGGAGCCCCGCGCAGCTCTCGTCCGGTCATCGTCATGAGCAGTCTCGTGGTCCCCATCGGGCCGCCTTCCCTCTCGCATCCGAGGCTAGGAGAGGACGGCGGCGGCGAGAATGCGGCTCTCCCCCCGGCGATGCGGGGGCCACCTGGGATGCCGGCGGACTACAGTGACCGGGTGCACCCCCTGAGGTGCCGCGGGCCGCCGACGTCCCCCGGCGGTCCGGCGCGCCTCCCGACCGCTAGGAGCATCGTGAACTCCCTCCTCCTCGCCGCGATCGGCGTGAGCATGATGATCGCCGGGTACCTGCTGTACTCCCGCTTCCTCTCGCGCCGCGTCTTCCGGCTGTCCTCCTCCTTCCGCACCCCGGCGCACGAGCTGTCCGACGGGGTGGACTACGTCCCCACCAACAAGTTCGTGCTGTGGGGGCACCACTTCACCTCCGTCGCCGGGGCCGCCCCGATCGTCGGCCCGGCGGTCGCGGTGATCTGGGGCTGGGCCCCGGCCTTCCTCTGGGTCACGCTGGGCACCGTCTTCTTCGCGGGCATGCACGACCTCGGAGCCCTGTGGGCCTCGGTGCGCAACCGCGGGCAGTCCATCGGCGCGCTCTCGGCCCGCTACATCGGCGTGCGCGGCAGCCGCCTGTTCCTCGTGGTGATCTTCCTGCTGCTGCTGATGGTCAACGCCGCCTTCGCGGTGGTGATCTCGGGCCTGCTGGTCTCCACGCCCTCGGCCGTGATCCCCACCTGGGGAGCGCTCGTGGTCGCCGTGCTCATCGGACAGGCCATCTACCGCCTGCGCTGGAACCTGGCGACCGTCTCGGTGGTCGGCGTCGCCGCCCTGTACGGGCTGATCCTGCTGGGCGACCGGTTCCCGCTGGCCCTGCCGGAGACGGTGCTGGGCATGTCCGCCGGGGCGTTCTGGATCGTGGTGCTGTTCCTCTACGCCGGCATCGCCTCGATGCTGCCCGTGTGGGTGCTGCTGCAGCCGCGCGACTACATCAACGGCCTGCAGCTGTTCATCGGACTGGGCCTGCTGTACGGCTCGGTGCTCATCGCGAGCCCGACGATCGTCGCCCCCGCCCTGAACCGGGCCCTGCCCGAGGGCACCCCGGGCCTGATGCCGCTGCTGTTCGTGACCATCGCCTGCGGCGCCATCTCCGGCTTCCACGGCGTGGTCTCCTCCGGCACCTCCTCCAAGCAGCTCGACGCGGAGACCGATGCCCGCTTCGTGGGCTACTTCGGCGCCGTCGGCGAAGGGCTGCTGGCGCTCGGCGCGATCATCGCGACCACCGCCGGCTTCCGCACCCTGGCCGACTGGGAGCAGGTGTACAGCGCCTTCGGACAGGGCGGCGTGGTCGCCTTCGTCAGCGGCGGCGGCGCCATCCTGAACGCCGGGCTGGGCCTGCCCGCCTCGCTGTCCGCGACGGTGCTCGCGACGATGGCCGTGCTGTTCGCGGCCACCACCATGGACACCGGGGTGCGCCTGCAGCGCTTCGTGGTGCAGGAGATCGGAGAGATCGCCGGGCTGCGGCTGACCCCCGTCATCGCGACAGCGATCGTGCTGGTGGTCTGCGTGGGCCTGGCCTTCGGCGCCGGGGCCGACGGCTCCGGCGGCATGGTGATCTGGCCGCTGTTCGGCACCACCAACCAGATCCTCGCGGCGCTGACCCTGTCGATCCTCGCGGTGATGCTGACCCGCAAGCGCCGGCCCGTCCTGCCCGTGCTGCTGCCCCTGCTGTTCGTGCTGGTGGTCAGCCTGTACGCGCTGATCATCCAGATGGGCACGTTCTTCGCCGAGCGCAACTGGCTGCTGCTGGTGCTGGACGTGATCATCCTGATCGCCGCCCTGTGGGTGGTCCTCGAATCGGCGGTCGCCCTGAGCCGGGCCCGCAGCGCCGCCCCGGAGGTCGAGGAGGACGACGAGAGCGCCCCGGTCGGCGGCCGATCCGTCGGCGACGGCCCGGCCTGATGCGCGGGACGAGCCCGAAGCGCACGACCGGCCCGGAGCGCGCGGCCATCCCGGAGCGCACGGCCGACCCGGCGCCTCGTGCGGGCCGGCTGCGTCGGGGCTGGCGGGAGCTCGGAGCGGGTCTTCACGAGTTCTACGCCGCCCCTTATCGCCGCACCTTCGCGCGGGCCCGCCGGGACCAGGACGACCTGTTCACCATGATGGTGATGTCCGAGGCCCTCGGCGTGCCCACGCCGACCGGGCTGCTGTCCCTCGAGCTGCTGCCGGCGATCTACGAGGACTTCCACGACTGGCACCGCCGCGCGGGCATGGACCGCTCCCCTCTGGAGGGCATCGGGTGCTGCTGAACCTCGCCGCGCGGCGCCGTCTGCTGCTCCTGGGCGGCAAGGGCGGGGTCGGCAAGACGACCCTCGCCGGCGCCGTCTCCCTGGCCCAGGCTCGGCAGGGGCGGCGCACCCTGGTCGTCTCCACCGATCCGGCGCACAGCCTGGGCCATCTCTTCGACGTGCCGCTGGGCGACCGGCCGGCGGCCCTGGCGCCGGGACTGGACGGGCTGGAGATCGATCCCGATGCCACCGTCGCCCGGCACCTCGAGGACGCCGGGACGATGCTGCGGTCCATGATGCCCGCGCACCTGGCCGGCGCCGTGGACGCGCACCTGGAGCTGGCGCGCAGCTCCCCGGGCACGCACGAGGCCGCGGTGCTGGACCGGCTCGCCGCGGTGGTCACCGGAGCGCTCGAGGGCGGGCACGGGACGCCGGCGTACGACCTGGTCGTCGTGGACACGGCCCCCTCCGGGCACACCGCCCGCCTGCTCTCCCTGCCGGAGTCGATGACGCTCTGGATGGATGCCCTGCTGCAGCGCCGCGACCGATCGGAGCGCTTCGGCGAGCTGGTCTCGGCCCTCGGGCCGTCCGCGGCGGCGTCGGGGCGCGCCGCGCGCGACGCGCAGATCCGGGAGGTCATCACCCGGCGGCGCGACCGGCTGAGCGGACTGCACCGGATCCTCACGGACCCGCGGAGCTGCTCCTTCGCGATCGTCCTGAACGCCGAGCGCCTGGCGGTGCTGGAGACCGGCGAGCTGCACGCGCAGCTCAGCGCGGAGGGCGTGGACGTCGGCGCCCTCGTGGTGAACCGCCGCTCCCCCGCCGATCAGGGGCCCCAGCTGGCGGCGCGCCGGGAGCGGGAGGAGGTCCATCTCGCCGCGCTGCGCACGGCTCTGCCGCAGGTGCCGCTGCTGGAGGTGCCGCACCTGGAGCGCGACGTGCTGGGCACGGAGGGCCTGGAGGCGCTCGCCGCCCACGGGCTCTGAGCCGCCGTCGCGGCGGGTCGGGCGTCTCCGCGCCGGGTCAGGCCGTGCCGCGCCGGGTCCGGGCGAGCTCGACGAGATGGTCCACGACCTCCAGCAGCTCCTCGAGCGAGCCGGAGCTGCCCGGGGCGGGGACCTCGGCGCCGCCGACGAGCGCCGCGTCGTAGTAGAGCCCGTCCCCCATGAGGAGGATCGCCCGGCACACCGCCGGATCCCCGAGCTCCTCCATCAGCAGCTCCCGCCACGCCTCGCCCATGCGCACCATCATGTCCCGGGCCGCCGGCGTGGAGGCCTGGGCGAGCTGGGCGACGGCGATGCAGGCGCGGTCGAAGGCGCTGCCGGTCCACACGGAGGAGCGCACGTAGTAGCGGGCCGGCCCCTCGGGCGCCGCCCGCATGAGCTCGCGGTCCTGGGCGGCCAGCTCCTCCAGGCGCGCCAGCAAGCCCTCGGCCAGCGCCTCCTTCGAGCGGAAGTGGTAGAGCAGCCCGCCCTTGGAGACGCCCGCACGGGAGGCCACGGCCTCGAGGGTCGCGGCGCGGGCGCCCTCGTCGATGAGGATCGCCTCGTAGGCGTCGAGCAGGGCATCGCGAGCGGACATGGAAGCACCCTAGCGAGCCGGGGGCGTTCCTCGTCACCACCCCTCGACTGTACCGACCGGACGGTATAGCTTGGACGTGTGGCGCGGAGGTCCCGCGCCCGAGCCGTCCCAGGAGGTCCCTGTGCTCACCGCACCCAGCTCCGTCCGCTCCCCCGTCCGGTCCTCGGCCGGTCGCCGGTGGACGGCGCTCGCCGTGCTCATGCTCCCCGTGCTGCTGGTCGCGGTGGACAACACCGTGCTGTCCTTCGCGCTGCCGATGATCTCGGAGGCGCTCGCCCCCTCGGGGACCCAGCTGCTGTGGATCGTGGACATCTACCCGCTGGTCCTGGCGGGGCTGCTGGTGTCGATGGGCAGCCTCGGGGACCGTCTGGGCCGTCGGCGCCTGCTGCTGGTCGGCGCCACGGGCTTCACCGTCATCTCCGCCGTCGCGGCGTTCTCCACGGACGCCTCGCACCTCATCGCCGCGCGCGCCCTGATGGGCTTCTTCGGCGCGATGCTGATGCCGGCGACGCTCTCGCTGATCCGCAACATCTTCACCGACCCGCTGGAGCGGCGCACCGCGATCGCGGTGTGGGCGGCCGGGTTCTCCGGCGGCGCCGCCCTCGGCCCGATCGTCGGCGGCTTCCTGCTGGCGCACTTCTCCTGGGGATCGGTGTTCCTGCTGGCGGTGCCGGTGATGCTGCCCCTGCTGGTGCTGGCCCCGATCGTCGTGCCCGAGTCGAAGGATCCCGCCCCGGGCCCCGTCGACCCGCTGAGCGTCCTGCTGTCCCTGGCGACGATGGCCCCGCTGGTCTTCGCGATCAAGTCCTTCGCCGCGGAGGGCCCGACCACGGTGGGCCTGGCGGCCGCGCTCGTCGCGGTGCTCGCCGGCATCGGCTTCGTCCGTCGCCAGCTGCGGCGCCCCGTGCCGATGCTCGACGTCACCCTGTTCACCCGGCCCGTGTTCGCCGGCGCCGTCACCGCGAACCTGCTGAGCGTGTTCTCGCTGGTGGGCTTCCTGTACTTCGTCTCGCAGCACCTGCAGCTGGTCAGCGGCCGCACGCCCCTGCAGGCCGGATTCGTGCTGCTGCCGGGGCTGCTGGTGACGATCGTCGCCGGGCTGCTGGTGGTGCGCGTCGTGCGCCGCGTGGCCCCGTGGATCGTGGTCACCGCCGCGCTCTCGCTGAACGCCGTCGCCTTCACCCTGGTCGCGGCGACGGGCTCCTGGGGCAGCGACGCGACGCTGCTGCTGGCCTTCGTGCTGCTGGGCGCCGGCGTCGGCGCCGGGGAGACGATCAGCAACGACCTGATCCTCTCGGCCGTCCCGGCGGAGAAGGCCGGCGCCGCCTCGGCGATCTCCGAGACGGCGTACGAGACGGGGTCGGTGCTGGGCACGGCCGTGCTGGGCAGCCTCCTCAATGCCGCCTACCGGGCGCATGTGGAGCTGCCGGGCGGGCTCACCGGGGCGCAGCGCGCCGCCGCCGGGGAGACCCTCGGCGGGGCCACCTCGGTCGCGGGGTCGCTGCCGGCCGATGCCTCGGCGGCGCTGCTCTCGTCCGCGCAGCACGCCTTCGACTCCGGGGTCGTGATCACCGCCGGCATCGGGGCGGCGCTCATGGTGATCGCCGCGATCGTCGCCTCGCGCACCCTGCGCGCGGCCGCCTGAGCCCAGCAGCCGGGACGGCGCCGGCCGGTGTCAGCCGGCGTCGGTCCCGGCGAGCTCCCGCCCCTGGCGCAGGGCGTCGCGGAAGGCGTCGACGCCCACCGCGCCGGGCACGCCGAGGCGCCCTGCGATCACCACGAAGGGCACGCCGCGGGCGCCGAGCCGGGCGGCGGCGTCCTCGTCGGCCCGCACCGCCTCCTCGGAGGCCGGGTCCGCGAGGTCGGCGCGCAGCGCGTCCTCGTCCAGCCCCTGCGCCCCGGCCGCACGGATCAGCGCCTCGGGGTCGAAGGGATCCAGGGTCCCGGCGAAGTACGCCTGCTGCAGCGCACGGAACAGCTCGTCGTCCCGACCGCTCCGTCCGGCATGCTGCACGACCCGATGCACCGCGAGGGTGCTCGCGACCGGCCGCTCGAGCACGAAGTCGAGACCGAGGGCCTGCGCGGCGGACTGCACGACCTGCTCGCGGCGGATCGCCTCCTCCCGGTCCGTGCCGGTCTTCTCCGCGAGGTACTCCAGGTTGCTGCGGGGCTCGGCGGGCGCCTGCGGATCCAGCTCGAAGGAGTGCCGGCGGATCCGGACCGCGCCGGTGAGGCCCTCGGCCTCGATCGCCCGGCGCAGCTGCTCGTCGCCGAGCAGGCAGAACGGGCAGATGACATCGGCCCAGACGTCCAGCAGCAGCTCCTGCGGGGCGGGGTCCGGATCCGGGGCCATGATCAGGCCCCGGAGCCCTGGGCGAGGAAGTCCCCGGCGCCGCCGACCAGCTCGATGTGACCGGTCTCGACCTCGGCGGTGGCCATCTTCGCGACCTCGGCGGCGAACTCGGCGACCGAGTAGAGCCTGCCGGCGGCCTCGCGGCGCTGCTCGAGGGCGCCGGGGCGGGCACGGTTGAGCAGGGTGGCGGTGACGGTCCCCTCGATCATGTCCCCGGAGACCACGACGAAGGTGACGCCCTTGGCGGTCATGTCGGGGATCAGCTCGGTCAGGGCGTCCTCGCCGGCGCGCTTGGAGCGGGCCACGGCCTCGTACTCCGGCATCGTCTCCACCTCGTGGATGAAGTGCGCCTGGTGGCTGGTCACGAAGACGATCCGGCCGCCCTCGCCCATCAGCTCGAGGCCGGCCAGCAGGGCGTCGCGCTGCGCGTCGCGGTTCAGGCGCAGCGCGTAGTCCTCGCCGAGGTCCGTCTCCATGCCGCCGGAGGCGTTCAGGACCAGGATGTCGAGGCTGCCGTAGGTGTCCACGGCGGTGCGCATGAGGGTGCGCACGTCCTCCGGCTCGGTGAGGTCGGCGCCGACGGCGACGGCGTGGCCGCCCTCGGCCTCGATCTGCGAGACCACCTTGTTCGCGCGCGGCGCCTTCTGGCGGTAGTTGATGACCACGTTGGCGCCCTGCGCGGCGAGGAGCTTGGCGGTGTCGGCGCCCACTCCACGGGACGATCCGGTCACGACGGCGGTCTTGCCTGCCAGAGAGGTCATGGGAACTCCTGTTCTCGGGGTGCCGGGCCGGCGCTCGGCGCGCCCGGACGGGGGTCGCCCCGAGCCTACCGGCGCGGGCCCGGCGGCACCGGCGAGCACGCCGGGTCGGCCCTGTGGTGCTTCGCTCAGAGCGAGCGGATCACCCGGGCGGGGCTGCCGACGGCGAGGCTGCCGGCCGGCACGTCCCGGGTCACCACCGACCCGGCGCCGATCACCGAATCGGCGCCGATGCTCACGCCCGGGCAGACGACGACCCCTCCGCCGATCCAGACGTTGTCGCCGATGCTGATCGGCTCGGCGGCCTCCCAGCCCGCCCGGCGCGGCTCCGCCTCCAGCGGGTGGACGGCGGTGAGCAGCTGGATGTTCGGGCCCAGCTGGCAGTTCGCCCCGATGCGCACGTCGACGACGTCCAGCGCCGTGAGCCCGAAGTTCACGAAGGTCCCCGGGCCGATGAACAGCCGGCTCCCGTAGTCCACCGCGATCGGGGCGCGCACGTGCGCTCCCTCGCCGAGCTCGCCGAGCAGGTCCCGCAGGATCTCCTGGGCGGCGTCGGGGTCCTGGGGGTATGCCTCCTGGAAGCGGGCCGTCGCGGCGAGGGCCGCCCGGAATGCGTCCTGGATCTGCGGGTCGTCGGCGATGTACCAGTCGCCGGCGACCATGCGCTCGTAGGCGGTGCGGGGATCCTCGGGCGCGGGAGCGCGGAATTCCTTCATCGGTCTCTCCTGTGTCGGGCGGGCTCTCGCCGGCGTCGGGCGGCTATCGGGGCAGCAGCATGCCCAGGCTCGGGGCGGCGTCGACGAACCCCAGGGAGCGGTAGAGCCGCCGGCCCGGCGGGTCCGCCATCAGGGTGATGTACGGGTGCGGCGGGGCGGCGGCGTCGATGCGGCCGATGAGGTCGCGCATCACCGCCCGTCCCAGCCCCTGCAGCTGGTGCCGGGGATGCGTGGCGATGTCGACGATGTGGAAGTACCAGGTGCCGTCGCCGATCACCCGCCCCATCGCGGCGAGCGTCCCGTCCGGCGCCCGCACGCTGGTCCAGGCCCAGCTCGCGGCCAGCGCGCCGACGGCCTGCTCGGCGCTGCGCTCGCTGAGGCCGGCGTCGCGTCGCAGCGCGCAGTACTCGGCGGCATCGGGCGCCTCGCGCAGCAGCCGATATCCCTCAGGCAGGGGCTCGGGCGTCGGATCAGGCTCGGTCATGCCCTCGATCCTGCCAGGTCCCGGCGTCTGGGAGGATCGAGGGATGATGGACGATCCTCCCTGCCCCTGCCGCAGCGGCGAGAGCGCCGGGACGTGCTGCGGGCCGATCCTGGCCGGACGGCGCCGGGCGGGCACGGCCGAGCAGCTCATGCGCTCCCGCTTCACCGCCTTCGCCCGCGGCGACCTCGCGCACCTGCTCGCCTCCTGGCACCCGCGCACCCGACCGGGCGCCGATGATCTCGCCACGTCGCTGGGCGACGGGACGCGCTGGCTGCACCTGGAGATCCTGCGCACCGATGCCGGCGGCCCCTTCGACCAGGCCGGCACGGTCGAGTTCCGCGCCACGGCCCGCGGCCCCGAGGGGCGCCTCGTGCTGCACGAGGTGAGCCGCTTCGTCCGCGAGGACGGCGCATGGCTCTACCTCGACGGGGACGTCTCCGCCTGAGCCCGGGCATGCGACGGCCCGGCGACCGCGGAGGTCGCCGGGCCGTCGCGGACGATCAGTCCTTCGCCGCCTTCCGAGAGGATTCCTCCTCCTCGCCGCGCCCGCGGACCGCCGCGAGGACCGCGACGCCCGCCGCGAGCACGATCACGCCGATGACGCCGCCCGCGACCGCAGCGATGCGGCCCTGGGCGCCCTGTCCGTCACCGGCGGCGGAAAAACCCTTCGCGGCGTCCAGCGCCTCGTTCTTCCAGCGCATCAGGGCGTTCTTGGGGTGGATGCGATCGATGAGCTCGTCGATGTCGGCGGCGAGATTGTCCTGTCGGCGCTCGGCCTCGCGGCTCATGTCCTCGAGGCTCGCCTTCTTGCTCTTGCTCACCAGTTCCTCCGATGCGTTGCCGGTGCGTCTGCCCGGAATCGTATCGTGCCCGTCCCGTCGCCGCGCACGCGACCGCCCTGCGCTCGCCCGCTCGCCCTGCGCCGAGCGCCTCCGCTCCCGGATAGGCTGTGCGGGGTCGCGCGCGAGTGGCGGAATCGGCAGACGCGCTGGATTTAGGTTCCAGTGCCTTCGGGCGTGGGGGTTCGAGTCCCCCCTCGCGCACGCGGTCTCCACGTCTCCGGCACGCCCGAGCCGGCGGAGTACTCGTCCATCTCCACGCCTCCTGCCGCCCAGGTCGCTCGCACCTCGTCGATGATCCGCCAGCATTCCTCGACGGCATCGGACCCCACTCCGAGAGCATCGCGCCCGTCGAGCACGGCTCCGACCACCGCACCATAGGCGCCCACGTGCGTGCCCTCCGCCGCCCCGTCGACCAGCGGCAGCAGGACCGGCTCAGCATCGGGCATCCTCAGCGCGACATGCTGCGCCGGCGCGCCCAGCGCCTTCCCCGAGCGCAGGGTGATCGGCACGCCCGCCCACGCCGGGAGATCGACCTCGACAGTGATCTGCGCGAGGGTCTCCGTCCCGCGCGCCGCATCCACCCCGGTCTCGTCCGTGTAGGCGGGAATCCGGCGCCCGCCGATGCTGCCCGCCGTGTACCGGCCTCGGCGCGAGGCCGATGCCGGATCGCCGCCCCATGGCCGGAGGGCCCGCAGGATGCGGACGCGCTCTTCGTGCACCGCGGAGCCGCTCCCGGGGGCCGCGGCAGGACGCAGCAGCTCGGCGAGGACCAGCAGCAGATGGGACTGGATCATGTCCACCAGCGCTCCGGCCCCGTCGTAGTACCCGGCGCGGCCCTCCAGCGCCAGGGACTCCTCGAAGCAGATCTCGATCTCCTCGGGACGATCCGACGCGGCATCGCAGCCGGCCAGGCGCTGCACGGAGGACATCCCGAGGAAGTGGTCGATCCGATGGATACGCTCCGGGGGCGCCAGCCCCAGGACGAGCTCTTCCATGTCCCGGGAGCTGCGAAGATCGCTCCCGAACGGCTTCTCGAGAGCCAGATGCGTCCTCTCACCCAGTCCCACGTGGCGCAGGCCCGCGCACACCCTCCGCGTGACCTCCGGCGGCAGGGCGAAGTAGAGGACGAGCCGCTCGGCATCGGCATAGCGGTCCAGCAGCCGGGCGAGTTCGCCCGGATCAGACATGTCGATCCGATGATGATCGGCTTGGTCCCGGATGCGGTCGATCGCCTCGGCACCGGCTCCGCCCGACGCCAGCGCATCTGCGACCAGCCCGGCGAACTCGCTCCGGGGTCGGTCCCGCCGCCCCACGCCGATCACCCGCAGGCGCCGGCCAGGTTCCCGCGACAGCAGCGATCCGATCCCGGGCAGCAGGAGTCTCAGGGTGAGATCGCCGGTGGCGCCGAGGATCAGCAGGGTCGGATCGGACAAGGCGGTCTCCTGGAGGTCGAGCTGTTCGAGTCGAGACCCAGAGTACCCGGTTAGTTGCCCTCACTAACTAAGCGGAGTCCCTACCGTTCGCGCGCAGCGTCGCGGATCGCATCGGCCGCCCGCACCAGCGCCAGATGGCTGAACGCCTGCGGGAAGTTGCCCATCTGCCGGCCCTGCTGCGGGTCGTGCTCCTCCGCCAGCAGGCCCAGCGGGTTCGCGCAGTCCACGAGCTCCTCCATGAGCGCCGTCGCCTCGTCGAGCCTGCCGGTGCGGGCGTACTGCTCGACCAGCCAGAAGCTGCAGGCGAGGAACGGGTACTCGTCGCCCGTCAGGCCGTCGGTGCTCGTCGCGGTGCGATAGCGCAGCAGCAGCCCGTGGTGCATGAGGTCCCGCTCGATCTGCTCGACGGTGGCGAGCATGCGCGGATCGTCGTACGGGACGAAGCCCGTCTGCGGGATCTGCAGGAGCGAGGCATCGGCCTCGGTCGTGTCGTAGGTCTGGGTGAAGCCGCCGGTCTGCGCGCTGACGCCGTGCTCGAGGATCTCCTCGCGCAGCGCGTCGCGCTGCCGGATCCATTCGGCGTCCGGGCCGGACAGGCCGTGCTCGGCCACGGCGCGGATGCCGCGGTCCAGGGCCGCCCACATCATCACGCGCGAATGGGTGAAGTAGTGGGCGTCCCCGCGCATCTCCCACAGCCCCTGGTCCTTCCGATCCAGGTGGGTGGTGACGTGGCGCAGCATGCTGCGCTGCAGGGGCCAGGAGAAGTCGTCCTCCGCGACGCCCGCCTCGCGCAGAGCCTCCAGCGCGATCATCACCTCGCCGATCACATCGGCCTGGTACTGGGCGACGGCGCCGTTGCCGATCCTCACCGGCACCGATCCGAGGTGCCCGGGCAGATGCGGGAGGGTCCGCTCGGGCAGGGACCGCTCCCCCGCGATGCCGTACATGATCTGCAGATCCTCCGGATCGCCGGCGACGGCGCGCAGCAGCCAGTCCCGCCAGTGCAGGGCGCTCTCGGTGCGCCCGTGCAGCAGCAGCGCCTCGAGGGTGAGCGCCGAGTCGCGCAGCCAGCAGAAGCGGTAGTCCCAGTTGCGCACGCCCCCGGGGTCCTCGGGCAGGGACGTGGTGGGAGCTGCGACGATGCCGCCGGTGTCGGCGTGCGTGAGGGCCCGCAGCACCAGCAGCGAGCGGTGGACCGCATCGGCCCAGGGGCCGTCGACCGTGATCGCATCGCTCCAGGACGTCCAGAAGCGGCGGGTGTCCTCGAGCGCCGCGTCCACGTCGATCGGCTCGGGCACCTCCAGGTGCGAGGGCACCCAGGTCAGCACCCAGGTACAGCTGCGCCCGGCGCTCAGGTGGAAGACGCCGCCGTGGCGGGTCCCGTCGGCCTCCAGGCGCGGCCCCCGGAGGATGTACGCATCAGGGCCGGCCACCGCCTGCAGGCAGGGGCCGTGGCGGGTGTCGACGCGGCGCACCCACGGCAGCGTGGCGCCGTAGTCCGGCCGAAGCCTCAGGTCGACGTCCACCTCGATGGTCCCGGACAGGCAGCGGATCCGGCGCACCATGTCGGCGCGGCCGTCGGCCGAGGGCATGAAGTCCACGGACTCCGCCTCCCCGGTGGGGGTGCGCCAGCGGGTGCGCAGCACGAAGGTTCCCTGCTCGTAGTGCTGGTCCACGACCTCGCCGTCGCGCGGGGCGATGAGCCAGCGGCCGTGCTCCTCGGTCCCGAGGATCGCGGCGAACACCGCCGCGGAGTCGAACCGCGGCAGGCAGAGCCAGTCCACGCTGCCCTCGCGCGAGATCAGCGGGCCGGTGTGCAGGTCGGACAGGAGGGCGTGGTCGCCGATCGGAGTGCTCACCATCACATGCTCGCACGTGCCCGGAGCACGATGCAGGCCCTCGGCGCCGCCACCCCGGGTCCGTCCCGTGACCAGCGCCGATGCTCGCCAGCGCCGGGCGTGGCGGCGTGGCGCGGGATGTACCCTGAGAGCTGACGCCGCAGCCTGCCCCGCCCCGAGGAGCCCCCATGACCCTGTTCGGCCTCGTCCGCCACGGACAGACGGATTACAACCTGCGTGATCTGTTCCAGGGGTCCTCGGACATCCCGCTGAACGACACCGGGATCCAGCAGGCGCATCAGGCGCTCGACGATCTCCCGCCCGTGGACTGGGACGTGGTGGTCTCCTCCCCGCTGCAGCGGGCCCAGCAGACGGCGCAGATCATCTCCGAGGACCACGGGATCCCCTTCGGCGGCACCGATGCCCGGCTGGTCGAGATCGACTGGGGCGTCGCCGAGGGCAAGCCCACCCGCGAGATGGAGGAGACGTACCCCGAGCGCTCCTTCCCCGGCCGCGAGGATCATCAGGCGGTCGCCGATCGCGGCTACGACGCCCTCGAGGACCTCGAGCGGCGGTACCCGGGGCAGAAGGTCCTCGTGGTCGCCCACGGCACCCTGATCCGATTCGTCCTGTCGGGGATCATCGAGAGGCCGCTGCCCTCGATCCCGAACGCGACGCTCTCGCTGGTCGACCTCGAGGGCACCACCTGGGGCGTGCGGATGATCGCGGGTGCTCCGGTCGAGCATGAGGTGCGGGTCGTCTCCCGGGACCAGAACCCCCGGTTCATCCTCGAGAAGTCGCATCTCGCTCCCGGCCAGATCGCGGCCGAGGTGCAGGAGTCGGAGGCCCGCCGATGAGCCCCCGGACGGCCATCGATGCCGAGGGCGCGTGGTTCGAGCCCGACCGCATCGCCGAGCTGCGCCGCCATCTGCCCATCCCGTACATCGACGTGGTGCCGGTGCGCACAGACGTCGACGGGACGGTCGCCCAGGTGGGCCTCCTGCTGCGCGCCTCGGGGACGGGGCGGATCGTGCGGACCATCGTCTCGGGCCGCGTGCTCATCCACGAGACGCTGCGTGAGGCGATCGCCCGCCACATCGACAAGGATCTCGGGTCGATGGCTCTGCCGCGCATCCCGGCGAGCCCGGTGCCGTTCACCGTCGCCGAGTACTTCCCGACGCCGGGGCAGTCACTGTTCACCGATCCGCGGCAGCATGCGATCTCCCTCGCCTACCTGGTGCCCGTGGACGGCGAGGCCTCTCCGCAGGAGGACGCGCTGGAGCTGAACTGGTACGACGTCGCCGAGCTCCTGGAGTCCGGGGTGATGGACGAGCTCGAGGGCGGTCACGACATCGTGGTGCGTCGCGCCCTGGCCCATGCCGGCGTGATCTGACCTCCTGCCCTGCCCGTCCTGGGCGGGCTGGCGGTCACGGTGCGATCCGATCCTGCCATCTTCAGAAGGGCGGGGGTCCGTCGGAGCCGAAAGGGAAGGCTAAACCGCCCTCGGTCCCGGAATCTCGATTCCGCTTCCGACGCTGCTGGATGCCCCACGGGTCGGCAGGATCGACGGTCGCCGGTGACACTCGGGTCGAGGCGTCGGTAGCGCGGCTGGGAGCACCATCATTCCTGGGGCGCTCGACGTCGTCGCCTCTCCCGGGGCGCACGCCAGCGCCACCGTCATGCCCTCCAGTCCCATGCCCGGAGTCGTCTTCCCCGGTCTCGCCGTGTCCTCCACCCCGGTCTCCGGGGTCGCTACCTCCAGGGTCCTTGCCGCCGGGACTTCCGCCTCCGGGGTCATCGCCGCCGCCGGGGTCCTGACCGTCGGGAGTGGGCGGGTCGTCGGGATCGTCGTCCTCGTCCGGGGGGATCGGCCGGCCGAAATGGCGGCAGTCCTGACCGCAGAGCACGCCCTGGTGGTCCTGGTAGTGGTCCATCAGATGCTTGACGGTCATCGTCCCGATCAGATCGACATCATCGACCACATCCCGGATCACGTGATGCCCCTCCCTGCT
>NZ_KK070007.1:56216-73086 GCF_000576425.1 Brachybacterium phenoliresistens | reverse complement strand
CTGCTGCGCGCCGCCGCCCGCGGCGCCGGCCCCGCCGAGGTCGGCGCCGCACCGGGGCCCGCCGGCGCCGGCGCCGACGCCGTCCCCGCCCTGGACGGGCCCGGTCCCGCCCCGGACGCCGCCCGGCCCCCGGCGCGGCGGCGCGGGCGGCTGCGCCAGCTGCTGGCCGAGGCGCGCGCGAACGGCGCCGCGCGCTACGCGGTCACCGCGATCCTCACCGCGCAGATCGTCATGGTCGCCATCATGACCATGACCCCGGTGCACATCGCGCATCACGGCGGCTCCATCACGGTCGTCGGCCTCACCATCAGCTTGCACGTGGCCGGCATGTTCGCGCTGGCGCCGCTCGTGGGTCTGCTCGCGGACCGGTTCGGGCATCGCGCCGCCGTCGGCGGGGGCGTGCTGATCCTGCTGGCCTCGCTGCTGCTGGCGGCCCTGCGCCCCGATTCCACGGCCGGGATCGTGGTGTCGCTGATCCTGCTCGGGGTGGGGTGGTCGTTCGTGAACGTCTCGGCATCGGCCCTGTTCAGCGCGGTGATCACGGATCGCTCCCGGGCGTCCTCGCAGGGCGGCATCGACGCCCTGGCGAACCTGTGCGGCGCGAGCGCCGCCCTGGCCGCCGGCCCGCTGATGGCCGTCTCCAGCTTCTCCGTGCTGTCGCTGCTGGCGATCCTCGCCCTGGTCCCGCTGGCCGTGCTCACCGTGCGCGCCCCGCGCCGGAGCGCGTCCGCGGATCGGGCCCGCCCGGCCTGAGCGGGGCGCCGGGCCGCCGGACTCCGATACGCCCATGAACTGGTTGACCGCTCGTGGGCTGTGCCACTCTTGAGGCGCCTCGCCGCACGTCGGGGCGCAGAACGACCCGCACGACCACCCCGCACCACCAGGAGTCACCGTGGACTCGACCCCTCCGCCCCGCCCTGCCCCGGCGACCGATCCCCGCACCCGGCATCGCCACGGCCGGTGGACCTTCCGCTGCGAAGCCGAGGAGATCAGCGAGATCGCCCTGGACGGCGTCGAGCTGCTCGCCTCCGCCCGGCCCGCCCTGCGCGATGCGCAGTGGGAGACCATCCCGCCGCAGGTCACCGCCGAATCCTGGGCCGATGGGGCCGATGGGGCCGATGGGGCCGACGGGACCGACGGGACCGACGGGACCGACTGGACCGACGCAGTCGATGGGGCCGATGGCGGCGGCGCCGGAGGCGAGGGCGCGGACAGCGCCGGACCAACCGGTGCTCGCGACGTCCTGACGCGCACCCTCGAGGTCCGCTACGACGGCGCGGCCGGCGCGGCCCGTGCCACCTCCACCCTCACCGTCGGCGAGACGGAGCTGCGCCTGCGTCTCGTCCTCACGGCCGAGGACGAGGTCATCACCAACCGGGCAGGGCTCACCGCGATGCTCCCGCGGGAGATGGCCGGGCACGACGCCGTCCTCACCACGGTCGACGGCCACCACCGCGACGTCCGCCTCCCGCGGCAGATCGCGCCCTGGCAGCCGCTGTTCGGGATCCGCTCCCTGGCGCTCTCGCCCTCGGGCGTGCGCGCCCGCCTCGAGCTGACCGGCGACGAGTTCGAGATGGAGGACCAGCGCAACTGGACCGACGCGAGCTTCAAGATCTACTCGCGCCCGCTGGAGCGTCCCTTCCCGTACCGCATCCCCGCGGGCACCGAGGTGGTCCAGGAGCTGGTCCTCACGGCGCTCGACGCGCCGGCCGACCCCGTCGGGATCGCCGCCGCCGCGCCCGGGACGGATCTGCGCCCTCTCCTCGAGGCCGCGGCGGAGGTCCCGCTGCCCGGCATCGGCATCGGCGCGACCACGGCCCACGGCGCGGCGCTCACCGCCCCGCAGCCGGGCCTCGAGGCGCTGGATCATCTGGTCGTCGAGGTCAGCGACCGCTTCCCCCTCGAGCCGGTGCTGGAGTCCGCGCGCGCCGAGGCCGGTGCCGAGGAGCTTCCGGTGGACCTGCGGATCTCCGGCGCCGGCGACGTCGACGTCGCCGGGATCCTCGACCGGGCTGAGGAGGCGGGGCTCGTCGTCGTGCGCGCCGCCGTGTTCGACGAGGCCGCCCATGTCACCACGCCCGAGCTGTGGGAGCGGCTGCTCGGCGCCGTCGCGGGCCGCGGC
Organism: Brachybacterium phenoliresistens; assembly: GCF_000576425.1. Taxonomy (GTDB): domain Bacteria; phylum Actinomycetota; class Actinomycetes; order Actinomycetales; family Dermabacteraceae; genus Brachybacterium; species Brachybacterium phenoliresistens. The sequence goes on along the minus strand of NZ_KK070007.1, from coordinate 70,964 downwards.
ATCGAGCCGGTCGCCGGGTCGCGCAGCCATTTCACCGAGCTCAACCGGCAGATCGCGGTGATCCCGCAGGCCGAGCACCTGACCTTCCCCAGCACCCCGCAGATGCACATGCGCGAGACCTGGCACGTGGCGCGCAGCCTCGCCGCCCTCGGCGACGTGCTCGCCTCCGCGCGGGAGCTGCGCCCGGAATCGCGCCTGCTGCTGGGGCCGGTCACACTGCGCCCGCGGGTCAACGCCGTCGCGACCGATCCGGGGCTGGTCGACCGCGCCGATGCGAGCGGCTACGGCGCGCACCTCACCCCCGGATCCGTCGATCCGCGCCAGCACACCCCATGGGCGGGAGCCTGGGCCGCTGCGGTGATCGCGGAGGCCGCCGCCGGCGGTGCGGAGTCGGTGTCCCTGATGGAGATGGCCGGTCCCCGCGGCGTCGTGGCCCCCGCCGCGGATCCGGGAGCCGAGGGCATGATCGCGGCGGCGCCGGGGGCCGAGGGCCTGTCCCCGGCCGGCCGGGTCATCGCACGGCTCGCCCCGCAGCGCGGCCGCCCGGTCCGGGTGCTGCGCGGCCCCGGCGGACCGGGCACCGCGGTGCTCGCCCTGGAGGACCTCGTGCTCCTGGCCAACGCGGGCCTGGAGGACTGGGCCGTGCGCGGACCGCAGGGGGAGGAGCTCGTCGTGGCGCCGGGCACGGTGCACGAGCTGGGCTGACCACGACCGCGACCCCGACCGCGACCGAACTCGCGCCGACACCCAGCAACTGGTTGACCAGTGGGTGGGCGGTGCATAGCCTGGGCGCACCTCCGTGCCGTCGCAGCGCGGGATGACATCACAGGAGATGGGCATGGATCGGACCGGTTCCCCGCAGGGCGGACGCCTGGCAGGCAGGACGGCGCTGGTCACCGGCGCCGCATCGGGCATCGGCCGGGCCCTGGCCGACCGCTTCCTCGCCGAGGGCGCCCGCGTCGCCTACGCCGACCTCGACCTCGACGCGGCCCGGGCGGCCGCGACGGGGGAGGGCGCCCTCGCCGTGCCGATGGACATCGCCGACGAGGCGAGCGTCGAGCAGGCCTTCGCCGCGCTCGCCGCGCAGGGCATGACCCCCGATGTCGTCGTCGCCAACGCCGGCGTGCAGCTCTTCGGCCAGGACGCCCCCACCGGAGACGTGCCGCTGGAGGCATGGCGCCGCACCCTGGACGTGAACCTCACCGGCACCTTCCTCACCCTCAAGCACGCCGTGCGGGCACGGCTCGCCGCGGGCGGCGGCGGATCGATCCTCTGCACCGGCAGCCCCACGGGGCTGAACGGGGAGGGCGCCGACTTCGCCGCCTACTCCGCGTCCAAGGGCGGGATCCATGCGCTGGTCCGCGCGACGGCGAACGCCTATGCGGCCGATGGCATCCGGGTGAACACCATCGTCCCCGGCTACACGGAGACGAGCCTGGTCACGAGCATCTCCGGCGACGCCGAGGCGCGGGCGGCGATCATCGGCCGGATCCCGCTGGGCCGCCCCGGCGCCCCCGAGGACGTCACCGGCATCGCCGTGTACCTCGCGAGCGACGAGTCGCGCTACGCCACCGGGGCGATCTTCCGCGTCGACGGAGGCATGACCACGCTCTGATCTCCGCGCCTCCGATCGGGAAGGCGTCGCCCGGATCACCCTTGCGCGGTACCCCTGAGGGGTATAGCCTGAGCTCGCAATACCCCCTAGGGGTACCTTTTCGAGAGAGGCGGCGATGACCATGGTGGCACAGGAGTACACGGTGACGGGCATGACCTGCGGGCACTGCGAGATGTCGGTGCGCGAGGAGGTCGGGGAGATCGTCGGCGTGCAGGACATCCAGGTCAGCGCCCAGACCGGCCGGCTCGTCGTGAGCGCGCAGGAGGCCGTCGACGACGCCGCCGTGCTCGCCGCGGTCGAGGAAGCCGGCTACTCGGCCGCCCGCGTGCGATGAACGCCGCCGGCCGTCTGGGAGTCTACGGCGCGGCCCTGGTGGTGGCGTTCGGCGGCGCCTTCGGCCTGGCCGGGGCGCTCGTCCCCGACAGCGCCGTGCAGGCGTGGCAGGACTCGGGCGGCGGGTCCGCCGATGCCGAGGGCCACGCCGCGGGCGGCCACGACGCCGGCGCCGGCGACGGCCCGACGGAGGGGCACGCAGGGCACGGTTCCGGCGCGGAGCCGGACGGCGGCGCGGACTCCGCGGCGCTGCCGGGCCTGTCCCAGAGCGCCGAGGGCTACCAGCTCTCGCCAGTGAGCGCCCCGGCGGCGCCCGGGGAGCCGGGGGCGCTGAGCTTCCGCATCCTCGGCCCGGACGGCGAGGCCCTCACCGACTACACCACCAGCCACGAGAAAGACCTGCACCTGATCGTGGTGCGCAGCGACGGCGCGCGGTTCCGCCATGTCCACCCCGAGCTCGCGGCCGATGGGACCTGGTCCCTGCCGTGGCAATGGGAGGAGGCGGGCAGCTATCGCGTCTACGCCGACTTCACCCCCGGCACCGAGGGGGCGGGCGGGCTCACCCTCAGCCGCACCGTGCAGGTGGCCGGCGATCTGAGCCCCGTCGTCCCGCAGCCGAGCACCGTGGCGGAGGTCGACGGCTACACGGTCACCCTCACCGGCGGCCTGGTCGCCGGCGGGGAGGGCACGCTCGAGTTCGCCGTCACCCGGGACGGGCGTCCGGTCACGGAGCTCGAGCCCTACCTCGGCGCCTACGGCCACCTGGTGGCCCTGCGCGAGGGGGACCTCGCCTACCTGCACGTCCACCCCGAGGGCGAGGCACCCCGGCCCGGCGTGACCGCAGGACCGGAGGTCGCCTTCGTCGGCGAGGCCCCGACCGCGGGCCGGTATCTGCTCTACCTGGACTTCCAGGTCGCGGGCCAGGTGCGCACCGCCGCCTTCGTGGTGGACGCCGAGCACCCGGCGCGCGACGGCGGGGCCGATCCGGCACCCTCCGACGGCGGATCCGACCCGGCGCCCGCCGAGGGCGGAGCCGACGGGGCGCCGGCCGACGGCGGAGCCGACGGCGCGTCGGCCGACGACGGCGGCGGCCATGGCGACCACGACCACTGACATGACAGCCCGCCGGGGCGACCCGGCCGGCACGGAGGAAGAGCGAGCATGAGCACGAGCGGGCCCCTGACGGGCATGGACGTCATCGAGCTGGAGGTCGGCGGGATGACCTGCGCCTCCTGCGCGAACCGCATCGAGCGCAAGCTCAACAAGCTCGAGGGCGTCGAGGCGAGCGTCAACTACGCGACCGAGAAGGCGAAGGTCACCGTCCCCGAGGGCTACGACCCCTCGCTGCTGATCGGCGAGGTGGAGAAGACCGGCTACACGGCCGCGCTGCACGCCCCGCCCGTGCCCTCGGGCGGGGCTGCGGGCGACGGAGCATCGGCCGAGGGCCCCGAGGCGGAGGACCCGGAGCTGACCTCGCTGCGCCAGCGGCTGATCGGCGCGGTCGTCCTCACGGTGCCGGTGATCGCCATGGCGATGATCCCGGCGTTGCAGTTCGAGTACTGGCAGTGGGCCTCCCTCGCGCTCGCCGCGCCGGTGATCGTGTGGGGAGCCTGGCCGTTCCACCGGGCGGCGTGGACGAACCTGCGCCACGGCGCCGCCACCATGGACACGCTCATCTCCATGGGCACCGCGGTCGCGCTGCTGTGGTCGCTGTACGCCCTGTTCCTGGGCACGGCCGGCACCCCCGGGATGACCCATCCCTTCGCGCTGACCATCGCCCCCAGCGACGGCGCCGCGAACATCTACCTCGAGGTCGGCGCCGGGGTCACGATGTTCATCCTCGCCGGGCGCTACTTCGAGAAGCGCTCCAAGCGGCAGGCCGGGGCCGCGCTGCGGTCCCTGCTGGAGATGGGCGCGAAGGAGGTCGCCGTGCTGCGCGACGGCGCCGAGCAGCGCATCGCCATCGGCGACCTGCGCGTCGGCGACGAGTTCGTGGTCCGGCCCGGTGAGAAGATCGCCACCGACGGCGTGGTCGTGACCGGCACCTCCGCGGTGGACGCCTCCATGCTCACCGGCGAGGCCGTCCCCGTCGAGGTCGGGGAGGGCTCCGCCGTGACCGGCGCGACCGTCAACGCAGGCGGCCGCCTGGTGGTCCGGGCCACCCGCGTCGGCGCGGACACCCAGCTCGCGCAGATGGCCCGCCTGGTGGAGGACGCCCAGACCGGCAAGGCCGAGGTCCAGCGCCTGGCCGACCGGATCTCCGGGATCTTCGTGCCGATCGTCATCGCGATCGCCGTGATCACCCTGGGCGCCTGGCTGGGCGCCGGCTTCGGGGCGACGGCGGCCATGACCGCCGCGGTGGCCGTGCTGGTGGTCGCCTGCCCCTGCGCGCTGGGTCTCGCCACGCCGACGGCCCTGCTGGTGGGCACCGGCCGCGGCGCGCAGATGGGCATCCTCATCAAGGGCCCCGAGGTGCTCGAGTCCACCCGCGCGATCGACACCATCGTGCTGGACAAGACCGGCACCGTCACCACCGGCACCATGACCCTGGCCGAGGCGGTCCCCGCCCCCGGCACCGATCGCGCCGAGCTGCTGCGCCGGGCCGGCGCCCTCGAGCACGCCTCCGAGCACCCCATCGGGCGGGCGATCGCCGCCGGCGCGGCCGATGAGGTCGGGGCGCTGCCGGTCCCGGAGGGCTTCGAGAACCTCGAGGGCCGCGGGGTGCAGGGCGTCGTCGACGGCGCCGCCGTGGTCGTCGGCCGCGCCTCCCTGATGGCCGAGCGCTCCCTGCCCATCGACCCCGATCTCGCCGCCGCGCAGGCCGCGGCCGAGTCCGAGGGCCGCACCGTGGTCGTCGCCGCCTGGGACGGGCAGGTGCGCGGGATCCTCGTGGTCTCCGACGCGCTGCGGCCCACCAGCGTCGAGGCGATCGCGCAGCTGAGGTCGCTGGGGCTCGCGCCCGTGCTGCTGACCGGCGACAACCGCGCGGCGGCCTCCCGGATCGCGGCGGAGGTCGGCATCGACGAGGTCATCGCCGAGGTCCTGCCGGCCGACAAGGTCGACGTCATCGCGCGCCTGCAGGGGGAGGGAAAGGTCGTGGCGATGGTCGGCGACGGCGTCAACGACGCCCCCGCCCTGGCCCGCGCCGACCTGGGGCTGGCGATGGGCACCGGGACCGACGTCGCCATCGAGGCCGGCGACATCACCCTGGTGCGCGGGGACCTGCGCGGCGCGGTCGATGCGATCCGCCTGTCCCGCCGCACCCTCGCCACCATCAAGGGCAACCTGTTCTGGGCCTTCGCCTACAACGTCGCCGCGATCCCGATCGCCGCGCTGGGCATGCTCAACCCGATGCTCGCCGGGGCCGCGATGGCGTTCTCGAGCGTGTTCGTGGTCGGCAACAGCCTGCGCCTGCGCGGCTTCCGCAGCGTCACCGGGAGCGCTCAGGAGTCCTCGGCCAGGCCGGTGCGGTAGGCCCAGATCACCGTCTGCACCCGGTCGCGGGCGCCGATCTTCGTCATCGCCCGCGTGAGGTGCGACTTCACGGTGCTGGTCTCCACGAACAGCTCCCGGGCGATCTCCGCGTTGGACATGCCGCGCGCCAGCAGGCGCACGATCTCGGCCTCCCGCGGCGTGAGCTCCGGCGGCGGCGCGGAGGCCGCCCGCGGGGCGCGGCGGCGGGAGAACTCGCGGATCACCCGGCGGGTGACGCTGCGGTCCACGAGCCCCTCGCCGGCCGCGAGGCGTCGCACCGCCTCCAGCAGCTCCTCGGGCTCGCAGTCCTTGAGGAGGAAGCCGTCGGCCCCGGCCTCGAGGGCGCCGAACACGTCCTCGTCCAGGTCGAAGGTGGTCACGACCAGCACCGCCGGCGTCCCGCCGCTGCGGCTCGCGACGATCTCCCGGGTCGCGGCGATGCCGTCGCCATCGGCCATGCGCAGGTCCATGCAGACCACGTCCGGCGCCAGGCGGCGGACGACCTCGACCGCCTCCCGGCCGCCGGAGGCCTCGCCGACCACATCCACGTCGCCGTGCTCCTCCAGCAGCACCCGGAACCCCATCCGCACCACCGCCTGGTCGTCGACCAGCACCACCCGGATCATCGGGCTCCTCCGTCCTCGGCCGACGGGCGCCCGGAGGCCGCCCCCGACCCCGCCCCTGCTCCCGCCGCCGGGCGCGGCAGCTGCAGCTGCAGCAGGACCCGCCAGATGCCGCCCTCGGCGGGCCCCGCCTCGAGCCGCGCCCCGATGGCCGCGGCGCGCTCGCGCATGACCGCGAGGCCCGTGCCCCCGGGGCCGTCCGCCGCATCGGGCCGCTCGGGCGCGGTCGCCGGGGCGAGCGGGTTCTCCACGCGCAGCGCGAGCATCGGCCCCTGCGCGTCGAGCTCCAGGCGCACGGGGGCGCCCGGCGCATGCTGGAGCGCATTGGACAGCGACTGCTGCGCGATCCGGTAGAGCGCGGCATCGACCAGGGGCGCGAGCTCCGGCACCTCCCCGCGCACCTCGAGCTGCACCCTCACGCCCAGGTCCCGGGCGTCCCGGGCCAGCTGCGGGAGGTCCCGCAGGCCCGCGACCGGCGCGACCGGACCGCCGGTGCGCAGCAGCCCGACCACCGAGCGCAGGCCGTCGAGCGTCTCCTTGCCCTGGCGGCGCAAGGACGCCGCCCCGGCCTTCGCGGCCTCCGGGTCGCGATCCACCAGGCGCTCGACGGCCGCGGCCTGCACCACCATCCCCGAGAGGTGGTGGGCGGCCACGTCGTGCAGCTCCCCGGCGATGCGGCGGCGCTCCTCGGCGAGGGCCGCCTCCAGGCGCACATCCTGCTCCCGCCGCTCCTGCTGCCGCTGCAGGCGCCGGTTCTCCGCGCGTCCGGCGATGATCACGCCGACCAGGAAGGCCAGCAGATAGGTGCCGCCGGCGGAGAGCGTGCTCTCGAGCATCGGCCCCAGCACCGGCCGCCCCAGACCCGCCAGGACGACGCCCCGGACCAGGACCTCCGCGGCCACCGCCGCCAGGACCAGCGCCAGCCCGCGCCGCACGGCGGCGACGGCGCCGATCCGGGCGATCACGAGGATCGTCGGGATGCCGCGGTAGGTCACCTCGGAGTCCTGCAGCAGGACGACCACCGCGACCTGCACCGCCACCACCGCGATCAGCGCCGCCCGGGGTCGGGTGCGCCACCACAGCAGCGGAACGGCCTGCGCTGTCGCGAGGACCAGCAGCAGCGCCCGCCGCGTCGGGTCCAGCGGGGCGAGCCCCTCCTCGGCCAGCAGCGGCAGCGTCAGCAGCAGACCGCCGAGCGTCAGCACCGCCGTGCCGGCCGCGAGCAGGGCGTCGCGGCGCCGCGCGGACAGGCCGGAGAAGGGATCACGCATGTCCTCCATCCTCCTCTCTGCCCGGTCCCTGCGCTCAGACGGACACGTCGAGGCTGAACAGGTGCAGCCCCCACGCCGACCAGGCGATGCCGGCCAGCGCCGCCACCAGGACCACCGCGCCCAGCACCCGTCGCCCGCGGCGCAGCGCCCGCAGCAGGGGACGGACCTCGGCCGCCGCCTCGGACCCGGCGTGCGCGCGTCCGGGGAGGACCGTGCGGACCAGGTCGACCGTCGCCGGCACCAGGGCGAGCACGCCGATCGCCTGCGCGACCTGGATGCCGCGGATCGCCGGGGCGGGCAGCACCGCGAACCCGCCCGCGGAGACGATCGCGACCGTCCAGCCGACCAGGGCCAGCAGGGCCACCGCCCCACCGGCGCGGGCGAGATGCGCCGTCCACGGCAGCGGCGGCGCCGGCACCGCGGGGGAGGTGCCCAGGACCCGCCCGGCCAGGCGCCGGATCGCGCCCAGCGGCCACAGGGCCAGCACCAGCACCAGGAGCACGGCCGCCGTCGCCAGCACCGGCAGCAGCAGCGCGCGGCCGGGCCCCACGGGCACGATCGACATGGCCGAGTCGTGGCCGATCCGCACCACCTCGCCGTCCTCGACCTGCACCGCGAGCTTCCGATGCCCGCCGACCTCCTGCCACACCCAGGGGGAGATCTCCTCGTACTGCTGCGGCCCGCTCAGCGACAGGCCGCTCGCGACCAGCCGGCCGTCGCCCACCGCGGTGATCCGCACGGGGGTCAGCAGCGTGACCGCATCCATGTAGCCGGTGGCCATGGCCCGCGTGGACTCGTAGCTGCCGGCGACCGTCGCGGCCCGCTCGACGGCGCCGCCCTCGGCCCCGGCACCCTCGGCTCCGGCGCCGCCGGCATCGGAGGCCCCGCCCGCGGCCGGCACGGTGCCGGGCCGCTCGGAGCCCGCGCCGCCGTCGGCCGGGAGATACCGGTCGGTGAACCCGGCGAGCAGGTCGTCGCGGATCGCGTAGGCGGCCGTGTCGTCGCCCGTGGCGTTCAGGCTGAGGAAGATGCCGATGCCGTCGTCCGGGTAGATCTCCAGGGCGGAGTGGAAGAAGTTCGTGTCGCCGCCGTGCCCGAGGGCCCGGTGGCCGGGGCGGGACTCGTCGAACAGGCCCAGTCCCATCCGCTGACCCTGGGCGAGGGTGCCCAGGCTGGATTCGTCCAGCGCCGGCTGCTGCATCTGCGCGAGCATCTCCGGGGAGAGGATCGGCTCCCCGGAGCTCTGCCCGAGCAGGGCGAGCAGGAACCGGCCCATGTCCTCGCCCGAGGCGCTCATGGCGCCCGCCGGGGAGGCGGGGATGATCTCGAAGTCCTGCGCGGGGCCGTCGGCCGTGACGTATCCGGAGGCGAGCTGCGGGGCGAGCGCGTCGGGGACGGGCTGCGCGAAGGTCGACGCGGACATCCCGGCCGGGGCGAACACATGCTCCTGGACGTACTGCTCGAAGGGCACGCCGGTGGTCTCCTCGACGATGTATCCCGCCAGCGCGAGGCCGTAGTTGGAGTACGCCGGGGTGGTGCCGGGGGCGTAGATCTGCGTGGGCGGCTCGTGCCGGACGTACTCCTCGAGGGAGAACTCCTCGCCCTCGGCCACGAAGAGCCCCTCGAGGTGCTCCTCGAAGCCGGCGGTGTGGGTGAGCAGGTGGCGCAGGGTGATGTCGCCGTCGAAGCGCCGCTCCAGCGGCACGTCGACGTACGTGCTCACGTCCTCGTCGAGGTCCAGCTCGCCCGCCTCGACCAGCTGCAGCACGGCGACGTCGGTGGCGAGCTTGGAGACGGAGCCGACCCGGAACAGGGACGATGCGGGATCCACCGGGACGGCGGGGGCATCGGCCGTGGCGGTGCGCGCCTCGCCGTAGCCGCGGCTGGTGAGGATCCGCCCGTCCTGGACGACGGTGACGACGGCGCCGGGGACGCCTCCGTTCTCGAGGGCCACCGGCAGCCGGCCGTCCAGCCAGGCGTTCACGTCCTGCTCGGTGAGGCCGACGGGGGAGGCGGGCTCGGCCGCCCGCGGCGCCGGCAGCGTCCCGGGTGCGGCACCGCCGGTGGCGCCCGCGCACCCGGCCAGCACGGCCACGCCGACGATCAGCAGCGCCAGCAGTCCTCTCGCGCGATGGACGACGTTCATGACCAGCCCCTTCTCTCCGCGGCCCGTGACGGGGCTTCGCCCGGGTCCGCCTGCCGTCCATCCTTCCGGCGCGGGCCCCGGGGCACATCGGGCGCAGGGCGGCACTGCGATGTCGACCTCCGATGGAGGCCGCCCCCGACCCCCGGCGCAACCGGCGACGGGAGCGCGCGGCGCGGCCGCCGGGCTGGCCGCGACCGGGACGGCGGCGGCCGGGTCGGCGGCGGCCGGGTCGGCGGCGACGGGAGCGGCGGCTGACGTGGTCCTCGGCGCGAGGCGCGGGGGGCGTGATGCTCTGCACCGGCTCGATCGGGCGCTCGCCGGGTCGGCCGGGGAAACGATCGGAGTGATGCCGTCGCTACGCGAACCAGCGGAGTGATGCCGGTGAAACGATCGGAGTGATCCCGTCGCTACGCGAACCGCCGGAGTGATTCCGTCGCTACCCGGCGAGGTAGCGACGGAATCACTCCGCTCGATGACGTAGCGACGGGATCACTCCGCTCGATGAGCTCGCGACGGGAGGGTCCGCCGGATTGCGTCGCGACGGGGTCGCTCCGCGGGGTCACCGGCGCCGCGGCGCCCGCGCCGGGGCGGGACTCACGTGCGGGGCAGGACGCCGGATCGCCAGATGAGCATGCTGACCGCCCAGAACGGCAGGGCCAGTCCGAACACCGGCACCAGGCCGGGGATCGACTGCCACACCCAGACGCTCGCCATCAGCACGGCGGCGATCGAGAGGGTCAGCGGCAGGCGGGTGACCAGCAGCGACAGCGTCATCCGCCAGATCCGCGGGAGGGGGTCGTCGAAGTGCGCGGCCAGCGGCCAGACGACGATGCTGAGCAGCGCCGTCACGATGGTCAGGGCGACGACGACCCCGCTGATCCAGGGCGCCGCGGCGCCGAGGTCCAGGGCCCCGCCGCCATGGGCCGCCGTCGAGGAGCCGCCGCCGATGGCGCCGGTGAGGATCCATCGGTCGAGGGCGATGACGGCCCAGCCCAGCACCAGCACCGCCCCGATCCGGTTCGCCCGGCCCAGCTCGGCGCGCCAGGCAGACCAGAAGGCGCGCCACAGGCCGGGGCGCGGCGGCGTGTCCTCGCCGGCGCGCTCGCGGGCGGCCTCGCGCTGGTCCTCGCGCAGCACGGCGTGGACGGCGGCGGTCGCCGGGAACAGCCCCGCGACCACGAGACCGGCCAGCGTGCCGGCGATCCACAGCAGGTGCAGCAGGAACAGGCGCAGCCCCAGCTCGCCGAGGCCCATATGCCAGCGGACCAGGCCCGCGGTGAGGCGCCGCCCGCCCGGCTCCGTGCTCTCCGACCGCCCTGCGCTCTCCGACCGCCCTGCGCTCTCCGACGGCCCTGCGCTCTCCGACCGCCATGCGCTCGCCGCCCTGCCCGCGCCCTTCGTCGTCTCCGCATCCTTCGCCCGCCCCGTGCCTTCCGCGCGGGCCGCGGCGCCCTCCGTGCGGGCCGCGGCGATCGCTGCGGCCGCGGAGGGAGCCGGGGCGGGGGACGGAGCGGAATGCAGGGCGGTCATCAGCCCTTCACCGATCCGATCATGACGCCCTTCTCGAAGTACTTCTGCAGGAAGGGATACAGGATGATGACTGGCAGGGTGGAGACGATGATGACGCCGTACTTGATCTGGTCGGCGTACTGCTGCCCGTAGGCGCCGCCGCTGCCGCCCGCGCCCCCGGCGCCGCCGGAGAATGCCTGGTTGGACAGGAGGATGTCGCGCAGGACGATCTGCAGCGGCTGCTTGTCGTAGTCGCGCACGAAGATCAGGCCGGTGAAGAAGTCGTTCCAGTGCTGCACCAGGTAGTACAGGCCGATGACGGAGATGAGCGCCTTCGACAGCGGCAGCGCGATGGTGAGGAAGAAGCGGAAGTAGTCCACGCCGTCGAGCATCGCCGCCTCGAACAGCTCCTCGGGCAGGGAGGCCTCGAAGAACGACCGGGCGATGATGAGGTTGAAGACGTTCACGGCCGAGGGGAGGATGAACACCAGCCAGTTGTCCAGCAGGCCCAGGTCCTTGTACAGCAGGTAGGTGGGGATGAGCCCGCCGCTGAAGAACATCGTGAAGGCCAGTCCCAGCATGATCGGACGGCGGGGCCGGAACTCGCGCCGCGAGAGCGCATAGGCCGCGGGCAGCGTCACCGCGAGGTTCAGGGCCGTGCCCACGATCGAGTAGATCAGCGTGTTGCGGTATCCCGTCCAGATGCGGGAGTCGGCGAGGATCTGCTCGTAGCCGAACAGGCTGATGCCCTTGGGGAGGAAGGCGACGCGGCCGGTGGCGACGGCGGTCGGGTCGCTGATCGAGGCGATGGCGACGAAGTAGATCGGGTACAGCGTCGCGAACAGGACGGCCGCGCAGATCAGCGTGACGATGATGGCGAAGGGGATGTCGCTGCGGGAGATGCCGATCCGGCGGCGCCGCAGCGGGGCGGTCGCGGGGGAGATGGTGGTGGACATGGGGGCCTCCTTCACCACAGGGACGTGTCGGAGGCGCGCTTGGCGATCTGGTTCGCCAGCACGAGGAATCCGAAGTTGATGACGGTGTTGAACAGGCCGATGGCCGTCGAGTAGCTGAACTGGCTGCTCAGGATGCCGATCTTGTAGGTGTAGGTCGAGATGACCTCGGAGACCGGCAGGTTGAGCGTGTTCTGCATGAGGAACACCTTCTCGAAGCCCGTGTTGAGCACGCCGCCCATGTTGAGGATCAGCAGGATGACCATCGTCGGCACCAGCGCGGGGATGTCCACGTGGCGGATGATCTGCAGCTTCGAGGCGCCGTCGATCTTCGCCGCCTCGTACAGGTGCGTGGACACGCCCGCGAGGGCCGCGAGATAGATGATCGAGTTCCAGCCCGTGTGCTGCCAGACCTCGCTGATCACGTACACCGGCACGAACGTCGAGGTCGATCCCAGGAAGTTCACGCCGTCGATCCCGAAGAACGCGAGGACGCGGGTGATGAGGCCGCTGGTGGGGGAGAGGAACACCTGCAGCATGCCGACGATCACGACGATCGAGATGAAGTGCGGCAGGTACGTGATCGTCTGGACGGCGCGCTTGATGCGGCTGCGGAGGATCTGGTTGATCACCAGCGCCAGGAAGATCGGGGTGATGAAGCCCAGCACCAGCGTCGCCATCGAGATGACGACGGTGTTGCGCATGAGGTCCCAGAACAGCGGGGACTCGAAGAACGGGATGAAGTACTTCAGCCCCACCCATTTGCCGCCGGTGAGGCCGGCGGTGAAGTCGAACTCGCGGAACGCCAGCTGGATCCCGTACATCGGCACGTACGCAAACACGATGACGAAGCCGAGCGCGGGGGCGAGCATCGCCCACAGCTGCCAGTAGCGGGCCACGTGCCGGCGCAGCCGCGCGCCCCGGCCGGGGGCGGGCGCGGGCGGCGCGGCGGTGTCGGGCGCCGGGGCGGGGGTGTCGGTGCGGACGCTCATGGCGATCCCTCCTGCCGGGTCATGGCGGCTCAGCCCTTCGAGGCCATGTAGTCGTCGTAGTACTTCTGCATGGTGGCGATGTTCTGGTCGACCCCGGACTCCTGGCAGGTGGCGACGTAGGCGTCCCACTCCTCGTCGATGCTGCTGCCGCCGGTGATCCACTCCGCGAACTTGGTCATCGTGGTGTTCATGAGGGTGGTGTTGACCAGGGACATGGCGTTGAGGTCCTCGGCGCTCATCTTGATGAACAGGCCGGGGTAGACGTCCTTGTCGAGGTCCATGTTGTCGATGCCCTCCTGCAGCGGCACCGACTCGTCGATGGCCTCCTGCAGGTCGGCGGGCAGCTCGACCTCGATGTCGTCGCGGATCCACACCGGGCCGTTGTCGGCGAGGGTGGAGGTCCACTTCCAGGTGGACGGGTCGGTGCCGTCGGCCGCGGGCAGGACCTTGTACGAGGAGTCGCCGGTCTTCTCGATGTTGGGGCCGATGTCCCCGAAGAGCACCTGGATCGACATGTCCTGGTCGTAGAAGGCGTTGATGGCCTTCAGGGCCGCCTCCTTGTTCTTCGACGTCGCCGAGAGCACCACCTGGTTGCCGGGGAAGTTCTCGCCGTACTGGTCGTAGGACCAGGTCACGGGGTCGGACTGGTCGGCGGACATCTTCAGCACGGGCATCGCCTCGTACTGCTCGGCGATGTCGGGGCCGAAGCGATCCGAGCGGGTCCAGCCCCAGGTGAAGCCGACGGTCGCCGTACCGTCGCCGGGGCCGCGGCCCACGGACTGGTAGGCCGAGTAGTCCTGGGTCATGACCTCGCCGGAGATCAGGCCGGCGGCCTGGCAGCGGGCCAGGAAGGCGACGACCTCCTTGTAGCGCTCGTCCATCATGAAGTTGCCGACCGTGCCGTCCTGGAGGAAGTAGCCCTGGCCTCCGCCGCCGCTGATGGGCAGGCCGGTCGAGCCCAGCAGGAGGATCGCCTGGAAGTACCCGAAGCCGCCGGTGCCCACGGGGCTCCAGTCCATCGGGATGACCGCCTGGCCGGTGCCGGTGGGGTCGCCGTCCTTGAAGGCGACCAGCACGTCGAACAGCTCGTCCCAGGTGGTGGGCATCTGCAGGCCCAGGGCGTCCAGCCACTGGCGGTTGATGTACTGGTGCTGGACGGTCGGCGGCCAGAAGCGCTTGTAGCCGGGGATCGAGTAGATCTCCCCGCCGGCCTGGGTGGCCAGCGCCTTCAGCTCGGGCTTCGCCTCGAACATGGCCTGCACGTTGGGCAGGGACGGGAGGTCCTCGGTGAGGTCCTGGAAGAGCGTGCCGTAGGTGGCGAGGTCCGAGTCGTTGATGGCCTGGGTGCCGACGATGAGGTCGGGGACGTCGCCGGCGGCGAGCATGGTCGACTTCTTCTGGTCCCAGTCGGCGGAGACCTCCTCCCAGACGATGGGGATGCCGGCGGCCTCCTCGAGCTGCTTCGTCCAGGCCATCTCGGCCATCGGCTTGGTCAGGGCGTGCTTGGTCACGAGGATCCGCAGCTCGCCCTCCTGCGAGCTGGCGTTGCCGCCGCCGCAGGCGGTCAGGCCGAGGGTGCTGCCGACGGCCGCGGTCGCGGCGAGGCCGCCGAGGACGCCGCGGCGGCTGGGGCGGAACCTGGCAGGGATGGGTGCGGTGAAGGACATCGTCGTCTCCTGTGGGGTGGGCCGTCTGCGGCCGATGGGTGCTGAGGCGGGAGCCTCGGTCTGCGGGATGATCTGCGGTGATGCTGTCCTGCAAGGGGTGGCGCCGGGTCGGCGTCGGGTGCTGCGGGTCGGTCGGGACCGGTGGGGCGGGGCGGGGGCGGCCCG
>NZ_KK070007.1:0-56194 GCF_000576425.1 Brachybacterium phenoliresistens | reverse complement strand
GCCGGTCCCGGCGGGCTGTCAGGCCGGCGGCGGGGTGCCGCCGCCGGCGAGGCGGTCAGTCGGCGGTGGGGATCCAGATGCGCATCGCGCCGGGGCCCCGGTTGCCCCAGGTCGCGAAGGGGACGGCGGTGACGGTGGCGGACTCGCCGGCCGCGCCGCCGGCCGGGGCCGAGGTGCTGCGGATCAGCGGCCCCCGGTCGGCGTGGACCTGCACGGGGATGCGCAGGGCCGGGGCGCCGGGAGCCGCCGCCCGGGTCTCGCCCTCGCCGGTCTCGGCGGCGGACTGCGGCCGGGCGTCGGCGGGGGCCTCCTGGACCTGCGCGCCGCGCGCGACGGCGACGTCGTCGACCTCGAGGCCGTGGGGCATGTCGACCTGCTCGAGGCAGTAGACGATCGGCCCGCGCTCGAGGGCGAGGCAGCCGCGGGTGGCGTCGACCCGCGGGTGGTTCGCGGTCCAGCGGGGG
Source organism: Brachybacterium phenoliresistens (assembly GCF_000576425.1). Lineage (GTDB taxonomy): Bacteria > Actinomycetota > Actinomycetes > Actinomycetales > Dermabacteraceae > Brachybacterium > Brachybacterium phenoliresistens. Next base: position 55,730 of record NZ_KK070007.1, on the reverse strand, counting down.
GTCATGTCCAGGCTGATGCGGGCCGAGCGCGCCTCGCCGGCCTCGAGCTCCACGTACTCCCCGGTGACCTCCTGCGATCGGCCGTCGTCCGTGGTGACCTCTGCGGTGCCCGCCCAGCCGGGGATGCGCACGGCGATCCGGGCCCCGGGGGCGAGCTCGCCGTCCAGGCGCAGCTGGACGGTGCCCTCGGCGGGGTACCGGGTGTCCACGTGCAGCGTGCCCGAGCCGATCTGCGCGGGCAGGTCGATCTGCGCCGCGGCCAGCTGCAGCACCTCGAGCGCGGGGCCCTCGCCGTCGCGGGCGGGGCGCACGGCGGCGACGTAGCTGCTGATCTGCGCGACCAGGCGGGCGATGTTCGGCGGGCAGCAGGCGCAGGAGTACCACTCCTGGCGCTCGGCCGGGGCGTTCTCCTCGGAGAAGCGGTCGGGGCGGCGCTGCATGGGGTTGGAGTAGAAGAACCGGCGCCCGGTCCCGTCCACGGAGGCGGCGAGCGCGTTGTGGATCTCGCGCTCGATGACGTCGGCGTGGCGGGGGTCGTGCTCGGCGAGGCTCAGGCGCCAGGTCCAGTGGAGATCGGCGATGGTCGCGCAGGTCTCGGCGTAGGCGCGGTCGCTGGGCAGCTCGTAGTCGTTGCCGAAGGACTCGTCGCGGTGGCGGGAGCCGAAGGCGCCCGAGAGGTACATCTTGCGCTCGTGGACGCGGTCCCACTGCTCGCGCATCACCGCGGCGAGGGAGTCCTCGCCGGTCTCGAGCACGAGGTCGGTGACGCCGGCGTTGAGGTACAGCTGGCGCACGGCGTGGCCGATGGGGTCCACCGCCTCGCGCACCGGCAGATGGTCCTGGAAGTAGTGGTGGCCGAAGCCCTCGTTCGGGAGCAGGTCGCGGCCGCGCTGGTCCACGAAGTGCTGGGCCAGGCGCAGGAACCGCTCCTGGCCGGTGTGGCGGTACAGCTCCACCAGGGCCGTCTCGATCTCGGGGTGGCCGTCGATCCCGTCCTCGCGGCCGGGGCCGAAGCGGCGGTCCAGCAGGTCGACCATGCGGATGGCGGCCTCGAGCAGGTCGGAGCGGCCGGCGGCGCGGTCCAGGGCGATGGCGGCCTGCAGCCAGTGGCCCAGCACGTACATCTCATGGACCCAGTGCAGCTCGGCGAACTTCTTCTCGGGGTGCACGCCCTGGATCCAGGTGTGGAGGTAGCCCGAGGGCTCCTGCACCCGCTGGACCAGGTCGATCATCTCGTCGAGCCAGGCGTCGTGCGCGGACGTCCCGCTGCGGCCGATCTCCCAGGCCACCGCCTCGATGACCTTGAACAGATCCGAGTCGGCGAAGACGAAGCCGCGGTGCGGGGCGCCGGACTCGCCGATCACGCGGCGGAAGTTGTCGATCACGCCGGAGGTCTCCAGCTGGGCGATGCAGTGCGGGATCGTCGCGGCGGCGTTGAGCTCCTGCCAGGCGCCGAGCGCCCCGGCCGGATCCAGGCGGACGGAGCGCAGATCCAGCGGCAGCCGGCGCTGCTCGGGGCGTGCGGCGCGCGGCACGGCAGGGGCGACGCGGGGTGCGGCGGCGGTCGCCGGGGCGGCGGCGGGCGCGGGGGCTGCTTCGGGCAGAGCGGTCAACGGTGACTCCTCGTGTCGTGGACGCCGTCATCCTGGGCCATCCGATTAAGCGTTGTCAATAGTGGACACAACGATGGAATGGCGGACGAGGGGTCGGTGACGTCCTGGTGCTGCGTCGGTGCGCCGTCAGCCGCGGGTCGAGACGCGGACGATCAGCCGAGGGTCGAGGCGCGGACGATCAGCCGCGGGGGCGCGGAGACGCGCACGGCCGGGGCCGTGGATCCCTCCAGGCGCGCGACGAGCAGCTCGACCGCGAGCTCGGCCATCTGCTGCACGCCGGGGTCGACGCTGGTCAGCGGCGGGCTGGTGAAGGCGACCTCCACCGTGTCGTCGAAGCCGGTGATCGCGACGTCCTCGGGCACGCGCAGCCCGGCGCGGGAGATGGCGCGCAGCGCGCCGACCGCGACCGCGTCGTTGACGCAGACGGCCGCGTCGAAGCGGGTGCCCGAGCGCAGCAGGCCCACCATCGCGTCCAGGCCGGAGCCCCGGCGGTCCCAGTCCGCGCCCTCGATGAGCAGGTCCGGGTCGACGTCGAGCCCGAACTCGGCCAGGGCCGTGCGGTATCCGGTGAAGCGTGGCGAGCCCGGGTCGGGGATCCACGGGTCCGCGACGTAGGCGACGCGCCGCCGCCCCTGCTCGAGGACATGGCGGACGGCCGCCCGCATGCCCTCCTCCTCGCCCATCACGACGCAGTCGATGCCCTCGGTGGGCGCGCTGCCGACCTGCACGACCGGCAGGCCCGGCGCCTCCCCGAGCATCTCGGCGGAGAGGAAGTGGGGGCACACGAGCATGCCGTCGACGTCGCGGGTGGTGCGGCCCAGGACGGCGTCCCGCTCCGCCTCGGCGTCATGGGCCAGGCGCAGCGTGGTGGTCATGCCCCGCTCCTCGAGGGCGAGGATCAGCGTCTGCGCCATGTAGGCGAAGTAGGGGTTGTACAGGTACGGGACCATGATGGCGATGCGCCCCGAGCTGCCGGCGGCCAGGCCCCGCGCCGCGGCGGAGGGCACGTAGCCCAGCTCGTCGGCGGCCTGCCGGACGGCGGCGCGGGTCGCCTCCGAGACGCGGATCGTCCCGCCGCTGCGCGCCCCGCGCAGCACATGGGAGGCGGTGGCGGTGGAGACGCGCGCCCGGGCGGCGACGTCGGCGAGCCTCACCCGAGCCATGGCGCCTCCTCGGGTCCTCGGTCCGCCGCGGCAGCGGGATCGGGAGCGGGGCTCGGGCCGGAGCCGGAGCCGGGCCCGAGGTCGGGGTCGATCCCGGCGGCGCCGCCGACGGCGCCCGTCGGGCCGATGCCGCCCAGCCCCAGCGTCGACTCGCGGCGCAGGATCCGCGCGCGCAGCACGATGCGCCGGGCCGGGGAGCGGTCGCCGTCCAGCCGGGCCCGGACCTGCTCCACCACGTGCCGGGCCAGGGACGGCAGCCCGAGATCGATGGTGGTCAGGGTGGGGGTGGTGAACTGGCCGTCGTCGATGTTGCCGTGGCCGGTGACGGCGATGCGGCCGGGCACGGCGATGCCCCGCTCGTGCAGCAGGGACAGCGCGCCGATGGCCAGCTCGTCCTCGGCGCAGACCAGGGCGTCGGAGGCCGGGGCCGCGGCCAGGGCCTGTGCGGCCAGCTCGCGCCCCGCGGCGCGGTCGGCGGTGTGCGAGGGGCGCAGCACGGGGGCGTCGGCGAAGGCGCGGGAGAGGGCGCGGGTGAAGCCGTCGGCCGCACCGGCCTCGCGGCCCAGGATCACCACCCGGGAGCGGCCGACGGTGCGCAGGTGGTGGTGGACGGCCCGGGCCGATGCGTCGGAGTCGGTGTCGACGCTGTCCAGGGAGGCAGCGGCGGCGCCGTCGCGCGGCGTGCGGGAACCGCCGGTCGCGCCGGCTGCGTTTCCGGCGGGCTCGTCGGCCGCGTCCCGGGCGGGCCCATCGGCCGCCGCTTCCGGGGGCGCATCGGCCCAGGCCTGCTCGAGGGATTCGGCGGCGCGCACCAGCACGACGGGGTGCGCGGGGTCCAGGGAGGCGGGGTCGATCCCGGCGGGCAGGGCGCCCACGTGCACGACCGCGTCGAAGGAGGCGCCGCAGGCGTCCAGCGTGCGGCGCACCCGCTCGGCGCGGCCGTGGGACGGTTCGATCGCCACCCGCAGCCCCTGGCGCTCGGCCTCGCTCACCAGGGCCTGGGCGAGGTGCGAGGCGGAGGAGGTGCGCAGGTCGGGGACCGACAGGGCGATCAGCCCGGTCCGCCCCGTGCGCAGGGACCGGGCGTGGGTGTTGGGGCGCCAGCCGAGCTCGGCGATGGCGCGCTCGACCTTCTCGCGGACCTCGGCGCTGGTGTTCGGGTGCCCGTTGACCACGCGGCTGACCGATTTCAGCGAGACGCCTGCGCGGGAGGCGACCTCCTTCATCGTCGGCACGTGGCCCTCCTGACCTGCCGCGTGCCGTTCCTGACCGCGGGTCTCTCGCGGGAGGATACCGCGAGAGACCCGCCGGAGGTGATTCGGGGCGTCAGGATCCGGTGACCACGGCGCGGCGACGGAAGCCGAGCAGGGCCAGGACCAGCAGGACCACCACCACGGCCGCCATCGCGAGCGCGCCGCCGGCCGCGGGATCCTCCGTGTAGGGCGCGGCCACCCAGTGGAACGGCGAGATGCCCAGCGCCCACTCCGGGAGGTCCAGCAGGACGCCGAACATGCCGGTCACGAAGGTCGCCGCGACGAGCAGCCAGCTCAGGCCCGCCCAGCGCGGCGCCCAGCCGTACAGCGCCGCCGCGAGCGCCCCGAAGACGAGGGTGGCCGGGGCCTGCGTGGCGAGCACGCCCAGGTGGTCGGCGAGGCTCGGCTCCTCGAGGCCGACGGCCACCGTGCCCAGCCACAGCGCGGCGATCGACAGGGCCAGCAGCCCCAGCGAGCCGCCCAGGGCGAGCACCAGCTGCGCGCCCAGCCAGCGGCCGCGCCCGACAGGGCCGGCGAGGGTGAGCTCGAGGGTGCCGGCGGACTCCTCGCCGCGCGGGCCGCCCTGGGCGGCGACGATCCCGTAGACCGCCGCGCACAGCGCGACGAAGAGCATCATCACGCCGAGGAACGCGCTGCTCATGCCCGTCGGGTCGGTGCCGAACAGGGCGCCGAGGGCGGCGTTCCCGGCGACGAGATCCGCGGCCATGTCCTCGAGCATGCTCATGAGCGTGCCGGTGGCGAACCACATCAGGCCCATGCCCACGGCGCACCAGGCGAGCACGCCGCGCTGCTGGCGCCAGGCCAGGGCCAGCGGTCCGCGCAGACCCTGCGGCGCCCGCGCCGGTCCCGGGCGGGCGGCGAGCAGCCCCTGGCCGAGGTCCCGCCGCGCGGCGAGCGCATCGGCCGCGAGCACCAGCACGAGCCCGAGCGCCGGGGCCAGCAGGATCGGCCACCAGCGCAGGTCGACGTAGGCGCGCATCTGCTGCGCCCAGGCGATGGGGGAGAACCACGACAGGGCGGAGCCCTCGAGGCGGATCATGTCCCCGGCCGCGCGCACCGCGATCGCGAGGCCGAGCGCGGCCAGGGACAGCCCGAGCGTGCCGCGACCGGTCGCGGCGAGCTGGCCGGCGACCAGGGCGACGGCGCCGAAGACCAGGGCGACCAGGGCGCTGCCGCCGGCCAGGGCGAGGGCATCGGGCAGGGAGCGCTCGTCCGCGGCGGCGAAGGTCGCCAGCGCGCACAGCGCCGTGATCACGGCCAGGTGCAGGGCCAGGGTGGTCAGCGCGGCGGCGGCGGGGGCGAGGCGGCCGATGGCCCCGGCGCGGACGAGCTCGGCCCGGCCGCTCTCCTCCTCCGCGCGGGAGTGGCGCACCATGTGCAGGATCGCCATCAGCGAGAGCGCGCCGACCATCCACAGGGTGCCCTCGTTGGCGACGGCGACCATCGGCGTGTAGTGGTCCACCCCGTAGCCGGGGCCGCCCATGACGATCCCGGCGGGGGTGCGCATGACCTGGGCGCGGGCGGCCAGGGCGGGGGCGTCGAAGACGGTGCTCAGGGCGACCGAGAAGTAGGCGATGAAGGCGGTCATCGAGGCGGCCCACACGCTCATGCGCACGCGGTCGCGGCTCAGGATGAAGCGGACCAGCTGCCCCGTCCCGGCCAGGGCGCCGCTCATCGCGCGGCCTCGCTCTCGAGCGCGGCGAGGTCGTCGCCGTAGTGGCGCATGAACAGGTCCTCGAGCGAGGGCGGCGTGGCGGCGAGGGTGACCACGCCGGCTCCGGTCAGCGCGGGCAGCACCGCGCCCATGGCGGCGTCGTCCACGTCGACGGTCACTCGGGTGCCCTCGGCGGTGTCCTCGGTGCGGGGGTCGTGGACGCCGTCCTGCGCGAGCACGGCGGTGGGATCCCCGGTCACCACCGCGGTCACCCGGGTGCGGGTGAGGTGGCGCAGGTCCGCGAGGGTGCCGGCCTCGACGACGCGGCCCGCGCGGATGATGGTGACGGTGTCGCAGAGCTTCTCGACCTCGGAGAGGATGTGGCTGCTGAGCAGGACGGATCGGCCCTGGTCGCGCAGCGCGCGCACCTCGTCGGTGAACACGGCCTCCATCAGCGGGTCCAGCCCCGAGGTCGGTTCGTCCAGGACGTACAGCTCGGCGTCGGAGGCCAGCGCCGCCACCAGGGCGACCTTCTGCCGGTTGCCCTTGGAGTAGGTGCGGGCCTTCTTGTGCGGGTCCAGCTCGAAGCGCTCGATGAGCTCGTCGCGCCGGCGCCGGTCCGCCGTGCCGCGCAGGCGGCCCAGGTAGTCGATGATCTCCCCGCCGGTCAGTCCCGGCCACAGCGCGACGTCGCCGGGGACGTAGGCGAGACGGCGGTGCAGGGGGACGGCATCGGCCCAGGGGTCCCCGCCGAAGAGGCGGACGCTCCCGGAGTCGGCGCGCAGCAGCCCCAGCAGCACGCGGATGGTGGTGGACTTCCCGGCGCCGTTGGGGCCGAGGAAGCCGCGGACCTCGCCGGGGGCGACGGACAGGTCCAGCTGGTCGAGGGCGGTGGTGCGGCCGAAGGTCTTGGTCAGGCCGCGGATGTCGATGACGCTCATGGTGGTCTCCTGGAGGACGGTGGGGGCGCCGGGGTCACGGCTCCGGCGCGGGCTCGGGGCGGCCCTCCGGCGGGTCGGAGAGGTAGAGCAGGTACTCCTCGAGGATGCTGCCGTCGGTGAAGAAGCCCTGCGTGTACAGCTCGAGCATGGGCGGGGTGATCTCGTGGTGCATGCGGTCCAGCAGGGCGGCGGGATCCTCGCGCCCGGAGCCGTCGGCGAGCATCGTGGACAGCAGCACCGCGCCGAGTCCGCTGATCGTGAGGAAGCGGGCGCGGGCGCGCTCGTCGCGGGAGGGGCGGGCGATGCCGCGCTCGACGGCCAGGGCGATGTAGCGCTCGGCGTCCTCGACCATGTGGTCCAGGAACGCGCGGGCGGTGGGGCCTCCGCTGCGCACCGACTGGAGGATGTAGCGGATCAGCAGCGCCTGCTCCTGGTCGCCCGGGGCGTGGCTGAGGAAGGAGCGCTGCGCGGCGTCGCGCACGTTCTGCTCCTTGATCTCCACGATCCGCGCGAGGATCTCCGCGTCGCAGGCCTCGTGCAGACCGGCCTTGGATCCGAAGCGCTTGACCAGCAGGGCGGCGCTGACCCCGGCGTCCTCCGCGATGGCGCGCAGGGTCGCGGCCTCGCCGTCGAGGGCGAAGCGCGAGATCGCCGACTGCAGGATCGGATCCGCGTCCGATGCCTCCGGTGCCATGGCGTCCTCCTCCGATCGGGGCCCGCGGCGTGAACACGTGTTCACGCCTCTGGGGATGATCGTAAACGCGTGTTCACGCCCTGGCAAGCGGGAGCTCCCGGGCGGGGTCGGGGGAGGGGTGAGGGGCCGAGGATTGATTCGAATCGACGCCGCGACCTGCGAACTCGCCCCGTCCTCTTGCGTCCGGCGACGGAAGCGCCCATGATGGGTCCGGATCCGGCTGACGGGCGCGCATGCCGATGCCGACGCGCAGCACCGACGTCCGGACCGACGCCCCCATCACCGACACGACCCGCCTGAGCGTCGACATCATCGATTCGAATCGACACGCCAGGCTTCCGACCCTCGCGACCGACCGACCCTCGGCGACCCGACACGAGAGCAGGACACCGATGTCTCGCACCCCCACCCTCACCCGCCGCGCGCTCGGCGCCCTCGCGGCCCCGGGCCTGCTGGCCCTGTCCGGCTGCGGGGGCGGCTCCGCCCCCACCGACCCCACCGACCTGCGCATCGTCGACTACTACAGCACCCCTGCGGACGACGAGGCGATCGAGTCGACCTTCGCCGCCTGCGCCGAGCAGCTGGGCCTGACCTTCCGCCGCGAGAAGGTCCCCGGCGACCAGCTCATCGCGAAGGTCCTCCAGATGGGCTCCTCGCGGACGATGCCGGACATCCTCATGCTCGACAACCCCGACCTCCAGCAGGTCGCGGCCTCCGGCGCCCTGGTCCCGCTCGAGGACCACGGCATCTACACCGACGGGTTCACCGACCAGGTCGCGGAGCTGGGCCGCTACGAGGGCACGCTCTACGGCGTCGCGCCCACCGTCAACACCATCGCCCTGTTCTGCAACACCGCCCTGCTCGAGGCCGCCGGGGTCGCCCCGCCCACCACCTGGGACGAGCTGCGCGAGGCCGCCCGCGCCCTCACCGGCGACGGGGTCTACGGCCTGGCCTTCTCCGCCATCGCCACCTACGAGGGGACCTGGCAGTTCCTGCCGTTCATGTGGTCCAACGGCGGGGACGAGACCGCGATCGCCGAGCCCGGCACCACCGAGGCCTCGGCCCTCTGGGCGGAGTTCGTCGCCGAGGGCACCGCCTCGCGCGGCGTCGTCAACTGGGGCCAGGGAGACGTCATGGATCAGTTCAAGGCCGGCAGCGCCGCCATGGTCGTCAACGGCCCCTGGAACATCGCCGGGCTGAAGGCCGACGTCCCTGACCTGCCCTGGGAGGTCGTGACCATCCCCGTGCCGACCGCCGGCGACGACTCCGTGGCCCCGCTGGGCGGAGAGGTGTGGACCGTCCCCGTCACCGGCGACGAGGAGAAGCAGAAGAACGCCGCCGCGCTGCTGAAGCTGTTCCTGTCCCCGCAGAACCAGATGGCCATGGGCACCGCCCGCGGCACCATCCCCGGCGACGCGGCCGCCGCCGAGGAGTTCGCCGCCGCCAGCCCCGACCTGTCCACCTTCGTCCAGCAGGTCGCCACCGCCCGCTCCCGCACCGCGCAGCTGGGGCCCGACTGGCCGCGCACCGCCAAGGCGATCTACACCGCCAACCAGCAGGTCCTCGTCGACGGCACCGACCCGGCCCGCGCCTTCGCCGAGGCCGCCCGGACCGTGGACTGAGGAAGGAGAGACCATGACCACCACCGCATCCACCGTCCCCGGCGTCCCGGCCCCGGTCGCGACCGAGGGGTCCGCCCCCGCCCGCCGGCGCCGCCGCGGCGCCGACCAGGCGCTCGTGCGCTACCTGTTCGTCGCGCCCGCCGCCGTGTACGTCCTGGCCTTCTTCGGCTACCCGATCGTGAAGAACCTCGTGATGGGCTTCCAGGCCTACGACTTCACGACCTTCTTCACCGGGCACGCGCCGTTCATCGGCCTGGAGAACTACACCGCCACCCTCACCGACCCCATCTTCCTGCGGGCCCTGCGCAACACCGGCCTGTTCACCATCGGCTCGATCATCGGCCAGTTCGTGATCGGCATGGGCCTGTCGCTGTACTTCCGGCGCCGCTTCCCGCTGTCCGGGGCGCTGCGCTCGATGCTGCTGCTGCCCTGGCTGCTGCCGATGATCGCCTCCGCCGCCGTGTGGCGCTGGATCCTCGAGCAGGACCACGGCGTCCTGAACCGGGTGCTGACGGGCATCGGCCTGATCCAGGAGTCCATCGGCTGGCTCACCACCTCCGACACGGCGCTGATCTCCGTGATCATGGTGAACATCTGGCTGGGCATCCCCTTCAACGTGGCCCTGCTCTACAGCGGGCTGCAGGCGATCCCCGAGGAGCTGTACGAGGCCGGCCAGCTCGACGGCGCCACCGGCTGGAAGTCCTTCCGGCACATCACGCTGCCGATGCTGCGGCCCGTGGTCGGCGTGGTCCTGCTGCTGGGGGTCATCTACACCATCAAGGTGCTGGACCTGATCCTGGGCCTGACCGGCGGCGGGCCCGCGAACGCCACCCAGACCCTGGCCACCCGCTCCTACGAGATGTCCTTCATCGAGTTCGACTTCGGCCGCGGCGCGGCGCTGAGCAACATCCTCATCGTCATCGCCCTCCTGTTCACCGTCGTCCACCTGCGCGCGGGCGCCCGCGCCGCCGAGAAGGGATGAGCGCCATGACCGCAGCCACCGCCCCCTCCGCCTCCCCGGCCTCGCCCGGTCTCGCCCCGCGCTCCGGATCCCGCCGCCGTCGCGGGCGCGCCGCCGCGCACACCGCCCTCGGCATCCTGTTCGTCGCGATCATGCTGTTCCCCGTCTACTGGATGGTCAACGCCTCCCTGGCCCCCGGCGGCAACAGCCTGAACACGACCGTGCTGCCGCTGCGCCCCGACCTCGGCGGCTACACGCGGGCGCTCGCCGACCAGGGCCCCAACCTCGTCACCTCGCTGATCGTCGCCATCGGCGCCGCGGTCCTGTCCCTCGTGCTCGCCGCGCCCTGCGCCTACGCGCTGGCCCAGTTCCGGATCAAGGGCACCGGCGTGCTGCTGTTCCTCATCCTGGTCAGCCAGATGGTCCCCGGGATCGTCATCGCCAACGCGCTGTACACGGCGTACACCCCGCTGGGGCTCATCAACACCATCCCGGGCCTGATCCTGGCCGATGCCACCGCCGGCGTCCCCTTCGCCATCCTCATCATGCGCGCGTACCTGGAGACCTTCCCGACCTCCATCGTCGAGGCGGCGCGGGTGGACGGCTGCGGGCACGTGCGGGCCTTCTGGTCGATCGTCCTGCCCGTCAGCCGCAACTCCCTGATCACCGCCGGGATCTTCTCCTTCCTGTTCGCCTGGAGCGACTTCCTCATGGCGCTGACCCTCACCACGGGGGAGAGCATCCGCCCCGTCACCCTGGGGCTGTACACCTACATCGGCACCAACGACACCGACTGGAGCGCCGTCATGGCCACCGCCGTGCTGTCCTCGCTGCCGGCCGTCGTCCTCATGATCGCCGCGCAGCGCTACATCGCCGCCGGCGCCACGGGAGGCGCCGTGAAGTAGCCTTCCGGCGCCGGCGCCTGCTCGCGCCCCACCCGCCTCACCCCGCCTGCCTCACCACCGCGCACCGTCACCACCCCTCCGAGAGGACCCCTCCCATGACCCATCCTGCGACCCCGCTCCGCGTCACCGTCTGGGGCGAGAACCGCCATGAGCAGCGCGACGAGCGCGTGCGCGCCCACTACCCCGAGGGCATGCACGCGGCGATCCGCGACGGCATCGTCGAGAACCTCGGCGACGCCGTGACCACCCGCTTCGCCCTGCTGGACGATCCCGAGCACGGCCTGAGCGAGGAGGTCCTCGCGCAGACCGACGTGCTCACCTGGTGGGGCCACATGGCCCACGACGAGGTCTCCGACGAGGTCGCCGAGCGCGTCCAGCGCCACGTCCTGGCCGGCATGGGCCTGGTCGTCCTGCACTCCGGGCACTGGTCCAAGCCCTTCGTGCGCCTCATGGGCACCACCTGCACCCTGCGCTGGCGCAACGAGTCCGACCGCGAGCTGGTGTGGACGGTGAACCCCTCCCACCCCATCGCCGAGGGCGTGCCGCACCCCATCGTCATCCCCGAGCAGGAGATGTACGGCGAGCACTTCGACATCCCGGTGCCCGACGAGCTGGTGTTCGTCTCCTCCTTCAGCGGCGGCGAGATCTTCCGCTCGGGCTGCACCTTCCGCCGCGGCAAGGGCAAGATCTTCTACTTCAGCCCCGGCGACCAGGACTACCCCGTCTACCAGCACACGGACGTGCGCCGCGTGATCGCCAACGGCGTGCAGTGGGCGCGCCCGGCCGTCGCCGACCGCGAGGTCCCCTTCCTGGACCGCTACCCCACCGACTGGTTCCTCACCGGTGAGGGCGGCCAGGGCGTGGGCGACGCCGAGGCTGCGGGGAAGGACGCATGAGCGCCCCCGAGCCGCAGACCGCCCCGCCGGCGGAGCAGGGCGCCGAGCCGCTGCCCGTCGTGGTCGTCGGCGCCGGCGGCATGGGCCGCGCCTGGATCGGCACCGTGCTGCGGTCCGATGCGGTGCGCCTGGTCGGCGTGGTCGACATCGTCCCCGGCGCCGCCGAGCGCGCCGTCGCCGAGACGGTGCCGCCGCAGCGGCGCGAGGGCGTCGTCGCCGGCACCGCCCTGGCGCAGGTCGTCGAGGCCTCCGGCGCGCGCGCCGTGGTCGACGTGACCATCCCCGCCGCCCACCACCCCGTGACGACCGAGGCCCTGCACGCGGGCCTGCCGGTGCTCGGCGAGAAGCCCTGCGCGGCGACCCTCGCCGAGGCGCTGTCCCTGGCCGGCCACGCCGAGACGACCGGGACGCTGTTCATGGTCTCCCAGTCGCGGCGCCACAACCCGCACCTGCGCGAGGCGCGGCGCCTGGCCGAGGAGCTGGGCGGCGCGGGCGTGGTCACCACCCGCTTCTCCCGGGCGCCCCGCTTCGGCGGCTTCCGCGAGGAGATGGCCCACCCGCTGATCGTCGACATGGCCATCCATGCCTTCGACGCTGGCCGCGTGCTCATCGACGCCGACCCGGTGAGCGTCGACGCGGTCAGCGCGAACCCGCCGTGGAGCTGGTACGACGGCGACGCCGTGGCGACGGTGACCATCCGCTACGCCTCGGGCGCGACGCACACCTACACCGGCTCCTGGTGCTCCCCCGGGGAGGAGACCAGCTGGAACGGCCGATGGTCGCTCAGCTGCCCCCGCGGCACCGTGGCCTGGGACGGGGACACCGTGCCCTCGGCGACGGGCGAGGACGGGCAGCAGCTGCCGGGCCGCGCGCCGGGTGCCGAGGAGCTGTGGGAGCTGGACGCGTCCCTGGACGCCTTCGCCCGCGCGGTGCGCGAGGGCACCACGCCCGAGTCCGAGGTCCACGCGAACATCTGGACGCAGGCCATCGTCGAGGCGGCCGTGCGCTCGGCCGATGCGGGCCGCCGCGTCACCCTCGACGAGGTCCTCGACGAGGCGCTCGCCGAGGCGAAGGCCCTCGACGCCGCCGGGGGATGGAGCTCCGCGCTCACGACGTGGGAAAATGGCGCGTCCGGCCTGAGCAGGGTGCGCTGATGCGCCCCGTCGGCGCGGGCCGCTGAGCCAGAGGGGACGGGAGCCGTGCGCAGGAAGCAGCCCACCAGCCAGGACGTCGCGCGCCTGGCCGGGGTCTCGCAGAGCACCGTCAGCTATGTGCTGACCGGCTCCCGTCCCATCTCCGCCGCCACCCGCGCCCGGGTGGAGGACGCCATCGAGAAGCTCGGCTACCACCCCAACTCCGGCGCCCGCTCCCTGCGCTCGCGCCGCAGCGGGGTCATCGGCCTGATGATCCCGCAGGCCCGGGTGGGCCGCTCCGAGGCCGTCACCTTCATCGAGGCGATCAGCCACGAGGCGCGCCGCCACGGCTACGACATCCTCCTGGTCACCGCCCAGGAGGGCGCCGCCGGGATCCATCGCGTGGTTCGCACCGGCGTGTGCGAGGCGCTGATCCTCATGGAGCTGGACCGTCGCGACGAGCGCGTGGCCGCGGTGCTGGACTCCGGCCTGCCGGTGGTGCTGATCGGCATTCCGGAGCAGCTCGACGGGATCTGCGCCGTCGACCTCGACTTCGAGCGCCTGGGGAGGATGGTCGTGGACCGTGCCCTCGGCGAGGGCTGCGCGCGGCTGTTCCTGTTCGGCGGCATGACCGCGCGCCTGCACCGCAACGAGGTCTCCCGCTTCCTCGACGGCGTCCAGGCGCAGGTCGAGGAGTCGGCGGCCCGCGAGCCCGGGCGCCGGCTCGAGATCGTCCACGATGCCGCACCGATCCCCGAGGTGCTGGACCGCGCCCGCGCCCTCACCCCCGCCGGCTCCCGCACCGCCGTCTTCGGGCTGGGCCATGCGCCGGAGCTGCTGTTCTCCGCGGCCGCCTCCGGCGCGCTCACGGACCCCGCCCTGTCCCTGATCGCCCTGACCGGCGAGGAGCTCGCGGAGGTCAGCCCCCTGCTCGCGGACGTGCCCCGCATCGACCCGCGCCGCGTCGAGGTCAGCGAGATCGCCGTGCGCGAGCTCGTGCGCCTGCTGCGCACCCCGGGCGCCACGCCCCGCGTGCAGCTCGTCGAGCCCGCCTGGGCCGCCCCGCCCTCCGCGGACGCCGCGCCCGACGGGGCCGGTGCACCTGCGGCCTCCGCGGTGCAGCCCGCCCTGCCCGCCCCCTCAGGAACCGAGGTCCCATGACCCCCGCCCCCGCGACCGGCGGAGCCCTGCTGCGCCGCGCCCTGCGCCGACGCCTCGGGCTCGTGGTCCCCGGCCTGCTGCTCATGGCGACCTGGCAGATCTGCGAGGCGCTCGTGCCGATCTCCATCGGCCTGATCATCGACCACGCCGTCGTCCCGCGGGACCGCGGGGCCCTGGCGATCTCGGTGCTGGGGCTGCTGGCCCTGTTCGCGGTGCTGTCCTTCGGGTACCGCTGGGGCGCCCGGCGCATGAACACCGCCCTGCAGCGCGAGGCGCACGACCTGCGCGTCGAGGTGGCCCGCCACGCCCTGCTCACCCGAGGGGCCCTCGAGGGCCGCCGCCCCGGGGCGGTGCTGTCGCTGTCCTCGGCCGATGCCGACGTCGCCGCGACCGTGTTCCGGCAGATCGGCGTGGGCGGCGCCTCCCTGATCGGCATCCTCGGCGCCTCCGCCTACCTGCTGTGGGCGGATCCGCTGGTGGGGCTGGTCGTGATCGCCGGCGTGCCGCTGACCCTCGCGATCATCGCCGGCCCCTCCCGTCTCATCTCCCGCCGCAGCGGCGACCAGCAGCGCGCCGTCGCCGAGGCCAGCGCCGTCGCCGGGGACACCATGGCCGGCCTGCGCATCCTGCGCGCCATCGGCGGCGAGGCCTGGGCATCGGCCCGCTACCGCCGGGCATCGGCCGATGCGGCCCGTGCCGGGGTGCGCACCGCCGACGTCTCCGGCCGGGTGGCCGGACTCGGGGCCGTCGCCGTGGGCCTGATCCTCGCGGGCGTCGTCGTGGTCGCAGGATGGCGGGTCAGCACCGGCGACCTCAGCGTCGGCCAGCTGGTCTCGGTGATCGGCGTCGCGGTGTTCTTCGCCGAGCCGATCCAGACCCTCACCGCCACCATGGCGGTGCTCGCCCGCTCCCACGGCGCCGCCGGCACCATCGCCGAGTTCCTCGCCGCCGGCCACGACGAGGCCGCCGGGGGCGCCCGGCCGCAGGGCGCCGAGGTGCGCATCGACGGCCTCGCCCTGGGGCCCGGCCAGCACCTTGACCTGCAGGTCAGGGACGGATCGCTGTGCGTGATCGACGTCGCCGACCCGGCCGCCGCCGCCCGCCTCGGCGCGGCGCTCGGCGGGGGAGAGGGCGCGGACCGCATCCGGATCGGCGGGGCGTCGCGGGCCGCCGCGCCCCGTCCCCTCGCCGGCTGCCTCATCCTCGCCCCGCACGCCGCGGACCTCTTCGCCGGCACCATCCGCTCCAACATCACGATGCTCCACGACCCCGCCGCGCCGGTCGATGAGGACGTCCTCGCCGCCAGCGCGAGCGACGAGGTGCTCGGCGTGGTCACCGGCGGCCTGGACCACGAGGTGCGCGAGGCGGGCAGCAACCTCTCCGGCGGGCAGCGCCAGCGCATCGCCCTGGCCCGAGCCCTGCACGCCGACCCCGACGTGCTCGTGCTGGAGGATCCCACCAGCGCCGTGGACTCCGTGACCGAATGGAGCATCGCCCGCGGCACCGCCCGCCACCGCCGCGGCCGCACCACGGTCGTGATCACCAGCTCCCCGGCGTTCCGCGCCCTCGCCGACCAGGTCGTGGAGATCCCCGCCGGCGACGCCGCCGCGCCCGGTGGCACCGCCGCGGCCGGAGGAGCCGGGGCCGCGGTGTCGGGGGAGGACCCCGGACGGGTCGAGGGCACCGGCCGCGCCGACGAGGACGGCCGCGCCCTGGCCGAGGAGTGCGCCCGATGAGCGCGACCACCGCCGCACCGGAGACCGCCGCGCGGATCCTGCCCACGGCGGGCCGCCGCCGCGTCCTCGCCGCGATCCGCCCCCTGCTGGCTCGGCGCCTCGGCCTGCTGCTGCTGATCGCCGTCGCCGGGCTGGTCACCGCGCTGACCGGGCTGGTCGGACCGTGGATCGTGGGAGATCTCGTCGACGAGCTCGGCGCGGGCTCCGGTCTGCGGCCCGTCGTGACCGGCGCCGTCTGGATCCTCGCGGCCGGGATCCTCGGAGCCGTGGGGACGTGGCTGGGCCGATGGTGGATGGGCGCGCTCGCCGAGCCCGCCGTCGCCGCCCTGCGCGAGGACGTGCTCGACGCGGCCCTGGACGTGGACTCCGCCGTGATCGAGACCGGCGGTCGCGGCGACCTCGTCTCCCGCGTCGCCGAGGACGCCCGCATCGTCTCCGACGCCGCCTCCACCATCCTGCCGATGTTCCTCCAGTCGCTGTTCGTCGTGGTCGTCTCCGCCGTCGGCATGAGCGCCGTCGACTGGCGGCTGGGCCTCGTGGGGCTGATCGCCGTGCCGATGTACGCGCTGACCCTGCACTGGTACCTGCCGCGCTCCGGTCCGATCTACCGCGAGGAGCGGCGGGCCTTCGGCGTCCGGTCCCAGCGGATGCTCGGCGGCATCGGCGGCGCCGCGACGCTGCGCGCCTACGAGGCCGAGCACGTCGAGCTCGAGCGCATCGACGACGCCTCCGCCCGTGCCCGCGACCTGTCCATCGACGTGTTCCGGTTCCTCACCCGCGCGTTCTCCCGCAACAACCGCGCCGAGGCCGTGGTGCTGTCCGCCCTGATCATCACCGGGTTCTGGCTCGTGGACGGCGGCAGCCTGAGCGCCGGAGGCGTGGCGACGGCCGCGCTGCTGTTCCACCGCCTGTTCAACCCCATCGGCGCCCTCGTGGGCATGTTCGACGAGATCCAGTCCGCCGGGGCGTCCCTGGCGCGGATGGTCGGCGTGATCGACCTGCCCGGCTCCGCCGCCGAGCGCGCCCTGGCCGGGGAGGCCCCGCGCGCCGCCGCGCCCGGCGCCCCCGAGGTCGGGCCCGATGCCGTCGGGCCCGATGCCGCCGGGTCCGATGCCGGCTCCGCGGTCGGGTCGGCGGCGGTCGCCTCCCGGTCTGCGGCCGGCGACGCCCGGTCCGCGGCTGCGCCGGCCGGACTGCTGCTGCGCGGCATCGGCCACTCCTACGAGGAGGGCCGCCCCGTGCTCGCGGGCATCGACCTCGAGATCGCCCCCGGGGAGGTCGTCGCCGTGGTCGGGGCGACCGGCGCCGGGAAGTCGACCCTCGCCCAGATCGTCGCCGGCACCGTCCCCGCCCGCGAGGGCACCGTGCTGCTGGACGGCACGGGGGTGCGGCAGCTGCCGGCGGCAGAGCTGCGGCGCCGGATCTGCATGGTCAGCCAGGAGGTCCACGTGTTCGCCGCCACCCTCGCCGAGAACGTGCGGGTCCCGCGCCCCGAGGCCTCGGACGCGGAGGTCGGGGCCGCGCTCGCCGCCGTGGGCGCGGCGCCCTGGGTCGCCGCCCTGCCCGAGGGGACGGCCACCGTGGTCGGCGACGGCGGGCACCGCCTCACCCCGATGCAGGAGCAGATGCTGGCGCTGGCCCGCGTCGCCCTCGCCGACCCGGCCTTCGTCGTCCTGGACGAGGCCACCGCGGAGGCCGGCTCCTCCGGCGCCCGCGACCTCGAACGGGCCGCCGGCGCCGTGCTCGCCGGACGCGGCGGTCTGGTCGTCGCCCACCGGCTGTCCCAGGCCGTCACCGCCGACCGCGTGATCGTCATGGAGCGCGGGCGCATCGCGGAGATCGGCACCCACGAGGAGCTGCGCCACGGGCAGGGCCTGTATGCGCGGCTGTGGGAGGCGTGGACCGCCCGCTGATCCGGCGGTTCCGGCGGGCTGCGGACACGGCAGTTCGGGCTGGTCGTCGGCCCCGTGGTCCCGGCTGGCTGCGGATCCGGCGGTTCCGGCCGGCCACGGATGCGGCCGTACCGGCGGGATGCGGACACAGACGGCGGTCTGAGGTCCTCGAGCCAGGCGATTGCCTGGTTCGCGGACCTCAGGCCGCCGTTCGTGCACGGCCCGCGTGCACGAGAGGGCGCCCCGACGCCACCGACCGGGTCCAGGACCCCTCGACGGCGCCCGCGGTCCCCTCGGCGGCCCGCGGGGTCCCCTCGGCACCGGTGGCACGACGAGACGCGGGAGCCGGTGGTGCGGCCGAGCCGGAGCGGCCGATGGCCGGCGCGGGAGCCGGGGCGGCGGCCGCACCGGAGCGGCCGATGCCGATCACGCCGGCTGCGGCGAGCGTGCCCAGCGCCACCAGCGCCAGGGCGGCGCCCGGGGTGGGGGAGCTTTCCTGCAGCACGAGCGTCCCGACCAGCGCGGCGGTGAGGGTCTCGGCGATGGTCAGGCCGGCGACCACGGCCGTCGGAGGCAGGCTCGCGTGGCTGCGCTGCACCAGGACGGCGGAGACGGCGGCCCCTGTGCCCATCAGGGGCAGGGCGAGCAGGGCGTCGGGGCGGGTGATCGTCTCCAGCAGTCCGTCGCGCTGCACCAGGCCGGTGAGGACCTTGAACACGACGGCGATGCCGGCGAAGCCGGTCGCCCCGGCGACCAGGCCGGCCATCGGCAGCAGCTGCGGCCGCCGCGCCGCCGCGGCGCGCCGCCCATGCCGGGAGGCGCCGCCCCAACCGCCCCGCCCGACACGGGCGGGACGACCGGCGCGGGCCCGGCGGAGGCGGTCCAGGGCCATCACCAGCAGGCCGGCGCCCAGGACCGTCGCCTGCACGACGAGGACGGCATGCAGCTGACCGTCGAGCTGTGCGGGCAGCGCCGAGCCCGGGTGGGCGGCGATCACCGTGATCACGCCGAGCACCCCGACCAGGCAGGCGAGGATCGCCGCGATCAGCCGCCGGGTCAGGGCGATGCGCGCGGCGCGGACGCCGATGGCCGTGGAGGCGATCAGCGAGACGACGCTCATCGACTGGACGATGCTCACCGGTGCCAGCGCCAGGGAGGAGATGCTCAGCAGCACGGACGTCCCCAGCAGGGACACCCCGGTGACCCAGCGGGGGCTACGCAGCAGGGCGCGCCACGACCCGGCCCCGCGGTCGGTGACCGCCCGCGACTGCAGCTCGACCCCCACCGCGAGGATGATCGCACTGGTCAGCGCGATGGCGATGCCGAGCGTCGCGCCGCTCATCGGGCGAGCCCCGCCGGGGCCGCGGCGGACGCATCGGGCGCATCGGACCCGACGGATGCCACGGGGGCGGCGGCGCGGATCCGCAGCAGGGCGAGGACGAGCAGCGGGGCGCCGAGCGCGATCGCGAGCGGCCCGGAGCCCGCGGCCAGCACCAGGCCGACGCCGAGGACGGCCAGAAGCACCGCCTGCGCGGCGCGGGCGGGGGAGTCGGTGGCGGGAGGCATCGGGCGCCGCTCGAGCCCGCCGATCACCGCGGCCACCGCCGCGGTCCCCAGCAGCGCGAGGGCGATCCACAGCGGGCGGCCGATCCACCAGGCGGCGGTGGAGGGGGCGGGCATCTCCAGCCCCGTGCTCGCGGTGAGCAGGGCGCCGGCCGCGGCCATGACCAGCAGCACCGGCAGGTTCCACAGGTAGATCGTCATGGCGCGGGCCGAGACGAACTCCGTGGGCGCGGCGACGCGGGGATGCGCGGCGAGGGCCGTGATCTGCGGGCGCAGCAGCGAGAACACCGCGACCTGGGCGGTGCCCAGCAGCAGGAGCGCCGAGGTCGGCGGGTTGAGGTTCTCGACGAGGTCGGGGGAGAAGACGCCTGCCGCGCAGGCGACGGCCAGCAGCACGAGCGCGCCGATCCCGGCCCCGGCGCGCACGCTGCGCGGCAGCGCGTCGATCCGGCCCTCCGCGAGGTGGAACCCGGCCTGCTGGAGGGCGAGCCAGACTGCGGCGAGGTTCAGATACCCGAACGCCTCGACGCCGCCGGCGACCCGCAGCGCGTCCACGAGCACGGCCGCGGCGACCAGGGCGGCCAGGCTCCGCCGGGGTGCGCGCTCGTGCGCGGCGAGCATCGCCGGCAGCAGCGCCTGGCAGGCGAGGAACACGCCCAGGAACCACAGGGGCTGGCCGTAGCGGGCGGCGGCATCGGCCAGGATCTGCGGCGCGATGCCGTCGCCGGCGCCGAGCAGGGCGAGGACCGGGCCGGCCGTGAGGATCGAGAGCAGCGCCGGCACCAGCAGCCGGTGCACGCGCCCGGCCACGAAGCCGGCCGCCGTCGTCCCGCGGGCGGCGCCGCGGCGCCGCGCATGCAGGCCCGCGAAGCCGCCGATCACGAAGAACAGGGGCATGACCTGCAGGAACCAGGTCAGCGGCGGGTACCAGGCGGCGCCGGCCGGGGTGTAGTCGAGGACCGCGCCGGAGGCATCGGCCGTGACGCCCAGCTGCAGGGCGTGCAGCGAGACGATGACGACGATGCACAGGGCGCGGACCAGCTCGATGCCGCGGTCGCGTCCGGTGAGCGGGCGCGGGGCGGGCCGGCGGGACGGGACGGGGCGGCGATGCCGCGGGGACATGCGCCGCAGCGGCGGCGTGGCGGTGACCATGGGGCTCCTCCTCGGGGATGTGCGAGGAGGCTATGGACGCGGTGCCCGGGCGGACATCACCCTGCGGAGCCGCATCGGCCCCGTACCTCAGGGGGAGGGGGCGGCCAGCCCGGTGTCGTAGGCGAAGATGACCGCCTGCACGCGATCGCGCGCCCCGATCTTCGCCAGCAGCTTGCCGACGTGGGTCTTCACGGTCTGCTCGGCGATGAACAGGTCGGCGGCGATCTCCGCGTTGGACATGCCGCGCGCCATCCGCACGAGCACCTCCCGCTCCCGGTCGGTGAGCTGGGCGAGGATCGCGCCGGCGCGAGGCGGCCGCGGCTTCTGCGCGGCGAAGTGCGCGATGACCCGCCCGGTCACGCTCGGGTCCAGCAGGGCGTCCCCCGCCGCGACCAGGCGCACCGCGCGGACCAGCTCCTCCGGTGCGGCGTCCTTGAGCAGGAAGCCGCTGGCCCCGGCCTGCAGCGCCTCGTACACGTAGTCGTCGATGTCGAAGGTGGTGAGCATGATGATCCGCGGGGCGTGCGCGGAGGGCCGATGCGGATCCAGGATCTGCCGCACGGCGGCGATCCCGTCGAGCTCGGGCATCCGCACGTCCATGAGGATCACGTCCGGGCTCAGCCGGGCGGCCGCCGCCACGGCCTCGCGGCCGTCCGCCGCCTGCGCCAGGACCCGGATCCCCTCCTGCGCGTCCAGCAGCGCGGCGAACCCGGCGCGCACCATCCCCTGGTCATCGGCGATCAGCACGCTGATGGTCATGGCCCCTCCTGCACGGTCCCCGTCCCGGGGAGGACCGCCTCGACGCGCCATCCTCCCACGGGCTCCGGGCCCGCCTCGAGGGTGCCGCCCAGCAGTGCGGCGCGCTCGCGCATGCCCCGCAGGCCGCGCCCCGGACCGGGGGAGGGCGGCGCCGGATGCCCGGGCCGCTCCGGCTGCTCGGGATGCGGCCCTCGGGCCGAGGGGACCTGCCGCCGGGGATCCTGCTGCCCCGGATCCTGCCGCCGGGGATCCTGCTGCCGGGGGTCCTGCCGTCCCGGACGGGGCCCCGGGGCCGATGCCTCGGCTGGGCCGTTGCGGACGAGGAGCCGCAGGGCCGGCCCGTCGGCCGCGACCTCGACGCGGATCAGGGCGCCCGGCGCATGGCGGACGGCGTTGCTCAGCGCCTCCTGGACGATCCGGTAGGCGGAGATCTGCACCGAGGGCGGCAGGTCGAGGGCCGGCAGGGCCTCGGGCGGCGGCGCCGTCTCCAGCTCGACCTCCGCCCCGGCGCGGCGCAGGCCCTCCACCAGCTGCGGGATGTCGGCGATGCCCTGCTGCGGGGCCAGCTCGGGGCCCTGCTGCTCGGTGCGCAGCACGCCCAGCAGCCGGCGCATCTCGGTGAGGGACCCGCGGGCGGAGGCGGCGATGTCGTCGAACTCGGCGGCCGCCGCATCGGGCAGATCCGGGATGCGGTAGCGCGCCGTGGAGGCCTGCACCTGGATCAGTGACATGCCGTGGGCGACGACGTCATGCAGCTCCCGGGCGATCCTCGCCCGCTCCTCCACCAGGACGCGCCGCTCCTGCTCCGCCGCGGTCAGCTCGCGCTGGCTGCTGAGCTCCCGGCCCAGACGGTTCCGGCCGGCCAGCAGCACGGCGACGAGGTACGCGGCCAGGACCAGGGAGCCCGTCACGATGAGATCGACGCGGGCCACGCCCGGCGCCGCGGCGCCCGGGCGCAGCCACGGGGCGGCCATCGTCCCCGCCGCCCCGATCAGCACCGGCACCAGGGCCATCCGCCAGCCGTGCTCGAGACCGAGGACGGCCACCAGGGCGACCGCCGCGATCATCGCGGGCACCGACCACGGCCACGGCCACGACGTCGCCAGATCCGCCGGGACCAGCAGCGGCAGCGCGAGCGCTGCGACGCCGAACGCGGCGATCGCGAGGCGCGGCCGGATCAGCGCGAGGGGCGCCGCCCCGCACAGCGCCGCCCCGAGGGCGAGGGCCAGCGGCACCGGCACCGCGTAGAGGACGGCGTGCACCGGCACGGCGACCGCGCACAGCACGACCGACGCGGCGAGCAGCACGATCTCCGGCCGGCGGAGGCTCCGGCGCCGCGCCGCCGCGGCCGGGGCGCCGCGGGGGGCCGATGCGGCGGCGGGGGAGGGCGCGGCCGGGCCGGCGGGGTCGGGAGGGTCGGCGCGACCGGCGGCGGGGTCGGCAGGGTCGGGGGTGTCCACAGCCCGAGGCTACGGAGGTCCGGCACGGCGCGCATCACCCTGCGGGCCCGGCCCGCCCCCTCCCTGCGAGCCACTCCCGCGCCGCCCCGCCCGCCTCTCGCACCGCTCCGCCCGCCGCCGGCGGACACGGACGGCTGCCCCAGGGCCTCGAGCCAGGCGATTGCCTGGCTCGAGGCCCTCAGACCGCCGTTCGTGCACGGCCGGCCGGCGGGCACCCTCCGGAAGTCCAGGGTCGGATCATCCGGAAGGATGACCCGCCGCGCGCGGCGGTAGACCCTCGACGGGCGCGGTGCCGAGGCCCGCCCTGACAGCCTGGAGCCTGGGCTGGGTGTGCCGCGCCCTCCGCCTGCCGTGGCCTGCCTGCCCCGCTGTCCCGACGTTCCGGTCGCCTCGCGCGACCCGCCGCCTCACCGGAACCGCTGTCTCGCCTGACCTGCCGCCTCGCCCCGCCCTGAAGGAGCACCATGACCGCCCTGACCCGGATGAGCCTGCTGAATCGATTGGTGGTCGGGCTCATCGCCGCGCTCGTCGCCGTGTTCGGGGTGGTCGCGACGACGTCCCTGAACCAGGAGACGCTGCCCTCGCTGTCGACTCCCGGCATCATCGTCACCGGCGTGATGCCCGGGGCCTCGCCGGACGTGGTCGAGAAGCAGGTCACCGAACCGGTCGAGACGGCGCTGTCCTCCGTCTCGGGCATCGACAGCGTCTCCAGCGACACCTCCACGGGCACGATGACCGCCATCGTCCTGTGGCCCTTCGGCGAGGACGAGGACGAGATGTCCGACTCCGTGCGCTCCGCGGTCGACGGGGTGAAGTCGTCCCTGCCCACGGGGGCCGAGGTGGAGGTCGTCTCCGCCGCGATCGACGACACCCCTGTGCTGCAGGTCGCCGTCGCCGGACCGGGCGAGGCCGATCAGCTGGGCGAGCGGGTCGAGAACACCCTGGTGCCGGAGCTCGAGGGCGTCACCGGCGTCTCCCGGGTCGATGTCATCGGCCGCACCGAGCAGGAGCTGCGCATCACCGTGCGCGAGCAGGACGCCGAGGACCTCGACGTCGCCGCGACCTCGATCCCGCAGTCCCTGCAGAGCGCCGGGGTCGTCACCCCGGCCGGCGAGGGCCTGGTGGACGGCAGGACGCTGTCGATCGAGGTCGGCTCGGCCCTCGGCACCGTCGAGGACGTCGAGGCCATCCCGGTGACCACGGCCGACGGCGACACCGTGGCCCTGGCCGATGTCGCCGACGTCGAGCTGGTCTCCTCCGAGCGGACGTCGATCGCCCGCGCCGGCGGCGAGGACGCGCTGATCGTCTCCGTCGTCAAGGACAAGGACGCCAACGTCGTCTCCGTCTCCCACGGCGTGAACGAGGTGCTCGAGCGCGCCGGCCCCGAGCTGGGCGACGGCGTCTCCTTCACCACCCTCTTCGACCAGGCCCCCTACATCGAGCAGTCCATCCACGACCTCACCGTCGAGGGCGGTCTGGGCCTGCTGTTCGCCGTGCTCGTGATCCTCGTGTTCCTGGGCTCGTTCCGCTCCACCCTGGTCGCGGCGATCTCCATTCCGCTGTCCCTGCTGGTCGCGATGATCGGCCTGTGGGTCGGCGGCTACACCCTGAACATGCTGACCCTGGGCGCCCTGACCATCGCCGTGGGGCGCGTGGTCGACGACTCCATCGTCGTCATCGAGAACATCCGGCGACGCCAGGGGACCGACGACCTGACCGTCCCCGACATCGTCGACTCGGTGCGCCAGGTCGCCGGGGCGATCACCGCCTCCACCCTGACCACCGTCGCCGTGTTCCTGCCGATCGCCTTCGTCACCGGCATCGCCGGGGAGCTGTTCTCGCCCTTCGCCGTCACCGTCAGCCT
The DNA here is from genome assembly GCF_000576425.1 of Brachybacterium phenoliresistens. Classification (GTDB taxonomy): domain Bacteria; phylum Actinomycetota; class Actinomycetes; order Actinomycetales; family Dermabacteraceae; genus Brachybacterium; species Brachybacterium phenoliresistens. The sequence continues at coordinate 31,287 of NZ_KK070007.1, read as the reverse complement.
GGCGCTGCTGGCCTCGCTGCTGGTCGCCCTGACGATCGTCCCGACCGTCAGCTACTGGGTGCTGCGCCGTGCGCCGCGCCCCCTGAAGCCCGCGAAGCAGCAGTCCTCCGACGCCCGCTACGAGGCGTGGCAGGATCGCCAGCAGGCCCGCGCCCAGGCGCGGTACGAGAAGGCCCAGGCCCGCATCGACCGCCGCAACACCGCCCGGGCCGCCAAGGGCCGCGCCCTGCTGCCCGACGCGCAGCGCGAGCATCCCCTCGCCCCCACCGCCCACGGGGAGGCGTCCACGCCCGTCGACGGCCTGCAGCGCCGTCTCATGCCCGCCATCCGCACCGCCCTGCGCCACCCCGGCCGCACCCTCGCCCTGTCCGTCGTGATCCTCGTGGTCACCCTCGGCATGTCCGGCCTGCTGCGCACCGACCTGCTGGGCAGCCAGGGCCAGACCTCCCTGGCCGTGACGCAGACCCTCGAGCAGGGCACCACCCTCGCCGACAGCGAGGAGGCCGCCCGCCTGGTGGAGGCCCAGCTGGAGGAGGACCCGGACGTCGAGTCGTACGTGTCCTCGATCCAGGCCGCCACCGGCAGCGGCTCGAACTCCTTCACCGTCACCCTGCGCGACGACTCCGACACCGTCGCCGCCACCAGCCGCCTGCGCACCACCATGGGCACGCTCCAGGGCGCCGGGGAGATCGAGGTGCAGGACCTCGCCTCCTCCGCCGTCAGCCAGGACGTCGAGATCCGCCTGACGGGCGAGGACATCGGCGATCTCGAGACCGCCTCGCAGGACGTCGCGGACGCCGCCGGCGAGCTGGACGGCGTCGAGAGCGTCCGCAGCGACCTCGCCGCCGAGCAGTCCGTGATCCGTGTGGACGTGGACCGCCGGGCCGCCGCGGAGCAGGGCTTCACCCAGGCCGATGTCGGTCAGGCCGTCGCCGCCGCGATCGACGGCACGCCCGCCGGCACCGTCACCCTCGAGGGCACCGAGCGGGACATCGTCATCGCGCCGACGCATCCCGGAGCAGGCCCCGAGGAGATCGCCGCGCTCGAGCTGCCCGTCACCCCGCGGCAGACCCAGCTCGCCCAGGAGGCCGAGCAGGACGAGCTCGAGGCCATCGCCGACGAGCGCGCCGACAAGGCCGAGCGCGAGGCGGAGGAGGCCGCCGACGAGCAGCTCGAGTCCGCCCGCGAGGCCCGCGACCAGGCCGAGCAGGCCGTCGAGGACGCCCGCGAGCAGCGCGAGGCCCTCGACGACCCGGCCTCCCTCGCCCCGCAGGACCCGGCGGCCGCGCTCGAGGAGCAGCGGGAGGCGGCCGACGAGTTCGTCGAGCAGGCCGAGCAGGGCTATGAGGACGCGCAGACCGCCGTCGAGGAGCTCGAGGAGGCCCGCGAGGAGCAGCAGTCCGACCGCCAGGAGCAGGAGGAGCTCACCGAGCGCCAGGAGGGCCTGGCGGACATCACCGGCGAGCCCGTCACCGTCGGCGACATCGCCACGGTCAGCCAGGAGCAGGTGCCCACCACCATCACCCGCCAGGACGGGACCCGCCAGGTCACCGTGAGCCTCACCCCCGGCCCGGACCAGCTGAACACGGTCTCGGCGGGCGTGGCCCAGCTGACCGCGGACACCGACCTCCCGGCCGGCGTCAGCTTCGTGGTCGGCGGCGCCGAGGAGGAGATGATGGAGTCCTTCAGCCAGCTGGGCATCGCCATGCTCGCCGCGATCGCCCTGGTGACGCTGGTGATGATCGCGACCTTCCGCAGCCTCATCGAGCCGCTGATCCTGCTGGTCTCCATCCCCTTCGCCGCCACCGGCGCCGTCCTGCTGCTGCTGCTCACGGACACCGCGCTGGGCCTGCCCTCGCTGATCGGCCTGCTCATGCTCATCGGCATCGTCGTGACCAACGCGATCGTGCTGATGGACCTGATCGGGAAGCTGCGGGCGGAGGGCATGGAGCTCATGGACGCCGTCCTGCACGGGACGCGGCTGCGCCTGCGGCCGATCCTCATGACGGCGGCGGCGACGATCTTCGCGCTGGTGCCGATGTCCCTGGGCCTCACCGGCGGCGGCATGTTCATCTCGCAGCCGCTGGCGATCGTCGTGATCGGCGGCCTGACCAGCTCGACCGTCCTCACGCTGGTGCTGGTGCCGGTGCTGTACGTGCTGGTGCGCGGCGGCCGCGAGAAGCGGCGGGCGCGCCGGCAGGCCCGCCGCCAGGCGCGGGAGGCCCGCGCCGAGCGCCGCGCCCGCGACCTCGCCGGGAGCGAGGCGGGGGAGGCGACCGCGGCCGGAGCGGCGGAGGGCGAGGCCTCGGAGCGGCCCACCCACCGCGCCGACGAGCAGGATCCCGCCCGGCCGGCGCGCCGCGACGGGGAGGGCCCCGCGGACCCGGCTCCCGCCGGCGCCTGACCGCCCCGGTGCTCGATCCGCGCCGTCTCCCGACGGGATGACGGCGGGGATCGAGCACCGGGCAGCGGGTGCGGCAGGGCGGGGCGCGGCAGGGCGGGGGCGCGGCGTCAGAGCCGCTCGCGTGCGGTGCCTGTCTCCCGCAGGCGCCGTGGAGCGCGGGCGTCCCAGGCCGCCCCGAGCAGCTCGGCGAGCTCGTCGACCTCGATCTCCGCGAGGCGGACCAGCACGCTGGCGTGGCCGCGGTAGTGGTCGGTCGTGAAGAGGACGGCGGGATCCGCGGCGAGCAGCGCCTCCTTCTCGTCGAGATCCGGGACCCAGCAGACCAGCACCTCGGGCATCTCGTGCATCCGGGCGAAGATCCTCCCGGCGACGAAGAACGCGGGGGTGCCGTAGCTGGGCTTCTCCGAGACCTCGGGCAGGGCGGTGGCCAGGCGTCGGACGTCGTCCTCGGTGCTCATGGCAGATCCTCCTCGATCGCGCCCCCGCCGCCGTGCCCCTTCGAGCGGCGGTCGCCGCGCCCGCGCCGCGCGGTTCCCTCCGAGCCGAGCACGTCGCCAGGGGCGGGGCAATGGTCGGGCCGATCCGGCCCGTCGCCTCGACTTCCCCGGGCCGGTCCGGGAGGATGGTGCGGTTCGCCGAACCCCTGCTGAAGGAGTCACCATGACCGTCGTCGTCACCGCCGTGTTCTACCCCGCCGAGGGCAAGAAGGAGGAGCTCGCGCAGGCGATGCAGCGCGGCATCTCGGCCGTCCACGAGGAGAAGGGCTGCGAGCTCTACGCGATCCACGACGCCGAGGACGGCACCATCACGATGATCGAGAAGTGGTCCACCGTCGAGGATCTCGACGTCCACGGCGGCGGCGCCGCGGTGAAGATCCTCAACGAGGACATCGACGGCCTGACCACCAAGCCCGTCCTGGTCACGCGCATGACGCCGATCCCCGCCGGCACCGACGCTCAGGGCCTGCTCTGACCTCCGCCTGCCGGGGCTGATCCCCGGCGCCTCGTCCCGACGCGGGGCGCCCGCCGAGCCGCGGGCGCCCCGCGGCTCGACTTCCGGGCGGCGCAGGGCGAGGATGGAGAGGTCCGATCTTTCGCCGACGAAGGACCTCCATGACCCGCCCCGCCGCCCGCCCCCGGCCCAGCATCCTGTTCGTCCTCACCGACGACCACGCCGCGCACGCGATCTCCGCCTACGGCAGCCGCGTGAACTCGACCCCGAGCATCGACCGCGTGGGCGCGGAGGGCGCCCGCCTGGACGCGATGTACTGCACCAACTCGATCTGCACGCCCTCGCGCGCGTCGATCCTCACGGGCACGTACAGCCACGTCAACGGCGCCTGCTCGATCTACTCCCAGTTCGACTACCGGGTGCGGACCTTCCCCGAGGTGCTGCAGGAGCGCGGCTACCGCACCGCCCTGTACGGCAAATGGCACCTGGGCACCGCCGAGAAGGCCACCCCGCGCGGCTTCGAGGACTGGAAGGTGTTCCCCGACCAGGGCGACTACGTCGACCCGGTGATGTACGGGCCGGGCGGGCAGGAGCGGATCCGCGGCTACGCGACGGACATCATCACCGCGCAGGCCACGTCCTTCCTCGACGAGCTCGGGGCCGATGACCCCTTCTGCCTGCTGGTCCACCACAAGGCTCCGCATCGGCCGTGGGTGCCGCACCCGCGCCACGAGCACCTCTACGAGGTCGGCACCATCCTCGAGCCGGAGACCATCGGCGATGACCATGAGGGTCGCAGCGACGCCGTGCGGCAGGTGCGGATGACCCTGGACGACCTCACCGAGCACGACGTGAAGGAGCCGGTGCCTGAGGAGCTGCGCGGCGAAGAGAGGCTGCGCGAGCGCAGCGCCTGGAAGTACCAGCGCTACATGCGCGACTACCTGCGCACCGTCCAGGCCGTCGACGACTCCGTGGCCACCCTGCTGGACTGGCTCGAGGAGCATGACCGGGCCGAGGACACCATCGTCGTCTACACCTCCGACCAGGGGTTCTTCCTGGGCGACCACGGCTGGTTCGACAAGCGCCTCATGTTCGACGAGTCGCTGACCATGCCGTTCCTGGTCCGATGGCCGGGGCAGATCCCCGCCGGCACCGAGGTCGAGGCGATGGCCACCAACGTCGACATCGCCGCGACGCTGCTGGAGGCCTGCGGGGTGGAGCCCGCGGCCCTGCCCGCCCAGCAGGGCCGCAGCCTGCTGCCGTGGCTGCGCGGGGAGAGCGTCGAAGACTGGCCCGACGCCGTCTACTACCGCTACTGGGAGCACGACGAGCCCGCCCACCACGCCCCGGCCCACTACGGGATCCGCACCCGCACCCACAAGCTGATCCACTACTACAACGACGGGCTCGGCTCGCCGGGCTCGAGCGATGCGGTGTGGCCCGCGCAGTGGGAGCTGTACGACCTCGTCGCCGATCCGGCCGAGCTCACCAACGTGGCCGAGGACCCCGCCTACGCGGGGATCCGCGCCGAGCTCGAGGCGCAGCTGGCGCGGCTCCAGGCCGACGTGGGCGATGCGCCCTACGCCGGCCCGGACACGCCGCGGCTGGACTGGTCGGTCTGACGGACCGCGGCGGGACGCCCGGGAGCGTCCCGCCGCGGGGCGGGGACCCGCCGCGGGTCAGCGGCTGGAGGCGTCGATCGCCGCCACGTACTCCGCGACGCGCGCGAAGATCTCCTCGTCGTAAGGGCCCCATTCCGGGTGCGGGGTGTCGGGGCCGCGGTAGGGCTCGTCGGCATAGCGCTCCTGGTACTGGGCGAGCAGCGCCTCGAGCTGCCCACGGACCTCCGCGTACGCCGGGTCGTCGGCGATGTTGCGCACCTCGATGGGATCCGCCTGCAGGTCGTACAGCTCCCATTCGCTCTCGAAGATCCGGTCCGAGGCGCCGGGGACGCCGAGACCGGCGCCGTAGTAGTGGATGAGCTTGTGGCTGCGCGTGCGGATCCCGTAGTGCGCCGGGGCGTGGTGGATCGGGTCGTCGTGCTCCCAGTACCGGTAGTACATCGCCTCGGGCCAGTCCTCGACCTGCTCGCCGCGCAGCAGGGGCAGGAAGCTGCGGCCCTGCGAGGTGGGCAGCACCTCCGCGGCATCGAGACCGCAGGCGTCCAGGAAGGTCGCGGCGAAGTCGACGTTGGTGATGATCTCCTCGCAGCGGGTGCCCGGGGCGATCGCGGCGGGCCAGCGGATCAGCATCGGCATCTGCAGGGACTGGTCGTACATGAGGCGCTTGTCGAACCAGCCGTGGTCCCCGAGGAAGAAGCCCTGGTCGGAGGTGTAGACCACGAGGGTGTTCTCCGCCAGCCCCCGCTCCTCGAGGTGGTCCAGCAGGCGACCGACGTTGTCGTCGATCGACTGGATGCACTGGAGGTAGTCGCGCATGTAGATCTGGTACTTCCAGCGCATCCGCTCCTCGCGGTTCTCCGCGCCGCGCAGGTGCTCGGGGACCTCCTGCTTGAGGTCGTCGGCGCCCATGTCGTCGGCGATGCTCATGTGCACGCCGCGCACCGCCTTCGACCGGGACTCGAGGTCGTCGAAGAACGTCTCCGGCTCCGGGATGGTGCCGTCGGCGTAGAGGTGCCGGTGCTTCTCGTCGGGGACCCACGGCCGGTGGGGAGCCTTGTGGTGGACCATCGCCAGGAAGGGCTTCTCGGGGTCGTCGGCGACCAGGCCGTCGATCCAGTCGATCGTCATGTCGGTGACGATGTCGGTGGCGTAGCCCTCGACGATGCGGGGGCCGTTCTCGTCGATCATCTCGGGGTCGACGTAGTCGCCCTGGCCGGGGAAGATCGTCCAGTCGTCGAAGTCGCGGGGGAGCGAGTGGCCGTGCTCGCCCAGGTGCCACTTGCCGAACATGGCGGTGCGGTAGCCGTTCTCGCGCAGGCACTTCGCGAAGGTCGGGACGCGGTAGTCCATCTCGGTCCAGATGGAGGAGACGCCGTTGACGTGGCTGTAGGTGCCGGTGAGGATCGAGGCGCGCGAGGGGCTGCAGATGGAGTTCGTGCAGAACACGGCGTCCATGCGCATCCCCTCCTGCGCGATGCGGTCCAGGTGGGGCGTGCGGTTGACGCGGCTGCCGTAGGCGGAGATCGCGTGGGCGGCGTGGTCGTCGGACATGATGAAGACGATGTTGGGACGGGGCATAGGGCGTTCCTTCGGACGGAGGGTGCGGTGGTGGCATCGGGGGCGGGCATCGGGACGGGGGCACGGCTAGGCGATGTCGCGGGGACCGGCGGCCGGGCGACCGGTCGCAGGGGATCAGCCCTGCGGCGGTGGGGCCTGCCCGGGCGGCGGCTGGATCCGGGGCGTCAGCATCACGTGCTCGTGGCGAGCATCGGGGCGCAGCTCCCCGGCGAGGAGCTCCACGGCTCTCTCCCCGGCCTCCTGCAGCGGTAGCGCGGAGTAGATCAGACGCTCCCACAGCTCGATCCGGGGCCAGCCCGAGGCCAGGGAGGCGACGGTCGTCCCGGGGAAGCCCGCGGTCACGACGGACAGCGTCGCCTCGACGTCGGCGCCCCAGGAGCACAGCACCGCCGTGCTGCCCGCGGGGCCATCGGCCTCGGACAGCGCCGCCCGCAGGCGCGCCGTGAGGCGATCGAGGTAGGTGCGGTCGAGTCCGGGGTCCTGACCCGTCCGCCGCAGCTCCTCGTCCCGCAGTCCGGTGCTGACGACCTGGAGGGCGAGGCGGTCGGCCCGGCCCAGCGCCCGCATGAGCGCGGCCTGGCGCTCCCGCTCGGCACGGGAGGAGACCTCGGGCCGCAGGTGCAGGACGGTGGTGATGCCGCGGCCCCTGAGCTCCTGGACCATGGACTCGGCTCCGGCGGCGTAGTCGAAGTCCACGCTCGAGTACGGCGCCTCGGGGCCCGGGGCGCCGGCGTCGATCGTCACCAGCGGTGCCGAGCCGTCGGCTGCCGCCTCGACCAGGAGCTCCGGGACCGAGACGTCGTCGTGGCCGATGAAGATGAGCCCGTCCAGCAGGCCGCTGCGGCAGTCGTCGATGAAGGACGCCCCGCTCGCGTCGGGGAGCACCGCCATGCGGAACCCGTGCCCGGTGATCGCGGTACCCGCCCCCTGCACGATCGCCGCATACCGCAGGAAGGTGAGCGGCTTGCTCACGACCACGCCGATGCTCCGGCTGGAGCGGGACTGCAGGGACCGGGCGATGCCGTTGGGGGTGTACCCGAGCTCCTTGGCGATGCGTCGGATCCGCGACCGGGTCTCGGCCGCGAGACGCACGCGAGATTCGTCGTTCAGCGCGTAGGACACGGTGGAGACGGACACATGGGCCGCAGCGGCGACGTCCTTGAGCGTCGGGCGGGAGGCGGCGCGGGGGATCATGCCGACGCCTCCGCCTCGGTGCGGCGGCGTGCGAGCTCCTGCACCGTGCTCTCCACGCGGCGGCGCCCCAGCGGGTACGCCAGCAGCAGGATCGCGGCCGCGACGAGGAACAGGATCCCGGGGACGAGGGTCGCGACGGCGTAGATCCCCTGGATGGTCGCGGGGGTCTGCACGGTCTCGGCGGCACGGAAGCCGACCATGCCCAGGGCGAACCCTCCGAGGCCACCTGCTGCCGCCTGCCCGAGCTTGCGGGCCCAGGTGTTCACGGCGTAGACCGTGCCGTCGTCGCGCTCGCCGCTGCGGCGCTCCTCGTCGTCGATGACGTCGCCGATCAGCGCCCACACCATGAGGTTGTAGAACCCGATGCCGAAGCCGGCCGCGAACGCCATGGCGATGAATACCCAGGGGGAGGTGATCTGCAGGAGGAAGATGACGATGTAGAGACCACCGGCGAGCACGAGCGAGGCCGTGACGACCTCCTTCTTGCCGAAGCGGGCCGCGAGGCGCGCCGCGACGGGCGCCAGCAGCAGTCCGGGCAGGTACGAGGTCAGCTGGGCGGGCCCGGACAGGGCCCCGTCATTGAAGTGGTAGAGCCACAGGTAGGCGGCCATCGTGCCCATCAGCAGCGAGCCCAGCATGATGACGATGTTCGCCGTGACCAGGGTGAGCAGAGGGCGGCTGGTGACCAGCGACCGCGCCAGGGACCCGAAGCTGCGACGGTGCGCGACGTCGACGGGGGCGCTGACGCGCTCGCGGACGTTCGCGAAGCACAGGAAGTACCAGAGCACGGCCAGCACGGAGAACACCGCCGCGACCGCGAACATGCGCTGCGGGTCGAGCCGGGAGGTGCCGTCGACCATCGTGTAGATCAGCAGCGGCGGCACGAGCGAGACGAACAGCCCCGCGAAGTTCGCGCCGATGCTGCGGAAGACGGACAGCGAGGCCCGCTCGGCGGGGACGATCGTCATCACCGAGGCCATCGACCCGTAGGAGATGTTCGTGGTCGTGTAGCAGATCGAGCCCCACAGCAGGTAGGTCGCCACCGCATAGGCGAGCTTCGCGCCGTAGGCCCAGTCGGCCGTGAAGGGCACGTACAGCAGCATGCTCGCGATGCCGACGGGGATCGCCATGCGCCCGATCCACGGCCGGAAGCGACCCAGGCGGCTGGGACGGTGGCGGTCCAGGAAGCGGCCCCAGCCGATGTCCGTGAACGCATCGATGAGCCGCGCCGCCAGGAACAGCAGACCCACGTGCGCGGCCTCGAGCCCGGCGACGTTGGTGAAGTAGACCATCAGGTACGCGGAGGCCAGGATGAACGTGAAGTCGTTGCCCAGGTCCCCGAACAGGTAGCCGATCCTGTCGCGGAGGCCGAAGGGGCGCGACGGCGCGAGCGTCGAGGCCGGGCCGGTGGCGGTGGCGGTGGTGGACATGTCTCTCCTTCGAGTCGCGCGGCCGCAGCGGGAGCGGGACGTCGGTGTCGAGTGCCTCGAGCGCCGGGCCGTGTGGTTCGACCGTAGGGGTTCAAACGTTTGAACCGAAGACTCAAAGGTTTGAGCATTGTCGCCGCGCCCGGTGCGCATCGCGACTCCTGCCGGACGCGGACCGCGCTCGTCCCCGGGAGGGGGACGAGCGCGGTCCGGGCAGGGGAGCTGCGGTCAGGGCGTGCCGGGGGTGCTCCGTGCCCGGTCCCGCAGCGTGTCCTCGAGGCGGATCGCGTCGCGGGGATAGGTGACGTAGAGGGCCGTGACGAAGAGCCCGTTGACGAGCATGAGGATGCCGGGGAGCCAGAGCATGACGACCCCCAGCCCGTAGGCCTCGCCGAGGTAGCCGGCGAGGAGGTTGAAGGCGGCGTAGGCGAAGGCCTCGAAGACGCTGAGCATGAGGGCATAGGCGGCGCCGCGCATCTCGGGCGGCACCACCGCGGCGACGATCGGCCGGTTCACGCCGGGGTTGAAGCCCTGCAGCAGGCCGAGCACGGCCCAGAAGGCGGCGAACACGCCGATGCCGCCCCAGTCGTGCTGGGTGGCGACGATGGCCACCGCGCCGAAGGCGAGCTGCGCGAACTGGAGCACGGCGATGCGTCCCCAGCGCGGGAAGCGGACGTGCAGCAGATCGGTCACCGCGCCGCCGACGAGGGTCCCCCCGAGGAAGCCGAGGCCGAACGGCAGCGTCACGACGGCCGCGACGGCCGTGGTGAAGCCGTAGGTCTGCACCAGGAAGATGACTCCGAAGGAGGCGATGAGCAGGTGCCCGCTCACCAGGCGCTGCACGAGCATCAGCACGAAGGTGGGGATCGTGAACATCTGGCGCACCTTGGCCCAGGTGAGCGTGTCGTTCACCGCCCGCTGCTCTGCGGTCATGGAGGTGGACGCGGCCTCGCTCGCGCCGACCCCGGGGTCCTCGAAGAAGAGCCAGACCGCCAGGGCCAGGATCACCATGATCCCGCCCCAGAGATAGAAGCCGTAGCGCCAGCCGTCCTCGACGTTCGCGAGCTGCCCGATCAGCGGCCCGGCGATGGCCCCCAGCAGCGCCACTCCGCCCCAGGTGTATCCGGAGGCGCGCCCGCGGGAGCGCTCGTCGAACAGATCGCTGGTGATCTCCGAGATGAGCGGCAGGGACGCCGCCACGAAGGCGGCGGTGACGCCGTAGCCCAGCAGCAGCGTGCCGTACCCCTGCGCGAAGCCGGTCGCGATGGTCGCGAGGCCTGCGGCGACGGAGGTGAGCACGAAGGTCTTCTTGCGGTTCGTCCTCCGGGCGACGAACGCCCAGAAGGGGCCGAACACGACGGCGATGGCCTTGCCGGCGGCGACCAGCTGGCCGAGGGCGGCGGTGCCGATGCCCAGGGCCGGGAGGATCACGGCGGCGAGCACGCTGAGCAGGCTGGTCTCGTTGTTGTCGGCGAACAGGGATCCGCCGACGAGCGCGAGCTTGCGCCATCGGCCCGGGACGATCACCCCCTTGCCGTCGGGGGTGAGGCGGGGCGCGGGGGCGGAACGCTCTCCTGCGGTCGCAGGAGCCGTCTCCTGGGTCGGGGACATGGCGGATCTCCTCGTCGAGATGGATCAGGCCGCGGCGCGGCGGATTCGGGTCGGTGGGTCAGGAAGCGGGGGCGGCGGTCAGCCGGGCGTCGAGCTCGGCCAGCACCGCAGAGCGCAGCAGCGGCGACAGGGGCGCGAGCTGCAGCAGCGTCGAGGCGCCGGCGAGACGCGCGAGCGAATCGGCCGCGCCTCCCAGCTGCGAGCGCAGGATCTGCGCCCGGTCCTCGTCGGCCATCAGCTCGCGCAGGGAGGAGACGACCACGGGGGACGTCGCGGCGAACTGCTCGGCCGAGGGCAGCGGTGCCAGGGACGCCAGATACGTGGGGTGCTGGGCGCGGGCGAGCAGATGCTCCTCGGTCGCGGGCCCGTGCTCGGGAAGGCCCAGCCGGAGGTACTGCGACGGCGGGGCATCGGCCTGGCGCATCGCCTCCAGCAGCAGCGTGATCATGCGCAGCTCGAGCGCGTCGTCCAGCAGGGGGTGCGTCTGCTCGGGGTCGGTCTCGAGGTCGAACAGGGCCGTGCCCAGGTCCGCGGAGCTGCCCATCGCGCGTCCCGGCAGGCGCAGCACGGGGGCGCCCTGGGTGAAGGACAGCGGGGGGTGGAGCTCGGCGTCGACCAGCTCGGCGGGGGAGAAGCGCTGGTTCATGTGGGTGGGCATGAGCGTGTGCTCGAACAGCGGGCCGTTGCCCGCGTCGACGGCGGCGCGCATGTAGACGTAGCGGCCGTCGGTGACGTTGACGTGCCCGCCGAAGGTGCCGAAGAGGGCGTGCTCGCGGATCGGGGCGTCCTCGGCGAGCACCGGGGCGATCGAGCGCCCCTGCATCCGCGCGGTGGCCGGGATCCCGAAGTAGTCCAGCAGCGTCGGCCCGAGGTCCACGGTCTGCACGAGGCTCTTGCGCGTCTCGCCGGCGCCGCCGTGCCGCGGATCGGCCACGAACAGCGGCGTGTGGATGTTCTCGTCGTACCAGTGCTGGACGTTCTTCCCCCACCAGCCGTGCTCGCCCAGGAGGAGCCCGTGGTCGGTGCAGACGATCAGCAGGGTGTCCTTCCAGAGGTCGTCCTCGTCGAAGCGGTCGAGGACCCGTCCCAGGGAGGCGTCGCACATGCTCAGCAGCGCCGAATACTCGTCGCGGATGCGCTCCACCGTCTCGACGTCCTCGTCGGCGCGCTTGTAGTCGGGCCAGTCGGTGCGGCGCGGATCCTCCGGGTCCAGGCCGTACAGGCGCTGGTACTGGGCGTAGGAGAAGAACGGCTCGTGCGGGTCGAAGCACTCGATCTGCAGCATCCAGCCGTCCTCGTCCCGGTTGGTCGCCAGGAACTCGAGGCCGGCGTCGACCGTGCGGGTCTGCGGGTGGTCGGCCTCGTCGCGCAGGTACTCGCGGTTGATGAGGTCCTGCCGCCACAGCCCGTGGCGGATCCGGCGCGGGCTGTCCTCCGGCTCGATCGGATCGGCGACGTGCCCCTTCCAGGCATCGCCCTCCTGCCCGCGGAAGAACTCGTAGGAGTCGAAGCGGTTGTGGTACGTCGCGCCGCCGTCCTCCCAGTAGTGCTGGTGGTCGGTGACCAGGTGCGTGTACACGCCGTTCTCGCTGAGCATCTGCGGGACGGAGTCGTCGAAGGGCTCCAGCGGCCCCCACGAGCGGTGCAGGAAGTTGTGGCGCCCGGTGTGCAGCTCGCGGCGGGCCGGCATGCACGGCATGGACCCGCCGTAGCAGGTCTCGAAGCGGGTGCTGCGCTCCGCCAGCCGGGAGAAGTTCGGGGCGTGGATCCCGCGCGCCCCGTAGGGCGGGAGGAAGCGCCGGTTCAGGCTGTCGAAAAGGAGGACGACGGCTCTCACCGGCCCGTCCTCTCCGAGGAGCCGGACTTGGAGGGCGCCGCGCCCTGCTCGATCGTCCCCTGCTCGGTCGCGCCCTGCTCGGCGCGCTGCGCGAGCTGCTGCGTGATCACGTCGTGCATCCGCTCGAGCCACGAGATCCACTGGTCGATGGCCGCCTCGCCGTAGGCGTTGAGCTCGTCGGCGAAGAGCGCCAGGGCATGGACGTCGATCTCGGGACGCGCGGCCTCGGAGAGATGGTCCTCGCCGCGGTCGCGGCCCCGGTTCTCGGCGACCTGGCGGCGGCGCGCCTCCAGCTCCTCCTCCAGGAGCTGCAGCGCGCGGGGGAGATCGACCATCGCGGCGATGCGCAGGCGGCCGATGAACTCCGGGTCCTGGAACCGGCGCGGGGGCGAGTACACCGAGTGCACCCAGCGCAGCAGCCGTGCGAAGCCGGCATCGGTCACCGAGTACACCTTGGCGTCCGGGGCGGTGGAGCGCGGGTCGACGACGTGCGAGACCCAGCCCTCGGTCTCCATGCGCGAGAGGAGCCGGTAGATCTGGCTGGGGTGGCGGTCCAGCCCGGAGAACTTTCCCTCCACCCGGGTCCATCGGGCGATGTCGTAGCCGGTCATCGATCGGGCGGCCAGCAGTCCCAGCAGCGGGAACTCGAGCTTCATGGTCATCTCCTCCTCGAGAGCGATGACGAGACTCTAAGTGCATATGCGACTAGGTGCAAGTGCGAGTAGCCTAGGCGTCCGCGCCGTCATCCCTGAGACAATCGGGGACGACCGCGGGCCGGCGGCAGGACGATGGGACGAGCGGAGGGCGTGGATGTCGGAGAACGGGACAGCAGGCTGCGGCTGCGGATGCACCCCCACCCGGGCGCAGGCCCTGGCGCTGGGCACCGCTCCCGCGCCGCGCGACGTTCCCGCGGGAACGCCTGCGGGATCCGCGGAGAACGGCTCGGGGCCATCGGCCGCATCCGCGACTGGCGTCGCCCGCCACCGCATCGAGCAGGCGCACGTCCCCGCGGGAACGTTCGTCATGGGCGACTCCTCGGGGGACCGCAACCGCGGCGACGGCGAGACGCCCCGCCACGAGGTCGCGATCAGCGCCTTCGACATCGACGCCACCACGGTCACGAACGACGACTTCGCCCGCTTCGTCGAGGACACCGGCTACGTCACCGAGGCGGAGTCCTTCGGGTTCTCCGCGGTCTTCCATCTCGCGATCTCCGCGCCGCCCGAGGACATCATGGGCCCCACCTCGGGCGTGCCCTGGTGGGCGGGGGTGAAGGGCGCGCACTGGCGCCGGCCCGGCGGGCGGGACTCCTCGATCGAGGGCATCGGCGACCATCCGGTCACGCATGTGAGCTGGAACGATGCCCAGGCGTACTGCGCCTGGGCGGGACGGCGCCTGCCGACGGAGGCCGAATGGGAGTACGCCTCCCGCGGCGGTCTCGACGGCGCGAAGTACCCCTGGGGCGACGAGGAGCCGGACACCGGCGGCGACCCGGAGCACGGCGGCTGGCGCGCCAACATCTGGCAGGGCGACTTCCCGCGCGCCAACACCCTCGAGGACGGCTGCCTCACCACCGCGCCCGTGCGCGCGTTCTCCCGCAACGGCTACGGCCTGTGGCAGAGCGTCGGCAACGTGTGGGAGTGGTGCGAGGACGTCTTCCACCCCGCCACCTACCGCCGCGGCACCACCGCCGCCCAGCGCGCCCTGGTCACCGATCCCGTCGGCCCCGAGGAGGGGCCCTCGCGCGTGCTGCGCGGCGGCAGCTACCTCTGCCACATCTCCTACTGCAACCGGTACCGCAACTCCGCGCGGTCCCAGAACACCCCGGATTCCTCGATGGGCAACGCCGGCTTCCGCACGGCGTCCCTGCGAAAGGCCGATGCATGAACGCCCCCCGCCGCTTCCCCGGCACCGTCTACCGCGACGGCGACGAGCCCGATCCCCGGTTCAGCCTCGCCAACGAGCGCACCTTCCTCGCCTGGCTGCGCACAGCCCTGGCCCTGTACGCGGGGGCGTTCGCCCTCGAGGCCCTGGCCCTGCCGGAGGCCCTGGGGTGGCGGGCGGCCGCCGCCGGGGTCTTCGTGGTGCTGGGCACCGTCGCCTCCCTGCAGGCGTGGTGGGGCTGGGCCGCGACCGAGCGCTCCCTGCGCCGCGGCACGCCGCTGCCGGGCCTCGGCGCCGGCGCGATCATCGTGGCCGGGGTGATCATCGCGGCGGCCCTGGTGACCATCGGCCTGTTCGCGTGAGCACGCCGCCTGCGGGCCCCACCCCGCCCGCCCCGCCGCCCGGGCCTCCGGGGCCGCCGCCGGGCGGCCCGCCGGGGCGCCCGCGCCGACCGGGCGACGCGCCCTTCGACCCGGGGCTGCAGGTCGAGCGCACCCTGCTGGCATGGCGTCGCACCTGCCTGTCCTTCGCCGCCGCCGGGCTGGTGGCCGCCCGCTTCACCGCCCCCGCCCTCGGGGTGACGGCGGTGGTGGCAGGCCTGGCCGTGGCCGGCTGCGCGATCCTCGCCTACGTCGCCACCGCCCACGGCTACGCCCGCGAGCACCGCGGCCTCGTCGAGGAGGACGGGCTGGCCCGCTCGGGCGTGCCGATGCTCGTGGCCACCGGCGCGGTGCTCCTGCTCGGCGCGCTGTGCGCGGCGTACCTGGTGGCGGGGATCCTGCGGAGCTGAGCCCGGCCCGTGCCCGGGCGGGCCGCACGGCGACCGCGGTGCGGGCGGCCGCCGTGCCGCCTCAGCCCTCCTGCGACCGCCGGAACAGGTCGAAGAACTCGTCCGCGAGGACGACCCGCACGCCCTCCGGCAGGCTCGCCACCAGCTCGGCCGCCTTCGACGGGGTGAAGGACCAGGCGTGCACGTGCACCGCGATGAACAGCGGGCCGGGGCCCTTGCGCTCGGCGATCATCTCCTCGATCTGCGTCCGATAGCTCTCGGGGTCGCCGAAGGGGGACAGGGCGGCGATCAGCGGGACCGCGGCCCCGGGCTCCGAGATCTCGTACGGGTCGCCCGTCTGCATGATGCCGCGCAGGCGCACGTCGCGGGCGTAGGCCTCCAGCACCCGCTCGGGCATGACGGGGTTGTCGCCGTCGGGCGTGGGCGTGGTGTACCCGTAGATGACGTCGAGACCGGTGCGGGCCAGGTAGCCGCCGGTGATGCCCGTGTAGACCGCGAGCTCGTCCTCCGGCCAGGAATCGCCGTAGGTGTAGCCGGCGCCGGAGGGCCCGCACACCAGCAGGTCGTTGTCGGTGCCGGTGTCGCGGAGGTGGCGCAGCAGCGCGGGGCCGGCGTCCTCCAGCAGCGGGCTGACGGTCCAGGAGATCGGGACCTGCCCGCGCGCCGGGTCGTCCCACAGCGCCCGCAGGTGCCGCTGGCAGTACTGGATGTTGTCGCCCTCGCCGAAGATGAGGGTCACGTAGGTCGCGTCCTCGGGGCGCTGCGAGGACCGCCGCGCGGGGACGTGGTGCACATCGGCCGCGACCCCGGACAGCGCGGAGCCGTTGGCGTACCAGTCCGCCGGGACGACGATCAC
This sequence comes from Brachybacterium phenoliresistens, assembly GCF_000576425.1. Classification (GTDB taxonomy): domain Bacteria; phylum Actinomycetota; class Actinomycetes; order Actinomycetales; family Dermabacteraceae; genus Brachybacterium; species Brachybacterium phenoliresistens. The sequence goes on along the minus strand of NZ_KK070007.1, from coordinate 15,133 downwards.
CCCGGCCTGGCTGCACAGCGTCACCCCGGACCACTCGCCGGAGACGTCGTTCGCGAACCAGCCGGCGAAGGCCGACCCGGGCTCGAGCGCATCCAGCAGCTGCGTGAACTGGGAGCCGCTGTCGCCCGAGGGCGGCAGCCAGACCACGAGCGCATCGGTCGCGGCGGCCATGTCGCGGAAGTGGACGAACGGCTCGACCCGGGTGGGGGAGGTGCCGGTGATCGAGACGACGAACTGGTTGACGATGTCCAGAGAGACGGACAGGCTCGTCGCGCCCTCCGGCACCGCGATCCGGTAGATGAAGCGCCCGCCGCCGTCGGCGAAGCGGTGGCCCTCGAGGACCGTCGAGCCGGAGCCGTCGAAGAGGAAGGGCTCCTCCTCCGGGGCACCGGGGGTGAAGGCGGCGATCTGCGCGCCATCGGCCTCGACGGTGACGCCGTAGACGTCCGGGCCCCAGCCATCCTCGGGGAAGGCGTCGGTCATGCGGACGAAGACCGCCTCGGCGTCGAGATGCGCGGACAGGTCGACGGTGCGCACCTCGCGGTTGGAGAAGTCGCGGGTCTGCTCGGGCCAGCGCAGCGCCTCCGTCCAGGCGACGCCGTCGACCTCGACGGTCCGGGTGGGCGGCAGGCCCACCAGCATGCGGTGGGTGCACTGCTCCCACAGGGTCTCGTGGGCCCAGGCGTAGATCGCGGCCGGGTCGTCCTCGAAGCGCCCGCGGAGGTCCTCGAGGATCTCCAGACCGTGCTCGGCGGCGAGCTCGGCGGTGGCGGCGACGCCGCCGTGCAGGGCGGCCAGGGTGGTGGCCACGTTGATGGTGTCCGGCGCGTCCATGTCGTAGACGACGGCGCCGGCGATGCGGTCGCGGTAGGTCTCGACCAGGCTCAGCGGGTCCTCGACGGTCTCGGTGGGCACGGGGAGGTCCGGCACCCAGGTGGCGTCGACCTCGTCCAGGACCAGGTAGATCTCGGGGCGCTCGCGGTTGACCAGGCCCTGCAGGGTGACCAGGAGCGTCTGCGCGAAGCCGTCCAGCTCCCGGGGATCGGCGACCCGCAGGGATGTGGCGCGCGCGAAGGTCGGCAGGACGTGGCCGTCCTTCCAGCGCACGCCGGGCGTGCCGCGCTCGGCGGGGGCCGGCAGCACGGGCGCGGCCGGGGCGCCTGCCGCTGCGGGGCCCGCGAGCGGGGCGGGACCGCCGGCCGCGGCCGGGGACGCGGCCCCGAGGGCCAGGGCGGTGGCGCCGAGGCCCGCGCCGAGGGCGCTGCGACGGCCGAGGGGGCGGCGAAGGGCGGAGGAGGGGAGGTTCCGGTGGGACATCATCGTCTCCAGGGGTGGGGGAGGGAACGCGGGGGTGGGCGCGCTGCGACGAGGTCCGAGCGCGCAGCGGCCGGGATCGGGATCGGCGGCCGCTTCGGGAGGAGGAGAGGGCGCCGGCCCCGCGGCGGGTACCGCGGGGCCGGCGGGAGGGGATCAGACCTCGGGGACGTCCGCGAGGGTGCCGGTGCGGGCGCTCTCGTAGGCGGCGAGGATGATGCCGAGCACGGCGATGCCCTCGTCCTCGGTGTTCAGCGGGCGCTTGCCCGTGGTGAGGCACTCGAGGAAGTCGGCGATCTCCGCGGCGAAGGTGTCGACCTCCTCGTGCTCGAAGACCTGCTCCGTGTCCTCGGCGTGCAGCTTGACGCGCAGGGTGGTGCCGTCGGAGCTGAGCGAGCCCTTCTCGCCCACCACGCTGAAGCGGTCGGTGCCGGGGGCGGCCTGGTAGGCCCACGAGGTGACCAGCTGGCCCACGCTGCCGTTGTCGAAGCGCACCAGGACCTGTGCGGAGTCCTCGCCCTCCATGAAGTCCAGGCGGTGGGTGGACATCATCGAGAAGACCTTCTCGGGGCGGCCGCCGCCGGACAGGTGCATGAGCAGGTAGGTGGGGTGGTAGCCGGTGTCGATGTACTCGCCGCCGCCGGAGGTCGCGGCCTTCGCACGCCAGCCCATGTTCGCCGGGTCGAAGTTGTTGTAGAACGAGTCGGTCGTGCGGACCTCGTACACGGTGCCCAGGGCGCCGGAGTCGATGATCTCCTTGGCCTTGGCGACCGCCGGCATGAACAGCTGGTTGTGCGCGCACATGAGGGTGACGCCGGCCTTCTGCACGGCGTCGCGGACGTCGCGGGCCTCCTCGGGGGTCAGGCACAGCGGCTTCTCGCAGAGGATGTGCTTGCCGGCCTCGGCGGCCGCGACGATCGCGTCGCGGTGCAGGTGGTGGGGCAGGCAGATGTCGACGGCGTCGACCTCGGGGTCCTTCACGAGCTCGGCGAAGTCGGAGTAGCCCTTCGCGCCGGTCTCCTCGACGCGCTGGGCGAGGGTCTTCTCGAAGGCATCGGCGATGGCGGTGATGCGCACGGCGTCGCCGGCGGCCTTGTAGCCGTTCAGGTGCGCGCCGGCGATGCCGCCGCCGCCGATGATGCCGATGCGGACGGGCGAGGTGATGGTCGCGGAGCTCGGGAGGGGGGCGGTGGAGGTGGTGGTCATGGTTCCTGGTTCTCCTGGTGGGATGCGTTCTGGGTCAGCAGTGGTGGGGGCGGAGGGCAGAGCCCGGGGCGGGGCCGCTCAGGCGTGCGCGCGGTCGTTCGCCGCGACGACCAGGGCCGTCAGGGCGCGCGCCCGCCGCAGGTTCTCGGTGGTGGGCTCGCCGGTGCGGATCGCCTCGACCCAGAGGTCGAAGGGGGCGGGGGCATCGGCGGGGACATCGACGCGCTGGAAGCCGTCGCCGGCGTTCACGCGCATCACGGCGCCCTGCTCGTCCTCCTCGAAGCCGTAGATCAGGGAGCCCTCGGTGCCGAGGACCTCGATCGTGAACGGGCTGGCGGGGGTGACGAACCCGGTCTCGACCACGCCGATGGCGCCGTCGGCCGAGGTCACGGTGACCACCGCGTTGTCCTCGACGCCGCGGCCGGTCATGTCGGTGTAGGTCGCACCGGCGACCTGCACGTCCTCGCCCAGGATCAGCTGGGTGAGGTAGACGGGGTGGGCGGCGAGGTCCGAGAACGCGCCGCCGAGGGCCTCGGTCGCGTCGTAGAAGCGCTCGGGCAGCCAGTTGGCGAGGGAGCCGTTGTGGGCCAGGCGCACGCGCGAGTACGTGAGGCGTCCCAGCGTCCCGGCCTCGAGCACCTCGCGCAGGGCCACGCAGTACCCGTGGGACAGGCGCGGCAGCGACACGGTCAGCGCCACGCCGGCGGCGCCGGCCGCCTCGACGAGGACGTCGCAGCCCTCGACGGTGGGGGAGAGCAGCTTCTCGGTGAAGACGTGCTTGCCCGCGGCGATGGCCTTTCCGAGCACCTCGTCGTGGTCGCTGGTGGCGGTGGTGACGGTGACGCCGTCGAGGTCCTCGCGCGCCAGCAGCGCCTCGAGATCGGCCTCGAAGGGGACGCCCAGGCGCTCGGCGAGCTCCTGCCCGCGGGGCGCGTCGTCGTCCCACACGGCGACCAGCTCGGTGCCCGGGTGGTCGATCGCGGCGCGTCCGTACTCCTCGGCGTGCACGTGCCAGGCGGAGAGCACGGCGATCCGCAAGGGCGCTGCCGTGTCCAGGGGGGAGGTCATGGGGTGGATTCCTGCTTCCCGTCTCGTGGGTTTCCTGTCCGGCCGGGAGGCCGGAGGTCTGCGGTCCGGCCGATGGCCGGAGGTCTGGGGGCCGGCCGATGGCCGGAGGTCCGGCCGGTGGCCGGGGTCGGGGCCCGCGATGGTGCCGGGTCCCGGGCCGGCCGAGGGGCCGACGTCTTCAGCCTGCCCGATGGGGGCAGGGCTTGGGGAGGGGCATCGGACGATTCGTCGGATCTTTTCGGGACGGAATCGGCCGGGGCCGCCCGGGCCCCGCGACGCGGAGGTCGCGGAGCCCGGGCGAGGCTCAGGCCTCGGGGATGGGGCTGGGCTTGCCGTACGTCTCGGGCATCTTGAAGTCGGGGAACAGCGCCATCTTCGGGGCGATCAGGGCCTGGTTCTCCTCGATCGCCTCCTGCGGCGTCTTGGACCCCAGCGCCACGGAGGACTTGGCGCGGTCGGTGGTGTCCCACACGGCCGAGCCCACCGGCAGCGGCGGACGGGAGGTCGAGTTCGGGAGCATCTCCCGGAACAGCTCCGCCCCCGGGTTGTACTTCTTCTCGACGATCGCCTGCAGGTTCGTGGGCAGGTTGCCCAGCATCGGCTGGTAGATCGACTGGCCCGGGTAGCCCGCGAAGAACTTCAGGAACTCCCAGAGCGTCTTGGTCATGTTCGCGCCCTTGGGGATCACCAGCGACTGGCCGCCCGACCACGTGTAGGTGGGGTCGCCGTCCTTCTGGACGGGCAGCCAGGTCCACTTCAGCGGGAGGTCCGGGGCGTACTTCTCGTTGCCCTGGATCTGCCACGGGCCGGTCGGCGTGATGGCCAGGCGCTCGGAGAACAGCGCGTTCTGGGTGGGCGGCGCGTTCGGCGGCTGGTAGGTCGCGTAGAAGGCGTCGACCTTGGAGTAGGGGAACTCCTCGGCCCAGTCCGCGTACAGCTCGAACACGGCCTTCCACTCGGGGGAGTCCAGGGTGATCTTCGAGGTCTCGTTGTCGTAGACCTCGGCGCCCAGGCCGAAGGCCCAGGTGTAGGGCGTGCCCTGGTCCACCCACGGCACGAAGCCGAAGCGGTCGTAGTTGCCGCGGGAGTCCTCGTGGGTGACCTGCCGGGCGACCTCGCGCAGCTCGTCCCAGGTGATGACGTGCTGCGTCGGGTCGAACATGTCCAGGTCGATCCCGACGTCCTTGAGGATGTTCTCGTTGTAGAGCAGGCCACGGGCGTCGGTCGCGGTGGGCAGGCCGTAGGTCTGCCCGTCGTAGGTCAGCTCGTCGACCGCGAACTGGATCCACTGGGACTTGAACTCCTCGACGGAGACGTCCTCGTACTCCTCGATGAGGCCGTCGATGGGCTCGAGCAGGCCGATGGAGGCGTTCTGCACGGCGTTGAAGCGGTCCATCCACCACAGGTCCGGCGCGGTCCCGCCGCGCACGGCCGTGATGATCTGGCTGTTGTCCGCCGCGCCGCTGGAGGGGACCTGGTCGATGATGACCTGGACGTCCTTCCCGGCGTCGGTGGCCTTGAAGGCGTCCAGGACCGCCTGGTCCTTGTCGGTGTCGGCGGCGCCCATGCCCCAGTAGCGGATGACGTTGTCGCCGGTCGCCCGGCTGCGGGCGCAGGAGGTGGCGCCCAGGGTCGCGGCGGCGGCGAGGCCCGCACCGCCGAGGAATCGTCGTCTGTCGATCACTTGAAGCCTCCGATCGTGATGCCGCGGATGAAGTACCGCTGGAAGATGAAGAACAGGACCAGCAGCGGCAGGATCACGAGGAACGATGCGGCCATGAGCTGGTTGAAGGAGACGTCCTGGGCGTTGACGGAGCGGAAGGTCTGCAGACCGATGGACAGGGTCTGGACCCTCTGGTCCTGCAGGTAGATCAGCGGTCCCATGAAGTCGTTCCAGGCGCCGACCGCGGCGAAGATCGCGACTGTGGTCAGGGCCGGGCGGGCGGTGGGGAAGACGAGCTTCCACAGGATCGTCCATTCGCTGGCCCCGTCCACGCGGGCGGCGTTGAGCATGTCCCGGGGGATCTGCAGCAGGAACTGCCGCAGCAGGAACACGAAGAACGCGGAGCCGAACATGGCCGGGATGATGAGCGGGAACAGGGTGTTCACCGCGCCCAGCCGGGCCCACATGTCGAACATCGGGATGAGCGTGACCGGGAACGGCAGGAACAGGGTGCCGATGACCACGAGGAAGACCTTGTCGCGGCCGGGCCACTCGATGCAGGAGAAGCCGTAGGCGACGATGAAGTTCGCGACCACGCTGAGGACCACCACGGAGACGGTGATGATCGCGGAGTTCGCGAAGAACTGGAGGAACGGCATGGCCGTGATGGCCTTGACGTAGTTCCCGAACTCCCAGGACTGGGGGAGCAGGGTCGGCGGGAACTTCGCGAGCTCCTCGTTGGACTTCAGCGAGGAGGCGATCATCCAGTACATCGGCAGCAGGAACAGCGCGCTCAGCGCGATCATGACGATCCGGGCGATGAGCGTGGAGTACCACGGCCGCAGGGTGCCGTCGGCGCGACGGTTGTTCTGGTCGGCGTCCTCCGCCCGCTGGCGGCGGCGCTCGGCGAGGTGCGAGGAGTTCTTGGCGGTGCTCGAGGCGGCGCTCGAGTCGTGCTCGGTGAGGGAGGTAGTCATCAGGCGGCGTCCACGTCGTAGTTCACGAATCGGCGCGAGAGCCAGAAGATCAGCAGCGCCAGGGCAAGACCCGTCAGGAACAGCAGCACGGCCAGGGCGGAGGCGTAGCCCAGCTCTGCGAAGCCGAATGCCGTCTTGTACAGGTACATCATGTAGAACAGCGCGCCGCCGTCGGGATCGCCGGATCCGTTGGTGATGACGAAGGCCTCGGTGAAGACCTGCAGCGCACCGGAGACGCCGGTGATGAGGTTGAACAGCAGCACCGGGGTCAGCAGCGGGAAGGTGATCGAGAAGAACTGGCGGATGGGGCCGGCCCCGTCCACGCGCGCCGCCTCGTAGACGGTCTTGGGCACGTTGCGCAGGCCCGCGAGGAAGATGAGGGCCGCGTTGCCGGCGCCGAACTGCGCCATGAGGATGATCGCGATCTTCACGCCCGTCGGATCGCCCAGCAGGTTCACGTTCGATCCGCCGAACAGGCCGATGACCTGGTTGAACACGCCGAACTGCGGGTTCAGGAACACGATGAAGATGAACGACATCGCGAAGGCGGGGATCAGCGAGGGGGCGTAGAAGATGGTGCGGTACCAGGCGACCTCGCGCACGTTCTGGTTCATGGCGATCGCGAGGGTGAGGGCGACGACCAGTCCCAGCGGCACGGCGATGATCGCGTAGAACAGCGTGTTCCCGGTGGCCTTGGCGACCAGCGGGTCCGAGAAGGCGGTGATGTAGTTCTGCACGCCGACCCAGGTGGGGGTCGCCATGCCCGAGTACCGGGTGAAGCTCAGGCCGATCGAGTAGGTCACCGGGTACACGATGAAGACGGCGACGCCGATGATCCAGGGCGAGATGAACAGCAGCCCCAGCCTGAGGTTGCGCTTGTGGGTGAGGGACATGCGGCGTTTCTCGCCCGATGCTCCGGCGAGCGGCGTCGTGGATCGCGCGGGGGCTCCGGTGCCCGCGGCGCGCGCTCCGTCCACGTCGGTGGCGCTCATCGTTCTCCTTCCGAGATGCGGTGCAACCCCGTCGGTGCACCGAGTCATGACGGGTGGTCCGCTGCGCGGGGCAGGGGGCGGGAGATGTCCGTGAAGCGTGTGGGCCGGACCACTCCGTCGTGTCGCCGGGTACATTACTCACACCGATGGACATAAAACAAGGGGCGGCGGAGCGGCCGCTACCATCGGGCCAGGAACGGGCCCAGGAGGACCTCATGCGCGGATCGACCATGCCGGATCTCGGGGCTCGCAACGAGATGGTGATCCTGCAGGCGATCCGGCTGCGGCCGGAGGGCATCTCCCAGTCGGAGGTCGTCCGCCGCAGCGGGCTGTCGCGCCAGGCCGTCTCCCAGATCGTGCGGCGGCTGATCGATCGCGGCCTCGTGCAGACCCACGGCACCCGCGTCAACGGGCGCGGCAAGCCCTCCACGGTGCTGGGCATCGTCCCCGGCTCGCAGCTCACCGCCGGGGTGCACCTGGACCCCGCCCAGCTGACCGTCGTCATCGTCGACCTGTTCGCGCAGGTCATCGCCAAGCGTGCGCTCGAGCCGCCCGGCGAGGACCCGGCGGACGACGTGGTCCGGATCGCCGACGCCCTCGAGGACATGCTCGCCGACCTGCGCGAGGCGGGGATGTCCGCGGCCGACGGCGGCGACGTCGCCGGCGCGCTCGCCGGCATCGGCATCGCCGCGCCCGCGGGGCTGGACGCCGAGGCCGGCATCCTGGTGGACCCGCCATGGCTGCCGGGCTGGCGCCACGAACCGATCGTCTCCGAGATCGAGACGGCCACCGGACTGCCGGCCGTGCTCGACAAGGACACCAACGCGGCGCTCACCGCCGAGAAGTGGGCCGGCAGCTACCCGCAGGAGGAGACGGTCCTGTACATCTACGTCGGCGCGGGCGTGGGCTCCGCCGTCGCGGGCGACGGCACCGTGCACCGCGGCAGCACCACGCAGGCCGGCGAGATCGGGCACCTCCCCACCGGCCTGGACGGGCCGATGTGCCAGTGCGGACGGCGGGCGTGCCTCGGCCTGTACACCGACGCCTCCGGGATCCTGCAGGCCGCGCGCGAGCAGGGGGTCATCGCCGACGACCCCGACGCCCTGGTCGCCGATGCCCTCAGCGAGGTCGTGGCCTGCGCCCGCGCCGGGGACGCGGCGGCCGCCGAGCTCGTCGCCGGGCACGGCCGCGCCCTCGGCGAGGCGCTGCGCACCCTGATCGGGATCCACGACCCGCACCGCATCATCATCGGCGGGCCCTACTGGGGACTGCTCGAGGAGGCGTCCCTGCCGGCGCTGCGCGAGCGCGCGCTGCGGGCCGGCGGCGGCGACCACGGCGTGCTCATCACGTCCTCCACGCTCGGCGACGACGTCGGCGCGATCGGCGCGGCGAGCCTCTTCCTCGAGCGCGAGCTGTCCCCGGCCGGCCGCTGAGCTGCCGGGCAGGACGGCATTCGGACATACCGGAACGCGGGCATTGCGGGATCATCGACCGCACGGTAGGACTGCACCGAGCAGGCGTTTCCCATCCCTTCCTCGGCAGCCCTGGAGGCCACCGTGTCCGATTCTCCTGTCCCTCCTCTCTCCTCCCGTCTCATCGCCGAGTTCCTCGGCACGTTCTGGCTCGTCTTCGGCGGCTGCGGATCCGCGGTCCTCGCGGCGGTCTTCCTCACCGACGACGGCACCCAGCTGGGCATCGGCTTCGTGGGCGTCGCGCTCGCGTTCGGCCTGACCGTCGTCACCGGCGCCTACGCGGTGGGCCACATCTCCGGCGGCCACTTCAACCCCGCCGTCACCCTGGGCGTCTTCCTGGGCGGCCGCATCGAGGCGAAGGCGGTGCTGCCGTACATGGCCACGCAGGTCGTCGCCGGCGTGGTCGCCGCGGCGGTGCTGTTCCTCATCGCCAGCGGCTCCGACTCCTTCGCCATCGACCCCGGCGCCGCGGGATCCTTCGCGACCAACGGCTACGGCGAGCTCTCGCCGGGAGGCTACAGCCTGCTGTCGGCTCTGCTCATCGAGATCGTGCTGACGGCGGTGTTCCTGTGGGTGATCCTCGGGGTGACCCACGGCCGCGCCCCGGTCGGCTTCGCGCCGCTGGCCATCGGCCTCGCCCTGACCCTCATCCACCTCATCTCCATCCCGGTCACCAACACCTCGGTGAACCCCGCCCGCTCGCTCGCCGTGGCGGTCTTCAACCCGGCGGCGCTGGGCCAGGTGTGGCTGTTCCTCCTCGCCCCGCTGATCGGCGCGGCGATCGCCGGCTCCACCTACCGGATGCTGTTCGACCGCGAGTGAGGCGATGGGGACGGAGCCTGCCCGTCCCCGCCGCCGACCCGCACCCTCCGCGCAGGGTGCACCGGCCCGCGCCGGTGCGCCCTGCCGTCGGTGCGCCCTGCCGTTGGTGGGCCCTGCTGCCGGTGCGCTCTGCCGCCGGTGCGCCCTGCGCCGTCTCACACCTCGGTGACGTCGAAGGCGCGCACCATCCCGTCCTGGTCGCCGACGACCACCGCGCCGGGCACCGGGAGGTAGGCGGGGGTGGCGATCACCCGCGAGGTGGTGACCTGGTGCAGCGCGGTGACGTCGGGGGCATCGGCGTCGATCAGGGAGAGCACGCCGGTCAGGCTCACGTGCCAGGCCCGATGGGTCCCGGCCACGGGGGCGAGTCCCGCGTCCAGGGACACCTGGCCGCCCTCGCCGATGGGCGTGATCGTGCCGTCGTCGGGGCTGATGAGCGCCGCCTGCCCGCGCTCCTGGACCACGAGGACGGTGCCGTCGTCGAGGATCTCCGGCGGGGTGTACATCGCCGAGGCGGCCGCCGTCCAGCGGGTCGTGCCGTCGGCCGCATCCAGGCAGTGGAGGGTGTCCACGGTGCCCACCAGCACGGCGTCCGCGCCGATGGGGCGCACGGTCGTGGTCCACGGCCCGTACAGCAGGCGCTGGTAGGCGGTCGACCGCCGCGCCAGCTGCGCGACCCAGCGCTCGGCGCCCCGCTCGAGCGAGTAGCCGCGGGCGGTGCCGTCCCCCGCCCCGATCACCACGGTGTCCCCCAGCACGAGGGGCCGGCCGCACGACTGCACCGGGATCGGCACCGTCCACATCACCGTGCCCGTCTCGTCGATGCGGTTCAGCGTCGGCCCGGCGCTGACCAGCACGCTCTCCAGGCCGTCCGTCGTGACCACGAGCGGGGCCGAGGCGACGCGCTCGGGCAGCTCGGCCCGCCACAGCTCGCGCCCCCGGCTGATGTCGAGCGCGACGAGCGCCCGGTCCAGGGAGGGCACGTAGGCGGTGCCCGCGTCGGGGGAGAGCGCGAGCGGGCGATGGACCGAGCCCGTCTCCACCCGCCACTGCCGGCGCAGGCTGCGCCCCCGCAGGACGAAGGAGATCACCTCGCCCTGGTCGGTGGACACCAGCATTGTGTCCTCGCCGGTGGGGACCACCGCGCCGGTGACCGCCCCGTCCACCTCGTAGGTGCCCAGCGGGCGCACCGGTCCGCCGCGGGTGGTCAGCTCATCGGCCGCCTCCCAGGTCCCGCCGTCGGCGGCGGTGCCGCGCACCCGCACCCGGTGCGTGCCCGGGAGGACCGGCGGGCTGATCGCGGCCACGTCGATCCGCGCCTCGAGCAGGGTGCCGTCGATGCTCATGTCGTACCAGGTGCCGTGCTCGGTGAGGCCGTACAGCGACTCGTCCCAGACCTGCGCCGCGGCGGCGACGAGGGCGTCCTCGCCGCCGATGCGCGCGCTCACGTGCACGGCCGAGCCGGGGGCGCGGGCGTTCAGCCGCCGCGGCATGGCCTGGTGGCCGCTGGCGCGCGGCGTGCCCATCGGGATCGTGACGACCGGCGTGACGGTGCGCTCGCCGTCGTCCCCGGGCGCCGGCAGCGAGACCGCCTCGACGGTGAGCTGGTCCATCTCCTCGGTGGGGCTGTGGCGCAGCAGGTAGTGGACGGGCGAGTTCTTCACCGCCCGGCCCGTGAGGACGATGGTGTCGTTGACCCGGGTGACGGTCTCGGAATGGTTGTGGCCGGCGAGGATCGCCCGCACGGGATGATCCGCGATCAGCGCGAACAGCTGGTCCATGCCGCGCACGTAGTGGAAGTCCGCCCCGGGCGGGCAATGCATGACGATGATGCTGGGCGTGCGCCCGGCCATCCGCAAATCGGCACGCAGCCACTCCAGGGTCGCCCGGCTGACGTGCGCCTCCTCCTGCAGCGGGCCCGAGACCTCGAGCATGATCACGTGGATCCGCTGATGGTCGAAGGAGCGCGAGCCCTCCTCGTGCATCCGCGCGCGGTACACGTTCCCGCCGCTGGGATCCCAGCGCATCTCGTGGTTGCCGGCGACGTGCTGGATTTCCCCGGGGAAGTCCTCCGGGACCAGCCGCAGGTAGCGGTCGTAGGTGTCGTTGGACCCGAACTCGGTGATGTCCCCGCCGTGCAGCACGAGCGGGACGTTCAGGGCGCGCATGTCCTCGAGGACCAGCTGCAGGTGGATGTCCTGCGCCGCGGCGACCGCGTCGATGTGCACGTCGGTGATGAACGAGGCGAAGACGGTGCCGGCGGCCTCGGGGCCCGTCCCCCAGCCCTGGTCGTCATCGCGCGGGCCGTCGAGGATGTGCGCGCGGGCCCACAGCGGCCCCAGGCAGACCACGGCCGAGCCGGCGGCGGCCGCCGCCCCCGTCAGCAGGGCCCGGCGGCCGATGCCGCGGGGCCGTCTCTCCCCGGCGGCGCCCCGGCGCAGGGCGGTCTCGCCGATGCGCTGGGACGCATCGGCCGCGGTGGCCGCGTCGACGCCTGAAGGAGTCGACGCGGCGTGGGCGCTGCTCTCCTCCGGCCTCATCCTTCGATGGTATCGGCCGGGCGCGGCCGATGGGGCGCCGGAGCGGGCCGCGCGGGCCGGCCAGGGCCGGTCGGCGGCGGCCCGGTCCCCGCGGTCGGCGGCGGCCCGGCCCCGGCGGCTACCGGCTGACCGGGTCGCCGTCGGGGTCGAGGAATCGCTGCAGGTCGGCGGGCCGCGGCGCGGATTCCCAGTCGCCGGGCGACATGCACAGCAGGGCGCCGTGCGCATTGCCGCGCAGCAGCCGCTCGGCCGGGTCGGCCCCGGTCAGCCGCGCCGCGAGATAGCCGGCGACGAAGGCGTCCCCGGCGCCGACGGTGTCCACCACCGGCACGGTGAAGCCGTCATGGCGGGTCAGATGCCCGTCGACGAGGCTCGCGGCGCCGTCCCCGCCCAGCTTCGCGACCAGCTCGCGTCCGCCCGTGCCCGCGTCGTCGGGGGAGAGGGACTCCAGGTGCGCATCCAGCGCCCGCAGCAGCGCCTCCGGGTCCTCCGGATCGGTGCCCTCGGGGGCGATGAGCGCCAGCTCCTCGAGCCCGCCGAAGACGACATCGGCCCCCGCGGCCAGGCGGGTGTAGACCTCGCGCACGCCCCCGGGCGGGGCGAGGGAGGGCCGATGGTTCACATCGAAGCTCACCGCGACCCCTGCCGCGCGGGCACGGCGGACGGCGTCCTCGACGGTCGCCGCCGCGCCGGGCGAGAGCAGCGTCGTCACCCCGCCCACGTGCAGCAGGGACGCCGCGGCGAGGAGCTCGTCGGGGACATCGGCCGAGGACATGCGGGATGCGGCCGAGCCTGCCCGGAAGTACTGGACGGTGGTAGTGGCCGAGGTCGGCTTCGCCTTGATCATGAGGCCGGTGGGGGCGTCCGGGTCGACGGCGGCGCGCACGTCCACGCCCTCCGCACGCACCTCGCGCAGGACGCGCTCGCCGAGCGCATCGGCGCCGACCCGGGAGACCCAGGTGACGTCGATCCCGGCGCGGGCCAGCCCGATCGCCAGGTTCGACTCGGCCCCGCCGATCCCCAGGGCGAGGTGGTGGGCGTGGGCGAGGGAGCCGATGCCCTCGGTGCGCATCAGCGCCATCGTCTCGCCGAGGGTGAGCACGCGCGGCCGCGCCGCGGAAGGGGTCATCGGGCGTCCTGCACGGCGGCGACGAAGTCGCGGGCGCGAGCGGCCAGCTCGGTCATCGAACCGCCCTTCAGCGCGTCGCCCAGCAGCGGCCCGCCGACGCTCACGGCCGCGGCCCCCGCGGCCAGCCACGCCCGCGCGGCCTCGAGGTCCACGCCGCCGGAGGGGACGACCTCGATGTCCGGGAACGGGCCGCGCAGGTCCTTCACGTACCCCGGGCCCACCAGGCCCGCCGGGAACACCTTCACCGCCGAGGCCCCCGCCGACCACGAGGAGAACAGCTCCGTCGGCGTCAGGCCGCCGGGAAGGATCGGCACGCCGGAGGCGATCGACGTCTCCACCAGGGACGGGTCCGTCACCGGGGTGACGATGTAGCGGGCGCCGCCGTCGAGGGCGCGCAGCAGCTGCGGATGCGAGGTCACGGTGCCCACGCCCACGTCCACGCTCGCCGCGTACCGCTCCACCAGCGTCGGCAGCACGTCGAGGGTCTTCGGGGTCGACAGGGTCAGCTCGACGCTGCGCACCCCGGCCTCGGCGAGGGTGTCGATGACCTCCGGGTACTGCGCCGCATCGCTGCCGCGCACCACCACCACGAGTCCGGACGCCGCGGTGAGCTGGGGGATGGGGATACGCGTGGTCACAAGGTCCTCCTCGTCGAAGCCGATGTCGCACAGCGCCGCCGCCCGGGTCGCCCGTCGGCGGTCTCTGCTCGCCCACCGCTGCCCGGCGGCCGCTGTGCCTCCCCGAAGCCTACGGCCGAACCCGACCCGGGTAAACGCCTTCCCGCTTGTCGGACCGCCGTACCGTCCCCGTTCCCCGGGTATCTGTCGGAGTGAATCCGTCGCTTCCCCTGCTCGACGAGATCTGTCGGAGTGAATCCGTCGCTTCCCCGCGAGGTAGCGACGGACTTACTCCGACGGATGAGCGTAGCGACGGAATCACTCCGATCGATGCGCGTAGCGACGGACTTACTCCGATCGATTCCCGGGCGACGCGTGAGGGCCAGATTCCGGGGCGGGTCCGTGCAGCAGGCGGCGGGCGGCGGTGAGGGAGCCGTAGCGTGGGGTCATGCGCAGCTGGGATACGACGACCGCGGACTATGAGCGTTCGTTCGGGGCGCTCTGCGCGGGGACGATCGAACGGATCCTTGAGGACGCGGAGGGGCCGCGGCTCCTCGATGTCGGCTGCGGCACCGGCGAGCTGGCGGCACGCGCGGTGGCCCGGGGGTCGCAGGTCGTCGCAGTGGATCCGGCGCCCTCGATGGTGCGTCGCGCCCGGGAGGTGATCGATGCCGCCGCGGCTGCCGGCGGCCCGGGCGCCGGCGAGGTGCGGGAGGCAGAGCTTCCGGACCTTCCGTTCGCCGACGCGGCGTTCGATGCCGTGGTCGCGAACTTCGTCGTCAACCATGTCCCGCGTCCCCTGGACGCGATGCGGGAGATCGCCCGGCTGCTGCGGCCGGGCGGCACGGCGACGACGACGATCTGGCCCGCCGGAGGCGGCGGATGGCAGGAGCTGGTCGGCGGGGCCTTCGCGGCGGCCGAGGTCGTGGCGCCGCCGAGCACCCGCCTGCCGGCTGATCTCGACTTCGCCCGCACCCCGCGGGGCCTCGCCGACCTGGCCGAGCGGGCCGGGCTGCGCGTCGTGCTCAGCGAGGAGCTGCACTGGACGTGGGAGGTGGGGGTCGAGGATCTCTGGGCCGGGATCGCCGGCGGCATCGCGACGCCGGGGCAGACCTATCTGGCGCAGACCCTGCAGGTCAGGCGGCGGGTCGAGGAGGAGTACCGTCGCCGCGCAGCCGGGCTCGCCGGGGACGACGGCCTGCTCCGGTTCGCGAGCACGGCCGTCCGGACCCTCGCGCGCGCTCCGCACGGCGGCGCCTGACCCGGCGGCGCCGCCCGGATGCGGCACGCGCGGCCCGCTCCGCCCGCCCGGATGCGGCACGCGCGGCCCGCC
>NZ_KK070006.1 GCF_000576425.1 Brachybacterium phenoliresistens | reverse complement strand
CCGCGAAAGCGGCTTGAATTTGCTACGCCAAGAGAGGTATTCTCCGAGTACCTGTTGCGCTGACCGTTAGAACCCGCCTCGCGAAAGTGGAACAGATCGGGACGATCGCTCGAACGCCCCGAGGTGTCCACCCCGGGGCATCCGTCGCACGGCATCCCGCTGGGCCGTCCTCCCGGGGCGTCCGTTCCGCGTTCGTCCCGGGGCGTCAGCCCCGCTCGATGGCTGCGCGGACCGAGCCCCAGCCCTGCATGATCTCGCGGGCCTCGGGGTACGTCTCCGCGGCGATCGCCTGGACGAGGGCCTCCTCGAGCAGCTCGTCGATGACGACGCGGGCACCGCGGTCGATCGACGCGACGGCCGCCTCGACCATCGCGAAGCTGAGGATGTTCTCGTGGACCTCGCACATCGGCGAGCGCTTCTCCCGCAGGGCGGTGACGAACTCGATGATCGAGGCGTCGATCTGGTCGGGCTCGGGCTCCGCCAGCGCCTGCTCGACGGCGGACTGCAGCTCCCGGGTGCGGTCCTCGTCCTCGGTGCCCAGCACGGGCACGCCCGTGCCGTCCCAGGTCGCCGAGCCGTACGTCGGCAGGCCGCGCGGGTTCCAGGTGCCGTTGTAGACGAACAGCGAGCCGCCGGTCATCTCGAAGGTGCAGGTCACCGTCGCGTCCCCGGCGTACACGCTCCAGGCGGGGTTGGCGCCGTGCGCGGTGACGGCCACCGGGTCGGTGCCGGTGATGTACCGCGCGGTGTCGAAGGCGTGGATGCCCATGTCGCGCAGCAGCGGGTGCTGCTGCTCGGCGCGGAAGCCCGTGTGCTCGTGGAACAGGGAGAAGAAGGCGCTGGTGAGCACCGTCGGCCCATGGTCCGCGATGAAGCGGCGCAGCTCCCGCACCTGCGGGAAGAAGCGGCGGGACTGGGAGACCATGAACGGGACGCCGGTCAGCTCGGCGTGCGCCATCAGGCTCAGCGCCTCGGGCAGGGTCTCGGTGACGGGCTTCTCCCCCAGCACCGGGATCCCGGCGTGCAGGGCCTTGACCGTCACCGGGTGGTGGGCGACCGGCACGGTGGGGTTGATGAGGATGTCCGCGCCGACCTCGAGGGCGAGGTCCACGCCGTCGGTGCCGATGGCGACCGCGGACGGGTCCTCGACCCCGGACTGCGCGATGGACTCGGCGGGCATGCCCTCGACGAGGTCCGCGACGCCGACGAGCTCCGTCACCGGGCTGGAGGCGATCACCCGGGCCCACCATCGGCCCATGCCCCCGGCGCCCACCACCACGGCGCGCAGCGGCGGCTGCCCGGAGGAGTTCGCGACGGCGGCGTTCGGATCGGCGACGGCCCCGGAGGTGCTCGTCGCGGCCTGCAGATCAGATGACACGGGTGATCTCCTCGCCCTCCGCGGTGCGGGCGCCCTCGCGGAACCAGTCGCGCGGGGCGTTGGCGATCTTCACCGGCGCGGCCTCGCGATCCTCGGGGCGGGCCCAGAGCACGGCGTTGGCGAGCACGCGCTGGATCTCCGGCTGGCGGTAGACCGGGTACTCCTGGTCGCCGGGGCTGAAGTAGAACATCTTCCCCTTGCCGCGGTGGAAGACGCAGCCCGAGCGGAAGACCTCTCCCCCGGCGAAGGAGGAGATGAACACGAGCTCGTCCGGGGCGGGGATGTCGAACATCTCGCCGTACATCTCCTGGGCGGGGATGACGATCGGATGCGGGACGCCGCGGGCGATCGGGTGGGACCCGTTGACGGTCCACACGCGCTCCTCCTCGCCCTCGTTGCGCCACAGCAGGTTGCAGGTGGTGCCCAGGAGCCGCCGGAACGGCTTGGAGTAGTGGGCCGAGTGCAGCGGGATCAGGCCCATGCCCTCGTGCACGCGCCGGGCGACGCGCTCGGCGATCTCGTCGGGCACGTCATCGTGGGCCATGTGCCCCCACCAGGTCAGGACATCGGTGCTCTGGAGGGCCTCCTCGGACAGGGATTCCTCGATGTCGTCGAGCAGGGCGATGCGCACCTCCGCCTCGACGCCGTCGGCGGCGAGGAGGCTGCGCAGGCCGTCGGCGATGACCGTGTGCATCCCCTCGGGGTAGATCTCCTGGACCTTCGGGTCCACCTTCTCGTGCCTGTTCTCGCCGAAAACGGCGACGCGCAACGTCATGCTGGCAGCTCCATCGTGGTGTCGTGGTGCCCGGGGCGGGGCGGGGGGACGCCGGCTCGTCGGTGCGGCCGTGCGTGCGGTCCATCGTAGGCACGTCACCCCCGGGGCATGTCCAGAGCAGAGGCGGCATCATCCGATGTTCTCGCGGTGACGCCGCTCACAGCCCTCAGCCCAGCTCGCGCACCCCGAGCAGCAGGGAGCGCTCGCGCAGGTCCTCCTCGAGGGCGCGGAGGGACTCCTCGAGGATGCGGTGGGCCCGGCGCCGGCCCAGGCTGCCGCCCAGGGCGCGGCCCTCGCGGTCGTCCCAGACCAGGCGCAGATCCGTGCCGTGGGGCCGCTCGGCGACGCCGAGGGCGGCGGTGAGGTGCAGCGCCTGTCCTGCGAGGCCGCCGAGGAGGATCGTCGCGCCGCGGCGTCCTCGCTCGAGCTCGAGCGTCGCGGGGGTCTGCGCGCGCACCCGCCAGCCGAGGGTCCCGAGCACCTCGCGCGCGATCGCCGCCGCCTCGGCCGGGGGCACGGAGACCGACAGCACCCGGCCGTGGCGGGCCGGGGCCGCACGCCGGCCGGCAGGGGTCGCGCGCCGACCGGCCGGCATCGGCCGCGGATCAGGCATCGTCGCGGGCGCCCGCCGAGGCGGCGGCCCGCGCCGGGGCGGCGGCTGCCGCCGGAGAGGCGACTCCCGCCGGGGCTTCGACCCCCGCCGGGGCTTCTACCGCGGCCGGCGCGGCGACCCCCGCCGGGATCTCGCGCAGCTCGGCGTTGCCCAGATGGGCGAGGGCGCGGTGCTCCCGGGCGGGGCGCCCGGAGGCGACGGCGAGCAGGATCTGCAGCACGTCCCCGTGGGCGACGAGGACCACCGGGGCCTGCCCGGGGCGGGCGCGGGCCTCCTCCAGCACGGCCATCGCCCGCGCGGCGACCTCCTCGACGCTCTCGACTCCCTCGCCGGGGTGCGCCCCGGAGGCATCGGCCGCCCAGATCCCGTCGTAGGCGGTGGCGGGGCCCTCGTCGAAGGTGCCGAAGCAGCGTTCGCGCAGCCGCACGTCGACCACGGGCTCCGCCGCGCCGATCGCCGCCGCGAACTCCGCGGCCGTCTGCGCGGCGCGAGCGAAGTCGCTCGTGACGATCACCGCATCGGCCCCGAGGCCGCTGCCGGCCCCGGCCGCGCGGGCCTGCTCGCGGCCGAGCGCGGTCAGCCCGACCTCGCTCAGGGCGCGCCGGCCGGGGCGGCTGACGATCAACCCCTCGACGTTCGCGGTGCTCTCGCCGTGGCGCAGCACGAAGATGCGGCCCATCGGCCCGTCCTCCCAGCCCCCGTCAGGGGCTGACGATCTTGCCGGGGTTGAGGTTGCGTCCCGGATCGTTCTGCGCGAACACGCCCCGGATCACGTCGGCGCCGAGGGAGGTGATGTCCTCCTCGATCCACGGCTGGTGCTCGGTGCCCACCGCATGGTGGTGGGACACGGTCGAGCCGTGGTCGACGAAGGCCTGTTGCACCCGGCGCTTGGCGCCGTAGTACTCCTCCAGCGCGGTCTCCTCGGACTCGTACGGGATCGCGAACGTGAAGTACAGGCAGGCGCCCGCGTGGTAGCTGTGCGACATGTGGCAGAACATGAAGCCGGGCTTGCCGACCTCCCGGCGCTGGGCGTGGAACGCGTCGTACACCCGGGAGTGGATCTCGTTGATCCGCGACCAGGTCGCTCCCGTGTCGCAGACGTCGCCGAACACCTGGTGGCTCATGAGGAAGTCGCGCAGGTACGGGGTGTCGAACTTCTTCTGGTCGTAGATCGCGCCGGGGCCGGAGCCCAGGGTGATCCCGCCGTTGCGCGAGACGATCTTCTTCACGATCGACTTCTCGCGCTCGACATGCTCCTTGGTGCCCTCGAAGCACACGTAGGAGATGCACATCTCGCCCTGGGTCTGCCAGCCCTTGGAGCGCAGGTACGCGAACAGGGTGTCCTGCACCTTCGCGGCGACCTTGCCCTTGGTGGAGGTGGGCTCCTTGACCATGGCGAGGCTGAACTCGGTCTCCGGGCCGTCGGACAGACGGGTGAAGGTGGGCGAGACCTCGGACCGGGCGATCGCGTGCATGCCGCGGATCCCGTGCTCCCAGTCGGGGTACATGTAGGCGATGACCTGGCGGACCGACGCCACCCGGTGCACCTGGACGGTGCACTCGGAGATGATGCCCAGGCGGCCCTCGCTGCCCAGCAGCAGCTCGTGCAGGGACGGGCCCGAGTCGCGGCCCGGGATCGCCTTGGTCGAGATCACGCCGCGCGGGTGGACCACCCGCAGGCCGCGCACGATGTCCTCGATGTCGCCGTACTTGTCCGACTGCATGCCGCTGGAGCGGGTCGCCGCCCAGCCGCCGAGGGTCGAGTAGGTGAAGGAGTCCGGGAAGTGGCCCATCGTCCAGCCGCGCTCCTGCAGCTGCTCCTCCAGGTCGGGGCCGTAGACGCCGGCCTCCACGCGCGCCAGGCCGGCGGTCTCGTCGATGTCCACCACGCGGTCCAGGCGGCCCATGTTCAGGGTGATCACGGGCCGCCGCTCGGCGGGATCGGGGGTGACCGAGCCGGAGATGCAGGAGCCGCCGCCGTAGGGGATCAGCACCAGGTCGTGGTCCAGCACGATCCGCAGGACCGCCTCGATCTCGTCCTCGGAGGCCGGGTAGACCACGGCGTCCACGAGCCGCTCGTAGCCGCCGGCGCGCACGCGCACCAGGTCCGGCAGGGAGCGGCCGAAGGAGTGCAGCACCCGGAACTCGTCCTCGAGCAGCAGGTTGTCCTCCCCCACCGCGGAGGCGAGCTGCTCGCGCACCGCCTCGGGCAGGCCCGACGGCGGCACCTCGAGCAGGGACAGGTCCGGATCCGGGTCCGGGACGCTGGTGGCGAGGTCCAGGCTGATCTTGTCCCGGGCCAGCGGCGCGAAGGCAGGCTTGTTGTCGTGGCGGAACGCGACGTCGTCCTGCCCCCAGCCCCACCACTTGTGACGACGGACCTCACGGGCGGTCGGGCGTGCCGTGCCTGCACTCATGCGTTCTCCTCATCACCTGCGGCGCGCGGGTTCGGCGCCCCCAGGATCTCCTCGTAGTGCTCGTCATACAGATTCTGCACGCGAGCGCGGATGCGCTGCATGTACGCCGCGACCGACTCGCCGTCCTCGGCGGTCATCGGCTCGCCGAAGACCACGCCGACCGGCGGCCGGCCCTTCTTCGGCCAGCTGCGGCCCTTCGGCATGGCCTCATAGCCGCCGATGATGGCGGCCGGGACCACCGGCACGCCGACCCCGGAGGCGAGCGCGGCCGCCCCCGGCTTGAAATCCGTCATCCGGCCGGAGGTCTGGCGGGTGCCCTCGGGGAACACGAGGATCGGGACCCCGGCGCGCAGCAGGCGCCGCGAGGTCCCCGAGTTCCGGCGCGAGCCGTCCCGGTCGATCGGGAAGGCGTTGAACATCCACCGCACGAACCAGCGGCGGTACCAGACGCGGAAGAAGTAGTCGGCCGCCACCCCGGTGGAGAGGTAGCGCGCCTGCGTCCACGGCAGCCCCTGCGCGAGCATCGGCGCGTCGAGGTGGCTGGTGTGGTTGGCGACCAGCACGAAGGGGCCGCGGACGCTGCGCACCCGGCGGGCGACCTTCACGGTCTGGGTGACGTTCGCGCGCACCAGGATGCGGAACAGCACCCGCTGCAGCACCCAGCGCACGCGGGCGCGCCACGGCGAGCGGTACTTCGCGAGGTCGCCCTCGGCGTCCTCCCAGCCCTCCGCGCGGCCCTTGGCCGACAGGGACGGGATCCGGCGCGCGGGCTGCTCCGGCGTGCTCGGGGCCATGGTCAGCGCTCCTTGCTGCGACGGTCGCTGAGCAGCGAGCTCAGCCGATGGACCACCGAGCGGGGGGTCCCCCGCAGCGCGGCGGAGATCACCTTCCAGCGCAGGCTCGGCACGGAGATCGGCTTGCCGCGGGCGACGTCGCGCAGGCACCCCTCGACGAGATCGTCCGCATCCAGCCACAGCGGATCCGGGATGGAGGAGCCCTTGATGCCGGCGCGCTCGTGGAACTCGGTGCGCACCCAGCCCGGCATGAGCGCCGTGGCGATCACCCCGGTGCCCTCCAGCTGCACGCTGAGGGACTCGGAGAAGTTCGCGGCCCACGCCTTGATGGCGGAGTAGTTGTTCTGCGTGACCTGGCTGGAGACGGAGGCGACCGTGATGATCCAGCCCTGCCCGCGCGCGGCCATCGCCCGCCCCGCGGCGCCCGAGAGCTTCAGCACGGCGCGCTGCATCACCTCGAAGCCGCGGTCGTGCTCGGAGATGTCGGGATCCAGCAGCGAGGCGCGGACGGAGAAGCCGGCGTTGTTGACGAGGATGTCCACGGGCGCGGAGTGCGCGAACTCTCCATGGTTCTCGAGGCGGTCGGCGACGCGCTGCTGGTCCTCGCGGTCGGAGAGGTCGGCGACCATCGTCTCGACCTCGACGTCGTAGGCGGTGGCCAGCGAGAAGGCGGTCTGCTCGAGGCGCTCGGCGCTGCGGGCCACCAGCACC
This sequence comes from Brachybacterium phenoliresistens, assembly GCF_000576425.1. Classification (GTDB taxonomy): domain Bacteria; phylum Actinomycetota; class Actinomycetes; order Actinomycetales; family Dermabacteraceae; genus Brachybacterium; species Brachybacterium phenoliresistens. The sequence goes on along the minus strand of NZ_KK070006.1, from coordinate 66,665 downwards.
AGGTCGACCCCCCGCCTCGCATAAGCCTTCGCGAACGCCGCTCCGATACCTGCGGTTCCACCGGTGATCAGGGCCCTGTGCATGGCGGCTACGATACACTAGCGGGGTTCTGCCCAGCCCCGATCCCGGGGCTGTGACCTGCGTGCAGAGACCTGCGCGCACCGTCCTGCGGGCACCTGCCGTGCACGGAGCCCTGCGCACGGGATCCGCCTGCAGGGCACTGCCGCACAGAACCGCTCCTTCCCGGCCCGCACGTGCGGGCCCGCCGACCCAAGGGAACCGCTGCATGTCGAACTCGTCCCCCGCCGCCCGCCAGATCCTCCTCACGGGGGTCACCGGATTCCTGGGCCAGGCGGTCCTGCAGTCGCTGCTCGAGAACACCGAGGACGTCCACGTCACGGCCCTGGTGCGCCCCAAGGGCTCCGTCGGCGGCATGAAGCGCCTGCAGGGCCTGCTGCGCAAGCCCGTCTTCGCCTCCTGGGCCCAGCGCGCCGGGGCCGATGAGGTCCGGGAGATCTTCGACGCCCGGGTGAGCGCGCTCGAGGGCGACCTCACCGCCATGCCGGAGCTGACCACGACCTTCGACACGGTCATCCACTCCGCGTCCTCGGTGTCCTTCGACCCGCCGATCGACGAGGCCTTCCGCACCAACGTCGGCGGCGCCCGCAACCTCTACCAGGCGCTGCGCGACTCCGGGCAGGACCCGCACGTGATCCACGTGTCCACCGCCTACGTCGGCGGCATCTCCAAGGGCCTGCGCCAGGAGGGCCGCCTGGTCCACGACGTCGACTGGTCCGCGGAGTACGACGCCGCCCTGGACGCCCGCGTCCGCGTCGAGGCCGAGTCCCGCCGTCCCGAGACGCTGCGCGCCCGCATGCGCACCGCCGCCCTGCGCGACGGGCGCATGGGCCCCAAGGCCGCGGCCGCATCGGCCGAGGAGGCCCGCCGCGAGTGGATGCAGGAGCGCCTGATCGACTTCGGCCGCACCCGCGCCCAGTCCGTCGGCTGGACCGACATCTACACCTTCACCAAGGCCATGGCCGAGCGCGTGGCCGAGGAGATGTGGGCCGATGCCGGCCACCGCGTCTCCTTCGTGCGCCCGTCCATCATCGAGTCCGCGCTGCGGCGTCCCTTCCCGGGCTGGATCGACGGCTACAAGGTCGCCGACCCGCTGATCATGGCCTACGGCAAGGGCGTGCTGCCCGAGTTCCCGGGGCTGGCCGACTCGATCCTCGACATCATCCCCGTCGACTTCGTGGTCAACGTGATCGTGGCGCTCGCGACCCAGGACGTCTCCCGCCGCGGCGACGAGGCCTACTACCAGGTCGTCTCCGGCGCCTCGAACCCGCTGCCCTTCCACGAGATGGTCAGCGCGGTGCGCGAGTACTTCCTCGAGCACCCGCTGCAGGACGACAAGGGCCGCGAGGTCGCCGTCCCCGAGTGGACCTTCCCGGCCGTGGAGATGGTCGAGCAGAAGTTCCGCGCCAAGGAGATCGCCACCAAGGTCGGCCAGAACGTCGTCGCGCACCTGCCCTCCTCGCGGCGCACCCGCGAGTGGACCTCCTCGCTGCACCGCGCCTCCTCGGGGCTGACGACGCTGCGCAAGTACATCGAGCTGTACCGCCAGTACACCAAGACCGAGATGGTCTTCGACGACGCCAACACCCGTGCCCTGCGCGCCGAGCTGCCCGCCGAGTTCCTCGAGAAGCAGGACTTCGACGTCACCACCATCGTGTGGCGCGACTACTTCCAGGACCTCCACCTGCCGGCGGTCACCGAGCTCACGAAGGCCTACTCCCGCGGCAAGGCCGCGCTGCGCACCCGCGCCGCCCGCCCCGCCGGCCCGCTCAAGGAGTCCCCCGACGCCCTGGCCGTCTTCGACCTCGACGGCACGGTCATCTCCACCAACGTCATCCAGCAGTACCTCGCCGTGGTCCGCGCCACCAAGCCGCGCACCCAGTGGGCCCTGGAGATCGGCTCGCTGCTGCGCACCGTCCCCGCCTACCTGCGGGCCGAGCAGCGCAACCGCTCCGAGCTGATCCGCATGGTCAACCGCCGCTACGAGGGCTACCGGGCCGAGGACCTGCGCGCCCTCATGAGCGGCGAGCTGGGTCGGCGCATCCGCGCCTCCATCCGCCCCGAGGCCCTCGCCCTGATCGAGAAGCACCGCGCCGCCGGGCACCGCACCGTCCTGGTCACCGGTGCGCTCGACGTCCTCGTCGAGCCGCTGGCCGACCTCTTCGACGACGTCGTGGCCACCACCATGGACGTGGACGAGAACGGCGTGCTCACCGGCTACCTCGCCACTCCCCCGGTGGTGGACGAGGCCCGCGCCAACTGGCTGGCCAAGTACGCCGACCAGCGCGGTGCGAACCTCAAGGCCTCCTACGGCTACGGCGACTCGATGGCCGATGCCTCCTGGCTCGAGCTCGTCGGCACCCCCTCCGCCGTGAGCCCCGACCTGGGCCTCTACTCCGTCGCCAAGAAGAAGCGCTGGGCCATCCTCGAGTGGTGACCCCCGGCCCTCGACGGGCGACCCCCGACGCGGCCGCCGGTCGCTGACCCCGGCGGCACGACCTCACGAGTGCCGGGTGGCGAGCCAGATCCCCTGCGGATCCGGCTCGCCACCCGGCACTCGGTCGTCGTGGCGCCGGATCCGCCGCCGTGAGCGCCCGGTCTGCCGGCGCTCGCTGCCCCGCGGGTCCCGGATCCGCCCCGGACGACGCACGGCCCGGGCAGGCGGGGTGCCTGTCCGGGCCGTGCGGAGGGTGACGCGGCGGATCAGCCGGTGTTCTTCAGACCCGCGGCGACGCCGTTGATGGTGGTCAGCAGGGCGCGCTGCAGGCCCTCGTCCACGGGCTCGCCCCGCTCCGCGGCGGCGCGCACGCGCTGGAGCATCGCGACCTGCATGTAGGAGATCGGGTCGAGGTAGCGGTCCCGGACGGTGAGGGTGCGCTTGAGGATCGGCTGGTTGTCCAGCAGGTTCAGCACCCCGGTCAGCCGCTCCATCTCCGCGACGGTGAGCTCGTACTCCTCGCGGATCCGGTCGTACAGCGGCCACAGGCGCTCCGGAACGAGGGAGCGCACGTAGTGCGCGGCGATGTCCATGTCGGTCTTCGCGAGCGTCATCTCGATGTTGGAGACGACGGTGCGGAAGAAGTGCCAGTGGCGGAGCATCTCGTGCAGATCGGCCTCGAGGCCGGCCTCGCGCGCGGCCTTCAGGCCGGAGCCCGCGCCGAACCAGCCCGGGACGATCTGGCGGGACTGGGTCCAGCCGAACACCCACGGGATCGCCCGCAGGCCGTCGAGGCCCTTCTCCGAGGTGGTGCGCTTGGAGGGGCGCGAGCCGATGTTCAGGTCGCCCAGCTGCTCCACCGGGGTGGAGGTCACGAAGTACTCGGGCAGGTCCGGGTCGTCGACCAGGGTGCGGTAGCGGGCGAACGCCGCATCGGACACCTTCTGCATGACCTCGCCGAAGCGGTCCAGCTGCTCCGGGGTCGAGCGCGGGGTGGTGTGCAGCGCGGAGCCCTCGAGGACCGCGGCCATCGACAGCTCGAGGTTCTCGCGGGCGAGCACCGGCAGGGTGTACTTGTCGGAGATGACCTCGCCCTGCTCGGTGAACTTGATCGATCCCTCGAGCACGCCGTACGGCTGGGCGAGGATCGCGTCGTAGGTGGGGCCGCCGCCGCGGCCCACCGAGCCGCCGCGGCCGTGGAACAGGCGCAGGGTCACGCCGTGCTCGGCGGCCGCGTCGCGCAGGCGCCGCTGGGCCTGGTGGATCTCCCACTGGCTGGTGACGACGCCGGAGTCCTTGTTGCCGTCGGAGTAGCCGAGCATGACCTCCTGGCGATCCCCGCGCAGGCGGACGATCTCCCGGTAGGACGGGTCGCTGAGCAGCTCGTCGAGGATCTCGCCGGCGTGGCGCAGCTCCTCGACGGTCTCCAGCAGCGGCGCGAAGCCGATGTCGGAGCGCTTGTCCTCCCCGGCGAGGCTCACGAGCCCCGCCTCGCGGGCCAGCAGCGCGACGGCGAGGACGTCGTCCGCGCCGCGGGTCATGGAGACGATGTACGTCTCGATGACCTCGGGGCCGTAGGTGCGCTGCGCCTCGCGGATCTCGCGGAACACGTTGTACGTGGTGCGGGTCGCGTCGTCCAGGACGGTCGCGTTCTCGGTGAGGTCGCTGCCCACGAGCGGGCGACGGGAGGCGAGCTCGTGGGAGAGCACGCGGGTGCGGGCCTCGCGGCTCAGCTCGAGGTAGGGCACCTCCAGCTCGCCGACGCGGTCGAACAGGCGGGCCAGCAGCTCGTGGTGCTTCTCCGCGTGCTCGCGGATGTCGAGCGTGGCGAGGTTCAGGCCGATGCCGGCGAGGACCTGCTGGGCGACGGCGAGGGAGCCGTCGGCCGCGCGGGTGCCGCCGTGGCGGCGCAGCACGTCGCGCAGGAGCGTGACGTCGTCCTGCAGCTCGTGGCCGTCGCGGTAGTCGCGGCCGGGCACGTGCGGCTCGCCGGAGCGGATCCGCTCGCGGGTCGCGACGAGCTTGGCGCGCATCGCGTCGAGCTTGAGGCGGTACGGCTCCTGCTGGTACATCGACTGCTGCTCGGGGTCGCTGTCCAGGCGCAGGCCGAGGTCCGCGGCGAGGCTCGCGCGCAGCTCCTCGTCGTCGCCGGTGAGGACGCTCGAGACGGACAGCCCGGCCAGCAGCTCGGTGAGCACGTTGATCGAGATCTCGATGGCGTTCTCCGCCTGCAGCAGCAGCACCTCACGGGTGACCTGCGCGGTGACGAAGGGGTTGCCGTCGCGGTCGCCGCCGATCCAGGAGCCGAAGCGCAGCGGCACGGCGCGCTCGCGCAGCTCCGCGCCGTGCTCGGCGAGCTCGTCGCGGAGGTCGTCGAGCAGTCCCGGCATGGTGTGCTGGTAGATCTGCTTGAGGTAGTAGAGGGCGTTGCGCGCCTCGTCCTGCGGGGTGGGGCGCTGGCTGCGCAGCTCGTCGGTCTGCCAGAGCGTCTCGATGAGCTCGGCGAGCGCACGGTCCTGACGGCGGCGCTCCGGGGTGCCCTCCTCGGTCTCGTGCTCGAGGAGGTCGGAGATCGAGCGCAGCTTCGTCAGCACGGCGCGGCGGGAGGCCTCCGTGGGGTGCGCCGTGAACACCAGGCGCACGTCCAGGGAGTCGACGGCCTCCTGCAGGCCCTCGGCGCCCAGCTTGTCGTGGACGGCGCGGATGGTGCGGGCCATCAGCGACTGCGCCGCGGAGCGCTCGCCCAGCGCGCGCACGCGGTAGACCTGCTCGGCGGCGTTGGCCAGGAGGAAGTACTCGGTGAAGGCGCGGGTCAGCGAGGTCGCCTGCTCGATGGGCAGGGCGGCCAGGCGCTCCTGGACGGCCAGGGCGTCCTCGGTGCGGTCGGAGGCCTTGGCCTCCTTGGTCTGGCGGCGCACGTCCTCGACCAGCTCCAGCAGCTCGGGGCCGTGCTGGTCGGCGAGGGTGCGGCCCAGCAGCGTGGACAGCCTGCGGACGGTGGCGCGCAGAGGCGCATCGATGTGCGGGTCGTCCCCGACCACGGGGAACTCGCTGGTCAGGGTGGGAACGCTGAACGCGTCGGCGTCGGGCACGGGGCCTCCTGGAGTTCGGCGGCGCCGGGTCCGGCCGACTGCGCGCGCGGCGGAGCGGCCGGTCGGCACTGAACGGACGGGGGAAAGACTACAACCCGCCCTCAGGTGCGCCGCCACCTGTCCCCCATCTGGGAGTCCCGCAGCGTCTGTGCAGGTCAGGGGGCTCTGAGGTCCTCCGGAAGGCTCGTCACGGCGGTGAGAAGGAACACGCTGTCCTCGAGCGCCTCGATGCCGTGACGGGCGTGGGTGATCGGCTCGAGCTCCCCGGCGACGATCTCCTGCACCGCGTCCTGCCCGGTCAGCGCGATCCGCCCGGAGAGGACCTGGAGGGACGCGGCATGCGGGGCGTTGTGCTCGTGCAGGCGGGTGCCGGAGGTGACGGCGATGATGCTCTGGCGCAGCACCCCGTCGTGGATCAGCAGCTGCGCGCTGCGGCCGTGCTCGGCGATGCGCGCCGCCCACAGGTGGCGCTCGACCAGCTCGGGGATCGTCTCGGTCGCGGAGATCTCGTCCGGGGTGCCGGAGACGGATTCGGACGTGCTCATGGATCCTCCTGGGGTGGCGGAGTGGTCCACATCACTGTATCCGCGCACTGCTCCGGCCGCGGAGCATTCGCACCGATCGCCGTCGCGCCCGGGCACGAGAGAGGCTCCCCGGACACGTCCGAGGAGCCTCTGGCCCATAGGGGCGGAGACGAGAGGATTTGAACCTCCGAGGCGACTTTTCACCGCCTACTCCCTTAGCAGGGGAGCGCATTCGGCCGCTCTGCCACGTCTCCTGGTGCCGTCCGCCGGAGCGTCGGGCACGCCGGATCAGCCTACCCGAGCAGGGCCCGGCGACCAAAAGGACCCGATGCGGATCACGTCACGTCCTCTCGGTCAGTTGAAGCCGATGTACTTCCGGGCGATCCGGTAGGAGGAGCGCACCAGCATCTCGCCGCCGCGGCCGGGCACGGACAGCAGCAGGCCCGTCGGCGAGCGGCGGAAGGCCTTGTACACGCGCGGGTCGGTGCGCTTGACGTACAGCAGCAGGTCCTTGCGGTCGCGGCGGGACTCCTCGGTCCCGGCGAGCGCGGTCAGCGTCAGCGAGACGCTGCAGACGATGGTGGCGTAGTGCAGCAGGTAGCGGCGGTGCCGGGCATCGGCGATCTCCGTCGAGCGCAGCGCGGCCACCAGCAGGCGGTTCACCCGCAGCTGCTGGTCGATGCGGGTGAGCATCACCGACTCCTGCACCGACTGGTCCTCGCGGCCGATGTAGTAGCGGTACAGGTCGATGTCGAGGTAGGCGAGCGTGCGCACCTCCCGCAGCGGGATGGCCGCCATGAGGTTGTCGACGTAGAAGGTGTGCGGGGGGAAGGAGACCCCGGAGCGCCGCAGCACCTCGCGCCGGTAGGTGAGGGCGTGCATGAGCAGGTACCGCCCGACGCGGGGGCGGCGCAGGTCGTCCCAGGTGCAGATCCGGCCCTCGGGGATGAACGAGCCGTAGCGGACGCGGCGGCGGGAGCCGCGGCCCTCGTTCTCGTAGACGTAGTTGGTGATGACCACATCGGGCTGCTCGCCGGAGGTGACCCAGTCGCGCAGGCGGCGCAGGTACTCCCCCAGGGCCAGCGGGTCCGTCCAGTCGTCGCTGTCGAGGACCTTCACGTAGGTGCCGCGGGCCACCGAGATGCCGCTGTCCATCGCCGCGCCGTGGCCGCCGTTCTCGCGGTGGACCGCGCGGACGGTCCCGGGGTGCGCGGCGGCGTAGCGGTCCACGATCTCCCCGGTGGCGTCGCGGGAGCCGTCGTTCACCAGCACGATCTCCACGTGCTCGGGGGCCGCCAGCAGCGGCTCGACGGCGCGGTGGAGGTAGTCGGCGGAGTTGTAGCAGGGGATCACGAAGGACACCAGCGCCGGGGGGACCTCGCCGTCCGCAGGCTCGGCGGGAGACTGCTGCGCGTCCTCGTCCTCGCCCTGCACCGTGATCGGGGCCGTGGCATTCACATCCGTCACCGACACCTTTTCCCTGTTCGCGACCGGGTCTCGGGGGGAACGTACCACGGCGGGGGGAACCGTCCGCGGCGCCGCGCTCTGCTCCTGGCCGGTCACAGGCCGAGCTTCTCCTGCAGCAGCGCGATGTGCTTCGGGGTGCCCACGCGGTACTTCACGAAGGTCAGCACGCCGTCGGCGTCGATCGCGAAGGTCGAGCGGATGGTGCCCTCGACGAGCTTGCCGTACATGTTCTTCTCGCCCCAGGCGCCGTAGGCCGCCATCACTGCGTGGGACTCGTCGGAGGCGAGGGTGTACGGGAGGTCCTGCTCGGCCGCGAAGCGGTCCAGCTCGGCCACCGGATCCGGGGAGATCCCCACGACGCGGTAGCCGGCGTCCACGAACAGGCGGTGGTTGTCGCGCAGGTCGCAGGCCTGCTTGGTGCACAGGCTGGTGTTGGCCGCGGGGTAGAACCAGATCAGGGCCGGCGCTCCCCGCAGATCCTCGAGGCGGACCCGGCCTCCTCCGGCCGTGGCCAGGTCGAAGGCGGGGGCGGTGTCGCCGACGGCGAGCTTGACGGGCGGGGTGCTCACGGGTTCTGGGCTCCTCGGCCGCACACGGCGGCGATGGGGTGGGTCCTTGCCTGCCCGCGGCGCGGACGGTGGTGCGCGCGGACCCGTCCAGTATCTCCCCGGGCCGGCCCGGGTTCCTGGGAGCGACGCGGAGGCGGTGCCTGCGGCGTGTGCCACGATGGCCCCCGACCGCCCGTCCGTCCTGCTCGAGGAGCCCTGCCGTGCTCGGTGCCATCGTCCTCACCGCCCTGTGGTGGGCGCTGTTCCTGGTCGTGTTCCGCCGCGAGAGGCGGCGGGTGCGCAATGGCGCGCTGCTGCTGTGCGCCCTGTGGTCGAGCATCTCGCTGGTGCTGCACCTGGTCTCGACGCTGGTCCCCTTCGGCGGGGTGTGGAGCCTGGCGACGACGCTCTCCGTGATCCCGGCGGTGCTCGCGCTCGGGGCGTTCCTCGTGGCGAACGGGCTGACGATCCTGCGCAAGGAGGGCCGCAGCCTGGGCAATGCGCTCTCCCTGCTCGCGGGGCTCGCCGTGTTCGCCGCCCCGGTGCTCGCCCTCGCGCTGGTGCTCACCCGCAACCCCTTCGGGATCGGCCTGGGGGTGCTGCTGGGGCTGGTCTCCCTGCACCTCAGCCTCGCCTTCGCGATCTTCCTGGCGGCCTCCCTGCTCTATCAGTCCTTCCCGCTGCGGCTCGACTCCCCCGGCGTCATCGTCCATGGCTCCGGGCTGATCCGCGGCCGGGTGACGCCGCTGCTGCGCGCGCGTCTGGACGCCGGCGTCGCCTGCCGCGAGGAGCTGCTGGCCCGCGGCATCGACCCCGTGCTCGTGCCCTCCGGCGGGAAGGGCCCGGACGAGCCGCGCGCCGAGGCCGAGGCGATGGCCGAGTACCTCGTCGAGGAGGCCGGGGTGCCGGCGGAGCGCGTGCTCGTGGAGCGGGAGTCCCGCACCACGGAGGAGAACATCATCTTCTCGCACCGGCTGCTGGAGGAGGCCGGCCTCAGCGGCCCGTTCACGGTGGTCACCAGCCGGTACCACGCGTTCCGCGCGGCGCTCATCGCGCGCAGCCTGGGTTTCGCGGACCAGGCCGTCGGCGGCCGGACCGCCTCCTACTACGTCCCCAGCGCGACCCTGCGGGAGTTCGTGGCCGTGATGACCTACCGGCGCTGGTGGAACGTGGCCGCCCTGGTGCCCTCGGTCGCGGTGACCGTCCTGCTGACCGCGAGCCTGCTCACGGCCTGAGGCCCCCGGGCCGATGCGGCCCCGTCCGAGCGCGTCGGGTCCGCGGGGGCTGATCGGCGGGCACGCCCCGTCGGGACGGCCCGGCCCGCTCAGCCCTGGTCCGGGAGCACGGACAGTCCGATCTCCCCGGGGTTGTACGCGATCTCCCAGCGGAAGCCGTCCGGGTCGGCGAAGTAGCCGGTGTACCCGCCCCAGGCGCGCGAGGCCGCCGCGGAGACGTCGGGGGAACCGGCCTCGCGGGCGGTCTCCAGGACGGCGTCGACCTCGTCGGGCGAGGCCACGTTGTGGGCCAGGGTGATCGGCGGGACGCCCACGCCGCGGACGATCGGCCCGACCTCTGCCTCGAACTCCTCGGCCCGCCACAGGCTGAGGATCAGGTGCTGGCCGGCCCGGATCATGATCACCTCGCCGGGCACGTCCAGCTCGGCGCTCCAGCCGAGGCCGTCGAGGTAGAACGCGCGGCTCGCGTCGAGATCGCGGACCGCGAGGGTGATGAAGCTGATGCGCTGCTGCATGAGCCGATGATGCCCCACGATCGGCTCCTCCGGCAGGTCCTTCGCCGGAGGTGCCTCCGGGGACGGGGTCCGGTCAGGCGCGCTCGTCGACGGCGCGCACTCCCCGCCATGCCAGCGGGATGAGCACGGCGGCGATGGCCGCCTTGACGAGGCCGCCGAGGATGAACGGGGTGACGCCGACCTGCAGGATGCCCGCGAGGTCGTACTGCGCGCCCAGGACGACGTTCAGGATCATCGCCATGTACGGCACGCCGAGGAGGAAGGGCACGATGCTCGCGGCGACGAAGCCGAGGAACGCCTTCCAGGAGCGCCGGTCCCAGGAGCGCTCGGCGAAGGCCCCGGCGACGAACGCCGCCGGGATGAAGCCGAGGATGAAGCCGAAGCTGGGGGTGGCGACCGCCGCGATCGAGCCGGTGAGCCCGGCGAAGACGGGGGCGCCCGCGAGGCCCGCGAGCAGGTAGGTCACCAGGGCCGCGGCCCCTCGGCGCGCGCCGAGGGAGGCGCCGACCACGATCACGGCCAGGGTCTGGCCGGTGATGGGGACGATCGGCAGCGGGATCGTCACCTGGGCCAGCAGGGCGACGAACGCGGCGCCGCCGAGCACGAGGGCGAGATCGGTCAGCCAGGTGGCGCGCGGCAGGACGGCGTCGGCAAGGACGGGACGGCGGGCCGGGACGGCGATCGCGGACATCGGACTCCTCGGGCGGATCGGGCGGTGAACGGCAAGCGTAGGACAGGTGGCCCTGCCCCGGCCACACGGTCCCGCCGGGCAGCACCCGGCGCCGGGGATCGCCGGCCGCCGCCCCGGGGCCGCCGCCCGCCGCACCGGGGGTCATCGGCCCCGTCGTCCGGGGCGGGAGGCGGCGCGGGCGTCGATCCAGTGCGCCGGGTCGACCTCGCGCGGGAGCGCGCTGGGCGCGTACCCGTGGCGGGCGCAGAACTCCCGCGCCGCGACCTCGCCGAGCCCGCCGGCGCGCTGCAGGACCTGGGCGATCCCCCGCCCGGGGCCGGTGAAGACCCGGCGGACGAACCGCTGGTGCTCGCCCTGCTCCGCGGCGGGGAGCAGGGGCCGGCGGCGCCGGTCGACCACCAGCAGGCCCGCGTCCACGCCGGGGCGCGGGCGGAAGGCCGACTGCGGGATCCGCCCGTCGAGGCGGACCTCGTACCAGGGCCACCACTGGGCGGTCATCATGGTGGCGCCGCCCACACCGGCGCGCTTGCGCGCGACCTCCCACTGCGTGATGAGCACCGCCCGCCGCCATCCGCGCGAGGACAGCAGGTGGCGCAGCGCCGCGGTGGTGAGGTGGAAGGGAAGGTTGGCCACGACGACCGTCCCCGGCGCCGGCCGATGGCGCAGGAGGTCCTGCTGGAGGATCCGCAGCCGGTCCGCGGATCCGGTCCCCTGCGCTGCGGCGCGCCGGGCGAGGGCCTGCGCCGCACGGGGATCGATCTCGACGGCCTCGATCGGTCGGCGAAGGCGCAGCAGCGCGAGGGTGAGGGCCCCGTCCCCGGCGCCCCAGTCGACGATGTCCCCGGGGACCTCCTCGACGCGCCGGACGATGCGCTCGATGATCCGGCGATCGCGCAGATGGTTCTGGCCCAGCTCGTGCGCGCCGGGGGCCCGGGGCGGGCGGGCGCGCGACGGTTCCGGGGAGCGGGACGGCGCAGGCGTGCGGGGTGCGACAGGGGTGCGGGGTGGGTCAGGGGTGCGGGACGGCGCGGGGGTGCGGGACGGATGGCGGGGGCGACGATGCAACGGGGGCTCCTCGGGGAGGCGGGAGCCGAGCGGGCGCAGCAGACGGGCACCGCCCGGCGGGGACCGGGGGCGGCGCGAGATCGTCGAAGGGGTCCGGGATCCGCGCCGTCAGCGGCGGCGGATCCGGATGAACATGCTGGCGGTGATACCCACGGCGACGACCGTACGGAATCCCCCGGCGACCGGGCAACGGATTTTCACCCCGGCCGATGCGGCATCGGGGCCGCTACGATGGCAGAGCGCTCCCGACCCCGCGGGAGCCCTCGGAGGATCCCCATGACCGGCATCGACGCCGACCTCGCCCGCTGGATCACCGCTCCCGGCGAGGACCCCCAGAACCCCCTGCTGCGCACCGCCTTCACGCTGCCGGCCGCCCCGCTGCGCGCGAGGCTGCTGGTGACCGGGCTCGGCGTGTTCCGCGCCCGGGTCAACGGCGCCGAGGCGCTGCCCACCCGCCTGGACCCGGGGCTGACGGATCCGCGCCGGCGCGTGCTCGTGTGCGAGGCCGATCCCACCGACCTGCTGCGCCCGGGGCAGAACGTCCTGGCCATCGCCCTGGGCCGCGGGTTCCATGCCCTGACCACGCCGAACGTGTGGCGCTGGGAGCAGGCGCCGTGGCGCGGCCCCGTCCGTGCATGGGCGCACCTGAGTATCGAGCTGGCCGATGGCACCCGCCGCGTGATCCGGACCGACGACACCTGGCGCACCTGGCCCGGCCCCGTCACCGCCGACTCGGTGTACGAGGGCGAGACCTTCGCCCCCGAGCCCGGCGCCGACGTCGAGGCGTGGACGCGCCCCGGCTTCGACGACTCCGCCTGGCTGCCGGTGCTCGAGCCGCAGCCGGCCGCAGCCCCTGAGACCCTGCAGCTGCGCGAGGCGGAAGGGGTCGTCGAGGTCGCCGAGATCCGACCGCAGGTCGTGCGGCGCGACGGGGGCCGGCTGATCCTGGACATGGGCCGGGTGATCGCCGGCTGGTGCCGCTACGCGCTGCGGGCGGAGGTCCCCGCCGAGGCCGCGCCGCTGGCCTTCACCGCCCGCCATGGGGAGAAGCTGCGCCCGGACGGCACGGTCGATGACGACAACGAGCACATCTGGACCCCGCGCTTCCAGTGCGACGAGGTGCGGCTGGAGCCATCGGGCGCCCGCTCCTTCGCGCCGCAGTTCAGCTACAAGGGCTTCCGCTACGTGCAGATCGACGTGCTGGCCGGGGACCTGGACATGCTCGAGACCACCGGGATCCACGCCCACGCCGATCTCGCCGTCGCGAGCAGCCTCCGCAGCTCCGAGCCGTACCTCGAGCGCTTCGACGCGGCGATGCGCGCCTCCCTCGCCAACAACCTCCACCACGTCCCCACCGACACGCCGATGCACGAGAAGAACGGCTGGACCGGCGACGCACTGGTGGCGCTGGAGTCCTTCTCCGCGAGCTTCGCCGCCCACCGCACGCTGCGGGCGTTCCTGCAGCAGCAGGCCGATGCCCAGCGCCCGGACGGCTCCCTGCCCGTGATCGCCCCGACGCCCGGCTGGGGATACACCGAGCTGTCCCCGGCCCCGGAGTGGACCACGCTGTTCCCGGTCCTCATCGACCACCTGGCCACCGAGTACGGCGATGCGGACGTGGTCGCGCAGCATTCCGCGGCGGCCCGCGCCCACCTGGATCACGAGCTCGCCCGGCGCGATGCGGACGGACTGATCGACGGGGTCCTCGGCGACTACCTGACGCCCGGATCCCCCGGGCCCGCCCCCGAGGACCGGCGCCTGACCGGCACGCTCTTCGTGGCCCGGGCGCTGCGACGGCTGGCCCATGCCCTGGACCTCGACCTCGCCCGCCGCCGTCCCGCAGCAGCCGCCGATGCCCTCTCCCCCGATGCGCGGCGCCTGCGCGAGCAGGCCGCGTCCCTCGAGCGGGCCGTCAACGCGGCCTTCCTCGATGCGGGCGCGGGTGAGTACCGCATCGGCCGCGACGGCGGATTCCGGATGACGGTCAGCGCCCTGGCCCTGGCCTGGGACGTGGTCCCCGCCGCGGCCCGGGAAGCGGTGGTCTCGCGGCTGGTCGAGGAGATCGGCCGCCGGGGCGATCACCACGACTGCGGCCACATCGGCGTGCGGTACCTGCTGGGGGCGCTGTCCGAGGCGGGGCACGGCGATCTCGCCTGGCGGGTCCTCACCAATCCGACGGCGCCGGGGTGGCGGGCCTGGCTCGAGGCCGGGAACTCGACCTTCATGGAGATGTGGGAACAGCCGCGCTCCTGCTCGCACTACTTCATGGGCACGCCGCAGACGTGGATCCACGAACACGTGGCCGGTCTGCGCCGCGGAGCGGACGGCTGGACCGAGGCGGTGCTCGCCCCGGATCCTGCGGTGCCCGTGGACCGCGTCGAGCTGATGCGGCGCAGCGTCGCGGGGACCTTCCGGGTCGCCGTGGACCGCCGGGAGCACCGCCTGGACGCCTCCGTGCCGGCGGGGGCCCGGGTCCGCCTGCGGCTGCCCGGCCTCGAGGAGACGCTCGGCGCCGGGGAGCACACCCGGCACTGGTGAGGGGAGCTGGGCCGCCGGCGGCGCGGCGGGACGGCGCGGCCGAATGCGCAGGACCCGCGACCCGCGCGGCGGGATGGCGCGGCCGAATGCGCAGGACCTGCGACCCGCGCGGCGGGATGAGCGGGAGCTGCGAGCGGCGGGGCCGCATGTGCGGGAGCGGGAAGCGGTGGGGCCGAGCGGTCACATTAGGTGCGGGGACAGGGCCGTCCAGCCCCAGAAGGTGCAGGCCCCGATCACGAGGACGAACGTCCCGTTCCACAGCCAGGCGGGCACGCCGGTGAGCTCGGCGAGCTGCCCCGGATCGTCGTGCCGTCCCCCGGTGGCGATCACCGAGCCCAGGTGGCGCCACGCCCCCAGCAGGAGCAGCACGCCCGCGCCGAGCAGGAGGCACGCGGCGCCGAGCGGCCCGCCCCACCACCACACGGCGGCGACCAGCGCCGCGGTCACCAGGACCGTGAGGACGGTGTGCGCGCTGCGGGCGAAGACGACGCTGAGCACCAGGACCACGAGCGCCGCCAGCAGCACCGCGCCGGCCCAGCCTCCGAAGGCCAGCTGCACGAGCAGCGCCCCGACCACGGCGGGCGCCGGGTACCCGGCCCAGGTCGAGGCCACCCGGCCGAATCCCCGGCGCGGCCCCACCGTCACCGCGTGCCCCGACATGTCCGCGCTCACCACGAAGCCCGTGAAGCGGCGGCCCAGCAGCATGCCGATCACGGCATGCCCCAGCTCGTGCACGATCGTCACCGCGAGCCGGGCCCGCAGCCAGATCACGGGCACGACCACGGCGACCAGGGCCACGGCGAGCGCCAGCAGCGCCCACCACCCGGCGTCCAGCCCGCTCGCGGGCACGACCCGGTCCCAGACGTCGTCCCGGAGCTGTTCGAGGTCCATCCGGGCATGGTGGCACGCAGCGCTGGGGCGGTGCTGAGGCCCCGGGCGGGGTTCGCGGTCAGGTCCTGTCCGCTCCGGCTGCGAGCATCGACCGCACCGACCCCGTCGTCCGAGGAGGACCCATGACCACCACCGATGCCGCCACCGCCTATCGGATCGGCATGATCACCGTCGACTGCCGCGACGCCCGCGCCCTCTCCACGTTCTGGTCGCAGGCCACCGGCGCGCCCGTCGTGGAGGACTACGGCGAGTACATCGCGCTGGGCACCACGCCCCGCCTCGCCTTCCAGCAGGTCCCCGACCCGACGCCCGGCAAGAACCGGCTGCATCTGGACGGGGGCGGCGGGGACCGCCTGGCCGCGGTGGCCCGGCTGCGCGAGCTCGGCGCGACCGAACGGGAGACCCACGCGATGGAGGGCTTCGCGTGGACGATCATGGAGGATCCCGAGGGGAACGTCTTCTGCGTGGGGGACGATGTCGAGCACCCCTGACCTCGAGCACGCCTGACCTCGAGCCCCCTGATCTCGGGCATCCCGGGCCCGGACGGATCAGTGCAGCGCGGAGGCGAGCTGCGCCGGGGTGAGCTCCCGGTCCGCCAGCACCAGGCGCACGGCCTGCGGATCGGGGTTCCCGGCGTCGGGAGCCCGATGCCGCAGGCACAGCCCCGTCTTCTCGGCCACGCGCCGGGAGGCCCGGTTCTCCTCGAGGAGGTACGCGATCACGGGCAGCTCGGGCCGGAGGGCGCGTGCCGCATCCACGGCGGCCCGGGCCAGCTCTCCGGCGAGACCGAGGCCCTGCACGGCGGGGGTGAGGCGGTATCCGAGGTTCCAGAAGAGCCCGTCCGGCTCCTGCCCGCGCAGGTCGCAGCCTCCGTTGCCGAGCACCGTGGAGGGGTCGGCAGGGTCGGCGTCGTGCCGGCGGACGATCCACGGTCCAAGCCCGGCGCGCTGCCAGCTCCCCTGGAAGCGGTCGAGCATGGCCGCGGTCTGCGCGGGATCGGTGAAGCGCTGGCTCGGGTAGTGCGTCCATACCCGGGGATCGGCGTAGATCTCGTGCAGGGGCTCGAGGTCCTCGGGGCCGGGGGCGTCCAGGCGCAGACGCTCGGTGCGGTGGAGGCGGAGGTCGGGGCTCGGAGGGGGAATGCTCACCCGCGCATTCTGCCGGAGGGGACCGACGCGTCGCCCAGCAGGTGCTCGAGGACCTGGACCACGCCGGCATCGGCATTGCTCGGAGCGCCGTAGCGCGCCGCGGCGGCGACGTCGGGATGGGCATCGGCCATGGCGAAGGAGTGCTCGGCCACGGGGAACATGGGCAGGTCGTTGAGGTAGTCGCCGAACACGGCGGTCTGCGCCGCCGTCACGCCGAGGGCCTCCTGCAGGGCGCGCACCCCGCGGCCCTTGTCGGCCGTGGCGGGCATGACGTCGATCCAGTGCTTGCCGGAGACGACGACCTGCTGGGCGGGCGCGAAGCGCGCGAAGACCGCCTCGGCGGTCGGGGCGGCGTCGATCGCGTCGTGCACGGCGACCTTGATGACCTCGTCCTGGACGGCCAGGAGGTCCTCGACCACGGTGAGCTGGTGGTAGTACTGGCCCGCGACCTGGAGGAACTCCTCGTCGGCCTGCTCGACGCAGGCGCCGTGGACGCCGCAGCGCACGATGCCGAGCGGCCGCCCGGCCCCGGCCT
This sequence comes from Brachybacterium phenoliresistens, assembly GCF_000576425.1. Lineage (GTDB taxonomy): Bacteria > Actinomycetota > Actinomycetes > Actinomycetales > Dermabacteraceae > Brachybacterium > Brachybacterium phenoliresistens. Next base: position 49,901 of record NZ_KK070006.1, on the reverse strand, counting down.
CGCGGGCGGCGAGGATCGCCTCGCGGGCGACGGCGGTCTCCAGGGCGGTGGTCGCGACGATCTCGTCCTCGCGCACCACGACGGTCCCGTTCTCGGCGACGAAGCTGGTCACGCCGTGGGGCCCGAAGCCGGCGCGGAGGGTGGCCAGCTGGCGGCCGCTCGCGGGGACGAAGGCGATGCCGCGCTCCTCGAGACGCTCGAGCACGGGCCAGAACGCGGCAGGGACCTCGCCGCTGGGCAGCAGCAGGGTGCCGTCCATGTCGACGACGACGAGCCGCAGGTCGACCGCGCCCTCGGGGATCTCGCGCCAGGAGGCGGGGACGGGGGCGGTGGTCTGCGTGGTCACGGGGCGGGTCTCCGATCGTCGGGGCGGGGCTGCCTCGAATCTACGCGGCCGACGCCGGTGCTGCCGCACCGGCGGACGAGGCTCACACCGGCGGGCGGTCCAGCAGCTGCTCGACCTCCTCGCGCGCCGGCGAGGTCGCCGAGCCCTCCCGGGTGACCGAGAGCGCGGCCGCGGCCGCGGCCCATCGGGCCGCCTCCGGCAGCTCCGCGCCGGCGGCCAAGCGTGCGGCCAGCGCTCCGCAGAAGGCGTCCCCGGCGCCGGTGGTGTCCACGGCGCGGACCGGGACCGACGGGATCTCCTGCACGGTCCCCGTCGGGTCCACGAGCGCGGCGCCCCGACCTCCCAGGGTGATGAGCACGCGGCGGCGCGTTGCCGTCAGCGCCCGGGCCGCGGCCCGCGGGTCCTCGAGCCCGGCGAGCGCACACGCCTCGTGCTCGTTGGGCACCAGCAGGTCGACCGCCGAGAGGAGGTCGGCGCCGAACTCCTGCACCGGGGCGGGGGTGAGGATCACCCGGGTGCCGTGGTCGCGGGCGTGGACGGCCGCCTGCTCGAGCGCGACCACGGGCACCTCGCCCTGCAGGAGGAGGACGTCGGCGGCGGCGATCGCGGCGAGATCATCGGCAGTGAGCTCGGTGAAGGCGGCGTTGGCACCGCCGGCCACGACGATCGAGTTCTCCCCGGCGCCGTCGCGGAGGATCGCGGCGCTGCCGGTGGCCGCGGGGACCTCGAGCATCCCGGCGGTGTCCACGCCGGCTCCGGCGGCGGCGGCGCGCAGCATCCGCCCCTCCTCGTCGCGGCCGATGCGGGCGCGCAGCGCGGTGGCGGCGCCTGCTCGGGCGGCGGCGATCGCCTGGTTCAGGCCCTTCCCGCCGGGGACGCGGGTGCGCGAGCGCGCGAAGACGGTCTCTCCCGGGCGCGGGAAGCGGTCGACCTCCCGGACGTCGTCGACGTTGGCGCTGCCGAGCACGCAGACGCGCCCCGGGGCATGGGTCGTGGTCATCGCTCCTCCACCGTTCGCGGCTCAGATCGCGGGGTCGCCCTCGCCGGCGGCGGCGCGCAGCCGGTCCCGGGCGAGGGTCGCCAGCAGCAGGGCCTGGTCGGCGAGGACGGAGTCGTCGAACACGGCCATCGGCGAGTGGTTGGAGGCGGGCATGTCCTCCGGGTCGAAGTCCTTCGCGGCGCCGACGAAGCCGTACGCGCCGGGCACCTCGGCGAGGACGCGGGAGAAGTCCTCCGAGCCGGTGCGCGGGTTCTCGAGATCGACGTACCGCTCGGCGCCGAAGATCCCCTGGGCGGTGCGTGCGAAGAAGCCGGCCTCGGCGTCGTCGTTGATGGTCGCCGGCAGCACGGTGCGGAAGGTCGCCTCCACGGTGAGCCCGTGGCTGCGGCCGATGCCCGTCACGAGCTCCGGCAGCTGCGCGGCCATCCGGGTCGCCATGCGCGGGGAGAAGGTCCGCACCCCCGCCCGGAAATGGGCCTCGCCCGGGATGATGTTCGGGGCGCTGCCGGCATGGACCTCGCCGACCGTCACCACCACCGGGTCGAAGACGCTGGTGCGACGGGTGACGTGGGTCTGCAGGGCGGTGATCATCTCCGCCATGGCGGGGATCGGGTCGAGGGCCTCATGGGGCCGCGAGCCGTGGCCGCCGCGGCCGATCACGCGCACCTCGAGCACGGAGAACGCCGCCATCAGGGTGCCGGCCCGGGTGGAGATCTGCCCGGAGGGGGCATCGGCGCTGACGTGGATGCCGTAGGCGGCGATGGGCCGCTCCCCCGCGGCCTCGAGCACGCCCTCGCGCAGCATGACCCCGGCGCCGTCGTAGCCCTCCTCCCCCGGCTGGAACATGAGGATCACGCTGCCGGGCAGCTCCTCGCGATGCGCCGCGAGGAGGCGTGCCGCCCCGACCAGTCCCGCCATGTGCAGGTCGTGGCCGCAGGCGTGCATGGTGCCGGTGTCCGCGGCGTAGGGCAGGCCGGTCGCCTCGACCACGGGCAGGCCGTCCATGTCCCCGCGCAGCAGCACCGCCGGCCCGGGCCGGCCCCCGCGCAGCACGCCGACGACGCTGGTGGTCTCGGTGCCCAGGGCGATCTCGAGGTCCAGGTCCGCGATCGCCTCGAGGATCATCTCCTGGGTGCGCGGCAGCATCAGCCCCACCTCGGGGTGGGCGTGCAGGCGCCGGCGCAGCGCGATGAGGTCCTCGAGGAAGCCGTCGGGGACGCGGAGCCCGCCGCCGGCGGCGACCGCGCCCGGGCCGGATGCCGTCCCGGGACCTGCGCCGATGCCCGCCCCGGCCTGCTCCGGCCGCTGCTCGTGCTGCGTCATCCGATGCTCCTCGCCCTCGTTCCGGCCGCGATCCGCATGCGGCCCGTGGATCCTGCCATCCTCGCGCGGCGGGCCGCTGGGCTCCACCGGGTCTCAGGCGGCACCTGGTCTCGGGCGGCATAGGCTCCTCCCATGTCCGACCCCACCTCCCGCGGCATCGCCGAGCTCAGCGCCTGGATCGACCGCGGCAGCGCGCACCGAGACCCGGAGGCCGTCACCTGGGCGCGCCTGGCGAAGATCACCGAGGAGGCCGGGGAGGTCGTCGCCGCCTACATCGGCGCGACCGGCCAGAACCCGCGCAAGGGCGTCACCCATGCGCACGCCGATGTCGAGGCGGAGCTGCTGGACGTGGCGATCACGGCGCTGGCGGCCCTGGAGCATCTGCGCGGGCACGATGCGCGCTCGATCCCCCTGCTCGAGGAGAAGGTCGCCGCGACGCTGCGCCGGGCCGGGCTCGAGGTCCCCGGTCCGTCGGATCCACAGCAGAGCTGACCCGTCCCGGCGACCCGCGCGGCGGCCGGCAGCTCCTCGCCGCGCCGCGGGCCGTCGAGGCGGGCGGGCCGTCGAGGCGGGCGGGCCGTCGAGGCGGGCCGGGCCCGCCCCGACGGCGTCCGATCAGCGGCCGAGGAAGTCGAGCAGCAGCGCGTTCACCTCCGCGTGGTGCGTCCACAGCAGGCCGTGCGGGGCGCCCTCGATCTCGTGGTACTCCGCCTCGGGGAGGAGCTGGGCGAAGCGACGTCCGGTCGCGTCGATCGGCAGGATGTTGTCCGCCGTGCCGTGGACGATGAGGGTCGGCACGTCGATCCGGGGCACGTCCTCGCGGAAGTCGGTGAGCCAGGCCGGCTGCGCCGCGATCGAGGCGTACGGCGAGGCGTTGTAGGCCAGCTGCTGGTTCGCCGCGAGCGCCTCGGGGCTGAGGCGGCTGCCGAGGGTGTCGTCGGTGTTGAAGAAGTCCCGGAAGAACGCCGTGAAGAAGGCGTAGCGGTCCTCGGTGACGGAGGCCTTCAGCCCGTCGAAGACCTCCTGCGGGACGCCCTCGGGGTTGTCCTGCGTGCGCAGGAGGAACGGCTCGAGCGAGCCGAGGAACACCGCCTTCGCGACCCGTTCGGATCCGAAGCGGGAGATGTACCGCGCCACCTCGCCGGTGCCCATCGAGAAGCCGACCAGGACCACGTCGCGCAGGTCCAGCGTCTCCAGCACGGCCTTCAGGTCCGCCGCGAAGGTGTCGTAGTCGTAGCCCTCGGTGACCTTGGCGCTGCGCCCGAAGCCGCGCCGGTCGTACGTGATCACGCGGTGGCCGGCCTCGAGCAGGGCCGCGGTCTGCTTCTCCCAGGACGATCCGTCCAGCGGGTAGCCGTGGATGAGGACGACGGGACGCCCGCTGCCGTGGTCCTCGTAGTAGAGCTCGACGGGGGTGCTGTTCTCGGTGCCGACGGTGATGGTGCCCATGATGCGTTCCTCTCGACCAGGGGAGAACGGTCGTTCTCCCTCCTGTCGACTACAATAGAGAACGATCGTTCCCCGCGCAAGCGGGGCGGCGGAGAAGTTCCCGAACGGGCGGTGGAGGAGAGGACCGGCATGGCGACGAGGACAGGCGGCGCAGGCGCGGCGCCGGAGGCGAACGAGGCGCTGCGCGCGCAGATCGTCCGCGCCGCGGACGCGCTCTACTACTCCCGCGGCATCACCGCGGTGGGCATGGACGAGGTGCGCAGCACGGCGGGCGTCTCCCTCAAGCGGCTGTACGCCCTGTTCCCCGGCAAGGAGTCCCTGATCCTCGCCGTCCTGCGCCACCGCCACGGGATCTGGGAGCAGGGCGTGGAGGCCGCGGTCGCCGCGGCCGGCTCGCCCCGCGGCCGGGTCCTGGCGGTGTTCGACTTCCTGGCCGAGTGGTTCACCGAGGAGTCCTTCCGCGGCTGCGGCTTCGTCAACGCCTTCGGGGAGATGGGCCCCGGATTCCCGTCGATCGCGCAGTACGTGCGCGAGCACAAGGAGGGCTTCCAGGCGCGGATGGCCGAGCTGGTCCGGGAGGCAGGGCTGCCGGAGCAGCTCGCCCCGCAGCTGGCCCTGCTCGCCGAGGGCGCGCAGACGACCGCGGCGATCCTCGGCACCGCCGAGCCTGCCGAGCACGCGCGCGCCGCCGCCGAGACCCTCCTCGACGCCTCCGACGCCACCGCCGGCGCGCGGCCATGACCCCGGCGCGCAGATCACCCCCGACGACGACCCTGGATCGAGGCCCCCGATGACCCCTTCCCGCACCATCGTGATCACCGGCGCCTCCGACGGGATCGGCGCGGCGGCGGCCCGCCTGCTCGCCGGGCGCGGCGACCGGCTGATCCTCGTCGGCCGCTCCCCGGCGAAGACCGCGGAGGTCGCACGGCAGACGGGGGCCGAGCACCTCATCGCCGACTTCGCGAGCCTGGCGCAGGTCCGCGAGCTCGCCGCACAGCTGGCGGACCGCGTGGACGGGACGGGGATCGACGCGCTGGCCAACAACGCCGGCGGGATCTTCGGGCGGCGGGACCTCTCCGAGGACGGCCTCGACCTCACCTGGCAGGTCGACCATCTCGCCCCGTTCCTGCTGACGAACCTGCTGCTGCCGCAGCTGCAGGCCCGCCGCGGCGCCGTGATCACCACCTCGTCGATGGCGCATCGGATCCCGCGACGGCTGGACCCCGAGACGGCGGGTCGGACCCCGCACCGCAGCGCCCTGGAGGCCTACGGCGCGGCGAAGCTCGCGAACGTCCTGTTCACGCGCGGCCTGCACGACCGCGTCCACGGCGAGGGCGTGAGCGCCGCCGCCTTCCACCCCGGCGTGGTCGCCACCGGCTTCGGCGCGAGCACCACGGGGCCGATGCGCTGGTTCTACGCCTCAGCCCTGGGCCGGCGCACCATGATCACCGCCGAGCAGGGCGGGCAGAACCTCGCCTGGTTCCTCACCGGCACCCCCGGCACCACCTGGACCTCCGGCCGCTACTACGACCAGCGCCGGCCCACGACGAAGGTCAATCCCCTCGCGGAGGACCCGGACCTCGCCGACCGGCTGTGGCGGCGCAGCGCCGAGGCCGTCGGCCTGGACGCCTGACGCCCGCGCGCCCGCGCCGTCAGGCCCGCAGACCGCGGCCGTGGCGCAGGGCGCGGGCGCTCCATCGGCCCTCGTCGTGACGCACCTCGATGGGATGCGCGAAGGCCGCGCTGACCGCCTGCGAGGTGAGGACCTCGGCGACCGGACCGGCCGCCAGGATCCGCCCGTGCGCGAGCAGCACGGCGTGCGTGGTGCTCTCCGGCAGCTCCTCGAGATGGTGGGTGACCAGCACCGTCGCCACGTCCGGCTCCTCGTGGGCGAGGGCGTCGAGGGTGTCCAGCAGCTGCTCGCGGGCGGCGAGGTCCAGGCCCGTGGTCGGCTCGTCCAGCAGGAGCAGCCGGGGCTGCCCGATCAGGGCGCGGGCCACCAGCGCCCGGCCCCGCTCCCCCTGCGACAGGACCGGCCAGCGGGAGGCGGAGCGATCGGCCAGGCCGATGCCCGCGACCAGGCGATCGGCGCGGGCCAGCTGCTCGGGGCTCGGCTCCCAGCGCGGCGGCAGATCGATGGTGCCGGTGAGGCCGGTGAGGACCACCTGGCGGATGCTCAGGGCGACATCGAGAGGGTGTCGCGGGTTCACGTGGCCGATCTCGCGGTGCAGCTCCGAGATCGCGACACGGCCCATCCGCCGGCCCAGCACGTCGACGGTGCCGCGGCTGGGGAACTCCCGGGCCCCGCAGAAGCTGAGCAGGGTCGACTTGCCGGCCCCGTTGGGGCCCAGCAGCGCCCAGTGCTCCCCCGCGCGCACCTCGAGGTCGACCTCCGCGAGGATCTGCTTGTCCCCGCGATGGAACTTCACACCCTGCAGCTCCAGCACCCGCTCGCTCATCCGGCTCCTCTCGACGACGAGCCCCGGCAGTCGCCTGCCGGGGCCCGGAACGCGGAGGGTGCGGGATTCGAACCCGCGGTACGGGGTTGCCGCACAGTGGTTTTCAAGACCACCACATTCGGCCGCTCTGTCAACCCTCCATGGCGCCGTCGACCCTCCTTGGCGCCGCGGACGAGCCTATCGCGACTCGCCCGGGCGGACGCGCCCCGGAACCTCCCGTGGCGGCACGGCCCGGGGCGCGATCATAGATCGTTCCCGTCCAGCGCCTGGCGGAGCTCGACGAGGCACCGATCGAGGGCGACGTGCACCGGCTCCTCGGGCCCCGCATCACGGAGGTCGCGCTCCCACCGGGCGGCGAGCTCGCGCACGCGGCGCACCTGGCCGTCCAGGGCCTCCAGACGCTCCGGGTCCGCGTCCGTATCCGACAGCGCGCGGTCGCGCACCCGGACGGCTCGCCGCGCCACCTCCCGCCAGAGCTCGGCGAACTGCTCGTGCTCGGGGCGGGGAACGGACGGCAGGGAGGGCGTGGTGGGCATGCTCGAGGACTCTCTCGTGATCGGACGCTGCCCTGCGGACGCCGCGGGGGCACAGGTCCTCACGGCGATGGGACGCAGGACACACAGCCACCGTCCCGTGCCGCCTCCCGCTGTGACATGAACGACTGTCCAGAAAATATCCCTCGTCCCGCAAGTTTCCCATTGGTAGCTTCCGCCGCATGGACCAGACACGAGCAATGCCCACGCGCCGGACGCTGATGCGCGGGGCGACCTGGGCGACCCCGGTCGTCGCGGTGTCGATGACCGCTCCGGCCTATGCCGCCAGCACCACCTGCATCAGCGTCGATCTCGCCGTCGGCCAGACGGCCACCCTCCCGTGGGATGCGGAGTGGGAAGAGGTGCTGAGCACGGCGAACTTCGTCGACGGGACCGGGACGCTCGCCGGGGCACCCCGGTCCTTCAACCCCAGCGGGGGCTCGCGCTGCTATTACGGCCGGAACGTCACGTCGCTGCAGGGAGTGACGAACGCCAAGGTCGGAGAACGCGACCCCCGGGTCAACGGGGCGTCCTTCGCCTATCGCCGCGCGGTCTGCTTCGCGCCCGGCACCTATGAGCTGCGGTACTACGCGGCCGCCTACCGCGGCAATCCGGTCACGGCGTACATGACGCCGTCGGTCCTCTCGTCCACGGGAAGCACCGTTGCTCTGGGATCGATCTCCGGCATGAGCACCGGCGTGACAGCCCATGGCTTCGTCGACCCGACCACCGGGTCCGGCACGAATGCCGCCTACGTGTCCGCGAACCTGGGCCGCACCCAGTACGGATTCCGGTTCACCGTCGACAGGCAGGGAACCTTCACGTTCCAGCTCACCTGGTCCTTCGGCCGGATCGCCACCGACAGCAGCAACACCGGCCGGCTGCGCCAGACCAATGCCTTCGGCGACTCCTGCATCCAGACGTACGCCAACGACATCGCCGTCGAGGCGCCCGTCATCCGCAGGATCGCCTGACCCTCCGCGCCCGTCCGGTGCCTGCGCTCCTCCGGTGCCTACGCCCGTCCGGTGCCTACGCTCGTCCGGTGCCTCCGCGGACTACCGTGGTGCGCATGCGCGCCATCCGGATCTCCGCGGAGAACACCCTCGAGCCCGTCGACCTGCCCGAACCCGTTCCCGCCCCCGGCGAGGTCCTGGTCGACGTGATCGCGGCGGGCGTCAACCGGGCCGACCTCGCCCAGACGGCCGGGCACTACCCGCCGCCGCCGGGCGCCTCCGAGCTTCCCGGCCTGGAGGTCGCCGGGCGCCGTCGCGACACCGGCGAGGAGGTCGTCGCGCTGCTCGCCGGGGGCGGCTACGCGCAGACGGTCGCCGTGCCGGAGGGCCAGCTGCTGCCCCTGCCGCCCGGCATGCGTGCGGCCGATGCCGCCGCCGTCGTCGAGGTCTGCGCGACGGTCGTCTCCAACCTCGACCTCGAGGCGCAGCTGCGCCCCGGCGAGACGGTGCTGATCCACGGCGGCACCGGCGGCATCGGCACCGCCGCCCTCCAGATAGCCCGGGAGCTGGGCGCGCGCGTGCTCACCACCGCCGGCTCGGACGAGGCGCTTCCCAGCCTGCGCGAGCTCGGCGCCGACCTCGCCTGGAACCGCCGCACGGTCGACCTCCCCTCCGAGGTCGCGCAGGCCGGCGGCGCGGACGTGATCCTCGACGTCATCGGAGGCAGCGCCCTCGCGGACAACGTCGACATGCTGCGCGAGCACGGCCGCCTGGTGATCATCGGGACCCTCGGAGGCGCCACCGGCGAGCTGCCCATCGGCCGCCTCATGGGCAAGCGTTCCCGCGTCATCGGCACGACCCTCCGTTCCCGGCCCGTCGCCCAGAAGCAGGAGATCCTCGCGCGGACGGCCGAGCTCGTGTGGCCGATGCTGGCCGACGGCCGGGTCCGCATCCCCGTCCACGCCCGCTTCCCCTTCGAGCGCGCGGCCGAGGCCCACCGCGTCCTCCACGAGGGCGGTCACCTGGGCAAGGTCGTCCTCGACGTCAGCGCCTGACCGACGCGGCTCGTCCGCACCTGATCGAGGCGGCTCGTTCCCTCCCGCCACGTCCCGACGTCATCGATCGGACGGAAACCGTCGCTTTCCGCGCAGGAAGCGACGGGTTCACTCCGGTCGATGGCGTAGCGACGGGTTCACTCCGGTCGATGACGCGGCGACCAGGGAACGCCCGTCCTTCTCAGCCGGCCCGACCCGACCCGACCGACCCGACCCGACCCGGCCAGCCCGAGCCGACCCAGTCGGCCCGCCCGACGGCGCCGGATGGGCGGGCTCGGCCGGGGAGCGCCAGGTCAGGCGGGGGTGACGCCGCGCAGGACGAGGGCGACGCCGTCGTGGGCGACGTCCGCGGTGCGGAGGTCGGCGATGTCGGCGACGCCCTGGGGCGCCTGCCCCATGGCCACGCCCACCCCGGCCCAGGCGAGCATCTCGGTGTCGTTCCAGCCGTCGCCGACGGCGACCGTGCGCTCGGAGGGGATCTCCAGGCGCTCGCGGACCAGCTCGAGGGCGCTGGCCTTGGAGACGCCGGGGGCGGCCATGTCCAGCCAGGCCGTCCAGCCGATCGCGTACTCGACGCCGTGGACCCCGGCATCGGCGATGATCCGGCTGAACTCCTGGGGCGTGAGGTCGGGGACGTGGACGACCACGCGCACCGCCTCGAGGTCCAGCAGCTCGTCGAGGTCGGTCTCCTCGGCCTCGACGCCGAAGCTGGCGTCCTGGAAGTCGGGGGTGGCGCGGAAGCGGCCGTCGGCCATCTCCACGGCGTAGTGCGCGCCGGGGGCGACCTCGCGCAGCGCCCGCAGCGCCTGCTGGGGACGGAAGGTGCGCACGTCCAGCACCCGGTAGCCGTCCTCCGCCTCGGGATCCAGGGCGAGGGTGACCGCGCCGTTGGAGCAGACGGCGAAGCCGCGCTCGACGCCGGCTGTGCGCACCACCGGCAGGGTCGCGCCGATGGACCGGCCGGTGGCGATGACGACGTGGTGCTCGCGGGCGGCGGCGGTGAGCGCCGCGTGGACCGGCTCGGACATGTGCCCGTCGTGGTCCACGAGGGTCCCGTCGACGTCCAGGCCCAGCAGCACGGTGCCGTCCTGCAGGGGCGCGAGCGCCTCGTTGAGGGCGGCGCGGATCTCGTCGAGCGCGCCGGGGGCGGCGATGGCGGTGTTCATGCCCGGCAGTGTCCCCGGTGCGTCTTGCGCACGGGTGAACCGCCGATGGCCGCGCGCCCCACGGCGGCGGGCGATGCCGTGTCGGAGGGCGGCGAGGAGATCCTTGGGCGTGCGCACGTCAGCGGGCGACCTCGAAGACCTCGCGGCCGCCGAGGTACGGGCGCAGCCCCTCGGGGACCACCACGGAGCCGTCGGCCTGCTGGTGGTTCTCGAGGATCGCGGCGATGAAGCGGGTGGTGCCCAGCGTCCCGTTGAGGGTCGCCACGGGGCGCAGCCCGTCCTCGGTGCGCTCGCGGATGTTCAGGCGCCGTGCCTGGAACTGGGTGGTGTTCGAGGTGGAGGTGAGCTCGCGGTACGTCTGCTGGCTGGGCATCCAGGCCTCGCAGTCGAACTTGCGGGCGGCGGAGGTGCCCAGGTCCCCGGCGGCGGTGTCGATGATGCGGTAGGGCACGTCGATGCGCGCCATCATCTCCCGCTCCCAGTCCAGCAGGCGCTCGTGCTCCGCGTAGGAGTCCTCGATGCGGCAGTAGCTGAACATCTCCACCTTGTGGAACTGGTGGACGCGGATGATGCCGCGGGTGTCGCGGCCGTAGCTGCCGGCCTCGCGGCGGTAGCAGGCGCTCCAGCCGGCGTAGCGGATCGGCCCGTCCGAGAGGTCGAGGATCTCGTCGCGGTGGTAGCTGGCCAGGGCGACCTCGCTGGTGCCCACGAGGTAGAGGTCGTCGTCCTTGTCGAGGTGGTAGACCTCGTCGGCGTGCTCGCCGAGGTACCCGGTGCCGTCCATCGACTCCGGCAGCACCAGGGTCGGGGTGATCATCGGGGTGAAGCCGGCCTTCGTGGCCTGGTCGATGGCGGAGTTGAGGATCGCCAGCTCGAGCTGGGCGCCGACACCGGTGAGGAAGTAGAAGCGGGTGCCGGAGACCTTCGCCCCGCGGGCCATGTCGATGGCCTTCAGCCCCTCGGCGATCTCGAGGTGGTCCTTGATCTCGAAGTCGATCGTGGGGTTCTCCCCTACGACCTCGCGGACTACGAAGTCCTCCTCGAGGCCCTCGGGGGCGCCCTCGGCGATGTTGGGGATGACGCGCAGGGCGCGGTCGCGCTCGGCGGCGGCCTCGGCGGCCTCCGCCTCGAGGCGCTTCACATCGGCCGCGAGCTGCTTGACCTCGGCCAGCAGGGCCTGCTTCTCCTCGCCCTTCGCCTGGGCGACCTTCTTGCCGAAGGCCTTCTGCTCGGCGCGCGCGGACTCGAACGCGCCGGTCGCCTCCCGCCACCGGGAGTCCGCGGCGATCACCGCGTCCACGGTCGCAGGGTCGCGGCGACGCGCCTTCTGGGCGTCGCGGACGGCGTCGGGGTTCTCGCGCAGGAGCCGCAGATCGATCATCCCCCCAGCGTACCCGTGCACGCCGCCGGTTCCGGCGCGCGCCGGGCCCGGTTACGCTTCGACCATGGATCTGTCCGGCGTGCTCATCCTCGCGTCCCTGCTGATCGGCCTGCTGGCCATCATCATGCTGACCGTCGTCATGCGGGGGCAGGAGGACCTGCGCCGCGAGGTCCACCAGCTGCGGGCCCGCATGCGTACCGAGGCGGCCCTGCCGCGCGGCGGCAGCGCCTCCCCCGTCGACCCCGATGTGGACCCGGACTCGCCTCCCGTGCGCCACGTGGCCGTGGTCATGAACCCCTCGAAGTACGAGTCCCCCGAGCGCTTCCGCGCGCAGGTCGAGCAGGCCGTGCGGCGCACCGTGACGAAGGTCGACCTGAGCTTCTTCGAGACCACCCTCGAGGATCCCGGGCAGGGGCAGGCGCGCCGGGCCGTGGCCGAGGGCGCCGATCTGGTGATCGCCGCAGGCGGGGACGGGACCGTGCGGCAGGTCGCCTCGGCCCTGACCGGCAGCGAGGTGCGGATGGGCATCATCCCCGGCGGCACCGGCAACCTCCTGGCCCGCAACCTCGACGTGCCCCTGGAGGACGTGCAGGCCGCGGTCGCCCACGCCCTCGAGGCCACCGACCACCGCATCGACGTGGGCTGGCTGCAGTCGGGCATGTCCGCGCAGTCGGCCGAGCGCGCCCACCGCCAGATCTTCCTGGTCATCTCCGGGTTCGGGGCCGATGCGGAGATCGTCGGCGCGACCGATCCGACCCTGAAGCGGCGCTTCGGCTGGAGCGCCTACGTCGTCGCCGGGGTCGGCAAGCTGGTGGGCCGCTCCCATGACGTGGTGGTCTCCCTGCCCGACGGCACCGAGCACGTGCTGCAGGCCCGCACGGTGCTGATCGGCAACGTCGGGAGGCTGCCCGGCGGGATCGTGCTCATGCCCGATGCCACCATCGACAACGGGCGCCTGGAGGTGCTGGCCCTCGGCTGGCGCGGGGCCGCGGGCTTCGGCCAGATCCTCACGCAGGTGGTCAATCCGCGCCTGGCGCGGGGCCCGAAGCTCTCGACCATGCAGCGCTACCTCACCCGCTCGGTCTCGGTGGCCTCCTCCAAGCCGCTGCCGGTCCAGCTCGACGGGGACACGGAGGCCGATGCCACGCATCTCATCGCCTCGGTCGAGCCCGCCGCCCTGATCATCCGCGCCGGGGTGCGGTGACACGGTCCGCCGGCGTGTCCTGACGCGCTCGCCCGGGTCGTCGCGGCATGCCCGCGCGGAGACCGGCGGCTCAGCGGCCGCTGATCTGCCGGGTGAGGGCGACGACCCACTCGTGGGCGGCGTCGTAGGCCGCATCGGAGGTCGCCTCGCTGGTCGCGGGGCGCAGCCCGTCGGCCCGCGGGTAGGAGCCCAGGAAGTGGACCACCGGGCAGACCCGCCGCAGGCCCCGCAGCGCGTCGCCGACGCGGCGGTCCGCGAGATGGCCCTCGATGTCGATCGAGAAGGAGTACCGGCCCAGGGTGTCCCCGGTGGGGCGGGACTCGATGCGCGAGAGGTTCACGCCGTGGGTCTGGAACTGGTGCAGCGCCTCCAGCAGCGCGCCGGAGCGGTTGTGGGGCAGCTGCACGACCAGCGTCGTCTTGTCCGCGCCGGTGCGGGCGGGGATGCGCCCGTCCCGGGTGACCAGCACGAAGCGGGTCTGCGCGCCGCGGGTGTCCTCGATGCCCTCGGCCAGCACCGTGAGCCCGAAGTGCTGGGCGGCCAGGGGCGAGCAGATGGCCGCCCGCCCCCGGGCCTCCTCCACGGGCGCCGCGGCCAGCTCCTTCGCCGCGGCGGCGGTCGAGGAGGCCGGGACCACGGAGGCGCCGGGCACGTGGGCACGCAGCCAGCCCTGCACCTGCGCCTGGGCGTGGGTGTGGGAGGCGACCTGCGTGACCTCGGCGAGCTCCATCGGCTCGCGGGAGGCGAGCACGAAGGTGATGGGGACGATCTCCTCGGCGACGATGGTGATGTCGCTGGTGGCTGCGAGCACGTCGAGGGTGCCGGAGACCCCGCCCTCGACCGAGTTCTCGATCGGTGCCATGAGCGCGTCGAGCTCCCCGGCGAGCAGGTCCGTCGCGGCGGTGGCGACGCTCGCGAACGGCACCAGCACGGCCTCGTCCCCCGCGAAGCCCGGCTCCGGCGCATGCTGGGCCAGGGCCTGCAGCAGCGCCTGATGGGTGAAGGTGGTCTCGGGGCCGAGGAATCCGTAGCGCATGCTCGCAGGGTAGTCCGCATCCCCGCCGGCGCGGTGGGACGGTCCACTTCGACGGCGACCTCCATCGGGCGCCGGCCGCGCGTGGGGGCAGGCGGGCCCGGACTGCCGATGATGGCGCCGTGGGGCGGTCTGAGATCGCCGTGCCGGTCCCTCCTGAGGCGGAAGCAGCCCTCAAGAGAAGAAGTCCATAGATCCGACCACAGCGATCGCACCCATGAGCAACACGGGGCGCACTCGATCCGACGCCGGCAGTCGGATCCGCCATCCCCGCGCGAGCCCGCAGGCTCAGGCGATCAGAACCACGGCGCGCCGCCCATGCCCCTCCCCCTCACCTCTCGGGCAGCGATTCGTCCGGCGAGCCGGCCCGAGGGTCGACGAGACCTGCGGCCAAGAACCCGAGGACTGCCACAGCGAACATCAGAACAAGCTGATCGGTCGTGCTCTGCACCAGGTAGCTGGCAAGAAGTGCCGCCGATCCACGACGCACCAGGGCGGATCGATGCGTTCTCCTCGCCAGCCGGTCCAGGATTCTCCACGAGCTGCTCGTCGAAACCGCGAGCAGTGTTCCGCACGCCACGACGCCGACGCTCTCGATCGGCGACGAGGGAATCCCTGCCACGTGGATGACGACGATCAGGACGCACGTCAGCACGAGGGACAGGACGACCTGCACGACGAGGCGCTGCCGCACCGCCCGCGAGTCGGCCCGCCATATCACCACGGCCCCGTCCGCATCGACGGAAGGTGGCCGCGACCTGGAATCCTGCGCGGGCGGGACGAAGGTCCGCCCGCGGCCGCGTGCCCGCATCCCCACTGAGCGCTCCCCCCCCTCTGCGACGTCGTCGCCCCTCCGACGCCGGAGAGTGGGCTCAGTATGCGACCCGCGAGACCCGAGGCACGCACCGCTTCACGTCACGGTTCCGTCACGGAATGCCGGGGATCAGCACGACCAGAACCCGACGCCCAGGGCGGCTGCCCCGTGCTCGGCGACACCTTTCCTTCGCGGCGATGATCCTCAGCTCAGAGCGCCTTGCCGGGGTTCAGGATGCCGCGGGGATCGAAGGCGTCCTTGATGCGGCGCTGCAGGCTGCGGGTGTCGGCTCCCAGCTCGAGGTCCAGCCACGCCCGCTTGTCCAGGCCGATGCCGTGCTCACCGCTGATGGTCCCGCCGAGCGCGAGGGCGCTGCGCACGAGGTCATCGGCCGCCTCGTGCAGGGCCGCCGGCAGCACGGAGCCGTCCGCTCCCGGGGGCGTGTCCAGGACCAGCGCCGGGTGCAGGTTGCCGTCCCCGGCGTGAGCGAGGGTGGACACCGCCACCCCGTGCTCGCGCCCCACACGGTCGACCTGCTCGAACATCTCGGCCAGGCGGGACTTGGGCACGGCCACGTCCTCCCCCAGGCGCCACTGCCCCGCCATCACGGTGCCGCGGCCGGTGCGGCGCAGCTCCCAGAGCACCTCGGCCTCGGCAGGATCGGGGTGCTGGACGTCGGAGGCCTCCGCGGCGAGCGCGGCGGTGAGATCTGCCGTCTGCTCCTCGATGCCGTATCCGTCGAGCTCGATGAGCAGGATCGCGTCCTCCTCCCGGGCCAGGCGGGAGCCGCTGGCGGCGTCGATGTCGCGCAGCGCCTGCGGGCCGATGAGCTCGGTCGCGGCCGGGCGTACGGGGCTGAGGGAGATGGCGTTGACGGCGCGGGCCGCCGCCGTGACCGCCGGGAAGCGGGCCAGCACGGTGCGCCGCGCCGGGGGCCGGGGGCGGATCCGCACGGTCGCGGCGACGACCACGGCGAGCGTCCCCTCGGAGCCGATGATCAGCTGCGTGAGATCCAGACCGGTGACGCCCTTCAGCGACCGGTGCCCCGTGCGCAGCAGCGTGCCGTCGGCGAGGACCACCTCGAGGGCCAGCACCGATTCCCGCGTCACCCCGTACTTGGCGCAGTGCAGCCCGCCGGCGTTGGTGGCGATGTTCCCGCCGATGCTGGAGAAGGCGACGCTCGCCGGATCGGGCGCGTAGAAGAAGCCGTGCGGGGCCAGGCTCGCGTCCAGATCGGCGGTGATGACGCCGGCCTCGACGACGGCGACCTCGTCCAGCGGGTCGATCTCGCGGATCGCGCGCAGGCGCTCGGTGGACAGGACGATGCTGCCGTCCTCGGGCACCGCCCCGCCGGAGAGGCCGGACCCGGCCCCGCGGGGGACGACCACGGCCCCGGCGGCGTGGGCGGAGCGCAGCACCGCCTGCACCCCGGGCACGGTGCGGGGGCGGGCGACGGCGAAGCGGGCGTCCGCCGCGGCGCGCAGGCGGCGGTCCCCGTCGTAGGGCTCGGCCGTCGCGTCCCCGGGAAGGATCAGCTCGTCGGGGTCCAGCTGGCCGTGCAGCGTCTCGAGCGCTGCCGCGAGCCGGGCCCGGGCTCCCTCGTCGGCGGCGGCATCGGCCGTCCCCGCGGGCCGGCGCTCGGGGGCGCTGTCGATCGCCTCGGGGGCGGCCTGCGGGGCGGCGGGGCGCGCCGCCGGGCCGGCTGTCGTGGGGTCCGTCATCGTCCGTCTCCGTCCTGCAGCGCTTCCGCGAAGGAGGCTGCTCGTGCGTGGTACTCGGCGAGCGCCGACCGCTGCTGCGCCGCCTCGACGCCCACCAGGACGCCGTAGCCGAAGCCGTCCTCGCCGCGCGCGCGAGCCTGTTCGGCGGCGCGGCGGATGCGCTGCGCGAGGGCGTGGGAGTCGCGGTGCTCCCCGAGGGCGTCCTGGATCGCGCAGGCAGGCTCCTCCCAGGCGGTGCGGCGCCTCCCGAGGCCCGCCTCCGGGATGTCCGCGAGGATCCGGACGATGTAGCGGAGGGTCTTGGCGGCCTTGCGCACCCGGTGCAGCGCCTCGGCCTCCTCCGGCGTCCCCTCGAGATCGCGGGCCCTCGCGATCCGTCGCCGCAGGCGGCGGGCCTGGCGGTCCGTGCCCCGGCCCAGCACGGTAGCGGCATCCTCGCCGCCGCCGATGATCGGCGGATCCGCGATCAGCGCCGCGACCAGCCCCCGGGCGGCCGCATGGTCGGCGGACTCGAGGAACGCCCGGGCTCGTGCCTGCGCGGCCCGGTCGTCCGCCTCGACCATCCGTCTCAGCCGTGCGGCGACCCCCGGCGGGACGAGCTCCCTCTCGGTCTCGGTCAGGCGGCGCCCGCACAGCTCGCGCAGCACCTCGGCGTCCCGGGCGGGGCCCAGGGCGCGGCCGATGCCCCGCAGCGCCGTGACGGCGGGATCCACCGTCTCCGGCTCCAGGGCCTCTCGGCTCGCCGCGAGCACCGCCCGCAGGGACCGCGCGGCGACGCGCAGGCGGTGCACGGCGTCGTCCTCCCCGCGCCGTGCCGGTCCGTCCCCGCGGAGGATCTCCTCCGCCGGTCCGCGCAGCGCGAGCGGCAGGACCCGGCCTCGCGAGGTCGGGGACTCTGCTGGGCTCATGGCGGGCTCCGGGAATCGGCATCGGCGGCATCGGCGGTGCCCCCATCGTCCTCCATCATCCGGGGCGCAGGAACGCCTTCGTAGGATCGAGGGGTGCATGCGACCTCCCGATCCCTCCGGCGCCCCGCCGCGCTCCTGGCCCTGCTGCTCGCGCTCGGCGCGGCGCTGGTGCTGGGCCAGCCGTCCCCGGCGCGGGCCGAGGGCGAGCACACCGCCCCGCTCCCTCCGATCCGCCTGGTGCTCGTCACCTCCGGCCTGACCTGGCAGGACATCACCGCCGAGGACACCCCGGCGCTGCAGTGCCTGGCCGACGGCGCGAGCCTGGGCGCGATGAACGCGGCCAGCATCACCGAGCGCTCCACCCAGCGCCAGGGCGAGGAGACGCTCCGCACCGGCTGGCGGGGCCTGGCCGCCGAGGCGCCCCGCGCCGCAGGCATCCCCGACCCGCCCACCGACCTGCTGGCGCAGCTCCCCGGCGGGGTGCTCGACCTCGACGCCTCGGGCGAGGACCCCGCGCCCGTGATCGCCGAGGCCGTCTCCGCGCTCCCGGCCGATGAGGACGGTGCCGTCGATGATGCTCCGGTGGTCGTCCTGGACCTCGGATCCGTCCCCGCGACCGGCGCCCCGGGCCGCGAACAGGCGATCGCGGAGCTCGACTCCCGTGCCGGGGCACTGGTCACCGCCGCCGGCGGCACGGTGCCTCCGGCCGGAGGCGACGTCACCGGCGACGGCTCCGTCGACTGCACCGCCTCCCTCCCCCGCACCCTGCTGGTCTCGGCCGGGTACTTCCCCGACGACGGCGGCGTCCCCGGCAGCGCGCCGCGGGACGTGGAGACCGGCGCGGTCGAGGCCCCCGGGCGCACCATGCTCCAGGTCGCCCTCGACACGGGCGCTCCGGGCATGGCTCTGACCAGCGGATCCACCCATCAGAGCGGGGTCGTGATCCTCACCGACGTGGCCCCCAGCATCCTGGCCAGCCATGGCCTCCCGGCGCCGGCGACCGTCCCCGGCCAGCCGATGGCGATGAAGGCGGTACCCGACGCGCAGCGCCTGGCGCTGGACCGCACCCAGGCCGCGGACCGGCTGCGGCAGGCGGAGGTCCCCGCCCTGCTCTCCTGGGCGGGGATGGGGGCGATCGGTCTGGTGATCCTGCTGGTGCCGCGCCTGGCCCGCAGGCCCCGCCTGGCCGCCGTCGGCCGGGCGCTGGCGGCCTGCGCCCCCCTGGCCGCGCCCGTCGGCCTCGCCGCCGGGGCCGTGCCGTGGTGGCGCGCCGATCACCCCACGCTCGCCCTGATCGGCGTGATCTGGCTGGGCGCCCTGCCGCTGGCCGCGCTCCTGCTGCTGGGGCCCTGGCGCCGCTCCCGGATGGGTCTGGCCGCGGCGAGCGCGGCGATCGTCGCCGGCGGGATCCTGCTGGAGTCGGCCACCGGGTCACGGCTGCAGATGGGCTCCCCGCTGGGCGCCCAGGCGATGATCGGCGGGCGATACTACGGGATCTCCAACCACCTGTTCGGCCTGGTCATCGGCGCGAGCACCGTGCTGCTGCTGGGGCTGTGCGCCCGGGCGGCCACGGCGCGCGGCCGGGTGGCGAGGGTCCTCGCCGTCGGCGCGGTGGTGACGGTGGTGTGCGTGGCCCCGTCGATGGGCGCGGACTTCGGCTCGATGCTGGCCCTGGTGCCGATGTTCGGGCTGCTCGCGCTGCTCGTCTCCGGAATCCGCCTGCGCCCCTGGCACGTGCTGGGGCTGGGCGCCCTGGCGGTCGCGCTCGTGGGGACGGTGGCCGTGCTGGACTGGCTGCGCCCCAGCGACCAGCGCACCCATCTGGGGCGCTTCGTCGACAGCGTGCTGGACGGCGACCTCGGCGCGGTGATCCTGCGCAAGCTCTCCGAGAACTGGGAGATGACCGTCGGCATCCCGGGCCTGGGCGTGCTCGTGGTCGTGGCGGCGGCTCTCTCCGTCGTGGTGCTCATGCCGCGCCGGGCGGGCCTGCAGCGGCTGGCCGCGCTGGACGACGCCGTCCCCGCCTCCCGGGCGGTGCGCGTCGCGATCGTGGCCGGTGCCTGGCTGGGCTTCGCGGTCAACGACACCGGTGCCGTGCTCGTGGCGGGAGCGCTGGCCATGTGGCTGGTGCTGCTGCCCGTCGCGCTGCCCGATCCGACCTCCGCTCGAGACGGGGCGATGCGCACCGCCCTCTGAGGCGGGGCGGCGACCGGTGCGGGGGCGAGTCGCGGGGCGCGGGCATCGGCGCCCGAGGCCTGCGCCGCGGAGATTGCCGGAACGGGCCGCGGGCGGTAGCTTCGCAGGAGGCGCGACACGGACGACGACGAGGTGGAACGTGATGACCGCTGGCCCCTGCCCACATCGCAGGTCCCCATGATGCGCGCCCCCGGCTCCCCGGTGGAGGACGCGTACCAGGCCCAGCTGCTGCGCGCCCACGCCGAGCTGCGCGAGGGGAACCTGCCGGCCGGGCAGGACCGGCCCGGCATGGTGCGCCGGGCGGTGCTGGAGTCCTGGCGCCGCTCCCTGTCCCGCCTGCAGGATCACCCCACCGTCCCGTCGCGGCCGGTGCTCGCCGCGCCCCAGCTCGAGTCCGCCCGCTCCGGGCATCTCTTCGGTCCGATCATGCCGCTGCTGCGCTCGCGGCTGATCGCCCCGGCCGTCGAGGCCGGCATGCTGGTGGCGCTCGGCGACGCGCAGGGCCGCCTGCTGTGGGTCGAGGGGCCCAGCGCCGTGCGCACCCGCGCGGAGTCCATGGGCTTCGCCCCCGGCGCGGACTGGTCCGAGGAGGCGATGGGCACCTCCGCCCCGGCCCTGGCGCTGGCCACGGGCTCCCCCGTGCAGGTGGTGGGCGCCGAGCATTTCGTGGAGGCCGTCCACCCGTGGAGCTGCAGCGCGGTGCCGGTGCTGCATCCCCGCAGCGGCGAGGTCATCGGCGTGATCGACGTGACCGGGGACGTAGGCGCCGTGGCCCCGATCGTGCTGCCGCTGCTGCGCTCGACCGCTCTGGCCGCCCAGGAGGAGCTGCGCGCTCTGCTCGCCCCCGGAGCAGCCTCCCGGCCCGGGCGCACCGGGGCCGGGGCCGTCGAGGACGAGGGCGCCGGGCACGGGACCGGGACCGACCATCGGCCGCTGCTGCAGGTGATGGGGCCCGGTGCGCCCCGGCTGCGCTGCGGCGGGCGGGACCTCGAGCTCAGCGGGCGCCACGCCGAGCTGCTGCTCCTGCTGCACCTGCACCCCGACGGGATCCGCGGCGCGGAGCTCGCCGAGCAGCTGCACGGCGACCCCCGCCACGAGGGCACGGTCCGTGCCGAGGTGGTGCGCCTGCGCCGCCTGCTGGGGGCCGGCGGGCCGGGCCCCGACGGCCGCGCGCTCCCGGAGGGCTCCCGGCCGGGGATCGCCTCGCGCCCCTATCGTCTGCTCGGCGAGGTCGACAGCGACCTCCGCCGGGTCCGGCAGGCCCTGGACAGGGCCGATGTCGCCGCGCTGCTGGACGCCCACCGGGGCCCGCTGCTGACCGCATCGGACGCCCCGGCCGTCGTGCGGGCCCGCGAGGAGCTGGCCGCGCATGTGCGCGAGGTGGTGCTGGAGCACGCCTCCGCCGAGCAGCTGTGGCGCTACGCCCAGCGGCCCGAGGGCGCGGGCGACGCGGAGGTCCTCATGACGGTGCTCGCGCTGGCCCCGCCCGATGCGCCCGAGCGCTCGGCCGCCGTGGTGCGCCTGGAGGCCCTGCGCCGAGAGGCCGGTTGAGCCGGACCGCTGCCGCCCGGCGTCGCATCGGCCCATCAGCTGGCGGCCCATCGGCCATGAGCGGGCACGGACCTGCGATGCAACGTGGATGCAACGTGCGCGGGGCTACGGTCGCGGGACCTGACGGCGTCGTCATGAGCGGCGACGCACCGGTCCGCATCGAAGGAGCTGCCATGACTGTGTACGCACGGCCCGGGACCGAGGGCGCGAAGCTCGCCTTCTCGCCCCGCTACGAGAACTACATCGGCGGCCAGTGGGTGCCGCCGGTGAAGGGCCAGTACTTCGAGAACCCCACGCCCGTGACCGGGCAGGTCTTCACCGAGATCCCCCGCTCCACCGCCGAGGACGTCGAGCTCGCCCTCGACGCCGCCCACGCCGCGGCCGCCACCTGGACGAAGACCTCCGTGGCGGAGCGCTCCGTGATCCTGAACCGCATCGCCGACCGCATCGAGGAGAACCTCGAGATGCTCGCCGTCGCGGAGACCTGGGACAACGGCAAGCCCGTGCGGGAGACCCTCAACGCCGACCTGCCGCTGGCGGTGGACCACTTCCGCTACTTCGCCGGCGCGATCCGCGCCCAGGAGGGCGGCATATCGCAGATCGACGAGAGCACCGTCGCCTACCACTTCCAGGAGCCCCTCGGCGTGGTCGGCCAGATCATCCCGTGGAACTTCCCGATCCTCATGGCGACCTGGAAGCTCGCCCCCGCCCTCGCGGCCGGCAACTGCGTGGTGCTCAAGCCGGCCGAGCAGACCCCCGCCTCGATCCTGGTGCTCTTCGAGCTGATCGGCGACCTGCTGCCCGACGGCGTGGTCAACATCGTCAACGGCTTCGGCACCGAGGCCGGCAAGCCGCTGGCTTCCAGCCGGCGCATCGCCAAGATCGCCTTCACCGGCGAGACCACCACGGGGCGCCTGATCATGCAGTACGCCTCGCAGAACCTCATCCCGGTGACCCTCGAGCTCGGCGGGAAGAGCCCCAACATCTTCTTCGAGGACGTGGCCCGGGAGAAGGACGCCTTCTACTCCAAGGCCCTCGAGGGATTCGCGATGTTCTCCCTGAACCAGGGCGAGGTCTGCACCTGCCCCTCGCGGGCGCTGGTGCAGGACTCGATCTACGACTCCTTCCTGGCCGACGCCCTCGCCCGGGTCGAGGCCACCGTGCAGGGCGACCCGCTGGACACCGACACGATGATCGGCGCGCAGGCCTCGAACGACCAGTTCGAGAAGATCCTGTCCTACATCGACATCGGCCGGAAGGAGGGCGCCGAGGTGCTCACCGGCGGGGAGCCGAACGACCTGGGCGGGGACCTCTCCGGCGGGTTCTACGTGAAGCCGACCGTCTTCGCCGGCACCAACTCCATGCGGATCTTCCAGGAGGAGATCTTCGGCCCCGTGGTCGCCCTGACCCGCTTCCAGGACTACGACGAGGCGATCGCGATCGCCAACGACACCCTGTACGGGCTGGGCGCGGGCGTGTGGACCCGCAGCCAGAACACCGTCTACCGGGCGGGGCGGGCCATCCAGGCCGGCCGCGTGTGGGTGAACAACTACCACTCCTACCCGGCGCACGCGGCGTTCGGCGGGTACAAGTCCTCGGGCATCGGCCGCGAGAACCACCGCATGATGCTCGACCACTACCAGCAGACCAAGAACCTGCTGGTCTCCTACGCGGACGAGGAGCTGGGCTTCTTCTGATCCGCGGAAGATCCGCCCGGACGCGGCTCGCCGGACCTCGTGGGTTCTTGCTCTGCCCGCAGCGGGCCATCACGAGCGCGTGCACGAACGGCCGCCATAGAGCCGCGAGCCAGGCAATCGCCTGGCTCGCGGCTCTCAGGCCACCGATCGTGCACACCGCCGGCCCCTCCGTGCGCTCCTCGGTGCACTCGCCGATGCGCTCGCCGACGGCGCGGGCGGGCCGCCGTCGGCCCCCGAGCCCGCGCGCCCCCGTGCTACGCTCCCGGCCATGTCCTCGCGTGCGGTCACCTATCCCCCGGCTCTGGTCGCAGCCGGCGGTGCCTGACGCCCGCATACGGACGACCAGAGCTCGAGGCGAGGACACGTGTCCTCGCCTCTCGTGTTTCCCCCGGGGGCTCTGGCACATGCGCTACTCCTCCATCCGAGGAAGGAGCGGACATGTCCCCTGCCGACGAGGTGCTGCGGCCGATGCTGCGCACCGTCGAGACGATCATCGACGAGGAGTCGCTGAGGGCGCGGCTTGATGCCGGCGAGAGGCTGCGCATCAAGTACGGCGTGGACCTCACGGCCCCGGACCTGCACCTGGGCCACGCCGTGAACCTGTGGCTGATGCGCCACCTGCAGGATCACGGCCACACCGTGGTGTTCCTGCTGGGGGACACCACCACCCGCGTCGGCGACCCGACCGGCCGCAGCCGCACCCGGCCCGTGCTCGGCGAGGAGGAGATCGCGCGCAACGGGCAGGCCTTCCTCGAGCAGGTCTCCCTCGTGCTGCGCACCGAGCCGGAGCTGCTGGAGGTGCGGCGCAACTCCGAGTGGTACGGGCCGATGGGGGTGAGCGAGATGCTGAGCCTGTTCAGCCTCACCACCCACGCCCAGTTGATGGCGCGGGACATGTTCCGCGACCGGGTGGCGCAGGGCCGCGAGATCGCGCTGCACGAGCTGGCCTACCCCGTCCTGCAGGGCTACGACTCCGTGGCGATGGACAGCGACCTCACCATCGTCGGCTCCGACCAGCTGTTCAACGAGATGATGGGCCGCCACTACCAGCAGCGCCTGGGCAGGCGGCCGCAGGCGGTGATGACCACGGTGATCACCCCGGGGCTGGACGGCGGGGCGAAGCAGTCGAAGTCGCTGCGCAACTACGTCGCCCTCACCGATGCCCCGGGCGAGAAGCTCGGGAAGGTGATGTCGCTGCCCGATGCGCTGGTGGGCACCTGGGCGAGCGCCTACACGGATCTGCCCGACGAGCGCGTCGCCGAGATCGCCGCCGCGGCCGAGGCCGGGGGCGCCCCCGCGCGCGATGCGAAGCTGGATCTCGCCGCCGCGATCGTCTCCCGGTACCACGGGGCCGATGCCGCCGCCCGGGCCCGCGCCCAGTTCCTCGCGGTGTTCTCCGCCGGTGCGGCGCCGGAGGAGATCGCGGATCTGGAGCTGGACCCCGCGGGTGCCGACCGGGACGCCGCGTCCCTTTCCGGCTCCGGGCCCGGCGGCGTGCGGATCCCGGCGCTCGAGCTGCTGGGCCGGGCCCGCCCCGAGCTCAGCCGATCTGCGGCGCGCCGCCTGCTGGCCCAGGGCGCGGTGCGGGTGGACGGCGCGGTGGTCACCGACCCGGAGGCGATCCTCGAGGTCGCCGACGGCGCCCTGCTCCGGACCGGCCGCCGCTCGTGGACCCGGGTGCGCCTGGTGCCGGGACCGGAGAGAGGCGGGGCGGCGCGCTGAGCCCGAAGAGAGTCCGCCCGGCTCGCGGAGAGCGGGCCCGCCACCTCACGGGGGCGGGGCCGTCCCGCCGGGAGGCGGCGCGGTCCCGTCCAGGGATCGGCGGGCGGCGCGGCGGATGGCATCGTCCCCGAACCCCGCCTCGCGGGCGGCCCGCACGGCGCCGTCGAGGATCTCCTGGAGCTGCGGGGGGATCTCGGCGGGGGCTGCCGGCCCGGCGGCCACCCGTGTGCCGCCGCCCCGCCGGGTCTCGATCACGCCCTCCGCCTCGAGCTCCTTGTAGGCCCGGGCGACCGTGCCCGGGGCGAGGCCGAGGTCCCGGGCGAGCGTCCTGATACTGGGCAGGCGATCCCCCGTGCCGATCGTCCCGCGGTCGATCTGGGCGATCACGGCCCGCCGGATCTGCTCGTACGGAGGCGTCGGGTCCTCGAGGTCGACGACGAGGGCGGTCATCGGCGGGCCTGCGCAGGCTCGGCGGTCCGGTCCCGCCCTGCAGGGGCGGCGGCGCCCCGCACGACCAGGCCGGGGAAGACGAGCATCACCGCTCCCCAGGGAAGGGACACGAGCCCGACCACCGCGCCGGTCCAGGGGATCAGGGACTCCGGGCCGTCGATGCGCAGCACCGCCGCCCCGGCGTGGCCGACCAGGGTCATCCCCAGGGCGAGCAGCACGGCCCCCAGCACCGAGGTCGCGCATCGGCGGCGGAGCAGGGCATCGGCCGGGTCGTCCGAGGGCCGGCGGCGCACGATGACCACGATCGCGAGGGCGGCCAGCAGGAGCAGCACCGCCAGGGCCAGGGCCGTGGGCACGGTGTACCAGGCGCCGGGGAAGGGCGAGCTCACGCTCGTGACGAGGTTGCCCTCGGCGTCGACCCCGGAGCGCTCCAGGCACCGACCGTCGGCGCATCCGGAGGCCGCGGCCGTCGCCCAGATGCCGTGCACGAGCAGCACCAGCAGCACGCCGAGCACGGCGACCAGCGGCAGGCGCGGGACCATCGTCGACACGCTCCGGTGGGCGAGCAGCCCGTACCGGTGCCGGGCGCGCGGCGCGGGCATGGTCTGCTCCCCGAGGATGACGGCGAGGATCAGCAGCGCGGCGACGAGGCAGGGCGTGATCGAGAGCAGCCCTCCGTAGGCGAGGCGTCCCGTGGCGGGGATCCCGCGCCCGGTCAGCGCGAGGACGACGCCCAGCAGCGCCCCGGCCGCGAGGATCCCCGCCCAGCGCGCGGCGAGCGCCCCGGGGTGGGTGCCGGTGCGCTGTGCGCCGAGCCGCCCCGCCAGGACGGCGAGCACCAGCACGAGCAGAGCCGCGCCGATCAGGGGCGGCAGGACGAGGACGATGCTGGACATGGGGGCCTCCGGGGGACGCGAGAGCTTGTACTGCCTGTGCGATACAAATGTAGCGCCCTCGCGAGGTTTGTACCAGAACAAACTCCTCGGAAGATCCGGGGCCGAGGTCTGGCACTCTCCGACCGAGAGTGCTAATTTATGGCCAGGCGGGTCACCCCCGGCCCGTCACGCGGAGGACCGCACGCAGCGGCCCTGATGGGAAGGAGACGACATGGCAACCTATGATCCGCTCCGAGACCTGGAGCGCTTCGCGACCACGTTCCTCGATGCCGGGCGCCGCGGCCCACGGCAGATGCCGATGGACCTGTACCGCACCGGGGACCACTACGTCCTGACCGCTGATCTGCCGGGCATCGATCCCGGCTCCGTCGACGTGGACGTCGACGGCCAGCTCCTCACGATCCGCGCCGAGCGGACCCTGCCCACCGATGACCAGGCGCAGTGGATCACCCGGGAACGCACGGGTGGCAGCTTCCTGCGCCAGCTCAGCCTGGGC
This sequence comes from Brachybacterium phenoliresistens, assembly GCF_000576425.1. Taxonomy (GTDB): domain Bacteria; phylum Actinomycetota; class Actinomycetes; order Actinomycetales; family Dermabacteraceae; genus Brachybacterium; species Brachybacterium phenoliresistens. The sequence goes on along the minus strand of NZ_KK070006.1, from coordinate 23,548 downwards.
CAGGGCCTGGACACCGAGCGGATCTCCGCGAGCTACAGCAACGGCGTGCTCAGCGTGACGATCCCGGTCAGCGAGAAGGCCAAGCCGCGCCGGATCGAGGTCCGCACGGAGGATGCGGCCCAGCAGATCGACGCGACGCAGCAGGCCGGCTCCGGCCAGCAGGTCGAGTCCGCCTCGGCCTGAGCGTCGCCGGGGAGGTCGGGCGCCCGGGGATCACCGCCCCGGGCGCCTCGGCCTCACCGACCGCTCGACCCCGCGCTCAGCGCCGGCCCTCGTCGTCCTGGCCCTCGTCGTCCCGGCCCGTGTCGTCCTGCTCCGCCTCGACGGCGGTGTGCACGACCAGGGAGGCGTACTCCCCCGGGTCCAGCGGCAGGGCCGTGTCCGCGGGGATGCGCGGCGTGGGCGCGGCCAGGTGCGCGGCGACGATCACCGCGTGGTCGGGCTCGAAGGGCTCCTCGACGGGCGCGGCCTCGAGCCGGCGACGCAGGGCCTCGAGGTCGATGTCCGCGAGGTAGACGATGTCGTCCGGGCGCAGCGGGCCGCGCAGGGGCAGGGCGCGCAGAGCCCGGTCCAGCGCGGCCAGATCATGATCGGTGAGCGCGCGCGCCTGCTCCGGGGAGAACTCCCCCGAGGCCGGCAGGTCCGAGACGTCCACGGCCGGCAGGTCCTCGACGGGCCGCGCGGCCGGCGTCCCCGCGTCCTCGCCCGCGTCCTGGGCGTGGTCCGCTCCGGCGGCGGCCTCCTCGGAATGCTCGTCCAGCTCGAGCCCGGTGCCCTCCTCCTCGGGGAGGATGTGGCGCCGCTTCGCGAGCGCCCGCAGCACGTCGCGCAGCTGGGCGGCGCGGTGCAGCTGCCCGCGCAGATCGGAGCCGGTGGCCCGATGGTGCAGCTCGCAGGGGACCTCCTCCACCCGGAACCCGGCGGCGAGCGCGTCGATGGTCAGGGACGTCTCCACGCCCCAGCCCCCGGCCAGGGGCTGGCACGCCTCCCAGGCGTCGCGGGTCAGGCAGCGCGTGCCCGACAGCGGCTGGGCGGGCTCCCAGCCGGTGGCACGGCGGATCCCGCGGCGGGCGGTGCCGACCACCATCCCCATCCCTGCGGCGCCGTCCTGCGGGGGCAGCAGCGCGATGGCCATGTCCACCCCGTCCTCGAGGACGGCCTCGACCAGCGGGGCGGCGCCGGCGGCGCTCTCGCCCATGTCGGCGTCCAGGAACAGCAGGGCGTGAGGGGTGAGGTCCGCGCCGATCACCGGCAGCGGGCCTGTGTGCCCGGGGACGCGGGGCTCGGCGTGCAGCTCCTCCTCGAAGGCCTCGCCGCCGTCGGCGCGGGCGGCCGATTCGCGCAGGGAGACGAGGTGGGCGCCGGTGGCCATGGCGGCGGCCTTGCCCTGGTTGGTGCGGTGGCGCACCACGAGGGCGTCGGCCCCCATGGCGACGGCCGAGGTCGCATCGGTCGAGCCGTCGTCGACCACGACCACGAGGTCGACATGGTCGATGCTGCGGGCGGCGCGGATCGTCGCCTCGATCCGCTCCGCCTCGTTCTTGGCGGGGATCACCACGGCGACCGACTCGGGCCGGCCGGCCGCCTCGTGCCCCGCGGCCGTCATCGCAGCGTCACCTGGCGGGCGACGATCCCGCCGCGGGCGCGCCGCTCGAGGGCGGTGAGGGGCTCGGTGGACTCCAGGGCGGTGAGGAAGCGCGCCCGGAACTCCGCGGCGTGCTCCGCGACGCCGGCGGCGCCGAAGCCGTCGGGCAGGTCCCACACCGGGACGGTGAGGCCCTCGGCGCGGAAGGAGCCGACGTAGCGGGTGCCCTCGGCGATCGCCGACTCCCGGCGGGCGTGCAGGCGGGCGACCGCGTCGTAGACCCGCTCCTCCTCGGCGTCCAGCACCCAGCGCAGGTGCTCCTTGGCGCCGGCGTCGACCCAGTAGGCGTGCTCGAGGCCCTCGACCGGGGCCGTCGGCATGATCGACTCGTTCGCCTGGGCGAGGGAGGCCTCGACCTCGGCGGTGCGCTCGGCGCCCGGATCGACCCAGAACTCGAAGGACTCGTGGACGGTGATCGGGAAGCCGCCCTCCAGATCCAGCAGGTCCTGCAGGCGCGGGGAGTCGGCGCTCGGCGAGACGGTGCGCACCGGGGTGCCCGGCTCCGCCTCGAGCGCCTGGGAGAGGGCCTGCCCGAAGGAGCGGGAGAGGTCGTCGGTGGGGACCGTAGCCTGCAGGCCGATGATCACCGAGCCGTCGGAGCGGCGGATCGCGGGCCAGGCCATCGGCAGGATGGTCGCGATGATGACACGGACCGATCCGTGCTCCGCGGTGGTGGCGGCCTCGATCGTCGCGGCGGGGATCAGCTGGCGCATCGCCACCAGGTCCCGCTCGGCGGGGATCCCCTCGAAGGGGCGGCGGACCAGCGATGAGGCGGAGGCGGAAGACATGCCCGCAGTCTACCGAGCGCGGCCGCCGCGCAGGCCCGCCACACGCCCGCGCACTACGGTGGGTCCATGGCCCCTCCCGCTCCCCTCGCGGCCCCGGACCTCGACACGGACGTCGTCGCCCGGCACGCCCTCGCCCATGACGCCTCCCCGTACCTGCTGATCCCGGAGGCCGTCACGGTCCCGGCCGACGAGGCGCAGGTCATCGCCCTGCTCCGGCAGGCCCGCGCGTCCGGGCGGCCGCTGACCTTCCGGGCCGGCGGCACCAGCCTGTCCGGGCAGGCGCAGTCCGCGGCGATCCTGGCCGATGTGCGCCGCCACTTCCGGCAGGTCGAGGTCCTCGACGCGGGGCGGCGGGTGCGGGTGGGCCCGGGCGTGACGATCCGCCAGGTCAACGCGCACCTGGCCCGGCACGGCCGGCGGCTGGGACCGGATCCTGCCTCGGAGTCGGCCTGCACCATCGGCGGCATGATCGCGAACAACTCCTCCGGCATGGCCGCCGGCACCCGCGAGAACACGTACGCGACCCTGGAGTCGCTGCGCTGCGTGCTGCCCTCGGGGACGGTGCTGGACACCTCCCGCCCCGATGCCGATGCGGCGCTGCGGGCCGCGGAGCCCGCCCTGTTCGCAGGGCTGGAGCGGCTGATGCGGCGGGTGCGGGAGGACCCGGAGGCGATGCGGGTGATCCGCGAGCGGTTCGCCCTGAAGAACACGATGGGCTACGGGATCAACGCCCTGCTGGACTTCGACTCCCCCGCCGACTGCCTCGCCCACCTGGTGATCGGCTCGGAGGGGACGCTCGCCTTCATCTCCTCCGCCGTGCTGCGCACCGTCGCGGTGCCGGCGCAGGCCGCCACGGGCCTGCTGGTGCTGCCCGGCCTCCAGGAGGCCACCGCGCCGCTGCCGGAGATCGTCGCGGCGGGCTTCGCGACCGTCGAGCTGCTGGACGCCCGCTCCCTGCAGGTCGCCCAGCGCCTTCCCGGCGCGCCGGGCGAGATCGCCGGGCTGGACATCGGCTCCCATGCCGCGCTGCTGCTGGAGGTGCGGGCCGATGACCCCGATGCGCTCGCCGCGCAGGTCTCCGCCGCGCAGTCGCTGGCTGCGGGGCTGAGGGGAGCTGCCCCCTTCGCCATGTCCACCGATGCCGCCCGCCGCGCGGCCCTGTGGACCACCCGCAAGGGCCTGTACGCGGCGGTCGCCGGGGCGCGGCCCGCCGGCTCGACGGCGCTGCTGGAGGACGTGGTCGTGCCGGTGGACCGCCTGGCGGGGACCTGCCGCGGCCTGCAGCAGCTGTTCGCCCGGCACGGGTACGACGGCGCGGTGATCTTCGGCCACGCCAAGGACGGCAACCTCCACTTCCTCCTGGACGAGCACCTGGGCGCAGCCTCGAGCCGCCTCGAGGCCTTCACCGAGGACATGGTGGACCTGGTCCTGGACCAGGGCGGGAACCTCAAGGCGGAGCACGGCACCGGGCGGGCCATGGCCCCGTTCGTGGAGCGCCAGTACGGCCCGGCCCTGCACGCGGTGATGCGCGAGATCAAGCAGCTGGTCGACCCCGCCGGGATCCTCAACCCCGGCGTCGTCCTCACCGCCGAGCCGGGCGCGCACCTGCGGGACCTGCAGCCCGTGGTCGAGATCGAGGAGGAGGCCGATCGCTGCGTGGAGTGCGGCTACTGCGAGCCGGTCTGCCCCAGCCGCGACCTCACCCTCACGCCCCGCCAGCGGATCGTGCTGCGCCGCGACGCGGCCCTCGCCGAGCAGCGCGGGGACCGCGAGACCGCCCGGGCCATCCGCGCGGCCTACGACTACCAGGGGCTGCAGACCTGCGCAGCCGATGGCATGTGCCGGACCGCCTGCCCGGTCGGCATCGACACCGGCGACCTGGTGCGGCGGCTGCGCGCCCAGGATGCCGAGGCCGATGCCGGCGGTGCCGCGCAGCGGGCGCTCTGGGGTGCGGCGGCCCGGCGCTGGGGACCGACGACCGCGGCCGCATCGGCCGCCCTCGACGTCGCCGGGGCCCTGCCGCCCGCCCTGCCCCGCGTCGCCGCCCGCGCGGGCCGGGCCCTGCTGGGGGCCGATGCGGTGCCGGACTACCGTCCGGAGCTGCCGAGGCGCGGAGGATCCGTGCGCCGCGGCGGCGGCCGCGGACGCACCGGTGCCGAGGTCGACGCGGTGTACCTGCCGTCCTGCGTGCACACGATGTTCGGCGCCGCGGGCGAGGGCATCGGCGCCGGGCCGGCCCTGTCCCGCCTCGCCGAGCGCGCCGGGGTGCGGCTGGCCGTGCCCGATGCCGCCGCGGATCTGTGCTGCGGCACGCCCTTCTCCTCCAAGGGCATGCGCGCGGCGAAGGACATGATGCGATCCCGTCTGCGGGAGGCGCTCGAGGAGGCGGCCGCGCGCCACCGGCTGCCCGTGGTGATCGACGCGGCCAGCTGCACCGAGGGCGTCCTCGACGCCGTGGCGGGGACGGGGCTCGAGGTGGTCGACGCCGTGACGTACGTGCGCCGTCACCTGCTGCCGCGCCTGGAGGTCCGCCGGCCGGTCGCCTCGGTGACCGTCCACCCGACCTGCTCGACCACCCACCTCGGCGCCACGGACGACCTGGTCGCGATCGCGCAGGCCTGCGCCGAGGAGGTCGTCGTGCCGATCGCGTGGGGCTGCTGCGCCTACGCCGGGGACCGCGGCCTGCTCCACCCCGAGCTCACCGCCTCCGCCACCGCCGCGGAGGCCGCCGAGGTCGCGACCCGCGAGACGGACTGGTACGTCTCCGCGAACCGCACCTGCGAGCTGGGCATGCAGGCCGCGACGGGGCGGGCCTACCGCCACGTCCTGGAGCTGCTCGAGCACGCCACGTCCTGACCGCCCTCCCGGAGCAGCCGACCCCGCGCGAGGCGTCAGGGAGCGGAGCGGCAGGGAGCGGACCAACGGGGAGCGGACCGGCGACGAGGGCGCCGCCCGGGGTCCGGGGCTACCCTGGGCTTCCTGGTCGGCGACCCGCGAGGAGGCGAGGACGATGACGCAGCTGCTGGACGTCGGGGGGATGGTCGGCTGGATCCGCCAGGAGGGGGCGGAGGCGATCCTCACCCGCATGACCGCCTGCCTCGAGGAGGACTTCCGCCGCTGGGAGTCCTTCGAGCGGATCCCGCGCATCGCCAGCCACTCCCCCGTCGGCGTGATCGAGCTGATGCCGACCACGGACGGCGAGTCGTATTCCTTCAAGTACGTCAACGGCCATCCCGGCAATCCGGCGCGCGGCCTGCAGACGGTCACGGCCTTCGGGATGCTCGCCGACGTCGCCACCGGCTACCCGACCTTCCTGTCCGAGATGACCCTGCTGACGGCCCTGCGCACGGCGGCGACCTCGGCCCTGGCCACGCGGGCCCTGGCCCGCCCGGGCGCCGCGGTGCACGCGATGATCGGCGCGGGCTCCCAGGCGGAGTTCCAAGCCCTCGCGCTGCGGGGCGCCCTGGGCATCGCGGATCTGCGCATCTGGGACGTGGACCCGGCCGCCTCCGCGAAGCTGCGGCGCAACCTCGAGCCGCTGGGCTTCCGGATCCATGAGGCGCGCGGCGCGGACGATGCCCTCGAGGGGGCCGATGTCATCACCACCTGCACCGCGGACAAGCGCCGCGCCGCCGTGCTCGCCGCGCCGCAGGTGCGCCCGGGCGTGCACATCAACGCCATCGGCGGGGACTGCCCCGGCAAGACGGAGCTGGACCCGGCGATCCTCGCGAGCGCGCACGTGGTCGTCGAGCACGCCCCGCAGACCCGCATCGAGGGCGAGATCCAGCAGATGCCGCCGGACTTCCCCGTCACCGAGCTGTGGCAGGTCCTCACCGGCGCCGCCCCCGGGCGCACCGGCGCGCAGGACGTGACCGTGTTCGACTCCGTCGGCTTCGCGATCGCGGACTTCTCGGCGCTGCGCTGCGCCCGCGATGCGACGCTCGGCACCGACCTCGTCCGCCCCATCGACCTGGTCGCCGAGCCGGACGATCCCAAGGACCTCTACTCCCTGGTCACCGCGCCGCTCCCGGTGCGCTGACCGCCGCCCTCGGCCCCGGCCCGGAGCCGGGCGAGGTCCGCGAGGATGCGGGCGACCATGGCGTCCTCGGACATGTCCTCGCCGAAGACCACCTCTCCCGGCGCCCCGAGCACGTCGTGGACGCGATACCAGGAGGCGAGCTCGGCGTCGGTGACCAGGTCGGCGATCGGCTTGCCGGCGTGGCGGCGCTGGGTCTCCGCGAGGCTCACATCGAGGTAGTAGACCAGCGACGGCCCGGAGTGCTCGCGCAGCAGCCCGGAGAACATGTCGCCGTACCACTCGCGGCCGAAGATCCCCTCGACCACGGTGATCCGCCCGACGCCCAGGCAGTAGCGCGCCATCGTCGCGATGAGGCCCGGGGTGTGGGAGTCCGGGGCCTCGTGCGCCCAGAGCATCTCGCGGCGCACGTGGTCCTGGCCGATCACCGCGACGGCATCGCGCGGCTGCTCCCGCTGGACCCGGCGGGCGACGGTCGACTTGCCCGAGGCGGAGTTGCCGCGGATGATCACGAGCGGAGCAGATGTCATGCCCCGATCCTGGCAGATCAGCCGTTCAGGCGCGGGAGCGCCACAGCAGCCATACGAAGTACGGGGCGCCGATCAGCGCGACCATGAGGCCCGCGGGGATCTGCGCGGGGGCGATCAGGCTGCGGCCCAGCGCATCGGCGAGCCCCACCAGCGCGCCGCCCAGCAGCATCGCCACCGGGATGGTGCGCAGGTGGCGGCCGCCGACGAGGGCACGGGCGAGATGCGGGGCGACCAGGCCGACGAACCCGACGGCGCCGACGGCGACCACGCTGATCGCGGCCAGCACGGCGGCCAGGCCCAGCACGAGGATGCGGGTGCGCTCGAGGCGCACCCCGAGGATCCGCGGGGAGTCCTCGTCGATCGCCAGCAGGTCCAGCTCGCGGTGCAGCGCCAGCATCAGCGGCACGATGACCAGCAGGGCGATCCCGACGGGCCACAGGTCCGTGGAGGTGCGGCCGTAGGTGGTGCCGGAGAGCCAGGTGAGGATCTTCGGGGTGTCCCACGGGTTCGCCTGCAGGAGCAGGAAGGTGGTCAGCGCGCTGAGGCCGTACCCCATGCCGATGCCGACCAGCACGAACCGCTCCGGGGCGAGCCCGCCGCGCCAGGCCAGCAGGCCGATGACGAGGAAGGTCGCGAGTCCGGCGAGGACGGCGAGGACGATCATCGGGGTCCGCCCGCCGCCCAGCAGGGTCACCACGAGCACCGCGCCCAGCCCGGAGCCGGCGGTGATGCCCAGCAGGCCGGGCTCGGCCAGAGGGTTGCGGACGGTGGACTGGACGACGGCGCCCGCCAGGGCGAGAGCGGCGCCGGCGAGGACGGCCGCACCCATCCGCGGCGTCCGCTCCGCGAGGGACCGGGCGATGAGATCCGGGGCGTCGCCCTGCAGCCACAGGTCGATGTCGCCGGTGCGCAGCCAGAAGGTCCCGGCGAGCAGTCCCAGCAGGGCCACCACCGCGACGGCGAGGACGCACGCCGCCAGGACGATCAGGAACCGGGCCAGGCTGCGCAGGGCGGTGCGCGCCTGCGGGGGCTGCCGGGCCGGGCCCGAATCGGGCAGGGACCGGGCCAGCAGCACGATCACCAGGGCGCCGAGCATGGCCGTGGGCACGCCGGTCGGCACCGAGGCGGCGTTCTGCGCCCCGAGGAGCGCCCGCACGGAGGCATCGGCCAGGAGCACGACCAGCGCGCCGATCAGCCCCGAGGCCGGGACCAGCAGCAGGTGGCGGTGCAGGGCGGGCACGACGGCGCCCAGCAGGCGGGCCAGCACCGGCGCGCCCAGGCCCACGAAGGCGATCGGCCCCGCGACCGTGACGGCGGTGCTGGACAGCAGCACGGCGGCGAACACCGCGACGACCCGGGTCGAGCGCACGGGCACGCCCAGGCTCGCGGCCGCGTCATCGCCCAGGCCCAGCACGTCCAGCCGGCGCGACAGCAGCAGCGCCCCGATCACGACGAGGCCGATCACCGGCATGGCGCGCAGCGAAGCGGTGAGGTTCAGCTGGGCGAGGGAGCCGCTGCCCCAGGAGTACAGGCCGGTCGTCTCCGCCTCGAAGAGGATCAGCAGCATCGAGGTGCCGGACTGCAGGGCCATCGCCACCGCCGATCCGGCCAGGATCAGCCGGGTCGTCGAGGAGCCGGCGCCGCCGGCGAGGGCCAGCACCAGCCCCGCGGCGAGCAGCCCGCCGAGGAAGGCGACCGCCCCGGAGGCCCACAGCGGCACCGCGATCCCGAAGGCCGCGACGGCGCTGAGGGCGAAGAAGGAGCCGCCGGTCACCGCGAGGGTGTCCGGGGAGGCGAGGGCGTTGCGGGAGACGGACTGCAGCAGCGCCCCGGCGCATCCCAGGGCGAGGCCCACGGCCATCCCCGCGAGCAGGCGCGGCAGCCGGGAGGCCGTGAGGACGTCACCCACGCCGGCGGCCCCCGCCCGCGCCGGGGCGCCTGCCAGGTGGGCCAGCAGGTCGCGCAGGCCGATGCCCGAGGTGCCCTGGGTGAGATGCCAGGCGCCGACCAGCAGCACCCCGACCGCGAGCACCCCGAGGGCCGCGAGGCCGGCGAGGGTGCTGCGCGGACCGGGGCGCTCGGCGGAGACCGCCGCGGTCACGAGCCGGTGAGGATCTCGGTGTAGGCGTCGATGGCCTGCTCCGAGGAGCGGGGCCCGCCGAACGTCCAGATGCCCGAGGGGAAGGCGTGCGCGCGGCCGTCCTTCACCGCGGGCAGGTTCGTCCACAGGGCGTTCTTCTCGAGCTCGGGGACGTAGTCGCCGGCCGGGTCCTCGGTGGCGGTGTAGAAGAGGTTCGCGTCGCCCACGGTGGTCAGGCCCTCGATATCGGTCTGCCCGAGCCCGTACATCGGGTCGACCTCCTCGGTCCATGCGGGGGTCAGGCCCAGCTCCTCGCCGAGCGCGGTGAACAGGGCTCCCGAGCCGAAGGGACGGATCGACACGGTGCCGCCCTCGACCCAGCCGTCGAAGTAGAGGAAGTCGGTGGTGGGCAGGTCCGCGCCGGCGACCTCGGCCTTGGACTCCTCGACGTGCGCGTCGAACTCGGCGAGGACGGCCTCGGCCCGCTCGCCGCGGCCGGTGGCCTCGCCGATGAGGCGGAACAGATCCTTCATGTGGCCGATGGGGTCCGTGCCGTCGGCGCCGAGGGTCGCGAGCACGGGGATGCCGGTCGCCTCGAGCTGGCCGATGATCTCGTCGTCGGCGCTGTTGACCTCGACGATGATGAGGTCGGGGTCCGCGGCGGAGATCGCGTCGATGTTCGGCTCCTGGCGGGTTCCGACGTCGGTCGTGCCCTCGGGCAGCGTCTCGGCGGTCACCCAGGTGCTGTAGCCCTCGACGTCCGCGACGGCGACGGGGGCCATGCACAGGGTCAGGAGGTCCTCGGTCTGCTGCCATTCGAGGACGGCCACGCGCTCGGCCGGCTCGTCGAGGGCCACCGTGCGGCCCACGTGATCGGTGAGGGTCACCGGGTCGGTCGAGGTGGCGGTGGTGTCCTCGGCGCAGTCCGCGCTGATCGCATCGGCCGCGGAGGGCGCCTGCGTCGCGGAGGGGACCTCGGTGGTGCCGCAGGCGGCGAGGGCGGCGGTCGCCGCGAGGGAGAGCAGCGCCGCGAGGGCGCGCCGGGACGTTCGGGTCATCGGGGGTTTCTCCTGGTCAGGGATGTGGGGAGGTCAGCGTGCGGCGGATGCCGCGGGGGTCGCGGCCGGAGCCGCGGAGGTCGCGAGGGCTGCGACGGATTCGGCGGGCGGAGCCGTGCGGGTCGTGCGGCGCCCCATCGCCTCGATGCGCAGGCGCCCGCTGACAGGGTCCTGCACGACGTCGATGGGCAGCTCGTACACCTCGCTGAGGTGCTGCGAGGTGAGCACCTCGTGGACCGACCCGGCGGCGTGCACGCGGCCGGCGCGCAGCAGAACCACCTGATCGGCGATCCGCGCGGCATGGTCCAGGTCGTGCAGGACGATGCCGATGGCCGTGCCGTGGTCCTCGGCGAGGCCGCGCACGAGGTCGAGGGTCTCGATCTGGTAGCGCAGGTCCAGGTGGTTGGTGGGCTCGTCCAGCAGCACGATCCCGGTGTCCTGGGCGAGGCACGAGGCGAGCCACACGCGCTGCATCTCGCCGCCGGACAGCTCGGACACCCCGCGAGCGGCGAAGCCGGATATCCCCGTCAGCTCCATCGCGCGGTCGATGGCGGCGCGGTCGGCGTCTCCGAGGCCTGCGAAGCGGCGACGGTGCGGGTGGCGGCCGAAGGCCACGACCTCCCGCACCGACAGGCCCTGCGGGCAGGTGCGCGACTGGGAGAACAGGGTCAGCGCGGTGGCGAGCTCCTTGGCGCTCAGCAGCGCGGTGCTGCGCTGCCCCTCCTCGCCCTCCATCCGCACCTCGCCGCCGGTCAGCGGGTGCAGGCGCGCGAGGGTCCGCAGCACCGTGGACTTCCCGCTGCCGTTGGGGCCCAGCAGGGCGGTCACGGCGCCCGGACGCAGGGACAGCGAGACGCCGTGCACCACGGGGGCTCGCCCGTAGCGCAGGTCCAGGTCCTCGCCGATCAGTGATGTCGTCACGGGGCGAGCTTAGCCTCGCCTCACCGAATAACGGAACCGGGTGCGCGCGTTATGGGACGGAGGGCGCGGTGCTCCGCGCGGACGGGCACCCGGGCACGCTCCTCGGGCCTCGGGCCGCAGGCCTCAGACCTCGGACGGCGGGGGCGGTCCCAGCTCGAGCACGAGCTCGTGCCCCTCGCGCCCCACGACCGTGAAGCCGCAGCCCTCGTACAGCCGCCGGGCCGCGGTGTTCGTCTCGACCACGTGCAGCCGCACGGCGGTCCCCGCCCGGTGCACGCGCGCCCAGCCGATGCAGGCGTCGATCAGGGCCCGCCCGGCGCCGGCTCCGCGGGCCTGCGGGTCCACCCAGACGGAGATGATCTCGGCGGGAGCGTCCTCGGCATCTCCCGGGAGGATCCGCGCCATGCCGATCGCGGCGCCGTCGATCCTTGCCAGGAAGCATCGGCCCGGGGAGGCGAGGACGCCGCGCCAGTACTCCTCCCCGTCCCGCGCCAGTACCTGCGCGTAGGTCGAGCCGAAGGCCTCGGGATCGGTCTGCAGGGCTCGCAGGCGCAGCGCGCGCCAGGTGCCGTGCTGCTCGGGCCCCGCGGGGGCGACCTCTGCCGCGCTCATGCGCCCTGCAGCGGGCTGGGCCGCGCATCGGTGCCGGTCAGGCGACCCACCTGCGACATGCCGTGGTAGATCGCGAGCGCCGCCACGGTGCCCAGCGCGATGCCCGTGAAGGAGAAGCCGCCCAGCTGCCAGTGCAGATCCGCGATGGCGATGACCAGCGCGACGCCGGCGGTGAGCTGGTTCTTGGGGCGGGAGAAGTCGACCCCGCCGTCGACCCACATGCGGAAGCCGACGATCGCGATCAGCCCGTACAGCACGAAGGTCACCCCGCCGAGCACGCCCGGCGGGATGGTGTTGATGAGCTCGCCGATCTTCGGGGACATCGCCAGGCCGATGGCGACGATGCCGGCCACCCAGTAGGCGGCGGTCGAGTAGACGCGGGTGGCGCTCATGACGCCGATGTTCTCGCCGTAGGTCGTCGTCGGCGAGCCGCCGAAGGTCGCCGAGAGCGCCGTGGCCAGGCCGTCGGCCGTGAGCGTGCGGCCGATCATGTGGTCGAGGTTCTTCCCGGTCATGGTGCCGACGCTGGTCACGTGGCCGACGTTCTCGGCCAGCAGCACGACGATCACGGGCAGGAAGATCGGGATCAGGCCGATGTCGAAGCTGGGCGCATGGAACTCGGGCAGGCCGATCCACGGGGCGTCGGCCACCTTCTGGAAGCTCACCTCTCCGCGCGCGACCGCGATGAGGTACCCGACGACCACGCCGACGAGCACGCTGATGCGGCCCAGCATGCCCCGGAACAGGGCCGTGCAGGCGATGATCGCGATGAGGGTGAGGGTCGCGGTGACCGGCGCCTTCGAGAAGTTGTTCTGGTAGGTCGTCGGCACGAGGTTCAGGCCGATGAGCGCGACGATCGACCCCATCACCACCGGCGGCATCAGTCGGCCGATCCACCCGGTCCCGACCTTCTGCACCAGCAGGCCCAGCGCCGCCAGCAGCAGGCCGGTCACCAGCACTCCGCCGAGCGCGGCGCCCATCGAGTCGGCCTGGGTGGCGGCGGTGATGGGGGCGATGAACGCGAAGGAGGAGCCCAGGTAGCTGGGGACCCGGTTGCGGGTGATCACCAGGAACAGCAGCGTGCCGATGCCGCTGAACAGCAGCGTGGTCGAGGTCGGGAAGCCGGTCAGCAGCGGCACCAGGAAGGTGGCGCCGAACATGGCGATCACGTGCTGCGCACCGATGCCGATGGTGCGCGGCCAGGTCAGGCGCTCGCCCGGGGCGACGATCGCATCGGCGGCGACGGTGCGTCCGTCTCCGTGCAGGCTCCAGCGGAACATGTCTCTCCCAGGGGGGTCAGCGCCCGGCGGGGAAGGTCTTCTTGCGGGCGCGCTCGGCGGCGATGTCCGGCACACGGGAGAGCAGCGTGTAGCGGCCGGTGTCGCGCAGGCGGAAGTCCTCGAACATGCGGGCCAGGTCCGGGGCGCCGAACTCGTCGCGCACCGGGGCGGGCACCGTGAGCATGAGCGCGGCGGCGATCCCGATGGCCAGCGCCACGCCGCCGCTGGCCAGGCCCGCGCCGGCGCCCGATGCCAGCGAGTTCACGATGACGTCGAGGAAGCCGACGACCACCAGCACGATCGCGGCGACCACGGCGCTCGCCCGCGCCTGGTCGGCGGGGCGCTCCAGCAGGGCGCGGCGCGCGAAGACGGACACGACCACGAAGCAGGCGGCGATGACGGCATCCATGAGATGCAGCACCGGACCGCCCATGCCCTGCCCGCCCAGCGCGGCGATCGCGGCCAGCACGTTCCAGACGGCCGCGGCGACGTGCATGATCGCGCTGAACTCGAAGGCCCGCACCGCGTAGACGATCCAGTCCACGCGCCGGAACGAGATCGGCATCGTGCGGACGAAGGAGCGGGAGATCATCACCGCGAAGGCGCAGAACAGGAACGGCAGGTACACGAAGCCGGTGGCCACGGACTCCGGCCCGGCGAAGCTGAGGCGCAGCGTGTTGTCGGCGATCGCCCCCAGCACCATCCCCGCCACCGCGGCGGCGGAGAACACGAACCAGGAGCGTTCGCGCCGCACCGCCGAGCCGATCACGATGGTCAGCAGCAGGGCGGAGACGAGGGCGTCGGCCAGCTCCAGCAGCGAGAACGCCCAGCCGGTCGTGAACACCCGGCCCACCAGCATCACCAGGGCCAGGACGAACCCGGCCGCGGCGGCGCCGCCGATGCCCAGCAGCAGCCCCCGGGCCCGGCCGCGCGCCGTCTCCGCCGGCAGGTAGCCCTCGTGGGCGCGGGGCTCGATGCCCACGATCACGCCGACCAGCAGCAGCGAGACGCCGACGCCGATCCCGACGGGCGGGCCCTCCGGCAGCGGGGCGAACAGCACGGGCAGGGAGGTGACCAGGTCGGCGACCATCGCCCCGAGGGCCACCAGCAGCGCGGGGACCAGCCCCGCCACCCGGATGGTGCGGATCAGCCGCAGGCGCGGGGTCTGCGGGATCCAGCGCAGCAGGTGCACGGCGATCAGCGCCGCGAGGGCGAGGCCCACCGCGGAGCGGCCGGCCACGTCCAGCACCGCGAAGCGGCCCAGGGTGAACACCGTCGTCAGCGCGGAGACGAGGCAGACCAGCGCCACGATGTCCCGCAGGGCGTCGAACATGCCGAGGTCGGCGAAGCGGGGCGGCAGGGCCAGGGGCCGCGGCTGCTCCTCGTCGGCGGCGTTGGGGGTGCGGCCGCTGCGGGCGTAGCTCGCCGCCGCGGCCTGCGGATCGGCAACCGTCTCCAGGGCGCCGGTGTCCCCGGCGCGGCCGCGGCCGTCGTCGGGGCGGCGGCGCGCCGCATCGGCGGCATCGGGGCGGGAGCGCGGCGCTTCGCCGTCGGCGCCGCGGCGCTCGGCATCGGGTCGCGGCAGGGCGGGGGCGGTCTCCCGGGCCACCAGCGGCGCGGCGTAGCGCTCGAACTCCTCGCGCCCCGGAAGTCGATCCGTGGGCAGGGTGTGCGGGTCCGCCGGAGCGAACAGCCAGTCGGAGTCTCCTCCGCGCCGTTCGTCCTGCCCGCCCTGCCGCTCCTTCGCCATCGCCGGCTCCCCTCCGTTCCTGTGCTCCGCGTGCGCATATGCATGCCGAGTCTAGGAGCGACGGGCCTCCCTGCCCCGGGCGGCGCGCCGGACGGGACGGCTCACACCAGGGAGCGGGCCTGCCCGGCGAACCGGACGGCGGGGCGCCAGCCCTCGCCCTGGCCCATCTCGACCACCGGTCCCACGTGCAGCAGATGCGTCGCCGCCTCGTAGCGGTGCTCGACGCGCACGGCGAAATGCGCCAGCGCGCCGCGGATCACCGCGTCCCCATCGGCCGTGCGATCCACGGCGATGCCCTCGAGCATGCCCAGCACGGGGGCGCCGGGGGTGCCAAGGCGGTCGGCGATCGGGTGCTGCTCCTCGGCGAGGACGGAGAGGCAGAAGTGCTCGGCGTCCTCGACGGCCTCGCCGATGCGGGAGCCGGCGTACAGCGCCACCAGCATCGTCGGCGGGTCGTAGGAGACGTCGAGGTAGGAGTCGACGGTCGCGGCGACGTCGTGGCGGCCGGTGCGGGTGGTGACCACGGCGAGACCGGCGGCGACCAGATCGCTCAGCCGGCGGTACGCGTCGCCGTCCACAGGGCTGCCCACGGGAGTGCTCATGTCCTCCAGTATGGCGACTACGCTTGACCTCATGCCTGCACCCGAGATCGCCCTCACCGATCGGTTCCAGTCCGCCTTCGCCGCAGCCTTCGGCGAGGAGTACCGCGACGCGGATCCGATCATCCGTCCCTCGCAGTTCGCGGACTTCCAGTGCAATGCCGCCATGGGGCTGGCCAAGCGCCTGGGCCGCAAGCCGCGCGACATCGCCCAGGCGATCCTGGACGCCGTGGATCTCGAGGACATGGCCGAGACCCCGGAGATCGCCGGCCCCGGGTTCCTGAACATCCGCCTGCGCACCGACTGGGTCGCGGCGCAGGCGGCAGAGCTCGCGGCCGATGCCCGCCTCGGCATCCCCGCGCCCGCGCGGGCCGAGCGCGTCGTCGTGGACTACTCCGCGCCGAACGTCGCCAAGGAGATGCACGTCGGCCATCTGCGGACCACGGTCGTCGGCGACGCCCTCGTGCGCACGCTCGAGAAGCTGGGGCACACCGTGATCCGGCAGAACCACATCGGCGACTGGGGCACGCCCTTCGGCATGCTCATCGAGCATCTGCTCGAGGTGGGCGAGGACTCCGCCGAGGCCGGCCTGCTGGAGACCGACCCCAACGCCTTCTACCAGGCGGCGCGCGCGAAGTTCGACGCCGCGGAGGCCGAGGGCCCCGCCGCGGACGAGAGCGACTTCGCCTCCCGCGCCCGTGCCCGCGTGCGCACCCTGCAGTCCGGCGACGGCGACACCCTCGCGATCTGGACCCGCCTGGTGGACCTGTCCAAGCAGTACTTCCACCGCATCTACGACATGCTCGACGTGACCCTCACCGACGAGCACCTGGCCGGGGAGTCCAGCTACAACGCGGCCCTCGAGATCGTCTGCAAGGACCTCGAGGCCGATGGTCTGGCCCGGATCTCCGACGGCGCGCTGTGCGTCTTCCCGGAGGGCTTCACCGGCCGCGACGAGAAGCCGCTGCCGCTGATCATCCGCAAGACGGGAGGCGGCTACGGCTACGCGACCACCGACCTCGCGGCGCTCCGCCACCGGGTCGACGACCTGCGCGCGGACCGCATCGCCTACGTCATCGGCACCTCGCAGGAGCTCCACCTGGCGATGGTGTTCGAGGCGGCGCGCGAGGCCGGCTGGCTGACCGACGCCGTGGACGTGCGGCATGTGAAGATCGGCTCCGTCCTCGGCGAGGACGGGAAGATCCTGCGGACCCGCTCGGGCGCCTCCCTGCGGCTGATGGCCCTGCTCGAGGAGGCCGTGACCTCCGCGCGCGGCGTGATCGACGAGCTGCGCCCGGACCTGCCCGAGGACGAGCGGGCGCAGGTCGCCTGGCAGATCGGCATCGGCAGCGTGAAGTACGCGGACCTGTCGACCTCGCACGACACCGACTACACCTTCGACCTGGACCGCATGCTCGCGCTGACCGGCAACACCGCGCCGTACCTGCAGTACGCGGTGGCGCGGATCCGCTCGATCGGCCGCAAGGCGCAGGCCCAGGGCGTCCACCCGGCCGAGGTCCCGCACGTGGTCAACGACGCCGAGCGCGCCCTGGCCCTCCAGCTGCTGGACTTCGGGCCGGTCCTCGCCCAGGTCGGCGCGACCTACGAGCCGCACCGCCTGTGCGCGTACCTGTTCTCCCTGGCGCAGGCGTTCACCGCCTTCTACGACGCCTCCCCCATCCTCAAGGAGGACGACGAGGAGGTCCGCGCCGGTCGCCTCGCGCTGGCCCGCCTCACCGAGTCCGTCCTCGTCGAGGGCCTGGACGCCCTCGGGGTGCACGCTCCCCAGCAGATGTGACCCCGCCACGGCGCGGCGGCCGCCCCCGTCCGCCGCGCCCACGGGGCCGCCCCGCGGCGCCCCCGGCCCTGCGGCGAGTGCCGGTTCACGAGCCGAGAGAGCCCGTTTTTGGCTCGTGAACCGGCACTCGAGAAGGCCTTCGCGCCGGCGCCGCCCGGGGCAGTGCCTGCGGCGGAACCCCGACCCGGCGGGCGCGCCCGGCCCGGCGGCGGCACCCCGACCCGGCCGGCGCGCCCGGCCCGGTGGCCTCGCCCAGCCCGGCGGTGGCACCCCGACCCGGCGGCCGGGCTCCGTCCCTCAGGCCGACGGCTGCCGCGGAGCGGTGGCGAGGGACAGGTCGGCCTTCGGCAATGACGCGACGAACAGCCGGATCTGATGCTCGGAGGGGACGACGAGCCCCCGCTCCCCGAGCGTGCGTCGCAGGCGGAGCAGGATCCGCAGTGGATGCGCGAGGTCCTCGCCGGTGGACCGGGCGAGCACCCAGCCCAGGGCGGCGAGCTCGTCCCGGCGCGCCTCGTCCCGGCGCCACTGCTGCTTCGTGGTCCGATGCCCGTCGCCGTCGTACTCGAGGGCGGTCATGGCCGCCTCCCACGCGAGGTCCAGGTAGCGCCGCTGCCGCGTCTGCGGGTCGATGACCGGCAGGTTCGCATCGGGCGGAGGGAAGCCGGCGCCGACGACGAGCAGGCGCATGATCGACTCCCCCGGGGAGCGCACCATCTCGCGCGCATGGCCGAGCGCTCTGCGCAGCCGTGCGGCGCCGCGGAAGGACCCCCTTCGTTCCACGTACCCGGCGATGTCCGGCAGGCCTCCCCCTCCTCTCGCCCCGAGCGGACCGATGATCGCGTCGATCGCCGCGACGAGATCGCCCCACGGTAGATCCGCCGCGAGCTCGCACAGCAGCTCGGCAGGGGCGGACACCTCGATGCCGCCGATGGTCAGGGTCGGACGCTTCTCCATCCGATGGGTTCGGACGCCCGTCAGCGAGCGGGGCGCCTTCCCGTCGGAGGTGCGGACGTGGACCACGGGGAGCCGGGCTCCCGCCCGCAGCGAGGCGCCCGGGGTGAGGGAGGGGACGGGCACGGCCGTGCCGATGCGCCGGGGTGCGCCGACCCCGGCACGGAGGAGCCCGACGCCTCTCTCGTACCGCCAGGGCAGGGGGACGCCCAGCAGCACGGCAGCGGTCGCATGGCTCGCCACGCTGCCCGGCAGCACGACCGTCTGCACCGTGCGGACGATGCGGGTGAGCGGAGCGGGCCGGTCGGTGGGCGTGTGGAACCCGCTCAGGAGCGCGGTGAAGTCCGGTCCGGCGAGGTCACGGGAGTGGAAGCCGAGGTCCAGCCACTCCTGGCGGGACCTGAGCTCCCCGCCGTGCCGGTCGAGATCCAGGTGCATGCCGCGACGCTAGGCCGACGACGACCCGGGGCACACGGCCCCTGACCCCGCTGCGGACATCTCCGCGCGGGGAGGACCAGCGCGTGCCCCGCAGGGACCGACACCGGATCGTCCCGCCGCCCCGGGCCCGCACCCGCACCGCTCGCAGCCCGCAGCCCGCAGCCCGGTGACCAGTGCTCGAGTGCCGGAGGACCGGTGACCGACGCTCGAGTGCCGGGTGATCCGTGCTCGAGTGCCGGATCACGAGCCAAATCCGGCCGAATTCGGCTCGCCATCCGGCACTCGGCGGCGCCACGAGAGGGCGGCGGGCCGCCCGCCCCGGCGTCAGCGGGTCAGGGCGCGGCCGATGAAGGCGCTCTGCTCGCGGACCAGGCGGGCCATGTCCTCGCTGCGGCGCAGCCAGGGGATCATGCTGATGCGCCCGCCCACCTCGCGGTAGGCCACGGAGACGTCGAGCTCCTCGAGCTGCAGGCGCAGGATGCGGGTGTCGGTGAGGAAGATGTCCCGGGTCCCGGCGGAGAGGTGCACCGGCGGCAGCTCGTGCAGATCCGCGTTGATCGGCGAGAGGTCGGGGTCGTCCAGCGGCGCGCGGTCGGCGTAGGCGCGGGCGGCGGCGCGCAGCATGCGCCGCTCATGGACCGGGTCGACGGCTCCGGTCTCGGTCACGCCGGTGTTGGCGAGCTCGAGATCCGTCCACGGCGCCATCAGCACCAGGCCCGCCGGGAGCACGGAGGATCCCTGGGCGCGCAGGCGCCGCGCGATCGACAGCGCCAGGCCGCCGCCGGAGTTGTGGCCGGTCAGAACCCACGGGGCCTGGCCGAGGACGTCGCCGCCCAGGGCGGCGATCACCGCCTCCGCGTCGTCCAGGGCGACCGGGTGCACATGGTCGGGCGCGAAGCGGTAGTCGATGACCAGCGCGGCGCACTCGTGGGCGTCGGCCAGCTGGGAGACCCATTCCCAGTCCCCCGCGAAGGGGCCGGAGACGTAGGCGCCGCCGTGCAGATGGACGATGACCCCGCGGTCGGCCCGGTGGCGGTCCAGCCACACGGCCCGGGTGCGATCGATCATCTCCGGGTCCACGGCATGCCGCTTGAGGACCGCGCCGGGCGGCAGCGGGCGCCGTGCCTCGCGCAGCGAGGTGGTGTACACCCCCGACGGCATCGGCAGGCGGCGCACGGTGCGCGCACCGATCATCACGGCTTCGCGGATCCGACCCATATCCAGCTCCTCGACTCTCGACTGCCCACCCAGCCTATCGGTCCGACCCGGGGCACGCTGAGGACCTACTCTGGGGGCCATGAGTCCCCGCACCCACGCCGCCGACCCCGACCAGAGACCCGTCCTCGTCCTGGTCGCCATGCCGGAGGAGGCCGCCCCCGTCCTGGCGCTCCTCGAGGACGTCCAGGACGTGCCCGTCCCCTTCTCGCGCGGCGTCGCCGCGGCACGCGGCACGAGCGACGGCAGGCCGGTCCTGGTGGTCACCACCGGCATCGGGATGGCCGCGGCGAGCGCCGCTGCGACCTGGGCGATCCTCTCGGCCTCCCCGAGCCTGGTCGTCAACGGCGGCTCCTGCGGAGGGCTGGGGGCCGATGTCGAGCTGGGCTCGCTGGTGATCGGCGCCTCCTTCACCGGCTCCCTGGCCGATGCCACCGCCTTCGGGTACGCCCCCGGCCAGGTGCCCGGCGACCCGCCGCGCTATGCGGCCGACCCCGCTCTGGTGGCCGCGGCGCTGGAGGCCGCGCAGCGGACCGCCGGCGACACCCCCGTGCGCTCCGGGCTCATGCTCTCGGGCGATGCCTTCGTCACCGCCGACATCGCCGACCCGATGCGGGAGCGCTTCCCCGGGGCGCTCACCGCGGACATGGAGACCACGGCGATCGCCCGCACCGCCGACGTCCTCGGCGCGCCGTTCGTCGCGCTGCGCGCCGTGTCCGACCTGTGCGGTCCGGCGGCCGGCCAGCAGTTCCACCTGGAGCTGGACGTCGTGGCGGAGGCCTCGGCCCGGGCCGTGATCGAGCTCATCGCCTCCCGTCCCTGAGAGGAGCCCGCCCCCGGCTCACCGTCCGGCGAGCCCGCCCCCGGCTCACCGTCCGGCGAGCCGGCCCGGGCGGCTCTCAGCGGGCGGGGCTGATCAGCTCCTGCCCGGCGACGAAGGCCGCGAGGTTCCGGGCGATCCGCTCATCGGCCCCGACGGGACGGCCTCCGGCGCCGTGCGGGGTGATGATGAGGTTCGGCGCGTCCCACAGCGGATCCTCGGCGGGCAGCGGCTCGGGGCTGGTCACGTCCAGCCCGGCGCCGCCGATGCCGCCCGACTCGAGGGCCGCCTTCAGGGCGACCTGGTCGACGGTGTCCCCGCGGCCGACGTTGATCAGCAGCGCCCGATCCGGGAGCGCCGCGAGGACGTCCGCATCGACCGCGTGGCGGGTCTGCTCGGTCGCCGGGAGGATGTTGATGAGCACATCGGTCTCGCCCAGCTCCGCGCCGATGGCGGACTCGGCGATCACCGGGAAGCCGGCGCGCTCCCCCGCGCTGCGGGCCACGCCGCGCACCTCGGCGCCGAGGGCGGCGAGGATCGGCGCGAGGTGCTGGCCGATCTGGCCGAACCCCCACACGAGCACGCGCGCGCCGATCAGCGTGGTGACGCGCCCCTCGGGGTGCAGCTCCTGCACGCCGCCCAGCGCACGGTCCCAGGTGTGGCGGCGCTGGGCATCGGCCGCCTCCGGCAGGCGCCGCACCAGGGCCAGCAGGAGCGCGAGGGCGTGCTCGGAGACGGTCTTGGAGTGCAGCCCCGCACCGGTGGCGATGCGCACCTGGTCCCCGAACCCGGCGGCCTCGATCGCGTCGATGCCGGCGGAGAGGGACTGGATCAGGCGCAGGTCCTGCAGGTCGCGGGCGGCGGAGGCGAGGTGGCGTCGCGAGGGGCCCCAGACCACGAGGGCGGCGGCGTCATGATGCTCGGCGGGGATCTCGGCGCGGGCGTCGACGGTGACCGCCTCCCATCCCTCGGGGAGCTCGGGGGCCAGCGGCATGGTGTCCGGAAGGATGATCTTCATGGACGAAAGGCTACGCGGGCCCTGCTGACCGGTGCGGTCGCGCTCACGTCGGATAGCCTCGCAGCATGCGATCGCTCCTGCGCAGCGCGGCCGCCCACGCGGTCTCCATGGCCTCCGTCCTGACCCGCACCACCAGCCTGACCCGGTACAGCCGGCGTCACGAGGTCCGCCGCTCCCTGGACACCGGCGGCTTCCTCGGCGCGAGCGTGGCCAGCTGGATCGCGACGTCCCCCAGCCTGCTGCCGCGCACCTGGTGGATGTGGTCGGCGAACATCGGCCTGTCGCAGATGTACGGCTATGCCTCCGGCGTCGTCGCCGAGCGCGTGGCGGTGCGGATCGCCGAGGCCCTGGGCCTGCAGATCAGCATCGGCCCCGAGCATCACCGGCGGGCCCGCCTGATCGGGGCGGCGGCGCTGACGGGCATCACCGCCTACAGCTGGACGCGCGGCGTGCTGCGCCAGCGGGAGATCAGCATGCTGGTGCGCCGCGAGCCGAAGAACGTGCGCACCGCGGCGGTCGGCGCCGTCGGCGGCCTGACCCTCGCCCTGGGGGCGCTGGTGGCCGTGCGCGCCGCCCTCGGCACCGCCCGCATGTACCGGGCGATCCTCAGGCCGTACCTGCCGGCGCGGATCCTGGGCACGGCCTCGGCGGTGCTGGCTGCAGCGACCGTCGTGCTGCTGGCCGACCGGGTGATCCGCGGCGAGCTGCTGGAGAAGGCGATCGAGCACGGGGAGGCGGCCAACCGCCTGCTCTCCCCCGAGATCCGCCAGCCGCGCTCGGCGCTGCGCTCGGGCTCTCCCGCCTCGTTCGAGTCGTGGGAGTCGCTGGGCGCTCCGGGACGCAAGATCGTCGCCGGCGGCGCACGCCCTGAGGCGATCGCCGATGCCACGGGCGCCGAGGCGCTCGAGCCGATCCGCGTGTACGCGGGCAAGTCCTCCAGCCGCGGTCTGCCGGAGACGGTCCAGGCCGTGCTGGCGGAGCTGGACCGCACCGGCGCGTGGGACCGCGAGGTGCTGGTGCTGTTCACGGGGACGGGCACCGGCTGGCTGCAGGAATGGTCGCTCTCGGCGATCGAGTTCCTCACCGGCGGCAACTGTGCGACCGCGTCCCTGCAGTACTCGGTGTACACCAGCGCGCTGAGCTATGTGCTGGATCGTCGCAGCCCGCGGCTGGCGGGCCGCCTGCTGTTCCAGGCGGTGCGCGAGCGCCTGGACCGGATGGATCCGGCGGCGCGGCCGCGGCTGTACGTGGCCGGGGAGTCGCTGGGGTCGTACGGGGGCCATGCGGCGTTCCGCGACGCCGCGGAGATGCTGCGCAGCGTCGACGGCGCGGTGTGGACGGGCACTCCCGGCATCACGCCGATCTGGCGGGAGCTCACCGCCGCGCGCCGCGCCGGATCCCCGGCGATCGCCCCGGTGATCGATCACGGCCGCCACTTCCGCTTCGTGACGACCCCGTCCGAGCTCGAGCACAACTTCTACGGCGGTCTCTACGTGCCGTGGGAGTCGCCGCGCATCGTCTACGCCCAGCATGCCTCCGACCCGGTGGTGTGGTGGCAGCCCTCGCTGCTGTGGGAGGAGCCCGCGTGGCTGCGCGAGCGCGCCGGGCGGGACGTCACCCCCGCCATGCGCTGGGTCCCGTGGATCACGTTCTGGCAGGTCGCGGCCGATATGCCGCTGTCGATCACGATGCCCGGCGGGCACGGCCACGCCTATCACGAGGAGATGGTCCCGATCTGGGCCGGGGTCCTGGGCTGTGAGGGCGTGGACCATCAGCGGATCATCGCCGCCATCCGCGAGCACGTGGACCTCGGCACCGCCGGCCAGGGCTGATCGGACCGCCGGCCCCGGGGGCACGCTGCCGGCCCGTTCCAGGAATTGCAGGCGGACGTACCATTCTGCGTCGGCGGGTTCCAACGGTCAGCGCAACACCCCACGACATGGAGGTGTTTGATGAGGCCAGTACTGCTAGGACGGGCTCCGACTTCGGTTCGATCTCCCGAGACC
>NZ_KK070005.1 GCF_000576425.1 Brachybacterium phenoliresistens | reverse complement strand
CGCGGCCGGCCCCGGCGCGATGCGCGACGCAGCACCGCCGGGCAGCGCCGCGGCGGCGCGATCTGAGGACTTCGCAGGCCGCTGCGGCGTGGCCGCGAGCGCGTCACCGGTGCAGGGTGACCTCGTCGACCGCTGCCAGCTCCTTGGCGCGAGGAGGTTCGAAGAGCGTCAGGATCCGGGCCAGCTCGGCCGGGGAGACCGGGACCGTGCCCGGCTCGCCCCGGGCGGCGCGGGATGCGAGGCGGCGCTCCAGCTCCTCCGGCGCGACGTCGAACACGTGCCACCGCACGCGGGCGCCGCGGGAGCGGGCATCGGCGAACACCCGGGTGCGCTCCGCACGCATCCACAGACCGTCCTCGAGGATCACGTCCACGCCGCGCTCGAGCAGCTGCATCGCCAGCCGGTACAGCCGGGCCTGCAGCCGTTCGTGCGCCTCGGCATCGGTCGGCGGGATCCCGATCTCGTCCTGCCAGTCGTCGGTGCAGATCCGCAGCCCGGCCCCCTCGGCCTCGAGACGGCGGGCCAGGGTCGTCTTGCCCGCCCCGGGCGGTCCGCAGAACAGCGTCAGCACCGGCGCCGCCGGACCGGCCGCGACCGGGTCAGGACGGTCCGCGGCCGGCTCGGTGCGGGGCGCGTCCCCGGGGGCGGGGCGTGAGCGCGCAGAGGTCATGGCGTCAGCTTCGCACGGTGCGTCGCAGGAACCGCTCCGGCCGCACCCCCAGACCGATCACGCGTCCCAGCAGGTGCTGCAGCACGGGCAGCCTCGAGATCACCCGCACCGGCAGGGGCGCCTCCTGGAGCCGGCCCTCCAGCGTCGGCCTCAGCAGCCGCCTGAAGCCGACGGCCTGGATGCGCTGGGTGATGCGCGCCGCGGGCAGCCGACGGCGCCGCACCGCGTCGAGCTCGGCCGCGGTCGCGGGCCGCTCGGCGAGCACCGGGCCGAGCATCCGCGCGGTCGCCACCGCGTCCTGCACCGCCAGGTTGATCCCCACCCCGCCCGCGGGGCTCATCGCATGCGCGGCATCGCCGATGCACAGCAGGCCCGGCCGATGCCACACCGGAAGGTGGTCGACGCGGACCCGCAGCTCGTGCACATCGGCCCATTCCAGGTCCTGCGCCCGGTCCGCGAGCTCCGGACGGGTCGCCGCGATGCGCGCGCGGACCTCCTCCATCGGGCGCCGCCGCCCGCGCAGCTGCGCGACCGCGCCCTTCGGCACCACCAGCGCCACCTGCCAGTACTCGCCGCGGTCCAGGCAGATCAGCGCCCCGGCCCCGGCGGAGAACAGCGGAAGGCTCTCGTCGGGTCGGCGGGGCAGGCGCAGCCACAGCACGTCCATCGGCGCGCCCGTGACCACCGACCGCAGGCCGGCGGCCTCCCGAACCCGCGAGCTGCGGCCATCGGCGCCGATCACCGCTCGCGCGCGGATCCGCCGCTCGCCCTGCGGGCTCCGGACCCGGGCGCCGACGACGGTGTCGTCCTCGACGATCAGATCGGTGAGCTCGCTCGAGCGCAGCAGACGGAAGCTCGGCAGCTCGCCCGCGGCCCGCGCGAGCATCTCGAGGAAATCCCACTGCGGTGCGAGCGCCACGAAGCGGCAGCGCACCGGCAGGCGGCGCATGTCCGCCAGCGGGTAGACGCGCCCGCCGATGCCGGCGGACACCCGGGTCATCCGGTCGTGGGGGAGGGCGAGGAACTCCTCGAGCAGCCCGATCTCCTCCAGCAGTGCCAGGGTCGAGGGATGGATCGTGTCCCCGCGGAAGTCGCGCAGGAAGTCCGCGTGCTTCTCCAGGACGATGACGTCCACGCCCTGGCGGGCCAGCAGCAGGCCCGTGACCAGTCCGGCGGGCCCGCCGCCGGCGACGAGGGCCTGGGTCTCGAGCTCGAGCTCGCGGTCGTGGGTGTCAGCGGGGTCGATGGCGTCCATGCCGCCATGCTCCGCCGACCGGGGCCACAATGCCACCATGGTGAATTCTCGAGCGGGCCGTCCGCCCGGACCCTCCCAGGTGCGTGATCGGCTGATCGCCGCAGGCACCCGGCAGTTCATGGAGCGCGGCTACGACCGGGCGACGGTGCGCTCCATCGCCCAGGAGGCCGGGGTCGACCATGCGATGGTGAATTACTGGTTCGGATCCAAGGAAGGGCTCCTGCGCGCGGTGATGGACGTGCTCATCACACCCGGCGAGGTCATCGACCGCGTCCTCGCCCGGCGTCCGGCCGATCTCGCGACCGCGCTGCTCACCGCCGCGGTGAGCCTCTGGGACCGTCCCGAGGTCGCCGCAGGCTTCCGCGCCCTGCTGCGCGAGGGGATCGACGAGGGTCCCGGCCACCGGCTGGTGCAGGAGTACATCGGCCGCCGGCTGGTCGCCCGGCTGGAGGAGGTCATCGGCGGCCGGGACGCCGCCGCCCGCGCCGCGGCCGCCGCGGCGATCATGTCGGGGCTGCTGCTGACCCGCTACGTGCTGCGCATCGAGCCGATCGCCCGCCTGAGCGGCGACGAGGTGGTGCGGGCCTGCGCCCCGTCCTTGCGGATCGCCCTCGAGGGCTCCCGGCCGCGGCCTCGGCCGCGGGATGCTTGACCCTGACGCGACGTGAGGCAGTGGGGTGGAGCCATGACCGAGACGAACAGGACGGCGACGAGCCGGAGCCCGGAGGAGAGCACGCTGACCGTCGGCCGCGTGGCAGCGCTGGTCGGGGTGAGCGTGCGGACCCTCCACCACTGGGAGCAGATCGGCCTGGTGGTCGCGAGCGGCCGCACCTGGTCGGACTACCGCCTGTACAGCGCGGCGGACGTCGCCCGGATCCACCGGGTGCTCGTCTACCGCGAGCTCGGTCTGCCGCTCGCGGAGATCGGCCGGATCCTCGACGACCCGGATGTCGACCCCCGCGAGCACCTCATCCGCCAGCGGGAGCTCCTCGCCGAGAGGATCCGCCGGCTCACCCGGACGGCCCAGGCCGTCGACCAGATGATCGAGAGGACCACCATGACCGAGAACGACCCCACCATCACGCTGAGCGTCCAGGAGCAGGCGCGCATCTTCGGCACCGACTGGGATCCCGCCTGGCAGGAGGAGGCGCGCGAGCGCTGGGGCGGCACCGATGCCTTCGCGCAGTCCGCGCAGCGCACCGCCGCATACACCGCCCAGGACTGGGAGCGCTTCACCGAGGAGATGCGCGCGCTCGAGGCAGATATGGCCGATGCTCTCGGCCGCGGCGTCGATCCCGGCTCCGCAGAGGCCGCGGAGCTCGTGGAGCGCCACCGCGCCTGGATCGGCCGCAGCTACGACTGCGACCATGGCCGCCAGGTGATCCTGGCCCGGATGTACACGGACGATCCGCGCTTCACCGCGCACTACGACGCCTCCGCACCGGGACTGGCGCTCTGGCTGCGCTCCGCGGTCGAGGAGAACGCGCGCCGCCACGGCGTCGACCCCGACACGGCGACCTGGGAGTGATCCCGCCCCCGGCGGACGGCGCGGAGCATCCGCATCCGGCACAGCTGCGGCCCCTGCCCGACCCCGGGCAGGGGCCGCTCCCGTGCCCGGACGCATCGCGCCCGGGCACGGGGCCGGATCAGTCCCGCGGGCAGACGCGCACCAGGTTCCCGTCGGGATCGGCGATGACGAAGGTCCGCCCGAAGACCGCGTCGTGCGGCGCCTCGACCACGCGCGCGCCCATGCCGCGCCACTGCGCGAAGACCTCGTCGATCCGCTCCGGCCCGCCCTCGAGCATGAGCCCGACCTCGGAGGTGCGCGGCGTGGCCGGGTCGGTGCTCGCCGCGGCGTCCCGGCCGTCCAGCCCTGACCACAGGGAGAACAGCACCCCCGGCGCCACCTCGAAGGCCACGTAGCGCGGGGTGACGAAGACCGGTTCGATCGCGAACAGCTCCGCGTAGAACGCGGTGGAGGCCTCGGCATCGGAGACGTAGAGCAGGAACAGGTTCGGGGCGGTCATGGTGACTCCTCGGTCGGGGGCGCGCGGCCGGACGGCCGTGCGCGGTCCACTCTTCGCACCGAAGGTGACAGGGCATGTCATGTCCCTCGAGACTTCTTCCGTGCGATCCTCCCGGCTGCTCTCGATGATCCTTCTGCTGCAGACCCGCGGCCGCATGACCGCGGCCGAGTTCGCCGAGCGTCTGGAGGTCTCCCGCCGCACCGTGCTGCGCGACGTGGAGGCCCTCTCCGCCATGGGCGTGCCGGTGTACACCGAGCGCGGGCACGGCGGCGGGATCGTCCTGCTGCCCGGCTCCCGCCTGGACCTCTCCCGTCTCGAGCCGCGCGAGATCGAGGCGCTCGAGCTCGCCGGCCTCGACGCCGCGCAGCGCGAACGGCTGGGCCTGGGCGAGGTGCACGAGACGGCCGCCCGCAAGCTCGCCACCCGCGCCGTGCACCAGCCGGCCTCCCTGTCCGAGCTGGTGATCATCGAGAACAGCCCCTGGCTCGCGCCGCCGCAGGAGGGGGTCGAGCCCGCCGATCTCGTGCTCGACCTGCGCGCCCGCACCCGATGGGAGATCGACTACCGACGCAGCGGCCAGGAGCGACCGGCCCGCCTCGTCGTGGACCCCTACGGCCTGGTCTCCAAGGCCGGACGCTGGTACCTGGTGGCCGATGCCCCCGGCCCGACGCGCGGGGAGCCGCGCCTGTTCGCCCTCGAGCGGCTGAGCGGGCACCGGCCGCTCGCGGAGGCCGTGCGCCACCGCCCCGGCGCGACCCTGGCCAGCACCTGGCAGCAGCTGCGCACGACCGATGCCCCGGAGGTCCTGGTCACCACCCGTCTGCGCAGCACCTGGCGGGACTTCGCCCGGCGGGTCCTCGGATCCCGCATCGCCGCGATCGGCGAGGAGGAGGACGGCTGGTGCGCCATGACCGTCCGATTCGCCGATGTGCGCGGCGTCCGCCAGCTCCTGCAGTTCGCCGAGCACATCGAGGTGCTCGGGCCCCCGCGGGCCCGGGCCCTGATCCGCGAGGCGGCCGAGGATCTCGCCGCCCGCCACGCCCCGCGACCGCTCACCCCCGGCTGAGGATCACCAGCTCCCGGGTGCTGCGGGTCATGGCCACATAGCGGGCCGATGCCCCCGCCCGGCCCTCGCCGAGGGCCTCCGGCTCCACCAGGACCACCAGGTCGAACTCGAGGCCCTTGGCCTGCAGCGGGGAGAGCGCCCGCACCCGCGGGTCCGTGCCCGCCGGCAGGTCGGCGCCGATCACGCAGGCCGTCCCCGCGGGATGCGCGCCCGTCCACTCCGCCAGGATCCCCGCGAGCTCGTCCGGGGTGCCGTGGCGCACCGGGACGCCCGCCTCCCGGATCGACAGCGGGACGTTCGCATCGGGGACGGCGGCGCGGATCACGGGGGCGGCCACGTCCATCACCTCATGCGGCGTCCGATAGTTCACGCGCAGCACCTCTTGCCGCACCCGGCCGATGCCGACGCGGTCCAGACGCTCCGCCCACGTCCCCGCGAAGCCGCCGCCGGCCTGCGCCCGATCGCCGACGATGGTCAGGCTCCGGGAGGGGCAGCGGCGCAGCACCATCGCCCACTGGGCGTCGGTGAGCTCCTGCGCCTCGTCGACGATCACATGGGCGTACGGCCCGGAGAGATCCGCCTCCCGGACCGCAGGCCCTTCGCCGAGCAGCGCCTCGGCCATGTCCTCGCCGCGCAGCATGGACATCTGGCGCATCTCCGTGCCGTCCGCGGCCACCAGGTCGTCGATGACGGGGGCCATCTGCTCCCGCGCGGTGGCCCGGGCGGCCTCGCGGCGGGCGCGGCCCCGCTCGATGCGGGCATCCCCCAGACGGTGGCGGGCGGCATCCAGCAGCGGCAGGTCCGCGTCCGTCCAGGCCGTCGGCTCCGGCCGCCGCAGCGAGGCGCGCTGCGCGGCGGTGAGCCAGGGCGCGCAGCGGCGCAGGTAGGCGGGGACCTCCCAGAGGTCGCCGACGAGGTCCGTCGCCTCCAGCAGCGGCCAGGCCCGATGGAGCGCACGGGTCAGCTCCGCGCTGCGTCGCAGGGCGGCGAGGACCTGCGTGCTCCCGAGCAGGTCGATCGCCCGGCCGTCCGCATCGTAGGAGGCCGCGTCCTCGAGCCGGGCGCCGACGACCTCGGCGAGCTCCTCCAGGATCTGCGGCCGGGCGGCGTTGTGCGGGGTGCCCGGCTCGACGGCCGCGAAGGCATCGGCCCAGTCCGCGGCGTCCACCACGACCTCCGTGCCGCCGATCTCGAGGCGCACCTCCTCCTGCGGCGGCTCCTCGTACAGGGCGACGGCAGGCTCGATCGCGGCGACCATGCGGGCATCGGCCTTCAGCGCGGCGACCTCGGGATCGGGCTCCGGCACGGCGACGGCGGACTCGGGCACCAGGTCCCGGAGGACGGCGGCGCGCACCTCGTCCTCGCCCAGTCCCGGCAGGACGTCCGCGATGTAGTCGAGATAGGGCCGGTGCGGACCGAGCACCAGGATCCCTCCGCCGCGCTCGCGCAGCCGCACATCGGCGTAGGAGAGGTAGGCGGCCCGGTGCAGGGCCACCACCGTCTTGCCCGTCCCCGGGCCGCCGTCGACCACCAGCGGATGCCTCGCATCGGCGCGGATGATCGCGTCCTGATCCGCCGCGATGGTCGCGAGCACGTCGCGCATGCGCGGGGTGCGCGCCTCGGCGAGCGAGGCGAGGAAGGCGGAGTCCTCGTCGAGCACCGCGGCCTCCTCGTCCCCGGGGTCGGCGCCGCCCGGGGACCCGTCCTCGAGGAAGGACTCGTCCCACGAGGCGAGCAGCTCCCCGTCGCGCCAGCGGTAGCGGCGCCGCGCCGCGAGCCCCAGGGGGCGGGCACGGGTGGCGGCGAAGAAGGGCTCCGCGGCAGGGGAGCGCCAGTCCACCAGCAGGGGGCGCCCGTCCTCGTCGGACAGGCCGATGCGGCCGATGTACCGCGGCGCGGAGCCGTCGGCGGGGACGATGCGCCCCAGGCACACGTCCCGGGACGCGCGAGACAGCAGGCGTCGCCGGGACTCCAGGCGGTGCACCTCGGCGTCCCGCTCCAGGCGCTCCTGGCCGTCGCGGGCGGGGGAGCGCAGAGCGCGGGCGGTGCGGTCCTCGAGATCGGCGAGGGTCCGGGCGAGAGCCCGGTCGATCCGGGCGAACTGAGCGGCATCGGCGCTGCGGGCTGAGGCGGCGGGGGGCAGGGCGGCGGAGGACAGGGCGGAGCGGGAGGGCGCAGGCATGGGACGGGATTCTGGTCGATCCGGGGGCCCTTGCCGCAAGCCCCCCACCAGGGGATATCCTGATCACGGCAGGGGAGCCCGGGCCGGACAGCACGGGCCGGACCAGGGTCCGGAGCACGGCACCGGGGAATCCTCTGGCCCGGGGCGGCGCCCGGGCATAGCGTGCAGGCATGAGCCCCCGCGTCCCGTACCGTCCCCTCCCCGCGGATCTCGACGGCGTCGAGTACGCGCACGGCCCGGACTCGCATCGCCGCCCCGAGGTCCCCGCGGGGGCCGCCGAGACCCTCGAGCTCACCGGCAGCCGGATCTTCCCGGGCACCCGCCGCCAGGTCGTGATCCATGTCCCGGACGGCGTGCGCGCGGGCGAGGACGCGGCACTGGTCGTCTTCCTCGACGGCACCTGGTATCTCGACCCGGAGGGCGAAGTGCGCGGCGGGATCGTGCTGGACAACCTCACCCACGACGGGGTGATCCCCCCGACCATCGGCGTCTTCGTGGATCCGGGGACTCGCGACGCGGAACCGGGCCCGGAGGCGCCGCGCCAGCGCAACGTCGAGTACGACCGCGAGGACGACGCCCTGGCCCGCTTCCTCGAGCAGGAGGTGCTGCCCGAGGTCCGGGCGAGGCACCGGATCTGCGAGGATCCGACGCGCCGCGTCGTCTGCGGCGGCAGCAGCGGCGGCAATGCCGCCTTCACCGTCGCCTGGCATCGTCCGGACCTGTTCGGCGCGGCGATCTGCTTCTTGTCCAGCTTCGCGCAGATGCCGGGCGGGAACCCGTATCCCGCCCTGATCCCCGCCGTGCCGCCGAGGCCGGTGCGGTACCTGCTGCAGATCGGGCATCGGGACCTCGGCCACGACCGGCCGCAGGGGAACTGGCTCGCGGAGAACCTCCGCACCGGTGCCGCGCTCGCCGAGGCGGGCTACGACCTGCGACTGGTGCTCGGCGACGGAGGGCACAGCCCGAATCACGCGGGCGTCGTGCTGCCCGATGCGCTGCGCTGGGCGCTGGGCGTCGTGACCGGACCGTGACCTGCCGTCCGCGTCGCCCGTTCGCAGGACGCGCACCGGTGCCCGGACCTATGCTGGCCGCAGTTGTAACGCGTTTCACAAGGAGGCCCGGGTGCCCGTCTACGAGTTCCGCTGCGAGAGCGACCACCTGCACGAGCGCGTGCTGCCGATCGCGGCCGAGGAGCGCACGGCCCCCTGCCCCGACTGCGGCGGCACCTCGAGGCGGCTGATCAGCGCCCCCGGGCTGAGCCGCCTGGCCACGGCGCAGGCCCGCGCCATCTCCGCCGCGGAGGACAGCGCGCATGCCCCGGCGGTCGTGGACCGCGTGCCCGGGGCGGGGGACCGCCGCCCGGCCCGCATCACCCGCGACCCGCGCCACGCGAGACTGCCCCGCCCCTGAGGCGCGGCCCGGAACGAGCGGGTCCGAGCCGCGGGCCCGCCGTGGATGAGAGGAAGCAGGACTGCCATGCCGACGAACGTCTTCCCGCTGGATTCCGCCAAGCCCTTCACCGAGCAGGAGCACCTCGGCCACAACCGCTGGCACCCCGACATCCCGCCGGCCGTGAGCGTCCGGCCCGGCGACACCTTCCGTGTCGACTGCCGGGAATGGTTCGACGGCGCGATCCACAACGACGACTCCGCCGAGGACATCGCCGCCGCGCCGCTGAACACGGTCCATGCCCTGTCCGGGCCGTTCCGCATCGAGGGCGCGAAGCCGGGGGACCTGCTGATCGTCGACATCGTCGACGTCGGCCCCATCCCGCAGGAGGACTCCGGGCCGCTGGCCGGGCAGGGCTGGGGCTACACGGGCATCTTCGCCAAGCGCAACGGCGGCAGCTTCCTCACCGACCAGTTCCCCGACGCGTACAAGGCGATCTGGGACTTCCGCGGCGACCGGGCCACCTCCCGCCACGTCCCCGGCGTCGAGTTCACCGGCATCATCCATCCCGGCCTGATGGGCACCGCCCCGTCGCCGGAGCTGCTCGCGCGGTGGAACCAGCGCGAGGGCGCCCTCATCGCGACCGATCCCGAGCGGGTGCCGCCGCTGGCGCTGCCGCCCGAGCCCGACGGGGCGATCCTCGGCGGCGTCCCCGAGGCCGATCGGGACCGGGTCGCGGGAGAGGCCGCCCGCACCGCCCCGCCGCGCGAGAACGGCGGCAACCAGGACATCAAGAACCTCACCAAGGGCACCCGCGTGTTCTACCCGGTCTTCGTGGACGGGGCGAACCTGTCCCTCGGCGACCTGCACTTCTCCCAGGGCGACGGCGAGATCACCTTCTGCGGCGGCATCGAGATGGGCGGGTTCATCGATCTGCACGTCGACGTCATCGAGGGCGGGATGGAGAAGTACGGCGTCACCGAGAACGCGATCTTCATGCCGGGCAACACCGCGCCGCAGCACAGCCGGTGGCTGTCCTTCTCGGGCACCTCGGTGACGCTCGACGGCGAGCAGCGCTACCTCGACTCCCATCTCGCCTACCAGCGGGCCTGCCTGCACGCGATCGACTACCTGTCCACCTTCGGCTGGTCGAAGGAGCAGGCCTACCTGCTGCTGGGCGCCGCGCCGATCGAGGGCCGGCTCTCCGGCGTGGTCGACATCCCCAACGCCTGCGCCACGGTGTACTTGCCGCTGGACATCTTCGACATCGACATCCGGCCGGGCTCCGGCGAGGTGCCGAGGATCGACCCGGGGATCGGGGCGCCGCGCGCGAGCGTCGGCTGACCGGTCCCGGCCCGGGCGGGTCCCGCTCCCTGCGGCGTCAGGGCGTGAGCGCCCGGGCCCACAGCTCCTGGTGGCGCGCCACGTGCTCGGCGGCGCGCCGCCAGTGCTCGCCGTGCCCGGAGACGAACATCGACCCCCAGGGCTCGCGTCCCGCCCGGTGCGAGGACTCCAGCAGGTCGAGCATCGCGCGGGTGCGCCGGGCCATCGCCGCGGGCAGGGCGTCCCGCAGCGCCGCATCGGCCCCGTAGCCGTCCACGAGGGCCGCGAGATCCGCCGCCGCGGCGGCGGGATCCGCGGTCGCGTCGTTCAGGGTGAAGGCCTGCGCCGAGTACGCCAGATCCCACAGCCGCGTGCTCGGCCCCGCGCCGTCCCAGTCGATGAAGACCCAGCGCTCGCCGACCACCAGGTTCCAGGGGGTGAGGTCGTTGTGGCAGATGAGATCGGCGCCCTCGACCGGAAGGATCCCCGCGGGCAGGGGAGCGGCGGGCCGGAAGCTCTCGCTCGCATCGTGGATCGCGCGGATCATCGCCCCCGCGCGTCCCAGCTCCCCGCGGGTCAGCGGCGGGCCGTCCAGGGCGATCGGGCCGGGGACGAACTCGGTGACCATCCGTCCCTGCGCGTCGCGGCCGCGGGGCTCGGGCAGGTCCACGCCCTGCGCCCGCACGTGCGCCATGAAGTCGAGGACCCCCGCGGCCGACGGGGTCCAGGGCTTGCGCACCGTGTCACCGACCCGCACCACGCCGGCGGTGGCATTGCCTCCGCCGAGCGCCTGCTCGTCATCGGGTCTCGGCTCCAGCTCATCGCGCATCGGGTTACCGTAGCCCCGCAGTGCCGGGCTCGGCACCGCATTTTCCCTGCGTCCGCACCCGCACCCGCACCCCGGCCCGCGCCCGCGTGGGCGCCCCGGCTCAGCCGTCGAGGATCGCGCCGCGCGAGGCGGACTGCACCAGGCGCACGTACTTGCCCAGCACGCCGCGCCGCGCGACCGGCGCGGGCGGGGTCCAGGCGGCGCGGCGCCGCTCGAGCTCGGCCGGATCGACCAGCAGGTCCAGGCCGCCGGCGCCCACGTCCAGGCGGATGCGGTCCCCGTCCTCCACCAGGGCGATCGGGCCGCCGTCCACGGCCTCCGGGGCGATGTGCCCCACGCACAGCCCGGAGGTGCCGCCCGAGAACCGCCCGTCGGTCATGAGCAGGACGTCCTTGCCCAGGCCCGCGCCCTTGATGGCGCCGGTGATGGCGAGCATCTCGCGCATGCCCGGACCGCCCTTGGGCCCCTCGTAGCGGATCACCACCACGTCGCCGTGGTCGATGGTGCCATCGGCCAGGGCGTCCAGCGCCTGCTGCTCGCGGTCGAAGACCCGCGCCGTCCCCTCGAACACGTCCGCCTCGAAGCCGGCGGACTTCACCACCGCCCCCTCCGGGGCGAGGCTCCCGTGCAGGATGGTGATCCCGCCGGTCGGGGCGATCGGCGCGGAGGCCGGGCGCAGCACCGTGCCATCGGCCGGCAGCGGCTTCAGCGCCTCGAGGTTCTCGCCGACGGTGCGGCCGGTGACGGTCAGGCAGTCCCCGTCCAGCAGGCCCTCGTCCAGCAGGATCTTCATGACCACCTGGATCCCGCCCACGTGGTCGACGTCGTTCATGACGAAGCGTCCGTAGGGCTTGAGATCGGCCAGATGCGGCACCTTCGCGCCGATGCGGGCGAAGTCCTCGAGGGACAGGTCGACCTCCGCCTCGTGCGCGATGGCCAGCAGGTGCAGCACGGCGTTGGTGGAGCCGCCGAAGGCCTGCACCACGGCGATCGCGTTCTCGAAGGCGGGGCGGGTCATGATCTGCCGGGCGGTGATCCCCTGGCGCAGCATCCCCACCACCGCCTCGCCGGCCTGGCGGGCATGCGCGTCGCGCCGGCGATCGGCCGACGGCGGCGTGGCCGAGCCCGGGATAGACATGCCCATCGCCTCGGCGACGCTCGCCATCGTGTTGGCCGTGTAGTAGCCGCCGCAGGCCCCTTCTCCCGGGCAGATCGAGCGCTCGATGCGGCCGACGTCCTCCCGGCTCATCAGCCCGCGGGCGCAGGCGCCCACCGCCTCGAAGCCATCGATCAGGGTGACGTCCTTGACGGTGCCGTCCGAGAGCGTCACGCGCCCCGGCATGATCGTCCCGGCGTAGACGAACACGCTCGCCAGGTCCAGGCGGGCCGCGGCCATCAGCATGCCCGGCAGCGACTTGTCGCATCCCGCCAGCAGCACGGACCCGTCCAGCCGCTCGGCCTGCATCACCGTCTCCACCGAGTCGGCGATGACGTCCCGGGAGACCAGCGAGTAGTGCATGCCCTCGTGACCCATCGAGATCCCGTCGGAGACCGAGATCGTCCCGAACTGCAGCGGGTACCCGCCGCCGGCGTGCACGCCCTCCTTCGCGGCGCGCGCCAGGCGGTCCAGGGACAGGTTGCACGGGGTGATCTCGTTCCACGAGCTGGCGATGCCGATCTGCGGCTTCTCCCAGTCGGCGTCGCCCATCCCCACCGCGCGCAGCATCCCGCGGGAGCCGGTGGCGGACAGCCCGTCGGTCACCTGCCGGCTGCGGGGCTTGAGATCCGGGCGGGCAGAGGCGGTGGCGTCGTCGTCGAGGCTCATCCTCCGAGGGTAGTCCGCAGTGACGCCCGACACACCCTCTCCGCCCGGGAATGCGGGGGCCGACCGCGTAGTTGAGTCAGATGTACTCAAGTTCGGTGACAGCCCGTTTGACAGGTCCGCGCCACGGTCCTGTACTTGAGTCCGTACAGCTCAAGCTGCGCCCCCGTCGGGGCGCGCGCACAGTGCGGCTCGCGCCGCAGAAAGGCAGGCACCCATGTCCCGTGTCGTCGGAATCGACCTCGGAACCACCAACTCGGTCGTCGCGGTCCTCGAGGGCGGCGAGCCCACCGTCATCGCCAACGCCGAGGGCCTGCGCACCACCCCCTCCGTCGTGGCCTTCTCCAAGCAGGGCGAGGTCCTCGTGGGCGAGGTCGCCAAGCGCCAGGCGGTCACCAACGTCGACCGCACCATCTCCTCGGTCAAGCGCCACATGGGCACCGACTGGACCACCCAGATCGATGACAAGAGCTACACCCCGCAGGAGATCTCCGCCCGCATCCTGGGCAAGCTCAAGCGCGACGCCGAGTCCTACCTGGGCGAGACGGTCACCGACGCGGTCATCACCGTGCCGGCGTACTTCTCCGACTCCGAGCGCCAGGCCACCAAGGACGCCGGGCAGATCGCCGGCCTGAACGTCCTGCGCATCATCAACGAGCCCACCGCCGCGGCCCTCGCCTACGGCCTCGAGAAGGGCAAGGACGACGAGCAGATCCTGGTCTTCGACCTCGGCGGCGGCACCTTCGACGTGTCCCTGCTCGAGGTGAGCAAGGACGAGGACGGCTCGACCATCCAGGTCCAGGCGACCGCGGGCGACAACCGCCTCGGCGGCGACGACTGGGACCAGAAGATCGTCGACTGGCTGATCTCCCAGGTCAAGACCAAGGACGGCGTCGACCTCGGCAAGGACCGCATCGCCCTGCAGCGCCTCAAGGAGGCCGCCGAGCAGGCGAAGAAGGAGCTGTCCTCGGCGTCCAGCACCAACATCTCCCTGCAGTACCTCTCCATGACGGAGAACGGCCCCCTGCACCTGGACGAGAAGCTCACCCGTGCGCAATTCGAGGACATGACCAAGGACCTCCTCGAGCGCACCAAGGCGCCCTTCCACCAGGTCATCAAGGACGCGGGCGTCAAGCTCTCCGACATCGACCACGTGGTCCTCGTCGGCGGCTCGACCCGTATGCCGGCCGTGTCGCAGGTCGTCAAGGAGCTCACCGGCAAGGAGCCCAACAAGGGCGTCAACCCCGATGAGGTCGTCGCCGTGGGCGCCGCCCTGCAGGCCGCCGTCATCAAGGGCGACCGCAAGGACGTGCTGCTCATGGACGTCACCCCGCTGAGCCTCGGCATCGAGACCAAGGGCGGCGTGATGACCAAGCTCATCGAGCGCAACGCGGCCATCCCGACCAAGACCTCCGAGGTGTTCTCCACCGCGGACGACAACCAGCCCTCGGTGGCCATCCAGGTGTTCCAGGGCGAGCGTCAGTTCACCCGCGACAACAAGCTGCTGGGCACCTTCGAGCTCACCGGCATCGCCCCCGCGCCGCGCGGCATCCCGCAGATCGAGGTCACCTTCGACATCGACTCCAACGGCATCGTCCACGTGACCGCGAAGGATCGCGGCACCGGCAACGAGCAGTCCATCCAGATCACCGGCGGCTCCGCGCTGTCCGATGAGGAGATCGACCGCATGGTCAA
Source organism: Brachybacterium phenoliresistens (assembly GCF_000576425.1). Classification (GTDB taxonomy): domain Bacteria; phylum Actinomycetota; class Actinomycetes; order Actinomycetales; family Dermabacteraceae; genus Brachybacterium; species Brachybacterium phenoliresistens. The sequence continues at coordinate 58,215 of NZ_KK070005.1, read as the reverse complement.
GGACGCCGAGGCCCACGCCGCCGAGGACGAGGAGCGCCGCAAGAACGCCGACGCCCGCAACACCCTCGAGCAGCTCGTCTACCAGGGCGAGACCCTGCTCAAGGACAACGCGGACAAGGTCGCCGACGGCGACCGCACCAAGGCCGAGGACGCCATCTCCTCCGCCAAGGAGGCCCTGGCCAAGGAGGACGCGGCGACCGCCGACCTCGAGTCCGCGCGCGATGCGCTGAACGAGGCCCTGCAGGCCGTCGGCACCGCCATCTACGCGCAGCAGCAGGCCGCGCCCGAGGGCGAGGCCGGCGCCGAGTCCGGGGCGTCCTCCTCCGAGGACGATGACGTGGTCGACGCCGAGATCGTGGACGAGGACGAGGAGAAGAAGTGATGAGCGAGGACCACAGCACCCCGGACCCGGCCGAAGGCTCGGAGCAGGGCGAGCCGCGGTTCTCCTTCACGGACAAGCGCAAGGTGAACCCGGAGGACGGCAGCGTCCGTCCTCCGGCGGATCCCGCCGCCGAGGACGTCGACCCGATCGACGCCGAGGCCGCGGAGCTGTTCGAGCAGGCCGCGTCGGGAGCCGACGACTCCCGCGTCGCCGAGCTCGAGAAGCAGGTCGCCGACCTCTCCGAGACGCTCAAGCGCGATCAGGCCGAGTACGTCAACTCCCGCCGACGGATCGAGGCGAGCGCGGAGGCGGGCAAGGAGGCGGCCATCGGCCGGGTGATCTCCTCGCTGATCGGCGTGCTCGACGACATCGACCTGGGCCGCCAGCACGGCGACATCGTCGAGGGGACCCCGTTCCACGCGATCAGCCAGAAGCTCGAGAGCGCGCTGGGTGCCCACGGGCTCGAGCGCTTCGGCGCCGTGGGGGACGAGTTCGACCCGACCATCCACGAGGCCCTCATGCACGAGGACTCCGACGAGGTCGAGGTCAACACCGTCAAGATGGTCATGCAGGCCGGCTACCGGATGAACGGCCGCGTGCTGCGGCCGGCCCGCGTGGCCACCTACGGCCCGCAGTGACCCCCGGCGGGGCCGTCGGAGCATCGCTCCGGCGGCCCCGCCACCCCCAGCATCCACGTCCCACGCTCCTGGAAGGAGGCGCGCATGTCCGGACAGGACTGGCTCGACAAGGACTTCTACGCGGTCCTCGGCGTCTCGAAGGACGCGACCGCGGCGGAGATCAAGAAGGCGTACCGGAAGAAGGCCAAGGAGCTGCACCCGGACCGCCACCCCGGCGACCCCGCCGCGGAGGACCGCTTCAAGGCGGTCGGTGAGGCGTACTCCGTGCTCAACGACGCGGAGCAGCGCCAGCAGTACGACGCGATCCGTGCCATGGGCTCCGGCGGCGCCCGCTTCGCCTCCGGTCCCGGCGGCGGGGCCGGCGGCTTCGAGGACGTCTTCTCGGCCATGTTCGGCGGCGCGCCGGGCGGCGGGAACGTCCGCTTCGGCGGCCCGGCCGGGCCCGCAGGCCCGGGGGGCGCCAACCCCTCCATGGAGGACATCCTGTCGATGTTCGGCGGGGGCGGCGGCTTCGCCGGCGCCGGCCCGTCGACCGCGCAGCGCACCCCGCCGGCCGGGGCCGATCTCAGCGCGAGGGCGAAGCTCAGCTTCCGCCAGGCCGCCGAGGGCACGGAGCTCACGGTCACCGTGGGCGGTCGAAACGTGACCGCGCGCATCCCCGCAGGGGTGCACGACGGGCAGAAGATCCGCCTGCGCGGCAAGGGACAGCCCAGCATCCACGGCGGGCCCGCCGGGGACCTGCTGCTCACCCTGGAGGTCGCCCCGCACCCGGTGTGGTCGGCCGACGGCGCCAACCTGCGCATTACCGTGCCCGTCTCCTTCGACGAGGCGGTGCTCGGCACCACCCTCGAGGTCCCGCTGTTCGACGGCGGGAGCGTGCGCATGAAGGTGCCCGCGGGGACCCCTTCGGGGCGGACCCTGCGCGCCAAGGGCAAGGGGCTGAAGACCTCCAAGGGGACCGGCGACCTGCTGGTCACTCTCGAGGTCGCGGTCCCGAGCCACGTCGAGGGCAAGGCCCGCGCAGCGGTCGAGGACCTGCGCGCCGCGCTCGCCGACGAGGATCCGCGTCGAGGCCTCACGGAGGCCGCGGCGCGCTGAGCCGGCGGCCCGGCCGCGCCCGCGGCCGGGCCGGACGCCACGCTGGACCAGGAGGTGGAGAGCAGTGGCCGCATCGCATCGGCTGGACGAGAACGCCCCCGTGTTCGTGATCTCCGTGGCCGCGGAGCTGTCGGGCATGCACCCGCAGACCCTGCGCCAGTACGACCGGATGGGGCTGGTCTCCCCGCGGCGCGCCGCCGGCCGCGGCCGGCGCTACAGCCCCCGCGACGTGGTGCGCCTGCGCGAGGTGCAGCGCCTCTCCCAGGAGGAGGGCATCAACCTCGCCGGGATCAAGCGGATCCTCGAGCTGCAGGACCAGGTGCGCGACCTCAGCGACCAGCTCTCCGCCGTCCACGCCGCGGTCGAGAAGCTGGCCGGCACGGACGGCCGGGTCTTCGCCGCCGACAGCAGCGGGCAGGTCAGCGCGCTGCGCCGGGGGCAGCGTCCGCGACGCCCCAGCTCCGGCGGGGCGCTGGTCCTGTGGGGCGACCGCCGCTGACCGTCGCGGCTCCCCCCGCGCGGCGGGGTCAGCCGGCGGCGACCCCGCGGTAGAACTCCCGCCACTGCCGGGCGACGCTCGCCCGGTCGTAGGCGGCGGCTCCGCGCCGGGCCGCATCCCGGGCCTGCTCGCGCACCGGCCCCGGCGCCAGGACGCCCTCGAGCGCCTCCACGAACGGCGCGATCTGCCCGGACTCCGCCTCCACGCGCCGCGCGTAGTCGGCGAGGACCCCCTCGTAGTAGACGAGCTCGCGCACCACCACCGGGGTGTGCGCCGCCATCGCCTCGAGGATCGTCATCGGGAACAGCTCCTCGAAGGACGGCAGGAAGAAGCAGTCGGCGAGGTTGACGTGCAGGTTCATCCGCTCCCGCGGGACCATCCCGAGCAGGCGCACGTTCGCCGGCAGGTCCTCGGCGGCCTCCCGGATGCGGGAGTGCCCGGCCGTGATCCGGCCGAAGGAGAACCCGCCGGCCCACAGGAACTGCACATCGGGCATCGCCCGGGCCACGTCGAGGAAGTCGAAGAAGCCCTTGCGCACCTGCAGCTGCCCGGCGCACAGCACCACCGGGCGCGACGGGTCCAGCCCCAGCTCCTCCCGCAGCGCCGCGACCTGCGCGGCGCCCTCGGGATCGGTCAGCGGGCGGAAGTCCTGCTCGGAGACGAAGTTGGGGATGAACGCGATGCGCTCGGCGTCGAAGCCGTAGTCCTCGGCGAGCTTGCGGATGAACCAGGGGTTCACCGTCACCAGCTGGTCCATCGAACGGTAGAACCGCAGCATGTACGCGTCGAAGACGGCCCGCGCCGGGCGGGGCAGCGTGATCGAGTCGTGGACGGTCTCGGGGATGAAGTGCACGTGGCCGACGGTGCGTCCGCGACGCCGGATCATCGGCACCCGCGCCAGGAACTCCGGGTTGATGGAGTGGAAGTGGTTCACGTCCCCGGCGCGACGGGCACGGTCGACGACGTCGAACTCGTCGCCGAGCTCCGCCGTGATCAGCGCGACCTGCTCGAGGTAGGCGGAGCCGACGCCCTGGCCCTGCACGGAATCGGCCTTGGAGAACGCGTGGATGCTCACGCGGCCGGTGGCGGCGGCCGGGCCGCGGCGGGGGCCGCCGGGGCGGGTCGCGGTCACCACGGCCAGAACCTCGTGAGCAGGGCGGAGACGCCGAGGCCGTAGGCCAGCAGCGTCCAGGGCTTGCCGGCGAAGATGATCAGGGCGTAGGTGCGCCAGCGCATCCGGGTGGTGCCGGCGAGGTAGCACAGCAGGTCATCGGGGGCGACGGGCAGCACGATCGCCACGGCGAAGGCGCGCGAGAAGTGGCCGCTGCGCGTCCACCCCAGGTACTTCTCGACCGTGCGGGGGGAGAACATCCGCTCGATGAGCCCCAGGCCCACCTGCCGGCCTATCGCGAAATTCAGCATGGACCCGGCGCAGATCGCGAGGTAGCTGTACAGGATCCCCTCGACGGGGCCGAACAGCAGCGGCGCCGCGATCACCAGCAGCCCGCCGGGGACGATGGGGAACACCGTCGCGGCGAGGGCGGCGCCGAAGAACACCAGCGGCCCCCACAGACCCAGGGAGTCGATGAAGCTCTGCAGGTGCTCCAGCGAGCGCAGCACCCCCGACTGCATGCCCCACGCCATCAGAGCGGCGCACACCGCCAGCCCGGCCAGCGGCGCGAGGCGGGCGATGATGCGCAGCGGGTCGCGGCGGGCCGAGGCGCTGTGCGCCGGGGCCGATGCGGTCGATGCCTCCGAGGGGGCCGATGCCTCCGACGGGGCCGGCGTCTGCGTGGAGCGCTGCGCGGCGCGCAGCGTGCTGACCCGGCGATCCACCGTCTCCAGGCCCTCGGCCAGGGTGCGGCGGGCGTCTGCGGCCATCGGCGCGACCGTGCTCATGCGCTGACCCCCAGGTCCTCGCCCATCAGGCATGCCGCGGTGAGGGCGGCGCCCATGTACCGGGCATCGGCCCGGCGGGCGACGACCCCGCTGTAGACGTCCAGGACGGAGCGGGCGAAGGCCTCCGCCCCGCAGGTGGTGCGGGCGTGCTCCAGCGCCGCGGCGGCCATCCGCTCGCGCTGCGCGGAGGAGTCGGCGATCGCGGACAGCCCGCGCTCGAAGCCGGCGGAGTCCTCGTAGCAGTACCCGGTCTCGCCCTCGAGGACGACGGCCTCCAGGGACTCGTCGCGGCGGCACAGCAGCGGCAGGCCGCAGGCGAGGGCCTCGATGAAGGTCAGCCCCTGGGTCTCCGAGAGCGACGCGCTGACGAACACGTCGCCGATCCGGTACCAGCGGGCCACCTCCTCGGGGTCGACGACACCGACGAAGCGGACCCGATCGGACACGCCCAGCCGGGCGGCGCGCTCCTCGAGCTCGGCGCGGTAGGGGCCGTCGCCCACCAGCACCAGCACGGCGTCGGGACGGTCGACCGCGGCGACGTGGTCGAGCACCTCGTCGAGGTTCTTCTCCTTGGCCAGGCGGCACACCGACAGCAGCACCGTGTCCTGGGGCGCGATGCCCAGGCTCTCGCGCAGGGAGGCGGCATCGGACCGCTCCGCCGCCGTGCGCGCCGGGCGGAAGCGCTCCAGGTCCAGCCCCGTGGGGACGACGTGCACGGGCCGCTCGACCCGGTAGCCCTCCAGCAGGCGGGCCACCTTCGCTGTCGGCGCGATCACCGCGTCCGTCGAGTGCAGCAGCTTGCGCGAGAAGGTCGCCACGGCCTTGCGGCCCATCGTGCGGCTGGGGGAGTAGTAGTGGGTGTAGTCCTCGTAGATCGTGTGGTACGTGTGCACTAGGGGGACGTCGAGGTCGCGGGCGATCCGCCGCGCCCACACATGGGTGGAGAACTCGCACTGCGAATGGACGACGTCCGGTCCCCAGTCGAGGATCTCCCGCAGCACCCCGCGGTTGGAGAGCATCCCGATGCGGGCCTGGTCGTAGACCAGCGCCGCGGAGACGGAACCGAGCTCGTACACGCCGTCACGTCGCCGCGAGCGCAGGCCGGGGGCGAGCGTCAGGACGCGGACCTCGCAGCCCAGGGACTCGAGCTCGCGGCGCAGCGTGGTCACCGAGGCGACCACGCCGTTGACGACCGGCTCCCACCAGTCGGTCGTCAGGAGGACCTTGAGGGTCGGGGAGGAGGGACGGTGCGTCTCGGACATGGTGCCAGGCTCCCATCGCTCGGGCGCCGAAGGATCCTCCCCAGGGAGGGACCGGGTCCTCCCGAGGGATGATCTCCGGCCCTGCCCCGGGGCTCCGTCGGTGCGGTGACCACAGGTTCGTGCGTGCATGGAACGACACTATGGCGGCAGCGGAACCCCCTGACAGGGGATGCGCCCGGAGCGTTGGTGAGTGTTTCCCCCTGGTGCCCCGGGGCGTCACCTGGTAGAGGGCTACTGGGCCTGATAGGTCGCGGTGAAGGAGGCGGAGGACAGCTGCTGGGTGAAGATCGCGAAGCGCGCCTGGACATGCGGCTGATCGGCGTCCACGCCGAGCTGGGCCACCGGCAGCGCATGCACGGTGAAGATGTACCGGTGCGGCGGGCCCGCCGGGGGCTGCGGGCCGTCGTAGCCGCGTCGGCCGAAGTCGTTGACCGCCTGCTGGAGGCTCGCATCGTCGCGGGCCAGGCCGAGCGGGAGGGAGGTGGCATCGCCCGGGATGTCCCAGGCGATCCAGTGCCAGAACCCCGACCCCGTCGGGGCATCGGGGTCGTAGCACGTCACGGCGAAGGACGCGGTGCCCTCCGGGGCCCCGGTCCAGGAGAGATCCGGAGAGAGGTCCTCCCCGCCCAGCTCCGTCACCAGCTGCTGCGGCGCCACGACCGAGCCCGAGGGCGTCGCGGTCGAGGAGAGGAGGAACCGGGTGTCGGTCGTCACGTCATCGGTGGTCATGGAGCAAGGGTAGGGAGAGTCGCATCCTCTGTCGAGGGTGCCGCACCTAGACTGCACGTCATGTCGAATGCCGCACCCGTGCCCGCCGCACCGCCCGTCCAGCCCGTGATCGTGGGCGGCGACATCGGCGCCTACTCCCTGGCGCGGGCGTTCCACGAGGCCTACGGTGTGCGCTCGATCGTCATCAGCCGGCTGCGCGGCTGGCACGTGGACCGCTCCGCGATCATCGAGAACGTCTCCTGCCCGGATCCCTTCGACCCCGCGCAGCTCGCCCCCGTCCTCGCGCAGGTGGCCGCCGCACACTCCGGCGCGCCGGTGATGCTGCTCGGCTCGGCCGATGCGACCGTCAAGGCGATCATCGCCGTGCGCGACACGATGGGCGCCCTGCCCGGGGGCTGGACCGCGCCGTACGTCGGGATGGACGCCTTCCGCGCCGGCACCGAGAAGCAGAACTTCACGGCCCTGTGCGAGCGCCTGGGCGTGGACCACCCCGCCACCCGCGTCGTCGATCTCGCCCAGGAGGTCGACCCCGACCTCGAGGTCCCCTTCACCTACCCGGTCATCGCCAAGCCGGCCGAGGTCTCGGAGTGGAAGAAGGCGGACTTCGCCGGCAAGTCGAAGGTCCACACCGTCGCCTCCCGCGCCGAGCTGCTGGACCTGCTGCGCCGCATCCGCGAGGCCGGGTACCGCGAGTCGATCATCGTCCAGGACCGCGTCCCCGGCGACGACCAGGCCATGCGGATCCTCACCTGCTACTGCGACGCCGACTCCCGGGTGCGCTTCGCCTCCTACGGGCGCACCCTGCTGGAGGAGCACAGCCCGGGCGCCATCGGCAACCCGGCCGCGATCATCACCGCCGTGGACCCGGACGTCGTCGACCAGGCCCAGCGGCTGGTCCGCGAGCTGGGCTGGACCGGCTACGCCAACTTCGACCTCAAGTACGACCACCGCGACGGGCGCACCAAGTTCTTCGAGCTGAACCCGCGTCTGGGCCGCTCGAACTACTACGTCACCGCCGGCGGGCACAACCCGGTGACCTGGTACGTGCGCGAGCACCTCGGCGAGGGCCTCGGAGCGGCCGGCGAGATCCTCCAGGAGCAGCAGGAGGCGCTGTACACCGTGGTCCCCGTCGCCCTGGTGCGCCGCTACACGACCCTGCCCGATGCCAAGGAGCAGCTGCGCCGCGTCGTCGCCGCCCGCCGCGTGCGCAACCCCCTGCTGTACCCGGGCGTGGAGAAGGACCCGCGCCGCTGGGCGACCATCGCCGCGGCCATGCTCAACTACGTGCGCAAGTTCCATCGCTACTACCGTCCCGAGGACTTCCGGTGAGCGCGGGCCCGGGCGGGCGGATCGCGCCGGAGGACTGGTCCGCGCAGGTCGTGGGCGTGCTCGGCGGGCTGGGCCCGGCGGCGACGAGCGTGTTCCTCGACATCCTCGTCCGGGCCACCGATGCCGCCAGCGACCAGGACCACCTGGATCTGCTCGTCTCCCAGCACTCGACCACCCCGGATCGGACCGCGCGGATCCTCGACCCCGCGGCCCCGGACCCCGGCATCGTCATCGCCCGCGACGCCCGCATGCTCGAGCGGGCCGGGGCCACGCTGCTGGTGATGCCCTGCAACACCGCCCATCACTTCGTGCGCCAGGCCGAGGAGGCCACCACCGCGCCGTTCCTCAGCATCGTGGAGCTCACCGCCGAGGTCGCCGCCCGCCGCGTCGGCGCCCCCGCCTCCGCCGGGGCCGGCGCCTCCGCCGGGGGCGGCGCCGTGGCCCCGGTGGCCGTGTTCGCCACCGAGGGCAACGTGCGCGCCGAGGTGTACCAGCAGGCGCTCGAGCAGGCCGGGGCGCGCGCCTGGATCCCCTCGCGCGACCTCCAGGACCGCGTCAACGCGATCATCTACGACCAGGTCAAGGCCGGGCGCCCGGTGGACATGGAGATGTTCGAGGGCTGCGTCGCCGAGGCGATCGACGGCGGCGCCGGCACCGTGGTGCTGGGCTGCACCGAGCTCAGCGTCGTCTACGACCAGCAGGGCCTGCGCGGCGACCCGCGCCTGACCGACTCCCTCACCGAGCTGGCCACCGCGACCATCCTCGCCGCCGGCAAGCAGGTCAGCCCCGCCTTCCGCCCCGCCTGACCCCGCCCGTGCCCGACCCGGCCTCTGCCTCGGCGCCTCCGCCGCAGGCTCGGCCCGCACCTCGGCGCCGTCCGCCGCACCGCGACATGTCGATCTGCGTCGCGTGAACAGGGGCTCATGCGACGCAGATCGACCTCTGGCGTCTCACGGGGCGTGGCGACCATGCCGAGGTCGCCATGGGGGCGGACCTCGCGCGGTCATGGCTGCCATCCCCGCTCGGCCAGCGCGCGCCGGACGCGGTCCACGGCCTCGCGTGCGCAGTCGTGCATGTGGTCGTTCATGAGGCGGATCTCGGTCCATCCGATGCGCCGGAGGCGTTCGGCACGGTCGATGTCGCGGCGCACCTGTGCCGCGGTGCGATGGTCCGCTCCCTCGTACTCCGCCGCGACCTGCCACTGCGGCCATTGGAGGTCCGGCTCGTGCATCGGCCTGCCGTGCGGACCGATCACCGGGACGTTGAGCAGCGGTTCGGGGATTCCGGCGGCGAGGAGCCTCAGGCGCAGCTCGGTCTCTCGCGGGGAATCGGCGCCCACGCGCACCTGGTCCAGGACACGTGCCGCCCGGACCGCTCCGGGCCGACCCCGGCTCGATGCGACGAGGTGCGCCAGACCCTCGAGAGTGGCCCACGGGCCCGTCCTCCTGTTCTCGGCCCACGGCCGCGGCGACCGCACGAGGTGGTCTCCGATCTGCGTCAGGGCGAGGTCGGAGAGGTGCGCATCGGCGCCGGCCAGATCACGCCACGTCTGGGCGCGCGTCGTGATCCGTACCGGCCCGACCGTCGTGATGCTCGTCGGAGGCAGAGGAGCGAAGCGCGCCCGGGTTCCGGCGCGCCGCAGCCTTCGCGATCCGGGAGGAAGCGTCAGATCCACCGGCGCGTCCTGCTTCTGCAGGACGGATCGCGGCAGCGGAAGCTCCCAGATGCGCGCGGCGCTGAGCCGGGAGACGACAGCATCGGGCCGGTCGTGCTGCAGGGCGGCCGCGATCGCGATCTCGCTCGGCATCGCACCTGCCGGAGCGTAGAGCCCTGGGCCGATGCGCCGGACGTCTTGGCGTCGCAGACGCTCGGGCTGCACGCCCAGGTCGCGCGCCTCGGCGAGGGAGAAGACCCGATCGGCGATCGGAGCGGGCAGAGGGAGAAGCGGATGAGGCATGGGCGCCACCGTGCCAGCGCAGCGCGAACCATCCGCGTCGTCCTCCACATCCCCTTGGTCGCAGTGCCGACGTGGTACTCCTCCCCAGAGTGCTCGGTCGACATGCCCGCGAGGACGGCGCGCGTGCAGGGACCGCCGTCGTGCCGTGGGGACGGCGCACCGCGCAGGGGCCGCCGTCGTGTCGCGAGGACGGCGCGGGTGACGGCGCGCGGAGCGTGCCTCGAGGACGGCGACGGAAGGCCGACGCTGCCGGTGAGCGCACGAGGATTCCGGCGGGATTCGGTGTGGCGGCCGACACGCGGTGCGGTGGGCGACAGGCGGTGCGGTGGCCGACAGGTGGGAGCGGCGAGAAGTCGTTTTCTGTCGCTTGAACAGGGCTTCAAGCGACAGAAAATGACTTCTCGCGGGCTGGAGGGGCTCGCGGGGAGGGCTCGCGGGGCGGGGCGTGCGGGCGCCGAGGCCCGTCGGGCGGGGCGTGCGGGCGCGCCGGGGCCCGGCGGGGTGCGCGGAGGGGAGGGGCGCGTCAGAAGCCGGTGGAGGTGGGGCGGGGGTAGTAGCGCAGGAACTTCTTCACGTGGTTCAGCGCCACCATCCAGGCGTAGCGCTTGGCCCAGGCGCCCTCGGCGGGGTAGGCCCACGGGTTCGCGGTGCCGCGGCGGGCGACGGTGCGCACCCAGCGGCGCTGGGCCGGGTCGGTGACGTAGCGCAGCAGCAGCGGCAGGGGCACCAGCGAGTACAGGATCTCGTCGTAGCGGGTGAGCGGCTCGATCTCGCGGTGCTCGATGCGGTCGGCGACGACCACCCGGGAGACGTTCGCCCCGGCGGCGGTGTTGTAGTGCAGGTTCCGGCCGATCCGCGGGTTGACCTCGAAGAACTTCAGGACCCCGTCGCGCGGGTCCTCCTTGACGTCGAAGTTCGCGAAGCCGCGCCAGCCGGTCGCCTCGAGCATGCGGCGGGCCTGCTCGAGGGCCTCCGGCAGCTCGGTCGTGATCATGGCGGCGGGGCGGCCCAGGGCGTCGGGGGTGTGCTCCTCGAGCAGCACCCTCGCCGAGGTCAGCAGGGTCACCCGCCCCTGCTGGTCGACGTAGGCGGTGATGGAGCACATGGCGGTGTCGTCCCCGGGGATCAGCTCCTGGACGACCAGGCGGCCGCGGTAGCCGGCGCGCGCGATGGTGCGCAGCAGCTCGTCGAGCTCCTCGGGGCTCTGGACGAACCACACCTTCTTCTTCGCGGCGAAGCGCACCGAGGCCATGTCGGCCGTCTTCGCCGCCTTCATGACCAGGGGGAAGGGGATGTCGAAGGTCGGCGGCTGCCAGGCCTCGGCGGCCTCGGCGTCCTCGATGCCGCGCATGTCGACGATCTCGGTGTGCGGGGCGTGCACGCCGTGCGCCTCGCACAGCAGAGCGAACTCCGCCTTGTCCGAGACGCGGTCCAGCGTCTCCGCGTCGAGGATCGGGATCTCGTAGTGGGGCTCGAGGGCCTCGCGGTGGTCGCTGAGCAGCTGCACGACGGAATCGGCGTTGCACAGCAGCAGCTGCGGGCGCACGCCGCCGCGGGAGACGGCGAGGTCCACCAGCGCACCGACCATGTCCGCGTCCCCGGCGGAGGAGCCGAGCTCGACGAGGTCGCAGGCCACCGAACGGCGCATGGGCTCCAGGCCCACCTTCGTCACGATGGTCGCCACGGTCCCGTACTGCTCGTGGAAGGCGCGGGCGAAGGCGTAGATCCCCAGTCCCGAGCCGACCAGGACGAGGTCGAAGTCGGGGGCGGGCGCGGCGGCGGGGGCGGTCTCGGGCATGGCTGGGATCCTATCGACTGCTCGGCGTCCTGCCTCCCAGACGTCCCGGGCCGGTGGGACGTCTGGGGTGCAGGACACAGGGGCTCAGGCCCGGCGCAGCCAGACGGCGGCGTCGGCGGGCACGACTCCCGGGGCGGAGGGGACCGAGGCGATGAGCACCTCGGCGTCCCCGTCCGCCGCCGCGCCCGCGCCGTCCCCGGCGCCGCGGCCGGCGACATCGGCCACCGGGATGTCGGCGCCGGTGGTGTTCACGACCACGCGGATGCCGGCGTGGTCGATCGCCAGCACGCCCTCGGGGACGTCCGCGGCGAAGGTCAGGCCCTCTCCGGGCAGGCCCAGTCGCAGCTCCTTGCGCAGGCGCAGGGCGGCCCGGTACATCTCCAGGGTCGAGGCGGGATCGCCGTCCTGGACATCGGCCGCGAGCTGTCCGAACTCGGCGGGCTGGGGGAGCCAGGACTTCCCGGTGGAGGAGAAGCCGTAGGCCGGGGCCTCGGCCGTCCAGGGCAGCGGCACCCGGCAGCCGTCGCGGCCGGGCACGCCGCCGCGCTTGTGGGCGGGGTCCTCGCGCAGGGCGTCGGGGATGTCGCGGACCTCGGGCAGGCCCAGCTCCTCGCCCTGGTACAGGTAGGCGGAACCGGGCAGGGACAGCATGAGCAGCGACGCGGCGCGGGCGCGGCGCAGCCCGAGCTCGGCATCGGGCACCTCGTCCCGGGCCAGGCCGGAGCCGAAGCGGTGGTCGGGGGCGAACCCGTAGCGGCTGGCGTGGCGGATCACGTCGTGGTTGGAGAGGACCCAGGTGGTGGGCGCGCCCACCGCATCGGCCAGGTCCAGCGGCTTCTCGATGGCGGCGCGCATCGTCTCGACGCCCCAGCGGGCCTGGAGGAACCCGAAGTTGAAGGACTGGTGCGCCTCCTCGGGGCCGATGTACAGCGGCAGGCGCTTCTCGGGGATCCAGGCCTCGAGCACCATCATGCGGTCGCCCTCGTAGGAGTCCAGGATCGGCCGCCACTCGCGGTAGATCTCCAGGACGCCGTCGTTGTCGAAGTAGACGGGGACCTCTCCCTCGGGGATGTCGAGCAGACCCTCGGCGGTGACCGTCGCGTCGGGCAGGCCGTCGGGCTTGACCATGCCGTGGGCGACGTCCACGCGGAAGCCGTCCACGCCGCGGTCCAGCCAGAACCGCAGCACGTCCGCGAACAGCTCGTGGACGGCGGGGTTGTCCCAGTTCCAGTCGGGCTGGGTGCTGTCGAAGATGTGCAGGTACCACTGGCCGGGGCTGCCGTCGGCCTCGGTGATCCGCGTCCAGGCGGGGCCGTGGAAGATCGAGGTCCAGTTGTTCGGGGGCAGCTCGCCGTGCTCGCCCCGGCCGTCGCGGAACATGTACATGTCCCGCTCGGGGGAGCCGGGCCCGGCGGCCAGGGCCCGCTGGAACAGGACGTGCTCGCTCGAGGAGTGGTTCGGGACGATGTCTGCGATCACCTTGATCCCCACCTCGTGGGCGCGGGCGATGAGCTCGTCGGCGTCGGCGAGGGTGCCGAAGCGGGGGTCGACGTCGGTGTAGTCGGCGACGTCGTAGCCGGCGTCGTGCTGTGGCGAGGTGTAGAAGGGCGAGAGCCAGATCGCGTCCACGCCGAGCTGCGCGAGGTAGGGCAGCCCCGCGGTGACGCCGGGCAGGTCGCCCATCCCGTCACCGTTCGAGTCCGCGAAGGAGCGGGGGTACACCTGGTAGACGACGGCGTCGCGCCACCACTGGTCGTGCTGCGGGGACATGCGGGGATGCTTCCTTCCGATGGGGTGCTGCTCGCCCGGCGGGCGAAGGACGGGGAGCCCGGGGGCTCGGACGCGGCGGGCGCGTCAGGTGGGGCGGGACCGACGGGGACGGCGGGGCGGTCGGGAGCGGCGGTCGCGCCGGGGATGCGGGACGGTCAGGATCGTCGGGCGCGCCAGAAGGCCGCGCCGGGGCCGGCGGCCCGGATCGTGAGGAGCGCACCGTCCGCGCTCCCCCCGACGTTCCCCTCGGCGTGGATCTCCTCGAGGCCGATGATCCCGGTCCAGCCTCGCAGATCGAGCTCCACCGGCCCGGGCCGGGAGGCACGGGCGAGGACGACGATCACATCGCCCTCGGGATGGGTGCGCGCGAGGACCAGCAGGTCCTCCTCGACGTGCAGGAGGCCGATGCCGCCCCGCCGCAGGGCGGGCTCGCGCCGGCGCAGGCCCAGCAGGGCCCGGGTCGCCCGCAGCACCTCGGCGTCCACGGGCGCGGAGCCCTCCGATGCCGGGCCGTCGCCGGGCGCGGAGCCGTCGGCGGGCGCGGAGCCGTCGGCGGGCGCGGCGTCGTCGACGGCCGCGATCGCCGCCCAGGGCATGGGCGTGCGGGAATGCTCGCCGGTGCTGCCCTCGGCGCCGATCTCGTCGCCCGCGAAGAGCGTCGGCACGCCCGGCAGGGCCGCGAGGGCCGCCACGGCGACGATCTGCCGCTCCCGGGTGCCGACGACGGTGCGGGTGCGGGGCGTGTCGTGGCTGGAGAGCTGGTTCTGCGAATGCAGCCGGGACGGCCACGGCATGTGCGCGTTGTAGTCCACCAGGGTGCGGGCGATCGCCGGGCCGGGCAGGCGCGGGACGGTGGTGGGCAGGCCCAGCCAGTTCAGGGTCGAGCCGGGCTCGGCCAGCCACGCCCACAGCGGCCGCGTGAAGCCGGTGTAGTTCATGGTGCCGTGCCAGCCGTCCCCGGCCAGGTCCCCGGTGGCGTCGTGGCCGTGCTCGGCCAGCAGCCAGGTCCCCTCGGGCATGGTCCCGCGCAGGGTGCGGGCCACCTCATGGGCGAGGTCGACGTCGTCGTGGCGGCCGGTCATGTTGGCCACGTCGATGCGCCAGCCGTCGGCCCAGACCGGCGGGGCGAGCCAGCGGCCCACCACGCTGTCGGGCCCCTCGAGCATGCGGGCCCGCAGCGCGGGGGAGCGGTGGTCGAGCTTGGGCAGGCTCGGCACCGCGTCCAGCCAGCTGCGGTAGGCGTGGGGGTGCTCGGTGAACAGGTAGAAGCCGGCCTCGACGGAGTCCGCATCGGCCTGGGCGGCGCGGAACCACTCGTGGGTGTCGCCGGTGTGGTTGGTGGTGAGGTCCAGCATCAGCCGCATGCCGCGCGCATGCAGCGCCTGCGACAGCCGCACCAGGGCCTCGTCCCCGCCCAGCAGCGGGTCCACCCGGTCGAAGGTCGCGGCGTCGTAGCGGTGCACGCTGCCGGCGGGGAACACGGGGGTGAGGTAGACGGTGTCCGCCCCGAGGGAGGCGATGTGGTCCAGGCGCTCGATGACGCCGTCCAGGTCGCCGCCGTACAGCTGCCGCCCGGTGATGTCGCCGCGCACGGCGGGCTCCTCGTCCCAGCGCATCGGCACCGCCCAGGCGGGCAGGTCCTGCGGGGCGGGGCGGCCCTCCGCGTCGACGGGGGCGCTCGCCGAGCGGGCGAAGCGATCGGGGAAGACCTGGTAGACGACCGCATCGGCGACCCACGCCGGAGCGGGCGGGTGCACCACCAGGCGGAAGTCCGTCGCATCGGCCACGTCCCAGGGGATCAGCCCGGCGGCGGTCAGCCACGCGTAGGCGGGGACGTCCCCGCCGCCGGGGCCGATGAGGCAGAAGCGGTAGGGGACCACCGGGTTCTCGGCGCGCAGGCGCACCTGCCACCAGGTGCCGGCCCCCGCCTCGGCGGGCGTCGGCTCTTCCGGCGCGGCATCGGCCGATGGCGCATCGGCGGCGGGCAGGGGCCGGGCCTCGCGGGTGCGGATCTCCCCGTCCACGACCGCGCGCAGCGCGACCGCGGTCACCGGGTAGGAGTCCGGGACCCAGACCCGCAGCACCGCCTCCTCGCCGAGGGCGTGCGCGGCCACGGGCACGCACAGCGGCCCGCTGTCGTGATGGGGCCGCCGGGGCAGGGGCGGCAGGGCGAGCTCGCTCATCCCTTCACCGCTCCCGCGGTGGAGCCGCCGACGATGTAGCGCTGCAGGAACTGGTACAGCACGATCACCGGGATCATGATCAGCACCGACCCGGCCGCGAACAGGCCCAGGTTGTTGGAGCGGTCCCCGGCGAGCATGCCGTACAGGCCCACCGCGAGCGTCTTGTTCTCGTCGCTGGTGAGGAAGATCGATCCGAGCAGGAAGTCGCTCATGACCCCGACCAGGCTCAGCAGCAGCGTGGTGGCGAGGATCGGCACCAGGGCCGGCAGCAGGATCCGGCGGAAGACCTGCCAGTGGCTCGCGCCGTCGATGGTGGCCGCCTCGTCCAGCTCCTTGGGCACGGTGTCGAAGAATCCCTTGATCAGCCAGACCTGCCCCAGGGAGCCGCCCAGCATGACGAGGATGTAGCCCGGCAGGGAGTCCAGGCCCAGCACGGGGATCGCCTGGCCGAGGTCCGAGATCATCGTGTAGATCGCGATCATCGACAGGATCGCCGGGAACATCATGATCAGCAGCAGGGCCAGCATGCCGCCGCGGCGGCCGCGGAAGCGCATGCGGCTGAACGCGTAGGAGGCCAGCACGGAGAGGAACACCTGCACGGAGGAGACCACGACGCACACGATGACCGTGTTGAGGTACCAGCGCACGAAGGGGCCGCGGGCTCCGGAGAGCAGGGTCTCGTAGTGCGTGAGGCTCACCTCGCGCGGCACCAGCCCGGAGGAGGACACGGTGCCCAGCGGGTTCAGCGAGGCCGAGACGACGAAGAGGATCGGGAAGACCGCGAAGGCGACGGCGAGGATGCCGACGACGTGGCGCCAGCCGATCTCGCCCATCCAGCGGCTGAACGGGAGGCGACGGGCCTCGGGGGCGGTGCGAGCAGTCTGCACAGACATGGCGGAGTCCTTCCGGGCCTTCAGTTGACGTCCTCGAGGACGTTCGCGAATCGGAACTGGATCGCGGCGAGGACGCCGGTGAGGATGAACAGGGCCACCGAGACCGCCGAGGCGAAGCCGAAGTCCGCTCCGGAGCCGCCGAAGGCGATGCGGTAGACCATCGAGATGAGGATGTCGGTCGCGCCGCGCGTGTACTCGTTGGCGGCGAAGGGGCCGCCGCCGGTGAGCAGCTCGATGGCGTTGAAGTTGTTGAAGTTGAAGGCGAAGGAGGCGACCAGCAGCGGCGAGACGGCCACCAGCAGCAGCGGTGCGATCACCCGGGAGGTGGTCTGCAGGCGGCTCGCGCCGTCGATCCGCGCGGCCTCGGTGAGCTCCTTCGGCACCGACTGCAGGGCGCCGGTGCACACGATGAACATGTACGGGAAGCCCATCCACAGGTTCGTCAGCAGCACGGCGGCCTTGGCGAGGGTGGGATCCCCGAACCAGTTCAGCGAGAGGCCGAGGGTCTGGTTGATCAGCCCGAAGTCGCGGTTGTAGAAGTTCGACCACACCAGCAGCGCGATGAACCCGGGCACCGCGTACGGCATCAGCAGCACGGAGCGGTACAGGCGGCGGCCGCGCAGGCGCTCGTCGTTGAGCACGAGGGCCAGGGCGAAGCCGACCAGGAAGGTCAGCAGCACGCTGCCGGCGGCGAACACGAGGGTCCACACGAAGGCGTCCGCGAACTGCCCGGCGAGCTTGCCGTCGGTGAACAGGCGCTCGTAGTTGGACAGGCCCACGCCCTGCAGCCAGGACTGCGGCATGCGCTCGCCGTCCTCGCTCACGAAGTACTCGGTGTCCCCGATCTTCTGCGGGGTGTAGACGGCGCCCGTCTGCGTGTTGGTGATGGCATCGGCGGCCTCGTCGTACTGGAGCACCTTGGTGCCCTCGAAGGCCTGGTCGATGCCCAGCAGGCGGATCGCGGTGGTCTCGTCGACCTCGACGGCGACCTCCTGCAGCGCGGCGTAGTTCGTGTTGATCTCGTCGGGGGTGAGGATCGCGGAGTCGTCGGCCGCGGTGACGAAGCCGTCGCGGACCGTGACGTCCGAGGCCGGGACCTGCTCGAGGGGGAGCTCCGGGCCGCCGCGGCGGATCTCCCCGCTGGCGGGATCCACCAGGTAGAAGACGTACGGACCCTCCTCGGCGGTGCCCTCGGTGGTGATGGTGAGGTTGTAGCGGGGGGAGTCCGGGGTCTGCTGCACGGAGTTGCCGGTGATCGCCGCGATCGCCTGCTCCTTGGTGCCCCGGCTGCCGTCGCCGAAGTTCGTGAAGGAGTAGCCGACGGTGAGGATGATCGGCGCGATGAGGAAGACGACCAGGAAGAACGTGCCGGGGAAGATGTACTTGCCGGGGATGAAGCGCCGGGTGGAGTAGAGCACGAAGATCGCGGCCGCCGCGGCCAGCACGACCGCCAGCCACAGCCAGGACTGCAGCCCCACGAGCACGGGCGCGATCCAGATCGTCACGGCGAGGACGGCGCCCAGGAACAGCGCCCGGGCGATCAGGGTGGTGGCGGACGTCCTGCGTGCCCGCTGCGCGGGCGCGGTCGTCGAGGTCATGGCGGGGTGCCTTTCGCGGGGGCAGCGGGGCTGCACGGCGGGAGGGCCGCAGGCCGGCCGGGGCGGCAGCGGCGGCGGGATCGGGCGGAGCGCGGGAGGGACGGACCCGCCCCGGGAGCGCAGGCGGGATGGGGACCGGGCGGGATGCGGAGTCCCGCCCGGTCCGTCCCTGCGGGGCGGTGGGCGCTCAGGCCCCGATCTCGCCGGCGATCTGCTCGCCGGCGCTGGTCATGACCTCGGCCGGGTCGGCGCCGCCGACGATGTTCGCCTGGGCCTGGCCCAGCGGCTTCCAGATCGCGGCCATCTCGGGGATGGAGGGCATCGGGTCGGCGCCCTCGGCGAGCTCGGCGATCTGGATCAGCTCCGGGCTGCCGGCGGCGAGCTCGGTCTGCAGCTCGAGGGAGACCGGCGGGAGCTCGTTGACGGCGAACATCTCGCGGGCCACATCGGGCGCGGAGGCGACGTCGGAGAGGAACTGCTGGGCGTAGGCGGGGTTCTTGGCCGCCGCGGCGACGTAGAAGGCGTTCACGCCGGCGAAGGGCTTGGCCGGCTGCATGCCCTCGAAGCCGGGCACCGCGCTCATGGTGAAGTCGATGCCGGCGGCCTTGATGTCCGCGAGCGCCCAGGGGCCGGAGACGAGGTAGGCGGCCTTGCCGTCGGTGAACAGGGAGATCGCGTTGTCGCCGGTGATGGAGGTCTTCAGCACGCCCTGCGCGCCGAGCTCCCCGATCTTGCCGCCCGCGGCGATCGAGCCCTCCTTGCCCACGCCCAGGTCGCTCGGGTCGAGGCCGCCCTCGGCGTCCGTGCCGAACAGGTAGCCGCCCCCGGAGGTGTACAGCGGCTCCATGTGGTAGGCGTCGCCCTCCTCGCCCACGGGCAGGGAGAGCACGTTCTCGGCCCCGCCGGCCTGCCCGGCGCTGACGAGCTCCTCGATCGACGCGGGGGAGGGGGCGTCGGTGAGGGCGTTGTTCGCGAACAGCACGAGCGTCTCGACGGCGTAGGGGACGCCGTAGGTCTGGCCGTCCAGCTGCACGGCGCTGAGGCCGATGGGGGCGATCTTGTCGGCAGCGTCCGCGGGCAGCTGCACCGGGGTGATGGAGGCGTTCTGGACCAGGTTGCCGATCCAGTCGTGCGCGCCGACGAGGACGTCGGGGCCGTTGCCGGCCTGGTTGGCGGTGACGAAGTTGGTCTGGAGGTCGTTGGCCACGGACTGCACGGCGACCGTGATCCCCTGGGCCTCGCCCCAGGCCGCGGCGGGCGCCTGGAGGGACTCGGCCTTCTTCTCATCGGCCCAGATGACGAGCTGGGCGTCGGCGCGCTGGGGGGCGCCCTCGGCGCCGCCCGCATCGGAGGCGCCGCCGGCATCGGAGGACCCGCCGGCGGCGGGATCCTCGCTCGTGCCGCCGCCGCAGGCGGACAGCATCGCGGAGGTGGCGCCGAGGGCGCCGAGGGCCAGGAAAGACTTGCGACGGATGAGCACCGTGATCTCCTTCGATTCGTGCGTGTGATGCGGGGAGCCGCTGTGCTCGCCCTGCAAGGACGACTGTAAGTGCTTGCGGCCCGGCGTGCAAGAATGAGAAAGTTCTTGCAACGGTACTGTGACATGGCGGCGATGGCGTCGCCGAGAGGTGGACCAGGTGAAAGCACGACTGATCGACATCGCCCGCGAGTCCGGGGTGAGCGAGGCCACGGTCTCGCGCGTCCTGAACGAGCGTCCCGGTGTCAACGAGGAGACCCGTCGTGCCGTCCTGGAGGCCGCCCGACGGCTGGGCCGGCCCGTCGCGCTCGAGCAGGAGGACCTGCCCCGGACCATCGGCCTGCTGGTGCCCGATGTGGAGAACCCGATCTTCGCGGCCTGGATCGAGCGCCTGGAGGCCGAGCTGTTCGAGCGCGGGGTCTCCTCGCTGGTCGGGGTCCGGGCCCGCACCGTGGAGCGCGAGCGCGAGTACCTGCAGCGCTTCCTGCGCGCCGGGGCCACCGGCATGATCATCGTCTCCGGGCACCATGCCCAGCAGGACAGCCCGGTGGACCACTACCGCGAGGTGGCCGAGGCGGGGGTGCCGCTGGTGATGGTCAACGGGGAGCGCCACGACCTCGACGCCGCCTTCATCTCCTCCGACGACGCCCACGCGATCGCGCTGTCGCTGACCCACCTCGAGGAGCTGGGACACCGCGAGATCGGGCTGGCCGTGGGCGACGAGCACACCTGGCCCGTGCGCACGAAGGTGCAGGCCTTCGAGGCCGCCCGCGGCGCCGCGGGCGTGGACGCCCCGCCGATCGCCTACACCGACTTCTCCTACGCCGGGGGCTACGAGGCGGCGCGCGAGCTCGCCGCCGGCGGCGTCACCGCGATCGTCTGCGGGAGCGACGTGATGGCCGCCGGCGCCCTCGAGGGGCTGCGCTCGATCGACGTGCGCGTGCCCGAGGACGTCTCGGTGATCGGCTACGACGACGTCTCCTGGGCGGGGCTGACCACTCCGCCGCTGACCACCGTGCGCCAGAGCGTCTCGCTGATGGCCCGCTCGGCCGTGCGCACCGTCCTCGCCGCGGGGGAGGGCAGCCGCCGCCCGACCCGCACCGAGCTCGCCATCCGCCCGCAGCTGATCGTCCGCGGCTCGACGGGCGCGGCGCCGGGACGCGATCGCGGGGGCATCGCCTAGCATGGACCGGTGACCGACACCGCCGATACCGCCATCCCCACCAGCAGCTACGACACCGCGCTCCAGCGCAGCGACGCGATCTGGGCGAAGATCCAGGACGACCCCGCCGGCCTGCGCATGCTCACGGGGGACCGCCCCACGGGCGCGCTGCACATCGGCCACTACTTCGGCAGCCTGCGCAACCGGGTGCGGCTGCAGGAGGCCGGCGTCGAGAGCTGGGTGCTCGTGGCCGACTACCAGGTCATCACGGACCGCGAGGTCCTCGGGGACATCCGCGGCTCGGTGCGCGAGCTGCTGACGGACTACCTCGCCGTGGGCATCGACCCCGAGCGGGCGACCATCTTCACCCACTCCGCGGTGCCGGCCCTGAACCAGCTCATGCTGCCGTTCCTCTCGCTGGTCACCCAGCCCGAGCTCGAGCGCAACCCCACCGTGAAGGCGGAGCTCGCCGCGGCCGGCAAGTCCGCCATGGGCGGCCTCCTGCTCACCTACCCCGTCCACCAGGCGGCGGACATCCTCTTCTGCCACGGCAACCTGGTGCCGGTGGGCAAGGACCAGCTGCCCCACATCGAGCAGACCCGCGTGATCGCGCGCCGCTTCAACGAGCGCTACGCGGGCGGCGAGCAGATCTTCGCCGAGCCCGACGCCCTGCTCTCCGAGGCGCCGACGATCCTGGGCCTGGACGGCGCCGCCAAGATGAGCAAGTCCCTGGGCAACACGGTCATGCTCCGCATGAGCGAGGACGAGACCGCCAAGAAGATCAAGAAGGCGAAGACGGACGCCGACCGGCAGATCACCTACGACCCGGAGGGCCGTCCGGAGGTCGCGAACCTGCTGACGATCGCCTCGCAGTGCACCGGCCGCAGCCCCGAGGACATCGCCGAGGAGATCGGCGACAAGGGCGCCGGGACCCTCAAGGTCATGACCGCGGAGGTCCTCAACGAGCACCTCGCCCCGATCCGCGCCCGGCGCGCCGAGCTCGAGAAGGACCCGGGCGCCCTGTTCGAGATCCTCCGGGCGGGCAACGCCCGCGCCAACGAGGTCGCCGAGCAGACCCTCGCGCGGGTGCGCGAGGTCATGGGCATGATCTACTGACCAGCCGCCGCGGCCCGGCGGCCGCGGCCCACGCCGCCGGACCCGTGCCGGCCGACGCATCGCTGCTGCGCAAGCGGAGCGTCGGTCGGCACGCGTCGTCCGCGGCCGCGGGGTCGCCGGGAACGACGCCCCCGTATGACCGCGGATGAACTCCGACGTCGGCGGACGGCGGAGACGCGGCCCACCCACGAGAAGGTCGGCTTATACTGGAGCAAAGGCGCGCTATGCGGTCTGAGGTGTGCGGCCCCGGGGCCGGCCACCTGCGGGCTGCGCCGCGACGGGTCACGGGCCCGGCCCGGTCGCGTGCCGACCGATACCCCCGATCGAGGAGCTTCGATGCCCGTCTACAACAACGTCTCCGAGCTGGTGGGCCGCACCCCCCTGGTCAAGCTCAACAAGCTGGGCGACGACGTCCAGGCCACGATCCTGGCCAAGCTCGAGTTCTACAACCCCGCCAACTCGGTCAAGGACCGCATCGGCGTGGCCATGATCGACGCCGCGGAGGCCTCCGGCGAGCTCCAGCCCGGCGGCACCATCGTCGAGGCGACCAGCGGCAACACGGGCATCGCCCTGGCCATGATCGGCACCTCCCGCGGCTACAAGGTCATCCTCACCATGCCGGAGTCCATGTCCAAGGAGCGCCGCGCCCTGCTGCGCGCCTTCGGGGCGGAGCTCGTGCTCACCGAGGCGCCCAAGGGCATGAAGGGCGCCGTCGAGAAGGCCGCGGAGATCGCCGCGGAGACCGGCGCCGTCCAGGTCAAGCAGTTCGACAACCAGGCCAACCGCGAGATCCACTACGCCACCACCGGCCCGGAGATCTGGGAGGACACCGAGGGCCACGTCGACGCCCTGGTCGCCGGCATCGGCACCGGCGGCACCATCTCCGGCGCGGGCGCCTACCTGCGGGAGAAGAACGCTGACGTGAAGGTCTTCGCGGTCGAGCCCGAGGAGTCCGCGATCCTCAACGGCGGCGCCCCCGGCCCGCACAAGATCCAGGGCATCGGCGCGAACTTCGTGCCCTCGATCCTGGACCGCGAGATCTACGACGAGGTCTTCGACATCAACGCGGAGACCGCCATGGAGCGCGCCCGCGAGGTCGCCCGCACCGAGGGCCTGCTGGTGGGCATCTCCTCCGGCGCGGCGATCGAGGCGGCCGTGCGCGTCGGCTCGCGCCCCGAGTTCGCCGGCAAGACCATCGTCGTGGTCGTCCCCTCCTTCGGCGAGCGCTACCTCTCCACCCCGCTCTACGCCGAGTACCTCGACTGAGCGCTGACCGGATGAGCATCCTCGCCCGTGCTCTCGACGCCGCCGCGACCGTCCGCGAGGACATCGCGGCGGCGCGCCGTCGGGACCCCGCGGCCACCGGCGACCTCCAGGTCGTGCTGACCTCCCCGGGGCTCCACGCGATCTGGGCGCACCGGGCCGCGCACGCCCTGTGGCAGCGGCCCGCGGCGCGCCTGCCCGCGCTCGTGCTCGCGCAGGGGGTCCGCTCGATCACCGGCGTGGAGATCCATCCTGCCGCCCGGATCGGCCGGCGCTTCTTCATCGACCACGGCATGGGCGTCGTGATCGGGGAGACGGCGGAGATCGGCGACGACGTCATGCTCTACCACGGGGTCACCCTGGGCGGACGGTCGATGCAGCGCGTCAAGCGGCACCCGACCGTCGGCGACGGCGTCACCATCGGCGCCGGGGCGAGGGTGCTGGGCCCGGTCCTCATCGGGGAGCGCGCCCAGATCGGCGCGAACGCGGTCGTCGTCGGGGACGTCCCCGCGCAGGCCACCGCCGTCGGCGTCCCCGCACGGATCCGCGGCCACGCCGCGCACCCCGAGGACAACGTGGACCCGGCGATCTACATCTGAGCCGGGCGGCCCCCGCCGAAGGGATCCAGGAACGGGTTCGCCGCGACATCGCGGCGGGCCCGTTCCCAGTCCGGCAGGACCTCGTGCGCGTCCCCGCGCAGGACATGGTCGAAGCTGCCGCCGCGGGAGGCCTCGCGCGGAGGATCGATGTCCACCAGGACGGTCGTCGCCCCGGCCGCCCGGGCCCGCGGCGCCAGCTGCGCGGCCGGCATCACCACCCCGCTGGAGCCGACCACGACGAACAGATCCGCCGCGCGCGTCAGCGCGAGGGCCCGATCGATCGCGGCCGCGGGCAGCTGCTCGTCGAAGAGGACGACGTCCGGCCGGGTCGGCGCCCCGCACACCGGGCAGGCCGAGGGGGCGCCGTGGTCCTCGGCTCGGTCCCCCTCGCCGGGCACCAGGGGAGCGGACCAGGGGCACCGCGGGTCCAGGCAGACGGCGCGCCGGGCGCTGCCGTGCAGCTCCGCGACGTCCTCGCTGCCGGCCGCCTGATGCAGACCGTCCACGTTCTGGGTGATCACCTGCGCGCCCATCCGGGCGATCGCGAAATGCCCGGGGGTGGGGCCGTGGGCGGCGGCGACCCGCGCCATGTCCCCCCAGACCCGCCACAGCGCCGGGATCGATCCGGGCAGGGCGGAGGCGTGCATCGCCTCCTCGAGCTGCGGGTCCAGGGACCACAGGCCGTCCGGCCCCCGGAAGGTGCCCAGGCCCGTGCGGGCGCTGAGCCCCGCCCCCGACAGCACCACGATCCGGCGATGCTGCGGACCGGGCCGGAAGCTCACCACTCCTCGTGGACGCGCGAGTCCCAGGCCGCGTCCTCGCCCAGATCCACGGAGGTCAGCAGGGCGCGGTCCGCATCGTCCAGGGCGATGCCGTCGAGCTCGGCGTTGGAGCGCTGGCGCTCGGGGGTCGAGGACTTCGGGATCACGACGATGCCCCGGTCGATCGCCCAGCGCAGCGAGATCTGGGCGGTGCTCGCGCCGTGCTTGGCGGCGACGCGCTGCAGGGCGAACTGCTCGGGCAGGCCCTCGCGGCCGCCCAGCGGCCCCCAGGCCTCCGTGACGATGCCGTGCTCGGCGTGGAAGGCGACGGCCTCCTGACGGGGCAGGGCGGGGGAGAGCTGGATCTGGTTGATCGCGGGCCACTGCCCGGTCGCGTCGTAGAGCTCCTGCAGCTGCTCGGGGCGGAAGTTCGAGACGCCCGCGTGGCCGATCAGGCCCTCCTCGCGCAGGTCCAGCAGGGTGCGCCAGGTGTCCAGGGCCAGGCCGCGCGAGGGGTTGGGCCAGTGGATGAGGACGATGTCCGCCCGCTCCACGCCCAGCCGCCGCAGGGATTCGCGGACCCCGGCGCGGGCCGCCTCGCGCCCCTGGTCGCCGCCGGCGACCTTGGTCGTCACCAGGACCTCCTCGCGGTCCACGCCGCTGCGCCGCAGCGCCTCGCCGACGCAGGCCTCGTTGCCGTACTGCGCGGCCGTGTCCAGGAGGCGGTATCCGCTGCGCAGCGCGGCGGTGATCGCCTCGGCGCCCTCGACGCCGCGCAGCCCGCCGGTGCCGAAGCCGATCAGCGGGATGGGGGTCCCGTCGGGCAGGGTCGTGGTGGGGATGGACAGGGGCGACATGCGGACCTCCTGCGGTCGGCGAGCTCGGGCACCCCTGTCCTATCACGGCGGGCCGGTCCGATCATGGCGGGCCGGCTTGTTCACGGCGGGCTGGCCGTTCACGGCGGGCCGACCGTTCACGGCAGGCCGGCCCGTTCACGGCGGGGTCGGCCGATCCTGCCGCGGAGGGGCCTATGCTCGCGGGCACGTGCCGCTGCGAGGAGGACCCCGATGCCCACGACCGATGCCGCCGCCGACACCGCCGCCCGGGACGCCGCCGGGGCCGATGCCGCCGGGGCCGATGCCGCTCCCGGGATCCCCGACGAGGTCTCGCCGCTGCGCCGGGTGATCCTGCATCGGCCCGGTCCCGAGCTCGAGCGCCTGACGCCCGACAACCGCGACCGCTTCCTGTTCGACGAGCTGCTGTGGCTGGAGCGCGCCCGGGCCGAGCACGACGCCTTCGCGGCGCTGCTGCGCGGCGAGGGCGCCGAGGTGCTGCTGGTCCACGAGCTGCTCGAGGACCTGCTGGAGGATCCTCCGGTGCGCGCCGAGCTGCTCGGGAGGACCCTGGACCCGGCCGCGCTCGGCGACATCGCCGCCCAGGACCTCGCCGACGCCCTCGGCGCCCTGCCCTCGGCGGAGCTGGTCCGCGTGCTGATGGCGGGCGTGACCCGGTCCGAGCTCGAGGCGCTCGGCGTGCGGCCCCGCTCCATCCGGGTGCGGCGCACCGCCGGCGACGCGCTGCTGCTGGACCCGCTGCCCAACCACCTGTTCACGCGCGACGCCTCGATGTGGATCGGCCCGCATGCGGTGGTGCCCGGGATGCGGCGCACCGCCCGCCGGCGCGAGTCGCTGCACATGGAGATGATCTACCGTCACCACCCGCGGTTCGGCGGCGCGGGCCCGCAGCCGGTGATCCCCCTGGGCGGGGCGCCCTCGCCGCAGGCCACGGTCGAGGGCGGGGACGTGCTCGTCCTCGGCGGGGGGACGGTGGCGGTGGGGCTGTCCGAGCGGACCAGCGACGCGGGCGTGGAGCGGCTGGCCGGAGCGCTGCTGGCGCAGGGGGCGGCCGAGCGCGTGATCGCCCTGGCGCTGCCCCACCGACGCTCGATGATGCACCTGGACACGGTGATGACGATGGTCGACCACGAGTCGATGCTCCGCTACGGCCCGCTCGGGGGCCTCGAGACCTACGAGATCTCGCGCCGGCGCGGACGGCTGGTCACCCGGGCGCATCGGCCGGCGGAGATGGACGAGGTCCTGGCCCGGGGCCTCGGCGTGCCCTCGCTGAGGGTGCTCACCCCGCCGCTGGACAGCTACGCCTCCGCCCGCGAGCAGTGGGACGACGGCTGCAACGTGCTGGCCCTCGCCCCCGGTCGCGTGGTCGCCTACGAGCGGGTGACCGCGACCAACGACTACCTGCGCGGCCAGGGCGTCGAGGTGCTCGAGATCTCCGGCGGCGAGCTGGGCCGGGGGCGCGGCGGGCCGCGGTGCATGTCCTGCCCGGTGCGGCGCGGGGAGGACGCGGCCTGAGGATCCCGCCCGCCCGGTCAGAGCCGGCGCGGCGGGGCGCTGCGCATGGCCAGGGCGACGTCCTCCCGGGAGGGCAGGGGGTCGCGCAGCGAGCGCTCCAGCAGCAGCTGCTGGGTGCCGAACTCCTCCAGGCCCCGGCGCACCGTGAAGCCGAGCTTGCGCAGCAGGTTCAGGCTGCGCTTGTTGCGGGTCTGGGTGACGGCGATGACGAGATCGTCCTCGAGCTCGCCCTGCGCCCAGCTCAGCAGGGCATGGCAGGCCTCGGCCGCGAACCCCTGGCCCGTGTGCTCGGGCAGCAGGGCGTAGGACAGCTCCAGCTCTCCGCGGTCGTAGTCCAGCGAGATCGAGCCGAGCATCGCGTCGTCGTCGCCGCGGCAGACGACCCATCGGCCCCAGGACAGGCCCAGCGGCGAGAGCTCGAGCGCCTGCCGGGAGGCGTAGTCGATCGCGCCGCCGAGATACTCCCGGGTCACCGGATCGGTGAGCAGGCGGATCATCGCCTCGCGGTCCGGATCCGCAGGCTCGCGGATCAGAACACGGTCCCCCCGGATCCTGATCGGCCACTGCGTCGTACCTTCCCGATTCACCCCTTCACTGTACGGGATCGGGGGCGGCGCGGCGGGCGGTACAGTGTCCGCGAGGGTGCGCCGATGCTCCCTCGCGGCAGCCCGCGGCGACCGCGCCGTGCCCGTCCGGGCCCGTGCCCCGCCGCTCGCACGACCCAGGAGAGACGATGCCCGACCAGCCCCTGAACGCCACCGCGCTGTCCGCGATCCACGAGGGGCTCGGAGCCGCGTTCACGGACTTCGCGGGGTGGCAGATGCCCGTCCGATACACCTCCGACCTGGCCGAGCACCACGCCGTGCGCCGCAGCGCCGGCATCTTCGACCTCAGCCACATGGGCGAGATCCGCCTGCAGGGCCCCGAGGCGGGGCAGGCCCTGGACCACGCCCTCGCCGGGAAGCTGTCGGGGCTGTCCGTGGGGCGGGCGAAGTACTCCCTCATGCTCACCGAGGACGGCGGCGTCGTCGACGACGTCATCGTCTACCGCCTCGCGGAGGATTCCTACCTGGTGGTCGCCAACGCCGGCAACGCCCCCGAGGTCGCGCGCGAGCTGACCGAGCGCTCCCGCGACCACGACGTGCAGGTGCGCGACGAGTCCGCCGAGATCGCGCTGATCGCCGTGCAGGGCCCCGCGAGCGAGGGCATCGTCGTGACCGCCCTGGCCGATGCCGCCGTCGCCGGGATCTCCGCGCAAGATGTGGCCGCCCTGCGCTACTACCGGGTCCTGCAGGGCACCTACCAGGGGGCGGAGCTGCTGCTGGCCCGCACCGGATACACCGGGGAGGACGGCTTCGAGCTGTACGTCCCCGCCGCGCAGGCCGTGGACCTGTGGGAGCTGCTGACCGCCGCCGGGGGAGAGGACCTCGTCCCCTGCGGCCTCGCCTCCCGCGACACCCTGCGCCTGGAGGCGGGCATGCCGCTGTACGGCCACGAGCTGGGACGCGACATCCTCCCCGCGCAGGCGGGCCTCGGCCGGGTGGTGGCGCTTGCCGCCAAGGGGGACTTCGTGGGCCGCGCGGCGATCGAGGCCGCGGACCTCGAGGGCGCCCGGGTGCTGGTGGGTTTGGCCGCGGAGGGCCGTCGCGCCGGCCGCGCCGGCTCCGCCGTGAAGGACGCCGCCGGCGCCGTGATCGGCGAGGTCACCTCCGGCGCGCTCTCCCCGACCCTCGGCCATCCCGTCGCGATGGCCTTCATCGACCCCGATCATGCTGAACCCGGCACCGATCTGGTCATCGACGTGCGCGGCAAGGACCTTCCCGCCCGCGTCGTGCCCCTGCCGTTCTACACGCGAGACTGAACCCCGCATCCCGCCCCTGAGGAAGGACTCCCCATGACCACCGAACTCCGTTTCAGCAAGGACCACGAGTGGGTGCGCGTCGAGAGCGACGGCGTCGCCGTCATCGGCGTCACCGACTTCGCCGCCGGCCAGCTCGGCGACGTCGTCTACGTCGACCTGCCCGAGGAGGGCGACACCATCACCGCCGGCACCGAGATGGGCGAGATCGAGTCCACCAAGTCCGTCTCGGACCTGTTCTCCCCGATCACCGGCACCGTCACCGAGGTCAACCAGGCGGTCGTCGACGCCCCCGAGCTCGTGAACGCCTCCCCCTTCGAGGACGGCTGGCTGATCCGTGCGAGCTTCGAGGAGCTCCCCGAGGATCTCCTGACCCGCGAGCAGTACACCGAGCTCGTCGGCGAGTGACCCGGGCCCGATGACCACCGCATCCCAGAACACCGACCTCGGCCCCTTCGTCTCCCGGCACGTCGGCACCGACGACGCCGCCCAGCGGCGCATGCTCGACGTCCTCGGGCTGGACTCCCTCGACGCCCTGCTCGAGGCCGCGGTCCCCGGGACGATCCTCCTGGACCGACGCACCGACGACGCCCTCGGCGAGGGGGCGAGCGAGGCGGAGGTCCTCGCCGAGCTGCGGGAGCTCGCCGCCCGCAACACGGTGCGCACCCCGCTGCTGGGGGAGGGGTACTACGGCACCCACACCCCGCCGGTCATCCAGCGCAACGTGCTGGAGAACCCGGCCTGGTACACCGCCTACACCCCGTACCAGCCGGAGATCTCCCAGGGCCGCCTCGAGGCGCTGCTGAACTACCAGACGATGGTCGCCGACCTCACCGGCCTGCCGATCGCCAACTCGTCCATGCTCGACGAGGCGACCTCCGCCGCAGAGGCCATGCTCCTGGCGCGCCGGAAGACCCGCGCGAAGTCCGCCCGCTTCCTCGTGGACCAGGACGTCTTCACCGCGACCCTCGCCGTGGTGCGCGGCCGCGCCGAGGCGGTGGGCATCGAGCTCGTCGTCGCGGACCTCTCGGACCCGGAGACGGCCGATGCGGCGCTGGCCGACGGCGCCTTCGGCGCCCTGGTCCAGTACCCCTCCGCCTCCGGCCGGATCTGGGATCCGCGCGCGCTGTTCGAGAAGGTGCACGGCGCCGGCGGCCTCGCGATCGCGGCCACCGACCTGCTGGCCCTGACGCTGCTGACCTCCCCCGGGGAGCTGGGCGCGGACGTGGCCGTCGGCTCCTCGCAGCGCTTCGGTGTGCCGCTGGGCTTCGGCGGCCCCCACGCCGGGTTCATGAGCGTGCACAGCGGCCTCGAACGCCAGCTCCCGGGCCGCCTGGTGGGCGTCTCCCGCGATGCCGCCGGGGCGCCCGCGTACCGGCTGGCCCTGCAGACCCGCGAGCAGCACATCCGCCGCGAGAAGGCCACCAGCAACATCTGCACCGCGCAGGTGCTGCTGGCGGTGATGGCCTCGATGTACGCCGTGTACCACGGTCCGGAGGGCGTCACCGCGATCGCCCGGCAGGTCGCCGCCCGCACCGCGGACCTCGCCGCGCACCTGCGCGCCGAGGGGTTCGCGCTCACGCACGAGGCCTTCTTCGACACCCTGGTGGTCTCCGTCCCCGGCGCGGCCCGCGCCCTCGAGGAGACCTTCCACGAGGCGGGGTACCTGCTGCGCGTCCTGGACGAGGACCACGTGCGGGTGAGCCTGGACGAGACGGTCGACGCCGCGGCGCTCGACGCGATCGCGGCCCTGTTCGAGCAGCACTCCCCGCGCGAGCGCGTGGACGTGCCCGACACCGCCGACGAGTCGCCCGCGGGCGGCGAGGTCGGCGGGGCGTGGCCGCAGGCGCTGCGCCGCACCAGCACCTTCCTCCAGGACCCGGTCTTCACCTCCTTCCACAGCGAGACGGCGATGATGCGCTACCTGCGCCGCCTCGCCGACAAGGACTACGCCCTGGACCGCGGCATGATCCCGCTGGGCTCGTGCACCATGAAGCTCAACGCCGCCGTCGAGATGAGCGCCGTCACCTGGCCGGAGTTCTCCGGCCCGCACCCCTTCGCCCCGGAGGAGGACGTCGAGGGCTATCTCGAGCTCATCGACCAGCTCGAGCGGTGGCTCGCCGCGGTCACCGGCTACGACACCGTCTCCCTGCAGCCCAACGCCGGCAGCCAGGGCGAGCTCGCGGGGCTGCTCGCGATCACCGCCTACCACCGCTCCCGCGGCGAGGCCGACCGGACCGTGTGCCTGGTGCCCAGCAGCGCCCACGGCACCAACGCGGCCTCGGCCGTGCTGGCGGGCATGCGCGTGGTCGTGGTGGCCTCCGATGCGGAGGGCAACGTCGACCTCGACGACCTCAAGCAGAAGATCAAGGACCACGCCGAGGACCTCGCGGCGATCATGATCACCTACCCGTCCACGCACGGCGTGTACGAGGAGGAGATCCGCACCGTGTGCCAGCTGGTGCACGACGCGGGCGGGCAGGTCTACGTCGACGGGGCGAACCTCAACGCCCTGCTCGAGGTCGCGCGGCCCGGCGAGTTCGGCGGCGACGTCTCCCACCTGAACCTGCACAAGACCTTCTGCATCCCGCACGGCGGCGGCGGCCCGGGCGTGGGCCCGGTGGCGGCCAAGGCGCACCTGGCGCCGTTCCTGCCGGGGCACCCGCTGGCCCAGCGGGCCGAGCACGCGGTGCTGGCCCACGCCCCGGTGGTCCACGGCGGGGCGACCGTCTCGCAGGCGCCCTACGGCTCCCCGTCGATCCTGCCGATCCCCTGGGCGTACATCCGCCTGATGGGCGCGCAGGGCCTGCGCCACGCGACGGCCTCCGCGGTGCTCGCGGCGAACTACATCGCGAAGCGGCTCGAGGGGACCTTCGAGACCCTCTACCGCGGGCGCAGCGGCTTCGTCGCCCACGAGTGCATCCTGGATCTGCGTCCCTTCACCGCCCGCACCGGGATCACCGTCGACGACGTCGCCAAGCGGCTGATCGACTACGGCTTCCACGCCCCGACCATGTCCTTCCCCGTCGCGGGGACGCTCATGGTCGAGCCCACGGAGTCGGAGGACCTCGCCGAGCTCGAGCGGTTCGTCTCCGCGATGCTGATGATCGCCCAGGAGGCCGAGGAGGTCGTCGCGGGCACCTGGCCGAAGGACGACAACCCCCTGGTCGGCGCCCCGCACACGGCCGAGGCCGTCGTCTCCGGCACCTGGGACCATCCGTACTCGCGGGAGGTCGCCGTCTATCCCGGCGTCCACGCCGCGCGGTCCCTGGACCTCGGCACGTACCACATGACCGAGCAGATGCGGATCCAGGCGAAGTACTGGCCGCCCGTGCGACGCATCGACCAGGCCTACGGCGACCGCAACCTCGTGTGCACCTGCCCGCCCCTGGACGCCTACGACCAGGGCTGACCGGCGGCCCCGCGGCCCAAGGCGCACCGCGGCTCCGCCCTGCCGGCTCCCGGCTCCCGGTGACGGGATCCGGGAGCCGGCAGGGCGGCGGCCGGCGGCGGCCGGAGGCCCGGCGGGGGTCGGACGAGGGCCGGACGGGTCGATGAACGGGGATGACGCCCGGAGTCCGCACCCCGGGCCTCGCGCCGTAACCTCGAGGTCATGACCGAGATCCGCACCACGACCGCCGGCTCCCTTCCTCGCACCCCGGAGCTTCTGGCCGCCAACGCCGCCCGCTCCTTCGCCGAGGACGGCCTCACGCCGGTCCCCTCCGCCGAGTTCGACACCGCGCTCGCCGCCGCCGTCGACTCCGTCGTCGCCCGCCAGAAGGAGATCGGCATCTCCGTCCCGGGCGACGGCGAGTACGGCAAGGCCATGACCACGACGTACAACTACGGCGCCTGGTGGAGCTACATCTTCCACCGCACCGCGGGCCTCGAGCTCGTCGCGGAGGACACCTTCGTCTCCCAGCCGCCCACCGCCCGCAATGCCGAGGGCCTGACCCTCAGCGCCTTCGGGGAGCGGCGCGACCGCCAGCGGTTCCCCGACGTCTACGCGCACGACCCGGAGGTGAACACGGCGACCCCGAAGGAAGGGGCGCTGCAGTTCCCGGTCGCCTCCGGGGAGCTGAGCTACACCGGCGGCGCGCTGATCGCCTCGGACGTGGAGAACTTCTCCCGCTCCCTCCGCGATCACGGCTACGAGCAGGGCTTCCTCACCTCCCTCTCCCCGGGCTCGGGCGCCCGCATCCAGGATCGCCACTACGGCTCGGAGGACGCCTTCCTCGAGGCGTGGGCGACGGCTCTGCGCGAGGAGTACCGGGCCATCACCGATGCCGGGCTCGTGGTCCAGGTCGACGATCCCTCCATCGCGGAGAACTTCGACCAGATCGTCCCCGAGCCGAGCGTCGAGGACTACCTGCGCTTCACCGCCAAGCGCGTCGAGGCCCTCAACCATGCGCTCGAGGGCCTGCCGAAGGAGCTGCTGCGCTTCCACCTGTGCTGGGGCTCCTGGCACGGGCCTCACACCACCGACATCGAGTTCCGCCACCTGGTCGAGCTCATGCTGGACATCGACGTCACCTACTACTCCTTCGAGGGCGCCAACGCCCGCCACGAGCACGAGTACGTGGTGTGGGACGACGTGACGCTGCCCGAAGACAAGGTGATCGTCCCCGGCGTCGTCACCCATTCGACCAACGTCGTCGAGCACCCCGAGCTCGTCGCGCAGCGGATCCGCCGGTACACCCGGCGCGTCGGCGCCGAGCGGGTGATCGCCTCGACCGACTGCGGGCTGGGCGGCCGCGTCCACCCGGACATCGCCTGGGCGAAGCTGGAGTCCCTCGTCGCCGGCGCCGAGATCGCCGCCCGCCGCTGACGCCCCGACGGGATCGGCGCGCGCGAGCGCGACGCGGCTCCCCGAGGAGGGAGCCGCGTCGCAGCGGTCGCGATCGGCGCCCCGAAGAGTTCACCGAGGCGTCACGGACACGTCACGGCTCCAGCGCACCGATCTCATCGGGCAGGAGCAGGATCGTGGGCGTGAGGATCATGTTCGTGTCCGAATCGTTCCTGCCCCATATGAACGGCGTGACCAACTCGGTGCTGAAGGTCGTGGACGAGTTCGCCGCCCGCGGCGACGACCTGGCGATCATCGCCCCCCAGCAGCCGCGCGCCGAGAAGTTCCTGCGCACCGCCTGCGGACGCAAGATCCGGGTCCGGCGCATCACCTCCGTGCCGATGTTCGGCTACGGCGACGTGCGCATCGCGACCACCAGCGCAGGATCCCTGCGCCGGCGCATCCAGGACTTCCAGCCCGACGTCATCCACCTCGCCTCCCCGACGATCCTCGGCGGCCGCGCCATGATCGCCGCGCAGCAGCTGGGCGTGCCGACCGTCGCCGTCTACCAGACCGACATCCCCGGCTACACCGCGAAGTACGGCCTGCCCTTCCTCGAGGCGGCCAGCTGGCAGCTGCTGCGCGACGTGCACAACCGGGCCTCGCTGACCCTGGCGCCGTCGACGTTCACCCGGGACCAGCTCATCGAGCACGGGATCGAGCGGGTGGGCCTGTGGCGCCGCGGGGTGGACGCCTCCCTGTTCTCCCCGTCGCTGCGCAGCGAGGAGCTGCGCCGCTCCCTGGCGCAGCCGGGGGAGAGGATCGTGGTGTACGTCGGCCGCCTGGCGCCGGAGAAGCAGGTGGGGGATCTGCGGATCATCCATGACATGCCCGGGGTGCGGCTGGTCGTCGTGGGGGACGGCCCGGACCGGGAGTCCCTGCAGCGCGCCATGCCGCGGGCCCGCTTCGTCGGCTTCCGCTCGGGCCGGGACCTCGCCCGTCATCTCGCCAGCGCCGACCTCTTCATCCACCCCGGCGAGCTCGAGACGTTCTGCCAGACCATCCAGGAGGCCATGGCCTCGGGCCTGCCGGCGATCGCGCCGCGCCGCGGGGGACCCGTCGACCTCATCGCCCCGAGCCGCACCGGCTGGCTGTACACCCCGGGGATGCTCGACGAGCTCCGCGACCACGCCGCGGACCTGCTGTTCGACGACGCCAAGCGGGCGGCCTTCGCCAGCGCCGCCCTCGAGGCGGTGCGCCGGCGCACCTGGCCCGTCCTTGCCGAGCAGCTGCGCGGCTGCTACGAGCAGGCGATCCGTCAGCCCGTGCGGACCTGATCGGCGAAGGCGTCCAGCAGCGCCGTCCAGGCGGCGCGCACCGGGTCGTCGGCCGCGGGCAGGCAGGCGGTGGAGCCGACGGCCGCGCGCACCAGCGCCTCATCGGCCTCCGGATGGAACTGCAGGCCCCACAGGACCTCCTCGGTGCGGAAC
The DNA here is from genome assembly GCF_000576425.1 of Brachybacterium phenoliresistens. GTDB lineage: Bacteria > Actinomycetota > Actinomycetes > Actinomycetales > Dermabacteraceae > Brachybacterium > Brachybacterium phenoliresistens. Next base: position 23,299 of record NZ_KK070005.1, on the reverse strand, counting down.
GCCTGCACGCCGCCGCGGGCGTCGGTGGCCAGCAGCGTCGAGGCCGGCGGCAGGGATCGGACGCCGTCCCCGGCGATGTCCATCCCCACGGGGTGCTCGGCCAGCGCCGACAGCAGCGGGTCCGCCCGGCCGGCGTCGGTGAGCGTCAGCTCGGTCAGGCGCAGCAGCTTCCCGGCGTCCCGCGCCCGGGCCGGCCCGATCCTCCCCTCGAGGGCGAGCGCCAGCAGCTGGGCGCCGAGGCCGATGCCGAGGGTGGGCAGGTTCCGCCCGCGGGCCGTGCGCAGCAGCGCGCGCACCGCCCGCAGGTGCGGGACCCGCGAGTCGTCGTGCGCGTGCAGCGCCCCGCCGAGGACCACCAGGCCTTCCATCCGTCGCAGGTCGGTGGGCACCTGATCGCCGCGGTGCGGCTGGACGAGGTGCATCTGCAGCCCGGCGCGCTCGAGCGCCGGGACGAGCTGCCCGGGCCCGTAGGTCGGGTCGAGCTGGATGACGAGGGCATCGGAGGAATGTGCGCTCATGGGCACGTTCCTACCAGAGAGGCGGCCGGACCGCGTCATATTCGGCCACACAGGTCGACCCCGCGCGCCCCGGGCGCGTGCAATGGACCTCGTCGCACCTGCGGCGCGTCCCCGCCCGGGGGCGCAGGCTCCTCGCGGAAAGGAACGTCATGGCCCGGCTCAGCACCCGCCGCCCGCTCATCGGCATCACCGCAGGAACCACCCGCATGATGTCCGGCGCCTGGGCGGGCCACGACGCCGTCACCCTCACCGAGCACTACGTGCGGGCCCTGCGCGAGGCCGGTGCCCGCGTCGTGATCCTCTCCCCGCAGGACCTGTGGACCGAGGAGGAGCTCGCCGAGCTCGACGGCCTCGTCCTCTCCGGGGGCCGCGACCTGGACCCGTCGCTGTACGGGGCCGATCCCCGGGAGACGGACCTGGCGCCCGATCCGGAGCGCGACGCCTTCGAGGCGGGGCTGTACGCCCTCGCCCGCCGCGCCGGCGTGCCGGTGCTCGGCATCTGCCGCGGCCTGCAGATCATCGCCGCCGCGGAGGGCGGCACCCTGCACCAGCACCTCCCCGAGGACGTCGAGGCCTACCCGACCACCGGCCTGGAGCCCACCGAGGTCGACGTCGAGCTGAGCGCTGCCAGCGATCTGGCGCTCGCGCTGGGCACCCGGGCCCGCGTCACCGCCTACCACCACCAGGCCGTCCGCGAGGTGCCGCCGGCGCTGCGCGCGGTGGGCTCCCACGCCGGCTCCGGCGTGGTGCTGGCTCTCGAGGCCGTGGCGGGCAGCCCCGTCCTCGCGGTGCAGTGGCACCCGGAGCTGGGCGAGGCCGGGGCGGGACTGTTCGATCACTTCGTGGCCACGGCGCGGGCCGCGTCGGCCGCGGGCACCGTCCGCGCTGGCGTACGATAGGCACCATCTGCGCCGTCCCGGGAGGAAGCATGACCACTGAGCAGCACACCGCCACCGCGAGCACGCGGGAGTCGCACGTGACCAGCGAGGGCAACAGCCTCGTCAGCTCCGTCGCGCTCACCACGATCCTGTTCGTGCTGTTCGTCGCGGGCCTGTACGTGATGAGCCTCTACACCGTGGGCTGGTACCTGTTCCTGGTGGGCCTGGCGATGTGCCTGGTCTCGCTGTTCATCACCTTCACGGCGATCCCCAAGTACATGGTCTGAGCGGCCCCGCCGCTCCCGCACGAGGGCCCCGGATCCGCGGATCCGGGGCCCTCGTCGTGCCCGGGCCGGCGCCCCCGCCGGCTCTGCCGGCCCGGCCGGCCCTGCCCCGGCGGGCGCCGCCGCGTCAGCGGGAGCGGTTCTCGAGCCGCTCGATCGTGTCGAGGGCGAGCACGATCATGTCCTCGAAGGTCTCCTGGCGCTCCTGGGCGGAGGTCTCCTCCCCGGTGAGGAGGTGGTCCGAGACGGTGCACACCGCCAGCGCCCGGCGGGAGAACTGCGCGGCCAGCGTGTACAGCGCCGCCGCCTCCATCTCCACGCCCAGCACGCCGTACTGCGCGAGCGTCCCGGTGATGCTCGCATCGGGGTTGTAGAAGTGGTCGGAGGAGAACAGGCCCCCCGCCACCACGGGCAGCATCCCCTGGTCGGCGACCTCCGCGGCGATGCGGGCGAGCTCGAAGTCGGCGGCCGGGGCGTAGGTCACGTCCCCGAAGCGGGACCGGTTCATGGCGGAGTCGGTCGAGGCGGAGGTCCCCAGGATCACGTCGCGCACCGAGACGCGGTCGGAGATCGCCCCGCACGTCCCGACGCGGATGATCGCCTGCACGTCGTAGTCCTGGAACAGCTCGTGGGCGTAGATCCCCATCGAGGGCTGGCCCATGCCCGAGCCCTGCGCGGTGATCCGCACGCCGTGATAGGTGCCGGTGAATCCGAGCATCCCGCGGATGTCGGTGATCTGGACGGGATCCTCGAGGAAGGTCTCGGCGATCCAGCGGGCGCGATAGGGGTCTCCGGGCATGAGGACATAGGGAGCGATCTGGTCGGGCGCTGCACCGATGTGTGTCGACATGCGCCCAGAGTACGGGCCGGACGCGCTGGCGGCGGGAGGCCCGCGGTGAAAGGATTCCGTGGTGTCCCCGAGCCCGCGCGCCTCCGCGCTCCCCGTCGCCCTCGATGCCCGCCGCGCCCGCTGGGCCGTCTCGCTGCTGTTCCTGCTCAACGGCGCGTCCTTCAGCGCGATCCTGCCGCGGTACCCGGAGATCGTGCAGTCCATCGGCCTGAGCAACACGGCCTTCGGCCTCGCGGTCGGCATCGGTCCCGTCGGCGGGCTGATCGCCGGTCTGCTCGCGGCGCGGCTCATGGCGCGGTTCGGCTCGGCGCGGGTCGCGGTGGTCTTCCAGGTCGTCGCCAGCACCACCCATCTGCTGATCTACATCTCGGGCTCCTGGCTGTGGCTGGCCGGGGCGCTGCTGCTGGCCAGCGCGGCCGACGCCCTCACCGACATCTGCATGAACGCCCACGGCATGCGGGTCGAGCGGCGGTACCGGCGCTCGATCATCAACAGCTACCACGGCTGGTGGTCGCTCGGCGCGGTGGGCGGCGGTCTGCTGGGCGGCCTCGCCGCGCAGCTCGCCCTGCCGCTGTGGCTGCAGGGCCTGCTGGGCCTGGTGGTCTTCGGAGCCGCCGCGGCATGGGCGTACCGCGGGATGCTGACCGGTCCCGACGGCACCGAGCGGGAGGCGCCCGAGCGCGAGCACGCGGCCCGCGGCGAGGTCCACGGCGCTGGCCCGGCCCCCGCGGCCGCCGGGGAGGTCCCCGCGGTCCTCGCCCCGTCCACCGGGCGCAGCATCCGGGGGATCGCCCTGCGCCCCCTGGGGCTCGTCCTCGCCCTGGGCATGGTGCTCGTCTTCGCCGGCTCCACCGAGGATGCCGGCGGGACCTGGGGCGCCCTGTTCATGCAGTCGACCTTCGATGCGGTGCCCTTCGTCGCCGGTCTCGCGTTCGTCGCGCTGCAGGGCACCCAGACCGTGGGCCGCTTCCTCGGCGATGCGATCGTCGACCGGCTCGGCGACCGCACCACCGCCCGGCTCGGGGCCTTGATCGCCGCGGTCGGGATGAGCCTCGCGCTGATCCTGCCGCACCCGGTGACCGCGATCATCGGCTTCGCCGCCGCCGGCTGGGGCGTGGCGACGCTGTTCCCCGCCGCCTACCGCGGGGCCGACGACATGCCGGGACTGCCGCCCGGGGTCGGCATCACCGTGGTCGGGTGGCTGGCCCGGCTGGGCTTCTTCCTCACCCCGCCGCTGGTGGGTGCTCTGGCCGATGCCCTCACCCTGCGCTACGCCCTGTGGCTGGTGCCGATCTATGCGGTCGGCATCCTCGTCTTCTCCGGGGCCCTGGCCCCGCGCCGCACCCCCGGCGCCCCGCATCGGCCCGGGGAGGCGGCGCGGTCGTAAGGGTTCCGTAAGGACCCCGTCAGCGCTCGTTCCGCGTCCGATGGGGAGCATGGGGGCATGAACACCGCATCCCGCATCCGCACCCGTCCCACGACCCTCCTGCGCACCGGCGCCGCGCTCCTCGGCGCCGCCGCCGCCCTCGGCCTCGCCGCCTGCGGCTCCACCGGCGGCGCCGGGGAGCAGGACCCCTCCGAGGAGATGACCGAGGAGCAGATGACCGAGCAGCCGATGTCCTCCGACGGCGGCGGGGACATGATGGAGGAGCCGATGACCTCCGACGGCGGCGGGGACATGATGGAGGAGCCGATGACCTCCGACGGCGGAGGAGAGATGATGGAGGAGGACATGGGCTCCGAGGAGGGCATGTCCGGGGACTCCGGCACGGAGGACTCCATGACCGAGGGCTCCATGACCGAGGACGAGGACATGACCGGCACGGACGGCGGGGAGTGACCAGAGCATGAGCACGAGCTCGCAGGCCCGGGGCGCACGGGTGGCCGGAGCGCTGACGACGGCGGTCGCGGCGGGCCTGGGCCTGGGTCTCGCCGAGCTCGCCGCCGCCCTCGTCCAGCCCCGCACCTCCCCGGTGTCCCTGGTGGGGGCGGTGACCATCGACCTCACCCCGCCGCCGGTCAAGGACCTGGTGATCGGGCTGCTGGGGACGGCGGACAAGCCCTTCCTCATCGGCTGCGTGCTCGCGGGGACCCTCGCCATCACCGCCCTGATCGGCTCCGGCCTGGCCCGCACGGCCCGCTGGGCCACGATCTGGATCGCAGCGGTCGGCGCCATCGCGATCCTCGCCGCGCTGCTGCGTGTCGCCGTCGCGCCGTCATCGCTGGTGGCGGGGCTGGTCCTGGCCGCCGGCGGCATCGGCGCCCTCCGCCTGCTGCGCGCCCAGCTGCTGCGGGCCCAGGAGGAGCAGGCGGATCCCGCGGCCATCGGCGGCGCCTCGCGCCGGCGTCTGCTGGCCACCGGCGCGGGCCTCGGGGCGCTCGGCGCGCTCGCGCCGCTGCTGGGCCGTGCCCTGCGCCCCGCACCGCAGGTCACCCCGGAGCTGGTGGCCGTCCCGGAGCCGGAGGTGCAGGCCCCGGAGCTGCCGGAGGGCCTGGACGTCGAGGGCATCAGCCCGCTGCGCACCCCGGCCGATGAGCTCTACCGCATCGACACCGCGCTGGTGGTGCCCGGGTACGACCCCGAGACCTGGCGCCTGCGGATCGAGGGCATGGTCGAGAACCCCTACGAGATCACCCTGCCCGAGCTGATGGCGATGCCGATGGTCGAGCACGATGCGACCATGCTGTGCGTGTCCAACCCGGTGGGCGGCGACCTCATCGGCTCCGTGCGGTTCCAGGGCGTGCGCGTGCGGGACCTGCTCGCGCGCGCGGTCCCGCTCCGCGGCGCCGACCAGGTGCTGTCCACCTCCGTCGACGGGTTCACCGCCGGCACCCCGCTGGAGGCGCTGACGGACGACCGCGAGGCCCTCATCGCGGTGGCCATCAACGGCGAGCCGCTCAGCCCGGAGCACGGCGCCCCCGCCCGGCTGTTCACGCCGGGGCTGTACGGCTACGTGGGGGCCACCAAATGGCTCACGACGCTCAGTGTGGGGACCTACGCCGAGCAGGTCGCCTACTGGACCACCCGCGGCTGGTCCGCGAAGGGGCCGGTGAAGACCTCGGCGCGCATCGACACCCCGCGCGGCAACGGCCGCGCCGAGCCCGGGGCCGACGGCAGGGTCGCGGTGGCGGGCGTGGCGTGGGCTGTGCACCGGGGCGTCGGCGCCGTCCAGGTGCAGGTCGATGACGGCCCCTGGATCGACGCCGAGCTGTCCGAGGACGTCAATGCCGACTACTGGCGCCAGTGGGTGGTGCGCCTCGAGCTGGCCCCGGGAGAGCACGTGCTGGCGGCCCGGGCGGCCGATGCCTCCGGCGAGCTGCAGAGCGCAGAGGTCGCCCCGCCCGCCCCGAACGGGTCGCAGGGGTACCACCGCATCAGCGTGGACGTGCGAGGGTGAAGGACACCTCGCAGCCGTCCTGAGCGCTGCGGGCGGCGACCGAGCCGCCGTGCGCGCTCGCGACCGAGCGCACGATCGCCAGCCCCAGACCGGCGCCGGGCCGCTGCGGGCTGCGTGCCGCATCGCCCCGCCACAGCGGATCGAACATGCGCCGCCGCGTCTCCTCGTCGATGCCGCCGCAGGAGTCCTGCACGAGGACCCGCACCACGCGGCCCCGGGACTCCTCCCGCGCCGACACCAGCACCTCGCCGCCGGCCGGCGTGTGGCGCACCGCGTTCACCAGCAGATTCGTCACGGCGCGGAGCAGCTCGCGGGCATCGGCCGGGACCTGCAGGTGCGCGGGCACCTCTCCGCGGATCTCCACGCCCTCGGCGTCGGCCTCGGCGCGCAGCCCCGCGACCGCGTCGGAGACGAGATCGTGCAGGCGCACCTCCTCCCGGGGGCGCCGGGGCAGCGGGTAGGTGGACAGCGACAGCAGGTCGTCGGCCAGGGTGATCGCCTGGTCGATCTGCGCGAGCATGCGGCGCGGGTACGCCTCCCGCTCCGATCCGACGCCGTCCTCGAGCGCCTGGGACATGGCCCGGATCCCGGCCAGCGGGGTGCGCAGGTCATGGGAGAGGTGGCTGACCAGCTCCTGGCGCATGCGCTCGGCCTCCCGGGCGCGCTCGGCGCGGGCCACCTGCCAGGAGACCATCACGCCGACGGCCACGGCGACCGCCGCCGAGACCACGACGATCGAGGTGAGCTGGCGCGAGGGCTCGGGGCCGAACAGCATCAGCCGGGTGCCGGCGAGGACGCCGGCGGCCACCGCGGCGACCGCGGCCAGCGGCGCCGCCACGACCGCCCAGGCGAGGCGGCGCCGGGCGAGCACCACGGCGAGGACAGAACCGGCCGCCCCCGTGAGCACCGCCGCCGCGAGCGCGGTGAGCAGGGCGGCGCTCACCGCGCCGGATCCCATCGGTAGCCGCGCCCCCAGACAGTCACCAGCCGCCGCGGGCGGGCCGGGTCCTCCTCGACCTTCTCCCGCAGCCGGCGCACGTGCACCGTCACCGTGGAGGGGTCCCCGTACTCCCAGTGCCACACGCTGCGCAGGATCTCATCGCGCTCGAGCAGCTCCCCGGGCCGGCTCAGGAACCTCTCCAGCAGAGCGAACTCGCGCGGGGGCAGCGGCAGCGGCGCCCCGGCGCGGGTCGCGGTGCCTGCGCGCGGATCCAGCTCGAGGTCCCCGTCGCGCAGCACCGCCGGGGCCTCGGCGGCGCCGGAGGAGGCCGCGGCCGCGGCGGCGCTGCGGCGCAGCACCGAGCGGGCCCGCAGCACGACCTCGCGCGGGGAGCAGGGCTTGGCGACGTAGTCATCGGCCCCGATCTCCAGGCCGAGGATCCGTTCGGGCTGCTCCGCCCGGGCGGTCAGCATGATCACAGGGGTGCCGCAGCCGGCGGCCCGCAGGCGCCGGAACACCTCGAGGCCGTCCATCCCCGGCAGGGAGAGGTCCAGGATCACCAGGTCCGGGTCGAGGGTCCGGACGCCCTCGAGGGCCGCGGGCCCGTCCCCGACGGGCGTGGCCTCGAAGCCATCGGCCTCGAAGTAGTCCCGCAGCACCGAGCGCAGCACGGCGTCGTCGTCGACGACGAGCACCCGGGGCGCGGACGGCGGGGCGCTCACAGCAGGTGCGCGACGTCCCCGGCGCCCTCGCGGCGGACCTCGACCGTGCCGGAGGAGACGTCCACGACGCTGGTGGGGTCGATGCCGACCTCGCCCGAGTCGATGATCGCCTCGAGCTGGTGGTCCAGCAGGTCCTGCACCTGCCAGCCCTCGCTGGGCGGCTCCTCGTGCCCGGGCAGCAGCAGGGTCGAGGAGACGATCGGCTCGCCGAGCGCCTCGACCAGGGCATGGGCCACCCGATGCTCGGGGATGCGCACCCCGACCGTCTTCTTCTTCGGGTGCGACATCCTCCGGGGGACCTCCTTGGTCGCCGGGAGGATGAAGGTGTACGGGCCCGGGGTGGAGTTCTTGACCAGGCGGAACACCGGGTTGGAGATGATCACGAACTGGCCCAGCTGGGCGAAGTCCGCGCAGACGAGGGTGAAGTCGTGGTTCTGACCGACCTGGCGGATCCGCCGGATCCGCTCGAGGCCGTCTGCGTTGTCCAGGGTGCAGCCCAGCGCGTAGCAGGAGTCCGTGGGGTACGCGATCAGGCCGCCGTCGCGGAGGATCCGCACGGCCTGCTCGATGAGGCGCGGCTGCGGGTCGACGGGATGGATGTCGAGGTATCGGGCCATGCTCGATGGTACGTCCGCACCGCCTCGCGCGACCACGGCGCTAGGCGACGACGACGAACTCGCGGCCGAGCCACTTCGTGCGGCGCAGCCGCATCACGGCGCCGATGGGCAGGGGGCCGTGGATATGGGGATACGCCTGGCCGCTGGTGCCGATGGTGTCCTCCTCGAAGCTCACCATCACCCCGGCCTCCTCGACGCGGTGCACGTCGATCTCGAGGATCACCAGACCGTCCGGCCGGTCGGGGTAGACGCGCTTGGCGACCACGGAGATCTGCTCGGGCAGGGTGGCATGGATGAAGCCCGTCTCGCCGAGGTCTCGGCCGCGGGTGGACCGCTCGTAGACACCTCGGGGAACCGCGTCCTCCCAGGCGGCCAGTTCGGTGATGTGCCAGATCAGGGGCGCGGGCATGAGCGGCAGTGTACCGTGATGGACCATGGAGACGACGTCCGGCACCACCGATGGCGGCTCGGCCGCGGGCGACGACCGCCTGGTCCACGATCCCGACCGTGATCGCTACGAGCTGCTGCGCGGCGCGTCGGTCCTCGCCGTGCTCGCCTATGCGGACGAGCCGATCCCCGGCGGCGGCTTCGTCCGCGACCTGCGCTCGACGATCGTGGACCCGGACCACGGCGGCGAGGGGCTCGGCTCGCGCCTGGTCCGCTTCGCCCTGGACGACGTCCGCGCCCACGGCGGGAAGGTCGTCGCGACCTGCTGGTTCGCCGCCGGATGGATCGCACGTCATGAGGACTACGCCGATCTGCTCGCTCCCCAGGACCCGGCACGGTGAGCTACGTCGTCCTGACGGTGTGCACGGGGAACATCTGCCGCTCGCCCCTGGCGGAGCTCCTGCTGCGCGAGCGCTTCGCCGCGGAGGGCCTCGCCGACCAGGTGCGCGTCGCCTCCTGCGGGACCACCGGCTGGGAGGAGGGCGAGCCGATCGACCCGCGCGCCCGGGCCCTGCTGGACGCCCACGGGATCGCGTCCCACGAGCATCGCGCCCGCCGCATGACCCGGCGCGCCCTGCAGGACGCGGACCTCATCCTCGCCATGGACCACGACCACCTGCAGCCGATCCGGGACGAGGCGGGAGCGACGATCGCGGGGCGGCTGCACCTGATGCGCACCTTCGACCCCGAGGTCGGCGCCGACCCCGGGATCCGCGATCCCTGGTACGGCGACGAGCGCGACTTCGAGACCTGCTTCGCGCAGATCGAGGCCGCCGCCGACGGCGTCGTCCAGCACGTGCGCGAGCAGCTGGCCTCGCGCCGGCACTGACCACCGGGCCGCCGCCGCAGGGCGACTGACCACCGAGCAGGGGAGACGATGACCGAGACCCGGCACCTGAGCGCGCTCGACCTCGCCGCAGCGCTGCGCCGCGGCGAGGCCGACGCGCGCGAGCACACCGAGGCCGTGCTGCGGGCGTCGCGCGAGGAGGCCGCGCCGACCGGGGCCTTCGCGCATCTGCTCGCCGAGCGCTCCCGCGCACAGGCCGAGCGCGCGCAGACCCGCCTGGAGGCCGCCCGCACCGATCCGGCCGCCGCCGCGGAGCTCGCGCGCCGGTCGCCGCTGCTGGGCGTGCCCGTGCCCGTGAAGGACCTCAGCCGCATCGCCGGGGAGCCGTTCGAGGCCGGCAGCGCCGTGCTGCGCGGGACCATCGCCGAGGTCACCGACGGCGTCCCGGCCCTGCTCGAGGACGCCGGGACCGTCACCATCGGCAAGACCTCCACCCCCGAGTTCGGCATGCCCTGCTACACCGAGCCCGCCCACGCGGCGCCGGCCCGCACGCCGTGGGACCTGCGCCGCACCGCCGGCGGCTCCAGCGGCGGGGCGGCCGCCGCGGTCGCCGCCGGCATCGTGCCCCTCGCGCACGGCTCCGACGGCGGCGGTTCGGTCCGCATCCCCGCGGCGTGCTGCGGCGTGGTCGGGATGAAGCCCTCCCGCGGGGTCGTCTCCCCGGGCCCCTACGGCGCCGAGGGGCCGGGCCTGGTGAGCGACGGGATGATCGCCCGCACGGTCCGCGACGTCGCCGCCGGTCTCGACGCGATCGCCGGGTCCCGGCCGGGCGACGCCTACCCGGCGCCGCTGCCGCCGGGCGGCTTCCTCGCGGCGCTCCAGGGCCGCGAGCAGGCGCAGGGCCGCCGCGGGGCGCGCGCCGCCCACGGCAGCGGCGGGCTGCGCATCGGCGTGCTCACGCAGCCGCTGAACATCGACACCCCCGTCCACCCCGCCGCGCTGCGCGCCGTCGAGCGCGCGAGCGAGGCGCTGCGCGGAGCCGGGCACGAGCTGGTCGAGCTCTCGGCCCCCTTCACCCCCGAGCAGTGGCGCACCTTCATGCCGCTGTGGACCGTCGGCGCCGCCTCCATCCCGCTGCCGCCCGAGGCCGAGCAGCAGCTGATGCCGCTCACCCGGTGGCTGCGCGCGCAGGGCCGCGCATACGACGGCGTCGCCGTCTCCTCGGCGCTCGCGGGGATGCAGGCCCTCGCCCGCACGGTCGGGCAGGCCTTCGCCTCGGTGGATGCGGTGCTGACCCCGTCCCTCAGCGGCCCGCCCGCCTTCCCCGCCGATCTGCAGCTGGCCGATCCGGCCGCGGACTTCGACGCCCAGTGCGCCTTCACCCCCTGGACCAGCACCTGGAACATGACCGGCCGTGCCGCGATCTCCGTGCCCGTGCACCGGGAGGAGATCGACGGGACCGAGCTGCCCTTCGGCGCGCACATCGGCGCGGTCCGGGCCGGGGACGACGTGCTCGTGCTCTCCTTGGCCGAGCTGCTCGAGGCCGAGGACCCGTGGCCGCTGGTGCGGGAGGTCGCCGCATGAGCTCGGCCCCCGCCCCGCCTCCGTCACCCGGGTCCGATCCCGCGCCCGCCGTGCCCCTGCAGGTCCAGGGGTCGGTGCGGCTGGACGTGTGGCTGTGGAGCGCCCGCATCTTCCCGACCCGCTCGGCGGCGACCGCGGCGTGCCGCGGCGGGCACGTGCGCCGGGGCGGGGAGCCGGCCAAGGCCGCCCAGCAGGTCGTGGTGGGGGAGGAGCTGCGGGTGCGCTTCCCGGGCCGGGAGCGGATCCTCGTCATCCGCGGGATCCTGCGCAAGCGCGTCGGGGCGCCCGTGGCCCGGGCGAACTACGAGGACCTCACCCCGCCGCCGCCCCCGCAGCTGCTCGCGGCCCCGCCCCGCCGGGACCGCGGCAGCGGCCGCCCCACGAAGAAGGAGCGGCGCGAGATGGATCGGCTGCGCGGCCGCGACGAGCTCGACCGCTCCGGGGGAGAGACGGACTGAGGCCGCCGGCGGCCGCCCGGAGGCCCTAGTCGGCCGGACGGAGGCCCCGGGCGGCCGGACGGAGGCCCCGGGCGGGCCGGACCGGGCGGCTCAGGCGCCGCCGGATGCCGAGACCAGCGCCTGGCGGTTGGCGGTCAGGCGCGTGAGCAGCTGCTGCTCGTGCCGGACCACCTTGGGGTTGGCGCCGTCGGCCATGAGCCGCTGGCGCACCGAGGCGAGGTCCGCGGACTCGCGGATGAACCTCTTCATCGTCGGCAGGGCGCCGATCTGCCGCGCCCACTGCTTGCCCTCGCGCCGGCCCTTCCAGGTGGCCAGCATCGTGACCTCCTCATGGGTGAGCCAGCCGCGGTTGGCGTAGTCGCCCAGGCGCACCCGGGTCAGGCGGGACTCGTCCCAGACCAGCAGCCCGATCAGCCCCAGCCACACGGCGGACAGGCACATCTCGATGATCAGCATGAGGATCAGCCCCCACAGGCTGGGGAAGAGGAAGGAGCTGCCGTTCCACAGGGCATGCAGGGCGATGCCCGGCCAGGTGGCGACGAGGAAGACGAGCGCGCCGGGCAGGGTGCCCCACTTGCGCGCCACGAGGCCCATGATCACGCCGGTGAGGGACGTGTAGATCGCGTGGCCGAAGATCCCGATCACGCCGCGGATCACGCCGAGCACCGCCAGACCGCCGATGCCGCCGCCGTCCAGCGCCCGGCCGTAGTAGAGGATGTTCTCGGTGAAGGCGAAGCCGCCGCCGATGAGCGCGCCGTACAGCAGGCCGTCCAGCGGGCCGTTGAAGTAGCGCCGGGCGATGAGGAACAGCACGACCAGGCCGAGCCCCTTGGAGGTCTCCTCCGTCAGAGGGGCGCTGATCACGGCGCCGACGAAGCTCGAGACGACCTCGGAGCCGCTGACCGCATAGGCGATCTCGCCCACCAGGGTGTTGACCACGAAGCTGATCGCCACGGCGATCGCCGCGCCCCACAGCACCGCGCTGAGCAGCAGGGGGATGGGCTGGGGATCCCAGCGGTCGGCGAGGAAGATGACCCCGGCGATCACCACCAGGGAGAAGCCGGCGATGATGACGTACCCCAGCCACCACAGCGGGCTCGAGGTCGTCGAGATCGCGTAGAGGAAGAAGAAGAACGCCAGCACCACCAGCAGGGCCATGCCCAGCAGCGCCACCAGGATCCACGCCAGCACGCGCGAGACGGGGACGTACTGGTCGCCCTTGCCCTGGAGCTGCTGCACCCGGCGCGTCTGGGTGGCCCAGGCCGACTGCGGCTGGGCCTGCGGCGGCGCCTGCACGGGGGCGGGGGCGAAGCGCGCCGCGGTCAGCGGGCCGGCCGGGCGGACCGAGGTGTCGTAGAGCCGGGGCAGGCCGTAGTCGACGTACTGCGGGCTGGACTGGAACTGCGGGGCCCCGGAGGGGTGCTGCGCGGCTCCGGGCCGGGGTCGATGCTGCGGGGCGGACGGGGGAGGCTGCTGCGGGGGATGCGTCATGGAGGACCTCGCGACGGGGACGAACGGGGGCGCACGGCACGGATGCCGCCTCGCACCCTGCGATAGTAGCGGGGCGGGACGCCGTCGGTCCGGCGCTCGGGCGGCGCGCGCCGTCCGCCCCCTCCCCAGAGTTGAGCGGAATAGACTCAACCCGGGTGTCGTTGCACCTCGTGTACTGCTGATCGCACACCGGAAGGACGACCGTGGATTTCCGATTCACCACCCGCTCGCAGGATGCCGTGAGCGCCGCCGCCCAGCGGGCGGTCGAGCTCGGCAATCCGCAGATCCTCGCCATGCACCTGCTGTGGGCGCTGACCACGCAGGAGGACGGGATCGGCCGCGCCCTCCTCGCGGAGGTCGGCGTCGACCCCGCCGCCACGGCCGCCTCGGCCGACGCCGCCGTGCGGGCTCTGCCCTCGGTCAGCGGCAGCGGAGCCCCGGAGCATCCGACCTTCGTCGGCTCCGGCTACGACGCCCTGGAGGCCGCCCGCCGGGAGGCCGACGCCCAGGGACGCACCTACCTGTCCACCGAGCAGCTGCTGATCGGCATCGCGCTCGGCTCGGACGACGCCGCGCGACTGCTCGCCTCCGCGGGAGCGACGCCGGAGGCCCTTCGTTCCGCCGCGGAATCGCTCACCGAGAAAGGAGCGCACATGGACACCCAGAACCCCGAGGGAACCTTCCAGAGCCTCGAGAAGTTCGGCATCGACCTGACCGAGCAGGCCCGGGAGGGCCGGCTGGACCCCGTCATCGGCCGTGACAGCGAGATCCGCCGGGTGGTGCAGGTGCTCTCGCGCCGCACCAAGAACAACCCGGTGCTCATCGGCGAGCCCGGCGTCGGCAAGACCGCCGTGGTCGAGGGCCTCGCCCAGCGCATCGTCGAGGGGGACGTGCCCGAGTCCCTGCGCGGCAAGCGCCTGATCTCCCTGGACCTCTCCTCGATGGTCGCGGGCTCGAAGTACCGCGGCGAGTTCGAGGAGCGGATGAAGGCCGTGCTCGACGAGATCCGCACCAGCAACGGGCAGATCATCACCTTCATCGACGAGCTGCACACCGTCGTCGGGGCGGGCGGCGGCTCCGAGGGCGCCCTGGACGCCGGCAACATGCTCAAGCCCATGCTCGCCCGCGGCGAGCTGCGCATGGTCGGCGCCACCACGCTCGACGAGTACCGCGAGAACATCGAGAAGGACCCGGCGCTCGAGCGCCGCTTCCAGCAGGTCTTCGTCGGCGAGCCGAGCGTCGAGGACACCATCACCATCCTGCGCGGCCTGAAGGACAAGTACGAGGCCCACCACAAGGTCTCGATCACCGACTCCGCGCTGGTGGCCGCGGCGACCCTGTCCGACCGCTACATCACCGGACGCCAGCTGCCGGACAAGGCCATCGACCTGGTCGACGAGGCCGCCTCGCGCCAGCGCATGGAGCTGGACTCCTCGCCGGTGGAGCTGGACATCCTGCGCCGTCAGGTCGACCGGCTCAAGATGGAGGAGCTGGCCCTGCAGGGATCCGACGACCCCGGCAGCCGGGCGCAGCTGGAGTCCGTGCGCGCCCAGCTCGCCGACCGCACCGAGCGGATGACGGCCCTCGCGGCCCGCTGGGAGCGGGAGAAGGCCGGGCTGAACCTCGTCGGCGACCTGAAGGCGCAGCTCGAGCAGCTGCGCATGCAGGCCGATCGCGCCCAGCGCGAGGGCGACCTCACCGCCGCCTCGAAGATCCTCTACGGCGACATCCCGCAGCTGAAGCAGGAGCTGCAGGACGCCGAGGAGCGCGAGGCCGGCGGCGTCCTCGAGGACGAGCGGCCGCTCGTGTCCGAGCGCGTCGGCCCGGACGACATCGCGGAGGTCGTCGGCTCCTGGACCGGGATCCCCGCCGGCCGGCTGCTGCAGTCCGAGACCCAGAAGCTCCTGGAGATGGAGGACCTCATCGGGCGGCGGCTGATCGGCCAGCGGCGCGCGGTCACGGAGGTCGCCGACGCGGTGCGCCGTGCCCGCGCCGGGATCTCCGATCCGAACCGGCCCACCGGCTCCTTCCTGTTCCTGGGGCCGACGGGCGTGGGCAAGACGGAGCTCGCGAAGTCGCTGGCCGAGTTCCTCTTCGACGACGAGCGCGCGATGGTCCGCATCGACATGTCCGAGTACGGCGAGAAGCACACCGTCTCGCGCCTGGTCGGGGCCCCGCCCGGGTACGTCGGCTACGACGAGGGCGGTCAGCTCACCGAGGCCGTGCGGCGCCGCCCCTACTCGGTGGTCCTGCTCGACGAGATCGAGAAGGCCCACCCGGACGTCTTCGACATCCTGCTGCAGGTGCTGGACGACGGCCGCCTGACCGACGGCCAGGGGCGCACCGTCGACTTCCGCAGCACGATCCTCATCCTCACCTCGAACCTGGGCTCGCAGTTCCTCCTGGACGAGGGCCTGGACGAGGCCGCCCGGGAGCGGGCCGTGATGGACGTGGTGCGGGCGTCCTTCAAGCCCGAGTTCCTCAACCGCCTCGACGACGTCGTGATGTTCGACCGCCTGGACCGGGAGGAGCTCGCCCGGATCGTGCGCCTGCAGGTGCGCTCGGTCGCGGACCGTCTGGCCGACCGCCGGATCGGCCTCGAGGTCACCGATGCGGCGATCGACTGGCTCGCGGCGGAGGGCTGGGACCCGGCCTACGGCGCGCGTCCGCTGAAGCGCCTCGTGCAGAAGGAGATCGGCGACGCCCTGGCGCGCATGCTCCTGCGCGGCGAGGTCGCGGACGGCCAGGAGGTCCTGGTGGATCGGGCCGAGGGCGGGTCCGGCGAGGGGCCCGGACTGGCGCTGTCGGTGGCGGCCGAGGCCGACGCCGAGCCCGCCGCCTGAGCCTCCGCGGACCGGCGGAGGGCGACCGCGCCGGTCCGCGGGCTCATCGGGGCCCCGTCCTCACCCCTGGGCGGGGGCGGGGTCCCAGGGCAGGGGAAGGTGCTCGCGGCGGCGGCGCAGCAGCTCCTGCGGGTCCGTGAGCAGCCCGCGCGCCTCCTCCATCTGGTCCTTGAAGCCGCCGACCCCGTCGGCCATCGCGTGGATCTGCTCGGAGACCGGGGCCGGGGCGATCGGCTCGCTGGCGTCCGCCATGTCGTGCAGCAGCTCCTCACCCGCACCGAGGACCGCCTGCGTGGGGTCCGGCACCAGGAGCAGGGAGGCGTTCTCGATGTCGCGCAGCATCCCGTACTCCAGCTCGCGGGCCGCGCCGCCGAGGTCGCCCTCCAGCAGCTCCGAGCCCACGGCGCCGGTGGTCTGCACCCGGTTGGCGAGGGTCTGGTCGATCCCGCGCAGCGACTGCCCCAGCACCGACTCGTCCCCTACCAGCGACCCGCCCACGGTGACCGGCATGCTCGCCAGGTCCAGGGCGGGCACCCATTCCTCGTGCCCGTGGGCGATCAGCCAGGACTCGGCGTCCTCGAGGGCGGTCTCGATCTTCCCGTGACCGATGTTCGCCCCCTGCAGCAGGCCGAGCCCCGGCACCTTGCGCAGGGCGAGGGTCCGGAACCCTTCGGCGCCGGCGAGGATGTCCTCGTCGTAGCGGAGCCCGCCCTCCTCGGCGGGGACCCCGGGACGCGGGGTGCGCAGATCCTCGAGGGCCGCCGTCCCGGCCTCGCGCAGGCGCTCGAGCTCCTGGGGCGTGGCGGCGAGCGGCTGCCCGATGCCGCCGCGATCGCGCAGCGTCTCCTGCCAGGTCCCGGTGCCGGAGGCCGGCGGGGGACCGCCGGCGGGGCCGCCGGGAGAGGTCGGGCCCATGAGGATCTCGGGCAGGGCGGACCCGCGAGGGCCCGGACCCTCGGCCCCCGGGACGGCGCCGCGGTCCGGGGCGCTGGCGGCGTCCTGCGCCTCGGCCTGGGCGGCCAGCTCCTGCCCGCGGCGCAGCAGCATCGCGGCGGTCGCCCCGCCCCGGGCGATCACCGCCCCGGTCCGGTCACGGAAGGCCTCGGCATCGGGCCCGGTCCAGCCGACCGCGCCGGAGAGGACCCCCAGGTCCTCGAGGAGGTCGCGGATCTGCTCCGTCCGCTCGAGGATCAGGTCGTTCAGCTCGCGCATCTGCTCGGGGATGCAGCCCAGGAAAGAGGTCATGCCGCGACGCTAGGCGCGTCGCGGCACGACATCATCCCCGGCTCCGGGAATGTGGATAACCGTCGTCGGGGGAGGACCAGCGGTCCGCCCCCTCGAGGATCACACGACGATGTTCACCAGCTTCGGCGCGCGCACGATCACCTTGCGCACGCTCCGGCCCTCCAGCAGCTCCTGCACGCGCGGCTCGGCCAGGACCAGCTGCTCCAGCTCCGCCTCGCCGATCTCCGCGTCGACCTCCAGGCGGTGACGCACCTTGCCCTTGATCTGCACCACGCAGGTGACCTCATCGGCCTTCACCAGGGCAGGATCGGCGACCGGGTAGGCGGCCCGGGCCAGGGAGTCCCCATGGCCCAGGCGCTGCCACAGCTCCTCGGCCAGGTGCGGGGCGAAGGGCGAGACCATCAGCACCAGCGGCTCGACCGCCTCCCGGGGCGAGACCCCGGACTTGGTCAGGTGGTTCACCAGCTCGATGAGCTTCGCGATCACCGTGTTGAACTGCATCTGGTCCATGTCGCGGCGCACGCCGTCGATGGTGCGGTGCACGGCCTGCCGGGTGGGGACATCGGCCGGGTCGTCGGTCACGACGACCTCTCCGGTCTCCTCGTCCACCACCAGGCGCCACAGGCGCTGCAGGAAGCGCTGGGAGCCGACGACCGCGCGGGTCTCCCAGGGGCGGGACAGGTCCAGCGGGCCCATCGACATCTCGTACACGCGCAGGGTGTCCGCGCCGTACTCGGCGTACATCTCGTCGGGCGAGACGCTGTTCTTCAGCGACTTGCCCATCTTCCCGTACTCCTGGGTCACCGGCTTCCCGGCGTGGGTGAAGGTCCCGTCGGGCCCCTCGACGACCTCCGCCGCGGGCACGTAGAAGCCGCGCTCGTCGGTGTAGGCGAAGGCCTGGATGTAGCCCTGGTTGAACAGCTTGTGGAACGGCTCCTGGCTGGAGACGATGCCGCGATCGAACAGGACCTTATGCCAGAAGCGGGCGTACAGCAGGTGCAGCACCGCGTGCTCGACGCCGCCCACGTACAGGTCCACACCGCCGGTGCCGCCCTCGGAGCGCGGCCCCATCCAGTACTCCTCGTTGGCCGGCTCGACCAGGGCGGACTCGTCCGTCGGGTCGATGTAGCGCAGCGCGTACCAGGAGGAGCCCGCCCAGTTGGGCATCGTGTTCGTCTCGCGGCGGTAGCGCTTGGGGCCGTCGCCCAGGTCCAGGGTGACGTGCACCCAGTCCTCGTTGCGCGAGAGCGGGGTCTGCGGCTCGGTGTCCGCGTCCTCCGGGTCGAAGGTGCGCGGGGAGAAGTCCTCCAGCTCGGGCAGCGGGACCGGCAGCTGGTCCAGCGGCAGGGCGATCGCGCGGTCGGGATCGTCCTCGGCATACACGATCGGGAACGGCTCGCCCCAGTAGCGCTGGCGCGAGAACAGCCAGTCGCGCAGGCGGTACGTGGTCCGGGCGCTGCCGAAGCCCTTCTCCAGCGCGAAGTCGATGGCCCGCGCCTTGGCGGTGTCCACGTCCAGGCCGTTCAGATCCAGGTCCCCGTGGGCGGAGTTGATCTTCTCGCCCGGGCCCGTGTACGCCTGCCCCTCGACGAAGTCCTCCGGCACCTGCACGGTGCGGATGATCGGCAGCTCGAACCGGGTCGCGAAGTCGTGGTCGCGCTGGTCCTCCGCGGGGACGGCCATGATGGCGCCCGTGCCGTAGCCGGTCAGCACGTAGTCCGCGGTGAACACCGGCACGCGGCGCTCGTCCATCGGGTTCACGGCGAACAGGCCGGTGAACACGCCGGTCTTCTCGCGGTCCTCGGCGGTGCGGTCCTCGGCCGATGCCGCGGCCGCGCGCGCCTGGTAGGCGGCCACGGCCTCGCGCGGGCTCGCGGCGCCGCCGGTCCAGGCCTCCCGCGTGCCCTCCGGCCACGCCGCGGGCAGGGTGGAGGGATCGGCCAGCAGCTCGTGCTCGGGGGAGAGCACCGTGAACGTCGCGCCGAACAGCGTGTCGGGGCGGGTGGTGAACACGTCGAAGCTCCGCGGGGGCGCGTCGGAGGCCTCCTCGACCTCGAAGGTGATCTCCGCGCCGCGCGAGCGGCCGATCCAGTTGCGCTGCATGGCGCGCACCGACTCGGGCCAGTCCACCCGGTCCAGGTCGTCGACCAGTCGATCGGCGTAGGCGGTGATCCGCATGTTCCACTGCCGCAGGCGCCGCCGGAAGACGGGGAAGTTCCCGCGCTCGGAGCGGCCGTCGGGGGTGACCTCCTCGTTGGCCAGCACCGTGCCCAGCCCCGGGCACCAGTTCACGGGCGTCTCGGAGATGTAGGCCAGGCGGAAGCAGTCCACCAGCTCCTGCATGTGCTCGGGCTCGTACTGGACCAGGAAGTCGAAGGGGATCCGCTTGGGGGAGTCCCAGTGCTCGGCCGAGGGCTTGCGTCCGCGCCAGTACTCGGGCAGCTCGATGCCCTGGCGCTCGGCCAGCTCCCACGGGTCGACCTCGCGGTCCTGGATGGCGCCCTTCAGCTCCGCGATCGGGCGGGCGCGGCCGACGATGCCGTCGACGTTCTCGGCGTCCGGGTCGTACCAGGAGTCGAACAGCTGCAGGAAGATCCACTGGGTCCAGCGCACGAACTCGTCGTCCGTGGTGGCCAGCTCGCGGCGGCGGTCATGGGACAGGCCCATGCGCGCCAGCTGGCGGCGCATGGTGGCGATGTTCGCCTCGGTCGTCACGCGCGGATGCGTCCCCGTCTGGATCGCGTACTGCTCGGCCGGCAGGCCGAAGGCGTCGTATCCCATCGTGTACAGCACGTTGCGGCCCAGCATCCGCTGATGGCGGGCGACGACGTCGGTCGCGATGTACCCCAGCGGGTGGCCCACGTGCAGCCCCGACCCGGAGGGGTAGGGGAACATGTCCATGATGAAGGCCTTCTCGGCGGGCAGCTCGGCGCCGTCCTGGGCGAGCGGCCCGACGGGGTTGGCCGCATGGAAGGTGCCCTGCTCCTCCCAGCGGTCCTGCCAGCGATGCTCGATCTCGTCGGCCATCTGTGCCGTGTAGCGGTACGGCGCCTCGGTCATGGGTGCTCCTCGCTCCTGCGTGTGGGTGGGGATGTCGTCGTCCTCGCGGGCTGCGTCCGCGCTGCTCGGGCCGACGGGGGCCCGACATGAAAAAACCCTCGTGCGCACGAGGGGAGCCGCGTCGATGCCGCCGGCCGGACGCTCCGCGCGGGAGCGACGGCGAGCAGGCCTGGTACGACGCGGCTACGGAAGCAGAAGTCGACGAGCCACGCTCCGATCCTACGCCGCCGGACGCCGGCGACCAACCCGGCTCACACCCCGAGCACGGCGGAGAGCAGCAGGAGGACCGCCACGGTGCCCACGGTGGTGGTCAGGACCGTGTCCCGGGCGAGCTCCTCCGCGGCCTCGTAGCGGGAGGCCGCCACGAACACGTTCTGGGCGGTGGGCAGCGCCGCCATCACCACGACCGCGTAGAGGTCATGGCCGCGCAGGCCCAGCAGGGCGCCGAGACCGAGCGCGATTATCGGCATCACCAGCAGCTTCGCGCCCGATGACACGGCGATCAGCCCGCGGTACCCGGCGTCCTTGGCATACGGCGCCGAACCGATCAGCGAGATCCCGTAGGCGAGCAGCATGCCCGGGATCGCCATGTCCGCGAGGGCCTCGAAGGGCTCGAGGACGACCTCGGGCAGCTGCACGCCGGCGGCGACCAGCACCATGCCGAGCGCCGAGGCGATGATCACGGGGTTCGCGCCGAGGCTGCGCAGCACCCCGCCCAGGCCGGGGCTCGACTCCGAGGTCACCCGGTGCAGCACGAACAGGTACAGCGGCGTGTACACGGCCTGCTGGAAGAGGATCACCGGCAGGGCATGGGAGATGTCGCCCAGCACGTAGGCGGCGATCGGGAAGCCCATGTTGGCTCCGTTGACGACGGAGCCGGAGATCGCGGCGACCACCAGGTCGGCGCCGCGGCGCCGGGTGAGCAGGCGCAGCCCCACCAGCAGCAGCGCCCCGGTGAGGAGACCGGACAGGCCCGCGACGAGCATGGGGGTCGACAGCACCTCGCGCAGATCGCTCGTGAGCAGCGCCGTGAGCACCAGCGACGGGGAGGCGAGGAAGAAGGTCACCCGGTTCAGCACGAACCGCGCCTGGTCGCCGAGCACGCCGGTGCGGCCCACGGCCCAGCCGATCGCGATCAGGCTCCAGACGATCAGGAAACCGGACAGAACGCCCGTCATGCGGCGCGGCCCCCTCGGTGCCGATGCGACCGGCGGGGGGCGCGCGCGAGGATCATCGGACGCCGGCGCTCTCGCGGCCGGAGATCTGGGAGGCGTCGCCCGGCACGGGCTCGGCGGCGTCCTCGCCGAGGGCCAGGATCCGGTTCCCGCGGTCCACGTGCACGACCCGGGGGCGGTGCGCGCGGGCCTCGGCGTCCTCGTACAGGCCGTAGGCCATGATGATCACGAGGTGGCCGGGGGCGACGAGGTGAGCTGCGGCACCGTTGATGCCGATCACACCGCTGCCGCGCTCGCCGGCGATGGCATACGTCACCAGGCGGGCGCCGTTGTCGATGTCGGCGATCGTGACCTGCTCGTTCTCCAGGATTCCGGCAGCATCGAGCAGATCGGCGTCGATGGTGATCGAGCCGACGTAGTGCAGATCGGCCTGAGTGACCGTCGCACGGTGGATCTTCGAGGTCATGAGTGTGCGCATCATCGTGCGCCCAGTCTTCCATGCGCGATGATGGACGTGTCAGAACCGTCAGGAGGATCACCATGCCCAAGGCCCGTCGCCGATCTCCCCACCGCAGCGATCGGTTCGACCAGATGGCCCTGCCCGAGGAGCTCCTGGAGGTCCTCGCCGATCAGGGGCTCGAGCGCGCCTTCGAGATCCAGGAGGCGATCCTGCCCGATGCCCTCGCGGGCCGGGACGTGCTCGGCCGCGCCGAGACCGGCAGCGGCAAGACGCTCGCCTTCACGCTCGCGATGACCGCCCGCTTCCGGGGGCGCAAGGTCCACAAGCGGCGCCCCCTGGGCGTCGTCCTCGTCCCCACCCGCGAGCTCGCGGTGCAGGTCGTGGACACCTTCCACCCCTTCGCCCGCGCCATGCGGATCCGTGCGCAGCTGGTCGCCGGCGGCATGAACATCGACAAGCAGGCCGAGGCCCTCGCGCGGGGCGTCGAGATCGTGGTGGCGACCCCGGGCCGGCTGATCGACCTCGCCGCCCGCGAGGCGCTGTTCCTGGACCGCGTGGAGACCACGGTGATCGACGAGGCCGACCACATGGCCGACCTCGGCTTCCTCGACGAGGTCACCCAGATCCTCGAGCACACGGAGATGGGCACGCAGAAGATGCTGTTCTCCGCGACCCTGGACGGCCAGGTCGAGCAGATCATCGACCGCTTCCTGGTCGATCCGGTCGCCCACGAGACCACGCCCGTCGCCGCGGCCGTCAAGACCATGCGCCATCGTCTGCTGGCGATCAACCCCAAGCAGAAGCGCCAGATCACCGCGCAGCTCGGGGCCCGCCGCGGCCGCACCCTGATGTTCACCCGCACCCAGCTGGGGGCCGAGCGCGTCGCCCAGGAGCTCATCGAGGTCGGGATCCCGGCCGCGGCGCTGCACGGCAACAAGCAGCAGGGCCTGCGCACCAACGTCCTGGCCGGCTTCCGCGAGGGCGCGTTCCCCGTGCTGGTGGCGACCGACGTCGCCGCCCGCGGTCTGCACATCGACGACGTCACCATGGTCGTCCACGTCGACCCGGCGACGGACGTGAAGGAGTACGTGCACCGCTCCGGGCGCACCGCCCGCGCCGGCGCCGAGGGCACCGTCGTCACCCTCGCCCTGCCGCACCAGCTGGGCCCCGTCCGCGAGGTGATCAGCGGCGCCGAGGTCGAGCCCGTCGAGTCCGAGGTCCGCGACGCCTCCGCCCAGGCCCTCATCGACCTCGGCGGCCGCACCCCCTCCGGGGAGCCCGCCGAGGATCCCTCGCGCATCAAGCACAAGGGCGCTCCCCGCAAGCTCGACTTCGGGCGCAAGGGCGGCGCCAACCGCAAGCTCGCCGAGGACCGGCGCGCCAACGAGGAGCTGCGCGCCTCCTGGGACGAGGAGCAGCAGGGCGCGGCACCCGCGGGGGCCCGCGGCGGGCGCCGTCCCGCCGGCGGAGGACGCGGCGGAGCCGGGGGCCGGTCCGGCGGCCGCGGCGCCGGGGCGGCAGGCCGCGGCGCAGCCTCCACAG
>NZ_KK070004.1 GCF_000576425.1 Brachybacterium phenoliresistens | reverse complement strand
GCGGCCGGCGCCGCGGCGCTCGCCGCCTTCGACCACGACCTCGACGACCCCGACCGCGCCGACCGGGAGCGCGCCGACCAGGACCGCGCCGGGAGCCCGGCTCCCGGGGAGGGCCGTCCCGAGGGGCACGGCCGGCGCGCGGCCGAGGCGTCGGACGACGTCGAGATCCTGCGTCCGGGCCCCGAGGACGCGGTGACCTTCCGCGCCCCGACCTCCCCGGGCGGAGAGCCCGTCCCCGACCGGGAGTCCGACCGGGCCGGTCAGCACGCCGCATCGGGCGCATCGCAGCAGGCCCCGGATCCGGCGGACCCGCGGGTCGCCCCCGATCCGACGGCTCCCCCGGCCGACGCCGCGGTGCCGGATGGCGCCGCCCCGGAGGGCGCGTCGCACCCGGAGCACCCCGCCTCGCCGTATGCGGACGGACAGATCGGCGCCGAGGTCGACTACGAGGAGTACTACGAGCGTCACCGCGAGGACGCCGATCCCCGGGAAGGCACCACGGGCGACGGCTCCGGTCGCGACCGCTGACCGGCCGGCGCCGCGGTCCCCGGCCCTCAGCCGGCGAGGGCGTCGATCGCGTCCTCGCGGGCCGTCCACGCCGGGGCCGCCTCCAGCAAGGCGGCGCTGCGCTGCAGCCGCTCGCGGGACTCGGCATCGGCCGGGACCAGGACGATCAGGCGGGACCCCAGCGCCGGGTCCAGCCACAGGCTCTGGAAGTGCACCGTGATCAGCCCGGCGCGCGGGGAGCGGTAGCGCCGCAGCCGCGGCTGGTCGTCGGCGACCTCGTGGCGGTCCCAGTAGCCGCGGAACTCCTCCGAGCCCTCGCGCAGGCGCTCCACCAGGGCCCGCCAGCGCGGCTCCTCGTGATGCTCGGCCTGCCGGGCGCGCAGCCGGGCGGCGATCTCCGGCAGCACGAGCTCCTCCTCGACCAGGCTGCCGCGCCACACCGGGTCGGTGAACATGAGCCAGGCGCAGTTGCGGTCGTCGGGCGGGTACGCGTCCAGGTCCGCGAACAGGAAGCGGTAGGCCCGGTTGGAGGCGACGATCTCGTAGGCCTCGGTCTGCACCGCGGCCGGCCACGGCAGCATCTGCTCCAGGAGGAACACGTGCTCGGGGCGCAGGGCCATGGGCGGGGCGGGCTTGGCCGGGGTGCGCTCGGCGAGCACCAGCATGTGGTGGCGCTCCGCCTCGCTCATCCGCAGCACCCGCGCCACGGCATCGAGCACCTGCTCCGAGACGCCCTTCGCCCGCCCCTGCTCGAGCCAGGTGTACCAGGTCACGCCCACGCCTGCGAGCTGGGCGACCTCCTCGCGGCGCAGCCCCGGGGTGCGACGACGGCCGGTCGCGACCAGCCCCGCATCGGCCGGGGAGACCTTCTCGCGGCGCGCCCTGAGGAAGGCGCCCAGCTCCTGGCGTCGATCGCGGAAGTTCTCCATGCCTCCAGTGTGGCCCCGCCTCGACGGCACAGCCAGGTGGCGTCAGTACCATGATGAGCGGGCTCCTGGTCACAGGATCACGGGGAGCCGAGGGTGGTCGCCATGACCACACGACCCCTCTCCGCCCCGCCGATCGCGGCGGGGCCCTCCTCCCCTCCCGCCCCGCTGACCGCCGCCGGGCTCGCCGTGCTGCTCATCGCGGTGATGCCGGTGAACTTCGTCTTCGGCAGCGTGAACGTGCTGGCCGATGCGATCGGCCACGACCTCGGCACCGGCCCCGCCGGCCAGCAGCTGGTCCTCGCCTCGTACACCACCGCCTTCGCCGCGGGCCTGGTCGTCTCCGGGCGGATCGGCGACCGGTGGGGACGGCGGCGGATGCTGCGGATCGGCGGCCTGGCCATGGCCGTGATCAGCATCGCCACCGCGTTCGCCCCCGGGCTCGCGAGCATGGTCGTGCTGCGGGTGCTGCTGGGCATCGGCGCAGGGCTGCTCACCCCGCAGGTGCTCGCGACCATCCAGACGACGGCGCGGGGCGCCGCCCGATCCCGGGGGCTGATGCTGTTCGCGGCGGTCAGCGGCGTGAGCACCGTGCTGGGGCAGATCGTCGCCGGCGTCGTCGCGACCTCCCTGCCCGAGCACCTGGGCTGGCGGGCCGTGCAGGTCCTGACCGGCCTGCTCGCCCTCGCCGGGGTGCTCGCCCTGCGGGCCGTCCCGGCCAGCCGCTCCCCGCACCCGCTGGACCTGGATGCGCCCGGCTCCGCGGTGCTCGGCGCCGCCCTGCTGATGCTGGTCGTGCCGCTGACCATCGGACCGTCCTCGGGCTGGCCCGCCTGGTCCCTCGCCGCCCTGGTGGGCGGCGGCCTGATGCTGGCGGCGTTCTGGACGCTGCAGCTGCGTTCCGAGCGGGCGGGCCGCATCCCCGTCGTGCCGCCGTCGGTGCTGCGCGTCGTCGTGGTGCGGCGCGGTCTGGTGATGGCTCTGCTGTTCTTCACCACCTACGGCGCGATGCTGTACGAGCTGGCGGCGCTGGCCCAGTCCCGCTACGCCATGGGGCCGATGGGCCCGGCCCTGCTCGTGCTCGGCTTCGGGATCGCGTTCATCGCGACCTCGGCCCTGCTGCCGCGCCTGGTGCCCGGCGCCGGGGAGCGGACGATGCTGCGTGCCGCCGTCGTCCAGTCGCTGATCCTGCTGGCGATCGCCGGGCTCTCCGCGACCGGGCACGACGACCTCGCCACCCTGCAATGGGCGCTGATCCCGATGGGCGTCGTCCAGGCGTGCATGTTCGGACCGGTACTGACCACGGTCCTCTCCCGCGCGCCCCAGGAGGCGGCCGGCACCGTCGGCGGGCTGTTCGCGACGGTCCAGCAGCTGGGGCTCAGCCTCGGCGTCGCCCTGCTGGGCGGACTGTTCTGGTCGCTGGCCGGGCATGATGTCGCCGGCGGGGCGGCGGGCGCGGCGGCCGGGCGCACCGCCGCGGACGCGGCCGCGGCGATGGATCACGCGCTGGGCGTCGTGTTCGCCGTGCATGCCCTGTGCGCCCTGGTCTTCGCGGCCCTGGCCCGCTCGCTCATGTCCCTCCCGCCCGCCGTGGCCGCACCGGTCGTCGACGCCGCACCGCCCGCCGAGGCCGCGCCGGTCGTCGACGCCGCGCCGACCGCGCCGGCATCGGCCAGGCCAGCCGGCTGACCCCGGGCGCGCGATGCGCCATCGCCCGGAGTGAATCCGTCGCTACCTCGCCGGGAAGCGACGGATTCACTCCGGGGGATCTCGGAGCGACGGATTCACTCCGATCGTTTCCGCGAGCACGCCGTCGTGGAACCCTGTGCTCGCAGGGCACGGCAGCAGGGACGGTCAGTCGGCGGGGACGTCGTCGAGGAAGTAGAACGCGGGGATGCGGGCGGCGTAGTCGTTGCCGTCCAGCTCCCGCCAGGTGACGATCTCGGTCGAGCCCTCGCGGCCCTGCGCGTGCTGCGTCGCCAGGAACATCAAGCCGATGACGCTGGCCAGGCCCTGGGTGGCGGGCTGCTCGCGCAGGACGTCGGCGATGGAGGCCTGCCCGGCGCGGCCGCGCACGGTGTTGACCGCGGAGCTCAGGCCCACCAGGTCGATGTCGTTGCTGCGCACGAGATCGGCGAGCACCTCGACGCTCAGGGTGGTGGCGTCGTGGACCTCCGCCTCGACGGGAGCGCCGGGGTCGGTGGGGTCCTTGAGCTGATGCTGTGCGACCGAGGCGATCCGGGCGCGGGCCACATGCATCTCCAGCGGGAACGGATCGCGCGGGGGGACCTCGTCCTTCTGGGCGAGGGCGATCCCCTGCGCCTCCTGCAGCAGGTCCAGCAGCACCCGGTGCTGGCGGAAGTCCTGGCTGCGCACGAACCGGGCCAGGGAACGGTACAGCTCGGTCTTGACGTCCAGCACCTCCTGCGCCGGCTCGTAGAGGTCGCTGAAGACGTTGGCGAGGCGTTCGCGCTCGTCCCGGGTGAGCGCGGAGGCGAAGTCCCGCTCCAGCAGGCGGTCCACGACCTCCTGGGCCTGGCGGGTCTGCGCCGGATCGTTGAGCATGCGGAAGAAGGCGGTGAAGGTGCGGCCCACCGTGGACTGGCCCAGCAGGTCGTCGCCGGCCAGCAGCTGCTCGAGGATCTCGCCGCGCGAGCCCTCCGGGGACAGGATCTGCTCGCGCAGGTGCAGGTCCACGCCGCGCAGGTCCTCGCGGTACTGGAGGAAGTCGCCGGACAGCTCCGCGGCGATCTGCAGGATGTCCCGCAGACGGTCCACGGAGGACTCGGGGCTGGGCAGCATCAGCTCGCCCTGGGCGAGCTCCGCGATCTCGTGCTCGATCTGGGCGCGGCGGCGCTGCAGGTCCGCCAGGCGCGCGTCGCGGTCGGTCTCCGTCTCCTGGGCGAGGCGGTCGAACTGCTGGATGACCAGCTGCAGGCGGGACTGGGTGGTGGTGGGCCGATGCTCCTGCAGGGACGCGATGAACTGGACCGCGTCGATGGTCGCGGGAGAGGGCTCGAAGGTGGTCTCCACCCGCTGCGGGTCATCGCGCCGGGTGAGATAGCCCTCGCGCACCCAGGCGTCCACGTACTCTGCGGCGGAGCGGCCGGTGCGCCCGCGCTCGGGGTCCTGCTCCTCGTCGTGCAGCAGGCCGACGTGCGTCTCCACCCGGGCGACGAGCTCGCTGCGGGGAAGGCGCCGGTTCCCGGCGGGGAAGACGGACTGGAGGATGGACAGCACCGCAGGCGCCTTGGTCGCCGACAGCAGGCGCCAGGTGCTCAGCCGGCGCAGCTGCTCGTACTCCTCCTTGCGCGCGGCGACCGCGTCGGCGCGACGATCTCGCGCGGGGGTCTGCTCGGGCGTGCTCACAAGCGGCGAGCCTACCAATTCGCACGGTGCCCTCCCGCACCGCGAGCGCTTTCCCCACCGATCCCCCGGCCCGGTAGGTTGGTGCCGGACCGTGACGACCAGGAGGACGAGGATGACCACCGCTGCCCCGACGACCCCCGCGCACGATCGCTGGTGGGAGGCCCTGCCCGCGGGCCGCGGTCGCCTGCGCGGCCGTGCCCACCTGACCTCGGACGCCCCCGTCCTCTCCCTCGACGGCACCTGGGACTTCCGCCACGGCATGCGGGCCGACGGCTCGGACCTGGGCACCGTCTCCCCCATCACCGTGCCGGGGCTGTGGCAGCTGCAGGGCCACG
Source organism: Brachybacterium phenoliresistens (assembly GCF_000576425.1). Taxonomy (GTDB): domain Bacteria; phylum Actinomycetota; class Actinomycetes; order Actinomycetales; family Dermabacteraceae; genus Brachybacterium; species Brachybacterium phenoliresistens. The sequence goes on along the minus strand of NZ_KK070004.1, from coordinate 68,459 downwards.
GCGCGCCCCAGTACACGAACATCGTCTACCCGATCCCGCGGGACGTGCCGCACGTGCCCGACGAGAACCCCACCGGGCACTACTCGCGCCTGATCGAGACGCCCGAGGAGTGGTCGGCGACGGTCGCCGACGGCGGCCGCGTGCTGCTGCGCCTCCAGGGCGTGGACTCGGCCGCGAAGATCTGGATCGACGGCGCCGTGGTCGGGGTGACCGCAGGCAGCCGCCTCACCCAGGAGTTCGACGTCACCGACCTGGTGACCGCCGAGGGCCCGCACCTGCTCGAGGTGCGGGTGGTGCAGTGGTCGGCCAACACCTACCTCGAGGACCAGGACATGTGGTGGGCCAGCGGCATCTTCCGCAGCGTGGACCTGCTGCTGCGCCCCGCCGGCGGCATCCACGACCTGGTCACCCACGCCGACTTCGACCCGGCCTCCGGCACGGGCAGCCTCGCGGTGCGGGCCTGCGGCATCAGCGGCGAGGGCCTCCCGGTGCGCGTGGAGATCCCGGAGCTCGAGATCGCGGCCGATCTCCCCGCCGAGGGCGGGGTGCTCGAGGTCGGCGCCGTCGAGCCGTGGAGCGCGGAGACCCCGGCGCTGTACGACGTGCGCGTGGCATCGGCCGCGGAGACGGTCCGCCTGCGCGCCGGGTTCCGCCGGGTGGAGGTCGACGGCGACATCTTCCGCGTCAACGGGGAGCGGATCGTCTTCCGCGGCGTGAACCGCCACGAGGCCGACCCCGTCGTGGGCCGCACCCAGCACCCGGACAACCAGGACCTCGACGTCGCCCTCATGAAGCGGCACAACATCAACGCGGTGCGCACCTCCCACTACCCGCCGCATCAGCGCTTCCTGGACGTGTGCGACGAGGCCGGCCTGTATGTCATCTGCGAGGGCGACTTCGAGGCCCACGGGTTCCATCTGGACATCACCGGGGAGGACGCCACCGGTGCGGCAGAGCGTCCTGCCGCCTCCGAGCTGTTCCGCCAGAGCCTGATCGAGCGCACCGACCGGTTCGTGCGGCGCGACCTGAACCATCCCTCGATCGTCCTGTGGTCGATCGGCAACGAGGCCTCCACCGGCCCGGTGACCGACGCCATGATCGAGCGGGTGCGGGCCGTGGACCCGACCCGGCCGGTCATCTACGAGCAGGACTACCTCGCCGAGCACGTCGACGTCTTCTCGCTGATGTACCCGACCCATGCGGAGAGCGAGGAGATCGGCCGCAAGGACCTGTCCGACGCCACCCGGGCGAAGCTGCGCGCCATGCTCGAGCACCTGGGCGTCACCCCGGACGAGGAGCTCCTCGCGGACCCGCCGGCGCTGACCAAGCCGTTCCTGTGGATCGAGTACGCGCACGCCATGGGCAACGGCGCCGGCTCGCTGAAGGAGTACATGGACCTGGTCCACCGCTACCCCTCGCTGCACGGCGGGTTCATCTGGGAGTGGATCGACCACGGCCTGAGCACCCGGGACGCCGAGGGGAACGAGATCTTCGGCTACGGCGGCGACTTCGGCGAGCGCCTGCACGACGCCAACTTCGTGGCCGACGGGCTGGTGCTGCCGGACCGCACGCCGTCGCCGGCGCTGCAGGACGCCGCGCACCACTACTCCCCCGTCGGCCTGGAGGTCTCGCACGGCGCGGCGCGCGTGACCAACCGCTACGCCTTCCGCGACCTCGCGCATCTGCGCGCGGAGGTGTCGGTCGACGACCAGCGCAGCTGGACCCCGCTGACGCTGCCGGAGCTGGCCCCCGGCGGCAGCGCCGAGATCCCGCTGCCCGCTCTCGCCGACGGCGCGGTGACGGTGCGGCTGCTCACCCGCGAGGCCGAGGGCCCCGTCCCTGCCGGACACGTGGTCGTCGCCGCCTCGCACGTGGATGCCGGGCGTCTGGCCGAGCAGTTCGCCCTGCCCGCACCGGGCGCCGCCCCGACGCCGGAGGGGCGCGGCTGGAGGATCGGCCCGGCGGAGCTCGACGACCTGGGCCGCCTGGTGCGGCTGGGGACGCTGGACATCGCCGACGCGGGCGTGGACCTGTGGCGTGCACCGGTGGACAACGAGCGGGCCTTCACCCACGTGGCCCTCGAGACGCGCTGGCGGCGGATCGGCCTGGACGCGGCCCGTTCGCGCCTGGTCTCGATCGCCGCCCGCGACGGGGTGCTCGAGGTGACGCGGCGCCTGGGCCTGGACGGCACCGCGCTGGGGGCCGATGTGCGCGAGCGGTACTCCAGCGACGGCACCGCCCTGGTCCTCGAGGTCGAGGTGACCCCCAGCGCCTCCTGGCCGGAGGATCTGCCGCTCCCGCGGGTCGGCTGGACCCTCTCGGCCCCCGGGGACCTCGACATGGTCGGGTACCTGGGGTTCGGCCCGCACGAGTCCTACCCGGACACCGGGGGCGGCACGACCTTCGGGGCGTGGGCTGCGACGGTGGACGATCTCCAGGTCCCCTACGTGCTGCCGCAGGAGAACGGGAACCGCGCCGGGGTCGTCTCCGCGCACGTGCGCGGCGAGGCGCCCGGCCGCGGGCTGCACCTGAGGATGCCCGAGGGCCTGGGGCTGGCGGTGCGTCCCTGGTCCAGCGCCGAGCTGGACCGCCGCGCCCACGACGGCGCCCTGCGCCCCGACGGCCGCACCTGGGTGACGGTCTCGGCGGCGCTGCACGGGGTGGGCTCGGCCGCCTGCGGGCCCGTGCCGCTGCCGCAGTACGTGCTCGGCGCCCGCCCGGTGTCCTTCCGCCTGGCGCTCAGCGCTCCGGAGGGCTGACACGGCGCGGGAGCATGCGGCGGCGACTACGGTGTGATCGTTCAGGGGACCCGGCCCGATGCCCGGCCCCGGAGGAGCACCCATGGACCCGCACCGCCGCAATCCGCTCGCACCGACCCCGCCGTCCGCCCCCGGCGCCGACGCCGGCCCGGGGACGGTCCCGGCCCCTGCCGGGCAGGCGGCCGGGACGCGGCGCTGGCTCCGGGCCACGATCGGGCTGGGCGTCCTGCTCGTGCTCGCCTCGGGATGGCAGCTGATCGGCTCGCTCGTGATCGGCCCGATGCTGTACGCCTCGGCCGGCGGGATGCGCTCCATCCAGGTCCTGTCCGTCGTCTCCTCGTTCCTCGGCTCCTTCCCGCTCGCCGTCGCCGGAGCCGCCGCCGCGGTCTCGGCCCTCGGGCTGCACGCGCGGGCCCCGCGCGGGGCGATGGGCGCCGTCGTGGCGATCGTCCTCGCCGTGCTCGCGGCGGATCTCCTGCCGACCCTGCTGACCGGGATCATCCATCTGCTCCCCGCCGGGGGCGGGGACCGGCCCGCCTCCCTGCTGCCCACGATCCTGCGGTTCCTCGCCCTGGGGATCCCTGTCCTGGTCGCCGCCGCGGGCGTCGCCGTGGCGGCGGTCCTCGCCCTCCGGGCGGTCCGCGCCCCGCAGCGGCAGTCCGAGGGCTCGGGCGCGCCACGAGGACAGGACCCCGCCGCCTCCCGGCGCAGCGCGCGGACGGCGGCGATCGCCGTGACCGCGCTCGCGATCCTCATGGTCCTCACGACCGTGTGGGTGCTCGTGGTCCGCCTGCCCGCCGCCTGGGACCTGCTCGTCGGGGAGCCCTCGGGCCTCCTCATCGCCCGCATCCAGCTCGCCTCCCTGGTGGCCGGCGCGCCGAGCGCCCTGGCGCACGGAGCCCTGCTGATCGCGCTGGGCTCGCTCATCGGCCGCGTCGGCGAGGACGGCCGCCGGCCGGCGTGGATCGCGGTGCTCGTGGCCGCCGGGGCGGGCGTGGTCGCCGTCGCGATGACCCAGCTGATCGCCCTGGCCGGGGCCGCCGCGCAGGTCGCCGGGTACGCCGTCGCGAACCTGCTGGCGAACTCGTCCTCCGTGCTCCTGTGGCTGCTCGCCGCGACCGCGGTCGTCGTCCTGTCCTGGTCGGCGGCGCGCCGGTCGTGAGCGCTGCGCGGCCCCAGTCGCGCCCGCCCCTCCCCGAACGGGAGGTGACGTGCGGCGACGGGTATCGTGGTCGGTGATCAGGCGCGGACCATCGGGCCTGGACCGACCCGTGACGCGAGAGAAGTGAGCGCCCCGCCATGACCCAGGGCAACCCCCCGTCCCCGTACCCCGGCGCCCCGCAGGGCCAGGACCCGCAGAACCCGGCACCGCCGCAGAGCTGGCAGGGTGCGCCGTCGCAGGACCAGGGCGGGTGGCAGGGCCAGGACGGCTGGCAGCAGCCGGCCGCCTCCCCGCAGCCCGCCCCGCAGGCCTCGCCGTACGCCGCCCCGGCGAGCTCCCCCTACGGCGCTCCCGCGAGCGCCCCCTCCGGGTCCCCGGCGGGTGCGAGCTCCTGGCAGGAGGTGCCCCAGCAGGCGCAGCCCGCGGGCTCGGCATCCTTCGGCTCGCCGGCGGGCGCGCCCGTCGGCTCCTCCCCCGCCGGTGCCGGCTACCCCGGCGCGGTCGGCGCGACCCCGGGTCCCGACGGCGTCGCCTGGAAGCGGATCCGCACCCTGGGCATCGCGATGATCGCCCTCTCGGTGCTCGCCGTCCTCGCCCGGCTGATCCTCGACCTGGCCTACATCTTCGGCGCCGGCGCCGCCCAGGACGCGCAGATGGGCATCCAGTCCGGCGGCGCGATCGGGCTGGGCCTGGCGAACCTCGTCATCGGCGGCGGCGGGGTGGTGCTGGCCTTCGCCCTGTTCGTCATCGCCGTCATCGTGGCCGTCACGGCCCGGGAGAAGGCCCGTCTGGGCGGGATCCTCGTCGCCGTCGCGGTGCCGGTCTCCGCGATCGCCTACTGGGTCCTCAGCTTCGTCGTCGGGTTCATCGCCGGCGCGATGGGCCTCGGCCCCGCCGGGCTGCTGACCGAGGGGACGGTGCGCGCGACCTTCGGTGCCGATATCGCGCGGATCCTCCTGATCGGCGTCGTCTACCTCGTCGGCTCGTACTTCGTCGTCAGCACCGCGAAGAAGAAGCTCGGCGCCTGAGGTCCGGCTGCCGTCCGTGGCCGCCTTCTCCCGGCCCCGGCAGCCCTCGCAGGCAGAGGCGGCCCCCGCTCCGGCGGGGGCCGCTCCGCATCCCCGGCAGCGCGCAGGTCGCGGGGCTCCCGAGCGGACGGCGCGCGGCCCCGGACGGCGCCCGGATCAGATGCGGGACGCGATCAGCAGCAGCGCGTCGCCCGTGCCGACCAGGGCCCGGCCCCCGGGCAGCGGATGCAGGCTCCCGGGCCGTTCCCGCAGCACGAGCTCGGCGGTGACCGTCCCGTCGACGTCGACCACCCGCAGCCGCTGCGCATCCCGGGGGTCCAGGGCGTCGCTGCGGGCCGCGGGATCCAGCACGATGCTCGTGCCGTGCGCGGAGCTGCCGGTGACCTCGGCGTCGGGGCCGCTCGCCGGCAGGGCCCACAGCTGCCGGCCGTTCGCCGTGTCGTAGGCGACGGTCTGCGCGCCGGAGTTCACGACCACCATCGCGGTCCCGTCGATGCCCAGCCGCGCCCGGAAGTCGCCTGCGGCGGTGATCCCGGGCCCGCCGGGGGCGGACCAGGCGGCCCGCTCCCGGCTCGCGACGATCTCCCCGGGGACGTCCGTGCCCTGCTCGGTGCCGGTGGCGATCACGCGCCCGGCGTCGGCGCGGACCTCCCACTGCCCGGCCGGGGAGGGGGCCGATGCCCATAGCGGCGCCCCGCCTGCGAAGGCGCGCACGCTCAGCGCGCCGTCCTCGCCCGAGCACACCAGCAGCACCAGGTCCTCCGTCCCCGGCCTGCTCCCCGGCGGCGCGGGCTCGGGGCCGGTCACGTGCGCGCGGCAGCGCTCCTGGGCCCGGGCGAGCACCTGACCGACGGGGAAGCCCGTGGCAGGGTCCATCTGCAGGATCCCCTGGCGCGGGTCGGTGCGCACGGGGACCGTGGGCAGCACCGCGGCCGGGGCGTCGTCGCCGGCGAGGGCGCGGGTGGCCTCGCAGCCTCCCTCCGTCGCATCCACCAGCGTCCAGAGGGCCGCAGCGGCCTCCTCCCCGGCGGCCAGATCGTGCCCGCGGGTCGCGCAGCCGGTCCGCGTCGGCTCCTGCACGACGAGCAGGTCCCCGGCCAGGGCGATCGGGGTGCCGACGACCTCGGCGAGCAGGGGCGGCGCGGCGCCGGGAGCCGTCGCATCCAGCACGCGGGTGGAGCCGGCGCCGACCAGCAGCACCCGGGTGCCGTCGGCGGCGAGCAGGACGCGGTCGCCGTCCGCCTCGGGGAGGGTGCGCCGGCTCCCGTCGGCGGGGTCCAGGAGCTCGTCGGGACCGGTGGCGCGGTGGATGAGGACCGGGGCGTCCGGGTCCCGGCCCGCGATGATCCCGTCGCCCTCGGCGAGCGGGGCGAGACGGGCGATCGCGGCATCGGCCAGGGAGTCGGGGCGGTGCGCGATCGCTGCGGGGACGGTCAGGGCCAGCGCGAGGGCGAGGCCCAGGGCCGCGGCGGGGCCCCGCCCGCTCCCCCGCCTCCCCGGCCGCCGCCGGGCGAGGATCGCGAGCACCGTGAGGCCCGCGCCGAGACCCAGCAGCATGCCGGCGGCCAGGCGCAGCGCGCCGATCAGCAGATGCGCCCCGAGCATCCAGCACACCCCGCCCAGGGCGAGGGACGCGACCGCGAACCCCAGGAGGGTCGCGGCGTCGTGGGCCGGGCCGTCGTGCGTCCCCGCGGCCGGGTCAGCGGGGCGCGCCGTAGTAGGCACCCGTGCGCTCCTCGCGCAGAGCCTCGAAGTCCCCGCGGCCGATGCTCTCGCGGATCTCGTCGACCAGCCGCACCACGAAGCGCTCGTTGTGGAGGGTGCACAGCGTCGAGGACAGCATCTCCTTGGCGCGGAAGAGATGGTGGATGTACGCGGCGGTGTAGTGCGTGCAGGTGTAGCAGTCGCAGGTCTCGTCGATGGGCGCGAACTGGCGCCGGTACCGGGACCCGGTGAGGTTCACCCGCCCGGTGCGGGTGTAGACGGCGCTGTTGCGGGCCACCCGCGAGGGCGAGACGCAGTCGAAGGTGTCCGCCCCGGCGGCGACCGCCGTGAACAGGTCGTCGACCTCGCTGATGCCCAGCAGGTGGCGCGGCTTCTCCTCGGGCAGCTCATCGGTCACCCAGCCGACGATCGTGCCGAGGTTCTCCTTCTCCAGCGCCCCGCCGATGCCGAAGCCGTCGAAGGACCAGCCCTCCACATCCATCCCGCCGAGATCGCGGGAGGCCTTCCGGCGCAGGTCCTCGTACTGCGCCCCCTGGATGACGCCCCACAGCATCTGGTAGGGCCGATGGGTGCGATCGGCCGAGAGGCGGGCATGCTCGGCCAGGCAGCGCAGCGCCCACAGGCGGGTCCGCTCCAGGGCGGACTCCTGGTAGCCGCGCGAGTTCATCAGCGTCGTGAGCTCGTCGAAGGCGAACATGATGTCCGCGCCCAGGCCGTGCTGGATCTGCATCGAGATCTCGGGGGTGAAGCGATGCACGTCGCCGTTGATGAAGGAGCGGAAGGTGACGCCGTCGTCGTCGACGTGGGCCAGGCGCTCCTTGCCGGCGGCGACGTCATCGTCCTCGCCGGAGGCGGTGCGGGCCTTCTGGCCTCCGGAGAACTCGCTCGAGAGCACCTTCTTGAAGCCGGCGCCGAGGCTCATCACCTGGAAGCCGCCGGAGTCCGTGTAGGTCGGTCCGGGCCAGTTCATGAAGGCGCCCAGGCCCCCGGCCTCGTCGACGAGGTCGTGGCCCGGCTGGAGGTAGAGGTGGTAGGCGTTGGCCAGCAGCGCCTGCGCCCCGAGGTCGGTCATCGACTCCGGCAGCACCGCCTTGACGGTCGCCTTCGTGCCCACGGGGATGAAGGCGGGCGTGGCGATCGGCCCGTGGGGCGTGGTGATGACCCCGGCGCGGGCCTTCTCGCCGTGCCGTGCGGTGACCTCGAAGCCGGACTCGGCCCGGCCCGGGTGCGCCCCGGCCGAGGGGACGCCGGCGGCGAGGTCGGCCCCGGCGGGACGCACCCCGGACGAGGCATCGGAGCCGGTGGCGCGGCGGCCGGGGTCCGTGCCCCGGGAGGCGGCGGAGGCGGTGTCGCGAGGGTCGGAGGCGGAGGGCGCGGAGGTCACGGCCCTATGGTCCCACGGCCCGCACCGCCCGTCCCCGCCCGAGGCGTGGCGACCGGGTCGCTGTCGTGGCCGGGTCCCGCCGGCCGGCCCGTCGGCGGCCGATGGTCCGCGGGGCGCGCTGTGACGTGTCTGCGAACCCCGGGACCCCGCGCCCCGGCGCGCACTAGAATCTCCGTGCTCGCGCGACCCGGCGCCCGAGCGCCCGGCGACGACAAGGAGAAGGACATCGACCACGATGGACCCGCTCCCCCCGCCTCCGCCGGCCCGTCGAGGGGGCGCCGACGCGGGACGCCGCTGTCCGAGCAGGAGGAGCTCGCCCGGCTGAGAGCTGCCGGCGACGCGGCGCCGACGAGCCCGGGCTCGACCCCCTCGGATCCGAGCACTCCGCAGCAGCCCGTCCCTGCCGGTGCGGCTCCCGGACGCCGTGCCCACGGCCGCCGCCGCGCCGCCGCGCCCGGAGCCGAGCCCGAGACCGGCCCCGGGGTCCCGGTCGCCTCGGCGGCCGCTGCCGAGCCTGCCCCTGCCCCCGCACCCGCGGCCGCGACCGTGCCCGCTCCTGCATCCCCGGCACCGCCGCCGGAGAAGCCGGCGCCCGCCCCGGAGAGGTCGGAGCCCGCGCCGGAGGCGCCGGCGCCCGCTCCCGCCGCACCGGATGCGCAGCGGCGCGCGCTGTCCCCGCTCTCGCCGTTCCGTCCGGAGCTGCAGGGCCTGCGAGCCGTGGCGATCCTCATGGTCGTCTGCTACCACATCTGGTTCGGCCGCGTCTCCGGCGGCGTCGACATCTTCCTGCTGATCAGCGCGTTCCTGCTGACCGGATCCTTCGCCCGCAAGCTGGAGACCGGCCGGCCGCTGCAGGTGCCGTCGTACTGGATCCATGCGTTCAAGCGCCTGCTGCCGCCCTCGGCGCTGGTGATCCTCGCGACCCTCGCCGGGATCTTCTTCCTGCTCCCCCAGACTCGGTGGAGCGGCCTCCTCACCGAGGCCCTCGCGGCGGGCACCTCCTGGGAGAACTGGCTGCTCGCCCTCCAGTCCGTGGACTACTACGCCGCGGACCACTCCACCGCCTCCCCGTTCCAGCACTTCTGGTCCCTGTCCATCCAGGGACAGGTCTTCCTGCTGTGGCCGCTGCTGTTCGCCCTCGCCGCCCTCGCCGCGAAGATCCTCCGCGCCCGCCCCCGCACCGTCATGCTCGTCCTGTTCGCCGCGATCACCATCGCGTCCTTCGCCTGGTCCGTGCACCTGACCGCCACGGACCAGACCTTCGCCTACTTCGACACCCGCACCCGCCTGTGGGAGTTCAGCCTCGGCTCCGTCATCGCCCTCGTCCTGCCCTCCATCGAACAGCGCCTCCGCTACCGGCAGGCCGACGGAGCCCAGGGCTTCGCCGCCCTCCGCGCCGCAGCCGGATGGATCGGCCTGGCCCTGATCCTCTCGGCCGGATGGGTCATCGACGTCGAAGGCGCCTTCCCCGGCTACGTCGCCCTCTGGCCCCTGCTCGCCGCCGCGCTCGTCATCATCGCCGGACCCACCGGCACCCGCTGGGGAGCCGACCGCCTCCTGTCCTCCCGGCCCCTCCAATGGCTCGGCGACATCTCCTACGCCCTCTACCTCGTCCACTGGCCCCTGCTCGTGTTCACCCTCGTCGCCACCGGCACCGGCCACGCCGGCCCCCTGCTCGGCACCGGCCTCGTCACCGCCAGCATCCTCCTCGCCTGGCTCGTGACCATCGCCGTGGACCGCCCCATCCGCACCAGCCGCCGACTCCGCGAACGCTGGTGGCGCGGCGCCCTCGTCGTCCTCACCAGCCTGACGCTGATCATCGGCCCGAGCGTGGGCTGGGCCCGGGTCCTGGACCAGCAGCAGGAGCGGTTCGCGGCACAGGCCGCCCCGGCCGACAATCCCGGGGCCCGCGTCCTGGCGGAGGGATATGTCGCCGCCGGCGACCCGGACGCCCCGGTGGTGCCGGCGCTCGGCGCCCGCACCTCGGACTGGGCATCGGACGAGATGACCGGCTGGTGCGACGAGGAGCCCGGCATGGACATCGGCGGCCTCGCGCACCTGGACTGCGCCCACCTGGTCGCCCCCGAGGAGCCGACCCGGCGGGTCGTCGCCGTCGGCAACAGCCACACCGACCAGTGGATGGCCGCGCTCATCCCGATCGCCCAGCGGCAGGACTGGGACCTCGTGATCGTCCGCCGCCCGGCGTGCTTCTTCACCTCCGCCCAGGACAACCCCGCGGCCGACTGCGACGCCTGGCTGGGCCAGGCCGAGGCCTTCATCGCCCGGCACGACCCGGACGCCGTGCTCATCCAGTCCACCTTCACCACCCGCGACGGCACGCAGGAGGTCATCCGGGAGGGCACCGAGGCGCAGGTGTCCCGCTGGACCGAGGGCGGAGCGACGGTGCTGGGGATCCGCGACAACCCCCGGTTCGCGACCTCCCACGAGGAGTGCGAGCTCAGCACGAAGGCCGAGAGCTGCTCCTTCGAGCACGTCGCCGCGACGACGCCCGACCCGACGGCCGGCTGGGAGGAGAGCCACCCCGGCTACGCCGCGATCGACATGAACGACGTGATCTGCCCGGAGGGCCGCTGCCCCTCGATCATCGGGAACGTCTACGTGTATCTCGACGACAACCACATCACCGCGACCTACGCGCGCTCCGCGGCACCGCAGCTGGAGGACCGCCTCCTGCAGGCCTTCGACCGCTCCGCCGCGCGCCGGGCCGATACCGCGCCCGGTGAGGCCTCATGACACAGGAGCGCCCCGGGGCCGATGCCGGGACGGCCGGTCCGGGCGGCACGCCTTCCGCGGCTCCCCGCGGCCGCCGCCGCGGCACCCCCCGGCCGGAGCAGGAGGAGCTGCGCAGCGCCGCACGCCCCACCGCGCGCGCCGCCGCCCACCGGCACGCCCGCGGGCGCCGCCGAGCCGACGTTCCGGCAGCACCTGCGGCACCGGCATCGGAGGCACCCGCAGCACCAGCGGAATCCGCACCGGAGGCACCGGAGGCACCGGAGGCACCGGAGGCACCGGAGGCACCGGAGGCACCGGAGGCACCGACGATCGTCGTCGACACGGCGCCGACCCCCGATGCGCCGGCCGATGCCGTGCCCGAGACTCCCGCCCCGCCGTCGACACCTGCCCCCGATCCCTGGCTGCAGGACGGGAAGGACGACGATCCGCCCCCACCCGAGGACGAGACCCCGGCCCCGCCCCGGGAGGATCTCGCGGCAGCCGATCCGACCCCGCCCCGGGAGGACCTCGCGGACGATCCGGCCCCGGCCCCCTCGGCGGCGGCGACGCCCGGGCGGCGGCGGGCCGACGCCGAGCAGACCTCCCCGGCGGCGCCGATCGCCGTGGACGCCCCAGCCGTCTCGCCGTTCCGTCCGGAGCTGCAGGGCCTGCGAGCCGTGGCGATCCTCATGGTCGTCTGCTACCACATCTGGTTCGGCCGCGTCTCCGGCGGGGTGGACATCTTCCTGCTGATCAGCGCGTTCCTGCTGACCGGATCCTTCGCCCGCAAGCTCGAGACCGGCCGGCCGCTGCAGGTGCCGTCGTACTGGATCCACGTGTTCACGCGGCTGCTGCCGCCGGCGGCGCTGGTGATCCTCGGCAGCCTCGCCGCGACCTCCGCCCTGCTGCCCCGCACGCGGTGGCGCGAGCTCATTGACGAGGCCATGGCCTCCGGGGTGTACGGGGAGAACTGGCTGCTGGCGGCCCGCTCGGTGGACTACTACGCGGCCGATCACGCCACCGCCTCGCCGTTCCAGCACTTCTGGTCCCTGTCGATCCAGGGCCAGGTGTTCCTGCTGTGGCCGCTGCTGTTCCTCCTGGCCGCCCTCGTGTGCCGGCGCACGAGGCTGCGGCCGCGGCCGGTGCTGCTGGTCCTGTTCGGCGCGGTCACGGTCGCCTCCTTCGCCTGGTCCGTCCACCTCACGGCCACCGACCAGACCTTCGCGTACTTCGATACCCGCACCCGCCTGTGGGAGTTCGGCCTCGGCTCCGTCATCGCGCTCGTGCTGCCGTCGATCGAGCAGCGGCTGCGCTTCCGCCTCCCGCAGGATCCGGCGGCGAACGGTCATGCGCGGGGGCGGGCCGCGGCCGGCTGGGTCGGCCTGGCCCTGATCCTCTCGGCCGGATGGGTGATCGACGTCGAAGGCGCCTTCCCCGGCTACGTCGCCCTCTGGCCGCTGCTGGCCGCCGCACTCGTCATCACCGCCGGACCCACCCGCACCCGCTGGGGAGCCGACCGCCTCCTCTCCTCCCGACCGTTGCAATGGCTCGGCGACATCTCCTACGCCCTCTACCTCGTCCACTGGCCCCTGCTCGTGCTCACCCTCGTCGCCACGGGCACCGGCCACGCCGGCCCCCTGCTCGGCACCGGCCTCGTCAGCGCCAGCATCCTCCTCGCCTGGCTCGTGACCATCGCCCTGGACCGCCCCATCCGCACCAGCCGCCGGCTCCGCGAACGCTGGTGGCGCGGCGCCCTCGTCGCGGTGCTGGCCCTCGCGCTGATCCTCGCCACCGCCCTGACCTGGCGGGCGAACCTGGACCAGCAGGGGCAGCAGCTCGAGCAGGCCGCCGCCGCGGCGGAATGGATCGACAACCCCGGCGCCCGGGTGCTGGAGGACGGCTACACGCCCAGCCCCGAGATCGATCCCGCCGCCCCCGCGCTCCCGCTGCCGCAGGACCTCCCCGGGGACATGTTCCGGCCCGACGTCCCCTGCCGCGAGGACATCATCGTCCCCGGCGGAGGCGACATCGCCGCCTTCTGCTCCGAGATCCACGACCCGGGCACCGCGGACGCCCCGCTCGTGATCGTCTCCGGGAACTCCCACGCCATGCAGGCCCTGCCCATGATCCAGGCCGCGGCGCAGGACCTGGGATGGCGGGTCATCACCGTCGCCCGGCCCCAGTGCGCCTTCGGGGAGACCACCGGCATCTCCTGGTGCGCCCAGTACAACGAGCAGGTCGTGGACTTCGTGCGGGACAACCACGCCGATGCCTTCATCACCGTCGGCACCCGATCGGCGGTCCCCGGGCGCGGCAGCGAGCAGGTCGTGGACGGCTTCGCCGCGCTGGCCCCGCAGCTGCTGGACGCCGGCGTGCCGATCCTCTCCCTGCGCGACAACCCCCGCTTCGCCGTGGACATGGCCGAATGCGTCGCCGAGGGCACCGACTGCGACACGCCCGTGCATCCGTCCCTGGCCCCGTTCGACCCGATGATCCCGCTCGCCCTGCGGCTGAACCAGGAATCCTCCGGGGCGCGGATCACGACCATCGACCTCACCTCCCGCATCTGCCCCGGCGGGACCTGCACGCCCGAGGTCGGCAACGTCCACGTGTTCGTGGACTCCAACCATCTCTCCACGACGTACTCGGCCTCCCTCGGCGGTGCGTTCCACGATGCGGTCGACGCGTCGGGCTTCGCGCCCGCCTCCGCGTAGAGGGCCCCTCCGCTCTGTACCCTGGGCCAGGTGTTCGACCAGCCCGCGCCCGGTCCCCGTCGATGACCGGATACCCCAAGCACCTCCGCGACCCCGCGGCCTCCCCCGCCCCTGGGGCGCCCGCCGCTGCTGAGGGCGCAGGGGTCGCCTCGACCTTCCGTCCGGAGCTGCAGGGCCTGCGGGCCGTGGCGATCCTCATGGTCGTCTGCTACCACATCTGGTTCGGCCGCGTCTCCGGCGGCGTGGACATCTTCCTGCTGATCAGCGCGTTCCTGCTGACCGGGTCCTTCGCCCGCAAGCTGGAGACCGGCTCGGCGCTGCAGATCCCCTCCTACTGGATCCACGCGTTCAAGCGCCTGCTGCCGCCCTCGGCGATCGTGATCCTCGGCAGCCTCGCCGGGGTGTTCCTGCTGCTGCCGGAGGAACGGTGGCGGGAGCTGATCGCCGAGGCGGTCGCCTCCGGCACGTACTGGGAGAACTGGCTGCTGGCCTTCCGCTCGGTGGACTACTACGCGGCCGATCACTCCACCGCCTCCCCGTTCCAGCACTTCTGGTCCCTGTCGATCCAGGGACAGGTCTTCCTGCTGTGGCCGCTGCTGTTCGCCCTGGCAGCCCTCGCCGCGAAGATCCTGCGCGCCCGCCCCCGCACCGTCATGCTCGTCCTGTTCGCCGCGATCACCGCCGCGTCCTTCGCCTGGTCGGTGCACCTGACCGCCACGGACCAGACCTTCGCCTACTTCGACACCCGCACCCGCCTGTGGGAGTTCAGCCTCGGCTCCGTCATCGCCCTCGTCCTGCCCTCCATCGAACGGCGCCTCCGCTACCGGCAGGCCGACGGAGCCCAGGGCGTCGCCGCCCTCCGCGCCGGCGCCGGATGGATCGGACTGGCCCTGATCCTCTCGGCCGGATGGGTGATCGACGTCGAAGGAGCCTTCCCCGGATACGTCGCCCTCTGGCCGCTGCTGGCCGCCGCGCTCGTCATCATCGCCGGACCCACCGGCACCCGCTGGGGAGCCGACCGCCTCCTGTCCTCCCGGCCCCTGCAATGGCTCGGCGACATCTCCTACGCCCTCTACCTCGTCCACTGGCCCCTGCTGGTGTTCGGCCTGGTCCTGCGGGACTCCACGCATGCGAGCCCGAAGCTCGGCACCGCTCTGGTGGCGGCCAGCATCGTCCTGGCCTGGCTGCTGACCGTGCTGGTGGACGCCCCCATCCGCACCAGCCGCAGCCTGCGCGCCTCGTGGTGGCGCGGCGGGCTGGTCATCGTCACCAGCCTCGCCCTGATCCTCGGGACCACCACCGCCTGGACCCGCGCCCTGGACCGCCAGGAGCAGGAGCTCCTCGCCGAGGCGGCCACCAACAACCCCGGCGCCGGGGCCCTGGCCCCGCAGTACGAGTACCAGGGCGATGCCTCCCCCGAGCTGCTGCCCCCGCCGGACAAGCGCACCTCCGACTGGTTCGCCCTGAGCGGGACCTGCGCCGACCACGGCGTCCCGGACGACCTCGCCCAGTACTGCGGCTTCGAGGGCGACGGCTCCGGCCCGCTGCTGGTGGTCGCCGGGAACTCCCGCGACGAGCAGTTCGCCCCGGCCCTGTTCGAGACCGCGAAGGCCCGGGGCTGGGACGTGATGCTGGTGGTCAGCGGCGGCTGCGCCTTCTCCACCGGCGAGCCCGTCCCACCGGACTGCAACGCCCACAACCAGGCGCTGATGTCCTGGATGCTCGAGCTGAAGCCCGACGCCTTCGCCTCCGCCTCCACCTTCCTGCCCGCGGCCGGGCCCGATGCGGAGCAGCCGATGACCGGGATCGCCGACCTCCAGCAGCCGATGCTGGACGTCGGCATCGACGTGATCGGCTACCGCGACATGCCGCGCCTGCCCCGGGACCCCTTCGAGTGCCACGAGACCGACGGCGAGGACTGCCGCATCGACGTGGCCGAGCAGTACCTCCCCGAGAACCCGCAGCCGCAGGTGACCGTCGGCGAGGGGACGGGCCGCTACTACAGCGTCGACGCCGTCGAGGAGATGTGCCCGGGCCGCGTCTGCGTGCCCATCATCGGCAACGTGTTCGTGTGGATGGACGGCAGCCACATCTCCGCCGCCTACGCCCGCACCCTCGCCCCCGCCGTGGACGGGCAGCTCTCCGCGCAGGGCTGGAGCTGGGGCTGAGCCCGGCGCGGACGGCCCACAGCCCCGCCTCCGTACACTGGTCCCACCGCACCGTCGATTCGCCAGGGAGCGCCGCCGCCGTGATCCTCGACCTGTTCATCCCCTATTGGGGAGAGCCCGAGTACCTCCGAGCGACCGTCCTCAGCGTCCTCGCCCAGGACGACCCGAACTGGCGCCTGACCGTGGTGGACGACGCCTACCCCGATCTCTCGGCCGGGCAGTGGGTGCAGTCGCTGGACGACGAGCGGATCACCTACCTGCGCAAGGACTCCAACGAGGGCATCACCGCCAACTACCGCACCTGCGTGTCCCTGGCGACCGAGCCGGTGATGGTGATGATCGGCAGCGACGACGAGCTGCTGCCGAACTATGTGCGCACCATCCGCGAGGTCCACGAGCGCTTCCCCGGCGCCGCCATCATCCAGCCCGGGGTGGAGGTCATCGACGAGCACGGCCGGATCGTCGACCCCCTGGTCGACAAGGTCAAGCAGCGCATCGTGCGACCCCACGGCGGCGGCTGCCAGCTGCTGTCCGGGGAGTCCCTCGCCGCGAACCTGCTCACCGGGGACTGGCTGTACTGGCCGGCGCTCGCCTTCCGCACCGACCGGATCCGCTCGGTCGACTTCCGTGACGGCTTCCCGATCATCCAGGACCTCGCCCTGATCCTGGACATGGTCTACCGCGGCGACCAGATGCTCGTGGCCCCGCAGGTCTGCTTCCGCTACCGCCGCCATTCGGGCTCCGCCTCGAGCGTGAAACTTCTGGACGGCACCCGCTTCGCCGGCGAGCGCGACTACTTCGCCCTGGCCGCCGCCCAGGCCCGCGAGCTCGGCTGGAGCCGCGCCGAGCGCGCCGCGAAGGCCCGTCTGACCTCCCGCGCCCATGCCGCGACCCTGATGCCGGGCGCCGCGATGCGCCGCGAATGGGGCTCGGTGCGCGCCCTCGCCCGCCACGCCCTGGGCCGATGAGCCCGCACCCGTCCTCGACCTCCCGGAGGCATTCCTCATGAGCACCCGCACCGTCGTCGTCACCGGAGGGGCCGGGTTCATCGGCTGCGCGATCGCGCCCGGGCTGCTGGAGTCCTTCGACCGCGTCATCGCGGTGGACAGCCTCCACCCGCAGATCCATCCCGCCCAGCAGCGCCCGGCGGACCTCCCCGAGCAGGTCGAGCTGGTGCACGGCGACATCTGCGAGCCGGCGACCTGGGACAAGGTCCTGGTCCGGGTCGGGCAGGACGGGCCCGAGGTCGTCGTCCACCTCGCCGCGGAGACCGGCACCGGCCAGTCCCTCACCGAGTCCAGCCGGCACGCCCAGGCGAACGTGCTGGGCACCACCCGGATGCTCGACGCCCTCGCCGCCCATCCGACGCGGCCTGGGCGGATCGTCCTGACCTCCTCCCGCGCCGTCTACGGCGAGGGCGCCTGGCGGCGCACCGACGAGGAGGGCGAGGCCGCGATCTTCTACCCCGCCCAGCGCACCGCCGCCACGCTGGCCGATGCCCAGTGGGACGTCCCCGGCGCGCAGCCCGTGGCGATGGATGCCCGCCGCGTGCAGCCGAACCCGGTCAGCGTGTACGCGGCCACGAAGCTCGCCCAGGAGCATCTGCTGCGGGTGTGGGCGGCGAGCTTCGGCGTCGAGGCGGCGATCCTGCGCCTGCAGAACGTGTACGGCCCCGGCCAGGCGATGGCCAACCCCTACACCGGCATCATGACGCTGTTCTGCCGCTACGCCCGCGAGGGCCGCTCGATCCCGCTGTACGAGGACGGCGAGGTGCGGCGCGACTTCGTGCTCATCGACGACGTGGCCTCCGCCGTGGTCGCCGCGGCCACGGCCGAGCACGTCAGCACCGACCCCCTGGACATCGGCTCCGGCCAGGTGCAGACCATCGGCACCGCCGCCCGCACCATCGCCGCGGCCTACGGGGCGCCCGCCCCGCACGTCACCGGGAAGTTCCGCGAGGGCGATGTCCGCCACGCCTGGGCCGACATCGAGGCCGCGCGCGCGACGCTCGGCTGGGAGCCGCACTACGACCTCGAGGCCGGGGTCGCCCGTCTCGTCGCCTGGATCGAGGCCCAGCCCTCCGTCCCGCCGCTGCCGGCCTGAGCCGCGCTCGGCGTCCCGCCCCTGCGCTCAGGAGCCGCCCGGCGACGTTATGCTCTCGTCGGTGCGATCCGGCCCTGAGGTCGTCGGCGCACCGGCCGTCGCCGTTCCGGCCGCCGCAGCGGCCGGCGGGGCGATGCTGCGCCGGGCGGCCCGCAGCACCGGCCGCTCGAGCAGGAACCAGGAGGCCAGGGCGAAGGGCACCGTCGCCGCCAGCGCCAGCAGGGAGTAGCGCCAGTAGCCGAGGCTCGCGAAGCCCAGCACGGCCAGCAGCTGCTGGACCTGGAAGGCGTAGATGTACATGCCGTAGCTGATGTCGTGGCGGCGCACCCAGCCCGGGGACCAAAGCACGTGGCTGATCCACAGCAGCACGTAGGTCCCGCACAGCGAGGCGATCTGCCCGCCGATCACCGGGTCCCACTGCACCGCCGCGATGAACCCGGCCGCCGCCGCGAGCGCCAGCAGGGGGTGCATGCCGATCCTGCCGCGCAGCATCTGCAGGACGCTGCCGGCCAGGAAGTACGGCAGGAGCTTGCCGAGCATCTGCAGGTCGAAGCCGATCATGTCGAAGCGCCCGGTGCGGTGGACGAGCACCCAGAACGCCACCGAGGCCGCCCACAGCAGCAGGACGGGCCAGGCCCGGCGGCGGGCGACGGCGAGGATGCCCAGCACGGCGATGACGAGGTAGCACCAGAACTCGTAGTACAGGCTCCACAGGGAGCCGTTCCACGCCCCGGGGTAGGGCACGTCCAGCGGGGTTCCGGCCACGTTCCACGTGGTCATCTTCAGGGTGATGTTGTTCCAGAGGTACTGCCAGGGCATGGCCGGAGCCGTCCAGAAGCCCTCGAGCGAGCCGTGGGCCCGGCGCCAGGAGATCGGGGCGAACACCAGCGCGGTCACGGCCAGGCACACCAGGAACGCCGGGTAGATCCGGGCGATGCGCAGGGTGAGGTACTCCCCGAAGGTCTTGGTGCGCCGCGAGGCCATGATCAGGTAGCCGGAGAGGCTGAAGAAGCCGATCACGGCCCAGCCGCCGATCGCCTCGACGCCCCAGACCGGCCCCTCGCCCAGGCCCAGCAGGGGGAAGCTGTGGTGGAACAGCACGGAGGTCGCCAGCACCAGGCGCACCAGGTTCATCCCGTTGCGCTGCAGCGAGAAGGGGCGGCCGATGAGCATCCCCGCCGGTCGGGCACCGTCGCGCGGCGCCGCGTCCTGCGCGCCGGCCGCCGTGGATGCGCTCACGCGGGGTCCTCGGGATCCGCGGCCCGGCGGGCCTGCGCCGCCTCGTCCTCATCGGCCGGCCGGGGCGGCAGCACCGCCTGCTCGAGCCGCTCGACCTGCAGGCGCAGGATCGCGGACTCCTCGGAGAGCACGCGGGTCTCCTCGTCCAGCCGGGACACCTCGAGGGACAGGTGCAGGGCGACGCCCAGCAGCAGCAGGATCGCGAGGACGAACAGGAGGTTGGAGGGGATCGCGACGCCCACCGCCCGGGAGAGGACCTCCAGGACGCGCGGGAACACGGCCAGGACGACCACGAGGAGGCCCACCAGCATCCACAGCGCGGCGTACTTCTCGCGCAGCAGACGGGAGCGGATCAGCACGATCACCGTCACCAGGACGGCGACCGCGATCACTCCGAAAAACAGCGAGCTGGGCATGGCGTCTCCTCGTCCTCAGTCCTCGGCCCGGGCGATGCGCTCGCGGATGTCCCCGCGGTCCTCCGGACGCACGGGGGCGCGCGTCATGGCCACGATCACCGCGAACACGCTGCGGCCGAGGTACAGCGCGGCCTTGACCGGGTTGGCCGAGGGGGTGCCGCCCTGGCGCGGGCGCATGTGCACGCCGACCTGCGTGACCCGCAGCCCGGAGCGCACGGCGACCACCAGCGAGTCGACGGTGTCCCCCAGGTACTCGGCCGGGTAGTGGTGGCAGTACTGCTCGATGGCCCGCTGGTTCGCGGCGCGGAAGCCGCTGGTGACGTCGCTGAGGCGGGTGCGGGCCAGCCGCGAGACGACGGCCGCGAGGAAGACCATCGCCCAGCGGCGAGGGCCGCGGACCGTGTACTCGCCGCTGCCGGCGAACCGGGCGCCGATGGAGATGTCCGCCCGCTCCAGGCCCTCGAGCACGTGGGGGATGTCGCGGGGATCGTGCTGGCCGTCGGCGTCGACCTGGATCACCTGGGGGTAGCCGAAGCGGCGCGCGTAGCGGAAACCGGCCCGCATCGCCCCGCCGACGCCGAGGTTGTAGGGGAGGCTGAGCACGCTCGCCCCGGCCTCGGCCGCGATCCGCGGGGTCCCGTCGACCGAGCCGTCGTCCACGACGAGGACGTCGGCCGAGGGCACCGCCTGGAGCACCTCGCGGACCGTCGCGCCGACGGTCTCCTCCTCGTTCCATGCCGGCACGATCACGAGAAGCCGGGCCGCGCCCTCGTCCATCCGCTCGCTCCCCCGTATGCCGGTGCCGTCCCAGGAATCCCCGGCGGTCGCACGGCCAGCCGGTCCGGGCCAGCGTACCGTCCCGGTTTCCGGCGGCGACGCGCCGCCCGATACAGTGGGGCCTCGCGGACGGACGGGGAGACGGAGGGTTCAGTGGCGACGTGGGCTCCGATGCTGATCCCGTTCGCGGTCACCACCGCCTGGCTGTTCGTCCCCGGGCTCGTCTGCACCACCGCCCTGCGCCTGCGCCCCGCCCATGCCTGGGGCCTGGCGCCGCTGTTCTCCCTCGCGCTGATCTCCGTCGCCGCGATCCTCGCGCCGATGGCCGGGATCGGTTGGGGCCCCCTGCCGGCAGGGGGACTCGCGGTGCTGGTCGGCGCCCTGTTCTGGGCCGTGAGGGTGATCTCCTCGCGCCTGCGCCGCCGTCGCGGCCCCGCCGCCGCCGACGAAGCGGCCGAGGCCGATGATCCCCTCGCGGCCGATGCCCCGGAGGATGCCGGCACCTCCGACGACGCCGAGGCGTCCGAGAGGACCGAGGCGTCCGTCGAGGCCTCCGGCGCCGCCCCTGCGGCGCGGATCGAACGTGCCCCGGAGGCCGAGGGCCCGCCCCGCACCGGGACCGCCGTCCCCCGCCGGCGCACGCCCGGGGCCCGGGCGGTGTCGATCCTCACCTCGGTGGAGCTGCTGACGATCCTCGCGATGGTCATCGGGGGCGTGCTCCTGGCCCGCACGGTCACGGGCGTGATCGGCGTGCCCGATGCGCTCTCGCAGACCTTCGACAACATCTTCCACCAGAACGCGGTGCGCTACATCCTCGACGGGGCGAGCGCCTCGAGCCTGGACCTGCTGTCCATGACCGCCTCCCCCGGCGACTCCACCTTCTACCCCGCCGCCTGGCACGACACCGTCTCCCTCGTGCTGCTGACCACGGGCGGCGGCAGCATCGTCGTGGCCACGAACGCCATGGCCCTGGCGGTGTGCGCCCTGGTGTGGCCGGCCGGCATCGTGCTGCTGTGCCGGGCCGTGCTGCCCTCCTCGCTGCTGCGGCTGGGGCTGCTGCCCGCCGGGGTGCTGGCCGCGTCCTTCCCGCTGTTCCCGCTGCTGTTCATCGTCTTCGGCGTGCTCTACCCGAACCTGCTGGGCCTGTCGCTGCTGCCGGGGATGCTGGTGCTGGTGCTGCGCTTCCTGCGCATCGGCCGCCGCGACGGGATCACCTGGACCGCCGTGGTCGTGGGCGGGCTGATGGGGTCGATCGGCATGTCCCTCGCCCACCCCAACGCCTCCATGTCGCTGGTCGCCATGGTGATCCCCATCGCCGCCGTCGGCGCGGTGGGGGCGCTGCTGCGCGCCGCGCACCCCCGCGTGCGCGGCACCGTGCTGCCGGTGCTGCTGCTGGCCGCCGGCGCGTACGGCCTCTTCGCCGGGGCCCGGGCCATCTGGCCCATCATCCGCCCGCCCGAGGAGGCCCTGACCTGGCCCCCGAGCTCCAGCATCCCGGAGGCCATCGGCCGCGCCCTCACCTTCGACGCCGCCGCCGGCATGCCCGCCTGGTCGCTGATGGTGCTGCTGCTGATGGGCGCCTACGCCGCCGTGCGCGTGCGGCGCGCCGAGCTGCTGGGCGCCTGGGTCGTGGTCGTCTACCTGTGGGTCGCGATCTCCGGCTGGGAGGACGGCGAGGCCCGCACCGCCCTGGTGGGGGTCTGGTACAACGACCCGTACCGCCTGGCGGCCGTCCTCGCGATCCCCGCCGTGCCAATCGCCGCCCTGGGCGTGGCGCTGCTGACCCGGCGCACCGCCGACGTCCTGGGGCCCCTTCTCCCGCGCGCCCCGCGGCGCGCCCTGTGGCCGCTGCTCGCGATCGTGGCGAGCGTGCTGACGCTGCAGGTAACCCACGACACCGACTGGATGCGCTTCGCCGAGCGCAGCGCCGGCTGGAGCTACCGGCTGGACGAGAAGTCCAACGTCCTCACCGCGGACGAGCTCGCGCTCATCGAGCGCCTGCCCGCGTCGGTGCCGCAGGACGCCGTGATCATCACCAACGCCTGGAACGGCAGCTCCATGGCCTACCCGTACACCGGCATCGCGACCACCTCGCACCACACCCTGGAGTACGCCTCGCCGCAGGACCAGATGTTCGAGCAGCACCTGCGGGAGGCCTCCACGAACCCGGAGGTCTGCGCCGCGGTGCAGGACACGGGCGCGGACTACGTCCTGGACTTCGGCTCGGAGAACGTCAACAGCTCCCCCTGGGACTTCCCGGGCTTCCACGACCTGGGCGACGCGCCCGGCTTCACCCTGGTCGACTCCGAGGGCGAGGCCGCCCTGTACCGGATCGACGCCTGCGCGCCATGACCGCTCCCGCCGTGCAGCGCAGCGACACCCGCCGGATCCTGCTGGCCTCCCTGCTCGCCGCGGTCTCCAGCTTCGCGATCATGGCGCTCGCGGCACGGGCGCTGCCCCCGGAGGCCAATCGCCAGTTCCTCGTGTTCTGGGCGGTGCTGTTCGGGGTCTTCGGCGTCCTCTCCGGCATCCAGCACGAGACCACCCGCGCGGTCTCGGCGGCCCCGGCGCCGCTGGGCGGCCGGGCCGGGACCGGGGTGCTGGGCTCCGCCGCCGGCATCGGCGCCGCCGCCGCCGTGCTGCTCGCGGCGACCGCCCCGCTGTGGGCGCCGGGGCGCCTGCCGTCGGGGACCGTGGGCGCGGTGGCGGTGGTCGTCGTGGCCGCCGGCCTGTACGCCTGCCACACCGCGGTCGCCGGGACCCTCGCCGGCCGGGGCCGCTGGCGCCCCTACGCCGATCTGATGGGCAGCGAGGCGATCCTCCGCCTGCTGGCCTGCGCGCTGGTCGTCCTCGCGATCGTGCTCGGCGCGGTGGGCGCCGGGACCGGCCTGGCGCTGCTGCAGCTCGCCGCGGCCTGCGCCGTCCTCGTATGGGTGGTGATGGTGCTGGCCACGCGGGCCGGGCGCGCTGCGGCCCGCGCCCGCGTCGCCCTGACCGGCCGGGAGCTGCTGGGGCGCCGCCTGGGGGCGATGCTCACCGCCGCCTGCTCCGCCGTGCTGGTGACCGCGTACCCGACGTTCATCGACGCCTCCGCCCGCGGCGAGGACGCCGCCGCCGTCGCCGCGCTGCTGTTCATGCTGTCGCTGACCCGCGCCCCGATCATGATCCCGCTGCAGGCGCTGCAGGGGATGGCGATCACCGCCTTCGTCGCCCACCGCGACCGTCCGCTGCAGGCCCTGGCCCCGGTGATGGCGCGGATCGCGCTGCTGGCCGCGGGGGCCGCCGTGCTCGCGGCGCTGCTGGGCCCTCCCGCCCTGCGGCTGGTCAACCCGCTGTACGACTCGCACCCGCTGACCTGGGCGGGTCTCACCCTCGCCGGCGGCACCGTGGCCCTGCTGACCCTCAGCGGCACCGCGGCCCTCGCCGTGGACCGCCACCGCGACTACGCCGCCGGCTGGCTGCTGGCGAGCGCCGTCGGGGTCGCCGTGCTGTGGGTCCCGCTGGGCCTCGAGCTGCGGGTCGTGCTCGCGCTGCTGCTCGGGCCGATGCTCGGCATCGCCGCCCACCTGCTCCTGCTGCGGCGGGCCACCGGGGCGGAGGGGGCCCGATGACCGCGGTGCGCATCAGCGTCATCATCCCGGCCCACCGCGCCGAGGGCAGCATCGGCCCTGCGATCGCGTCGGTGCTCGAGCAGGGCCGGCCGGACGTCGAGGTGATCGTGGTGGACGACGCCTCCCCCGATGCCACGGCCGAGGCCGCCCGGGCCGCCGCCGCGGCCGCCCCGGACCGCGTGCACGTGCTGTCCCTGGACGCCAACGCCGGGGTCTCCGCGGCACGCACCGCCGGACTCGCGAGGGCGCGCGGGGAGATCATCGCCTTCCTCGACGCGGACGACGTGCAGCTGCCCGGATTCCTCGACACCGTGGATCGGGCCCTCACCGCAGACGTCGACGCCGTCGTCGTCGGCCGCCGCGTGCGGACGGGGAGCCAGGTGCGCGAGGAGGCCAGCCGCCGCCAGGGCCTGCTCACCGGACCGGAGGCGGCGCGTGCCGCCATGCGCGATGCGATCACCCCGTTCCCCTGGGACAAGGCGTTCCGCCGCGAGCTGCTGGGGACGGAGCCCTTCCCCCGGGGCGTGCACCGCTTCGAGGACCTCGCGGGGGTGATCGTGGCGCTCTCGCGGGCCCGGACGGTCCGTTCGCTGCCCGCGCCGCTGGTCGAGTACCGCATCAGCCCCGGCTCCCTCACCTGGGGTCGCGTGCCCGAGCGCGCCGAGCGCGACGCCGCCCTCGGCTTCGTGCGCACGCACCTGCCCCCGGCCGTGCGCGAGGGCGCCGCGCAGGACATGGCGGTGCTGCACCTGCTGCTGACCGTCCTCATCGCACAGTCCGCGGCCCTGTCCGGGACCGGAGCGGACGGCTCCCGCGCCGTCCTGTCCGCCTGCCGGCGCGACCTGTCCGCCCGCGTCCTGCCGGCCGCCCTGCGCACGAGCCCCGCGGCCGGGATCGCCGCCGCGCTCCTGCTCGCCCGGCCCCGCCTGTTCGCCGCCGCGGTGCGCGGGCGCACGCGCCGCCGCTACGGCGGCGCCGCCCGCGGCTGACCCCGGCGCGGCACGGCCCTCGCCTGGATCCCGGAGACAGCCCGGGGCCGTACGATGACCTGGCGCCACGCGGACGGAAGAAACGGAGTGCACGTGATCCTGGTCCTGGCCACGGCGGCCGCCGCCCTCGCCTCCCTCGCCGTGCTGGCGCTGCCGGGCCTGCCCCTCGCGCTCGGCCTGCGCATGCACCCGCTGGCGCGCGCCGCCGTGCTGACCCCGCTGTCGATCGCGGTGGTGACCGTCGCCGCGGAGGGCTGCGCCCTGATCGGCCTCCCCTGGAACCCCCTGGCCCCGCTGCTGCTGGGCCTCCTCGTGGGCGTCCCGCTGCTGTGGCGGCGCCGCACGGAGCTGCGGGGGCTGCTCCCCGCTGCCCGGGACCGGCTGCGGGCCTCGGCCACGGCGGGCGTGATCGCGGCCGGCGTGCTGCTGGGCGGGACGGTGACCCTCGTCCGCGCCCTGGTGATGATGGGATCGATCGACGCGGTCAGCCAGACCTACGACGCCGTCTTCCATCTCAACGCCGTGCGCTGGGTGCTGGACACCGGCTCCGCCTCCGCCTGGAACGTCAGCACGATGACCGCCATGCCGGGCGCCGACGGCACCTTCTACCCCTCGGCCTGGCACCAGCTGGCCAGCCTCGTGGTGATGCTCAGCGGAGGGGACATCGTGCTGGGCTCCAACGTGCTGATGCTGGTGCTGGCGGTGCTCGTGTGGCCGCTGGGCCTGGTCGCCCTGGTGCGGCTGTGCACGAGCTCCGGCCGGCTCGGGCTGTTCCTGGCCGGGGCGCTGTCGGGGATCTCCTCCGCCTTCCCGCTGATGCTCATGTCCTGGGGCATCGTGTGGCCGAACTTCCTGTCCACCGTCCTGCTGCCTCCGCTGATCCTGCTGGGCGCGCACCTGGTGGGTCTCGTGCCCGAGGCCCGCGAGCGCATCGCCCTGGGCCCGCTGCTGGGGCTGCTCGCCCTGTCGGGCCTGGCCCTGGCGCTCTCCCACCCCCAGGGCGTGTTCGCCGCGCTGCTGCTGGCGGTGCCGGCCGCCGCCTGGGCCGCCGGGGCGCACCTGGTGGCGCTGCGCCGCTCCGCCGCGCCCGAGCCCGCGCGGCGCGGCCTGCTCGTCCGGGCGCTCGCGGTCCTGGTCCTGCTCACCGCGATCGCCGTGGTCATCTGGCCGCGCCTGCGCCCCTCGCAGTCCTCGGCCGTCTGGGGGCCGTACACCGATCACGCCTGGTCGTTCCTGGAGGCGATCTCCCTGGCCGGGACCGGCGGGCTGCCGGTGGTGGTCGTGGGCCTGGCGATGGCCGCGGCCATCGTCGGCGTGCTGCTGCGGGGCCAGGGCCGCTGGCTGCTGCCCGCCTTCGCCGTGTCCTCCGCGGTGTTCATGGTCTCCGCCTCGGTGTGGGACCTGGACCTGCGCTATGCGATCACCGGCAACTGGTACTCCGACACCTACCGCATCGCGGCGATCCCCGTGGCGGCGGGCGTGCCGATCCTCGCCCTCGGCCTCGACTCCCTGGCGGGGCTGCTGACCGGCCGCCTGCGTCCCGGAGCCGCGTCCGCCGCGGCGGCGGGGGCCGGTGCCGCTGCCGCGCCGCGGGAGCAGGTCGTGCGCATCGGCCCGCGGGTGCTGACCCGCGGCCGCCACGAGCGCGCCGCCGCGGAGACGCCCGTCCCCCCGTCCCCGCGGCGGCCCGCCCCGGTGCGCCCGGCCCTCGCCCTGGCCGCCGTGCTGGCCGTGCTCGCGGGGACGGCCCTCGCCTCCCTGGGCCCCGCCGGCCGGTTCGCGCACGACCAGGCGGCCTTGAACTGGACCCGCTACGACCTGCTCACCCCCGACGAGAAGGCCCTGCTCGAGCTGGTCCCCGACTACGTGCCCGAGGACGCCGTGATCGCCGTGAACCCGTGGAACGGCGGAGCCCTCGCCTACGCGATCTCGGACCGGCAGGTGCTCAGCCGCTTCATGGGCTTCGAGGCCCCCGAGGAGGTCCATCTGCTGAACCGGGCCCTGGACGAGGCCGACGAGGACCCGGAGGTGTGCGAGGCCGCGCACGAGCTGAACGTCGAGTACGCCCTGGACTTCGGTCCCCGGGAGCTGTTCGGGCGGCGCGCCACCTATGTGGGGCTGAACGAGATCTCCACCGGCGGCGCGGCGGAGGTGGTCGCGCAGGTCGGCGAGGCGAAGCTGCTGCGGATCAAGCCCTGCACCGGCACAGATGGTTCAATGCTGGGATGACCGACGCCTTCTCCGCGCAGGACCCGCTGACCGACGCCCCCTCGACCCCGGCGCGCCCGTCCCCCGCCGCGCGCGCCGCCGCCGAGGACCTCGGCGCCTTCGTCGCCGCGTCCCCGTCCTCCTTCCACGCCTGCGCCGAGGCGGCCCGCCGCCTCGAGGACGCCGGCTTCACGCGCCTGGAGGAGGACGCCGACTGGCCCGAGGTGCACGGGAACCGCTACGTCATCCGCGACGGCGCGATCATCGCCTGGTCCGCCCCGCCGCAGGCCGACGCCGCCACCCCCTGGCGGATCGTCGGCTCCCACACCGACTCCCCCGCCCTCAAGCTCAAGCCGAACCCGCAGCTGGGCGCCGAGGGCTTCGCCCAGGTCGGCGTCGAGGTGTACGGCGGGCCGCTGCTGAACTCCTGGCTGGACCGCGAGCTGCGCCTGGCCGGCCGTCTCGCCCTGCGCGGCGGCGAGGAGGTGCTCGTCGCGACGGGCCCCGTGCTGCGCCTGCCGCAGTTGGCCGTGCACCTGGACCGCGGAGTGACCAAGGACGGCCTCACGCTGGACCCGCAGCGGCACATGCAGCCGGTGATCGGCCTGGGCCCCGTCGACGTCCTCGGACTACTCGCGCAGGCCGCGGGCGTGGCCAAGGACGACGTGCTGGGGTACGACGTCGTCACCGTCGACGCGCAGGCCCCTGCCGTGTTCGGGGCGCACGAGGAGTTCCTCGCCTCGGCGCGGCTGGACAACCTCTCCTCGATGCATGCGGAGGTCGAGGCCCTGATCGCGGTCGCCGGCTCCTCGTCCCGCTCCGCCGGGGCGCCCATCGCGCTGATGGTCGCCAACGACCACGAGGAGGTCGGCTCGGCGAGCCGCTCGGGCGCCGCCGGCCCGTTCCTCGAGGACGTGCTAGTGCGCATGCACACCGCCCTCGGCGGGGACGACGCGAGCCGTCGGCGTGCGCTGGCCTCCTCGATCGTCGTCTCGGCCGATGCCGGCCACGCCGCCCACCCCAACTATCCCGAGCGCCACGACCCCGTCACCCGGCCCCGCCTGGGCGCCGGGCCGGTGCTCAAGATCAACGCCAACCAGCGCTACGCGACCGATGCGGTGGGCATCGCCGTGTTCACCGAGGCCTGCGAGCGGGCCGCCGTGCCGCTGCAGAGCTTCGTGGCCAACAACGCCATGCCCTCGGGCTCGACCATCGGTCCGATCACCGCGACCCGCCTGGGCATGGTGACGATCGACCTGGGGATCGCCCTGCTGTCCATGCACTCGGCGCGGGAGATGTGCGCCGTGGCCGATCCGCTGTACCTGCGCCGGGGGCTCGCGCAGTTCCTGCACGGGTGAGCGGCGCCGCTGCGGGCACCGGCCCGCCTCCCGGCACCGGGCCCTCCGCCGCCGCGGCGGGCGCCGGGGTCGCGTCGGGGCCCGCCCCGCGGCGGTTCCGGCCCGAGCTGCACGGCCTGCGGGGCGCGGCGATCGGTCTCGTGGTCGTGTACCACGTGTTCATCGGCCGGGTCTCCGGCGGGGTGGACGTGTTCCTGTTCATCTCCGCCTTCCTGCTCACCGGCACCATCGCGGCCCGGCTCGAGCGCGGGGACCGGGTGCACGTCGCGACCCTGCTGGCACGCACCTTCAAGCGCCTGCTCGCCCCGGCCGCCGTGGTCGTGCTGGCGACGCTCGCCGGCGCGCTGCTGTGGATGCCGCCGTCGACCTGGACGAACCTGCTCGACGACGCGGTGGGCTCCCTCCTGCACGTGCAGAACTGGGTGCTCATCGACCGCTCCGTGGACTATGCGGCCCACGACTCCGGCACCTCTCCGCTCCAGCACTTCTGGTCCCTGTCGGTGCAGGGGCAGATCTTCGTGCTGTGGCCGCTGCTGATGGCGGGCACCGGCCTTGTCGCGCGGGCCCTGGGCCGGCGGCCCCATCGGGCGCTGGTGCTGATGTTCGCCGTCGTCGGGGCGGCGTCCTTCGCCTGGTCGGTCTGGTCGACCGCCGTCGACCAGCCCGTCGCCTACTTCGACACCGCCGCGCGGGCCTGGGAGTTCGCCGCCGGCTCCCTGCTGGCGCTGCTGATGCCGCGGCTGGAGCGGGCCATGGCCGCCCGCGGCATCGTGCTGCGGGTGCTCGCCGGGTGGCTGGGCCTGGCCGGGCTGATCTCCTGCGGCATCATCCTGGACGTCGACGGGGTGTTCCCCGGCTGGATCGCCGCCTGGCCGCTGGCCTGCGCCGCGCTGATCCTCGTGGCCGGATGCACCGGCGTCCGGGGATCGGCCGACGCCCTGCTCAGCACCCGACCGGCCGCCTTCCTGGGCGATGTCGCCTACGCCCTGTACCTCGTGCACTGGCCGCTGCTGGTGCTGTGGCTCTCCGGGAGCGGCCGCGAGAGCGCCGGCCTGCTGGACGGCGCCGTGCTCATCGTGCTCAGCCTGGTCCTCGCCCACCTCCTCACAAAGCTCGTCGACACCCCGGTGCGCCGCTGGCCCTGGGCCGATGCGCATCCCGCGCGGGCCGGCGCCGTGGCCGCCCTGGCGCTGGTGACCGGCCTCGCCCCCGCCGTCGGCGCCCAGCAGGTCCTCGAGCATCGCCGGGCGGAGGCCGAGGCCCGGGCCTCCCGCGACAACCCCGGGGCGCGGGTCCTCGCCGAGGACTACACGCCGCATCCCGAGGCGGACCCCGACGCCCCCGTGCTCCCGGCCCCGGAGAACGCCGCCCGGGACTGGGTCTTCGCGCCGGAGCCGTGCGAGGGCGACCGCGCCCCGCGCGACCCGGGGCTGCGGGAGAGCTGCACCATCACGCCCGGGGACGAGGACGACCCGGTGATCGTGGTGGTCGGCAGCTCGCGGATGGAGCAGCATGCCGGCGCGATCATCCCCCTGGCCGAGCAGAACGGGTGGCGGGTCATGATGCTGTGGCAGAAGTCCTGCCCCTACTCCCCCGGGACGGAGAACCGCGGGCCGGAGTGCGCCGCCCACAACGACGCCGTGGCCGCATACCTGGAGCAGACCCCTCCCGATGCCGTCGCGACCTCCACGACCCTGGTCACATACGACCCCGAGGAGAGGGTCTCCCCGGGGATCGAGGACGGCCTGTCGCGGCTGACCGAGCGGGGCATCCCGGTGCTCGCCTTCCGCGACCAGCCGCGCCTGGTGGACGTCCAGCCCACCGAGTGCCTCGAGGAGCACGGCGCGGACTCCCCGCTGTGCACCGTCCCCGCCGCCGACATCTTCGCCCCGGAGCGCCCCGATGCCGAGCTGCTGGCGCGGGCCGATGCCGAGGGCCCCGCCCCCGTGGTCCCCGTGGACATGACGCCGCTGTACTGCCCGGAGGGCACCTGCCGGCCGGTGATCGGGAACGTCGCCGTCTACCTCGACGAGGACCACATCTCGGGGACCTACGCGCGCAGCACCTCCGGCGCCCTGCAGGACCAGCTGGACGCCGCCGGCTGGCGGTGGTGACCCGCGGCCGCAGCGTCCTCACCAGCCACCGAGCAATCACCCGTATCGGTGATTGGGGCCGTCGGACCACACACAAGTTGCATGTCCGAGCGAGAAGTGGAGCGCGAATCGGCGAGCAGGGAGGACCTATGAGCTCCGGGAAGCAGGAGCAATGCAGAACTCGTTTCCGTCCGGGTCGGCGACCGTGACGCCTTCACCGGTGAAGTGCGTCGGAAGCTCTTTCCCTCCAAGGCTGATGATCAGCTGCAGCGCATCTTCGACGTCAGCCACTTGGAAGTCGAGATGGACTGGGTTCTTCTGGAGGTGCGCCTCCTCCACACGTTGCAGGACCAACGATGCCCCGACGGCGATGGGGCCGACGGTCAGGTAGTCGCCGTTGCTGCGAGGTGATCCGGGCGTGACTCCAAGCAAACGCCCCCAGAACTCACCTGATCTGACCAGGTCTGTGACGTCGATGATCACTACGGGATTGTGCAGAACGGGTGCATCTTCCATCGTCCAACCCTACCCAGGTTCCACTCGTCCCCGGCCCCACCTAGACACCCTCCGACGTGCCCCAGGCTTGCCGTCGAACTGCAGCGATTCCCCTACAGAAGTTCTCCCTGCAGGACCATTTGATCCCCTCACCTGGTTCTGGCGACCAGCGCCTGCCCCGACGTCTCAGGTCACCTCGAGGGCTGGGACCATGTCGGCTCCCAGCGCACAAAGACGCTGCTCAGGCGCGCTCGAGACCGGCGAGGCCGGCGAGCTCGAGGATCAGGTCGACGGCGGCGCCGGAGCGGACGGCCGTGGGATGCTCGGGGCCGTGCTCGCGCTGGGCGTCCTTGAGCAGCTCGTCGGCCTGCTTGATGGCGTCCTCGTACTCCCCGGTGCGGGCAGTGGCCTCGGCGAGCTCGGCGCGGGCCTCCATGACGCGCGGGTCCAGGGCGTCCTCGGTCTCGAGCAGGGCGAGCAGGCGCGTGATGGCGCGGCCCTGCTCCTCGCGGGCGGCCGCCGGGTCGGAGGCGGCCGGGGTGTCGGGGCGGGTCATCGGGCGGCTCCCAGGATCTCGGGCCGGGCGGCGGGATCGGCGGCAAGGGAGGCCTCCGGCACGGCCGGGGCCTCGACGGAGGCGTGGCGCCCCATGCCGTGGTCGACGGGGCAGGCCGTCATCGCGATGCGCGCGTAGCGGGCGGAGGCCAGGGCGGTGGCCGGCGCGCCGCGGGAGTCGAGGGCGGTCAGCGAGGCGGCGTCCTCGCTGATGCGCGGCGGGATCGTCCGGTCCAGGCGCATCCAGCCGTCGGGGCCCGTCTCCTGGCCATCGGCCTCGCCCTCGCGGTGCGCGGAGATGTCGATGCCGAAGATGGTGTGGAAGGCCTCGACGTACTCGTCGGCGTGGCCGTTCTCCGCCAGGCGCCGGGCGCGGGCCGCCGGGGAGTGCATGACCTTCGCGAGGATCTTGCGGATGGAGCGCTCGACCTGATCGGCGACGTCGTCGGAGGTATCGCGGCGCAGGCGGGCGATCTCCGCATCGGCGCTCTCGGCGACAGCGTGGCGCATGGCGGCCATGGCCGGGTCGACCCGGCGCACCTGCTGGCGGGAGCGGAACTCCGCGGCGCCCTCGGCGATGATCGCCTGGGCGGTCACGAGCGCGGGCTCCGCGGCGTCGTCGAGCTGGGAGGCGAGGTCCGCCAGGCCCATCACGCGCACGCCCTGGAGGTGGCGCAGCAGCGGGTGCAGGTCGGAGTGGAGGGCGAGGTCGAGGATCAGGGTGGGCCCCGCCTCGAGCAGCTGCTCGGGGAACAGGCTGGTGCCGCGGCCGGAGCAGGCCAGGACGAGGTCCGCCTCGCGCAGCGCCGCATCGAGGCCGCCGGCGGGCACGGCGGCCACGCCGTGGCGCTCGGCGAAGGCGGGGGCGCGGCCGGAGCCCGAGTGCACGAGCACGGAGCGCACGCCGCGGCGGGTCAGCTCGGCCACGCCGAGGCGGGCGTAGGCGCCGGTGCCGATCACGAGCACGCGGCGCCCGCCGAGACCGCCGAGGGCCTGGGACGCGCGGTCCAGGGCGACGGCCACGCCGGAGCGGCCGGCCGCGCCGACGGGCGCCTCGGTGGCCACGCGCTTGGCGTAGCGGAAGGCGAGCTGGAAGAGGTCGTTGAGCAGCGTCGTGGTCAGCCCCTCGGCGCGCGCGGCCTCGAAGTCGCTGCGCACCTGGCCGCCGATCTCCGCCTCGCCGATCACCAGGGAGCGCAGACCGGAGGTCACCTCGAACAGGTGATGGGTGACGGGGGCGTCCATCGCGGTCTCGAAGCACAGCGCGACGAGGTCGCGGCTCATGCCGCTGGTGCGGGAGACGGCCTCGACGATGACGTCGACGCCGTCGTGGAAGCGGCGGGCGTCGACGTAGACCTCGAGGCGGTTGCAGGTGCTGACCACGACCCAGCCGTCCAGGGCGGGCTCGGCGTCGGCGCGCTCGGCGAGCACCTCGCCGATCACGGCGGGCAGGCTGCCGGCGTCACGGGTCAGCGCATCGAGGACTCCGAGATCGAGGTGATCATGGGTGGCGCGGACGGCGACGAGCATGTCCTCGAGTCTAGGCCCGCACCGGCCCGGGGCTCGAGGCTCGCAGGAAACGTGTGCACAATAGGTGCGTCATGACACAGAACAGCACGTCAGAGGCCCTTTTTCACGACAGGTCGTCAGATCCTGAGCCGCTCGCCCCCGCGGCCGCCGCGACCCTCGCCCTCTCCGCCTCGGACCTCCCCTCCGACCACCCGTTCCTCCGCTCCGCGGCCTCCGGCGGGGTCGCCGATGCGCCGCTGCTGGCACGCCTGCGCGGGGAGGCCACGACCGCTCCGGCGAGCGTCTGGTTCATGCGCCAGGCCGGCCGGTCGCTGCCCGAGTACCGGGCCGTCCGCGAGGGCACGACCATGCTCGAGGCGTGCGTGAAGCCGGATCTGGTGGCGGAGATCACCGCCCAGCCCGTGAGACGGCACACGGTCGACGCCGGCATCTTCTTCTCCGACATCGTGGTGCCCGCGCTGCTCGCGGGCGTCGGCGTGGAGATCCGTCCCGGGGTCGGCCCCGTCTTCGAGCACCCGGTGCGCACGGCGGCCGACGTCGACGCCCTGCCGCCGGTCGGCGATGCCTACGAGGCCGCCCTCGACCCGATCCGCGAGGCCGTCGCGCTGTCCGTCCGCGAGCTCGGCACCACGCCGCTGATCGGCTTCGCCGGCG
The DNA here is from genome assembly GCF_000576425.1 of Brachybacterium phenoliresistens. Taxonomy (GTDB): domain Bacteria; phylum Actinomycetota; class Actinomycetes; order Actinomycetales; family Dermabacteraceae; genus Brachybacterium; species Brachybacterium phenoliresistens. The sequence goes on along the minus strand of NZ_KK070004.1, from coordinate 34,758 downwards.
CCCCCTTCACCGTGGCCAGCTACATGGTCGAGGGTGGGCCCAGCCGCGACCATCTGCGCACCCGCGCCCTGATGCGCTCGCAGCCGGAGGTCTGGGACCGCCTGGCGGCGTGGGTGGCGGAGCTCTCGGGCCGGTTCCTGCGGGCCCAGATCCTGGCCGGCGCATCGGCCGTGCAGCTGTTCGACTCCTGGGCCGGCTCGCTGGGCACCGACATGTACGCCGCGCACGTCCAGAAGCACTCTGCGGCCGTGTTCGCGCACGTCGCGGACCTGCCCGTGCCGCGGATCCACTTCGGGGTGGGGGCCGCGCACCTGCTCGCCCCGATGCACGCGGCCGGCGCCACCGTGATGGGGGTCGACCACCGGATCCGCCTGGACGAGGCCCTCGCCCAGCTGCCGGAGGGCACCCCGCTGCAGGGCAACATCGACCCGGCAGTGCTGTTCACCTCCGAGCAGGCCCGCTTCGCGGAGGCCCGCGCCGTGCTCGCGGCCGGCGCCGCGGCCAGCGGCCACGTCGTCAACCTCGGCCACGGCGTCCCGCCGGACGCCGACCCCCAGGTCCTCACCGACCTCGTCGCCTTCCTGCACGAGCAGCGATGACCGAGAGCGTGCTGGTGATCGGCGGGGGCCTGGCCGGGCTCCTCGCCGCATCCCGCCACCTCGAGCAGGGCCGGGAGGTCGCCCTGCTCGAGCCCGCCCCGGAACCGGGCGGCGCGATCGCCGCCCGCGAGGTCGCCGGGGTGCCGCTCAGCATCGGCGCGGAGGCGTACTCGATCGCCTCCGGCGCCGTGGACGCGCTGCTCGCCGAGCTCGACCTCGCCGACCGCACCGTCGCCCCGCGCACGGGCCTGGCCAGCCGCGTCGTCTCCGCCGCCGGCACGCACCGCGCCCCGTCGCCCGCCCTGTTGGGCATCCCCGCCCGTCCCCTGGCCCGCGATGCCCGCGCCGTCCTCGGCTGGACCGGCGCGCTGCGCGCCGCCGCCGAGCGCTTCCTGCCCGCCCGCCTCGGTGACCGCCCCGGGGCGAGCGTCGCCGATCTCGTCACCGCCCGCTGCGGCCGCCGCGTCGCGCAGCGCCTCGTCGCCCCCGTCGTCGGCGGCGTGCACTCGGCCGATCCCGCGGTCCTCGAGTTCGCGACCGCCTCCCCCGCGCTGCTCGCGGGCCTGCGCGAGGACGGCTCCCTCACCGCGGCGGTGCGCCGCCTGCGCGCCCCCGGCACCCGCAGCGCCGGCGCGAACGTCCGCTCCCTGACCCCCACCATGGCCGTCCTCCCCCAGCGCCTCGCCGCGCGGATCGCCGCGGCCGGGGGCGAGATCCGCACCGGCACCCCGGTCGCCCGCATCGGCCGCGAGGACGGCAGCTGGTGGGCCACGACCGCCGCCGGCGAGCGCCGCGTCGCCGACCGCCTGGTGCTGGCCTGCCCGCCCGATGCGGCCGCGGCGCTGCTGCGCGAGGCCGCGCCGGAGATCGCCGCCGCCATCCCCGACGCCCCCTCCGCCCCGGTGCGCCTGGTGGCCCTGGTCCTGGACGCACCGGCGCTGGACGCCCTGCCCAGCGGCACCGGCGCCCTGGTCGCCCCGGGCACCCCGGGGGTGCGGGCCAAGGCCCTCACCCATGCCAGCGCCAAGTGGGAGCACGTGGCCGCCGCCGCCCGGGCCGCCCACCCGCAGGCCGCCTCCCCGCACGTGGTGCGGCTGTCCTACGGCCGGCCCGGGGAGGAGCTGCCCGACGAGGAGGGCATCCGCGAGCTCGCCCTGGCCGATGCCGGCGCGATCCTCGGCACGCCCCTGACCGCCCGGCACCTCCTCGGCGCCGAGGTGATCGACTGGTCCCGCGCGATGCGCCAGCCCGGGCCCGGCCACCGCGCGGCCCTCGAGGCGCTGCGCGACCTGCTCGAGCACGCCCCGCCCGGCTCCGCCGCCGCCTCGCTGGAGCTCGTGGGCTCCTGGCGCTCCGGCACCGGCATCGACGCGATCGTGCGCGCCCACCAGGCCGCACGCGCCGCCCACCGCCCCACGAAGGCCCCTCGACCCATCACGGAAGGAACCCGTCCATGAGCAGCAGCCACCACCCCGGTCCCACCCCGAGCGACGCCGCCGAGCGCGGCACCGGCTCCGGCGGCGACGTCACCCGGTACACCTCGTACACCGTGTTCCGCCGCCTCTCGGGCCTGACCGAGGACGGCGAGGTCGCCCCGGAGCAGATCCTCGAGGCCCTGGCCGGGACCGTCGCGCTGATCGAGGCGGAGGACGTCGAGATCCTCGGCTTCTACGACGTCAGCGGGTTCCGCGCCGAGGACGACCTCATGCTGTGGCTCGCGGCGGACCGCCCCGAGGCGCTGCAGGCGGCGCTGCGCGAGTTCGAGCGCTCCCTGCCGGGCACCTGGCTGAACCGCGAGTGGGCGGCCATGGGCGTGCACCGCCAGGCCGAGTTCACCCGCAGCCACGTCCCCTCGTTCATGGTCGACTCCATGACCCGCAAGGAGTGGATCACCGTCTACCCCTTCGTGCGCAGCTACGACTGGTACCTGCTGGAGGACGCCGAGCGTGCCGAGATGCTGCGCGAGCACGGCCTGCTGGGCCGGGACTTCCCGCAGGTCAACGCCAACACGGTGGCCGCCTTCGCCCTCGGCGACTACGAGTGGCTGCTCTCCTTCGAGGCCGATGACCTGCACGACCTCGTCGACATGATGCGCCACCTGCGCTACTCCAAGGCCCGTCTGCACGTGCGCGACGAGCTGCCCTTCCACACGGGCCGCCGCCTCGCCTCGCTCGAGGACGTCGCCGCCCTGCTGGCCTGAGCCGGCGCCCGCCCCGACCGCTCCGGAGGAGAAGACCCCATGACCACCCCCGCTCCCGTCTCCCCGCGCTATGACGCCGTCCTGTTCGCCTCCTTCGGCGGACCGGAGGGCCAGGACGACGTGATCCCGTTCCTGCGCAACGTCACCCGCGGCCGCGGCGTGCCGGACGAGCGCCTCGAGGAGGTCGCGGGCCACTACCGCGCCCTCGGCGGCCGCTCGCCCATCAACGCCCAGAACCGTGCGCTCATCGCCGCCCTGGAGGAGGAGCTCGCCCGCCGCGACGTCTCCCTGCCGATCTACTTCGGCAACCGCAACTGGGAGCCGTACACGGCCGACGCCCTCACCCGGCTGCACGCCGACGGCCACCGCCGCGTGCTGGCGCTGATCACCAGCGCGTACTCCTCGTACTCGGGCTGCCGCCAGTACCGCGAGGACTTCGCGCAGCGCCTGGACGAGGCGGGCCTGCTGGGCGAGGTGGAGATCACCAAGTCCCGCTCCTACTTCAACCACCCCGGCTTCCTGGCCCCCGTGGTCGACGGGGTGCGCACCGCCCTGGAGGAGCTGGCCCGCGAGGGCCACGACCTCGACAGCACCACCGTGCTGTTCTCGACCCACTCGATCCCCACGGCGATGACCGAGGCCTCCGGCCCGGCCGGGGCGGGGGCCGACGGGCAGGGCGGCTGGTACGTCGCCCAGCACCTGGCCGCCTGCCGCTACGTGATGGACGAGCTCGGCGACGAGCTGCCGGAGCTGCCCGACTGGCAGCTGGTGTACCAGTCCCGGTCCGGCGCCCCGCACGTGCCGTGGCTGGAGCCGGACGTCAACGACGTCATCGAGTCCCTGGCCTCCTCCGAGCAGGCCGAGGCGGTCGTGGTGGTGCCGATCGGCTTCGTCACCGACCACGTCGAGGTCATCTGGGACCTGGACACGGAGGCGAAGGAGACCGCCGCGGAGCACGGCCTGGCCTTCCGCCGCGTGGCGACCTCCGGCACGGATCCCCGCTTCGTCGCCGCCCTCGCCGATGTCGTGCAGGAGCATCTCGATCCGTCCCGCGAGCGCCTCGCGGTGACCGAGCTGCCGGTGGTGGAGGACGTGTGCGGCCACAACTGCTGCCAGGTCAGCGCCGCCCGCGCGGTCCCAGACGCGCGGAGCATCGACACCCTCGAGGAGATCGCGGCGATGCTGCGGGAGGCGCGCGAGGGCGCGCCGGTCCCGCAGGAGGCGGGGGCGAGGTCATGAGCGCACCCGCCCCCCTGCGCCTGGGGACCCGGGCCTCCGCCCTCGCCCTGGCCCAGTCCGGGCAGGCCGGCCGCGCGCTGGTCGCCGGCACCGGCCGCGAGGTCGAGCTCGTCCACGTCCGCACCCAGGGCGACGCGGACCGCACCAGCCCGCTCGCCCAGATCGGCGGGACCGGCGTGTTCGTCACGGCGGTGCGCCGCGCGCTGCTGGACGGCGAGGTCGACGCGGTCGTCCATTCCTGCAAGGACCTGCCCACCCTCCCGGAGGACGGCATCGCCCTGGCCTGCATCCCCGCCCGCGAGGATCCGCGCGATGCGCTGTGCGCCCGGGACGGGCTGACCCTGGCGGACCTCCCCCGCGGGGCGAGCGTCGGCACGGGCTCCCCGCGCCGCGCCGCGCAGCTGCTGCATGCCCGCCCCGACCTGCACGTCGTCGCGATCCGCGGCAACATCGACACCCGCCTCGGGCGGGCGCTCGGCGAGCACGCGGATCTCGACGCGGTGGTGCTGGCCGCCTCCGGCCTGCGCCGCCTGGGCCGGGACGCCGCGATCTCGGAGCTGCTCCCCGCTTCGACGATGCTGCCCGCCCCCGCCCAGGGCGCCCTCGCCATCGAGGTGCGGAGCGAGAGCCTCGAGGATCCCGGCCTCGCCTGGCTGGTGGAGGCGCTCGCCCGGGAGGACGACCCGGCCTCCCGCGCCGCCGTCACCGCCGAGCGCTCCCTGCTGCGCACCCTGGAGGCCGGCTGCTCGGCCCCCGTGGCGGCCTTCGCCGAGATGGACGGCGCCCGGCTGCAGCTGCAGGCCCTCGCGATCCGGACCGACGGCGGCCACGCCGTGCGGGCCGAGGCGAGCGCCCCCCTGGACCTCGCCCACGACGAGCTGACCGGCGCCGCCTCCGTGCCGGCGCGGCTGGGCGCCCAGCTCGCCGAGTCCCTGCTGGGACGCGGCGCCGGGGCGATCCTCGCCGACGCGAGGACGTCGTGACCTCTCCCTCCGCCGCCGCGCAGCCGGCGCGGGCCGCACGGCCCGTGCTGGTCACGCGGCCCGCCGAGCGCGCCGATCGGCTCATCGGCCTGCTCGAGCAGCAGGGGCTGGCCGTCGAGCACTCCCCCTTCGTGCGCCTGCGCCTCGAGCACGACGCGGACCTGCGCGAGGAGGTCGCCGCCCTGGCCGCGGGCGTGTACACGCACCTGGTGATCACCAGCCGCACCGCCGTGGAGGCCCTCGCGGCCTTCCGCGGCGAGGGCCCGGACCCGGTCCTCACGGTGCCCGCGGCCACCCGTGTGGTGGCCGTCGGCGAGGGCACCGCCCGCGCCCTGGCCGATGCCGGGATCGAGGTGGCGCTGGTCGCCGCCGGCAGCGGCGCGGACCTCGTCGCGCAGATGCCGCCGGCCGCCCCCGGGGACCGGGTCCTGTTCCCCGCCTCCGCGGCCGCCGCCCCGACCGTCCCGCAGGGACTGGCCGAGGCCGGCTACGCCGTCTCCCAGGTCATCGCCTACCGTCCCCGCGCGGTGCCGCAGCCGGCCCCGGTCGTGCGCGGCCTCGCCCTCGGCTCCTATGCCGCGCTCGTGCTGACCAGCCCGATGATCGCGCGCCTGGCCGCCTCGCTGCGCGTGCACCGCTCCATCCCCGTGGTCGCCATCGGCCGCCCCACCCAGGAGGCCGCCCGCGAGGCCGGCCTCACCGTCCACGCCCGAGCCCGCGAGGCCACCGACGAGGCCCTGGCCCTCGCCGTGGCCGCCGCGATCGCCGAGCACCCCCGATCCTGAGGAGCACCCCATGCCCCGTCCCGTTCCCGTGATCCGGCCCCGCCGTCTGCGCCAGAGCGCCGCCATGCGCTCCCTGGTGCGCGAGCACACCCTGCGCCCGGCCGACCTGGTGCTGCCGATGTTCGTGCGCGAGGGCGACGAGCCCCGCCCCATCTCCTCCATGCCCGGGGTGCAGCAGCACACCCTGGACACCCTCGTCGCGGCGGCGGCCGAGGCCGTGGAGCGCGGCGTCGGCGGCCTCATGCTCTTCGGCGTGCCGGAGCACAAGGACGCCCTCGGCTCCGGCGCCACCGATCCGGACGGGATCCTCAACCGCGGCATCGCCCGCCTGCGCGCCGAGCTGGGCGACGACACCCTGATCATGGCCGACCTGTGCCTGGACGAGTTCACCGACCACGGCCACTGCGGCGTGCTGGACGCGGCCGGCCGTGTGGACAACGACGCGACCCTCGATCGCTACGCCGAGATGGCGATCGCGCAGGCGGAGGCCGGTGCCCACCTGCTGGGCCCCTCGGGGATGATGGACGGCCAGATCGCCGTGATCCGCGAAGCGCTGGACGGCGCCGGTCACCACGACGTGGCCCTGTACGCGTACACCGCGAAGTACGCCTCCGCCTTCTACGGCCCCTTCCGCGAGGCCGTCGACTCCTCGCTGCAGGGCGACCGCCGCACCTACCAGCAGGATCCCGGCAACGCCCGCGAGGCCCTGCGCGAGCTCGAGCTCGACGTCGCCGAGGGCGCGGACCTGGTGATGGTCAAGCCCGGCCTGCCCTACCTCGACGTCCTCGCCGAGGTCGCCGCCGCCTCCCCCGTGCCGGTGGGGGCCTACCAGATCTCCGGCGAGTACGCGATGGTGGAGGCGGCCGCCGCGAACGGCTGGATCGACCGCGACCGCGCGATCCTCGAGTCCCTGCTGGCCTTCCGCCGCGCCGGCGCCACCACGGTGCTCACCTACTGGGCCAGCGAGGTCGCCGGATGGTTCCAGGAGGGCCTGCCCGAGCACCTGCGCGAGCATCTCTGATCCGTCCCGCCGCCCGCCCCGACCCGTCCCCAGGAGGACCCATGACCCCCTCGCTCTCCCAGGAGCTGTTCGACCGTGCCCGCCGTGTCATCCCGTCGGGGGTGAACTCGCCGGTGCGCGCCTTCGGCAGCGTCGGCGGCACCCCGCCGTTCCTCGCCTCCGCGAAGGGCGCCCTGCTCACCGACGCCGACGGCCGCGAGTACGTCGACCTCGTCGGCTCCTGGGGGCCGATGGTCCTGGGCCATGCGCACGAGCCCGTCGTCGCCGCCGTGCAGGACGCGGCCACCCGCGGGCTGTCCTTCGGGGCGCCGCAGGCCGGCGAGGTCACCCTGGCCGAGGAGGTCGCCCGGCGCATCGGCCCGATCCAGCAGCTGCGCCTGGTCAACTCCGGCACCGAGGCGACCATGAGCGCGCTGCGCGTGGCCCGCGCCGCCACCGGCCGCGACGTGGTCGTGAAGTTCGCCGGCTGCTACCACGGCCACGTGGACGCGCTGCTGGCCGAGGCCGGCAGCGGCGTCGCGACCTTCGCCATGCCCGGCTCCGCCGGGGTCACGGAGGGCACCGCCCGCGACACGGTCGTGCTGCCCTACGGCGACCGCGCCGCGCTCACCGAGCTGTTCGCGCAGCGGGGCGACGAGATCGCCGCCGTGATCACCGAGGCCGCCCCCGCGAACATGGGCGTCGTCCCCCCGCCGGAGGTGGACGGCGTGGGCTTCAACCGCTTCCTGGCCGACACCGCGCACGCCGCCGGCGCCCTGCTGATCAGCGACGAGGTCCTCACCGGCTTCCGTGCGAGCGCGCAGGGCCACTACGGCATCGACGGGGAGGGCTGGGCGCCGGACCTCATGACCTTCGGCAAGGTCATCGGCGGCGGCCTGCCCGTGGGCGCCTTCGGCGGCCGGGAGGACCTCATGGGCCTGCTCGCCCCGGCCGGCCCGGTCTACCAGGCCGGCACCCTCTCCGGGAACCCCCTGGCCACCGCCGCGGGCCTGGCGACCCTCGCCGGGCTGGACGACGCCGCCTACCGCACCCTGGACACCGCCAGCTCCACCCTCCAGCAGCTGGTGGCCGATGCGCTCACCGCCGCCGGGGTCCCCCACGTCATCCAGCGCGCCGGGACCCTGTTCTCGGTGTTCTTCCGCGAGGAGCCGGTGCGCACCTACGCCGAGGCGAAGGCGCAGGACACCGCCGCCTTCACCCGCTTCTTCCACGCGCTGCTGGAGGCGGGCGTCTACCTGCCGCCCTCGGCCTTCGAGGCGTGGTTCGTCTCCACCGCCCACACCCCGGAGATCATCGACCGCATCGCCGCCGCGCTGCCCGCGGCCGCGAAGGCCGCCGCCGCGCGATGATCCCCGTCCCGGACTCGTTCCGCGCCCAGCCCCGCTGGTCGTGGGACGAGGCCGGGCGGGCGTGGCTGCAGGAGCTGCCGCGGGCGGTCGCGGAGCAGTGCCGCCTCTGGGACCTGGAGCTCGACGGTGCGCCGATGCACGGGTCGAATGCCCTCGTGGTCCCGGTGCGTCGCCACGAAGATCCGCTGGCGCTGCGGCTGGCCCCGCCCGGGGACGACGTGCACCGCCTGGTGCAGGATCTGCGCCTGTGGGAGGGTCGCGGGACCGTCGCCCTCGAGGACAGCGACCTCGCGCGCCGCGCGGTGCTGCTGGAGCGGCTCGACGGCGGCGTCTCCCTCGACGACGTGCCTCTGGTGGAGGCCGTCGAGGTCCTCGCCGGGCTCGTGCGCCGCCTCGCGGTGCCGGTCCCGGCCGATGCGGACGTGCCCAGCACCCGCGAGGAGGCGCAGGATCTTGCCGAGGGCTTCCCCACCGGCTGGGAGAGGACGGGGCGGCCGATCCCCCGCCGCCTGGCCGAGCGCGTCGTCCGCCACGCCGCTCTGCTCGCGCAGCGCGACCCGGGGGACGGGGCGGCCGACGGGGACCTGCACTTCGGGCAGGTCCTCGCCGGGACCCGCGAGCCCTGGCTGGTGGTCGACCCGGTGCTGCTGCGCGGCGACCCGGAGTACGACCTGGGCCGGATCCTGTGGAGCCGCTTCGACGAGATCGAGGACGAGGCGGCGACGGCGCGCCTGTTCGAACGGTTCGTCGAGATCTCCGGGGTCCCTGCGGACCGCGCCCGGTCCTGGGTCGTCACCCGCGCCGGCTCCTACCTGATCTGGGGCCTGCAGCACGGGCTGACCGACGACCCGCCGAAGTGCGTCCGCCTGCTGGAGATCTTCGCGTGAGCGACGCTCCGACCCGGTGATCAGAACGGTGGGGGTCCCTGTGGTCCCCAGCCCCCGGGAGGCTCCGGGATGGGGGTCGGGTCGGTGCTGGTCGCCGCAGCGCCGTCCGCGGGGCGCTCCGCGTCGTCCGTGGCTCCGGGGCCGTCCGACGTCGTGGCACTCTCCGGGGCTTCGGACTCCTGGGACGCGCTCCGCGCTTCCGCGGTCCCGTCGGCCGGGCGCGCGGCAGCATCGGACGCCGCTGCGATCGTGGATCCTTCACCAGGAGGTCTCGCCTCCAGTGGTGGCGGGGTCGGGGGTGCGGGCAGGGCGGTGCCCCTCCACGGGGCGAGACAGGTCTCGTCGCAGCCGTGGTCGGGATGCTCTCGGTAGTGGGCGACGAGCCCTCGGAGGGTCTCCAGACCGATCATGTCCCAGTCGTCGTGGAAACTGGTGATCACGTGCCGGCCCTCCGTGGACCCGAGCAGCCACCGCGTCGCCCCGGGCCGGTAGCAGCCCTCCGTCCACCCCGTGGGCTGGACCCTCTCAGGGTCGATGATCCGCGCGGTCTTGTCCTGGTGGTGCCGCTCGCACAGCAGGTGGAGGTTCTCGATGCTCGTGGCCCCGCCGTCGAGCCATTCCTGGATGTGGTCGGCCTGCGAGGCCCACGACACGCTGCGCCCGCACCCGGGGACCGCACACGTCGGGTCTCCCAGCCGCAGGTACTCCAGCATCGCCGGGGTGGGCCGGTACTGCTGCGCGGGGGCGGGCACGAACGCTCCCGTGCACGGGTCGGTCAGCACGCGGTACCACTCCCCCTGCCCGCCCGCGAGGGCCCGCGCCATCCCGGCAGGGACCGGCGTGACCCCGTCCAACGTGGCGGGCGCATCGGACAGCCCGAGCAGCGTCATCATGGGCACGGTCACCGAGATCCGGAAGCGGTCCTTCGGCACCTCGATGCCCTCCGTGTCCAGGACGGCCTTGGTCGCCAGGAGGTAGCGCAGCACGTCACGACGCAACGGCGCACCCTCCTTCCTCGCCATGCCGTCCACGTCCCACGGGACCACGGAGTCCGGACCGCGCTCCCGGAGAACGGCCCGCTGCGCGGACTGCACCGCCTTCGCGGCCACGTCCAGACGCCGCGCGAACGCGTGGATCTCCGGGGCAGGCCCCTGCACCTGCAGGCACGCCATCCCCTTCCCGAGGTCGGAGACGAACACCGAGCGTTCGATCGGGCGAGATTCCGCCTGCCGGCCCTCGATCGACTCCGCCCAGGCGATCAGCTGCCCCAGCCGCTTGTGGAACCGCTCGACGGGGACCCGCAGGTCCCAGCGGGCGATGATCGCGTCCATCCCCCGCAGCGATGTCTCCGACAGCGCTCGGACCCGCACCAGCATCCGCTCGAACCACGCGGCGGGGAACCGGCCGGCCTCCAGCAGCGCGAGACAGGACGCGAAGCAGTCCACCCCGTGATGGGCATCGCGGATCACGAACGACGCCCGCGACCTCGTGGTCCGCAGCGCCACCGCCGCCGTCAGCGCCTCCAGGTCCCCCTCGCGGGGAAGCTCGCAGGTGGTCTCCTCGGGCCCGGCCCACAGCTTCGCGACCGCCCGCAGCTTCCGCGCCAGGACCGGCCCCTCGGCCGCGGTCGCGTCCCAGACCTCCTGCAGCACGGCCGACATCACCGGGTCACCCTCCGTGCCGGCCTTCACCGGGACGGAATCACGGGTATGCGCGGAATGCTCACGGATGGAGCCCCGCCGGATCCGTCCCGGGACCTGCGCCACGAACGCCGCCACCGCGGCATCGACCCCCTCGCCCCGTCCCGGCGCACCCTCCCCGGAGGCGTCGGAAGAGGGAGCGGGGACGGACCTCGACGCGGGGGCGGGCACGGGGGCGGAGTCAGCACCCCGGGCCGGGGAGGACGCCGGGGCCGCGCCGGCACCGGCAGCGGCGCCGGCGCCGGCGCCGGCGCCGGCCGGGATCGCCCGTCCCGCGGTGGCATCCGCATCCACCGCCGGCGACGGAATCGGCTCCTGCAGCATCACGACCACCCCCTCATGCCGTCGCCCCGGCCCCACGCCACGGCTCGCACCTACGTTCGAAACACCTCCAGCCTATCCCGCCGAACGCCCCGTGGGAAGCATTGTGGATGAATTCTTTCCGCCACTTCTCCCGCATCCGTCACCATATGACTGCGTGCACACACCGCACGTCTGACCTGGCCTTTCTTGCCATCGCCGCAGGAACTTCCGACCCGCCCCACTCCCCCCCATGCAGAGTTGTCCCCATTCTTCGGAGGCTCTTGACAATCACGCAGAATCACTTCCTCGATGCGACGCCGCACCACCCCCTGTGTCCTCCCGCGGCTCCATGCGCCCGCCTGAGACGGCACATGACGAGGCCCTGGACCCGCGCGCCCGGCAGGTCCACGATGGTCATCACGCGGTCCCGAACCGGGCGCCGCATCGCTCCGTAGCTCAGCCCGGTAGAGCAGCTCCCTCATAAGGAGTGCGTCGCAGGTTCGAATCCTGCCGGAGCGTCCCCGGGGCGTTCAGGCGCCGGCCGGCCACCAGGGGGCGAGGCCTCCGGGCTCGACCCGGCCCGCACCGGAGGCCCGGAAGTAGCGCACGGCGACCAGCAGGGCGTCGAGGTCGTGGGTCTGCTGGACGGAGGCGACCATGAGGCGGTCCTCGTCGTCCTCGTGGTCGATGCCGAGCGCGTCCAGCCGGGCGGCGAGCCAGCGCATGTCCCGCAGGGCGCGGTACTCGTCCTCGGCCAGGACGATGAAGCGCAGCGTCATGGCCCCGGACGGGGTGATGACGCCGCGCGACCACAGCCGCCCGCCCTCCCGGTCCGCGCCGACCTCGTCGCCCAGGGCCACGTCCCGCGCGTAGAACGGGATGTTGTCGACGATGTACGTCCCGTGGTCCGTGGGCCGGGCCCAGATGCCCTCCGCATCGGCCGGAGCATCCGGCCCCAGCGTGAAGCTCACCCGCACCAGCTCGTCCGGCGGCATCGGCCCTCCTTCCGGGCCGTCTCCCAGGCGGAGGTCGTCGTCGGCCCGCGGCAAGGATACGGCGCGCGGGAGGACCCTCGGGCGGGTCAGCCGCTCCCGGCGTGGAAGGCGAGCGCCTCCTCGAGCCAGCCGGCGAGATCCTCCTCGGCGGCGAGCGCCGCGGGCTCCACGGTGATCCAGCCGGTGCCCATCGGCCGGCCCGTGCCCATCACCGCCGGGGCGGCCCCGGGGCGCGCGCACAGCTGGGCCCCGCGCGCAGGATCGACGCGGACCAGGAGGGAGCCGTCCTTCCCGGCGGCCACGAGCATCCGCTCCTCGAGCATCACGGCCCGGGAGCCGAACATCGAGACCTCGCGGACGGCGGCGCCGGGCGGCAGCGCGGACCGGACACGGCGGATGACCGCGGACTGCTCCGGCGTGAGCGGCACGGTCACCGACCGCCTCGACCGGCAGCGACCCCGACGCACCCGTCGAGGCATCCGCCGGGAGTCCGCGAGCGACCCGGCACGGTTCTCACGGCGAATACAGAGAGTCGGGCCATGGGGGCCTCCCGGCGTCGACGACGGTGTCTCCTCCCATCCTGAGCGCAGATGCCGCCCTGTCAAGGGCGGGCGGGCCGGCTCCCGCGCCACCGAGTAGCCTCGGACCGTGGAGATCAACCCGTACGAGGCGCGCCTGCGCGTCCTGCAGCTGCAGGACGGCGTGCAGATGCAGCGCGAGGCGACACCCGGCACGGACACGGCCGGCTGCCCCGGCTGCCCCTACTACTGGACCTGCGACGTCCCGCACCGGGCGGAGGACGTCCACGCGCCCGCCGAGTACGACCGCGACGAGGTCGCCGACCAGGTCCCGGCCCGCGAGGACTATCGACCGCGGGACGTCGACGACATCGGCTGGACCGACCAGTGGATCGAGGTCGACGAGGAGGACGCCGACGCGGACGCCCTCGAGGAGGCCGATGGCCCCGCGGGCCACGACGCCCTCGCCCCGGAGGGCGCCTCGGGTCCCCGCCCAGGTCCCGCGGCGGATCCCGAGGAGACCGACTCCGCGCGACGCTCCGATGCCGCGCGACGCTCCGATCCCGCCCGACCGACCGCCCAGGAGCGCCGCCGGGCGCGCCGCGAGACGGCCGACGCCGAGGCCGCTCTCGAGCGCCGTCCCCGTCGCGGCTGGAAGGACCTGCTGCGCCCGCGTCGGGGCTGAGCAATCCCGCACCTTCCGACGGCGCGCCCAGCCGGCCTCGCACCGCCGGCGTGCGCTGCGCCAGGACACGCGCCCGACGAGCGTCCTCAGCGCCCCAGTCGCTGCTCCAGCAGGGCGCGCACGCCGCGCCACTCGTCGGCGAGGATCGCGTAGACGACCGTGTGGCGCAGCGAGCCGTCCGGGAGGATCCGGTGGGCGCGCAGGATGCCCTCCTGGGTGGCGCCCAGACGCTCGATGGCGCGGCGCGAGGCGGCGTTGAGATGGTGGGTGCGCAGCTCCACGCGCAGGCAGCCGAGCCGCTCGAAGGCCTCGGTGAGCAGCAGCAGCTTCACCTCGGCGTTCACACCGGTGCCGTGCGTGGAGGCGGACAGGAAGGTGCTGCCGATCTCCAGCCGGCGATCGGCCCGCGCGATGTTCAGGAACGTCGTCTGGCCCACCACCCGGTCGGCCGCGCCGTCCCGGCCGCGCAGGATCACGGCCCAGGCGATGATCTGGCCGGCGGCGGCCTTCACGAGCGTCGCCTCGACGCCGGCCGCCATGGCCTCGGGCCGCGGGATGTGGGTGGCGTACGGGATCCGCCACAGCTCGCCGTCGCGGACGGCCTCGGCGAGGCCCTCCGCGTGCTCGGCCCGCAGCGGCTCGAGGCGCACCCGCTCCCCCTCGAGGACCCGGGCGGTCGGCGCGGGCATCGGCCGCAGCAGCTGCTCGGCATCGGGCATCACGGTCTGCGGGTCCACGGCCGCCTCCTTCTCCGCGGGGGTGCTCATCGGTCCTTCTCCGCGGGAGTGCTCATCGGTCCTTCTCCTCGGGAGTGCTCATCGGTCCTTCTCCGCGGGAGTGCTCATCGGCCGTCCAGGCGTGCTCACCAGGCGTCGCCTCCGCGGGTCTCGCGGTGCGTGGCGATCGCGAGCTCGTAGTAGTGCAGCAGGTCGTCCGAGGCGTGCTCCCAGGAGAACTTCTCCGCCTCGGCGCGGGCGGCCTGCCGGATCCGGGTGCGGGTGGCGGGATCGGCCAGGCGGTCCAGGGCCGCGTCCAGGGACGCCTCGTCCCCGGAGTCGTAGAGCAGCCCGTTCTCCCCGTCGACGACCTGCTCCATCGTCGGGCCGGAGCGGGCGGCGACCACCGGCAGCCCGGAGGCCATCCCCTCGAGGATCACCAGGCCCAGGGTCTCGGTGACCGAGGGGAAGACGAAGGCGTCGGAGGAGGCGAAGGCGCTGGCGAGCTCCTCCCCGCCCAGGAAGCCGGGGAACACGGTCGAGGTGCCGCGGAAGGTCTCCTCGAGCTCGTGCCGGTACGGTCCGTCGCCGACGATGGCGAGGACCACGTCGTCGCGGCGGTCCAGCATCGGCCGCAGCCGCTGGATCTCCTTCTCCTTGGCCAGGCGTCCCACGAACACCAGCAGCGTCTTGTCGGGGCGGCCGCCGGACAGGCGCGCCCGCATCGACTCGGAGGCGAAGCGCGGATGGTGGGCGAGGGTGTCCACGCCGCGGCGCACCACGTGGAGGTTGTGGATGCCCTGCGCGGAGAGCTCCTCCTTCATGGCCTGCGAGGTCGCGAGGTTGACGTCGGCCAGGGCGTGGTTGCGCTTGATCTGCCACCACACCGCGGGCTTGCCCCAGCGGTAGCCGCGGTACAGGTCGAGGTAGCGCGGGATGTGGGTGTGGTAGCTGGCCAGCAGCGGGATGTCCTGGCGCTTGGCCGCGTACGCCCCGGAGCTCGCCAGCAGGATCGGCTGCGCGGCGTGGACGACGTCCGGGTGGAACCCGCGGATGATGCCGTCGACCGTGGGCGTGGGAAGGGTGAAGCGCCGGTGCTTGTAGAACGGCAGCGTCACCGGGCGGATGCCCACGATCCGCGCCCCGTGATGCTCATGGACTCCCAGGTCGGGGGCGATGACCATGACCTCGTGCCCCAGGTCGACGAAGCGCTCCACGGCGTGGCGCAGCCGTGTCACGACCCCGTCGACCGAGGGCACGAAGGTCTCGGTGACGATGGCGATCTTCACCGGCGGATCATCACTTCCAGGTGACGGTGGGCAGGACCAGCTCGCGGCGCACGCGCTCCGCGTTCGCGCGGGAGACCGTGAGGATCTCGGCGAGGACCTCGTCGGTCAGCAGGTGCGGCTGCAGGCCCAGGTCCAGCAGGTTCGTGTTCACCGCGTTGTAGTAGTGGTCGTACTTCTCCACGCGCGGGTTGTCGATGTGGGCGATCTCCACGTCGATGCCCTGGTCCTTCGCGACCTTCTGCACCTTCTCGGCCAGCTCGTTGACGGAGAACTGCTCGGTGAACTGGTTGAACACGCGGAACTCGCCGCGGTCGGCCGGGTTCTGGCAGGCGATCTCGATGCAGCGCACCGTGTCCTGGATGTTGAGGTAGCCGCGGGTCTGCGAGCCGCCGCCGTAGACGGTGAGGTCGTGGCCGATGGCCGCCTGGATCAGGAACCGGTTCAGCGCCGTGCCGAAGACCGCGTCGTAGTCGAAGCGGTTGGCCAGGCGGGCGTCCTTCCGCGTCTCCTCGGTCTCCAGGCCGTAGACGACGCCCTGGTTGAGGTCGGTGGCGCGGATGCCCCAGATGCGGCAGGCGAACATGATGTTGTCGCTGTCGTGCACCTTGGTGAGGTGGTAGAACGAGCCGGGCTGCTTGGGGAACGGCAGGCGGTCCTTGCGGCCCTTGTGCTCGATCTCGATCCAGCCCTCCTCGATGTCGATGTTCGGCTGGCCGTACTCGCCCATCGTGCCGAGCTTGACGAGGTGGCAGTCGGGGGCGAAGTCCTTGATCGCCCACAGCACGTTCAGCGTGCCCTCGACGTTGTTGCGGTGGTTCTCGATCGCGTGCTCGCGGTCGATCATCGAGTAGGGGGCGCTGCGGTGCTCGGCGAAGTGCACGAACGCCTCGGGCTGCAGCTCCTGGAAGATCGCGGAGACGGCCTCGTAGTCCGTGAGGTCCTCGATGCGCACGCCGATCTCGAGACCGGTGATCTCCTTCCACGCGGCCACGCGCTCCTCGAGCGGGAGGATCGGGGTCATGGAGTTGGAGCCGAGCTCCTCGTCGATCTCCCGCCGCACGAGGTTGTCGACGATGGTGACCTCGTGACCCTTCTGCGAGAGGTAGAGGGCAGTGGGCCAGCCGCAGAATCCGTCTCCGCCGGCGACGACGATCTTCATGTCGTGATTCCTCCCAAGGGGGGTGGTCGTTCCGCCCGGCGCGCGGGGCCGCGGATCGGGCGGGGGAAAATGGCAGTCCCGTCATCTAACCTCATCGAGGTCCCAGAACCCTCAAAGGACGGGGACGGGCCGATGAACTCGAGAGGAACGGACATGTCGCACACGCATGGCGGGGCCGCGGCGCAGTCGCGCCCCGAGGCGGCGGGATCGCGCGCCCCTGGGTCGGCGTCGCCACGCACCGACCCCGGCTCGGGACCGCGACCGCTGCCCGTCGACGGGGTGAGCGTGATGGCGATCGTCAACCGCACCACCGACTCCTTCTTCGACCAGGGCGCCACCTGGGAGCTGCAGGCGGCGGTGGACCGCGGGCTGGCCGCGGCGGCCGAGGGCGCGGCGATCATCGACATCGGCGGGGTGAAGTTCGCCCCCGGAGCGCCGGTGCCCGCCGCCGAGGAGGCGGAGCGGGTGGTGCCGGTGATCGCGGCGCTGCGCGAGCAGGCCCCGGCGGTGCGCCTGAGCGTGGACACCTTCCATGCCTCCGTCGCCCGGGAGGCGATCGCCGCCGGCGCCGACCTCATCAACGACACCACCTGCTTCTCCGACCCGGAGATGGCGACCGTCGTCGCGGGGACCGGGGCGAGCGTGGTGGTGACCCATTCCCTCGCCGCGCCCCGCACCGAGCTCCCCCGCCCGCACTACGACGACGTGGTCGCGCAGGTCCGCAGCCGGCTCGCGGAGGGCGTCGCCCTCGCCCGGGAGGCGGGCATCGCCGAGGACCGGATCATCGTGGACCCGGGTCCGGATCTCAACAAGAGCACCCGTCAGACCCTCGAGCTGCTGCGGCGCTGGGACGAGTTCTCCGGCTTCGGCCTTCCGGTGCTCGCGGCGCTGTCGCGCAAGGACGTGATCGGCGAGTCCCTGGGGCTGCCCAAGGAGGAGCGCCTGGAGGGCTCGCTCGCGGCGGCGGCCTGGGTGATCGCCCGCGGCGCCCGCATCCTGCGGGTCCACGACGTGCGCGAGACGGTGCGCCTGGTGCGCATGCTCGAGATCATCGACGGCAGCCGGGACCCCGTGGGCCCCCTCGTGCACAACGCCTGACGGCCACGACGACGGACGGCCACGACGCCTGACGCCGCAGCGGCGGCCTCAGCCCCGGCGTCCGAGCCGGCCCGTGCGGCGCAGCCACATCTCCAGCGGCACGGTCACCAGCGGCGGGATCGCGGCGGCGAGGGCGACCAGGGCGACCCACCACTGCCAGCGCAGCTTCCACGCACTCAGCAGGGCGAGCACGACGTACAGCATGAAGGCCCCGCCGTGCAGGCGGCCGAACAGCCACACCCCGGCCTCGGTCGTGCCGGTCACGTACTTCAGGAACATGCCCACCAGGAGTCCGGCCCAGGTGAACGCCTCCACGAAGGCGACGATCGCGAAGATCCGCCCGAGCGGCGAGACCTCGGCCGATGCGGGGGCCGTCGATGCGGAGTCGGCCGATGCGGGGCCGGTCGAGGCGGTCTCGGGTGCGCTGTCGAGCGTCTCGGGCGTCTGCGGGGTGCTCATGGCGAAGTGTCCTCCGAAGGACGGGAGCGGATCTGGACGGGCGTGGCGCCGCCGTCGATCCTCCCAGGCGCGCCTGGGAGCGTCCCGGCACCGCTGCCGCACCCGCCGGACCAGCGAACCGGTCTCCGGGATCCGGCCCGGGGGAACGGGTCAGCGCCGCCGGGCGTGCTCGGCGAGGACGGCGTCGGCCAGCAGGGGCAGCACGCGGCGGTGATCGTCGCAGAACTCGTGGTCGGTGCCGAGGACCAGGGCGACATCGGCCGCCGGGTCGACCCACAGGGCCGTGCCGAGCATGCCGAAGTGGCCGAAGGTCGCCGGGTCGTTGCCGCGACCGGTCCAGTGCGGGGACTTCGTGCCGCGCACCTCGAAGCCGAGGCCGAAGGGGTTGGGGTCCTGCGAGCCGAAGCCGGGCATGACGCCCTTGAGCCCGGGGATCTGCTCGGTCGTGGCGGCGGCGAAGGCCTCGGGCCCCAGCAGGGTGGGGCGCAGCAGCTCGAGGGCGAACAGGGCGAGGTCCTCCAGCGGCGAGAAGCCGCCCACGGAGGCCGATCCGGTCCAGCGCACCCCGGTCATCCCCAGCGGGTCCAGCACGCCCTCCTGGACCAGGTCGGCGAAGTCCCGGCCGGCGCGGCGGCCGATGTGCTCGGCGGCCCTGTCGATGCCGTAGTTGGAGTAGTGGCGGCGCCGGCCGGGCGGCTGGAGGGTGCTGTCCGAGCCGTAGTAGTAGCCCGAGGCGTGGCACAGCAGATGGCGCAGGGTCGAGCCCTCGGGGCCGGCGGGATCGTCGAGGTCGACCGTGCCGGCCTCGAGCGCGATCGCGGCGGTGTAGCCGGTGAGGGTCTTGGTGACCGAGCGCCAGGGACGCTCGCGGCGCGTGTCGCCGCGGCGCTCGCGCACCCCTTCGGGGCCCAGGACGATGGCGGCGCCCTCGAAGGGCAGCTCGTCCAGGACGTCCAGCGCGCTCATGCTCCGATGCCGTGGGCGCGCAGGATCGCGTCGGTCAGCCCGGGCCAGGCGGCCGCATGGGCGGGGCCGAAGGGCTCCTCCCCCAGGAACGCCGCGGCCAGCTGCGCCTCGGGGTCCACCCACAGGAACGAGCCGGACTGGCCGAAGTGGCCGAAGGTGCGCGGGGAGCTCAGCGCCCCGGTCCAGTGCGGGGACTTGTGCGCCCGGATCTCCATCCCCAGGCCCCAGTCGTTGGGGTTCTGCCGGCCGTAGCCGGGCAGGAGGCCCGCCAGGCCCGGGAACTGGACGCTGCGGGCCTGCTCGGCCAGCTCCGCGCCGATCAGGGTGGGGCTCAGCAGCTCGCGGCCGATGGCGAGGAGGTCGCGGATGCTGCCGCGGAAGCCGGCCGCCGGGGAGCCGTCGACCTCGAGGTCGCGCAGCCCCAGGGGTCCGCACACGGTGGTCTCGAGCCATTCGCCGACCTCGTAGCCGGTGGCCAGCTCGAGCTGCTCCCCCAGCACCTCGAAGCCGGCGTTGGAGTACATGCGCCGCGCCCCGGGGCGCGCGAGCTCCTGGCGGGCGTCGAAGGCGTAGCCCGCGGCGTGCGCCAGCAGGTGGCGGATGGTGGAGCCCTCGGGGCCGGCCGGCTCGTCCAGGGACAGGTATCCGCGCTCCACCGCGACCAGCGCGCCGAGCGCCGTGATCGGCTTGGACACTGACGCCAGGGGCATCACGCGGGCATCGTCGCCGGTGACGGCGAGGGTCTGCGCGGGCGAGGTCACGCCGACGGCGTGGGGGAAGGGGAGGTCGGCGGCGAGGGCCGCGGCGTCGATGCGCGAGGTGCTGTCCACCGTCCCAGCCTCCCAGGCCACGAGCCCGCCGGGCAACCCACACAGATCCTTCACATTTTACTGGTTGTTTACCCTCGTCCGGCCGTCCAGGGTATTCCCATCGGACCCGGGCGGTTCCGGCACCTGCCGGACCGCCGCGGACCCAGCGGGGCCGATGCGCAGGCGGTCCGGGGGGACCGGCCGCCGGCGGGGGACCTGACGACGGAGGACAGAGGAACCATGCCCGAGACGACGATCCATGTGCCGACCCCGAGCAGGCGCACCCTGTTCGTCGGGGCGGGGACGCTCTCCGCCGCGCTGGCCGCGGGGGCGGCGCCGGCGATGGCGCTGACGACCCTGCGCCGCGGCGACCGCGGCGAGGAGGTCAGGCGCCTCCAGCAGGAGCTGAACCGGCGCCGCTACTGGTGCGATTTCCCCGATGGCAGCTTCGGGCCCGTGACCCAGCAGGCGGTGTGGGCCCTCCAGAAGGCGGCGGGCCTGGTCACCGACGGCGTGGTCGGCCCGAAGACCCGCGCCGCCCTCAGCGACGGCGTGCTGCCGCGCAAGACGATCTCCGGTTCCGGCTTCGAGGTCGTGCTGAGCTCGCAGCTGCTGCTGGCCGTCAGCGGCGGCACCCTCATGCACGTGTTCAACACCTCGACCGGCAGCGGGGAGCGCTACTACTCGGGCGGCCGATGGAAGACGGCCACCACCCCGAAGGGCGACTGGACCATGTACCGGCTCTACAGCTCCGGCTGGCAGGACGCCCCGCTGGGCCGTCTCTACCGTCCCGGCTATTACGACCGCGGCTGGGCGATCCACGGATCCACCTCGATCCCGACCTACCCGGCCTCCCACGGCTGCTCGCGCATCTCGGTCGCCGCGAGCGACGGCCTGTGGTCCGTGGGCTGGTTCCGCATCGGCATGCGCGTGAAGGTGCGCTGAGGCGACGAAGGCTCCGACCGCAGCGGGGGCGAGGAACGAGCGCCCGCGCGCAGCACGCATCGACCCGCCGCCCTGCCCCGCTCCCCGGGGCAGGGCAGGGCGGCGTGCGTCACGCCCCTCCACACCGCCTGCACAGCTCCTGCCCGGGATCCCCCGCCGTGGCGGGGTGGTCGGCAGGGTCCTTCACGCTACGATCGACGGCGAGCGACCTCGTCCGAGGACGCCGGCCCGGGCGGTCCGCCGCCCGCACCCAAGCGCCGAAGACCGACCTGCACGATTGCGGAGGACCACCGTGGGGATCTTGGATCGGATCGAACGCGGCCTGGACCGAGGGGTCACGAGCATCTTCTCCCCCGGTCGCGGCCAGCTGAAGCCGCTCGACCTGGCTCAGGGCCTCAAGCGCGAGTGCGACGACCAGATCCAGGTTCTCGACCGGACGCGGACCCTCGCCCCCAACGCCTACAGCGTGTACCTGCACTCGGTCGACTACGACCGCTTCGCCTCCTGGCAGGAGACGCTGGTCGAGGAGCTCGAGCGGGTGGTGGTCGAGCATGCCGACAAGCAGCGCTACATGTTCGTCGGCGGGGTCAGCGTGACCCTCGAGCGCGACGACGAGGTCCGCCAGGGCCGCTTCGAGACGGAGTCGCGCACCGAGCGCGGCAGCGTCGCCCCGGCGACCTCGAGCATGCAGTCCGCCCCCGGCGGCCACCCGATCCTCGAGATCGACGAGCAGCAGTACCTGCTGACCGGTGCGATCACCGTGATCGGCCGCGGCGGCGACGCCGACATCATCCTCGAGGACACGGGCGTCTCGCGCCACCACATCGAGCTGCGCGCCGAGGACGGCGGCATCGTCGTGGCGACCGACCTCGGCTCCACCAACGGCACCTACGTCGACGGGGAGCGGATCCGCACCCCCGTGACGCTGCGCGACCGCTCCCTGATCAAGATCGGGCGCACCCGCATGACGATCCTGCTGCCCGATGCGACCCCGGGCGCGGGGCAGTGATCGGCCGATGAGCGAACTCACCATCTATGCCCTGCGGATCGGTTTCACGATCGCCCTGTGGCTGTTCGTCGTGGCGGTGCTGCTGATCCTGCGCGGGGACCTGTTCGGCACGACCGTCCTCAGCCGCGGCAGCAAGCCGGATCCTCGGCGCGAGCAGCGCCCCACGGCGGATCCCTCGCAGGCCGCGTCCCTGCGCACCGAGCCCGCCCCGACGACGACCGTCCTCGTGGTCACGGCGGGGAACCTGCGCGGGACGACCCTCACCCTCGGGGCGACGCCGGTGCTCATCGGCCGCGCGCCCGAGTGCACCCTCGTGCTCGACGACGACTACGCCTCCAACCGGCATGCGCGGGTCTACCAGCGCGATGACGAGTGGTTCGTGGAGGACCTCGGCTCGACCAACGGCACCCTGCTGTCGGGACGGAAGATCGAGGGATCGGCGCCCTTCAAGCCGGGCGCACAGGTGCGGATCGGCCGCACCGTCATCGAGCTGAGACGAGGTCCGCGATGAGCTTCGCCCTGCGGTATGCCGCCCGCACCGACGTCGGCCTCGTGCGCTCGAACAACCAGGACTCCGGCTATGCCGGCAGCCACCTGCTGGTGGTGGCCGACGGCATGGGCGGCCACGCCGGGGGCGACGTCGCCTCCTCGGTGGCCATCGCCCACCTGGCCAGCCTGGACACCGAGACCCCGGCCTCCGACATCGTCGCCTCCCTGGAGCGCTCGATCCTCGAGGCGAACCAGGCGATCCTGCGCCGGGCGCGCGACGAGCCCCAGCTCGCGGGCCTGGGCACGACCGTCACCGCGCTGCTGCGGGCGGAGGGCAAGTTCGCCCTCGCCCACATCGGCGACTCCCGCGCCTACCTGCTGCGCGACGGCGAGACGTCCCAGATCACCAAGGACCACACCTTCGTCCAGCGCCTCATCGACGAGGGCCGGCTCACGGAGGAGGAGGCCGAGCGCCACCCCCAGCGCTCGGTGATCATGCGCGTGCTGGGCGATGTGGACTCCGATCCCGAGCTCGACCTGTCCCTGCGCTCGGCCCATGCGGGCGACCGCTGGATGCTGTGCTCGGACGGCCTGTCCGGCCTGGTCAGCCTGCGCACCATCGACGCGACCCTGCAGGAGATCGAGGATCCCGGCGAGTGCGCCGATGCACTCGTCCAGCTGGCCCTCAAGGGCGGCGGGCAGGACAACATCACCTGCATCATCGCCGACGTGGTGGACCTCGACGCGCTGCCGCGCGGCGTCGAGGCGCCGTCGGCGACCCCGCAGATCGTCGGCTCCGCGGCCCGCAACCGCAACCAGCCGACGGCGGGCTCCGGCCCCGCCGCCAAGGCCGCCGCCCTCGGGCGCACCGACGCCGAGCCCGCCTACTCCGACGACGACTTCGACGAGGAGGACGAGCCGCCGCGGCGCAGCGTCTGGCCCGCGCTGGTCACCCTCGCCCTGCTGCTGGCGCTGCTGGTCGGCGCCGCCTGGGCGGGATACGGATGGTCCCAGCGGCAGTACTACGTGGGCAGCGACGGCACGAACGTCGTCATCTACCGGGGCCTGTCCCAGGACCTGGGGCCGATCTCCCTGTCCACGCCGGTGGAGACCACCGATGTCGAGCTCGAGGCGCTGACGCCCATCACCCGCCAGCAGGTCGAGGCGACCATCACCGCGGCCGATCTCGCCGACGCCGAGGCGATCGTCGACCGCCTCGAGGGCGAGACCGCGGACCTCACGCCGCAGCAGACCGCGGCCCCCAGCGACGGCGGCGGTGCGAGCGACGCCGGCGGGGCCGGCGATGCCGGGGGCTCCGTCGTGCCCGGCACCGTGCAGCCGACCGCCCCGGCCACCCCGGAGGCGACGGTCGACTCGCCCGCGCCCCCGACCGAGGACCAGGCGCGGTAGTGGCCACCGTCGTCTCGTACACCGCGCGCCCCCGTCGCACCCTACAGGCCCTGATGCTGGCCTTCGCCGTGGCGATCGGGGTGACCGCCTACGCCCTCGTGGGGCTGGGGCGGTTCCAGGAGCTGCCCGATGACCTGCTGCAGTACGGCATCGGCGCCGTGGTGCTGGCCGTGGTGCTGCAGCTGGTGGTCACCTGGCGCGCGCCGTACGCGGACCCGGTGATCCTGCCGATCGCGCTGCTGCTGAACCTCATCGGGATCGCCGTGATCGCCTCGGTGGACTCCGCGATCGGCCTGTACACCTCCCGCACCACGAGCTACGCCGACCGGCAGGAGCTGTGGGCCGTGGTCGGGATCGTGGTGTGCTCCCTGGTCCTCGTCGGCCTGCGGGATCATCGGATCCTGCGCCGCTACACCTGGATCGCCGCCGTCTGCGGCGCCGCGCTGCTCCTGCTGCCGATGCTCCCCTTCATCGGCTCCGAGATCAACGGCTCGCGGATCTGGATCAAGGTGGCCGGCTACAGCTTCCAGCCGGCCGAGCTCGCGAAGATCTTCTTCGCCGTGTTCTTCGCCGGGTATCTCGTCTCGCGCCGCGACACCCTGGCCCTGGCCGGCCCCAAGGTGCTGGGGATCCAGTTCCCGCGCTGGGCCGATTTCGGCCCCATCCTGGTGGCGTGGGCCTTCTCCCTCGCGGTGCTCGTGGTGGAGACGGACCTCGGCACCTCGATCATGTTCTTCGGCCTGTTCGTGGCGATGCTGTACGTCGCCACGGACCGCCTGAGCTGGCTGGTGATCGGCGCGATCATGTTCGTGCCGCCGGCGATCATCGCCGTCACCCAGGTCGCCCGGGTGCGCACCCGTCTGACCTGCTGGCTGGACCCGATGTCCTCGGAGAACTTCGACCGCTGCCGCCAGATCAACAACGGCCTGTTCGGACTGGCCAACGGCGGGATCTCCGGCACCGGCCTCGGCGAGGGGCGCCCCAACGTGGTGTCCTTCGCGCACTCCGACTTCATCTACACGGTGATCGCCGAGGAGATGGGCATGATCGGCGCCTTCGCGGTGCTGGTGCTGTACCTGGTGCTCGTCGAGCGGGCCCTGCGCGCGGCCGTCGGCATCTCCGACGGGTTCGGGACGCTGCTGGCCGGCGGGCTCGGCTTCGTCCTGGCGCTGCAGGTGTTCGTGGTCGTCGGCGGCATCACCCGGGTGATCCCGCTGACCGGCCTGACCCTGCCGTTCCTCGCCTCGGGCGGCAGCTCCCTGGTGTGCAACTGGATCGTGGTCGGCATCCTGGTGCGGCTCTCCGATGCGGCGCGCCGGCCCGCGGCCCGCCAGGTGCCCGGCCTCGCGTCCTCGGCCCCGGCCGCGGCGCCCGCCGCGAGCGCGAGCACCCGAGCGGAGGGCGCCCGATGAACAAGCCCCTGCGCCACGTGTGGCTCGTGATCGCCCTGCTGTTCGTGCTGCTGTTCACCTCGACGACGTACTTCCAGGTGTTCGCGGCGGGACGGCTCAACGCCGACGGCCGCAACTCCCGCACGCTCTACAACGAGTTCGGGCGCAACCGCGGGCCGATCGTCGTGGACGGCACCCCCATCGCCTGGTCCGAGGAATCCGACGACACCTACGGCTACCTGCGCACCTACGAGCCGGGCGGCATGTACGCCCCGGTGACCGGCTACTACTCGGTGCGCTACGGCTTCGCGGGGCTCGAGCGCTCCCTGAACGACACCCTCTCCGGGGATGCGGACTCGCTGTTCTACCAGCGGATCGCCGACACCCTCTCCGGCCGGGCGACCCAGGGGGCGACGGTCGAGCTGACACTGGACGCGGAGGCGCAGCAGGTCGCCTACGAGGCCCTGGGCGACCGGCGCGGCGCGGTCGTCGCCCTGGACCCGACCACCGGCGAGATCCTCGCCATGGTCTCCACGCCCTCCTACGACCCCAACCAGCTGGCCTCCCACGACACGGGCGCCGTCACGCAGGCGTGGTCCGACCTCAACGAGGACCCGGAGCGCCCGCTGTCCAACCGGGCGATCGCCGGGGACCTCTACCCCCCGGGCTCCACGTTCAAGCTGCTGGTCGCCGCGACCGCGCTGGACTCCGGCGGCTACACCAAGGACTCGGTGATCCCGGGGCCGGGGACGTACACCCTGCCGGGCTCCTCGAGCGTGATGAACAACCACGCCGGCGGCGGGCAGGAGCCCTGCGGACCGGACGACCGCTCGACCCTGCAGTCCGCTCTGCAGCAGTCCTGCAACACGTCCTTCGCGATGCTGGGCGTGGAGCTCGGCGCGGAGACCCTGCAGGCCAAGACCGCCGAGTACGGCTTCGGCGACCGGATGTCGATCCCGCTGGGCGTGACGCCCTCGAGGATCGGCAGCGACCTGGACGACGCGCAGCTGGCCACCACCTCCATCGGCCAGTACGAGGACCGCGTGACGCCGCTGCAGATGGCCATGGTCGCCGGCTCCTTCGCCAACGACGGCGTCGTCATGGAGCCCAACCTGGTCCGGTCGGTGCGCACGCAGGACCTCCGCACCGTCAGCGAGCTCTCCCCCCAGGAGCGCTCGCAGCCGCTGAGCGCCGCCAACGCCGCGCAGATGCGCGAGATGATGGTGGCCACCGTCGAGGACGGCACCGGCTCCGCGGCGCAGATCGACGGCGTGGAGGTCGGCGGGAAGACGGGCACCGCCGAATGGGGCGAGGGCCGCCCCGCCCATTCGTGGTTCGTCGGCTACGCCCAGGCCGGGGACCGCAAGGTCGCCGTCGCGGTGATCGTCGAGGAGGGCGGATACGGGTCGCAGGTCGCGGCACCGATCGCGAAGGACGTCATGGAAGCGGTGATCGACCAGTGAGAACCGAAGCAGGCCTGGTGCTGGAGGGCCGCTACGAGCTGACGAGCCTCATCGCCACCGGAGGCATGGGCCAGGTGTGGAAGGGACGCGACCAGGACCTCGACCGCGACATCGCGGTGAAGGTGCTGCGCGAGGAGTACGCGGGCGACGAGGGCTTCCTCAAGCGCTTCCGCGCCGAGGCCCGCCACACCGCCTCCCTCAGCCACGACGCCATCGCGGCCCTGTACGACTACGGGGAGCTGGACGGGCGCGCCTACATCGTCATGGAGCTGTGCGCCGGCCGCCCCCTCTCGGACATCATCGAGGAGAACCCCGGCGGTCTGCCCGAGAAGCGCGTCATCAGCGTGCTGATCGAGCTGGCCCGCGCGCTGGACGCCGCCCACGCCAAGGGCGTGGTCCACCGCGACGTGAAGCCCGAGAACATCCTCGTGGACGAGGCGGCGGACTGGTCCATGAAGATCACGGACTTCGGCATCGCCCGGAGCTCCGACCAGGCGCGCCTGACCAAGACGGGACTGGTGATGGGCACCGCCCAGTACCTCTCCCCCGAGCAGGCGATGGGCAAGCAGGCCACCTCGCTCTCGGACATCTACGCGCTGGGGATCGTCGCCTTCGAGATGCTCGTGGGGCACCGGCCCTTCACCGGCGCGACCCAGGTCGAGATCGCCATGGCGCAGGTCAAGCAGCAGCCGCCGGAGCTGCCCGAGGACATCAACGCCGATCTGCGGCGCCTGGTGGCGATGACCCTCGCCAAGGCGCCCGCGAACCGGCCGCGCTCGGCGGCGGCGGTCGCCCGCATCCTCGAGGCGATCCAGCGGGGCGTGGAGCCGCGCTTCACCACCGGCGCCATCCCCGTCACCCGGGTCGAGGACCACGACTGGACCGGCGGGAACGCCACCGGCGGGACCGGTACGGGAGGGAACGCCGCCGGCTCGCCGCCCGCGGAGGGCACCTCCTCCCCGTCCCCGACGGGGACCCGCACCGCGGCCATGCCGCTGCCGCTGTCCGGGCGCGGGATCCGCCACCGCTCCGGCGGCTCCGCGGCGAGCGCGCTGTCGGCGTCCTCGGCGCCGCGCGGATTCTCGGCGTCCTCGGGGGGCTCCGCCGCGAGCGCCGCCTCGGCCTCCTCGGCGAACCCGGCCCCGGCCGATGCCGCCGCGCGCGGGGACCGCCACGAGCGCACCTCCCGCGGGACCAGCACCGGTGCGCGCATCGGCCCGCTGAGCGTGCCGGGCCTGCTGCTGCTGGTGCTGCTCGTGGTGATCGTCGCCGCGGCGATCGCCGGGGCGACGGGGGTGCTGCCCTTCGGCGCGGCCGCCGACATCTCGGCCCCGGTCCTGCCCGGCGCCGAGACCTGGGGCGACGCCGCGAGCGCGCCGACTACGATGGACGGATCGACCTTGAGGACGGTTGGACAGTGAACGCAGACGAATTCGTGCTCTCGGGCAGATACCGGGTGGGCCGGCTGCTCGGGCACGGCGGCATGGCCGAGGTGTACCTCGCGGAGGACACCCGTCTGCACCGCACCGTGGCGGTCAAGATCCTCCGCTCCGATCTCGCGCGCGATGCCACCTTCCAGGAGCGCTTCCGCCGCGAGGCGCAGAGCGCCGGCGGGCTGAACCACCCCTCGATCGTGTCGGTCTACGACACGGGCGAGGACACCTCCCGCGATGCCGCCGGCAACGAGATCGGCGTCCCGTACATCGTGATGGAGTACGTGGAGGGCCACACCCTGCGCGAATACATCGACCCCGAGAACCCGATGGATGCCGCGCAGGCGGTCCGCATCACCACGGCGCTGCTGTCCGCGCTCGAGTTCTCCCATGACGCGGGGATCGTCCACCGCGACATCAAGCCCGGCAACGTCATGATCACCGCCACCGGCGCGGTGAAGGTCATGGACTTCGGCATCGCCCGCGCCGTGGCCGATGCCGCCAGCGCCATGACGCAGACCCAGGCCGTGATGGGGACCGCCCAGTACCTCTCCCCGGAGCAGGCGCGCGGGCAGCTGGTCGACAACCGCACCGACCTGTACTCCGCGGCCTGCGTGCTGTACGAGATGCTCACCGGCCGGCCGCCCTTCACGGGCGACTCCCCCGTGTCCATCGCCTACCAGCATGTGCGCGAGGCGCCGCAGGCGCCCTCGGTCTTCAACCCGGCGATCACCCCGGAGATGGACCAGGTCCTCCTGACCGCCCTCGCCAAGGACCGCGAGGCGCGCTACCCGAGCGCCGCCGAGTTCTCCCGCGACCTGCAGGCCGTCGTGGGCGGCCGCACCCCGCAGCTCGTCGGCGGGGCGGCGGCCCGGAGCGCCGGTGCCGCCTCCGACGCGGAGACCACCACGGTGCTCAGCGCCGCGGACCTCCCCACCGAGGCCCTGTCCCCGACCCGCACCACCGGTCGCCACGCCGCCGTCGCGGGAGGCGCCGCCGGCGCCGGCTACGCGGCGGGATCCGCCGCGTCCCCGCTCGACGGCGGCACCGGCCCGCTCGCCGCCCAGGACGGGCAGCTCGTCGCCGAGGAGAAGCACCGCCGCCCCGTGTGGCTGTTCGTGCTCGTCGCGATCGCCGTCCTCGCGGTCATCGGCGCCTCGCTCGCGATCCTGCGCCCCTGGGATCCGCCGGGCCCGGAGACCGTCACGGTGCCGACCCTCACGGGGCTGAACTCCGATCAGATCACCGTGAAGCTCGACGAAGTGGGGCTGACGCCCGCCTTCGAGTCGGTCTCCTCGACCGAGGTGGACAAGGGACTGTTCATCTCGTCGGATCCTGCGCCCGGCGAATCGGCCGAGACAGGCGACACGGTGAACGTCACTCTGTCCTCGGGGCCTGCCGACACGGAGGTCCCCGACGTCTCCGGCAAGACCCGAGCAGATGCCGAGCAGCTGATCCGCGACGCCGGGCTGGAGCCCGCCTACCAGGCGGACGAGGACGTCGCCAAGGCCGAGGCCGGCACCGTCACCCGCACCAATCCGCGCGCCGAATCCCCGGTCACGCAGGGAACCCAGGTCCAGTTCTGGGTCGCGACCGGGAACGTCGCCGTGCCGCAGCTCGTCGGCCTGGACGAGGAGAGCGCGAAGAAGGCCATCGAGGACGCCGGCCTGGTGGCCGATGTCCAGGACCAGGAAGCTCCCGACGAGGAGCCGGGCACGGTGCTCAGCCAGAACCCGACCTCGGCCTCGAACCCCGTCGCGAACGGATCGACGGTGCAGATCTTCGTGGCCCGCGAGCGAGGCCCGGTCACCGTCCCGAACGTCGCGGGAGACACCCTGGACAACGCCCGGACGCGGCTCTCCGAGGCCGGGTTCGGCATGAACCCGCCGCAGTACGAGCCCTCGGACTCCGTCGCGGAGGGCGTCGTGATCCGCACCGATCCCGAAGGCAACGAGCAGGCCGAGTACGGGTCCTCCGTCACCGTCGTCGTCTCCTCCGGCCCGGAGCAGACCACCGCGCCGACGCCGACGGAGAACCCGACCACGCCGAGCACGGAGCCGACGACGCCCACCCCCGACCAGGAGGATCCGACCACGGAGCCCTCCGCGGATCCGACGACCGATGAGGCCGCGCCCGGCAACGGGAACGGCAACGGCAGCGGGAACGGCAACGGGAACGCCGCCGGCGGGAGGGGCTGAGATGGGCGCGCGGATCCTCGTCGTCGACAACTACGACAGCTTCGTCTACACGATCGTCGGCTACCTCCAGCAGATGGGGGCGGAGACGACCGTCGTGCGCAACGACGCCGTCCCGACCGCCGGCGACGGGGCCGTGGACCTCACCGGGTTCGACGGGGTGCTGGTCTCCCCCGGCCCCGGGAACCCCAGCACCGCCGGGCGCACCCTCGACGTGATCGGCGCCTGCGCCGAGGCCGAGGTCCCCATGCTGGGCGTCTGCCTGGGCCACCAGGCGCTCGGGCAGTACTTCGGAGGCACCGTCACGCACGCCCCGCAGCTCATGCACGGCCGCACCAGCGTGGTCGCCCACGAGGGCGCGAGCGTGTTCGCGGGGCTGCCCTCGCCGTTCACGGCCACGCGCTACCACTCCCTCACGGTGGTCCCCGAGACCGTCCCCGATGTCCTCCAGGTGACGGCCTGGACCGCCGACGGGGTGGTGATGGGCCTGTCGCATCGGACCCTGCCCCTGCACGGGGTGCAGTTCCACCCGGAATCCGTGCTCACCGAGAGCGGGCACCTGCTGCTGGGCCGCTTCCTCGAGCTGTGCGACGGCATCGGTGCGGAGCAGCGCTCCGCCGGCCTCGCCCCGCTCCTCGCCGGGTCCTGAGCGCCGGCGCCAAGACCCTCCCGCTGCGCTGCGCGACGGCTCCCGTCGTCCCGCGCGTCATCGCCTCGCGGGTCCTCGCCTCGCGCGCCCTCGCCTCGCTCACCCTCGCCTCGCGCGCCCTCGCCCGGCGCGGGCCCGGCGGCGCGCCCTGCCGGGCGTCTACGGCGCGGAGGCTCCCAGGGCGTCGAGGGTGCCCGAGTTGAAGGGCATGTAGGGCGCGATCGCCGGGAACACCCACTGGAACAGGACGACGATCAGCGCCGCCAGGAGCAGCAGCGTGATGACGATGCGCAGCCACAGCGGGCCGGGCAGATGGCGGAACATCCAGGCGTACATCGCTCAGACCTCCACGTTCTCGAGCGCCGGCGGGATGCCGTCGGCGCGGTCGGTCCAGTGGGCGAACTTCGCGTGCACGATGTAGCGCTCCCGCGCGGAGAACATCGGGTGGCATGCGGTCAGCGTCATCATCCGTTCGCTGGCGGGGACGCCCGGCTGCCCCGGGGTCTCGGCGATGACCTCGACGTCCTCGGGGTCGACGATCAGCGACTCCGTGACCTCGTAGACGTAGAAGGCATCGGCCGTCTCGATGACGATGGGGTCCCCCTCCTGCAGCCTGTCGATCTGTTCGAGGGGGCGGCCGTAGGTGTTGCGATGGCCGGCGACGGCGAAGTTGCCCACCTGCCCGGGCAGGGCCGTGCCCGGATAGTGGCCGACGCCCTTGACGTTGAGGACCTTCTCGAGGGACACGCCCTCGGCCACGGGCACGCGGACCCGGTCGAAGCCCGGGACGTACATCGTCCCGAAGACCATGGTGTCCTGGGGCGTCGCGGGGACGGGCGGCTCGTCGGTGCGCGGCTCGGCGATCCTCTGGGCGTCCACGTCGCCCCACTCGTCCTCGAGCTGGGAGATGATCTGCTCCTGGTCGCGGTCGGCGACGACGTCCGTCCACCACAGCTGCCAGCCCAGGAACAGCACGAGCAGCGCCCCGAGGGTCAGCAGCACCTCGCCGAGCACTCCGATCGCTCCGCCGAGGAGCCGGCCTCTGCGGCCGATGGCCGCGGGACGGTCTGCACGATGCGTCGGGGCGGCACCTCGGGTCGTCGTCATCCGGCATCCTTTGCGCTCTGGAGCTCCTGCGCCCATCGTAGGCGGGCGGACCGTGCTCCGCGAGACGCTCCACGCCCGGCGCTCCGCGTCGCGCCGTGCAGGCGCGCCTTATACCCTGGTCCCTGGCCCGTCGCGCACGGCGGGCCGCGAGCGGTGCCGCCGTGAGGCGTGCACGCAGGACGGCACAGGGAACGGAGCTGGGACGCATGGCGGCCAAGAAGCGCAATCGCCGCACGGGGCGGGCCACCGCAGGCACGAAGGCCGAGGCCGTCGTCGCCGACGACGAGAAGGGCACCGCCGCGACGGGCGCCGAGGAGGCGGACACCGCGGTCGACACCGAGGACGCCGTGACGGCGGACGCGGATGCCGCGGCGGACGCCGATTCCGACGCCGAGACGCGCGAGGACGCGGCCGATGACGCCGAGGACGCCGCCGCGGGGAAGCGCGGGCGCAAGGCGTCCGACGCGAAGTCCGCGGCGAAGTCCTCCACGCCCGCGGCCGCGAAGGACCCGGTGCGCCGCGCAGCGAAGGCATCCCCTGCCGCGAAGGATGCCGCCGCGACGGCCTCGGCGAAGAAGTCCGCGGAGGCCGAGCGCAGCCGCACCACGCGCCGACGCGTCGCCGCGCCGACCCCGAACCCTCAGTGGCTGGCGCCGTTCGCGGTGACCATGCTGATCCTGGGCCTGGTCTACCTGGTGACGTACTACCTGACCGCCGGCCAGCTCCCGCTGCCCATCGGCGACTGGAACCTCGCGGTCGGATTCGGCGTGATGGTCATCGGCGGCGGCGCCCTGATGTTCTGGAAGTGAGCCGGCGCCGCGCCGGCACCGGAGGGGGATACGGCATGGACGTCCAGCACGAGCACCGGCAGGACCCGGCAGTCGACACGGGAGAGACGGGCGGGGCCGACGCCGAGGGCGCCCGCTCGCCCCGGCACCCGTGGCGCCGCTTCGTGGCCATCGGGGACTCGTTCACCGAGGGCATCGGCGACCCCGATCCCCAGGTGCCCGGCGGCCATCGCGGCTGGGCCGATCGCGTGGCCGAGGAGCTGGGCCGGGACACGCCCGGCTTCGAGTACGCGAACCTCGCCATCCGCGGCCGGCTCTATGAGCAGATCCTCGCCGAGCAGCTGGAGCCGGCGCTCGCCCTGGAGCCGGACCTGGTGAGCATCTTCGCCGGCGGCAACGACGTGCTGCGGCGCGGGGACCCCGACGTCATCGCTGCGGCGCTCGACGATGCCGTGGGCCGTCTGACCGCGACCGGCGCGACCGTCATCACCTGGACGGGGCCCGACGTCGGATCCACCCCGGTGTTCCACCTGATCCGGGGGCGCGTGGCGATCTACAACGAGAACATGCGTGCGGTGGCCCAGCGCCACGGCGGCGTCGTCGTGGACCTGTGGGCGCTGCGCGCCCTCACGCACGAGGCGATGTGGGCGGAGGACCGTCTGCACTTCTCCCCGGTCGGGCATCGGACCATCGCGATCGCGGTGCTCGACGCGCTGGGCGTGCCGCATGCCATGGAGCCCTACGACGCCGGCGATCCGCTGCTGCGGCCCTGGCGCGAGGCGCGGCTCGAGGACCTGATGTGGGCGCGGGAGCACCTGGGCCCCTGGGTGCTGCGGCGCCTGCGACGGGAGTCCTCCGGCGATGGGGTGCGCCCCAAGCGTCCGCAGGCCGCCCCCGTCTTCGGCAGCCCGATGCCGCCCGGCTCCTCGGACAGCGTCCGCTGAGCCGATCGCCGGGCGCGCTCCCGTGGCGTGGACCACCCTCCCGGGGCCCGGACCGTTCCGGCCTGCCGCCTGCAGTGATGTAGCTCGCTTCCGCCCTTCTCGATTGGCGCGGGGCACCGGGACCGCGTAGTATCTATCGAGTCAGCGCAGCTGGCAGGCGCCCGTAGCTCAACGGATAGAGCATCTGACTACGGATCAGAAGGTTGGGGGTTCGAATCCCTCCGGGCGCACAGATCGAAGGCCCCGTCACCCCGGTGACGGGGCCTTCGCCGTTCCCCGAGCCGGCTGTCCCGGACGCTCGTCATTCCCGGGGGCCTGTCGTCCTGGCGCGTGAC
Source organism: Brachybacterium phenoliresistens (assembly GCF_000576425.1). Classification (GTDB taxonomy): domain Bacteria; phylum Actinomycetota; class Actinomycetes; order Actinomycetales; family Dermabacteraceae; genus Brachybacterium; species Brachybacterium phenoliresistens. Next base: position 840 of record NZ_KK070004.1, on the reverse strand, counting down.
ATCCCCTGGGCCCGTCGTTCCCCCGCGCCTGTCATCCCTGGAGCCCGTCGCTCCGGGACGGTCACCCGGCGTCGCGGCGGTCGTCGTCGAACCGCGGGATCTCGAGGCCGTCGGGGATGTCCTCGACGCCGTCGCTGTGCTGCGCGAAGCGCTCCGTGCCCGCGGACCACAGCGCATGGAGGCGGCTTCCGGGGTAGGACTGCGGGTCCAGGTCGATGTCCCGGATCGCCGCGTCGAAGCAGCCGATGCCGCGACGGTCCATCTCCTCGTGCGGCCCGTTCCCCCCATGGAGCCGGGCGACATCGGACTCCGTGCCGCAGCTCTCGCTGTACCAGGGCGGGCCGCCGATGCTCTCGGTGAGGTAGGCAGCCAGGCGCTCGGTGTGATCGGCCCGGAACCCGTGGCTGAACGCATGCGCGACCACCGGGTCCGCGAGGGCCCGCTCGTGCCAGGCCGCGGCCAGGCGCAGCATCCCGTCGTATCCGCCGACGTCCTCGTACAGCGTGCTCATGCCGGAAGGCTATACCTGTCCCGAGCACCGACCGGGGCACGGGACGCCCGCCCCGCGGGCGCACCCCGGGCAGCGGGGGCGTCCGCGGGACGGGAGCGCGCCTGCGCAGAGGCGCATGCCCGGCGGCGTCTGCCAGGCAGGCACAGGGAAGGCCAGAGGCCTGCTCGGCCGGCGAAGGGAAGGCCGGAGGCCTGCTCGACGGGCGCAGGGAGGGCGGGAAGCCTGCTCGACGCGCTCGAGAAAATGCGCGATTCTGTTCCACTTTGCTCGGGCGGGTTCCAACGGTCAGCGCAACACCCCACGACATGGAGGTGTTTGATGAGGCCAGT
>NZ_KK070003.1 GCF_000576425.1 Brachybacterium phenoliresistens | reverse complement strand
GCGCGCTCGTCGCGCAGCACGAGGCGCGCCGCCAGCAGCTCGAGGTGGAGGCGCGGGGAGGTGGCGCCGGACATCGTCGAGAGGGTCTCGTGGATGAGATCGCCGCAGCGGGAGAGATCGGCCGGCTGGAAGGCGAGGGACTGCTCGCGCATCTGGGCGAGATCCTCCGCGGGGACCTGCGGGAGGAGATCCTCGCCGCGGTCGGGGACGGCCGCCAGGACGATGAGGTCGCGGATGCGCTCGAGGAGATCCTCCACGAAGCGGCGCGGCTCGTGGCCGGTGGCCAGCACCTGCTCGACGGCGCCGTAGATCCCGGCGCCGTCGCGCTGGGCGACCGCCATGATCGCGCGGTCCAGCAGGGCCGTGTCGGTGAAGCCGAGCAGGGCGATCGCCGTCGCATGGTCCAGGCCCTGCTCCCCCGCCCCCGCCATGAGCTGGTCCAGCACCGACATGGTGTCGCGGGCGGAGCCGCCGCCGGCCCGGACCACGAGCGGCAGCACGCCCTCGCCGACCTGCACGCCCTCGGCGTCGCAGACCTGCTCGAGATAGGGCAGGAGGATCTGCGGCGGGATCAGCCGGAAGGGGTAGTGGTGCGTGCGCGAGCGGATCGTGCCGATGACCTTGTCCGGCTCGGTGGTAGCGAAGACGAACTTCACATGCTCCGGCGGCTCCTCGACGAGCTTGAGCAGCGCGTTGAAGCCGGCCGAGGTCACCATGTGCGCCTCGTCGATGATGAACACCTTGAACCGGTCGCGGGCCGGGGCGAAGGTCGCGCGCTCGCGCAGCTCGCGGGCGTCGTCCACGCCGCCGTGGCTGGCGGCGTCGATCTCGACCACGTCGAGGCTGCCCGGGCCGCCGCGGGAGAGGTCCCGGCAGGAGTCGCAGGTCCCGCAGGGGGTGTCCGTCGGCCCCTCGGCGCAGTTCAGGCAGCGGGCGAGGATGCGCGCGGAGGTCGTCTTGCCGCAGCCGCGGGGGCCGGAGAACAGGTAGGCATGGCCGACCCTCCCGGCTCGCAGCGCACGCTTGAGAGGCGTGGTGACATGGTCCTGCCCGATCACATCGGCGAAGGACTCCGGGCGATAGCGTCGGTACAGTGCGGTGGCCACCCCACCAGGCTAGTGGAGGCCGCCGACACCGCCGACCGATGTGGACATCACCGCATCGGGGAGGAGGAGCCGTCGTCGGGGCTCTGCTCGTCCTCGCCGGCCTGCTCGAGCCGCCGGGCCCGCCGCCGCACCCCGTGCCAGGCGGCCGCCCCGGCCCCGAGCACCACCACCGCGGGCACCAGCACGTCCCCGACCCATCCCGGCAGGTCCGGCAGATCGGGGAGGGACAGCCCGAAGTCGGGCAGGGAGATGTCCGGGATCCACCCGAACAGCGCCTCGCGCACGGCGGAGATCGCCTCGCCGACGGGCGCCAGGGCCTCCCGCACGGGCGCGGTGACCTCCGCCACCCAGCGCCGCACCGGCCGCAGCACCCCGGACAGCAGCGCGCCGATCCCGAGCAGCGGGAGCAGGAATCCGGCGGCCCGCCCTCCCGCGGCCACCAGCGCGAAGCGCAGGGGATGCGCCGCCCGGCGCTCCTCCCGGGCGGCCGATGCGCTGCCCGGCTCGGGGCGCAGCGGCTGGGCATCCAGGCCCAGCGCATCGGTCACGTCGACCTCTCCCGCCCCGCGCCAGGCCGTGCGCACGACGATCCGCTCGGCATCGCGCAGCTCCCCCTCCTCGTCGGGCCGCCGCACCTGGTAGGTCGCGGAGGAGAACCCCTCCTGCATCGTGACCGTGATCCCGTCGGCGTCCTCGTCGTCCTGCGACGGCTCCGGCGTGCGCGATCGCTCGCGCACCGGCTCGTGGAGGACGCCGTCGATCACGAGCTCGGCACGGGCCTCGAGGAAGGGGTGCCGGGCCCGGATCTCGTACTCGTGGCCGTCACGCCGACCTCGGTAGACGGTGGTCGCCGGGGATGACTCGGAGGCGCTCATGCCTCGAGGATGCCGGGACGCCCGCCGGGGCGCATCGTCCGAAAGGTGCGACGAGAGTCGGAGGCGGGGTTCAGCGGCGCAGCACGTGCCGCAGCGCGGACTCGAGATCCGTCGCGGCCGGGTCGAACCCGCTGGCCCGCAGCCGGGCATCGCTCACGGCCTGGTCGGCCAGCACCAGCTCGCGCGCCCCTTCGGCACCCAGCAGCAGCCGCGGGCCGATGGCGGGGACGGGGAGCAGCGCGGGCCGATGCAGGACCCGGCCGAGGGTGCGGGCGAACTCCCGCTGGGTCACCGGCTGCGGGCCGACGGCGTTCACCGGCCCCTCGAGGTCCTCCGTGACCAGAGCGTGGGCGTAGGCGCGGACCATGTCGTCCAGGGTGATCCAGCTGAGCCGGGCGCGCGCCGGGGCGATCCGCCCGCCCAGACCGGCCCGGTACAGCGGCAGCTGCGGCTGCAGCGCTCCCCCGCCGTCGCTGAGCACCACGCCGGTGCGCAGCAGCACCGTGCGCACGCCCGCCTCGGCCGCCGGTCGTGCGGCCGCCTCCCAGGCGCGGACGACCTCGGCGAGGAAGCCCTCTCCGAAGGCGTCGGACTCCGTGAGCAGCTCGCCCGGGCGCTGCGCGCCGTAGGCGCCGATCGCGCTGGCCTGGACGAGCACGCGCGGGCGGACATCGGCCGGGAGGGAGGCCAGCGCCTCCGCGAGGAGGGCGGAGGACCCGGTGCGGGATTCGAGGATCTCGCGCCGGGCGCGCGGGGTCAGCCGGGTGGCGATCGACCGCCCGGCGAGGTTCACCACGGCGTCGACGCCGGCGAGGTCCTCCGGGTCCAGCCGGCCGCGCGCGGGGTCCCAGGAGATCTCGCCCGGGCCCGCCGCGCGGCCGCGGACCATGCGCAGGACGGTGTGCCCGCCGGTGCTCAGCAGGGCGGCCAGCTGCGTGCCGATCAGCCCGGAGGCCCCGGCGATCGCGACGATCTGCCGGGGCTGCCGGGCGTGCCGGCCGTGGAAGGCCAGGTCATCGCGCAGCTGGCGCTCCCGGAATCCGAACAGCCCCTCGAGCGTCCGCGCCAGCGTCCCCTCCCCTGCCGTGGTCCCCCCGGGAAGCTCCGCGTCGATCCGGTCGCGGATCGCCGTGCCGTCGCCGTCGGGCCCGATGTCGTGGCGGTGGCGCCACAGCCGGAACGGCCCGGTGAGCTGGGTATCGGTGAAGGAGAGGGAGGCGGGGTCCCGGCGGGTGCCGCTGTGCCGCAGCCGCCACACCGGACGCAGCGCCGCCGGCAGCAGGTCCGGCCCCATCCGCACCGTGACGCGGCTGCCCTCGGAGAGGTCGCCGGAGGAATCGGCGCGGCCGAGCCCCGGTGGTGTCAGCCGCACCAGGGCGCCGGGCCGGGAGTGCCAGGCGACGACATCCTCGGCGGGATGCGGCAGGCGGGTGGTGCGGTCGACGCGCATCGGGGCCTCCTTCACGGGGTCCCGGTCACGCTACGCCGCGTCCCCCGGAGGAGCCTGCGAACGCAGAGGGCGGGCGAAGGTCAGCACCACAGCGGCGGCCGCGAGCCACAGGACCGCGGTGACGCCCTCGACGATCCACAGGCCCGCGCCGGGATGCAGCGGCTCCACGAAGCCCTGGTCGATGCCCACGCGCAGGCTGTTGAGCAGTCCGTGCCCGAGCACCGCCGCCCAGACGGTGCCCGCCGTGGTGGACAGCGCGGACAGCAGCGGGGCGACCACGACGATGGTGCCGAGGTACAGCACGGACTCCGTCGCGCTCATCCCGAGGGCCAGCACGATCGGGAGGTGCCAGAGCGCCCACAGCAGACCGATGGCCGCCGAGGAGGTCCAGAAGCCCAGCGGGGCGAGCTGCTGCTGCAGCCATCCGCGCCAGCCGGTCTCCTCGCCGATGGCGAAGACCGTCTGCGCGATCAGGACCATCGGCAGCGCCACCAGCAGCCCCGGGACGCCGAGGCCGTCGGAGGCCGGGGCGGCGCCCGCGGCGACGGAGACCATCACGCGGATGGTCGGCACCAGCGCGAAGGCGGCGACGGCGACCAGGACCATCACTCCCAGGCGCGGCCAGGACGGCACGCCGAGGCCCAGCGCCCTCCACCACGGCCGGTCGCGGCGGCGCACCAGCAGCGCGGCGACCATCGGCGCGAGCTGCACGAGCGGGACCAGGAAGGCCAGGGCGCCGATCGGCAGCATGCCGAGGGCGAAGGGCAGGGACACCGCCGTGGATGCTCCCAGGGCGAGGACCGCGAAGGCCAGCACGCGCCGGAGCTCGACGGAGGAGGGGGCGGTCTCGAGGGAGGAGTCGTCGTGCGAGGTCATGGCTGGCTCCTGGGGGTCGGGATGCCTCCACGCTATGAGGTCGCCCGCGACCGGACCAGGGTGGAAACCCCCCCCACCTGCACCCCGGGGCGCACCCCCGGGCATGGGACGACCCCTCGCGCACCTGCCAGAGCCTGCCTGCCCTTGCTGCCGTCAAGCCCTGGGGGAGTTCAGCCGGATGACACCGCACGAGGGGTCGCGAAGGAGTCTATCGGACCGAGGGGCCCCGATGCACACCGCCCGGGCGCAGATCACGGCTCGGCAACGAGACGGCCCGATTCTGCGAAATGCCCGATAGTGCGGCGCGGCTCCGCTAGCGTGGGCCGAGCTCACTCCCTGTGTGCGCGGCCTCACACGACGAGGTCGGGCGGCCGGGACCGCACTTCCCTCTTCCTGGAGATCCCATGAACTTTGCTGACCTCATCGACGGAGCGAACACCCTCGTCTGGTCGCTCCCGCTGGTCGGCCTGCTGCTGCTGGCCGGCCTCTACTTCTCCGTGCGCACACTGTTCCTGCAGGTCCGCTGCATCCCGGACATGCTCGCGCAGCTGAGGAAGGGTGAGGCCTCGCCCGACGGCACCTCGTCCTTCCAGTCGCTCATGATGTCCCTCGCCGGCCGCGTCGGCATGGGCAACATCGGCGGCGTGGCGACCGCGATCGCCCTCGGCGGCCCCGGCGCGGTGTTCTGGATGTGGCTGATCGCCTTCCTCGGCGCGGCGACCTCCTTCATCGAGTGCACGCTCGGCCAGATCTACAAGGAGAAGGACGTCGACACCGGCGAGTACCGCGGCGGTCCGGCGTACTACATCGAGAAGGCGTACAAGCACACCTCTGCCGGTCCCGCGTTCCTCGTGTACGCGATCGTCTTCGCGATCGTCACCGTGATCGCCATGTGCTTCTTCCTGCCGGGCGTGCAGGCCAACGGCATGGCATCGGCCGTGTACAACGCCTGGAACGTGCCGCACTGGCTGACCGCGGTCACCGTGGTCATCCTGCTGGCCTTCATCATCATCGGCGGCGTGAAGCGCATCGCGCACTTCGCCGTGGTGGTCGTGCCGGTCATGGCGGTCCTGTACATCATCGCCGCGCTCGTCGTGTTCTTCGTGAACTTCGACCAGATCGGCCACGTGTTCGGGACGATCTTCTCCAGCGCCTTCGGCGCCCACGCCGTCTTCGGCGCGATCGTCGGCAAGGCCATCGAGATGGGCGTCAAGCGCGGCCTGTACTCCAACGAGGCCGGCCAGGGCACGGGCCCCCACGCGGCGGCCGCCGCCGAGGTCTCCCACCCCGCCAAGCAGGGCTTCGCCCAGTCGTTCGCGGTCTACATCGACACCCTCTTCGTCTGCACCGCGACGGCGTTCCTCATCATCTCCACGGACATGTACAAGGTGTTCACCCCGGACGAGTCCGCGGTGATCTACCAGGGCGCGATCGACCCGGCGACCGACTACGGGCCCGAGTTCGCGCAGGCCGGATTCGAGACGGTCTTCTCCGGCCTCGGCCCGACCTTCGTGGCGCTGGCGCTGCTGTTCTTCGCCTTCACCACGATCGTGGCGTACTACTACATGGCCGAGGTCAACCTGACCTACCTGGCCCGCTGGATCCCCAACGCCCTGCTGCGCCGCGCCCTGGTGCGCGCCCTCCAGGGCCTGATCCTGTTCGCCGTCGTCTTCGGCGCCGTCGGCACCACCGGCCAGGCCTGGGCGCTCGGCGACATCGGCGTGGGCGCGATGGCCTGGCTCAACGTCGTGGCGATCATCATCCTGCAGGTCCCCGCGCTCAAGGCGTTCAAGGACTACCACGAGCAGAAGAAGCAGGGTCTGGACCCGCAGTTCGATCCCCGCAAGCTCGGCATCAAGAACGCCGACTTCTGGGAGATGCGGGCCGACGGCCTCATCCGCCCCGGCGGCCAGGGCGACATCCAGAGCGTCAAGGACGCCGGCTGAGTCCCCGACCGCACCAGGCAGCACCGCAACGGCCACGGGCCGGGATCCGAGGATCCCGGCCCGTGGCCGTTGCGGTGGGCGGCGCCGCTCAGGACAGGCGGTGCGGCGGGGAGACCGTCCGTGCCGGGTCGGTCTCCGGCAGGTCGCCGAGCGCCTCGTCGATGCGGGCCTTCACCGCATCGTCGAGCCGCACGCCGGAGGCCTTGACGTTCTCGGCGATCTGCTCGGGCCGCGAGGCGCCGATGATCGCGCCGGCCACGTTGTCGTTCGACAGCACCCAGGCGACGGCCAGCTGGGCGAGGGACAGCCCCGCCTCCTCGGCGATCGGCTTCAGCTCCTGGACTGCGGTGAGGGTCCGATCCTCCAGGAAGCGCTTGATCATGTCCGCGCCGCCCTTCTCGTCGCGGGCGCGGGAGCCCTCGGGGGCCTCCTGCCCGGGCAGGTACTTCCCGGTGAGGATGCCCTGGGCGATCGGCGACCAGACGATCTGGGAGACGCCCAGCTCGCGCGAGGTCGGCACGACCCGCTCCTCGATGACCCGCCACAGCATCGAGTACTGCGGCTGGTTCGACACCAGCTGGATGCCGAGGTCGCGGGCCAGCTGGTGGCCCGCCCGGATCTGGTCGGCGTTCCACTCGCTGACGCCGATGTACAGCGCCTTGCCGGCGTGCACCACGTCGGCGAAGGCCTGCATGGTCTCCTCGAGCGGCGTCGCATAGTCGTAGCGGTGCGCCTGGTAGAGGTCGACGTAGTCGGTCTGCAGGCGGCGCAGGGAGCCGTCGATGGACTCGCGGATGTGCTTGCGGGACAGGCCCGTGTCGTTGTGCCCCTTCGGGCCCGTCGGGAAGTAGACCTTCGTGAAGATCTCCAGGCCCTCGCGGCGCTCGCCCTTCAGCGCCTCGCCGAGCACGACCTCCGCCGCGGTGTTGGCGTAGGTGTCGGCCGTGTCGAAGGTCGTGATCCCCGCGTCGAGGGCGGCGCGCACGCACGCGGTGGCGCGCTCGTCCTCGACCTGGGAGGCATGGGTGAGCCAGTTGCCGTAGATGATCTCGCTGATCTTGAGGCCGCTTCGGCCCAGGTGACGGAATTCCATGTGACCCAGCCTACGAGGAACCTCCGTCCGGTGGGAACCTCAGAAGGGCCGGCCCGACGGCGGGAGCACCTCGGTCGAGGTCGGCGAGGGCCGCGTCGCCGGCAGCGGCGTGCCCCACACCGGGCGGCCCTCGGCGTCGAAGGGCAGCACCTGGGCGCAGGCATGGCGGTTGGGGTCCAGCAGCGGGTCCCCGTCGATCTCGGTGTAGGTGCGGGCGTGGTAGACGAGCACGGCGTCGCCATCGGCCGTGGTGGTGAAGGAGTTGTGGCCCGGCCCGTAGCGCTCGACCGACGGGTCGGAGACGAAGACGGGATCGGGGCTCTTGGTCCAGGAGCGCGGGTCCAGGAGGTCGGCCTCGGCCGAGGCGGTGAGCAGGCCCATCGCATACTGCGGGCCGGTGGCCGCGGCGGAGTAGGTCAGGAACAGGGTGCCGTCGTGCTGCAGCACAGCCGGGCCCTCGTTGACCCAGAAGCCGTCCTTCTCCCAGTCGTGCTCCGGTCGCGTCAGCTCGACCGCAGGGCCCGCAAGGGTCCACGGGTTCTCCATCGGCGCGATGTAGAGGTTGGAGTTGCCCGCCACCTCGGGGTGCTGCTGCGCCCAGACGAGGTACTGCTGCTCGCCGAGCACGAAGCTCGTCGCATCCAGCGCGAAGGACTCCCAGCCGCTGTCGATCTGGCCGCGCAGGGTCCACTCCCCCGCGAAGGGATCCTCGGCGGTGTTCTCGAGGACGTACATGCGGTGGTGGAAGGTGTGGTGCATCCCCGGCGCATCGGCGCCGACCTCCGCGTTGGGCGCGGCGGCGAAGTAGATGTACCAGGCACCGGCGACGCGGTGGATCTCCGGGGCCCAGATGAGGTGCGAGAGGGGGCCCTCGTCCTCCTTGGTCCAGATGGTGACCTCCTCGGCCGCCTGGAGATCCGCGAGCTGCGTCGCGCGGCGCAGGATGATCCGGTCGTACTGCGGATGCGAGGCGGTGAAGAAGTACTCCTCGCCGTGGCGCAGCACGCAGGGATCGGCGCGCTGCAGGACCAGAGGGTTCATGAGGGGTGCGTCGTTGCCGGCCATGATCATCCTTCGGAGGGCAGGGCGGCCGGGCGGTCCGGCCGGGGGTCTGGATCGGGATGGTGCTGTCCGTGCGCGCCGGGCGGGCCCGGCACGTCGGACGCCCCCATGGTAAACGTTGTAAACGGGTTCGTGCCACCGCGGGGCCCGGTGCGGTGCGCCACGGGGGCCGATGCGGCGGCGCCCTTCCGGCGCGGGGCGAGACGTTCTAGGGTGAGGATCCCGAGGAAGGACCCGTCATGACCGACTCCTCCATCACCGGCGCTCCGGAGCGATCCGTGCCGCTGCCCGAGCCGACCGAGGCCGATGACGTCCTCGAGCTCGAGCCGACCATCGACGGCGAGGACTTCTCCCGTGTCGCGTTCACGCGGCCCGCGCTCGAGATGCTGCAGCTGCTGATCGAGCGCAACGGCCCGCTCATGTTCCATCAGTCCGGCGGCTGCTGCGACGGCTCGTCGCCGATGTGCTACCCGGAGGGCGATTTCATCACCGGCGACTCCGATGTCCGCATGGGGCACGGGGAGGTGCCGATGCCGGACGGTTCGATGAGCCCGCTGGACTTCTGGATGAGCTCCGAGCAGTTCGCCTACTGGCGGCGCACCCATCTGACGATCGATCTGGTGCCCGGCCGCGGCGGCGGCTTCAGCCTGGAGTCCCCGGAGGGGAAGAGGTTCCTGACCCGTTCTCGGATGCTGGAGGGCTGAGCGGCGCCTCCGCCCCAGGGCCGGGGCCGTGATGTCCGTCGAAGTCGCGCCATGCGACCGCGCGCTGGGCGAGCAGGCGCAGCACGGAGAGCACCGGGTCGATCATGACGGTGCCGACGACGACGCGGTGCACCGCGGCGGCCGGGTCTGCCGTCGGCACCGAGGCGACGTCGACCCTCGCGATCTGCTCGACGGCGTCGGCGTAGCGATCCATCGCGGCCTCTCCGATGTCGATGCCTGCGCGTTCGCAGGCGGACCATGCCGCCTCGAGGCGGCCGGGCAGGGGGTCCTGGTCGGGCAGGGCGGGCCATCCGCGGCTTGCGAGCCAGGCCCGGGCTCGGGTGTCGTCGGGATGCTCGGCGTCGGATTCTGCGAGCAGGGCGTCCTGGGCGGTCGCCATGAGGTCGAGGTGCGCCGGGTCGGGGACGTCGAGGGCGGCGAGGACGCGACGGACCCCGTCGATGCCGAGTCCGCCCTCGTCCAGGAGCGCACGGATGAGTCGCAGGCGTTCGAGGTGGGCCTCGGTGTACTCCGCGGTGGTGCGGGATGTCCGCTCGCCCGCCGGCAGCAGCCCTTCGCGCAGGTAGTACTTGATCGTTCCCACGCTGACGGCCGAGGCCGATGACAGCTCGGAGATCCTCATCGGGCCCCTCCTGGGCGGGCTGGCGGTCACGGTGCGATCCGATCCTGCCATCTTCAGAAGGGCGGGGGTCCGTCCGAGCCGAAGGGGAACGCTGTCCCGCCCGTCGGGCCGGGATCCCGCGGCGGCTTGCGGCGCTGCTGGACGCCCCACGGGTCGGCAGGATCGACGGTCGCCCGCGATCCGCGGGAGGGGGCGTCGGTGGCGCGGCTGGGAGCACCATCATTCCTGGGACGCTCGACGCCGTCGCCTCCCCCGGGGCGCACGCCAGCGCCACCGCCATGACCTCGAGTCCCATGCCCGGAGTCGTCTTCCCCGGACTCGCCGCGTCCTCCACCCCGGCCTCCGGGATCCATACTCCCGGCCTCCTTGCCGCCGGGGTCCTTGCCCCCGGGGTCGCCACCCCCGGGATCCCTGCCCCCGGGGTCCCCGCCTCCGGGGTCATCGCCGCCGCCGGGGTCCTGACCTTCGGGAGTGGGCGGGTCGTCGGGATCGTCGTCGTCTGGGGGGATCGGTCGGCCGAAGTGGCGGCAGTCTTGACCGCAGAGCACGCCCTGGTGGTCCTGGTAGTGGTCCATCAGGTGCTTGACGGTCATCGTGCCGATCAGATCGACATCATCGATCACATCCCGGATCACGTGATGCCCCTGGCGACTCCCGATCAGCCACCGCGTCCGCCCCGGACGCGTCACCCCGTCCGGTCCGAGCTGGGCAGGCTGGATCCGGACAGGGTCGAGGACCCCGTCGGTCTTCTCCTGATGATGGAACCGGCACAACCAGTGCAGGTTCTCCAGATCCGTCACCCCACCAGCGAGGAACTCCTCGATGTGATCGCACTCCGACCCCAGCGACACCGGACGCCCACACCCCGGCACCGCGCACTGCGACCCCCGCAGACGCAGATGCTCCCGCATCGCCGCCGTCGGCCGGTACGTCACCGCCGGAAGCTTCACGAACGCCCCACTGACCGGATCGGTCAGCACCCGGTACCAGTCCTCCTCCCCCGCCGCCAGCGTCCGCGCGAGGTCTGCCGGGACCGGCACCATCCCATCCAGCATCCCCGGCGCCTCACTCACCCCCAACAACGACAGGATCGGCACGGTCACGGTGATCCGGAACCGGTCCGCCGGCACCTCCACCCCATCCGTATCCACCTGTCCACGGGTCGCGAGGAGGAACCGCAGGGTCGCCAGGGACATCGGCCGCTGATCCTCCCGCACCGTCCCATCCGGATCCCAGGGAACCTCCCCACCCGTAGCCAGGGCCGCGCGCTGCTGGGCCTGGACCGCCCGCGCCGCCACATCCAGACGCCGCGCCGCGGAGTACACCTCGGGCGTCGGCCCGGTCAGGGTCATGCACGACATGCCCCCACCGACCTCCTGCACCCGCACACCCCGCTCCACCGGCGCCGGTGCCTCGTCCGCTTCCTGCAGGGACTCCGCCCACGTCACCAGGGCCCGCAGGTTCCGGGCGAAGGACTCCGCGATGATCCGCAGGTCCCAGCCCGCGACGACCTCGTCGATACCCCGCTGGAACTGCCCGCGCAGCTTCCTCGTCCACCGCAGCATGTCCTGGAACCACGACGCGGGGAACCTCGCCTCTTCCAGACGCGTCAGGCATGCCGGGAAGTTCACCACCGCCCGATGCCCATCATCGATCTCCCGCGCCGCGCGCGGTGCTTTGACCCGCAGCGCCTCCGCCGCGATCAACGCATGACAATCCCCGCCCGACTCCGGGCCCTCACCCGGGTCGTCCCACAGCATGCTCAACGCCGCGTACTTCCGCGCCAGCCACGGCCCTTCCTCCACCGCGATGTCCCACACCGCCACCGCCACCGCCGACAGGACCGGCTCCTGCCCCACCCCTGCACGACCGGGCAGCGCCTCCCGCGACACCGCCCGGCGCACCGGGCCCCGCACCATCGACGCCGGCACCCGCGCCACGAAATCTCCCACGGCTTTCGGCGCCGCAGCAGCCCCACGCCGCTCACCCCGGGCCCCGCTCCCCGCAGCATCCGCCCCCGAGGCCCCAGCGGACCGCGCACGACCCCGAGCATCAGCACCGGAACCCGAGCCCGGGCCCGAACCGGGGCCGGGGCGCGAGCCAGGGCCCGGCCCGGATGCCCCGGAGACCTGATCCTGCGACATCCCGACCACCCCCTCCCCGGACTCGGCGACAGCCCCACCGCCGCCCGCTTCGATTGCCTGTTCGAAACCCAGCCTACACCCCGAAGCCGCATTACCGAAGGGTCGCCACGACATCTGTGGAAAAAGATGCCCCGCTCCTCCTCCCCCACACCGCTCGACACTCGACCACTACTCCCACCTGGTCCACCACAGCCCCCTCACCTCCGCCACGAGATTCCGCGCGCCGCACATCATTCCTCCCCACGGCGCCGTTATCCACAATTTCACAAAAGGTCTTGACAGCACCGCCAGCAGCGGTCGAAAACCATTCTGACGCGGTCGCCGCAGACCTCTTGACGCCGGGAGCCCTCCCGCCGCACACTTAGAAAGTCGCACTTTCCAGTCGCCGGGCCCGAGGAGCCATGCCATGCCCAGTTCGACGTCCCGCATCCCATTCCCCCGTCCCGGCCGCCGGCGGCCCCGCACATCGGCCGACCCGACGGCCCGCCATCCGCAGCGGACGGCCCGCCGTCCGCAGCGCCTCCGGCAACCCCAGCGCCCCCACCGGCCGCCGACGCTCACCCACGCCCCGGGCGGGGACCTCGTCGTCTTCCACATCGGCATGACCATCCGCGCGCGGCACCGGCCCGACCTCTGGGGGCCGGTGTTCCTGGCGATGCCGCCGATGATCGCCGAGCTCAGCCGCAACCGGGACGCCGCCGCCCGCGGCGAGGCCGAGGACCTCGGCTTCCTGCACGCCGAGACGCTGATCGGGAAGGACGGCCCGTGGGTCGTGCAGTACTGGCGCAGCGTGGAGCAGCTCTATGCCTATGCGACCGATCCGGACCACGCGCATCTGCCGGCGTGGAAGCGGTTCAACGCCGCCGCGCGGAAGCATCCCGGGGCCGTCGGGGTATGGCACGAGACCTACGTCGTGCCCGCCTCCGGGATCGAGTCGGTCTACGTGGGCGGGGCCGCGGTGGGCCTGGCCCGCGCCGTGGGGACCGTTCCGGTGGCCGCCCGCGGGAAGGCAGCCCGGGAGCGGCTGGCCTCGGCCGGCGGTCCGGCCGACGTCACGCCGCGATGAACCGCCTGGTCAGCAGGCGGGCGATGCCCGGGACGCCGAGGGCTCGGCGCCCGAGCTGCTGCATGCGCAGCTGAGCTGCGGTGGCGGGGATGAACGCGGAGGCGCTGCGCCGGCCCGAGCTCTGCGCCCGCTCGACGACCGGCCGGAACCGGCGCTCGTACTCCGCGAGACCCGCGCCGATGTGCGGTCCGCTCGCCCGCAGGGAGCGGCCCAGCGCCTCGGCGCCGGCGATCGCGAGCGAGGCGCCCTGTCCGGCGAGGAGGGAGACGGCGTGGGCCGCGTCGCCGGCGAGGACGAGGCGGCCCGTGCTCCACCGCGGTGCGGCGCTCTGGGCGACCAGGTCGTCGTAGAAGGTCTCGGGGCACAGCGGCAGCACCGCGTCGATCAGCGGGTGCAGTCCCTGGTAGGTGCGCTGCAGCCGGTCCCGGTCGGGCACCGGGCGGGAGACGTCGCGGCGATCGGTCCGCTCGGCGAGGAACAGCGCGATGCGCCGCGCATCGCAGGCATACAGCCCGCCGATGCGGCCGACGGTGTCGGTCATCAGCGCCCAGTCGCCCAGCTCCGCGGCGAGCCGCGGCGCCTCCAGCAGGAAGCTCGTGGCGCGGAAGCCCATCGGGATCACCGCGGCGTGCTGCGGGGCCACGGCGGCGCGCACCGCCGAGCGGACGCCGTCGCAGCCGACGACGAGGTCGGCGCCGAGGACCCCGCCGTCCGCGAGGACCACCTCCGCGCGGTCCGCCCCGGCGTCCCGCACCGCGTCGACGCGCGCGCCGTACCGGATCCGGGCGCCGCCCGGGAGGCAGGACAGCAGGGCCTGCTCGATCTCCGGCCGGAGGATCGAGAAGCAGCGGCCGCCGGCGGCCTCCACCAGGGACGCGGCGTCGAGGCGACCGGTGGGGGTGCCATCGGCCGCCTCGTACCGCACGCCCCGCAGCAGGCGGCCGCGGGAGCGCAGCGCGGGCAGCACCCCGATCCTCTCCGCCGCGTCGAAGCCGGGCCCGAACAGGTCGATCATGGAGCCGCCGCCGCGCGGGCCCGGCGCGGCCTCCAGCACCGTGACGCGGTGATGCGCGGCGAGCTCGTGGGCGACGGCGAGGCCGCTCACGCCCGCTCCGACGACGAGGATCTCCATCGGCCCCTCCTCAGGGCTCCACGAGACCGGACCGATAGGCGATGACGGCGGCCTGCGTGCGGTCGCGGGCGCCGAGCTTGCGGAGGATCGCCGCCACGTGGGTGCGGATCGTCTCGACGCCCAGCTGCAGGCGGTCCGCGATCTCGGCATTGCTGAGCCCCTCGGCGAGCAGGGCGAGGACCTCCGACTCGCGGGCGGTGAGCTCCGGCCCGTCGGGGCGGGCGCGGCGCGGTCGCGGGCGCAGCAGGGCGCGGGCGTGCTCGGGCAGCAGCAGGCTGTCGCTGGAGGCGACGGTGCGCACCGCCTGCACGATCTCCTCCGCGCGGGCGCGCTTGAGCAGGAAGCCCGCGGCGCCGGCCGCGAGCGCCTCCTGCACGTACTGGTCGTGCTCGAAGGTGGTCACCACCAGCACCCGCGGCCGATGCGGCAGGCGCAGCGCGAGCTCCGTCGCGCGGATCCCGTCGACCCCCGGCATGCGCACGTCCATGCAGATGACATCGGGCTCCTCGCGGCGGGCCGCGGCGAGGGCCTCGGCGCCGTCGGCGGCCTCCCCGACGACCTCGATGCCGTCCTCGGAGTCGAGGATCATGCGCAGGCCCTGGCGCACCAGCGGCTCGTCATCGGCCAGCAGCACACGGATCGAGGTCATGGCTCCTCCTGGAGGATCGGGAGACGGACGCGGGCCCTCCAGCGGCCGGCCTCGGCACCGGCCTCGAGCTCGCCGCCGAAGAGGGCGCAGCGCTCGGACAGGCCCGGCAGGCCGTGGCCGCCGCGGCGGGGCATCCGGTCCTCGACGGCAGGGTCCGCATCGGCCGCATCGGCCGCATCGGCCGCATCGGCGAGAGGGTTGCTGACCTCGAGATGCAGCACGGATCCGACGGGGCCGAGGCGGAGCTCCACGGGGCCGGGGCCGCCGTGGCGGTGGGCGTTGGCCAGCAGCTCGGCGAGGATCCGCACCAGGTGCTCGCCCTGCACGGCCGGGAGGTCGGGCGGGACGTCGACCTGGGCGTGCAGGTCCATGCCGGCGCGGCGATGCTCGGCCAGGACCGCCTCGAGGCGGCGGCGGTGCTGGCCGGAGGGCTCTGCGCCGCCGGACGGCGCGTCCTCGCGGAGGGCGGCGAGCATGCCGTCCAGCTCCTCGAGGGCACGGCGGGCGGTGTCCTCGATGCGGGCCAGGGCCTCCTCCGCGGAGGCGGGGTCCCGCGTGATGACGTGCCGGCCCGCGGCGGCCTGCAGGGAGACGACGGTGAGCGCATGGCCGATGCCGTCGTGCAGGTCCCGGGCGATGCGGGTGCGGGCGGCCTCCTGCGCGCTGCGGGCCAGGGCCAGGGCCAGGCGGTCCTGCGCGGTGGGGCCCAGCAGCACCGGGGCCAGGCGGGCGGCGAGCGCGCCGAGCGGCCACCAGATGACCAGGACGAGCACCGCCAGGAGCACCGCCCCGATCCCTGCCGCGGCCCGGCCCAGCGGATCGGCGGGCAGCGGGAGGAAGGAGCCGGCGCCTCCGCGCAGGACGTCCACGATCACGACGGTCGAGGCGGGCAGCGCCATCGTCAGGCCGGCGGCGAGGACCGCCCCGGACAGCAGGTGCACCTGCACGAAGGCGATGCTGCGCAGCCGGTGGGCGGGGCTCGGCCGGGCGGGCACGACGAGGTCCTCCTCGACGCCGAGCATGGTGCGGGCGGCGGCGACCTCGATCTCCCGCACGCCCGGGACCAGGCCCACCAGCCCGCCCAGCAGCGCGCTGCCCAGCACCATCGGGGCGAAGCCGCGCACCCGCAGCTCGGGCGGGACGAACAGCGCGACGAGCAGGGCGGCGGCGGTGCAGATGGCCGCTCCGGCCATCAGCCACGCCACGCGCCCTCCCGGCCGGCTGCCTCTCATCCCGCCATCCTCGCCGATGCGGCGGGCACGGGGCGAGAGCCGGCCGATGCGGCGCGGCGGTGGGCGACGTAGCCGGCGACCGCGAGGGCCAGGGACGGACCCCAGATCCAGCAGGGGAAGACCAGGGCGAGGGCGAGGCCGCGCATCGGGCCGATCCCGGTGCCGACGCCGGACAGCACCACCGGCACGGCGGCGAAGCACAGCAGCGCGGCGACCGTGAATCCGGGGATCGCGGCGAGCGCCACGGGCACGGGGCGCCCGCCCACCGCGGGGAACCAGCGGGGGAAGACCTCGCCCCAGGGGCGGATCAGGCCGATGGTCAGCAGCGTTCCCAGCCAGCATCCGCCGGACAGGGCGAGGCCCCACACCCGGGTGGCGGGATCGGCGGTGGCCATCTCCCCGCCGAACAGCGGCCACGGGGTCAGCCAGGTGAGCCGGGCGAGGGCGTAGGGCAGGGGGCCGCAGGCGGCGACGATCGTCCAGAGGCGACGGCGGCGGCGCAGGGCCTCGCCGATCCGGCCGGCCGCCGGGGTGCCCGCGAGGGCCAGCAGGCCGATCCCGGTCCAGATCGCGCCGGTGCCCACGAACAGCGCCGTCGAGGCCAGCGGCACCAGCTCCCGGGCGAGGGCCGGGAGCAGGACGGCGGCCAGGTGGCCGAGCACCGTGCGGCCGGCGACGAGCCCGACGACGATCGCGGCGAGCACGGGGACCCCGACCGCCCAGCGGGCCGTGCCGCCGCGGCGGATCAGCGCCGCGGCCGATGCCACGACCAGCACGGGCACGGTGAAGGCGACCATGTAGCCGGTGTGCGAGAGGGTCGCCATGGAGCCGAAGGCGAGGCCGGGCACCACGATGGCGAGGGCGGCGCCGCCCAGCAGGAGCCCGCGCGGGGCGGTGCCGCGGGCCCGGGCGGCGGCGGCCGCGGCGAGGCAGAGCAGGGCGGCGAGCAGCTGCGCGCCGTGCATCGGCCCCGCCCCCAGCAGGGCGACCAGCGGGGGCGGGGTGGCCATGGTGGCCAGGGGCGAGGTGCCCGGGGCGAGCAGCCAGATCAGGGCGGTGAGGGCGCCGAGGGTCCCGGCGAGGATCGCGGCGAGCAGGAGGCGGTTCAGGGGCGGTGAGATGTCCATGCCTCGAGCCTGCGGCGCGGCGCGCACGGTGCCCTCCCCCGCGCGGGGGAACCGCCTCCCCCGCGGGACGCGGCGCGGATCAGCCCAGGCGGATGTCGTTGCCGGGGCCCAGCGGCAGGTCGACGAAGAAGAACACCGCGAGGATCACCGTCCACACCAGCCAGAAGGGCACCACGAAGGGCAGCATGCGGGCGAACAGGGTGCCCAGGCCGGCCGCGGGCTCGTACCGGCGCAGCATGCCCAGCAGCACCACCATGTACGGGTTCATCGGCGTGATGATCTGGGTGGCGGAGTCCCCGACGCGGAAGGCCGCCTGGGTGAAGGCCGGCTCGTAGCCCAGCAGCGCGAACAGGGGCACGAACACCGCGGCCATGATCGTCCACATGCCCGAGCCGGAGATGATGAACAGGTTCAGGCCGCTGGCCAGCAGGATGAACCCGAGGATCGCCCCGAAGCCGGTCAGGCCGATGGCCTCGAGGCCCGCCGCGCCGGTCACCGCGATCCAGGAGCCGATGCCGGACCAGTTGAACAGGGCGATGAAGTTGCCCAGGACGAAGGCCAGCACGAGGAACGGGAGCATCTCGCGGATCGCCGCCGTCATCATCTCCACCGCGTCGCGGGTCGAGCGCAGGGTGCCGACCACGGCCCCGTACACCGCCCCGAGCACGACGAAGTAGGAGAACACCAGGAACACGATCGAGCTCAGCAGCGGGGACCGGGGCAGGAAGCCGCCCTCCTCGTTGCGCCACGGCGACTCCGGCAGCAGCGCGGCGACGAGGACCAGCGCGGTGAGCGCGACCCCGGCGAGGACGGCGGCCAGCAGTCCCTTCCGCTCGGCGGGGTCGAGGGCGGCGCGCATCTGCCGGGCCGATCCGGAGCTCGCGGCGGGGTCGCCCTCGTCCGCGGTCTCCTCCCGGGGCACGCCCTGGCGGATCAGCCGCGGCTCGATCACCCGGTCGATGATGACGCCGGCGAGGACACCCAGCACGAGCGAGGAGGCGATGTTGAAGAACCAGTTCGAGACGGGGTTCACGGCCGTCGCCCCGAGCCCGGAGAAGGTCTCGATGGCCGAGGTGGTGATCCCCGCGAAGAGCGCGTCCAGGCTGGTGGGGAAGATGTTCGTGGAGTACCCGGCGCCGGCGGCCGCGAAGCCGCCCAGCAGTCCGGCCACCGGATGGCGGCCGGCGGCCTGGAACACCAGCGCCGCCAGCGGGGGCACCACCACGAACGCGGAGTCCGCCATGATCGAGGAGATCACCCCGACGCAGCCCACCACGTAGGGCAGCAGCCAGCCCGGGGATCTGCCGAACAGGAAGCGGATCCCCGCGGCGAGCAGTCCCGAGTGCTGGGCGATCCCGATGCCCAGCAGGATCGGCATCACGGTGATCAGCGGCGGGAACCCCATGTAGTTCTCGCCGAGGCTCGTGGTGAGCCAGGCCATCCCCTCCCCGGTGAACAGCCCCTTGATGACGGTGGGCTCCTCGGAGCCCGGCACCTCGACGGACACGCCCGCGACGGCCATGGCGGTCGAGACGATGCCGGTGATCAGGAACAGGATGAGGAACAGCATGAACGGCTCGGGCAGCTTGTTGCCCGCCCGTTCGATGCCGCTGAGGAGGCGGTCGGTCAGGCCGTGCGGGGCGGCGGGTGCAGTGCTCACGGGGACTCCCGGGGGACGGTGGGGCGGGGCGGGCGGGGTGAGGAGGTCGGGCGGGGCGAGGAGGTCAGTCGAAGTAGGAGGGCACGTCGATGGCGCCGCCGGCCTCGGCGAACTCGGCGGCGACGGCCTCGAGGAGGGCGGGGTCGTGCAGGGCGTCCAGGACGGTCGCGGCCAGGCCGTAGGCGCCGTCGGCCGCGGCCTCGCGGGCGGCGTCGGAGACGGCGGCGGCCGCGAACTCCCGGGTGTGCAGGGCCATGTCCCCGGGGGCGATCCGGATGACGGGGTGGATGCCGGGGATCCGGAAGGACACGTTGCCGAAGTCGGTGGAGGCGGCGAGGGTCTCGGAGACCACGCCGCGGGGCAGCGGGTCGCGGCCGCGGCGGCGCTGGGCCAGCACCCAGCGGCCGGTGAGGGCCTCGTTGGTGCGCACCGGCAGGGACGGCGGCTGCTCGTCCCAGGCGATGGTGACGCCGCAGCCGGCCATCAGGGCCGCGCCGCGCGCGACGTCCTCGACCCGCCGGGAGAGGTCCCGCAGGGTCGAGGGGGCCAGGGAGCGGACGTACAGGTCCAGCCTGGCCTCGTCGGGGATCACGCTCGCGCGGTCCCCGCCCTCGCGGATCACGGCGTGCACGCGGTCCGAGGGCGGGGTCTGCTGCCGCATGAGGCCGATGCCCTGGTACATGAGGCTCGCCGCGTCCAGCGCGTTGCGGCCCATGAAGGGCTGGGCGGAGGCGTGGGCGGTGTGGCCGTGGAAGGTGACGGTGAGGGTGCGGCGGCCCAGCCAGGCCTGGTCGGCGAGGTCGTGGCCGTAGGGGTGGGCCATCACGGCGGCGTCCAGGCCGTCGAAGGCGCCCTGGCGCGCCATGTGCTCCTTGCCGGTGTGGCCCTCCTCCGCCGGGGTCCCGAGGAAGACGACGGTGCCGGGAACCGCCGAAGGATCCTCGCGGGCGAGCTCGGCCAGGGCCAGGAAGGCTCCCAGGCCCATCACGGCGATGACGTTGTGGCCGCAGCCGTGGCCGACCACCGGCAGGGCGTCGTACTCGGAGAGGATCGCGAGGGTGGGGCCGTCGCCCGCACCGCGGATCTCGGCGCGGACGGCCGTCTCCAGGCCGTGGACGCCGAGCCGGGCGGGGATGCCGTGGGCCTCGAGGACGTCGGCGATCGCGCGGGCCGAGCGGTGCTCCTGGAAGGCCGTCTCCGGGTGGGCGGCGAGGTCGAGCATGAGGGCGACCATCTCGGCGTGGTCGGTCTCGACCCGGGCCTCGAGGCGCTCGTGCAGCGCCTCTGCGGCCCCGGCGAAGTCCGAGCCGGGGTGGACGGCGGTGCGCCGGGCGAGGGCGGTCGCGGCGGCCAGCTCGTCGAGATAGGCGGTGGAGATGGGCGCGTGCTCGGAGGCGGGACGCGCGGCGGCGGGCGGGGCGGGGGACGCGGTGGCATCGGGCATGGATCGAGGCTAGCGCGGCACCGTCCCCCGCCCCGTGAACCCCGCGAGGTCCGTCCTGCGGACCAGAATGTGTCCGAGGGATGAACCGGCCGCCATCTGGGGACATAATCCTGGGACCCCGCATGTCCACGTCCCGGAAGGTCTCCCCCATGAGCGAGAGCTCCCCCGCAGCCCCCGGCGGGAGGAAGAGCGCGAACCGCGGCGCCTTCTCCGGCCGCTCCGCCTTCATCTTCGCCGCCATCGGCTCCGCCGTGGGCCTCGGCAACATCTGGCGCTTCCCCGCGGTCGCCTACGACAACGGCGGCGGCGCGTTCATCCTGCCCTACCTCGTCGCGCTGCTCACCGCCGGCGTCCCGCTGCTCTTCCTCGACTACGCGATCGGCCACCGCTGGCGCGGCTCGGCCCCGCTGGCCTGGCGCCGCTTCCGCCGCTGGGCCGAGTTCATCGGCTGGTGGCAGGTGCTGATCTGCGTGATCATCGCGGTCTACTACGCGCTGATCATCGCGTGGGCGATGAACTACACCGTCTTCTCCGTCGACACGCGCTGGGGCGACGACCCGGCCGCGTTCTTCGGCAGCTTCACCCAGGCCCTCGGCGGCGGAGATGTCACCATCGCCTTCGACTACGTGGGCCCGGTGCTGCTGACCGTGGCCCTGGTGTGGATCGCGACGCTCGTGGTGATGACCCTCGGCGTGCAGAACGGCGTGGCCCGCACGGCGATGATCTTCATCCCCCTGCTCGTGGTCATGTTCATCATCCTGGTGGTCCGGGCGATGCTGCTGCCCGGCGCCTTCACCGGCCTGGACGCCTTCTTCCGCCCCAACTGGGCCGCGCTGCTGAACCCCGGGGTGTGGGTCGCCGCCTACGGGCAGATCTTCTTCTCCCTCTCGGTGGCCTTCGGCATCATGCTCACCTACGCCTCCTACCTGAAGAAGAAGACGGACCTCACCGGCTCCGGCCTGGTCGTCGGCTTCTCCAACTCCGCGTTCGAGCTGCTCGCCGGCATCGGCGTGTTCTCGGCGCTGGGATTCATGGCCCAGGCCCAGGGCGTCGAGGTCAAGGACGTCGTCGACGCCGGCATCGGCCTGGCGTTCATCGCCTTCCCCGCGATCATCGGCGAGGCGCCCGGCGGCGCGCTGATCGGCGTGCTGTTCTTCGGCTCGCTGGTGCTGGCGGGCTTCACCTCGCTGATCTCGATCGTCGAGGTCGTGGTGGCCGCCTTCCAGGACAAGTTCGGCCTCTCCCGCGTGGCGGCGACCCTCGGCGTCGGCATCCCGCTGACGCTCGTGTCCACCATCCTGTTCCCCACCACCATGGGCCTGGGGCTGCTGGACACCCTGGACAACTGGGTCAACCAGTACGGGATCGTCGGGGCGGCGCTCGTGTCCACCATCGCGGTCACCTACGTGGCCCGCGGCCTGCCCACCCTGCGCGACCATCTCAACGCCAAGGGCAGCTTCCCCATCGGCCGCTGGTGGTACCTGTGCGTGGGCCTGATCGCCCCGCTGGTGCTGGGGATCTCCCTCGCGCTGACCACGAAGGACCTGCTCACCGCCGAGACGACCTACTCGGACTACCCGGCGTGGTTCGTGTTCGTCTTCGGCTGGCTGATGGCGATGGCGCTGCTGGGCGTCGGCATCGTGCTCTCGCTGCTGCCCTGGCCCTCCCGCTCCCACCTGCAGCAGCTGGACTCCGACGGCGACGAGGTCGCCCCGGAGGCCCAGCCGGGCCGCAGCCTGGACGCCGAGCCCGCGCAGCACGTCACCGCCGGCACCCCGCACGCCCTGCGCTCGTCCTGACCGGCCCGACCCACCCGAAGGAGGACCCCATGTCCGCACCCGCCATCGTCATGATGCTCGTCGCCGTCGCCACCGTGTGGGGCGGCCTGGCCGCCGCGATCGTCAACCTGCTGCGCCACCCGGAGGAGCTGGACTGACGCCCAGCAGGCCCGGGATCGCGTAGCACGCCGCGATCGCCAGGGCCGATGCCGCGACCACGAGCACGTCGAGCGCCGTGATCCGCAGGTGCGCCAGGCGCAGCCGGCGCCCCTGCGGATTCGCGGCCGCATACGTGAAGCCGCGGGTCTCGAGCGCCTCCACCGTGGTGCGCACCGTCCCGGCGACGTTGAGCATGATCGGCGAGAACGCCGTCACCGCGAGCGTGCACCACTGCAGGATCACCCGCCAGCCCAGGATCCCGGGCCGCGGCGGCGGGGCGTGGCGCAGGCGCTGCCCCTCGAACACGGTCACGTACTCGTCCACGAGGATCGGCAGCATCCGGTAGCCATAGCTGACGCCGAAGGCCAGCAGCTCCGGGGCGCGCAGCGACAGCAGCGCATCGGACAGCTTCTCCGGGTCCAGGGACACGAAGGCCGCCATCGAGGCCATCGACACGGCGCCGAGCTTGAGGTTCAGCTCCGCGAGGGCGGCCAGCGTGCCCAGGTCGCCGCCGAAGAACAGCGAGGCGACCAGCAGGCCGAGCACGTTGCCGAGCAGGCCGACCAGGAACAGCCCCAGCACCAGCGGACCGACCCGGGCCAGCACCACGCCGATCGCCCCCAGCACGAACAGGCCGATCAGGACGGCGGTGTCGTGCGTGAACCAGGGCGCCAGCGCCAGCAGCACGTACCAGGCCAGCACGGCCCGCGGGTCCATCCGGGAGAACAGCCCGCCGCGGGTGGAGTAGGCGGTGCGCAGCAGCTCCAGGCGCACCCACTCCACGCTCAGCACATCATGGGTCCGGCGGGTCATCGGGCCTCCTCGGGCACACGGTCCAGCAGGGTGTCGAGGGCGGGGTCGAGGGCGGCGCGCACCTCCGCCGCGGTCAGCGGCAGCGGGTCCAGGCCCAGCGCGAGGCCGATGCGGGCGGCCTGCGGCGGGGTCAGCCGGGCGCGCCGCGTCAGCTCGGGGCGCGAGAACAGCTCCCGCGGGGTGAGATCCGCGATCACCGCGCCGCGGTCCAGGACGATCACCCGGCTCGCCCAGGAGGCGACGAGGTCCATGTCGTGGGTGGCCACGACCGCGCAGCGCACCGTGCCGGCCAGGGACGCGAGCATGCCGGTGACGTCGTCGCGGGAGCGGATGTCCAGGCTCGACGTCGGCTCGTCCAGCAGCAGCAGGCGGGGCCGCATCGCCAGGCCGATCCCGATCGTCGCCCGCCGCTGCTGCCCGCCGGAGAGGGAGCGCCCGTCGCGCTCGGCGAGCTGCTGCAGGCCCACCCGTTCCAGCACCTCCTCGACGAGCTCCGCGGCATCGGGCAGGCGCCGGCCCGTGGGGAACAGGGCCACGTCCGCGCGCACGCTCTCGCGCAGGAACATGCGGCCGGGATGCTGGTACAGGTAGGAGACGTGGTCGGCCAGGCGCGCGGCGGAGCGGCTGCGGGTGTCGATCCCGTCGACCGTGACCGTGCCGCGGCGCGGGACCATCAGCCCCGTCAGCAGCTTCATGAGCGTCGACTTGCCGGCGCCGTTGGTGCCGACCAGGGCGATCCGCTCCCCCGCATGCAGGTCCAGGTCCAGGTCCTCGAGCACGACCTGGAGCCCGCCGGAGACCGAGCGGTAGCCGTGGTGGATGCCGCGCAGGGAGGCGACGACCTCCGCGGGGCGCGGCCGATGGGCCGCTGGGGCGGCATCGGCCGCCTCCGCCTCGCGCGGGGGCGAGGGCGGAGGGGACGGCGGCTCGGGTCGCCGGCGGGGTCGCAGGACGCGGGCGGCGGAGTCGGCGTCCAGGGCCAGCTGCTCCTGTCCGAGGTGCGCGGTCAGGGCCACGGCGTCCGGGGCGGGCACGCCGTGCGCCTCGAGGTCGGCGTGGCGGGCCATGGCCTCGCGCACCGGCAGGTGCCAGACGGGGGCGCCCTCGGCCATCAGCACGACGGAGCGGGCGAACTCGGCGACGAACTCCGCATGGTGCTCGATGGTGATCACCGTGATGCCCCGCTCGCGGTTCAGCTGCGCGAGCCGGCGGTAGATCTCGCGGGCCCGGGCCGGGTCGAGCTCGGCGACCGGCTCGTCGACGACGATCACGGAGGGCCGCATGGCCAGCACGGAGGCGAGGGCCACCAGGTGCGCCTGCCCGCCGGAGAGCTGCCAGACGAAGGACTGCGCCAGATGGGCGATGCCCAGCTGCTCGAGGGCCTCGTCGGTGCGCTCGCGGTGGTCCGCGTGCCCGAAGTTCAGCGGCCCGAAGGAGACCTCGTCGCGGACGGTGGGCCGCACCAGCTGGTCGGTGAAGTCCTGGTAGACGTAGCCGACGCGGCTGGAGAGCTCCGCGACGTCCGATTCCCAGGTGTCCAGGCCGTCCACGTGGACGGCGCCGGCGAAGTCGCCGTTCCAGTAGTGCGGGATCAGCCCGTTGAAGGTCTTGCACAGGGTCGTCTTGGCGGAGCCGTTCCCGCCGACCACCGCCACGAAGTCGCCGCGCTCGATGGTGAGGTCGACGTTGCGCAGGGTGTCGCGCTGCGCTCCGGGGTAGCGGAAGGACAGGTCCCGGACGACGATCACGGGATCGACGGGTCCGTCCGCCGCGTCGGTCGCGGCGGGCAGGGAGGCGGGGGCGCTCATCGGTCGTCCGTGGTCGCGGCGGAGCGCGAGAGGCGGAACAGGAGGATCGCCACGACCAGCACGAGGGCGATCGCCGCGACGGAGACCAGCACGAACCAGTTCCCGAAGCGGTCCAGGAAGTCCGGCTCCCAGGAGCCCGCGGAGAGGTCGAAGGCCTCCAGGAAGGCGAAGCCGAAGGAGCCGACCGACAGCACCAGCGCCGCGGCGAGGAACAGCGGGGTGCGCGGGGCGGAGCCCGGGATCGGCTCCCCCGGCACGCGCGGGCGCATGCCCATCAGCGGCTCGATCCTGCCGTGCAGCGAGGGGATCAGCCACATCGCCGGGATCGCCCCCAGCAGCACGCCGCTCATGAGCACGTCCACGCCCAGGCCGATCGCCTCGAGCGCGAGCATCGACTGGGGAAGGCCCTGGACCAGCTCGGCGTCCTCGACGCCGATCCAGACCTTCGACAGGTCCACCACCGCGGAGAGGATCTTGTCGATGAGCACGACGACGATCGCGCCGACGGCGATCTGCACCCGGCTGCGCGGGTTGCGGATCAGCGAGCCGGCGATGTACACCGCCAGGAACATCTGCAGGTAGCCCTCGACCTCGGCGAGGCCCGAGAAGTCGCCCATCAGCAGGTCGGTGAACACGATCTCGCCCAGCGGGGCGCCGAGCGCCGCCCAGAACGGGGAGAACAGGGCCGCGATCGTCAGCGGGACGAACACCATGTAGGAGACGGAGACGTCCACGGGGCCGATGGAGGGGTCCGGGATGATCTCCAGGATGATGTTGGAGAGCCCGAACAGGGACATCGACAGCACGAAGACCATGAGCTTCTGGGAGGTGGTCAGCTCCGCGGTGCGGATGCCGTCCACGGCGCCGCGCAGGCGGCCGCGGCGGACGTCCGGATCGGCGGGGGCCGTGGTGGACGGGGTGGTGGGAGGCGTGGCAGGGGGCGTGGTGGTCATGTCGGCTCCAGGGTCGAGGAGAGGGGTCAGAGGGTCGCGGGCACGAGGGAGAGGCGGTCGGCGAGCAGGCCGATGACATCGGCCGGGGAGTCC
Organism: Brachybacterium phenoliresistens; assembly: GCF_000576425.1. GTDB lineage: Bacteria > Actinomycetota > Actinomycetes > Actinomycetales > Dermabacteraceae > Brachybacterium > Brachybacterium phenoliresistens. The sequence goes on along the minus strand of NZ_KK070003.1, from coordinate 48,534 downwards.
AGGACGTGGTCGGCGATGCCGTCGGCGAGGGCGCGGGCCAGCACCGGCTCGGGATCCTTGCCGCCGCGCAGCAGGCAGACGGTGCCGATCCCGGCGCCGCGCGCGCCGGCGCCGTCGTTGAGGGCCTTGTCCCCCACGTGCAAGACATCGGCCGGATCGACGTCCAGGCCCGCGAGGGCCGCGGCGAAGATGCCGCGGCCGGGCTTGCGCACCCCGACCTCGTCGGAGTACGCCGCCGGGCCGATGAGGCCGCCGATGCCGTAGCCGTCCAGCGTCTCGCGCACGCTGCGGCCCGAGATCGTGTTCGAGACGATCCCGAGGGGGACGCGGTGCGCGGCGGCGAAGCGGATCAGCTCGAGCGCTCCCGCGCGGGGACGCATGGTCCCCTTGGCGCGGTGCAGCAGCGCGGACAGCTCGCGGGCCTCGAGCCGCAGCGCCGGGCGCAGCGGCCCGGGCAGGCCGCGCCCGATGAGGTCGCCCCACAGCTCCTCGGGGGCGATCTCCGCCTCGGGGGCGGCGCGCTTGCGCGCGCGCAGACGCCCCCAGCCGGCGGCGACGGCGGCGGCCGCGACCTCGGCGTCCAGCGCGTGACCGCAGCGGGCGGCGAGGTCGGCGAGCGCCGCCCCGACCTCCGCGTCGCGCGAGGGATCGGGGGTCGAGGTGGTGATGACGCCGCCGTGGTCCAGCAGGAGCGCCGGGCGGCGCGGCCGGTCGCGGGCCTCCGGGGCCGGGTCGCGGGGCGGGATCGGCGCGGCGGCGGGGGCGGCGGCGCGGGGGCGGTCGGGCAGGCGGCGCAGCTCGGCGAGGAGGCCCTCGGGGGTCTCGAGCACGAGGTCGGGGGCGGCGTCCACGGCGAAGGGGGTGCGGTCGGTGCGGCGGTCGCGGGTGATGATCACGCGGCCCGCGCCGGCGCGGCGCCCGGCGACCACGTCGCGGTCCAGGGTGTCCCCCACGTACCAGGAATCCTCCGGGGCGACGCCCAGGGCCTCGAGCGCGCGGTGGATCATGCCGGGGTGCGGCTTGCGGATGCCGACCTCGTCGGAGTAGACCTGCACGCCGATGTGCGCGTCCAGCCCCGTGGCCCGCAGCACCTCGCGGTGCGCGAGGCCGGAGTGGGCGTTGGAGACCACGCCCAGGGCGATGCCGCGGGAGCGGGCGTGCTCGAGCAGCTCCGGCACCCCGGGGCGGACGTGGTGGTCGGCGACGGCGAGGGTCTTGGCCCGCAGCAGGCGCTGCGCGTCCAGCCCGGCGGCGGCCCGGACCGGATCGGGAAGATCCGCGAGCAGGAAGTCCTCGACGATCTCGCGGGGGTCGAGCTCCCGCGGCGCGCGGCGACGGGAGGCGGCGTCCTTCCACAGCGACAGCGCCGCGCGGCCCGCCCGCAGGGACGCCTCGGCGCGGCGGGGGTCGAGCTCTTGCCCGGCGGTGCCCGCGATCTCGACGACGCGCCGGGCGAGCACGGGCGCCCAGTCGGCGCGCGCGGCGGTGGAGACGAGCACCCCGCCGAAGTCGAGGAGCAGGGCACGGGGCGCGGTGGAGGTCATGCCCGGGACGCTACGCAGGCCGTCCCGTGGCCGGATGAACAGCGCGTGAACCGATGCGCACGATGGGGCCACAACCTCTGCAGATCTGCACATGCGCAGGTCGGCGCGCATTCCCGGGTGCTAGGAACGAGGCATGGGACATCCATCGGGCCGGCCCACCCTCGCCGATGTCGCGCGGGCGGCCGGGGTCTCGGCCTCCGCCGCCTCGCTGGTGCTGCGCGGCCGGCCGGGGGCGGGCGAGCGGACGCGGCGTCGCGTGCTGGCGGCCGCGCGGGCGGTCGGCTATCGCGCGCCGCGGCCGGCGCTGCCCGCCGGCGGCCTGCTCGGGGTGATCGCCACCGACCTCGCCAACGCGTACCACACGGACGTCATCGCGGGCATCGAGCGGTACGCCGAGGCCGAGGGCACCGGGGTGGTGATCGCGCAGGGGCGGCGCGACCCCGACCAGCTGGAGCGGCAGCTCGCGCGGATGCTGGGCCTCGGGGTCGACGGGGTCGTCGTCGCCTCGACCTGGCTGGGCCCGGCGGCGCTGTCGGCGGCCGCGGCCGTGGTGCCGGTGGCGGTGATCGGCCGGCTGCAGGAGCCCGTCCCGGGCGTCGACACCGTGCACTGCGACGACGAGACGGGCGCGGCCCTCGCCGTGCGGCACCTGGTCGAGCACGGCCACCGGCAGCTGGTGCATGTCACCGCGTCCTCCCGGCCCGGCCCCGCCGCGCGGCGGGCCGGCTTCGCGGCGGAGGCCGCCCGGTGGGGGCTGGCCGATCGGATCGAGGTGATCGGTCCGGCCGATGGTCCGCGGCTGGACGAGCAGCTGCGCGACCTGCTGCGGAGGGTCGCGGCCGGCCGCTCGCCGGCCCCGACCGCCGTGTTCGCCGCCAACGACGTCGCCGCCGTGCGGGTGCTGCACCGTGCGGCCGAGGCCGGGGTCCCCGTGCCCGGGCGGCTCAGCGTGGTCGGCTACGACAGCTCCCACCTGGCGCTGACCGTGCGGCCGCATCTGACGAGCGTGCACCAGCCGCGCGAGGAGATGGGCCGCCTGGCCGCGCAGATGATCCGGGAGCGCCTCGGCGGCCGCGTCCGCGACGCGGCGCTGCGGGTCGCCCCCGTCCTGCGCGAGCGCGACTCGACGGCTGCGGCGCCACGACCTGCAGTGTGACGTACACCCGCCTGCCGCCCCGCCAGCTCGCGGCGGCCCCGGTTCTCGGGTACTCTCGTGAGCGCTCCATGAGCATTGGAGGATTCGCCTAGCGGCCTATGGCGCACGCCTGGAACGCGTGTTGGGTTCACGCCCTCGGGGGTTCAAATCCCCCATCCTCCGCCAGAGAACGGCCCCTGACCTGCAGGTTCACCTGCAGATCAGGGGCCGTTCCGCATGCCCGGGCCGATGCTGCGCCTCGCCGCCCCTCCGTCACCAGAGCCCCCGACTTGCCCTGCGCCACCCCATCGGGTCTATAGTGTCCACCATGAACACTATTAAGAGGGTCGAGACCTTCTCCCGGCGGGACGGGCTCCTCGTCCCCGAGGACGGCGGGGCGATGCGCTTCCCCGCCGGGGAGGCGCACGCGGCGCCGCAGGATCCGGGCACGGGCGCCTGCGTGATCGTCCGCGGCACGCACGCGGAGGACTACCTCGAGGCGGCCATGTGGGTCGACGCGCAGCGCCGCGCCGGGGCCGGGCCCATCACCCTGGCCGTCCCCTACCTCCCCGGAGCCCGCGCGGACCGGGGCACCCCGCTGGGCGCGGAGGTCTACGCCCGCCTGGTGCGCCTGGTGGCGGCCGACAGGGTGGTGGCCGTCGACCCGCACTCCCCGGTCATGCCCTCGCTGCTCGAGGACCTGGTGGTCTGCCCGGCGTGGAGGATCATCCGCCGCGCCCTCGCCCGCCGGGTCGCCGACGGCTGGGTGAGCGAGTACGTCGGCGTCATCGCCCCGGACGAGGGGGCGCGCCGGCGCGCCGGGAGCACCGCCCGCGCCCTCGGCATCCCGCTGCTCCAGGCCCGCAAGCACCGCGACTTCGCCACCGGGAAGCTCTCCGGCTTCAGCGTGGAGCCCCTGCCGGAGGCGGGGAAGCTGCTGGTCGTCGACGACATCTGCGATGGCGGCGGCACCTTCCTGGGCCTGGCCGGGGCGGCGGGCATCGGCCCCGAGCGCCTGGACCTGTGGGTGACCCACGGGGTGTTCTCCGGCCGCGCCGAGCGGCTGCGCGAGCACTACGGGCGCATCCACACCACCGACTCGCTGCCGAGCGCCGCCCGCGCCGACGTCGGCGCGCGCATCCATCCCCTCACCGCCACGATCCTCCAGGAGGCCGCACGATGACCCTCGACACCAGCCCCGCCATCGGCCGCAGCGACGCCCCGGCGCCCGCCCGCCCGCAGCCGGGCCGCCGCAGCCGCAGCGCCGCGATCGCGCCCCTGCTGGCGACGGACGGCTACAAGGTCGGCCACATCCGCCAGTACCCGCCCGGCACCACGCGGGTGTACTCGAACTTCACCAACCGCGGAAGCCGCATCCCCGGGATCGACGCGGTCGTCCACTTCGGGCTGCAGGCCTACCTCCAGGAGTCGCTGATGGACGCCTTCGCGCCGTTCTTCGCGGCGGCGGAGGAGGACGAGGTCGCCGGCGCGTACCAGCGGATCATGGATGCCTACCTGGGCCCGGGCGCCGTCGGCACCGACCACATCCGCGCCCTGCACCGCCTGGGGTACCTGCCGCTGCGGTTCTGCGCCGTCCCCGAGGGGACCCGGGTGCCGCTGCGGGTGCCGAGCTTCACGATCGAGAACACGCTGCCGGAGTTCTTCTGGCTGGTGAACTACATCGAGTCGGCGCTCTCGGCGGCGGTGTGGCACCCCTCGACCACGGCGACCATCGCCCTCGAGTACCGGCGCCTGTTCGATGCGGCGGCGCTGCGGACCACCGGCACGACCGCCGGGGTCGCGTTCCAGGGCCACGACTTCTCCTTCCGCGGCCAGACCTCGCTGGCCTCGGCGGCGATGTCGGGCGCGGCGCACCTGCTGAGCTTCGTCGGCACCGATTCGATCCCGGCGATCGACGCGGTCGAGACGTACTACGACGGGGACAACGGCCTGATCGCGGCCTCGGTCCCGGCCACCGAGCACTCGGTGATGATGGCCGGCGGCCAGGACGGCGAGGTCAGCACCTTCCGGCGCCTGCTCACCGAGGTCTACCCCGCCGGGATCGTCTCGGTCGTCTCGGACACCTGGGACCTGTGGAACGTCCTCACCGCGACGCTGCCGATGCTGCGCGCGGAGATCCTGGGCCGCGAGGGGAAGCTCGTGATCCGACCCGACAGCGGCGACCCCGTGGACATCCTGTGCGGCACCCTCTCGGCCGAGGAGATCGCGGCCCGGCGCGCCGCCGGCGAGGAGGTCGCCCCCGAGGAGATGGGCGTCGTCCCGCTGCTGTGGGAGGAGTTCGGCGGCACCGTCACCGCCCAGGGATACCGGGTCCTGGATCCGCATGTCGGCGCCATCTACGGCGACTCGATCACCCTCCAGCGGGCCGAGGCGATCATCGACCGCCTGGCCGCGAAGGGCTTCGCCTCGACGAACGTCGTGTTCGGGATCGGCTCGTTCACCTACCAGTACGTCACCCGGGACACCTTCTCCTCGGCCATCAAGGCGACCTGGGCGGAGGTCGACGGCGCGGGCCGCGACATGCTGAAGGACCCGGTCACCGACTCGGGCACCAAGACCTCGGCCACCGGCCGCCTCGCGGTGCTGCCGGGAGAGGACGGCGGGATGGTCCTCGTCGAACGGGCCACGCCCGACCAGGAGGCGCGCAGCCTCCTCCAGCCGATCTGGGAGGACGGCCGGTTCCTGCGCCGGCAGTCGTTCGCGGAGGTCCGCGCGGTCCTCGCCGCCCATGCGTGAGGCCGACGGGCCCCGGCGACCGGGCGCGCCGGCGCAGGATGCCAGACTGGGGGCCGATGGACGCCGAGACGAAGGGATCCGGGGTGAGCGAGTTCGAGCAGGCGCTCGTGTCGGTCGATGTGGTCGCGATGGTCTACTCCGCCGGGACGCTGCAGGTCTGCCTGCCGCCGCGGCAGTTCGCGCCGTTCCTCGGCGAGGCGGCGCTGCCCGGGGTCCTGATCGGCCGGGAGACCTCCGTGCAGGCGGCCGAGCGGGCCCTGGCCACCAAGGCGGGAGCCCGCGCGGAGCGGCTGGAGGACGTGGGCGTGTTCGACACGGACGGCCGTGATCCGCGCGGGCCGACGATGGCGATCGCGAAGCTGGCACTGGGCGTCCAGCCCCTGGCGGGAACGCCGTCCCTGCACCTGCAGGAGCTCGGGGCCGTGCGCGGGCTGCCCTTCGACCACGAGGCGATCATCCTGCGGGCCGCGGCCTCCCTCGGACGGCTGCTGCTCACCGAGGCCGAGGCCCTGCGGCTCCTGTTCGGCCCCGTCCTCAGCGTGCGCGACGTGCTCACCGTGGCCCGAGCGCTCGAGCAGGCCACGGGCCGGGCGATCCTCCCCACGGACAACAACGGGATCCGTCGGCTGCTCGGCACGCACGGGGCCACCAAGACCGGCGAGTACGCGGCGGGCGCGAGCAAGGGGCATCCGAGCGCGCTGTACCGGCTGTGATCGCGACGGCTGCGCGGATGCGCTGAGCGGAGGAGCGCCGCCCGCGGTCAGAACAGCGCCGGCTGCCCGGACAGCTCGAGCGCGGACGGCAGCGGCCGCGGGTCCTCGCCGGCCGCGCGGCCGGAGCGCCCCGTGCGGCCCGCGCGCGCCGCGGCCTCGCGGCGATGCTCGGGCTGGTCGACGTCCTCATGGGAGGCGAGGCCGTGCCGGGCCAGCAGCGGCCGCACGCGCCGCCCCAGGTCGCGACGGTAGCCGGCCGGAGCATAGGAGGCCTGGCCGTAGAAGCGGCGGTACCCGCGGGAGAGCTCGGGGTGCTCGCGCTCGATCCATTCCAGGAACCACTCCTTGGCTCCCGGCCGCAGGTGCAGGGCGCCGAAGACGACGTGCGCGGCGCCCGCCTCGGCGATGCGGGCGAGGGCCTCGTCCAGCTGCCGGTCGCCATCGGTCAGCCAGGGCATGATCGGCATCAGGAAGACGGTGACGCGGAAGCCGGCATCGGCCGCGGCGCGCACGGTGGCCAGGCGCGCGGCGGTCGAGGGCGTGCCGGGCTCGACCGCCTTCTGCAGGGCGTCGTCGAAGATCGCGATGGACATCGACAGGTCCACCGGGACGCGCCGCGCGGCCTCCTCGAGCTGCGGCAGGTCCCGCCGCAGCAGCGTGCCCTTGGTGAGGATCGACAGCGGGGTGCCCGAGTCCGCGAGGGCGGAGATGATCCCCGGCATGAGGCGGTAGCGGCCCTCCGCCCGCTGGTACGGGTCGGTGTTGGTGCCGAGCGCGACCTCCTCGCGTCCCCAGGAGCGCCGGGCGAGCTCCGCGCGGAGGACCTCGGCGACGTTGACCTTGACCACCACCTGCTGGTCGAAGTCCGCCCCGGCGTCGAGGTCGAGGTAGCGGTGGGTGCTGCGGGCGAAGCAGTACACGCAGGCGTGCGAGCAGCCGCGGTAGGGGTTCACCGTCCACGAGAACGGCATCGAGCTGGCGGCGGGCACGCGGTTCAGCGCGGACTTCGCGGCCACCTCATGGAAGGTGACCCCGTGGAACTCCGGGGTGCGCACGCTGCGCACCAGTCCGGTCAGGCCCACGAGGGCACGGGTGCGGGGGTCCTGCGCGGGATCCGCCGCGAGCGGGCCTGCGCCCGCCGCCTCGGGCGTGCCGCCGATCCTCTGTCCGCTCCACCGCATGCCCGAAGTCGAACACATGTTCGACGCCCAGTCAAGGACCCCGGCGGCGCGGCGGGGTGGCCGCCCCGCGGGACGTCGGTCCCGCGGGGCATCGGCCGGTCAGTAGGCGACGGTGAACCGGGCCCGACGGTGCGCCGGCGCCTCGATCTCGTCGAGGATCGCGCTGGCGAGATCCGGGGCGGACAGCTCGGAGGCGCCGTTCTCATCGGCCAGCAGCACATCGGAGCCGATGCGGAACTGCCCGCGCGCCGAGCCGGGAGCGTGGGCGCCGAACCCGGCGGCAGGGCTGACGAAGAACCAGTCGAGCTGATCGTCCCGCCCGCGCAGGTCGTCCAGGACGGCGGTCATCTCGCGGGCCTCGGCCCGGAAGGCCTCGGGGAAGTCCGGGGTGTCCACGAGCAGCGGGCCGCCCTCGGCAACCTGCAGGGAGCCGGCCCCGCCGATCACGCCGAGGCGCACGCCGGAGGCGGCGACCGTGTCGGCGACGCCGGCGAGCAGCTCGCGCGTGCGGCCCGCGAGCGGTCCGCGCGGGGCGAGGGCGGAGACGACGACCTCGGCGCCCTCGAGCGCGGGGGCGAGCTCCGCCTCCTCGAGCGCGGAGCCGTGGACGTACCGGACCCCGTCGACGGGCGTCTCGGCGGCCGAGCGGCTGAAGGAGGTGACCTCGTGGCCGCGCGCGGCGGCCTCGCGGACGAGCTCGGCGCCGGCGTAGCCGGTGCCTCCGAGGATGGTGATGCGCATGATGCAGGTCCTTCCGGAAGTGCTGATGATGTTCATGAGTTACCGTAGGTGACCAAGGACCTCCCGGGAAGCAGGCACTTTCCGGTAACCGGCCCGACCCGCCCCGCCGACCCCTCCGGAGGCTCTCATGCCGCTCCTGCCGCCCGACCCGTACCAGCGCGACTGCCCCTCGCGGAAGCTGCTGGACCGCATCGGCGACCGCTGGACCGTCCTGGTGATCGCGACGCTCGAGGACGGGCCGCGCCGGTTCTCCGAGATCCGCCGGCGGGTCGACGGGGTCTCGCAGAAGATGCTCACGCAGACCCTGCGCGCCCTCGAGCGGGACGGCCTGGTCACCCGGACCGTCCACGCCGAGGTGCCGCCCCGCGTGGAGTACGCCCTCACGCCGCTGGGCCGCAGCCTGCTCGATCCGCTCGGCGCCCTGATGCGCTGGGCGACGGAGCATCTCGGCGAGGTCGAGCAGGCGCAGCAGGCGTACGCCGCCTGAAGCGGATCGATACCGGGCTGTTGCCGGAACGGCCCCGATCCCCCGCCCGGGCCCCGATATCCTGCCGGTGCCCCCGCACCGGGGCGGAACGTGAGGGGAACTCGATGTCGCAAGGACCGGGGCCGGCCGGCCCGCCGCAGAACCACGGGGACGATCACTGGCAGCAGGGTCCCCAGGCCCCGTACACGAACCCCGGTCAGGGCCCGGGATGGGGGCAGACCCCTCCCCCGTCCGGTCCGCCGGCGCCGAAGAAGCGGCCCTGGCTGCTGATCGCGGGCGCGCTCGGCTGCGTGGCCCTGCTCGTGCTCGTCGTGGCCGGGGGCATCGGCTTCCTGGCCTGGCGGTCCTGGAGCCCGAGCCCGACCGCCGGGCCCGAGACCACCGCCTCCGCCCCCACCGAGCCGAGCGAGAGCGTCTCCGCCCCGAGCCCCGCCGAGCCGACGACCTTCCAGCCGATCTCCCCGATCGACGAGAACACCCGCAGCGCCGAGGAGAACCGGGAGGTCCTCGCCACCAGCCCGATGACCGCCGGCGGCATCCCCGCCATCGGCAGCTGCGAGCTGCCGGCCATCACCGCGGGTCCGACGCAGGAGGCCCTGCAGGCCTTCCTCGAGGTCGGCACGGGCTGCATCAGCGGCGCCTGGGGAAGCCTGCTGGGCCAGAAGAACCTCTCCTGGTCCACGCCCGATGTCGTGGTGTACACCTGGCCGGACGTCCCCGACTCCTCGTGCGCGCCGAACACGTTCCAGCAGTACGAGCCGCGCATGTGCAACCTGGACAACACCCTGTACTGGCCGCTCGAGGCCGGGAACCTCGCCACGCACGCGGCACCGGAGGACGTGCCCTCCGCCTACCTCGTGGACCTCGCGCACTCCCTCATGAACCCGCTGACCTGGCAGACCTCGATCGCGGTCTACTACCAGAACTACCTCGACGACTTCGAGGAGTCCGACCCGCAGTGGCGCGACGGCTACCGGCGCTTCAACCTGCAGATGCGCTGCCTCTCCTCGGCGACGTCCATGCAGCTGCCCGCGGAGCTGCGCCCCTCCGAGGCGCTGCAGGCGATCATGCTGGACGAGCGGACGTGGACCGTGGGCGATGAGCCGCGCTCCATCCCGAGCTCGTCCATGGTCACCTGGGTCCGCACCGGGCTGGACAGCGGCGGCGACGTCTCCGCGTGCAACACCTGGAACGCCCCGTCGTACGACATCGACGGCTGATGCCGATGACGGGGACGGGCGCGGGCCGGCGCCGCAGCCTGCCGGTGATCATCGGCGCATGCGGCTGCGCGGCCCTGCTCGTCCTGGTGGTCGCGCTGGGCATCGGCTACCTGGCCTGGGAGGACCGCAGCGCCGACCAGCCCGCCGCGTCCGGCAGCCCGAGCTCGAGCGCGAGCGCGAGCTCCGCCCCTGCCCCGGAGACGGAGAGCGCCCGGCCCTTCGTCGTCCTCACCGCCCGCGACGGCGATGAGCTCACCCCCGAGGAGAACCTCGAGGTCCTGACGACGAGCCCGCTCACCGGCGGGCACCTTCCCGAGATCGCCGAGTGCCCGCTGCCGGCCATCACGGCCGCGCCGACCGCGGCCGAGCTGCAGGCCTTCCTCGATGCCGGCACCGCCTGCTACGCAGGGCTGTGGGCGCAGGCCATGAGCGACCGGAACCTCCCCTGGTCCACGCCGCGGGTGGAGGTGTTCGCCTGGCCGCAGATCCCGCCGGGGTCGGCGTGCGAGGCCCCTCTGTTCGAGCAGACCTCTCCGCTGATGTGCCATCTGGACGGAGTGCTCTACTGGCCCCTCGGCGCCGGGCACCTCTCCGCCCTGGCCGCCGAGCCGGATCTCCCCGCCGCCTACCTGGCCGACCTCTCCCGGGCACTCATGGACACGGTGGGCTGGCAGAGCTCGATCTCCTTCTACGCCCTCCACTACCTCGAGGCCTACACGGAGGACGATCCCGCCCGGCTGGACGCCGCGCGCCGCTACGGGCTGCAGCGGCAGTGCCTCGCCACCACCGCGATGCTGCAGCTGCCCGAGGAGCTGCATCCCTCCGACGACCTCTGGGCGATCCTCCTGGACGAGGGGACCTGGCCGCCGGAGCCGCCCGCCTCGATCCCCGCCGCCGCCGTCGTGCACTGGGTGCTGGTGGCCCGCAGCACCGACGGCGCGCTGTCGCCGTGCAACAGCTGGACCGCGTACAGCACCGACATCAACTCCTGACCGCGGTCCGGCCCGCGCTCCCGACGCATCCGCCCGAAGCCTCACCGCCCCCCGGGCTTGCGCACGCCCGCCATGTAGTTTAATCTTGAACTATCACGGCGGTCCGCTGCGGCGCCCCGTCGTCGCCACGACCACGCCAGGAGGCGCTGAGCATGCAGTTCGGAATCTTCACCATCGCCGACATCACCCCCGACCCGACCACCGGGAAGGTCCCCACCGAGCACGAGCGCCTCGACCTCATGGTCGAGGAGGCCCTGCTGGCCGAGCAGGTGGGGCTGGACGTCTTCGCCCTCGGCGAGCACCACAACCCGCCCTTCGTCACCTCCTCCCCGACGACGACCCTCGCCTACATCGGCGCGAAGACGCAGGAGATCATCCTGTCGACCGCGACCACGCTGATCACCACGAACGACCCGGTGAAGATCGCCGAGGACTACGCGATGCTGCAGCACCTCACGGGCGGCCGCGTGGACCTGGTGATGGGCCGCGGCAACACCGGGCCGGTGTACCCGTGGTTCGGCAAGGACATCCGCACCGGCATCGAGCTCGCGGTGGAGAACTACGAGCTGCTGCACCGGCTGTGGCGCGAGGACGTCGTCACCTGGGAGGGGAAGTTCCGCACCCCGCTGCAGCAGTTCACCGCGACCCCGCGCCCGCTGGACGGCGTGCCGCCGTTCGTCTGGCACGGCTCGATCCGCTCCCCGCAGATCGCCGAGCAGGCCGCCTACTACGGCGACGGCTTCTTCCACAACAACATCTTCTGGCCGATCTCCCACACGAAGCAGATGGTCGAGCTGTACCGCCGCCGCTACGAGCACTACGGCCACGGCCGGGCCGACCAGGCGATCGTGGGACTGGGCGGCCAGGCGTTCATGCGGAGGAACTCCCAGGACGCGGTGCGCGAGTTCCGCCCCTACTTCGACAACGCCCCCGTCTACGGCGGCGGCCCCTCGATGGAGGACTTCACCCGGCAGACGCCGCTGGTGGTCGGCTCCCCCGAGCAGGTCGTCGAGCGCTACCTGACGATGGCCGATCACGTGGGCGACTACCAGCGCCAGCTGTTCCTGCTCGATCACGCGGGCCTGCCCCGGAAGACGGTCCTCGAGCAGATCGAGATGCTGGGCACCGAGGTGGTGCCGCTGCTGCGGCGGGAGCTGGACGCGCGCCGCCCGGCCGATGTCCCCGACGCGCCGACCCACGCGGGCCGGGTGGCCGCCGCGGAGGCCGATCGCGGCGCCTTCGACCCGGAGTACCGCTTCGAGACCGGGGACAACTGGACCGGCCTGCGCGCCGAGGACCGTCGCTGACCCGCACCGCCCCTGCCGTCCCGCCCCTGGAGGAAGGACCCCCTGTCATGACCCAGCCCCTGCGCCTGGTGGTGCTCACCGCCGGGCTGTCCACCCCGAGCTCCACCCGCATGCTCGCCGACCAGCTGGCCGATGCCGCCGTGCGCCGCGCCGAGGCCGCCGGCCGCTGCGTGACCACGACCGTGGTGGAGCTGCGCGAGCTCGCCCGGGAGATCACGGACGCGCTGCTGACCCGGTTCCCCGGCGAGCGCCTCGCCCGGGTCCTCGAGGACCTGCGCGCCGCCGATGCCGTGATCGCCGTGACGCCCGTGTTCAACGTCGGCCCCTCGGGCCTGTTCAAGATGTTCGTCGACGTCGCGGACCGCGAGATCTGGGAGGGCAAGCCCCTGCTGCTGGGCGCCACCGCCGGCACGGCGCGCCACTCCCTCGCTGTGGACTACGCGCTGCGGCCGATGTTCTCCTACCTGAAGGCGGAGGTCGTGCCCACGGCCGTGTTCGCGGCCTCCGCGGACTTCGGTGCGGCCGATGCCCCCGAGGCCGATGCGCAGCCGCTCGCGGCCCGCGCACGCCGGGCCGCCGGGGAGCTGCTGACCCTGCTCGGCGCCGCCGGGTCCGCGGCCGCCGGCGCCGCGCGGACCGAGGAGGACCAGGCCGGGGAGACGACCCCGGTCGATCCGATCGCCACCGGCGAGTTCGCGGACTTCGTGCCGATGGGGACGCTGCTGGGGCGCTGAGGTCGCCGCCGAGGGCGCGCGCCGCTCAGCCTGCGGCCATCTCCGCCCGCCAGGCCTCGTGGAGGGCGGTGAGCTCCGCGAGCACCTCGGGGTGCCGTGCGGAGGCATCGGCCGCCGCCGATTCGTCGCAGCTCTCGCCGATCGGCACGAGGGTGGTCCCGGCGCCGATGTCGGTGTGCTCGACCTCGAGCAGGTGCGCGCGCTGCGGGGCGTCGGGATCGACCCGGCGCAGCTTCCACCGCGGCGTGCGCACGGCGCTCTGGAACCCCGTGTCGAAGAACAGCGCCGGATGCCCGGCCTCCGGCCCCGGATCCTCCCAGGCGGGCCGCAGGTCCCGGCCGTCCAGCACCAGCCCCTCCGGCAGCGGGGCGCCGGCGGCCGCGGCGAAGGTCGGCAGCAGGTCCAGGGAGGAGACCAGGCCCTGCGCGGTGCGGCCCGCCGGGACCGTGCCGGGCCAGGAGACGATGTACGGCACGCGGATGCCGCCCTCGAAGAGGCTGTACTTGGTGCCCTCCAGCGGGAGGTTGCTGCCGTAGTTGCAGGTGGAGCCGCCGTTGTCGGTCAGGTAGACCACCAGGGTGCTCTCGCGGCGGCCGGTCGCCTCGAGGTGGTCGAGCATCCGCCCGATCTCCCGGTCCATGATCTCCAGCTGGGCCAGGTAGTACGCCCGCCCGTGCTCGAGGTGCGGGGAGATCGCCCCGTCGTACCAGTCCAGGTAGCGGGCGGCCTCGGGATCGAAGTCGTCGTGCGCCGGGAGGGAGCGGGCCTCCAGCTCGTCCTGCGGCAGCTGCCAGGCGAAGTTGTGCACGGCGTTGAAGGCGACCATGCAGAAGAACGGCTGCCGCGGCCCGGCTGCGCCCTCGCCCGCGCCGGCGTCGCCCGCGCCGGCATCGTCCGCGTCCGCGCCCGCGCCCATGAAGTCCATCGCGCGCTGGGCGAGCTCCGGCGTGAGATGCCGCGCGCAGGAGGTCTCGCGGCCGTCCTCGTACAGCGGCTGGACGCCGTGGACCGCCGCCGCCTCCCCGTACTCCGCGACGGCCTCCGACGAATGGTGCAGGTAGTGCAGGCGGCCGAAGGACTGCCCGGCGAGGCCGTACAGGGACCGGTCGAAGCCGTGCCGGTCGGGGCAGGCCCGATCCCCCGGGCCCTCGGGGCCGTAGTGGACCTTCCCGAAGTACCCGGTGCGGTATCCCGCCGCGCCGAGGATCTCCGGGAGCACCAGCCGGGAGGCGGGCGGGAACGCCGAGGTGTCGAACCAGTGCGCGCCCCATCGCTGCTGGTGCGCGCCCGCGATGAGGCCGGCCCGCGAGGGCGAGCAGATCGGGGCGCTGACGTAGCCGTTCTCGAAGACGGTCCCGGAGGCGGCGAGCCGGTCCAGGTGCGGGGTGCGGGCATCGGGGCTGCCCCGCAGGGACAGATCGGCGTAGCCGTGATCGTCGGAGACGATCAGCAGGATGTCCGGCCGCTCCGGGGTCGCGGGTCCAGGGACAGGGACAGGGACAGGGGCAGCTGGGGCCATCGAGCTCTCCTTCCTCGGGGCCCGGGGCTGCGCGGGCGCGGGGATCCGCGTCCGCGCAGCCCCGCGCCCGCAGGTCAGCGCTTCTCGCCGACGCCCACCAGATCCATCTCGTGGGCGAAGTGGCAGGCCACGCTGTGCCCCGGCGCCTCGGCCCGGCGCAGGGACGGCACGTCGGTGCGGCAGCGGTCCTCCCGCACGTACGGGCAGCGCGTGCTGAACGGGCAGCCCGAGGGCGGGTTCGACGGGTCGGGCAGGTCGTCGGCGATGGCGAAGCCCTGATGGACGCCGCGCAGCGCCGGGTCCGGCAGCGGCACCGCATGCAGCAGCGCCTCGGTGTACGGGTGCTGCGGGGTGTCGTAGAGGTCCGCGGTCGCGGCCTGCTCGGCGATCCGGCCGAGGTACATCACGGCCACCCGGTCGGAGATGTGCTCGACCACGGACAGGTCGTGGCTGATGAACAGGTACGTCAGATCGAACTGCTCCTGCAGGTCGTCCAGGAGGTTGAGGATCTGCGCCCGCACGGAGACGTCCAGGGCGGAGACCGCCTCGTCGGCGATCACCAGACGCGGCTGGGTGATCAGGGCCCGCGCGATGTTGATGCGCTGGCGCTCGCCGCCCGAGAACGCGTGCGGGTACCGCTTGAGGTAGTCGGGGCGCAGGCCCACCGTGCGCAGCATCTCCGCCACCCGGTCCCGCAGCTCCGAGCCCTTGGCCATCCCGTGGTTGCGCAGCGGCTCGCCGACGAGCTGCTCGAGGTTCATCCGCGGGTTCAGCGAGGAGAACGGGTCCTGGAAGATCACGCGCACGTCCCGCCGGTACTGCAGGAGCTCCGGGCCGGTGATCCCGGCGACGTCGACCGTCTTCCCGTCGCGGCGCCGGTACTCCAGCGAGCCGGACGTCGGATCGAGGATGCGGGCGATGGTGCGGCCCAGCGTCGACTTCCCGCAGCCGGACTCCCCGACCAGGCCCAGCGTCTCCCCGGAGCGGATGTCCAGGGAGATGCCGTCGACCGCGTGCACGGCGCCGGACTCGCGGCGGAACGGCCCCGAGCGGATGGGGAAGTGCTTGGTGAGACCGCGGATCCGCATCAGCGGCTCGGCGTCGGTGGCGGTCTCGGGGGCGGCCGTCGCGTAGTCCGCGACCGAGGCATCGGAGGCCGCCGCCGCGTCGGTCGTCCCGCTCGCGGCGACGGATCCCGCCGCGACGCTCGAGGTGGGCTGCTCGCGGCGCCGCACGCGCCACTTCGGCAGGCGCTCGGGGTCGTCCTGCGAGGCGTCCTCCTCCCGGCGCGGGACGTCGGGCATGCCCAGCGGGACCGGTTCGGCGGCGCCGGGATGGATGCCCCTGCCCTGCGCGTCGTACAGGTGGCAGTGCGCGAAGTGGTCCTCGTCGAACGCGGAGCGCTGCGGCTGCTCCTGGTCGCAGAGGCCCGGCATCGCGAACTCGCAGCGGTTGTGGAAGGGGCAGCCGGCGGGCCGGTTCTGCGGGTGGGGGATCATGCCGCGGATCGCCCGCAGGCGCCCGCGCTCCCCTTCCCCGCGACCGGTGGGGATCGACTCGAGCAGCGCCCGCGTGTACGGGTGCTTGGGGGCGGTGAAGATCTGCTCGACGGTGCCGTGCTCGGCGACGCGGCCCAGGTACATGACCGTGACCTCGTCGGCGATCTCGGCGACCACGCCCATGTCGTGGGTGATGAACAGCATCGACATCCCGCTGGCGTCCTGGAGGTCGCTCAGCAGGTCCAGGATGCGCGCCTGGGTGGTGACGTCGAGCGCGGTCGTGGGCTCGTCGGCGATGAGGAGCTTCGGCTCGCAGGACAGCGCGATCGCGATCATCACGCGCTGGCACATGCCGCCGGAGAGCTGGAAGGGGTAGGCGTCCACCCGCTGCTCCGGCTTGGGCAGACCCACGGTGCGCAGCATCTCGATGGCCCGCTCGCGGGCCTGCGCCTTCGTCAGCCCCCGGTGGATGCGCAGCGCCTCCCCCAGCTGGTCGCCGACGGTGTACATCGGGGACAGCGAGGCCAGCGGCTCCTGGAAGATCATGCCGATCTCCCCGCCGCGCAGACGGGTCAGGCGCGGGTCCTTGGGACGCAGGGAGGTCACCTCGATGACCTCGTCCGATCCCGCCTCGGGCCGCCATTCGATGCTGCCCCCGACGATCCGCCCGGGGCGCTCGATGAGCTGGAGGATGGAGCGGGAGGTCATGGACTTCCCGCAGCCGGACTCGCCGACCACGCACACCGTCTTCCCGCGGGGGATCTCGAGGTCGACGCCGTCGACGGCCTTGACCAGCCCCTCCTTGGTGTCGAAGTGGGTCCTGAGGCCGCTGATGCGCAGCAGCGGCTGCGCCGTGCCGGCCGGCCGGGAGTCGGGTTCAGTTCTTGTAAGGGTCGGCGGCATCGCGCAGTCCATCTCCGAAGAAGTTGAGGGCGAGGACCGCGACCACCACGGCCAGGCCGGGGATCATGATCCAGGGGGCGGTCGTGATGACGCGGATGTTCTGGGCCTCCTGCAGCAGCACGCCCCAGCTGACGACGGGGGCCTGCAGGCCGAGGCCGAGCCAGGACAGCGACGTCTCGGCGAGGATCATCGAGGGGATCGACAGCGACAGTCCCGCGATGATGTGGCTGGTGAACTGCGGGAGCATGTGACGGAAGATCAGCCGGCCGCGGCCTGCGCCGTCCACCGTCGCGGCGGTGATGTACTCCTCCTCGCGCACGGACATGAACTTGCCGCGCACCTCGCGGGCCAGCCCCGTCCACCCGATGAGGGACAGGATGAGGATGATCGCGAAGTACCGCTCGAGCGGGTTCCAGGTCGGCGGCACCGCCGCGGCGAGCGCCATCCACAGCGGGATCGCCGGCAGCGACATGAGGAACTCGATGACGCGCTGGATCACCGTGTCGGTGAGGCCTCCGAGCAGCCCGGAGAGCCCGCCGAGCACGATCGCGATCACGAGGCTGATGGCCACGCCCACCAGGCCGATGGTCATCGAGACCACCGAGCCGTGGATGATCCGCGAGAGGATGTCGTGGCCGTTCTTGTCCGCCCCGAGCAGGAAGACGGGCTCGCCGTCGGGATCCACGGGGCCGATGAGATGGCGGTCCAGGGTCAGGAAGCCCAGCATCCGGTACTCGTCGCCCTTGACGAACAGGCCCACGTCGGTGCGGGCGGACTCGTCCACCGTCCAGGTCAGCTGCAGGGTCGAGGGGTCCTGCTCGGCGCTCTGGGGGTGGACGTACAGCCCGAAGCGGCCGTCGTCCAGCACGTGCAGCTGCTGCGGCGGCGCGTAGGTGTACTCGGGGCTGTAGAAGTTCTTGGCGTACGGGGCGAGGAAGCCCGCGAAGATCACCATGAGGTACAGCCCGAGCGTCACGATCGCACCGATCATGGCGAGCTTGTGCTTGCGGAAGGACCACCAGGTCAGCTGCCACTGCGAGGCGACGGCGACGGCGTCGTCGGAATGGTGGCCGTGCTCGGGCGCGGTCGGGGCATCGGGCGGCGGCGGGGCGTCGGGCTCCCCTGCGCCGTGCGGCTCGGCGATGGTCGTCATCATCGAGCTCCTCTCGTCATCGGGCGCCCAGCCGGACCCGCGGGTCCAGCCAGCCGAGCAGCAGGTCGGAGATCAGGGTGCCGATCACCGTGAGCGTGGCGCTGATCAGGACGATCGACCCCGCGAGGTACATGTCCTGGGAGCGCAGCGCGTCCAGCAGCAGCGGCCCCATGGTCGGCAGGTTCAGCACCTTGGAGACGATCGCGTCGGCGCTGATGAGGCTCGCCAGCACCCATCCGATCGTGGAGAAGAACGGGTTCAGCGCGACGCGCAGCGGGTACTTGACCGTCAGCTTGGTCTCGGAGACGCCGCGGGCGCGGGCCGCCGTCACATAGGGCTTGCGGATCTCGTCGAGCAGGTTCGCCCGCAGGATGCGGATCATGCCGGCGGTCCCCGCGGTGCCCCACACCACCAGCGGGACCCAGATGTGCCCGAGCAGGTCCAGCACCTTGCCGATGTTCCAGGACGCGTCCTTCCACTCCGGGGAGAACAGACCGCCCGCCCCGGTGCCGAAGTACTGCATGCCCAGATACATGAGCACGAGGGCGATGAGGAAGTTCGGGGTCGCCAGGCCGATGAAGCCGATCATGGTGAACACGTAGTCGCCGGCGCTGTACTGGCGCAGGGCCGAGTAGATCCCGATCGGGAAGGACACCGCCCAGATGAACAGCAGCGTGATGATCGACAGCGCGATCGTCAGCGGCAGCCGGTCCGCCAGCAGCGAGGACACCGGCTTCTGCCAGGCGAAGGACTCCCCGAAGTCGAGGTGGAACAGGATCGCGGAGATCCACTTCCAGTACTGGACGATCATCGGGTCGCCCACGCCGTAGCGGTTCTTGAGCGCTTCGATCTGAGGTCCGTCCAGCTGATCGCCCTGCGCCGAGTACTGCGCGATGAGCGTGGTGACGTAGTCGCCGGGCGGCAGCTGGATGATGATGAAGGTCGCGATGGAGATCGCGAACAGCGTCGGGACCATGATGAGGACCCGCCGCAGGAGATAGCGGCCCATCAGCGGATCACTCGCTCTCGCTGATGAACCAGGACTCGGGGTTCGTGTGCGCGGGGGTGCGGTACACCCAGGTGTCGGGGACGCCGGCGGTGAGGTTCTTCAGCCGGTTCTTGGCGACGACGTACGGCGCCGGCTCGGAGACGATGCCGATGCCCCAGAACTCCTGCTTGGCGATCGCGAGGACCTGGCGGAAGATCTCGTCGCGGGCGTCCGCATCGGGCTCCGCGGCGAACTGCCACATGAGCTCGATCTGCTCCTTCGCGGGGGCGACCGGCTCGCTGCCCTCGGCGCCGCGCGTGCTGTAGTACCGCGCCCACGCCGTCGCCCACACGGACTCGTCGCTGTAGGGCATGTACCAGCGCGGGTCGATGGACTCGACGGCCAGGCCGCCGTCCCCGCCCCAGACGCCCGCGTCGTGCTCGTTGGCGGTGGAGATCTTGCGGTCGTAGAACAGGGTGCGGTCGATGGTGTTCACGCTCATGCGGATGCCCACGGCCTTCCACATGTCCGAGATCATCGACGCCGCGGTCGGCCACTCCGGCTTCATCGCCGCCGGGACGTCGAGGGTGATGGTGAGGGTGCCGCCGTCGGGCATCGTCCGCATGCCGTCGCCGTCCTTCGCGGTGAGCCCGGCCTTGTCCAGATGCTGGTTGGCGAGGTCGACGTCGAACTCGGTGAACTGCTTGGCGAACTCCTCGTCGTAGAACGGGGAGTCGGCGCTGGGCGCCCACTGCCACGGCTCGCCCTGGCGCTGCCAGACCGAGGTGATCAGCTCCTCGCGGTTGATCGCATGGGAGAGGCCGATCCGGAAGTCCTTGTTCTGGTAGAGCGCCGCCTTGGCGGGATCCTTGTGGGCGAGGTTCAGGGCGACGCACATGGCGTTCATGGAGGTCGCGGTGTTGTCGAGGATCTGCGTGCCGGCCGACTCGAGGCTGTCGGCGTACACGGGCTTGTTGGCGGAGCTGTTGGCGTGGCGGTACATCATGTCCACCTCGCCGTCGGTCACCTTCAGCACCATCACCTCGGGGTCGGTGACGACCTCGAAGCTGAGGGAGTCGATGTAGGGCAGCTGGCGGCCGTCCGGATCGGTCTTCCAGTAGTAGGGGTTGCGCTCGAACACGACGGAGCCGCCCTCGCCCAGCGGCGTGGTGACGACCCAGGCGTCGATCGTCGGCAGCTCGGGGTTCTTCCAGAAGCCCTCGCCGGAGATCTGGTCGTTCCAGAGGTCCGTCCAGACCCCCATGCCGGCCTCCTCGACCTTCGCGTCGAGATCGGCGTTGTGGTCGGGGTGGAAGTCCTTCGCGTAGTGCATCGGGTAGTTGATGAGCTCCATGTTGCGGTTGAGCTCGTCCTCGAAGCGTCCGGTGGGGGCGGCGAAGGTGACCGTCAGCGTGGTCTCGTCGACCTTCTCGGCGGTGGCCTTGGTGCCGTCCGAGGAGAGCCAGGACGGCGGCGTGGCGAACAGCTCGGTGTTGCCGAAGACGTCCTCGATCGCGAAGACGATGTCGTCCGCGGTGAAGGGCTCGCCGTCGGACCACTTCATCCCCGGGCGCAGGGAGATCGTGTACTGGGTCCCCTCGGCGTTCGCCTCGACTGCCGTGAACACGCCGGGGCCGATCTCGTCCAGGTTCGGGGACTTCCGCAGGCCCGGCTCGTAGCCGACGATGCGGTCCGGCGAGGCGGAGTCGCCGGGGCCGAGGGTGAGGGACCGCCAGGTGCCGCCGTAGATCCCCGGCTCGGCGACCTCGACCACGAGCGGCTCCGCCGGGAGGCGCTCCTCGAGCGGGGGCAGCTCGCCGGCCTCGACCTTCTCGGCGAGCATCGGCGACTCCATGGCGTCCGTGCCGCCGCCCTCGCCCCCGCCGCCGCCGCCGGAGTCGGGGTCGGTGGAGAAGAACGAGCATCCGCTGGCGGTGGCCGTGACGAGGCCGGCGGCCGCGCCCATGGTGAGGACGCTGCGGCGGCGGATCGTGGGATCGGGGATCGACGGGGTCATGGGGTTCCTCGCTCTTCTCTCGCATCGTTGCGACGGGGGGCGATCGCGTGGCGAGCGCTTGCCGACGCCTGCGTCGAGCCGGGTTCACCACCGAACGAGACGATCACACTCGATCATCGACGACCTGTCAAGCAGAGTTATTGTTCCGAGATGATCACTTTTGATCGCATCGCTGCGCTACGATGACGACCGCGACGCGTCGGAGCAGACCGCGTCGTGCACGAGGGGAGACCACGTCCGATGAGCAGCACTCTGCCGTCCAGCCGGCGCCAGCACATCCTCGAACGGGTGCAGCAGGCCGGCGAGGCCCATATCGGCGCCCTCGCCCAGGAGCTCAGCGTCTCCTCCATCACCGTGCGCCGGGACATCGCCAGCCTCGCCGAGGAGGGCCTGGTCGAGCAGGTGCGCGGCGGAGCCCGTCGGACGGGACCACCCCTCGCCCCCGACAGCACGACGGCCCACCGCCACGCCGCCGAGCACCCGCGGATCGCGATGGTGACCCCTGGCCTGCGCTACTACTGGTCCACGATCATCCGCGGCGCGACCGAGGCCGCGGAGAGGCTCGGCGCAGATCTCACCGTCCACGCCTACACGGCCAGCAACGAGGCGAACACCGAGTCGAACATCCGGGTGGTCGAGCAGATCGCCCAGGCCGGGGACATCGACGCCGTGCTCATCGCCCCGGAGATGCGCGGGGGCGCGGCCACCGAGCGGCTCGTCGCCCGGATCGCCGAGCTGCCGATGCCGGTCGTCCTCACCGAGCGCGGCATCGAGGGCCACGGGGTGCTGGGACGCATGTTCGACACCGTCCGCTCGGACCACTCGATGGGAGCGGCCCAGGCAGTGCGGCATCTGGCGGGCCTCGGGCACCGGCGGATCGGCTTCGCCGGCGATCTCTCCACCCCCTCGAACTCCTCCATCGACGCAGGCTACCGTCGCGCCGTCGAGCTGATGGGCCTGGAGGAGGTCTGCGATCCGGGGACGGTGCTGGCGCCGTCGGGCGCCCACCTCTTCGAGGAGATCGACGCGCTGCTCGCGCAGTTCCGCGAACGGGGGGTGACCGCGGCCCTCGTCCACTCCGACACGGCGGCGACGCTGCTGCTCCAGCATGCGATCCGCAGCGGCTGGTCGATCCCGGGGGATCTCTCGCTGGTCGCCTACGACGACGAGCTCTCGGCCACGTCGCGACCCGCCCTCACAGCGGTCGCACCGGCCAAGCACACCCTGGGCGTCCGTGCCGTGGAGCTCGCGCTGCGCCGCATCGCCCATCCCGAGGCCGCGATCGAGCACCTCACCCTGGTCCCCTCGCTGATCGTGCGCGAGACGTCCCGGCCTCCGCAGGAGGCGCCCGCCCTGACGCAGTGATCCGGGCGCGCGGCGCACGTCGTGCCAGAGTACGGTGAGGCTGACCTCACCGACCCTGGAGGACCCGTGACCGCAGACTCCCCCACCGCCGCCCGCATCAGCGCGCCCCGCCGCGGGCTCGACGGAGCCCTCCTCCGGGCCTGGCGCGCCCAGGACCTGCGGCTGCGGGTGATCGACCGGCAGGAGGTCGCCGCCTCGTTCCTGCGCCTGCAGGTGGACGTCGGCGACCTGCTGCATCGCGAGGACGTGTACCCGACGTACTGGCTGCGGCTGTGGTTCACGCGCCCCGACGGGAAGGGCCACCAGCGGGCCTACACCCTTGTGGACCCCGATCCGGGATCCGGCACGGCCTGGATCGAGTTCTACCTCCACCCCGGCATCGCCTCGGACTGGGCCCGCGCGGCCCGACCGGGCGACGAGATCGATGCCAGCATCCTCAACGGGCGCAGCCCCGTCGCCTCCGACCCGCCGCACCTGCTCCTGATCGGCGACGGCGCCTCCGTGCCCGCCATCGCGGACACCCTGCGCCGGGCCCCGGGCATCCCGGCCACGGTCCTGCTGGAGCGGGGCCGCCCCGACGACGAGGAGGTCCTGCCGCTGCCGCGGCGCGAGGGGGCGAGCATCGCCTGGTTCGACCGCGACGGGAGCATCGAGGCAGCGGCGCTCGCGGCGGCGGCATCGGCCCCGGCGGGCACCGTCTGCGTGGTGGCGCTCGAGGCCGCCGGGACCCGCGCCGTCGGCCGGGCCCTGCGCACCCGGGCCCGGATCCCGAAGGAGCACCTGCACGCCCTGGCGTACTGGCGCCACAGCTGAGACGCCCCGCCGGTGGCCGGCGGGCCGCCCTCGAACGAAAACCGTACTACGGTGGGTTTTATCGGCGAAAGCACCTCCGCACCGTCCCGGGCGGAGCTACCCTGGCCGAGCCCGGCCGCATCGGCGGCCGATCCGTCCCGTCCCGGAGGAGTCCGCATGAGCCCCAGCCCCGTCCCCGCCCTGCTCATCGCCGAGGACGGCACCGCCTTCCGCGACCTGGACCACGACGGGGTGATGGCGCCGTTCGAGGACCCGCGACGCAGCGCCGACGAGCGCGCCGAGGACCTCACCGCCCGCCTCACGCTGGAGGAGAAGGCCGGGCTGCTCTTCCACACCATCATCGAGACCTCCCCCGACGGCGAGGTCGTCGAGGGCACCGGCCGCGCCCGCTCCATGAGCACCCGGGGCATGGTCCTGGACCAGGGCATCACGCACGTGAACGTCCACGCCCTCCCGCCCGGCGCCCGGCTCGCGGCCCGCTGGGCCAACCGCGTGCAGGAGCTCGCGGCCGAGGGACCGCACTCGATCCCCGTCACCATCAGCACCGACCCGCGCCACTCCTCGATCGAGAACGAGGGGGCGGCCTTCGCGGCGGGCGCCATGTCCGCCTGGCCGGAGCCGCTGGGCCTGGGCGCGCTCGGCGATCCCGAGATCGTGCGGGAGTTCGCCGATGCCGCGCGCCGCGAGTACCGGGCCGTGGGGATCCGTGCGGCGCTGCACCCGCAGATCGACCTGGCCACCGAGCCGCGCTGGGGTCGCCAGTTCCACACCTTCGGGCCCGATGCGCAGCGCGTCAGCCGCATGGCCGAGGCCTACCTCGACGGCTTCCAGATCACCGGCGACCTGGGCCCGGACTCGGTGGCCTGCATGGCCAAGCACTTCCCCGGCGGCGGCCCGCAGAAGGACGGCGAGGACCCCCACTTCCCCTACGGCCGCGAGCAGGTCTACCCCGGGGGCCGCTTCGAGGAGCACCTCGAGCCCTTCCGCGCCGCGATCGCCCGCGGGGTCAGCGCGCTCATGCCCTACTACGGCATGCCGGTGGGCCTCGAGCGCGGCGGCGAGTCCATCGAGGAGGTGGGCTTCGGCTTCAACCGCCAGGTCCTCACCGGCATCCTGCGCGAGGAGCTCGGCTACGACGGCGTCATCTGCACCGACTGGGGCCTGCTCACCGACACCGTGGTGATGGGCCTGCCGCTGCCGGCCCGCGCCTGGGGCGTCGAGCACCTGGATCTGGCCGGCCGGATGATCAGAGCCCTCGAGGCGGGCGTGGACCAGTTCGGCGGGGAGCAGTGCCCGGAAGTCCTGGTCGCGCTGGTGCGCGAGGGCCGGCTGGAGGAGGCGCGGATCGACGCCTCCGTGCGCCGCCTGCTGCGGGTCAAGTTCCAGCTGGGACTGTTCGAGAACCCCTTCGTGGACGAGGACGCCGCCGAGGAGATCGTCGGCGCCGCCGAGCTCGTCGCCGCGGGCCGCCGCGCCCAGGCCGCCTCGACGACGATCCTCGTGGACGGCCGCCGCGGCGCGTCCGGCCCGGCCGGGGCGGAGCCCGGTCCGGACCCGGATCCCGGTCCGGACGCGGAGCCCGGTCCGGACGCGGAGCCCGTGCCGGCGCACCCGTCCCTGCACCTGCCCCTGACCGGCACCGACCGGAAGGTCTTCGCCTGGGGGCTCGGCGAGGCGGCCGCCGCGCGGCTGGGCACCGTGGTGGCGACGCCGGAGGAGGCCGATGTCGCGATCGTGCGGCTCGAGGAGCCCTTCGACCCGCGCGCGGACCTCTTCCTCGAGCCGTTCTTCCACCAGGGCAGCCTCGAGTACCGGCCGGGGCTGCTCGCCCGGCTGCGCCTGATCGCCGAGCAGGCGCCCCTGGTCGTCGACGCGACCCTGCTGCGCCCGGCGATCCTCGCCCCGCTCACCGAGATCGCGACGGTGCTCGTGGCCAGCTACGGCAGCAGCGACGAGGCGCTGGTGGACGCGCTCACCGGGGCGGTCCCGCCGCGCGGCCGGCTGCCCTTCGAGATCCCGTCCTCGATGGAGGCCGTACGCGCCTCCCTCACCGACGTGCCCGGCGGCACGGCGGACCCGACCTTCCCGGCCGGGCACTCCGCCGCGTCCTGACCGGCGCGTCGCGCCCCTGCTCGAACGGGGCTCCTCCCGCGTACGATGAGAAAACGCATTCCATCGCAGGAGGAGCCCCCATGATCCGCCCAGGCCTGTGCTCGGTCACCTTCCGGGACCTCGATCCCGCGACCGTGGTGCGCCGCGCTGCCGCGGCCGGCCTCGCATGCATCGAATGGGGCGGGGACGTGCACGTCCCCGCCGGCGACGTCCTCGCCGCGCGCCGGGCTCTGCAGCTCACGCGCGAGGCAGGGCTCGAGGTCGCCTCGTACGGCTCCTACCTGCGGTTCGTCGGCTCGGACGCCGAGGTCGCCGCGCAGGCGGAGGCCGTGCTGCGCTCGGCCGAGGCGCTCGGCGCCCCTCGGGTGCGGGTCTGGGCCGGCGACGCCGGCTCCGCGGAGACATCGGCCGCGGATCGCGCCCGGATCGTCGAGCGCATCCGCACCACCGCCGACGCCGCCGCCTCCCGGGGCATCGACCTGGGCCTCGAGTTCCACGGTGGCACGCTCACCGACGAGATCGGCTCCACGCTGAGCCTGCTCACGGAGATCGGCCACGAGGCCGTGTGGACCTACTGGCAGCCGCATCAGGACATGCCCGACGAGGCGGCCCTGGAGACCCTGCTGCGCGTGCGCGACCAGGTCAGCACGATCCACGTCTTCTCCTGGTGGCCGGGCTCGGAGCGCCTCCCCCTCGAGGCGCGGGCCGGACTGTGGACGCAGGCGCTGGCGATGGTCGAGGCCAGCGGGCGCGACCACGACGCCCTGCTCGAGTTCGTCCCGGGCGACGATCCCGCCCTGCTGGCGCAGGAGGCCGAGACCCTGCGCACCTGGCTGGGACGCTGAGCCGCCCCGGACCTCGGGACCCTCGTCCGACATCACCGGATGCCGCTCGCCCACCGGCGGGCGGACGTATGCTGATCCCTCTGGACACCGCTTGCCGACAGACCGGGAGAACACCATGCCGGCCGTACGCCTCTCCGACGTCGCCCAGCACGCGGGCGTGTCCCTCGCGACCGCCTCCCGCGTGCTCAACGGCTCCGCGCGCACGCCGGGCAAGGAGGTCGCCGAGAAGGTCCGCGCCTCCGCCGACGAGCTGGGCTACGTCACCAACGCCCAGGCGCAGGCGCTCGCCCGGTCGCGATCGGGGCTGATCGGCCTGGTGGTCCACGACATCGCCGATCCGTACTTCGCCGCCCTCGCGCGCGCCATCCAGCAGCGGGTCTTCGCCTCCGACAGCCAGGTGCTGCTCACCCAGACCGACCGCGACCCGGACACCGAGATCCGCGCCATCCGCTCGCTCATCGCCCAGCGCGTAGACGCCCTGGTCCTCATCGGCTCCCACCGCTACGGCGCGGCCTCGGACTCCTCGATCCTCCAGCTGCTGCAGGGCTTCGACTCCCACGGCGGGCTCGTGGTGTGCGTCGGGCAGGCGCCCGGCGTGGGGCGCACCATCGTCACCGAGGACGCGGCGACGGCCCACGAGCTGGCCACCGCCCTGGTCGTCGCCGGGCACCGCCGCTTCGCCGTGCCGCAGGGCATCACCGGCATCCCCACCGCCGCGCACCGCACCGGCGGCTTCCTCGCCGGCCTCGCCGAGGCCGGCATCGAGGTCGAGCTGTACGGCACGGCGGGCCTGGACCGCGCGGGCGGGCACGCCTTCGCCGCCCAGGTCGCCGACCACCTCGACTCCCTGGGGCCCGATGCCGGCGACGGCCTGCCCCTGTGCGTGTTCGCCCCGGCCGACGTCATGGCCCTGGGCGTGCTCGGCGAGCTGCGTCGCCGCGGCGTGGACATCCCCGGCCAGGTCGCCGTCGCCGGCTTCGGCGGCGTGCCCGCGGCCAACGACTCCTACCCGGTGCTCACCACCGTCGCCCTCCCCCTCGAGGAGATGGCCGAGCAGGTCAGCGCCTGGATCCTCCCGCACCGCCCCGCCCCCGCCGGCGCGGCGGACGCCGGGCCGGACGACGCGGGCGAGGACGCGGAGGCGGGCGCGGCCGATGCCGCCGGCGGGCCGGCCGGGAACGCCGAGGTCATGGACCTGCGCATGCGCGGCGACGTCCTGCTGCGCGACTCGACCGCGCTCTGACCCGCGCCTCCCCGGGGCTCGGGGCGCACGGACGTCTGCGCGCACCCGCCCGCCCCCGGTGATATCCGGCTGCTGAGCGCTTCCCGGCCGATCCGGCCCACAGACGCCGGATCCGAGAGCCGAGCAGCGAGCGGCGGGTCGCGGATGACCTCGACAGGTGTATCACCATCGTGATACACAGTGTGTCACCGTCGCGACACACTCGGAGGTCGTCGTGTCCACCTTGCTCCTCGTCTCCGTGGCCGCCGCTGCCAGACCGGCCCTGGTGGGACTGGCCCTCGCCGTCGTCCTCGTGCTCGTCCCGAGGACCCGATGGCCGGTGATGGCGATCCGCCCCCGGATCCGGCGATGGATCGTTGCCGGAGCGGGTCTCGCCCTCCTCGTCACCCTGGCCGGGGCATCGCTCCCGCTGCTCCCGCTGCTCGGCATCGACCTGCCGGAGCCCCTGGGGTTCTCGGATGCGGCGGCCGCCCAGCGGGTGGGAATCCTCGTCCCCCTGGTCGCCGGAGTCCTCGCCGTCGCCGTGATCGCTCTGCCCGCCGGCGGCAGCGGATCGACCAGCGGCGGGAGCGCGGCACTCTCACGTCGCACGCCGTCCGCGTTCGTCGCCCACCCCTGGCCGGCGGTCGTGCTCGTGCTCGTCGCGGCCGCCGCCGGACTCGCCGTCGCGGCCGGGCTCGCATCGTCCCAGGACGAGCAGGGACGCTGGGCGATGTATGTGGTCGACATGGGATCGGCCGCGATCGGCACCACCATCTACGGCTGGTATGCCTCGGTGCCGGCGCTCATCCTCATCTCCGTGCTGATCGCTCTCGCCGCGGCGGCGATCTGGCGGATCTCCCGACCGCCCTGGGGATCGGATCCGGTCCGCGATGCGTCCGCACGACGCCAGCGCAGCCACACCGTCCTCGCCGTCGCCGCCGGCGCCCTGCTCCTCCATCTCTCGAAGGTCCTGGCCTCGCTCTCCGGGACCGCGGCGATCCGCGGCACCGCCCACAGCGGCGACCAGTTCTTCCGGGGCGGAGCGTCCTTCAGCGCGCTCGAGGAGCCGCTGGGGGTGCTGAGCACGGGTGCCGCCGTCTCCGGATGGGCAATCTGGGGGATCGTCCTGCTGGCCTGCCTGGTGTCTCCGCGGCTCGAGGCACGGGGGCACGCCACGGGTGCCGCATGACCCCGCGCATCACGCTGGGCGGAGGCTCCTCCCCGGTCTCCCAGATCCACGACCAGATCAGCGGTCTGATCGGGAGCGGCCAGCTGGCGCCGGGCGAGCCGCTCCCGTCGGTGCGCCAGCTCGCCAAGGACCTCGCCGTCGCGCCGGGCACAGTCGCCAAGGCCTACCGATCCCTCGAGCAGGAAGGCCTGCTGACCACGAGGATCGGCGGCGGGACCCGGGTGAGCGAGGATGCCGGCAGCACATCGGCCGCCGTGCTGCAGAGCGCGCAGGCCCTGGCCCGGACCGCCACCGACGAGGGGCTCAGCATCGAGGAGGCGACGCGCATCCTGCGTGCGGTCTGGCCGGACCGGGATCCTCGCAGCGGCCCGGACCGCAGCCGCTACGAGCCGCCCGAGATCCGGCCGCCCTCGCGTGCTCGCCACCCCGGGTCCGGGCCGTGACGGATCACAGGTGCGGGGCGACGAGCTCCTCGTAGCGGGTGCGGATGGTGCGCACCGCGACATGGACCGGATCGGCCCAGACGTCCTCGTTGAAGATCTCGACCTCGACGTCCCCGGTGTACCCGGTGGCGGCGACCATGCGGGTGATGGCCGGGAAGTCGATGTAGCCGTCGCCCATGTACCCGCGGGAGAACAGCGGCTCCGCCGCGAGAGGCAGGTTCCAGTCGCAGACCTGGTAGGCGAACAGCCGCCCCGCGCTCGCGGCCCGCTCGATGGCGCGGGGCAGGTACGGGTCCCACCACACGTGGTAGGTGTCCACGACGACCCCGGCGGCCGGGCTGCCGGAGGCCTCGGCGATGTCCAGCGCCTGGTCGATGGTGGAGACCACCGCGCGGTCGGCGGCGAACATCGGGTGCAGGGGCTCGAGGGACAGGGTCACCCCGGCCTGCTCGGCGTGCGGGGCGATCGCGGCGACGCCCTCGGCGACCCGCTCGCGGGCGCCGGCGATGTCCTTGTCGGCGCGGTCGACGCCTCCGGCCACCAGCACGAGGGTCGGGGCGCCGAGCGCCGCGGCCTCGTCGATGGCCCGGCGGTTGTCGTCCAGGGCGGCGGTGCGGTCCGCATCGGCCGAGGCCGTGAGGAAGCCGCCGCGGCACAGGGAGCTGACCCGCAGGCCCAGCTCGTCGGTGCGGCGCCGCAGCGCCTGCGTGCCGAGCTTCTCGACGTCCTCGCGCCACAGGCCCACGGACTCGACGCCGCCGGCGACGGCGCTGCGCAGGAACTCCTCGACGAGCGTGGTGCGGCAGGTCCAGCGGTTGATCGAGAGGCGCGAGCCGGTCATCGGACGCTCCCCTCGGCCGGGACGTCGTAGCCGTTCCCGCGCAGCAGGGAGTGCCAGCGCTCGGCGGCCAGCGCCGGATCCTCGAGGTTGCCGGTCTGCGCGGCGAGCTCGACGATGCGGGACAGGTGCGGCAGGCTGCGGGCGGCGTGCAGGCCGCCCACCATCTGGTAGGCCTGCTGGTGGCCGTTCAGCCAGGCCAGGAAGGCGACGCCGGCCTTGTAGTGGTACGTCGGGGCGGAGAACACGTGCACGGCGAGCTTCTCGGCATCGTCGAGGATGCGCCGGCATCCGGCCTCGTCGCCCGCGTCCAGCGCCTGGATGGCGGCCGAGGCCGCCGGCGTGGTCGCCGCGAAGGCGCCCAGCAGCGCGTGGGAGTACCCGCCGTGGGAGCCGGTGATGAGGTGGGAGAAGTGGAAGTCGTCGCCGGTAAGCATGAGCACGCCCTCGGGCAGCTGCTCGCGCACGGCGATCTCCGCGGCGTCGTCCAGCAGGCTCATCTTCACGCCGCGGACCTTCGCGGGGTCCCGGCCGATGATCCGCAGCAGGGTCCCGCTGGCCTCGGCGGTGTCGGTCGAGCCGAAGTAGCCCTCGAGGTTCGGGTCGAAGGCGGTGCCCAGCCAGTGCAGCACCACCGGGGCGGTGGCGCTCTCGAGCACCTGGCGGTAGACGTCCTCGTAGTCCTGCGCCGAGCCCGCGGCGCGGGCCAGATGGCGGCTCGCCATGAGCACGGCCGTCGCCCCGGTGGCCTCGGTGGCCGCGAGCTGCTCGCGGTAGGCGGCGACGATCTCGTCCAGGGTCAGCTCGGCCTCGGGCCGATGGTCGGTGGACACCCCGGCGGCGACCAGGTCGCCGACCTGCGCGCCCTCGGGGAACACCGCGGCGATCGCCGGATCGGCGAGGGCCTCGCGGGCGGCCTCGGCGCTGCGGGAGATGAGCTCGCGGGTGGCCGCGGCATCCAGCCCCATGTTGCGCTGGGCGGTGTCCATGGCATCGGCCACGCCGAGCCCCCAGGACCAGACGGTGCGGCGGAAGGCGAGGGTCGCGTCCCAGTCGATGTCCGCGGGGGCGCCGGGCGTGTTGTCGGCGTGGACCTTCGGGGCCACGTGCGCGGCGGCGTAGACCACCCGGGAGCGCAGCGGGGCGGTGGGCTTGGAGAAGGCGGCGGCCTCCCCCATCGGCACCTGGCGGAGGGTCCCGTCCTCGTCGAGAAGCGTCAGCTCCATGGCGCTCAGCCCTCCAGCACGTCGAGCTCGATGCGGCGGCCCTCGGCGGCGCTCTTCAGGCCGATCTCGGCCAGGCGCACGCCGCGGGCTCCCGCGAGCAGGTCGAAGGGGTAGGGGCGGCCCTCGACGTAGTGGCGCAGGAAGTCCTCCCACTGGACCTTGAAGCCGTTGTCGAAGACCTCGTTGTCGGGGACCTCGATCCAGTCGCCGCGGTAGTCGTGGCCGTCGCGGACGTCGGGGTTCCACACCGGCTTCGGGGTGGCCTCGCGCGGCTGGATGCGGGCGCCGTGCAGGCCCACGACCGCGGAGCCCTTGGTGCCGTCGACCTGGAACTCGACGAGCTCGTCGCGGTGCACGCGCACGTCCCAGCTCGAGTTCATCTGCACGACGGTGCCGTTCTCGAGGCGGAAGATGCCGTAGGCGGCGTCGTCGGCGGTGGCGGCGTACTCCCGGCCCTGCTCGTCCCAGCGGGTGCCGATGTGGGTCGCGGTCTGCGCGTAGACGTCCACGATGCGCCCGAAGAGGTCCTCGATGACGTAGTTCCAGTGCGGGAACATGTCCGCGACGATGCCGCCGCCGTCCTCGGAGCGGTAGTTCCAGGAGGGGCGCTGGGCGGCCTGCCAGTCCCCCTCGTACACCCAGTACCCGAACTCGCCGCGCACCGAGAGGATCTCGCCGAAGAAGCCGGCGTCGATCAGGCGGCGCAGCTTGAGCAGGCCCGGGAGGTAGAGCTTGTCGTGGACGACGCCGCTGACGGTTCCGGCGTCCTTGGCCAGCCGCGCCAGCTCGAGGGCGTCCTCGAAGGTCTCGGCGGTGGGCTTCTCGGTGTAGATCGCCTTGCCCGCGGCGATGGCCTTCTTGAGGTTGTCCAGGCGCAGGTTCGTCACCAGCGCGTCGAAGTAGACCTCGTAGTCGTCCTGCTCGAGGGCCGCGTCGACGTCGGTGGTCCAGTTCTCCAGGCCGTGGCGCTCGGCGATGGTGCGCAGCTTCTCCTCGTTGCGCCCCACCAGCAGCAGGTCCGGCATGAGGGTGTCGCCGTCGGCGAGCTGCACGCCGCCCTGGTCGCGGATCGCCAGCAGGGAGCGCACCAGGTGCTGGCGGTAGCCCATCCGCCCCGATGCTCCGTTGACGATGATGCCGATGCGACGCTGTGCCATTGATTCTCTCCTCGCTGCGGTCCCCGGGGGATCCCTGTGCTGTTCGTGGGCGGTCCTTCGCGGCCTCCGTTGGCCGCGGCGGTAACCGCTTTCCGTCGATAGTACAGCACACGCAGGACCCGGGAGGCAAGGTCGGCGTCCCGCGAGGCCGAGATCTCGTCGCACGGTGGGCGAGGATGGACGGCATGGGATCGCGCAGCCAGGACGCATCGACGAGCCGCGCCCGGCCGAGCCTGGTGCCGGCGGCGATCTGCTGGATCGCGGCGGCCACCGTCTACCTGGTCGCGGAGGCCGTCACGGCGGCCGGCTTCGCCGGCTACTCGTACGCGGCGAACTTCATCAGCGACCTCGGCGTCCCGGACGTCGGCGTCATGCAGGGCCGCCCCATCGACTCGCCGCGCTCGGCGGTGATGAACGCCGGGTTCATCGCCCACGGGATCCTTGCCGCAGCGGGAGCGGCGGCGGCCGTCCGCGCACGCCCCGGCGTGCTCGGACGCGGCTTCCTGGTCCTGGCCGTCCTCCACCTGCTCGGCATCACGGCCGTCGCCCTCGTCCCCGGTGGCCCGCACACCATGGAGCACGGCCTCGGGGCGGTCCACACCGCCGGCGCCGGTGCCGCGATCTGCGGCGGCAACCTGGCGACCGTGCTCGCCGCGTTCCGCCTGCGCCGGAGCCCGGCCCCCCGAGCACCGGCCCTCGTCGGCGCCGGGCTCGGAGTGCTCGGACTGCTGAGCGCAGCCGTCCTCGTCCTCCACATGACCACGGATCTGATCCCCGCGGCCCCGGGCGGCGCCTGGGAGAGGGCGGCGGTCTACCCGATCCAGGCGGCAGAGCTCCTGGCCGCGACCGTGATCCTGTCGCGATCCCGCCGCGCGGGACATCTCGGCTGATCGACGCCACCGCCTTCCCCCGCGACGCCGGATCGGCTACCGTGAAGCCACCCCACTTCTTTCAAGGGGTGCAATAAGGGTGGCGAGAAGCAGGGTGCGGCATCCGCCGGCCCGTTCCGCCCTTCCGGTCCCAGCTCGACTCGACGAGGAGTCCCCTGTGCACGACGCGAACCCCCGCACGTCCCCTCTCCCCCGGCGCCGATCCGTCCTGACCGGCGCGATCGCCGCCGCGCCGATGCTCGCCCTCGGCACGGCGAGCGCCCGCGCCGCCGGGCCGGCCCCCGCGGCACCGGTCCCCGCCGCGCCGGTCCCCGCCGAGGGCGCCGCGCCCGGCGCCTTCACCCCGGGACAGCCCTGGCTCGACACCTCCGGCGCCGTCATCCAGGCCCACGGGGGCCAGGTCCTCGTGCACGAGGACGAGCAGGGCCCCGTGTACTACTGGTACGGCGAGGACCGCAGCAACGGTTACCACGCCAGCCCGGGAGTGCACGTGTACTCCTCCCGCGACCTGTACTCCTGGACGGACGAGGGGCTGGCGCTGCGCTCCCTGGTCGACGCCGAGCAGCTGGAGACGGACCCCTACTTCACGGCGCTGTACGGCGACTACGCCGACGAGCAGAAGGCCGCGGTGATCCGCGACCTCGTGACCGTCAAGGCCGAGGGCAGCGACGTGAACCCCGCGATCCTCGAGCGCCCCAAGGTGATCCCGAACGCCGCCGAGGGCACCTGGGTGATGTGGGTGCACGCCGACGGCCCCTCGGAGACCTCCAACGCCCAGTACGCGAAGGCCAATGCCGGGGTGGCCGTCTCCGACTCGCCCTTCGGCCCCTTCCGGTGGATCGACAGCTACCGCCTGCACGTGGCGCCCGAGGGCGAGCCCAACCATCAGCCGAACAGCCCCGGGATGGCCCGGGACATGAACCTGTTCCTCGACGACGACGGCACCGCGTACATCATCTACTCGAGCGAGGAGAACTACTCCCTGTTCATCTCGAAGCTCGACCCCTCGTTCACGGCTCTCGCGACCCCTCCGGAGAGCGCCGTCAAGGGCGTCGACTTCACCCGCCCGTACATCGGCGCGCACCGCGAGGCGCCGGCCCTGTTCAAGAGGGCCGGGACGTACTACCTGATCACCTCCGGGGCGACCGGCTGGAGCCCGAACCCGGCGCAGTACGCGACGGCCACGGACATCCTCGGCGAATGGACCGACCACGGGAACCCGGTGGTCGGCGACGGCGCGAGCACCACCCACGGCTCGCAGTCCACCTGCGTGATCCCGGTGGACCCCGAGCACGGCACCTACATCTACATGGGCGACCGCTGGACCCCCTCGGACCTCGCGAACGCGCCGTACGTGTGGCTGCCGCTGCGCTTCGGCGAGGGCACCTCCATGACGCTGCCGTGGGAGGACTCCTGGCGCTGGGAGGACCAGCCCTACCAGCCGCACTTCGAGGTGGACGCGACCCTGCCGGCGTCGGTGCGCCCGGGCGAGCTGAACAAGCTGCCGCGCTCGGTCACCCTCCGTCTCGAGGGGTCCACCTCCACCCGGCGCGTGACCTGGGAGGGCGCGCTGGACCGCCCGGGCATCACCGAGGTGGTCGGGACGCTCTCCGGCGCCGAGGGCCTGACCTTCCGCCGGGACGTGCTCGTCGCGCCCAAGAACCTGGTCTACATCGTCAACGCCGGCGGGGCGGAGACCAGCGACTACCTGGCCCTGCGCGAGGCGGCGAAGGCCGGACGGCTGCAGAACTCCGTGGCCGACCAGCCCTACGGGGCCGACCCGCTGACCGGGAACGTCTGGGGCTACCAGGGGCGGTCGAAGCCCGCCGGGTCCTCGTACGACTCCCTGGACCTCACGCTGCGGTACGCGACCGACCACGATGACCTGACCTACCGCTTCGCCAACCTCGCCGCGGGCCGGTACACGGTGCACGTCGGCTACTACGACCCGTGGCCGTGGGCGAACCGCGCGGCCGAGGTGCGCGTGAACGGGGACGTGGTCTCGGCGCAGCAGCTGTTCACCGGGGTCCCCGAGGCGGCGGCCTACCGAGGCGTCGCCGTCGGCGCGGCCGGGGAGATCGCCCTGACCCTGCATCCGACCCGCTCCCCCGACATCCAGGTCAGCTGGGTGGCGATCGAGGCGGAGTGAGCGACGGCCCCGGCGGTCGGGCCCTCCGGGGAGGGGCCGACCGCTGGGGCCGACCGCCGGGGCCGATGCCGCGCAGGTCAGACCGGCGTGATGTCGCCGCGGTACATGCCGAGGATGACGAAGTTGTCCGCGTACGGCGCGTTCGCCAGCAGCGGGTCGCCCTCCTTCGGGAAGCCCGTCACCCGCTCCCCCTCGAGCGCGGGGTTGTTCCCGTAGCGCTCGAAGATCGGGATGATCGGCAGCAGCTCGTTGAAGGCGAGCGCCGCGACGCTCACGTTCTTCTTCTGCTCCTCGACGTCCAGGCCCTGGCCCGCGACGGCGACGATCTGCTCGAGGTCGACGGTCCCGGCGGAGGTCTTCACGTTCTGCAGCGGGAAGCCGTAGCCCTTGCCGCCCTGGTTCTTCGCGATCGGGATGTTGTGGGTGAACAGGTCCGTCACGAAGGAGAAGTGCGGGTGCGGGTGCGCGGAGGAGCCCCACGCCTGGATCGCCATCTGGAAGTCGCCCTTGTCGATGTCGATGGGCGCCTGCTTGTCGTCCAGGCCGCGGGCGGTGACCTGGATGCCGAAGGCCGTGAGCTGCTCGGCGACGTTCTTGCCGGAGGCCGACCAGTCCGCATAGGTCTGCGGGAACTGGATCTCGTAGCTGGCGGCGGAGCCGTCGGGCTTCTTCCAGCTGCTGCCGTCGGTGGTCCAGCCGGCCTCCTCCAGCAGGGACTTCGCCTTCTCGAGGTCCAGCGGGTAGGTGTTCAGCTTGCCCTTGACGTCATCGGTGAGCCACTCGTCGACCTGGTTGTCGGAGAAGCCGACCATGTTCTCCACGGCCTTGCCGGACTGCCCCAGGGAGATCTGGCCGTTGGTGGCGCGGTCGATGACATGGGCGAGGGCCTGGCGCACGCGGACGTCCGCGAACTCGGGCAGGGAGTCCTGGTTCAGGTACAGCGCCGGGCCCGAGTAGACCGGAGGGCGCAGGATCGTGTACCCGGCCTGCTCGAAGGGGGCCTCCGAGGCGGGGGCGAAGCCGTGGCTGGCGTAGTCGATGTCCGTGGACTGCACCAGCGGCGTGATCTCCGTGGTCTCGCCGTTGTAGACGACGACCTGGTCGAAGGTCACCGTGTCGGCGCCGTAGCCGCTCTCGTTGCGCACCAGGGTCAGCTGCGTGTTGGAGATGGAGTCGTAGTCGAAGTCGTAGGGCCCGGAGACGATGAGGTTCTCCGGCTTGAAGGTCTGGAACTCGGTGCTGAGCGCCGGGCCGTCGCCGTCGTCCATGGTCCCGCCCGCGTCCACGATGGCCTTGGCGCGGTCGGCCCACTCCCCGTACTGGGCAGTGGAGAGGATGTTGCTCTTGAGGATGTAGCGCTCCAGCACGGCCGGCGGGTTCTCGAAGCTGATCACGACGGTCTGCTCGTCGGGGGCCTCGACGCCGGTGATGAAGTTCCAGCTGGTGGCGCGCTGAACGAACTGCATGTACAGCGTGGTCAGCACGTCGCCGCTGGTCAGCGGGCTCCCGTCGCTCCACGTGAGGCCCTCCTTGAGGGTCACGGTGAAGGTGCCCGCCGCCTCGTCCAGGCTGTGGGACTCGGCGAGCAGGTACTCCCAGCTCTTCTCCTCCCACAGCCACATGGCCAGCGGCGGGACCAGCAGGTCCCGGTAGAAGCCGTCGCCCATGATGACGGTGGGGACGCCCGCGTAGGGCAGCCCGGCGAAGTTGAAGTGGCCCTCGGGGGCGGGCTTGAAGGGCCATGCCCCGTGGAAGGCGCTCGCGCCGCCCTCTCCGCCGCCGCCCCCGCCGCCGCCGGAGGTGTCGGCCGGGCTGCACGCCACGAGGGCGGTGCCCGCCCCCGCCGTCAGCCCGACGGCCTTGAGAAGGTCTCTCCTGGTCCAGCTCGTGATCATCGTTCCTCCTTGGTGGGGATGACGTCCTGGTCATCCGGGTCTCCGGTCTCCGCCTCCCGCAGGCGACGGACGATTCCGCGGCGCAGCACCGCCGCCGAGGCGACGACGGCGAGGATGCCGAGCGCGAGCGCGATCCAGCTCACGAGACGCTCGGCGGTGCCCCCGTCGGTGAACGGGATCATGAGGGCCGCGCCGACCCCCACGAAGCAGCCCAGCGCGAGCATCGCCCGCGCCGCCATGTCCATCACGGCGAGCCTCCCGCCGTGGCCGGCGCCGCCGGGCCTGCGGCCGATGCGCCCGGACCTGCGGGCGATGCGCCCGGGCCCTCGTCCGATGCTTCGGGAGCGGGGGCCGAGGACCCGGACCCGCCCGCCGCCACCTGGGCGGCGGTCCGGTCGGCCACGACCAGGCAGGAGACGTCGTGGCCCGCCACCCCGGGCGAGGGGGCGAGCGTGGGCGTCTGCGTGCGGCAGCGGTCCTGGGCCAGCGGGCAGCGCGGCTCGAAGGAGCAGCCGGGCGGCAGCGCGGACAGGTCCGGGACCTCGGCGCTGCGCAGTCCGGCGCCGGAGCGCTTGGTCCGGGCGAGGTCCGGGTCGGGCTCCGGCACGGCCTCCAGCAGCGCCTTGGTGTAGGGGTGCTGGGGGTTGTTGATGACCTGCGGGGTGGGCCCCTGCTCGACGATCTTGCCCAGGTACATCACGGCCGTGCGCCCCTGCCAGCCGAAGTACTTCGCCAGCGCCAGGTCGTGGGTGATGTAGATGAACCCGACGTTCTGCTCCAGGCGCAGGCGCGTGAGCATGTTCAGCAGGCCCACCCGGATCGACACGTCCAGCATCGAGGTGGACTCGTCGGCGATGAGCAGCTTGGGCGCCAGCGTGAGGCCGCGGGCGACCGCCACGCGCTGGCGCTGCCCGCCCGAGAGCTGATGGGGGAACTTCGCCGAGTAGCTCTCCGGCGGGGTGAGGTCCACGCGGGTGAGCAGCTCGTCGACGGTGGCGTCGACCTCCGCCCGCCCGGAGGCCATCCCGTGGCGCCGCAGCGGGATCGCGAGGGTGCTGCGGATCGAGCGGATCGGGTTCAGCGAGGCGTACGGGTCCTGGTGGATGTACTGCACGTCGCGGCGGTACTCCTGGCGCTGCTGGCGGGTCATGGCCGCCAGGTCCATCCCGCGGTAGCGGACGGCGCCGTCGGTCGGGGAGGCCAGCCCCGCCGCCAGGCGGGCGGCGGTCGTCTTGCCGCTGCCGGACTCGCCGACCAGGCACAGCACCTCGCCGGCGTTCACGCTGAGGGACACGTCGGAGACGGCGGGGATGTCCTTGCCCTTGACGTGGAACACCTGCGAGGCATGGTCGAGCTCGATGAGGGGCGGCGCCGCCGCATCGGCCCCGGGGGTCGTCTCAGGCACGGGCGATCACCTTCCGTTCGTGGTGGACCTGGTCGTGGTGCAGGCAGGCGGCGGCATGGCCGCGATCCTCGGGACGCGGGACGAGCTCGATCAGCTCGGGCTCGGCGGCGCGGCAGGCATCGGTGGCGAGCTCGCAGCGCGGGGCGAAGGTGCAGCCCTGCGGGAGCGTGGCCAGCGAGGGCGGGGCTCCCGGGATCGAGGCGAGCTCGGGGAGGTCCCCGACCACCGGCGGCACCGCGTTGATGAGCTTCGAGGTGTAGGGGTGCTTGGGGCCGTAGAAGATGTCCGCGGTGGTGCCGGTCTCGATCACCTTCCCGGCGTACATCGTGATCACCCGGTCGGCGAGCTCGGCGGCGAGGGCGAGATCGTGGGAGATGAAGATCATCGCGAAGCGGTGCTCGACGCGCAGCTCCGCGAGCAGGTCGATCACGGTGCGCTGGGTGAGGATGTCCAGCGCGGTGGTGGGCTCGTCCAGCACCAGCAGGCGCGGCCGCAGCAGCAGCGCCATCGCGATCAGGGTGCGCTGCTTCATGCCGCCGGAGAGCTCGTGCGGGTAGCTGCGCAGCACCCGGCGGGGCTCGAGCCGCACCGAGCGCAGCGCCTCCGAGGACCGCTCGAGGATCTCCTTCTTCGAGGGGCGGCGCTCGGAGTGGTCGATGAGGGTGTCGGCCATCTGCGCGCCGATGGTCAGCACGGGGTTGAAGGCGTTCTGCGCGCCCTGGAACACCATGGCGGCCTCGGACCAGCGCCAGCGGCGCAGCTCGCCGGCGCGCATCCGGGTGACGTCGAGCTCCCGGCCGTCCGCGCGGCGGTAGGTGATGGTCCCGCCGGTGATCTCGCCGAGGGTGGGCAGCAGGCGCAGCAGCGCCGAGCCGAGGGTGGTCTTGCCGCAGCCGGACTCCCCCACCAGGGCGAGGGCGGACTCCGGGTACAGGTCGAAGGTGACGCCGCGCAGGGCGCGCACGTTCGTCCCCTTGCCGGTGCGGTAGGCGACCTCGAGGTCCTTCACGGACATGATCGGGGCGTCGGGGGTCGTGGACGGGGTCATCAGCGCTCCCTCAGTCGCGGGTTGAGGATCTCCTCGAGGGTGCGGGTCAGCAGGATCAGACCCAGCTGGAGGAGCACGATCATCACCACGGGGGCGACGATGTACGGCATCGCGTCGGGATTGAACATGGCGCCCTTGGTCCACGCGTCGTTGATCATGATCCCCCAGTTGGTGCCGCGCTGCGGGGCCAGCCCGAGCAGGTACAGGCCCACCATCGCGTAGATGGCGTTGGTGACGGCGATGATGAAGTTGATGAGGATGTAGCTGGCCATGTTGGGGACGATCTCGCCGAAGACGATGCGGAACCAGCCCACGTCCAGCAGCTGCGCCGCCTCGACGAACTCGCGCTCCTTGAGGGAGAGCACCTGGGCGCGGATCGAGCGCATGAGCACCGGCCAGGTGAGCACGCCGATGATCACGGCCAGCAGCGCCGGCGAGTCCAGCTTGTAGAAGGCGCCGACCACGGCGAGCAGGACGATCTGCGGGATCGTCATGACGATGTCGGTCAGCTGCAGCAGGGCGGCGTCCAGGCGCCCGCCCACGTAGCCGGCGAGCGCGCCGATCGCCACGGCGATCACGGTGGTGATCGCGGCCGCCAGGAAGCCGACCATGAGCACCGTCCCGCCGCCGATGACCAGCAGGTGGAAGGTGTCCTTGCCGCTGCCCTCCAGGCCCAGCCAGTGCTGGGCGCTGGGGCCCTCCCAGGCCCGGGACGCGTCCCCGGAGACGTCGGTGCCCATGATCAGCGGCCCGATGAGGGAGAAGGCGAGCACGGCCAGCACCAGCAGCAGGCCGATGAAGCCCTCCACGCTCCGGGTCATCTCGCTGACCAGGCGCGCCAGGGGGTTCCGGCCGGTTCGGCGGGCCTTCTTCGAGGGCACGGCGAGCGCGGCGGTGGTGGATCCTTCGAGGCTCATGCGGCACCTCCTGCGCCCAGTCGGATCCGCGGGTCGAGCGCGGCGTTGACGAGATCGGCGGCCAGGTTCGCGAGGACCACGGTGATCGTCACGACCAGCAGCACGCCCTGGATGGTCGGGTAGTCGCGGGTGTTGATCGATTCGAACAGCAGCAGGCCGACGCCCTCGTAGGAGAAGGTCTGCTCCACGAAGATCGCCCCGCCGACGACGAAGCCGGCCTGGGTGGCGATCTGCGCGATGAGCGGCAGCAGGGCGTTGCGTCCCACGTAGTCGGACTGGATGCGCACGTCCTTCAGGCCGCGGGCCTTGGCGACGGTCACGTAGTCCTCACCGAGGACCTGCGTGGTCGAGGACTTCATGATCAGCGCCCAGGTCCCGGCGGTGGTGAGGATGTAGGTGAGCATCGGCAGCGTCGCGTGGTAGCCGATGTCGGACAGGAACCGCAGGCTCAGCTCCGGCTCCAGGCCCGGGGAGATGTTCCCGCGCATCCGGGCGTAGTCGATGACGCCCAGCTGCACCGCGCCGACGACGACGATGAGGATCGCCAGCAGGTAGTTGGGGATCGCGTGGAAGGTCGAGCCGATCACGGTCACGAGGTTGTCGATGATCCCGCCGCGGCGGTAGGCCATGATCATGCCCAGCAGCAGACCGATGCTGATGGAGATGATCAGCGCCAGGCCGACGCTGTACAGCGTCCACGGCAGGTACTGGGCGATCTTCTCGGTGACCGTCACCCCGGGGGTGGTGATCGAGGTGCCGAGGTCCCCGCGCAGCAGACCCAGGAGGTAGCCGCCGTACTGCTCGAAGATCGAGGCGGAGGGATCGAAGCGGAAGTAGACCTGCGCCTCCGCGGCGGCCTGGTCGTACGTCTTCCCGTACAGGGAGATCTGCTGGTTGATGTACACGTCCACGGGGTTGCCCGGCAGCAGGCGCACCAGGAGGAACACTCCGGTGGCCACGACCCAGATGACGAACGCCGACCGCACCAGACGGCGCAGGACGAACGAGTTCGCGATCCGGTGCAGGAGCGAGCCGCGACGCGCGGGGGCGGCGCTGGTCGCCGGGGGCGACGCGTGGGGCGACGAGACGTCGGTCGACATGACCCTCCTTCGTGAGCAACACTGCTCGGAACGTACTCTAAACCGATACACCCGCTCATGTCTGCTCGGTTTGATATCGATTCGAGCACGTTCATGCCGGGTCGTGGACGGCGAGGGCGCCCGGAACACTTCTGTGCGGGGCGCAGGTGTCGGGATCTCGGGGAGATCGCGGGGAACAGGGACGCCGTCGGTCCGGATCAGGCCGATGCGCCTCGCGCCGGTGCGGCGCCCGACGGACCCCGGCGGGGGCCTGTCGAGCCCGACGGGCCCCGGCGGGGGCCTGTCGAGCCCGGCGCGTCGCGGGCGGGAGGTCAGCCGAGCCCGGCGCCCGCCCGACGCCCGCCCGGCGCCCTTCTCCCAGGCCCCGCCGGGGCCCAGGACCGCGGCGGAGCCTTCGGGGCCGGGTGCTCAGGCGGCGGCGGGGTCCGCGGCGCGCACCGCCGCGAGGGCGTCGGGGAGCTCGGCCGCGAGGTCCTGCCAGCGGCACTCGATGGTGACCGGGCCCGTGTAGCCGCCGCGGCGCAGCGCGGCCAGGAACTCCGTCAGCGGCCAGTCGCCCTGCCCGGGCGGCACGCGCCCGGAGTCGGCCACGTGGACATGGCCCACCCGGCCCGCGAGATGCTCGACGTCCGCGAAGGGCTCCGCCTCGAGCTGCACGTGGTAGAGGTCGGCGACGATCTTCACGCCCTCGATCCCGTGCTCGTCGAGGAACGCCGCGGCCTCCGCGATGGTGTGGATCAGGTCCGTCTCCCCCGCGTGCAGCGGCTCGAGGACGATCTCCAGGCCGCGCTCCCGGGCGGCGTCGCGGGCGGCGACGACGACCTCCGCGAAGCGGCGGCGGCCCTCCTCCACCGGCACGTCGGGGCCGATGGTCCGGGCCGCGCCGCTGCCCAGGACGATCCGCGCCCCGGGCTCGGCGACGCCGGCGATCGCGTCCAGGGCGGTGGCGAGGTAGCTGCGGATCCGCGCGATCGGCACCGCGGGATCGGACAGGCGCAGCGATCCGGGCACGAAGACCGCGAAGGACGGCACGCGGTGCGCGGGGTCGACCTGTGCGGCGCGCCAGCCGCCCTCGCCGTCCTCCTCGACGAGCACGCCGACGACGGTCGACTCCAGGTAGTCGGCGCCGGCGGCGAGGGCGACGTCCTGCTGGTCGATGGATGCGATGACTCCGTAGGGCACGGGTGTTCTCCTCCTCGGGATGCGCCGCCCGCGTCCTCGCGCACGGCGGGGACATGCTGGCACGCGCGTGCGCACAGCACCAGGAGTTCCCGCACATTGCCGCTGCGACGCCGCTGCTCGGCACGCCGACCCCGCCCGTCGCCCCACCGGCTCCGCTCCTCGGCATGCCGGCGCCGCCCTACCCGCCCGACGACGCTGCTCAGCCCACCGGCGCGCTGATCGGCGCCCGGTCCGGACACGAACGGCGGCCTGAGGTCCTCGAGCCAGGCGATTGCCTGGCTCGAGGACCTCAGGCCGCCGTCTGTGCACGGGTCCGGGACCGCCCTGGACCGTTCCGCGGCGGCACGGGCCGGATCCCCGGCATCCGGCGCGGGTCGGCTCAGTCGCCCGGCATCCGGCGCGGGTCGGCTCAGTCGACCGGCATCCGGCGCGGGTCGGCTCAGTCGACCGGCATCCGGCGCGGGTCGGCTCAGTCGACCGGCATCCGGCGCGGGTCGGCTCAGGCGGCCGGCGCCGGCTACAGGTCGAGCACCAGGCGCAGCCGCTGCGCGGTGGTCGCCGGGATGAAGAGATGGTCCCCGCCGGGAAGGTCCGTGCCGCCGAGGACGGTGTACGCCTCGCCCGGCTCGTAGAAGGCCGGCGAGTCGGCCATGCCGTGGACCTCGAGGCGGAGCGTCTCGCCGTCGGCGCCGACATAGCGGCAGCGGCCGACGCCGTCGGGGCCGATGGCCGGGATGCTGCGGCCCGCCGCATCGGCGGCGACGCCCTCGAGGCGACCTCCCTCGAGGGCCAGCAGCAGGCACAGCGCCGCGGCAGGACCCTCGGCGCGCAGGTCGAGCTCGGCGTGCGCCGGGCCGAGCCGCACCTCCGCCGCCGTCTCGAGGGCGACCTCGTCGACATCGCGAGAGGAGAAGGACATCGCGGCGGCGAAGCGGCCGTTGAACTCGAGGGCGTAGGCGCCGTCGGCGCGGCGATCCTCTGCGGCCAGCGGATGGAAGTACTCCCCGACGGCGCGCTCCCGCAGCCGCCACGGCCCCGCCGCCGCATCGGTCCCCGCGTGCCGGGCATCGGCATCAGCATCAGCATCAGCATCAGCATCAGCACCAGCACCAGCACCAGCACCAGCACCAGCACCGTGCGCCGCCGCGTCGGCTGCGACGGCCGCGGAGTCCACCGGCCGCTCGAAGCGCACCGGGCCGAGGCTGAAGAAGTCCCGCGAGATCCGCAGGTCCGTCAGCCGCACCGCGCGTCCCGCCAGGCGGAGGAAGGTCGGGTCGTCGGACGCCCCCGAGGAGACGCGCCCCAGCTCGGCGGTGTCGGTGCCGCCATGGATCACGGCGCGGGAGACGCCGTGGTCGACGACGACGAGACCGGACTCGGCCAGGACGTGGACCTCTGGCTGCTCCGGGCCCGGATCGGCGGCCGGGTCGGGCAGGGGGCCGAGCACGGCCGGGTCCTCGAGGCCGAGGGCGAGCACCTCGAGGGCCGCGAGCTCGTCCGCACGGTCCTGGGTGCGCAGGGCGGCGCGGGCGGTGAGGGGGTCCCCGGTGCGGATCGCGTGGGCGCGCAGCAGCGGATGCAGGGGCCCGCCG
This sequence comes from Brachybacterium phenoliresistens, assembly GCF_000576425.1. GTDB lineage: Bacteria > Actinomycetota > Actinomycetes > Actinomycetales > Dermabacteraceae > Brachybacterium > Brachybacterium phenoliresistens. The sequence continues at coordinate 4,253 of NZ_KK070003.1, read as the reverse complement.
TCGAAGAGCGTGCGACGGTCCTGGCGCCGGGAGCCGAGGGTCTCGACCATGCCGCGGGCATCGGTGAGGCGGGCCTGCGCGCGGGTGGCGGCATCGGCCGCATCGGCGAGGTCCGGGCGGTCCAGCTCGTGGGCGAGCACCAGCAGGCAGGGGATGCTCACGTGCACGGCGTAGTTGGGGCTGCGCTCGGAGAACAGGCCGTCGGCCTGCAGGTCCACCCCCTCGGCGAGCCATTGCTCGGCGCGGACGGTGCAGCGCGGGTCCTCTAGCAGGCGACCCAGCCGGGCGAGCGCCGCGGAGATCTCGAAGCGGTGGTTGGGGGTGTGGACGCCGCCGGCGACCAGCGCGGGGGCGGTGCGGGCCAGCAGCTGCTCGAGCTGCCCCTGCAGCGCGGTCAGACGCAGGGAGCTCTCGCGCCGCAGCATGCTCGCGGCCCAGGCGAGGTCGCCCACGGTGAAGGCGGTGTCCGGCGGGGAGTCGACGTTGTCGCCGCTGGCGAAGGTCCCGCTGGGCAGCTGCAGGGCGGCCAGCGCCTCCATCGCCGCCCGCGCCTGCGCGAGCAGGGCCGGCTCGCCGTGGGCCTCGCCGATCACGGCGTCGCGCACGAGGCGGCCCAGCTCGCGATGGCGGGCGCCGCCGGCGAGGAGGCGCTCGGCCCGCGCGGGGAGCCCCGCGAGCGCCGCCCTCCCCTTCTCGCGCAGGGTGGGGTCGAGGGCGTCGAGGTCCCGCACGGGCATCGGCGTCAGTCCTTCAGTCCGGAGTTGATGTCGGCGTTCATGATCTGCCGGCGGAAGATGAGGAACAGCGCGATCATCGGCAGCAGGGAGATGACCGATGCCGACAGCAGCACGGACCAGTCGATGTTCTCCGCGCCCACGATGCTGCGCAGCGCCAGCTGCAGGGTGTACTTCTCCTGGTCGTTGAGCACCAGCAGCGGCCAGATGTAGTCGTTCCAGCGCCACTGGAACGAGAAGATCGCGAGCACGGCGATGATCGGCTTGGCGATCGGCAGCATGAGGGTGAAGAAGATGCGGAACTCCCCCGCCCCGTCGATGCGCGCGGCCTCCAGCAGCTCGTCCGGGACGGTGCGGAAGTACTGGCGCAGCATGAAGATGCCCGTCGCCGTGACGATCGAGGGCACGATGATGCCGGCGAGGGTGTTGTACATGCCCAGGCCCAGGATCACCGCGAAGGTCGAGGGCATGATGACCTCGGTGGGCAGCATGGTGGTGGCGAGAATGCACAGGAAGAACCCCTGGATCCACCAGGCGCGGTACTTCGCCAGGGCGAAGCCGGTGCAGGCGCTGACGAGCACCGTGAGGACCGTGGTGATCACCGCGACGAGGAAGGTGTTCAGGAAGTACTGCGCGAAGTCGAACCGCGCCCAGGCGGTCCGATAGCCGCTGAGGGTCCAGTCGCGCGGGAACAGCTGCAGCGGCCAGGTGAACAGCTCACTGCCGGGCTTGAAGGAGCTCAGCAGGAACCACAGCACGGGGAACAGGAACGCGAGCGCGAGGACCCACAGCAGGGTCGTGGCGCCGATGGCGCGCGGCATCGACCTCAATTCAGATCACTCCTGTCGAAACGGGTCTGGATCACCGCGATGATCAGCAGGATCACCATGAGGATCATCGATGCCGCGCTCGCGTAGCCGATCTCCGAGCGTTCGAAGCCCGTCTTGTAGATGTACTGCACGATGAGGACGTTCGAGGTGCCCGGGCCGCCGCCGTTCAGGGCCTGGATCATCGCGAACTCCTTCATCGCGCCGATCGTGCCCAGCAGGATCACCATGAACGAGGTCGGCGCCAGCAGCGGCCAGACGATCCGCACGAAACGGGTCACGGGGCCGGCGCCGTCCAGCTCCGCCGCCTCCAGATAGGAGGTGGGGATGTTCTTGATGGCCGCCATGAACAGCAGCATGGTGCCCGCGGTCCCGCCCCAGGAGCCGGCGATGATGACCACGGCCAGGGCCAGGTTCGGGTCCTGCGCCCACTTCAGGGGCGTCAGCCCCACGCCGTCGATGAGGTAGTTCACCAGGCCGAAGCTCTCGCCGAACAGCCAGCGCCAGATGACGCCGGTGACGATCGGGGAGACCAGCCAGGGGAAGAAGAAGATGACCTGGGCGACCGTCTTCCCCTTCGCGCTGCGGGCCACCAGAAGGGCGCTCACCAGCAGGGCCAGGAAATAGCCCACCGGGACGGACACGACCGTGTAGAGGATCGTGCGGCCCAGGGCCGTGTAGAACTCCGAGTCCGCGAACAGCTGCTGGTAGTTGGACAGGCCCACGAACTCGAGGTCGCCGTACCCGCGGTAGTCGGTGAACGAGTACAGCAGCCCGAGCCCTGCCGGCCCCAGGAAGAACAGGCAGAACAGGACGAACGCCGGCACCAGGAACACCGCCGCGATGATGCCGCGGCGGCGGCGCTCCTGGGCCGCGGTGCGGGTGAGGGTGCTGGCGGCCATGTCAGGCGAGGCTCGCGTTGAGCTGCTCGAGCATGGCGTCGACCGCCTCCTGCGCCGTCTGCTCGCCGGCGATGACCTTGACGGTCTCCTCCTTGACGGCGTCCACGCCGATGTCCTTCGCAGTGCCGGCCGCCTGCAGCTTCAGGTCGCGGGTCTTGATCTCGGTGACGAAGTCCGGGGTCGCCGCGATGGCGGCGTTGTAGAGGTCGAAGTCCTCCTGGCGGTCGTCGTAGGTGACCTCGACGTCCTGGATGGCCGGCAGGAACCCGGCGATCTTCGAGATCTCGGCGTAGTTCTCGGGCTGGTAGAGCCACTCGACGAAGGCGTAGGCGGCGTCCTCCTGGCCGGTGCCCTCGAAGACGACGATGTGCGCGGAGGTGCCGAAGTTCGTGGCCTGGACGGGCTGGGCCGGCATCGGCACGCTGACCCAGGCGAAGTCGGCGATGTTCGCGACGAAGTCGGCGATCTGCCAGGAGCCCGAGTAGTACGAGGCGACCTGGCCGGTCTTGAACATGGCGTTGGGGTCGTCCTGCGAGAGCCACACCGAGCGCGGGATGAAGGCGTCGTCGTTGAGGTCCGCGAAGTACTGCAGGGCGGGGACCGTCGCCTCGTTGGCGGTGTAGCTCGAGAGGTCCTCGCTGAGGGCGATGCCCTCCGAGCCCATCTGGTAGAGGAACGAGTTCAGGCGGTGGGAGCTGCTGTCCACGGCCATGGCGTACTTGACGCCGGTCGCCTCGCGGACGGCCGTCGCGGCGGCCACGTACTCATCCCATGTCCACACATTCTCGTCGACGCTGGTCGGGTAGGCGACGCCCGCCTTGTCCCACAGGTCCTTGTTCAGGAACAGGCCCACCGCGGTGAGGTCGCTGGGCAGGGCGGGGACCTTGCCCTCGTCGTCGGCGGCCCACATGCCGTCCACCGGCTTGACGGCCTCGGCGAGCTCGGCGAGATCCCGGGTGCGGTCCAGCCAGACCGGGTCGAGGGAGGGCATGCGGGCGAGGGCGGGCAGGTCGTTCGCCTTCGCGGAGTTGCGGACCTTGGTGTTCAGGTCGTCGTAGGGCAGGTCGACGATCTCCACGGCCTGGCCGGTCTCCTCCTCGTACTTCGCGGCCATGGCCGCGAACCCGCCGCCCTGGTTGGCGTCGCCGGAGAGGATGAACTGCAGCGGCGCATCCGGATCGGCGGAGCCGCTCCCGCCGCAGGCGGCGAGGGCGGGCAGGGCGGCCGCGGCGGTGCCGGCGGCGAGGAATGCACGGCGGTTCAGAGCAGACATGATCCACACTTCCTGTTGGGCGGAGCAGGGCGCCAGCTGCCGGGGCACGTCGTCGGACTCGGCCGGGAGAGACGCTGGCGAAGGTTTGTGAGGACAAGCGTGGCGCGGCGCATCCCTTATGTCAAGGCTCGAAGGAAAGCCGTTTCCAAGCCGTGATCGACGACTCTTCGACGGTGCAGGTCAGCCCGCGGGCCGCAGCGACGGCGCGGCGACGGGAGGGCGCGACGACGTCAGGGGGCGCGGCGACGGGAGGGCGCGACGGCGTCAGGGGGCGCGACGGCGTCAGGGGGCGCGACGGCGGGAGGACATGACGGCGCGAGGCGCTGCCGCTGATCCCGGACAGGGCCTGGGGCCGGCACGCCGGACCGGCGGACCGGCGGGCGCCTCGCCCCGTGCCGGCCCCGGGCATCGGTGTCGGCGCGTTCGAGGAATTGCAGGCTCCCGCACCACTCCGGCGCGGCGGGTTCCAACGGTCAGCGCAACACCCCACGACATGGAGGTGTTTGATGAGGCCAGT
>NZ_KK070002.1 GCF_000576425.1 Brachybacterium phenoliresistens | reverse complement strand
GGTCACTGGCGGGTGCGCAGGCCTGTCATGCCGCCGTCGATGGGCAGGAGGACGCCGGTGGTCGAGCGGTTGCGGGGGGAGGCGAGGTAGCAGTGGGCCTCGGCGACCTCCTCGGGCTCGACGAGGCGGCCGTGGGGCTGGCGGGCCTCGAGGGCGGCGCGCTCGGCGGCGGGATCATCGGCCGCATCGAGCAGGCGGCCCACCCACGGCGTGTTGGCGGTGCCCGGGACGACGGCGTTCACGCGGATGCCCTCGCGCACCCAGTCCGCCGCCATGGCCAGGGTCATCGCCTGCACGGCGCCCTTGGAGGCGGAGTAGAGCACGCGGTCGGGAAGGCCCAGGGCGGAGGCGATCGAGGCCGTGTTCACCACGGCCGCGGACTCCGAGCGGCGCAGATGCGGAAGCGCCGCCCGCGTCACCCGGGCGACCGAGAGGACGTTGATGTCCAGCACCCGCAGCCACTCCTCGTCGGAGTTCGCGGCCACGTCGCCCTGCGCGCCGATGCCGGCGTTGTTGATGACCACGTCGATCCCGCCGAGCTGGGCGGCGGCCTCCTCGACGGCCGCCTCGACCGCGGCGGTGTCCCCGAGGTCGCAGCGCAGCGGCAGGGCGCCGTCGGGGGCGCCGGAGGGGTCGAGGTCCAGCACCGCGACGCGGGCGCCGCGGGACATGAGCGCCGTGGCGGTCGCCGCGCCGATGCCGGCGCCGCCGCCGGTGACCAGCGCGCGGATCCCGTCGAACTCGAGGGCGGGGTCGGTCGGTGCGGTCATGGGATCTCCTCGGCGGGAATCGGCGGTGGGCTCGCCCGGCACGATACCGCTATTCATCCGATGAATCGAGGGGCGGGTGGAGCTTCAGTGTGCACCGCGAGGGCGCGGGCACGGGGGACGCCGGGCCGTTCTGCCGTGCCCACCGGCTGACTTGTCGGGAGACAGGGAGGGTCGCGCGTGCCAGACTGGTCCGCGGTGCTTGAACCGCGCCTCGAATCATCGGGCCGATCCTGAGGAGGAACCCCATGCAGCTGCGCCGAATCGGTGCCCGCGGACACGAGAAGCCGGCCGTCGTCGAGGGCGGGGTGACCTATCGGCTGGACTCCCTGACCGGAGACATCGACGGGGACTTCCTCGCCGCCGACGGCATCGCCCATGTGCGCGAGAAGCTCGCCGCGGGGGAGCTGCCCGTGTGGGAGGGCGCGGAGTCCGAGCGCATCGGCTCCCCGATCGCCCGGCCCGCGGCCGTCATCTGCATCGGCCAGAACTACGCGGCCCACGCCGCGGAGTCCGGGGCGGAGCCGCCCACCACGCCCATCATCTTCTTCAAGCACCCGAACACCGTGGTCGGCCCGCAGGACGCCGTGCCGATCCCGCGCGGCGCCGCGAAGGTGGACTGGGAGGTCGAGCTGGGCGTGGTCATCGGCCGCGAGGCGAAGTACCTGGAGTCCGAGCAGGACGCCCTCGACGTCATCGCGGGGTACGTGACCAGCCACGACGTCTCCGAGCGGGACTTCCAGCTCGAGCAGTCCGGCGGCCAGTGGTCCAAGGGCAAGTGCGCCGAGGCGTTCAACCCCGTCGGCCCCGACCTGGTCCCGGCCGATGAGATCGACCCGCAGTCCCTGCGGCTGTGGTCCGCCGTGAACGGGGAGGGGCGCCAGGACTCGACCACCGCCGACATGGTGTTCACCGTCGCGCAGCTGGTCCACCATCTCTCGCAGTACATGGTGCTCTCGCCCGGCGACCTCATCAACACCGGCACCCCGCAGGGCGTCGCGCTGTCGGGCCGGTTCCCCTATCTCGCCGCGGGCGACGTCGTGGAGATCGGCATCGAGGGCCTGGGCACGCAGCGCTCGGAGTTCGTGCCGGCCTGAGCATGACGGCGGGCCGCCCCGCGGGGCGTCGGGCATCGGGGCGTGCGCAGGGCGGACGGATATGTTCCCGCCATGCCGTTCACCCCGAGCCACGCCGTCCTCGCGCTGCCGTTCGCCCGTCGTCCCGGGCTGGCGGCGGCCATCGCCGTGGGGGCGATGGCGCCGGATCTGCCGATGTTCCTCCGGGGCACGGGCGTGGACTACGCCCTGACGCATGATCCGCGCTGGATCCCGGCGACCGTGCTGATCGCGCTCGCGCTGCTGCTGATCTGGCGGGTGCTGCTGCGCCCGGTCGCTCGCGCCCTCGCGCCCCGGGCCCTGGGCTCACGGCTGCCGGGGACCTGGGATCGCGGCCCGGCCGCGGCCCTGCGGGAGACGTTCCCCTCCGCCGGCGGCGCTGCGCTCGTCCTGGTGGGGCTCGCCGCCGGGATCGCGAGCCACATCCTGTGGGACGGCTTCACCCACGAGGGCCGCTTCGGCACGGTCCTGCTCCCCGCCCTCGCCCGGCCGTGGGGGCCGCTGCCGGGCTACAAGGTGCTCCAGTACGGCTCGGGGCTGGGCGGCCTGATCCTCCTCGGCGTGGCCGGAGTGCACTGGCTGCGGGGGCGCGAACCGGGGCCGACGGCTCCGGCGCCGCGCATGCTGCGCGTGGGCTGGTGGCTGTCCCTGCCGATGCTGCTGCTCGGCGCCGTCGCGGTGAGCGCTGCCCTCGAGGGCCCGCCGGCGAGCCTCGGCGCGGCGTACCGCCTGGCCGGGACCCTGCCGCCGGTGGTCGGGCTGTGGGGGATCCTCACCGTGGCCCTCGCCGCGGTGCTGCGCCTCGCGCGGCCCGGATCGCCCTACGCGTCCTCCCCGAGCGCCTCGGCGAGCGAGGCGAGGGACCGCTCGAGGTAGTCCGGCCCGAAGGGCGGGATCCCGAACTGCTCGCGCATCGCATCGGGCACCTCGCTCCAGTCGTAGGTGATCTGCACGCGGGTCCCGCCCTCGGCGGGCTCGAGGTCGTAGCGCCAGGTCCAGCCGCCGGTCCCCAGCTCCCCGGAGTCGTCGTACTGCCCGGGCTCCCAGGCCAGGGTGCGCTGCGGGACGTAGGCGATCACGCGGTTGTGCATGTGGTACTCGCCGCCGGCGTTGACGTGGAACATGCGGATCCCGAAGACCTGGCCCTCGGCCGTGATCGGCCCCTGCTGCGGGTCCAGGGCCTCGCCGACCCAGTCCGTCGGCTCCAGCCGATGGTGCTGCGCGGGGTCCGTGAGCAGGGAGAACACGGCCTCGGGCGCGGCATCGAGGGTGCGGGAGACGACCAGGCGCGGCTCCTGGTCGCGGGTGGGGGCGGTCGGGGAGGTCATGAGGGGGTCCTTCCGTAGAGCGTCGCGATGTCGGGGGAGTCGAGCCATCCCTCGTAGGTGCCGGACTGCGGCCAGCCCTCGGGGGAGTCCTGCCATTCCTCCTGGCGGCCCCAGGGCAGGAGGTCGATGAGGGGGAAGGTGTGCGAGATCTGCTCGGTGCCGCGCCCGTCGGTGTGCCAGGTGCGGTAGACGTCCTCGCCGTCGCGCAGGAAGACGTTCACCGCGAAGCCCTCGCCCGGCCCGGCGCCGACATCGGCCCCGAAGGGGCTGCCGGCGGTGGAGTACCACTCCATCTCGTTGCCGACCTTCTCGCGGTAGGCGAGGGCCTCGTCGATCTCGCCCTGGGTGACGACGACGAAGCGGGCGTCATAGGAGCGCAGGAACTCCAGGCGCGTGTACTGGGAGGTGAAACCAGTGCAGCCGCCGCACTGCCACGGCGCCCCGGGGCTCCACATGTGGTGGTAGGTGATCAGCTGGGAGGCGCCGTCGAACAGGTCGACCAGCCGCACCGGGCCGTCCTTCGAGGTCAGCATGTAGTCGGGCATCTTCACCATGGGCAGGCGGCGGCGCTGGGCGGCGATCGCGTCGAGCTCGCGGGTGGCGGCCTTCTCGCGCACCCGCAGGGCGTCGAGCTCGCGGCGCCAGGTCGCGGCGTCGACCACGGGCGGGAGGGCGGTGGCTTCGGGGGACATGGGGCACCTCCGGGGTGCGATCGGGGGCGGCGATGCCCTGCGGCGAACCGGCGGGTCCGCTCATGTGAACACCGTCCACATGGCGTGCTCCCAGCGTAGGATCGGCCGCGCGCACCGTCAAGAGCGAGAGGAGGAGCAGATGTCCTCGGACAGCACCGCGGAGCCGTCCCGGCCGTACCACCACGGCGACCTGCACGCCGCCCTCCTCGAGACCGCCCTGGACCTCGCCCGCGAGGGCGGGCCCGCGGCCGTCTCCCTGCGGGAGGTCACCCGGCGGGTCGGGGTCTCCCCGGCCGCCGCCTACCGCCACGTCCGCGACCGCGAGGCCCTCCTCCGGGCCGCCGCCCGCGAGGTCCAGGCCCGCATGGTGGTGCCGATGCGGGAGCGGCGCGCGCGCTCCGACGGACCGGCCGATGCCGCCGCCCGCGCCCTGGACCGGCTGCGCGGGGTGGGCCTGGGATACATCGACTTCGCCCTCGCCGAGCCGGGCTGGTTCGCCACCGCGCTGCTCGGCGCCGGCGATCCGCCGGACGAGGGCCCCGCCCACGCCGCGCCGTTCCTCGAGCTGCTGGCGGCCCTGGACGACTGCGTCGAGACCGGCGTGCTGTCCCCGTCCCGGCGCCCCGGCGCCGAGTTCTCCTGCTGGTCGGCCGTGCACGGCTGCGCCGAGCTGCTGGTCCGCGGCCCCCTGCGCGGCGCCGACGCGGAGACCGTGCGGACGATCGCCGAGAAGGTCGTCGACGACATCATCGCCGGCATCCGGTAGCCCGCGCCCGGCCGGCCGGCCGCGCCGGTCGTCGGCGCCGCGTGGCACGATCGGGGGTGCCCACCGCCCCGCCCTCGCCTGGAGTCGCCATGGAGAACCCGTTCCGGCCGTCCTTCGGCGCCGTGCCGATCGCCCTGGCCGGCCGCAGCTTCGCCCTGGACGCCTTCGAGCACGCCCTCGAGGACCATCCCGGCAGCGAGCAGCGCTCCACGCTGATCTCCGGCGCGCGCGGCACCGGCAAGACGGTGCTGCTCACGGAGATGGAGATGATCGCCCAGGACCAGGGCTGGGAGGTCCTGCGCCTGCACACCGCGGCCGCCTCGCTGGGGGAGGAGCTGCGCGAGCTGGTGCTGGAGCGCCTGCGGGAGGTCGATCCCGACGCCGAGGGCACGCGCCTGACCGGGGCGGGCATCGCGAGCATCGGCTCCGTGCGGACCGAGACCGTGGACCGGTACTCCGGCGGGCCGAGCACGGCGACCGCCCTCGCGCGGCTGGCGGAGCTGGCCGGTGCGAGCGGCGGCGGGCTGCTGCTGAGCGTGGACGAGGTGCAGTCCGTGGACCTCGACCAGCTGGCCGGCGTCACCCAGCTGTACCAGGACCTCGTGCGCACCGGGCGGCCCGTCGCGTTCATCGGCGCGGGGATCCGCTCGGGCATCGAGGCGCTGCTGGCCCAGGGCAAGACGACCTTCCTGCGCCGCGCGCATCGCGTCGAGCTGGGCGCGGTCGACGTCGGCACGGCCGCGGAGGCGATCCGCCTGACCATCGCCGGGACGGACCGGAGCATCGGCCCGGAGGCCGCGGTGGTGGCCGGCGAGATCTCCTGCGGCTACCCGTACCTCATCCAGTACGTCGGGGCGCAGGCCTGGGAGAACAGCCAGGGCGCGGCGGAGATCGCGCTCGAGGACGTGCGCCGCACCCGCGACAGCGCGATCCGCCAGATGCACATGAACGTCCACGGCCCGGCGCTGCGCGGCATCGCCGCGGGCAAGCTCGCCTACCTCGAGGCGATGCTGGAGGACGAGGGCCCCAGCTCCACCGCGGAGATCGGCCGGCGCCTGGGCCGCGACCACGGCTACCAGTCCGTGTACCGCCGCCGGCTCATCGAGGACGACCTGATCCAGCCCGCTGGCCGCGGCTACGTCGAGTTCTCCCTGCCCTACCTGCGCGAATCCCTGCTGCTGCGGCGCCAGGAGCATCCCGCGCCCGATGCCGCCCCCGATGTCACCGTCCGCCGCACCCGCTCCGGGGCGCGGCAGAGCGCCCCCTCGGCCGCCGCGCGGACCGCGACGAGCCGGACCGACAGGAAGAAGGCCCGATGAGACGCTCCGCCCGCACCAGGCCCCCGGTCCTGGACCGCGTGACCCTGCTGGACCTCGAGCCCGCCGCGGCCGATGACCTCGAGCCCGGCGCCGCCCTCGAGGGGCGCCTGCTGGAGGACGCGGACCTCTCCGGGCGGGACCTCGCAGGCCTGGTGCTCTCGGAGTGCTCCCTGGTCTCCGCCACCGCCCACGAGACCGTGCTGCGCGGATCCCGGGTGCTGGAGACGCGTCTGGAGCGCCTGAACGCCCCGGTGCTGGACCTGGCCCGCTCGACCCTGCGCGATGTGGAGGTGACCGGGTCGCGGATCGGTGCGCTGGACGTGTACGAGTCCTCGCTGAGCTCGGTGCGGTTCACGGGCTGCAAGATCGACTGGATCAACCTGCGCGGGGCCGAGCTGGAGAACGTCCTCTTCGAGGACTGCACCTTCGTCGAGGTGGACCTGGGCGGGGCGAGGGCCGCGCGCGTGGCCTTCGAGGGGTGCCGGGCTGACCGCCTCGACGTGGCGCAGTCCCGGCTGCAGGACGTGGACCTGCGCGGCCTGCAGGTGGAGGCGGTCGACGACCTCTCCGGCCTGCGCGGGGCGACGCTGGACCGCGGCCGCGCCGTCGAGCTCGCCGAGCTGTTCGCCGCCCACCTGGGGATCCGGATCGAGGGGTGAGGGATCCGCGGCGCCGCGCCCGGTGCCGCGCCGTCGCCGAGGGCTCTTGACGGACGGCCATTTATCGATACATTGGTGCTCCCGACCCGCCGGACGACGAGCCCGCGCCGCCCCACGATCCCCGACGGAGCCCGATGACCCCGCACACCCCGGCCCTGCACATCGCCCTCGGAGAGCCCACCGGCCGCCGTGCGAGCCCCGACCTCTGGGGGATCTTCCTCGAGGACATCAACGACGCCCTGGACGGCGGGCTGAACGCCGACGTCGTCCAGAACGGGCAGTTCGAGTACAGCCCGGAGGATCGCCCGGGCTGGGGCCCGCTCACCGCGTGGACCGCGCAGGGCTCCGTCACCGTCCGCTCCGCCGACCCCGTCGACCCGGCCACCGCGACCCACGTGCGGCTGCACGGCGAGCGGACCGCCGCATCGATCACGAACCACGGGTACGACGGGATGACCCTCGGCGCCGGCCCCCACCTGCTCGAGCTCGCCCTCCGGCGGGTCGACGAGGCCGCCGCGTCGCTGACCGTGCGCCTGACCCGCGGCGATCGCGAGATCGCGCGCACCTCCCTCGCCCTCGACGCCCCCGCCCGGGAATGGACGTTCCTCCAGACGCGGCTCGAGCTGCCGGCCGACGTCGAGGACGCCGCGCTGGCCCTCGAGCTCGCCCGGGGCACGGCCGACCTCGACGTGGTGAGCCTGCGGCCGATCGACCCCGGGACCGGCCGGCCCCGGACCTTCCGGCCCGACCTGGTCGCGGCGCTGGCCGAACTGAAGCCCTCCTTCGTGCGCTTCCCGGGCGGCTGCGTGGCGCACGGCCTCGGCCTGGAGAACATGTACCACTGGAAGACCACGCTGGGGCCCCGGCATGAGCGCCGGCACCTGCGGAACACCTGGGGGTACCACCAGTCGATGTCCATCGGCTACCTGGAGTACTTCCTGCTGTGCGAGCAGCTCGGGGCGACCCCGATGCCGATCGTCCCCGCCGGGGTCTGCTGCCAGAACCTGCCGGGAGGGCCCCGGGCCATCCCGCAGGACGAGATGCCCGAGTACATCCGCGACGTCCTGGACCTGGTCGAGTTCGCCAACGGCGGGGCAGAGACCCGCTGGGGCGCGGTCCGCACCGCGCTCGGCCACCCCGAGCCGTTCGGCCTGCGCTATCTCGGGGTCGGCAACGAGGACCAGATCACCGCGGACTTCCGGGACCGCTTCCACCAGATCCACGCCGCGCTGCGCGCCGAGCATCCCGAGATCACGGTGATCGGCACCGCGGGCCCCAACCCGTTCGGCACCGACTTCGAGGACGGCTGGACGTTCGCCCGCGAGGAGGACGTCGCCATCGTGGACGAGCACGGCTACCGCACGCCCCACTGGTTCCACCAGAACACCCGCCGGTTCGACACCTACGACCGGTCCGGTCCCGCCGTCTACGTCGGCGAGTACGCGGCGAGGACGTCCCGGCTGCGCTCGGCGCTCGCGGAGGCCGCCGGGATGATCGGGATGGAGCGCAACTCCGACGTCGTGCGGCTGGCCTCCTACGCGCCCCTCCTGGCCCGGGTCGGCCACACGCAGTGGACGCCCGATCTGATCTACTTCACCGACACCGAGGTCCGCCCCTCCGCGAGCTACCACGTCCAGCGCATGTTCTCCCACGCCCGGGGCGAGCACGTCTGCGGGCTCGAGGTCACCGGCGCCGCACCCCGGGTCCGCGGCGTGCCGGATGCGCGATCGGTGCGCCTGCGCAGCCCGGGGAACCGGGTGCGGTGGAGCGAGATCGCCGTGGACGGCATCACCCACCCCGACCAGGTCACCGCGGCGGACGGCGAGGAGATCGCGCTGCCCGGCTGGGGCGCGGATGCGTGCGAGATCTCGGTCCAGCTGACCCGCATCGAGGGCGCGCAGGGCGCCGAGATCCATCTGGGCGGTCCCGCGGGCACCACCCACTACACGGTGCAGCTCGGAGGCTGGCAGAACCGGACGAGCGTCGTGGGGCGCTCCGACGACGGCATCGGCGACGAGATCGACGGGCCGACGCCGCTGCGCGGGTTCGCGACCGGCGTGCCGCGGCATGTCCGGGTCCGCGCCGAGCTCGTCGCCGGCTCCGTGCGGCTGCGCGTGTGGATCGACGGGGAGCTCGCGCACGACGTGCAGGACCGGGGCGATCCCGACGAGCTCGTCGTCGTCGGCGCCGTGGCCCGCGAGGACGGGACGCGGATCCTCAAGGTCGTCAACGCCACGGCGCAGCAGCGCCCGCTGGAGATCACCACGTCGTGGGACGGGCCGGTGACCGGGACTGCCGAGATCCTCGCCGGCCCCGACCCGGACGAGGGGGCGCCCTTCGAGGCCTGGCCGCACCCGATCGGCGTCGAGAGCCTCCACGGGAGAGGCCGGCTCGAGATGGCCGTGCCCGCGTGGTCGTTCAGCGTCATCACGCTCCCCGCTCCCTGAGCGCCCCGGGGGCGCCCCCGCGCCCGGACCCGGCCCCGGTCCCTCACGGGTGCCGGCGGGCCGGAATGTCCGGATCGTGGAGACCTGACCGCACTTCACGTCATCCTGACAATCCCCGGGTTAGGGTGACCGCATGGATGCCGCCGCCGCTCCCATCAACGTCGCCGTCGACCTCGTCGTGCTCACCCTGCGGCAGGGGAGGCTCAGCGTGCTGCTCGTGCAGCGCGAGGACGAGCCCTATGCCGGGACCTGGGCGCTGCCGGGCGGCTTCGTCCAGCTCGAGGAGGACCTGCTCGCCGCGGCGCATCGGGTGCTGCAGAGCGAGGCCTCCCTGGGCCGCGAGCACACCTACCTCGAGCAGCTGCGCACCTTCGGCGATGCGGGCCGCGACCCGCGCGGACGGGTCATCTCGGTCGCGTTCATGGCCCTCGGCGCGGATCTGCCGGACCCGGTGTTCGGCCCCGGTGCGGCCGATGCCCGCTTCTGGAACCTCACCGACATCGACCCCGCCGCCCTGGCCTTCGACCACGCCGAGATCCTCGGGACCGCCGTCGAGCGCGCCCGCGCGAAGCTCGAGTACACGACCCTGGCCACGTCGTTCCTGCCGCCCGAGTTCACCATCTCGCAGCTGCGCGGGGTCTACGAGAGCGTCTGGGGGACGAGCCTGGATCCCGGCAACTTCCACCGCAAGGCCACCCGCTCCCCGGGATTCGTCGTCGACCTCGGCACGCAGACCGACGGCACCGGCGGCCGCCCCGCGCGCCTCTTCGCCGCCGGCGAGGGCACCGTGCTGAACCCGCCCCTGCTGCGCGGCGGCGACTGACCAGCCCTGCCCTGCCGGCCCGGCGTGCCCGACCCTGCCCGGCCCCGCCTGCCGTGGGGTGCCCGTCTGCCGTGCGGCGGTGGCCCTGTGCACGAACGGCTGCCTCAGAGCCTCGAGCCAGGTGATTGCCTGGCTCGAGGCTCTGAGACGGCCGTTCGTGTCCGCCGCATCCGGGGGAGCGGGCCTCTGGGGCTCGAAAACAGCGGAGCCGGAGCTCGGTCAGCAGACGGCTCGGTCAGCTGACGGGCGGCTCGTCCGTCGTCGCCGGGGCGGTGAGCGACGAGGAGCGTCGCACGATGAGCTCCGGGGCGAGATCCGCCGCGAGGCCGGACGGCGCGGCGGCCGGCGCGGCCTCCTCGGGGGCGGGGCCGAGGCCGGAGATCAGCCGGGCGACGGCGGCCTGGCCGAGGCGGTCGAAGGGCTGGCGCACCGTGCTGAGCGAGGGGGTGAAGTAGGCGGCGCCGCTGATGTCGTCGAAGCCGACCACGGCGACCTGCTCCGGCACGCGCACCCCGCGGGCATGGAGCACGTGCAGCAGCCCGAGCGCCATGTGGTCGTTGGCGGCGAAGACCGCATCGGGCAGGGGGCCGCGCAGCAGCGCCTCGGCGATGCGGGCGCCGGAGCCGGGGGACCAGTCGCCGGGCTCGGTGATCTCCGCGTCCAGGCCCAGCTGGTCGACCGCCTCGACGAAGCCGGCCCGGCGGCCGCGGGCGTCGAACCAGGACGGGGGTCCCTGCAGGTGGACGACGGAGCGGCAGCCCGCCTCGGCCAGGTGCTCGACGACGCTGCGGGCGCCGCGGGCCTGGTCCACGGTGACCATGGTCGCCCCGGGGATGGCGGGGGCGCCGGCGGTGACCGAGACGATCGGGGTGGTGCGGGCGATCGCCTCGAGGGCCGGGACCATGCCCTCGTGCGGGGCGATGACGATGATGCCGTCGGCGCCGCTCTCCAGCAGCTCCCGCCCGGTGCGCTCGCCGGAGGCGCCGTGGGGGCCGACCGAGGCCAGCAGGGTCGTGTACCCGGCCTCGTGGGCGGCGGCCTCCACCGCGCTGAGCGTGGTCGCCGGCCCGTACAGCGAGGAGCCGTCGGTGAGCACACCGATGATCCGGGACCGCGTGGTGCGCAGGGCGCGCGCGGCGCGGTTGCGGGTGAAGCCGAGCTCCTCGATGGCGGCCTGCACCCGCTCGCGGGTCGCGGGCTTGACGCGGTGCGGGTCGTTCAGGACGCGCGAGACGGTCTGGTACGAGACCCCGGCACGGTCGGCGACGTCCGTCATGGACGGGCGGCGCGGGAGCGAGGTCATGGGGCGGGCCTTCCGGGCGGGGCGGTCCTCCAGCGGGACGCGTGAGCAGGAGTTCTCCGAGTGTCAACGTTCACATCGATTCCGTCAAGCCCGGCGCGCGCGGGATGCCGCACCCCGTCGCCCGCTCGCGGCGTCCTCCCGGGCTCGCCGCGGCGTGCGAGGTCGCCCGGGCGTGGCAGGTGAGCGGGAGCGGAGCGGCGGCGACGTGAAACTTTCGAGCGTGTGCTGGCCCACCGGCCTCGGGGATTGACCGCTGAAGGCGTGAGCACTACGGTAGATCCAGCGAAACTATTCGGGAAGAACGATGGACTTTCAGGCCGCTGTGGCCGCGTCGCCGTCGACGTGCGCCGGGCCCGGAGGTCCCGCCCGTGAGCGGAGGAACCATGACCCCCATCTGGAACGACCCGGCACGCCCCGTGTCCGAGCGTGTCGAGGCGCTCCTGGCGGACATGACCGTCGCGGAGAAGGTCGCCCAGCTCGGCAGCTACTGGAAGCGCCCGGAGCTGGGCGACGCCGGCAGCTTCGCCCCCATGCAGTCCACCTTCGACGAGGGGCGCGACCCCTTCGAGGACGCCTCCCGGGACGGCCTCGGCCACATCACCCGCGCCTTCGGCAGCTCTCCCTTCGAGGTCGCCGAGGGGATCGAGCACCTGCGGGCCCTGCAGAAGGTCGTCGTCTCCTCCTCCCGCCACGGCATCCCCGCGATCGCCCACGAGGAGTGCCTGACCGGCCTCATGGCGCACCGCGCCACCACCTACCCCGCCGCCATCGCCTGGGGTGCGGCCTTCTCCCCGGACCTCGTCCACGAGATGGCCCGCCGCATCGGCGCGGACATGCGGGCGCTGGGCACCCACATGGGCCTCTCGCCCGTGCTCGACGTGGTGCGCGACCTCCGCTGGGGCCGGATCGAGGAGACGATGGGCGAGGACCCCTTCCTCATCGGCGCCCTCTCCACCGCCTACGTGCAGGGCCTGCAGGAATCGGGCGTCATCGCGACCCTCAAGCACTTCGCCGGCCACGCCGCCTCGCGCGCCGGGCGCAACCACGCGCCGGTCTCCATCGGCCGCCGCGAGCTGGCCGACATCGACCTGGTGCCCTTCGAGATGGCCGTGCGCCTGGGCGGAGCCGGCGCCGTGATGAACTCCTACGCCGACATCGACGGGGTGCCGCCGGCGGCGTCCCGCGAGCTCATGACCGACCTGCTGCGCGGCCGCTGGGGCTTCGAGGGCACCGTCGTCTCCGACTACTGGGCCGTGAACTTCCTGGAGTCGATGCACCGCGTGGTCGGCAGCCCCCGCGAGGCCGCGATCACCACCCTGCGCGCCGGCATGGACGTCGAGCTGCCCGAGACCAACTGCTTCGACGAGCTGCCCGCCGCGATCGCCGACGGCGAGCTCGAGGTCGAGGTGCTCGACACCGCCGTGCGCCGCGTGCTGCGCCAGAAGGTCGAGCTGGGCCTGCTGGACGCCGGCTTCGACATCACCCGCGACGGAGCCGCGATCGACCTCGACACCGCGGAGAACCGGGCCCTGGCCCGCACCCTCGCCGAGGAGTCGATCGTCCTGCTGCGCGACGAGGACGGCGCCCTGCCCCTGGCCGGGCACGGCCGGATCGCCCTCCTCGGCCCCAGCGCCACCGAGCCGCGCAGCTTCCTGGGCTGCTACAGCTTCACCAACCATGTCCTCTCGCGCCTCGCCGACGCCGGCACCTCGGTGCCCGTACCGAGCCTCGCCGAGGCGCTCGCCGCCGAGCTGCCGGACGCCGCCCTGGAGACGGTGCGCGGCACCGACTTCACCGGCGAGGACCGCTCCGGCATCGAGGACGCCGTGCGCGCCGCCCGCGCGGCCGACGTCGCCGTGGTCGCCGTCGGCGACAAGGCCGGCCTGTTCGGCGCCGGCACCTCCGGCGAGGGCTGCGACGTCGTGGACCTGTCCCTGCCCGGCGTGCAGGGCGAGCTGGTCGAGGCGGTCCTGGCCACCGGCACCCCGGTGGTGCTGGTGCTGGTCACCGGCCGCCCCTACGCGCTGGGCGCCTACGCCGAGCGCTGCGCCGCGATCGTGCAGGCCTTCATGCCCGGCGAGGAGGGCGGCGGCGCGATCGCCGGCGTGCTCTCGGGCCGCGTGAACCCCTC
The DNA here is from genome assembly GCF_000576425.1 of Brachybacterium phenoliresistens. Classification (GTDB taxonomy): domain Bacteria; phylum Actinomycetota; class Actinomycetes; order Actinomycetales; family Dermabacteraceae; genus Brachybacterium; species Brachybacterium phenoliresistens. The sequence goes on along the minus strand of NZ_KK070002.1, from coordinate 83,739 downwards.
GGGCCGCCTGCCCATCGGCATCCCCGCGCACGTGGGCGGCCAGCCCGGCACCTACCTCGCGCCCGTGCTCGCGTGGGAGAGCGACGGCATCTCCAACCTCGACCCCAAGCCGCTGTACCCCTTCGGGTTCGGCCTCTCCTACTCCCGCTTCGCCTACTCCGACCTGCGGATCTCCGAGACGGTGATCGCGCCCGACGGCGAGGTCGAGATCAGCGCCCGCGTCACCAACACCTCCGACCGCGATGGCAAGGAGGTCGTCCAGCTGTACCTCAGCGACCCCGTCGCCAGCGTGGTCCGGCCGCTCAAGCGCCTGGTCGGCTTCTCCAAGATCGCGCTCGCGGCCGGGGAGAGCGCCGAGGTCTCCTTCCGCCTCCACGCCGACCGCACCTCCTTCACCGGCCCGACGCTGCGGCGCATCGTCGAGCCCGGCGAGCTCGTGGTGCGCCTGGGCGCCTCCAGCGAGGACCGCACCCTGGAGGGCTCGTTCCGCATCGAGGGCGCCGTGCGCGACATCGAGGACGTCCCGCGGGTCCTGGAGACCCCCGTCGCCGTCCGGCGCACCGCTCCCGCGGCCCAGGTCGGAGCCCCCGCGTGACCTCCGCGATCCCCGGGCCGACCGGTCCGGAGGGCCGGGTGCACGACCTCGCGCTGCTGGTGCGGCGGCCCGACGGCGCCCCCGCCGCGGAGGTCGAGGTGCGTCTGGAGCAGCGCTCCCACGCCTTCGGCTTCGGCTGCATCGCCTTCGGGATGCCCGGTGCGCCCGGCGAGGGCCCGGGGGCCGATGCCGCCTCCGCGGCCGATGCCGATCCGACGAGCCCGGACGCCGCCGACGCGACCGCCGACGCGCCCGGCCTGGACGAGCTGTGGCTGGACCTGTTCTCCATGGGCACCGTCCCGTTCTACTGGCGCTGGTACGAGCCCGACCCCGGGAGCACCGGGGCGGCGCAGGCCTGGCGGACGGTCCGCTGGCTGCGCGAGCACGGGCGGCGCGTCAAGGGCCACCCCCTGCTGTGGCACACCCTCGCCCCGCCCTGGCTGCTCGACCTCGACGACGACGAGGTCGAGCGCACCATCCGCGCCCGGATCCGCCGCGAGGCCGGCGAGTTCGCCGGCGCCGTCGACGAATGGGACGTCATCAACGAGACGGTCATCCTCCCGCGCTTCACCGCGGAGGAGAACGCCGTCACCCGCCTGGCCCGGGCCCGCGGCCGGGCGCACGTCGTGGCGATGGCCTTCGAGACCGCCCGGCAGGCCGACCCCGCCGCCCGCCTGGTGCTCAACGACTTCGACCTCACCCCGCGCTTCGAGGAGGTCATCGAGGAGCTGCTGGGGCTCGGGGTGCCGATCGACGCGATCGGCCTGCAGACCCACATGCACCAGGGCTACCGCGGCGAGGAGCAGATCCACGAGATCCTCGAGAGGTTCTCCCGCTTCGGCCTGCCCCTCGAGCTCACCGAGACCACCCTCGTCTCCGGCGACCTCATGCCCGCGCACATCGAGGACCTCAACGACCACCAGGTCCCGGACTGGCCCTCCACCCCCGAGGGCGAGGCGCGCCAGGCGGACGAGCTGGTGCGCCACTACCGCACCGTCCTCGCGCACCCGCAGGTCGAGTCGCTGACCTACTGGGGCCTCGGCGACGAGGGGGCCTGGCTGGGCGCGCCGGCGGGCCTGGTGCGCCGGGACGGCACGCCCAAGCCGTCCTACGAGGCGCTGCGCGGGCTGATCCGCGGGCAGTGGTGGCGGGACCCGGTCACCGTGCGCACCGACGCCGAGGGCGTGCTGCGCTTCCGGGGATTCGCCGGCGGCTACCGGGTCGAGGCCCTCGGGGGAGCGGCCGAGGCGCAGCTGGACGGCGCCGCGCCGTCGGCCACGGTCACCCTGGGCTGACCCCGCGGACCCGCGGACCCGCGGACCCGCTGACCCGCGGACCCGCGGACCCGCATCGCCCGGCCCGGCCCTCGTCGCCCGGCCCCGGCCCGGCCCGCGTCTCTCGGCCCCGGCTCCGCGTCACCCCGGCCCGGCCCGCGTCACCCGGCCCCTGCCCCTCGTCACCCCGGCCCGGCCCCGATCCCGATCGACGCCGCGCCCCGCGGGACCGGAGGGCGGGGCAGCGCGCACCGTCCGAAGAAGGCGCTTTCCCGTGCAGAACGAAATCTTTCAGGCTGACGTTGCCGGATCGAGACCCGATGTCGTGGCACCCCTGCGCCGGAGCCGGCGTCGCTGCGGACGCCATTCCTGCAGGTCTACGCCTCATGGAGCGTCTCTGGATGCCGGCGCGTCCGACTGCTCGAGATCGCTTGACGACCGGGTTCCGGGGCGCTACGTTTGTTCCGCACCGAAACTTTAAGGAAAGTATCGGCTCGCGGTTCCGGCGATGGTGCCCGGGGCTGCAGGTCCTGCCGCGGGGGCGGAACGCCTGATCCTCCTCCGCACCGTCCTCCTCCACCGCTGGGGGAGGGCACGCGCGCTCGGGGTCCTCCCCGGCGCGCACCCCAGTCCCGTCGTGATCCGACCGGCTGCCGGCACCGCTGCCCGGCGCTCGTCCTGAACAGGAGATGGCAATGACGACATCGAACATCCCGCCCTTCATCACCGGCCGCCGCAGCTTCGTGGGGCTCTCCGCCGCGGCCTTCGCGACGGTCGCCATGACGGCGTGCTCCAGCGGCTCGAGCGACGAGCCCGTGGACGTGAGCACCCAGAACGTCGGGGCGATGGAGGGATTCGCCGCCGACACGCAGTTCACCGCGAGCGAGCCCTTCGAGGTCTCGATGCTGTGGACCGACTGGCCCGACGTCCCCGTGAAGGACAGCTGGCGCATCTTCGAGCGCATCAAGGAGCTCACGAACGTCGACATCACGCTGACCCATCTGCCCTTCAGTGACGCCACCGAGAAGCGCAACCTGCTCATCAGCGCCGGGGACGCCCCCACCGTGATCCCGCTGGTGTACACCGGCGAGGACGCCCCGTTCGTGTCCTCCGGCGCGGTGGTGCCGATGAGCGACTACATCGAGCACATGCCCAACTTCCAGAAGTACGTCCAGGAGTGGGGCCTCACGGAGATGATCGACAACATCCGCCAGGCCGACGGCAAGGCGTACATGCTGCCGGGCCTGCAGGAGGTCTCCGTCCCCGTGTTCAGCCTCGTGCTGCGCAAGGACGTCTTCGAGGCGGTCGCCGGCGGGATCCCGGACAGCTGGGACGAGCTGCGCGAGGCGCTGCTCGCGATCAAGGAGCAGTACCCGGACTCGACCCCGCTGGCGGACGGCTTCGAGGGCCAGTCCATGCTCAACTTCGCCTCCCACGCCTTCGGCACCAAGGCCGGCTGGGGCTTCGGCAACGGGCTGGTCGAGGGGGAGGACGGCAAGCTCGCCTACGCCCCCACCACCGAGGGCTACAAGCAGCTCGTGGAGTACTTCCGCTCCCTGGTGGCCGACGGGCTGCTGGACAAGGAGTCCTTCACCGCCTCGAACGACGGCTCCGGCGCGGCCGATGTCAGCGAGAAGTTCGCCCAGGAGCTCTGCTTCGCGGCGTCGGGCTCCTCCGGCACGGCCATCGAGTTCGCCCAGGCTCTGGACGAGACCGTCGGCGCGGGCAAGCACGACGTCGGCCTCGTGCCGCCGCCCACCGGCCCGGCCGGCAGCAACGTCGAGCCGCGCAACTTCTGGCACGGCTTCATGCTCAGCTCCTCGATCACCGGCTCGGAGAACTTCCTGGCGACGATCCAGTTCCTCGACTGGCTCTACTACAACCCCGACGCCCGCGAGATGCTGCGCTGGGGCGTCCAGGACGAGACCTACACCAAGGCCGAGGACGGCACCATCGCGCTGATGGACGGCTACTCCCTGGACGACTTCGACATCAACACGGGCGCCGGCACGGACATCAAGATCGACCTGGGCTTCTCCACCTTCCCGGCGGAGTCCACCGAGTCCCGGGCGCTCAAGGAGTCCTACAGCACCCCCGCCTCCATCCAGTACATCGACGACGTCCTCACCACCCGCACCCCGCGCGATCCCTACCCGCCGGCGCCGCTGGACGAGGCCGAGCTCGAGCAGTCCTCCCTCATGGCGACTCCGCTGAAGGACGCCGTGGACACCGCGACGCTGCAGTTCATCATGGGGGACCGCGACATCGCCGAGTGGGATGCCTTCCTGGGCGAGCTCGAGGCCGCCGGTCTGCAGAAGTACGTCGACCTCATCAACGGCGCCCGCGACCGCTTCGCCGAGACGGTCGGCTGATCGCCGTGGAATCCCTCGCGAGGAGGAGGCCCGCATGACCCAGCTCGAGGCCCCGCGCAGCAGCACGGCGCCCGCGCCCGCACCGAGCCCCGCCCCGGCGGGGATCGATCCGGCCCGCCGCCGCGCCGCCTGGAAGCGGGCGCTGCAGCGGGACTGGCCCCTGTACGCCCTGGCGGTGCTGCCGCTGATCTTCCTGGGCATCTTCCGGTACCTGCCGATGCTCGGCAACGCGATCGCGTTCCGCCGGTTCCGCCCCGGCGGAAGCATCTTCGGCGACGAATGGGTGGGCACCTTCTACGTGGAGATGTTCATCAGCGACCCGGCCTTCTGGAAGGTGTTCGCGAACACCGCGATCATCGGCGCGATGACCCTCGCGGTCTGCTTCCCGCTGCCGATCATCCTCGCGCTCATGCTCAACGAGCTGCGGGTGCGCCACTTCAAGCGCATCGTCCAGTCGATCACCTACCTGCCGCACTTCCTGTCGGTGGTGATCGTGGTGGGCATGGTCTTCCAGCTGCTGTCGCTGCAGGGGACGGTCAACCAGATCGTCACCTCCTTCGGCGGCGACGCGGTCGCGTTCACCCAGCGCCCCGAATGGTTCCGGTTCATCTACGTGGCCTCGGAGGCCTGGCAGACCGTCGGCTGGGGGACCATCCTGTACCTCGCGGCGCTCACCGCGGTGGACGACTCCCTCTACGAGGCGGCGCGCATCGACGGGGCGAACCGCCTCCAGCAGACCTGGCACGTGACCCTGCCGGGCATCCGCCCGACGATGGTCACCCTGCTCATCCTGAACATCGGCACGTTCCTGAACGTCGGGTTCGAGAAGGTGCTGCTCCTGTACAACCCGCTGACATACCCGACGGCGGACGTCATCTCCACCTACCTGTACCGCGTGGGCCTCATGTCCAACAACCTGAGCTACGCGGCGGCCATCGGGCTGTTCCAGGCGCTGATCGGATTCGGCATGGTGATGGCGGCGAACTACATCTCGCGGCGATTGGTGGGGACGAGCCTGTGGTGATCGAAGCATTCCAGTCCGAGCGCGGCGCCCCGGCGCCCGCGCCGCGCAGCACCCGCGTGAAGGATTCGGTGTCCTACCGGGTCTTCGCCGTGGTCAACATCCTCGCGCTGCTGGTCATCTGCGCGATCATGCTCTACCCGTTCATCATGCTGCTGGCGCAGTCCTTCAGCTCCGCCGGGGCGATCAACGCCGGCAAGGTGAACCTGCTGCCCGTCGACTTCAACGTCGACACCTACAAGGCGGTGGCCCAGAACGGCTCGTTCTGGCGCAGCTACGGGAACACCGTGCTGTACACGGTCATCGGCACCACCATCGCGATGGTGCTCACGACGACCTACGCCTACGTCCTCTCGAAGCGGCATCTGCGCGGGCGGGGGCTGCTGGTCGGCATCGCCGTGTTCACGATGTTCTTCAACGGCGGCATCGTCCCCAACTACGTCCTCATCTCCTCGCTGGGGATGAAGAACACGATGTGGGCGGTGATCCTGCCGCCGGCGCTGTCCGTCTTCAACCTGCTGGTGATGAAGGCGTTCTTCGAGAACCTCCCCGGGGAGCTCGAGGAGGCCGCGCAGATCGACGGCCTGTCCTGGTTCGGGATCTTCTTCCGGATCGTGCTGCCGCTGTCCAAGGCGGTCATCGCGACGATGGTCCTGTTCTACTCCGTCCAGTACTGGAACGACTGGTTCAGCGCCTTCCTGTACATGGACCGCAGCGACCTGTTCCCGGTGACCCTGTTCCTGCGCAACCTCATCGCCGGCGCCTCGACGGCGACCTCGGAGGGCGCCGCCGCCTCGGGCTCGACCGTCAACGCCATCAACGCCAACATCCAGTCGGTGACGATGCTGCTGGTGCTCATCCCGATCCTCTGCGTCTATCCCTTCGTGCAGCGCTACTTCGTCTCCGGCATCATGCTGGGCTCGGTCAAGGGCTGAGGACCGATGACGGGCATCGACAGCGCCCGGGTCACCCTGCGGGACGTCGCCACCCGGGCGGAGGTCTCCCTGGCCACCGCCTCGAAGGTGATGAACGGCCGGGCCGATGTCCGGGACCTCACCCGGTCCCGGGTGACGGCGGCGGCGCGGGAGCTCGGGTACGAGGCCCGGCGGCGCGAGGGCGGGCGGCCCGCGGTGTCGCTCATGATCGTCTTCCGGGACCTCACCAGCCCCTACTCCCTGCATGTCCTCGACGGCGCGGTGCGGGCCGCCGCCCGCGCCGGCGTGGACCTGCACATCGCGCTCGACGGGGACCACGAGTCCCTGGGGCGGACGGCCCTGTCCCGCCCCTGGCTGAAGGAGGTCGCCGCCCGCGGCATCCAGGGCGTGATCGCCGTGACCCGGCCGGTGGACGCCCGGCTGGCCCGATGGAGCGCGGAGGCAGGGGTCCCCGTAATCGCCGTCGACCCGGAGACCACGGGCGACTCGTCGCTGGTGACCATCTCCTCGACCAACCTCGACGGCGGCCGGGCGGCCGCCGAGCATCTGCTCGGCCTGGGGCACCGGCGCATCGGCGTGGTGGGCGGGCGCAGCGCCTCGGTCCCGGCGCGCCAGCGCCTGCAGGGCTATCGCAGCGCCCTCGAGCACGCGGGCATCCCCTTCGACCGGGAGCTCGTGCGCGGCGGGTCCTTCGCGAACGAGGCCGGGCGGACGGCGGCGGGCCAGCTGCTGGACCTGCCCGATCCTCCGACGGCGATCTTCGCCGTCGCGGACTCCCTCGCGGTCGGCGTCCTGCGCGCGGCCCGCGACCGGGGCCTGAGCGTCCCGGACCGGCTCAGCGTGATCGGCTTCGACGACACCCTGGTGGCCACCTGGTCGAACCCCCAGCTGACCACGATGCGCCAGCCGCTGTCGTCCATGGGGCAGGTCGCGGTGGAGCGCGCCGCCGCGCTCGCGGCGGATCCCGGGCGCTTCGCGATGCCGTTCAAGCTGGAGACCCGGCTGGTGGTGCGCGAGTCCACGGCGCCCCCGCCGGCGCGCTGATCCCGCGCCGCGCCGCCTGCGCACCCGTCCGCCCGGCGACCGCCGGGTCGGGGCGGGGGCCGATGCTCCGATACCATGCGGGGACGAGAACGCGGGAGCGGCACGAAGGAGCGCATGTGGTCACGGCGGGGCACGGTCGGGTGACGCTGCGCGACGTCGCGGAGCGGGCGCAGGTCTCCCTGGCGACCGCCTCCAAGGTCATGAACTCCCGGGCCGACGTCCGCGACTCCACCCGCACCCGCGTGGCCGAGGCGGCCCAGGAGCTCGGCTATGTCGCACGGCGGCGCGAGCCCCCGGGCGGCCAGCACCGTCTGCTCATCGTCTTCGACGACCTCTCCAGCCCCTACGCCCTGCACGTGCTGGACGGCGCCGTGCGCGCCGCCTCCCGCGCCGGGTACGACCTGCAGGTCACCGTGCACAGCGAGGACGGCGGTCCGGAGGGGGAGGCCCTCTCGCGCGAATGGCTGCAGGCCGCGGCCGACCGGGGCATCGGCGCCGTGATCGCCGTGACCCACCAGGTCGACGCCCGCCACGCCCGCTACAGCCGCGAGATCGGGGTGCCGATCCTCGTGGTCGACCCGGTCTCGACCTCCGACACCTCGCTGGTGACGATCTCCGCGACGAACTGGGAGGGCGGGCAGACGGCCACGGGGCATCTGCTGGAGCTGGGGCATCGGCGCATCGGCGTGGTCGCCGGCCCGGAGGACTCGGTGCCGGCGCGCCAGCGCCTGCAGGGCTACCGCAGCGCGCTCGAGCAGGCGGGGGTCCCCTTCGACCCGGAGCTGGTGCGGCACAGCTCCTTCGGCTACGACGACGGGCGCGCGGCCGCCGAGGCGCTGTTGGACCTGCCCGAGCCGCCCACCGCGATCTTCGCCGTCGCCGACACCCTCGCGATCGGCGTGCTGCGCACCGCCCGCGCCCGCGACCTGCGGGTCCCCGACAGGCTCAGCGTCGTCAGCTTCGACGACACGCTCATCGCCACCTGGTCCAACCCGCAGCTGACCACCGTGCGCCAGCCGCTGGCGTCGATGGGGCAGGTCGCGATCGAGCGCGCCCTGGCGCTCGCCTCGGACCCGGGGCTGTTCGCGCACCCGTTCAAGCTCGAGACCCAGCTGATCGTCCGCGAGTCCACCGCACCGCCAGCGGGCTCCGAGGAGCCCGGCGCGTGAGCGGCAGCCGACGCGACCTGCTGCGCGGCGCCGCGTCCCTGGCCGCCGTCGGCGCCGGCGGTCTGCTGCTGTCCGCCTGCGCGGCAGAGCCCGGCGCGCTGCCCCGGGAGGTGCGGAGCATGCTCGCCGATCTCGGCATCCGCGCCCGCACCGTGCAGGAGGCGGTCCAGGCGCTGGACGCCCACCCCGGTCCCCGCCCGCTGGCGCTGATGGCCTCGGTCCAGGCGGATCGGGTCGTGTTCGATCCCGAGGGTCGCGCGATCGAGGTCGCGCTGCCGGAGGACCTGTTCTCCCTGGCTCTGGCCCCCTTCCGTTCGCAGACCCACGACTGCTTCTTCCACAGCCTGGGCGGCTGCCAGGGCGAGCTCGCCGACACCGCCGTGCATGTCGAGATCGTCGACGAGGGCGGCACCGTCCTGGTCCAGGAGGAGACCACCACCGGCGCCAACGGCTTCGCGGGCTTCTGGCTGCCGCGCGACGTGGCCGGCACCATCACCGCCGCGATCGGCGAGGAGACGGGCTCGATCCCCTTCGCCACCACCGCCGACGCCCCCACCTGCCTGACCGGCCTGCAGCTGTCCTGACCCTCCGCGCCGCCGCTCCGGGCGGCGAGCGCCCTCGGGGCGCGCCGGCAGCGTCCCGCGTGCTCATGGTGCACCGGGCGGCGAGCTCCTTCTCCCCATTTCTCCGACGGGATGCCGTCCTTCCGGGCGCGTCAACACCGCAGTTCCGTGCGGGCCGGGCGCGCATTCTCGGCGCATTCGGGTCGAGGACCTCCGGTCGCGGAACGGGTCCTTTCCCGGGCGCATCCTCGGACGAGGATCGCGGGCGATCCCGGAAAATCCGGAAAGCGGTTGACATCGGTGGTGCGCTCGGGTGGACTGGAGCCCTCCGTTCACGAAAAGTTTCCGAAAGGATGGACGACGATGTCCTCGCACGACCCCCTCCCCGCGTCCCCGCGCTCCGCGTCCCACCCGCCCGCCCCTGCCTCCGGCGCCGACGGCGCGGGAACCGTCTCCCGCCGCGTCGCGCTGGCCGGCCTCGGTATCGCGCCGGTGGTCGGCGCCGCCGCAGGCCTGCCCGTCGCGCATGCCGAGAGCACCCCGCAGAAGGGCGCCGCCGCCGGCCAGGCCGTGATCCGCACCTCCCAGCCGCGCCAGACCATCCGCGGCGTCGGCGGCATCAACTTCCCGGAGTGGATCCCCGACCTCACCCCGGACCAGCGCGAGACGGCGTTCGGCACCGAGGAGGGGCAGCTGGGCTTCGCCGTGCTGCGGATCCCCGTCTCGGACCGGCGCGAGACCTGGGGCCTGCAGCTCGAGACCGCGCTGCGCGCCCAGGAGCACGGGGCGATCGTCTTCGCCTCCCCCTGGTACCCGCCTAAGGAGATGCGCGAGACCTTCCGCCGCGAGGAGCCGGGCGGAGCCGGCTCGCCGTTCCCCGCGGAGGAGGCGCAGCGGCTCGAGGGCGTGCGCGTGGCCACAGGGGTCTCCGGATATCGTGGAGAGGGGTACGTCGTGCCGACGACGGACTCCGGCGCGGTCATCTCCTGGGATGCGGTCACCGCGTACCGGACGGCTCCGTACCGGCTCTCGATCCGCTACGCCCTCCCGTCCCAGCCCGCTCACCTGCAGGTTCGCATCAACGGTGACGTGATCGCGACGGAGCTGGAGCTCCCGGCGACCGCCTCGGCGAAGGACTGGCAGGAGGTCGAGGTCGACGTCCCCTTCGAGGCGGGCGGCAACGCCGTGGAGCTCGTGACCGTCGACGGCCGGCCCGCTGTCGACGGGATCCGTGTGCGCCGCATCGAGGTCCAGGAGGACGCGATGCGGCTGCGTCACGACGCCTACCCGGCCTATGCCCAGCACCTGCAGGACTTCGTGACGTTCATGCGCGAGAACGGGGTGGACCTGCATGCCATCTCGATCCAGAACGAGCCCGACTACGCGCACGAGTGGACCTGGTGGACGCCGGCGGAGATGATCGACTTCCTCGAGAACCACGCGGGCGGCATCGACTGCCGCATCATCGCGCCGGAGTCCTTCCAGTACCTCAAGGACACCTCCGACCCGATCATCCGCTCCGAGGCGGCCTGGGCGAACGTCGACATCCTCGGCGCGCACCTGTACGGCACGCAGCCGGATGCGTTCGAGTACCCGCTGTTCCACGAGAACAAGGGGGATCGCGAGCTGTGGATGACGGAGGTGTACGTCCCCAACAGCGAGCCGGACTCGAACGAGCGCTGGCCGGAGTCCCTCGTCGTCGGCGAGAGCATCCATGACTCCTTCGTCGTCGCGGAGTTCCAGGCCTACGTGTGGTGGTACATCCGCCGCAACTACGGTCCGATCAGCGAGGACGGCTCGATCAGCCACCGCGGCCACGTGATGTCGCACTTCTCGCGGTTCCTGCGCGCAGGCTCGCAGCGGCTCGTGCTCGACGGCGACGGCGCCGAGGGGGTGCGGGAGTCCGCCTATCGTGCGGCCGACGGTTCCGTCGTCATCGTGGCCATCAACTCCTCCGAGACGCCGCTGAGCAGGGCCTACGAGCTGGCCGGGATGCGGCCCGCGTCGGTCGAGGCCTGGCGCACCTCGGCGGAGGAGCGCTCGGCCGTCGTCGAGGCTCCGGTGATCGACAGCGCCGGGGCGCTGCGCGGCGAGCTGCCCGCGCAGAGCATCACGACCTACGTCGTGCGCTGAGGCGCGGTCCCCGCCGGGGATCGCCCGGAAGGGCATCGCCGCCGCCTCGAGCGCGCGGCGATGTCATTCCGGCGCGTCCTCACGAGGCCATTCCTCCGGGGGTTATCCGGATATCGGACGGAGTCATCCTGCGGCGGTTCCTGCCGGTTCTCCCTGCCGCCTCGTCCGACTTCTCCCTGCCATCTCGTCCGACTTCTCCCTGTCATCTCGCCCGAGCAGGTCGACGGGTAATCCGTGATCCGTCAGGCGGTTTCGTCGGCGAGGTCCTGGGCGCCGATGACCGACAGCATCTCCAGGGCGTCCGCGCTGTCGGAGCCGAGCGCCGGCGTGAACCACAGCAGCCGCTGGCGCCTGTCCTCGCTGAACAGGTGGAGGCAGGTGACCTCGATCAGGCCGAGCGCGGGATGGATCAGGCGCTTGCGGTCCTCGCGGCGGACCGCGACATCGTGCTCGGCCCACAGGGCGGCGAACTCGGGGGAGGCCTGCGTCAGCTCGGCGACCAGCGCGGCGACCTCAGGGTCGCGTGGTCCCCGGGCGGCCGCCGCGGCCCGGAGGTCGGCGACGAAGGAGCGGGACTGGCGCGCGTGATCGGCCTCGGGGTAGAGCCGCCGGGCCTCCTCCTCGAGGAACCACCGGTGGATGAAGCTCGCCCGGCGGCCGCGCAGACCGCTGTGGTCGCCCAGCAGCGCCACGGCCAGGCGGTTCTGGACCAGGGTCTCGTGCAGGTCGGTGATCACCTGCGCCGGGGTGTCCGGCAGCCGGCTGAGCAGGTCGAGCATCCCGGGGTGCACGTGCGCGCTCGCCCCGGCGTCCACCGGCACCGGCCGGTCGGCCAGGTGGAACAGGTAGTCGCGCTCGTCGCGGGACAGGCGCAGGGCGCGCGCGAGCGCGGCGAGCATCTGCTCCGAGGGCTGCGAGCCCGCGCCGCGCTCCAGCTCGGTGTAGTAGTCGACGGAGGCGCCGGCCAGCTGCGCCACCTCCTCGCGCCGCAGTCCCGGCACCCGTCGCCGCGGTCCGAGCGGAAGCCCCACCTGATCCGGGCGGATGCGCTCGCGCCGGGACCGGAGGAAGGTGCCGAGCTCGGAGTGGTTCGCGGGGGTCATGCTCCCAGTCTGCCGGAGGGGCGGGAGCGCGGACCATGGGACGTGATCCCCTGGATCCGCCGCTCGCGCCGGCGGACAGTGGACGGCATGACAGACACCCACACCCCAGCGACCCAGCGGGTCGCCCTCGTCACCGGCGGATCGCGCGGCATCGGCCGGGCGGTCTCGCAGCGCCTCGCGGCCGACGGGTTCGCCGTCGTCGTCGACTTCGCCGGCGGTGCCGCCGCGGCCGAGGAGACGGTCGCCGCGATCTCCGCCGCCGGCGGCACCGCCCTCGCCGTGCAGGGCGACGTCGCCGACGAGCAGGAGATGGCGGCCCTGTTCGATCGGGCCGAGCAGGAGTTCGGCGGGGTCGACGTCGTCGTCCACGCGGCAGGGCGCATGGCCCTCTCGCGCATCGCCGACCTCGACCTGGCGGCCCTCGACGCGCTGCACCGGACCAACATCCGCGGCACCTTCGTCGTCGCGCAGCAGGCCGCCCGGCGGCTGCGCGCCGGCGGCGCCCTGGTCACCTTCTCGACCACGGTCCTGGCCGCCCAGTTCCCCGAGTACGGCGCCTATGCGGCCAGCAAGGCCGCGGTCGAGAGCATCACGCTGATCCTCGCCCGCGAGCTGCGCGGCCGCGACATCACCGTCAACGCCGTCGCCCCGGGGCCGACGGCCACCGCGCTGTTCCTCGACGGCAAGACGCCGGAGCAGATCGACGCCCTCGCGAAGACCCCGCCGCTGGAGCGCCTGGGCACTCCCGAGGACATCGCGGGCGTCGTCGCCTTCATCGCCGGGCCCGACGGCCGATGGGTCAACGGCCAGGTGCTGCGCGCGAACGGCGGGATGGCCTGAGGCGCGCTGCGACGTCGACCCCTCGCCCGCGCCACCGCCCTCGTGATCCTCGAGGAGGTGCACGGCGACGGCTGGAGCCTCGGCGGCACGATCCTCACCGCGGAGGTGCTCGGCCGCAGCTGATCGGGCCGGGGCGCCCGGCATCAGCGCAGCCGCGGCAGCAGGTCGCGCCAGAGGGCGGTGAGGATCTCGTGCATCCTCCCGCCCTCGAGGTGCGCGGTGACGGTGACGACGGCCCGCTCGCGGGGCAGCACGATCGAGTACTGGCCGTAGTTGCCGTCGGCCCGCCAGGCGCCCTCGGGCGCGCAGTCCCAGACCTGGTAGCCGTAGCGGGCGGTGTCCTCGCCGTCCTCGCGGCCGGTGGGGACCCAGTCGGCGTGCATCGCCTCGACCCAGTCCGAGGAGACGAGCTGTGTGCCGTCCCAGGCGCCGGACTGCAGCAGCAGCCGGCCCAGCCGGGCGAGCTTCGCGGTACGCAGGTGCAGGCCGTAGGCGCCCCAGGAATGACCGCCCCGGCAGCGGAACCACTGGGGGTTGGCGATGCCCAGCGGCGCGAACAAGCGCGGCATGAGGAACTCGCGCAGGTCCTCGCCGGCCACGGCGTCGACCGCCCGCGCGAGCATGTAGGTGGAGCCGTTGGAGTAGTCGAAGCGCGCGCCCGGGGCGCTGGACAGCGGGGCGGCGAAGAAGGCGGAGGCCACATCGGCCTCGAGCTTCTCGCGCTCCGTGAAGCAGGTGAAGGAGCTGCCGGAGGTCATGGTCAGCAGGTGCTCGAGGGTGATGTCCTCGACGCCGGGGGCGACCTCGCCGCGCGGCGGGACGACGTCGACCAGGCGATCGGTGACCCGCAGCGCGCCGGCGTCCCCGAGCATGCCCACGGCCAGCGCCGTGAACGTCTTCGAGCAGGAGAACACGTGGACGAGGTCGTCGGCGCGGAAGCGGTGCTCGGCCTCGCCCACGCCCTCCTGGTGGACGTGCACGCCGTAGATCCCGAGGTCCTCGCGGGCGTTCGCGGCGATGATCCCGGTGAACAGGGATGCCGGCGCGCTCATGCGGGCGCCCCCTCGAGGGGCCGGCGCAGCACCCGCACCTCCGGCGCGCAGAGGGAGAGGACCGCCCCGGCCGGGAAGGAGTCGCCGGTGAGCAGGTCCGTCGAGGCCGCGTCGAGGACGACCCGGTGGGCGCCGTCGTGGGCGAGCAGGAACAGCACCTCCGCGTCCTCGGTGCGGCGGCGCACCCGCTCGAGCCCGGGCGCACGGTCCTCGGCCGCCCCGAGCACCTGGTCCCACAGCGTCCGCAGCCCTGCCTCGTCCAGGCGCGCGCCGACGTAGAACACGCGCCCCGCGCCGGTGTCGCGGCGGGTGACGGCGGCGGTCCCGGCGTAGAAGCCGGAGCCGTAGTCCGCGAGGGGCTCTGCATCCACCGGTGTGACCAGGTCGAAGACCGTGTCGGCGCGGCAGATGGTGCCATCGGCCCAGCGGATCTCCCGATCGACGCCCTCGGGCTGGGAGTCGGTCTCGTCCACCCGGATCCCGCACAGCGGGGCGAGGTGCCCGGGGACGTCGAGGGTGGGGGCCTGGTCGTCCTCGTCGACGCGTCCGCTGAGGAACCCGGTGACGAGGTCCGCGCCGGCGGCGACGGCGCGCTCGAGGTTCGCGGCCCGCTCGGGGCCGGTGACGAACAGGACCGGCGCGAGGATCAGGTCGTAGCCGGTGAGGTCGGCGTCGGGGGAGAGGACGTCCACCCCGATGCCGCGGTCGAAGAGGTCCTGGTGGATGCGGGTGATCTCCTCGACGTAGGGCACGCGCCGGGTGGGGCCGTCGCTCATCTCCAGGGACCACCAGCTGTCCCAGTCCACGCAGACGGCCGCCCGGTGCTCGGTGCGGGAGCCGCGCAGCTGGGCCGCGGCGCGCACCTCCGCGCCGATCTGCGCGACCTCCCGCACCACGCGGGTGTCGGTGCGCGCGGCGTGGTTCAGGATCGCGCCGTGGAACTTCTCGCTGGCCCCGCGGGAGGCGCGCATCTGGAAGTAGAGCGTGGCCTCGGCGCCGTGGGCGATGGCCTGCCAGGTGCGCAGGCGCAGCAGCCCCGGCTCCTGCAGCGGGTTGTCGGGCCGCCAGGCGGTCTGCGAGGGGGTCTGCTCCATCAGCCACATCGGCCGATCCGGCGCGAGCCCCTTCATGAGCTCGTGCGCGAGCGCCACCCTGCCGGGGCCGTGGCCGATGCGCGGGTAGTTGTCCCAGGAGACGATGTCGAGGTCATCGGCCCAGCGGCGGTAGTCGATGCCCGGGAAGAAGCCCATCAGGTTGGCGGTGACGGGGACGTCGGGGCTGTGGCGGCGGATCGCCTGCTTCTCGAGGCGGAAGCACTCCCGCAGCGCCTCGGACTGGAAGCGGCGGTAGTCCAGGGTGATGATCTGGAAGGCCGTGTAGGCCGGGCCGTTCCAGTGCTCGCTGAGGGCGCTGGGCGGGACGATGTCCTCGAAGGAGTGCATCGTGTGGCCCCAGAACAGGGTGTACCAGCGGCGGTTGAGCTCCTCGAGGGTCCCGTACTTCTCCTGCAGCCAGCGCCGGAAGCCCGCCGCGCAGCTCTCGCAGTAGCACATGCCGCCGAACTCGTTGCCGATGTGCCAGGCCACCAGGCCCGGGAGGTCGTGGTACCGCTGCGCGAGCAGCCCGGCGATCTCGGCGGACTCCGCACGGAACGTCGCCGAGCTCGGGCAGCTGTTGTGGCGTGCGCCGAACAGGTGGCGCCGCCCCTCGAAGTCGACCCGGGTGACATCGGCGGTGCGGGCCATCCAGGCGGGGTGGGCGCCGGTCGGGGTGGCCAGGACGATCTGCATGTCCCGGGCCAGCACCGGTTCGAGGATCTCGTCGAGCAGGGAGAAGTCGTAGACCCCGGGCGCGGGGTGCAGGCTCGACCACAGGAACACGCCCAGGGTCACCGTGTTCACGCCGATGTCCTGGAGAGCATCGAGGTCGGCGGCGCGGACCTCGGCCGGCCACTGCTCGGGGCAGTAGTCGCCGCCGTAGGGGAAGCGGGCGGGCAGCGGGCGGGCCGCAGGGTCAGCGGTCATCGAGGGATTCCTCCAGGGCGAGGACGAGGGGGCGGGCGGAACGGTCCAGCAGCAGCACGAGCGGGGCGGCGACCAGCAGCAGCACCCATTCGCCGAGGACCGCGACGCTGAGGACGGCGGCCAGGAGCGTGAGCCCTACCCCGAGCACGCCGCGCGGGGAGACGGCGACCGCGCCCAGCGCCGCCCGCCACAGGCCGATGCCGCTGACGGTGAAGCGGCTGGCGATCACGCTGCCCAGCAGGGCGATGAGGGCGACGGCGAGGAGCAGGACCAGGCCGGCGAGATCGGGGCCGGCCCCGCCGCCGATCATCCCGCCGCCGATCAGCCCCGCGGCCATGAGGCCGACGGGGATCCACAGCACCGCCGCCTGGCGGTGCCCCTGGCGCAGCCCGGCCAGCAGGCGGCGCAGGGGGCGGATGTCGGTGGTGAGGTCCTGGTCGTGGACCGCGTGCAGCGCGGCCACGACCAGGGACCCGATCAGCCAGGCCTCCGCAGGGACCAGGAGCAGTCCCAGCAGGGTCCCCTGGGAGAGGACCACCGCGGCCAGCACCAGGGCGCCGCCGAGAGCGAGCGGCACCGCGAGCAGCGCCAGGTCGTACAGGACGAACGCGGCGCGCCAGATGCCGCGCTCGTGGACGTCGCGCCCCTCGGGGGCGCCCTTCGATGCCGGTGCGGTGGCCATGTCGGTATCAGCCCTCGAAGGCGGCCTGCGCCTCGTGGACGATCTCCATGTAGTTCGCGGCGCCGTTGTCGTCGCACTCGGTGACGAAGGCGTCCCACTCGGCGAGGTCCCGCTGGCCGGTGGCGAACTTGAGGGTGCTCTGGTCCACGAAGTCCGTCAGCGGCGTGATGACGAGGGTGGCGTCCTCCTGCTGGATCTCGTCGAAGGGGTACGGGGGCATCGGCTCGGCGGGCTCGTGGGTGGCGGCCATCTCCTCCTGCCAGGCGATCTCCTCGTCGTTCATGGTCGAGCGCAGCAGATCGGTGGTGCCGCCGTAGGCGTAGTTGCCGCCGGAGAAGCCGTAGTCCTTGCGCAGGTCCTTCGTCCCTTCGGGGTTGATGCCGAGGAAGGTGACATCGGCTGCGGGGACGCGCTTGTCGCCCTCGCGCTCGAAGGTGACGCCCTCGACGCCCCACTTGGCGAACTCCTGGCCGGCGTCGGAGTACCACAGCCAGTCGATGAACTGCAGCATCGCCAGGAAGTGCTCGTCCTCGGCCATCTGCGCGGTGAACATGACGCCGTTCTCGAGGCGGGAGCCGGCCATGATCTGCCCGCGCGGCCCGCCCGGCAGCAGCATCTTCTTCACGACCGCCTGCTCGCCGACGTTCTCGGCCAGGCCCGTGCGGTAGTCGATGACGGTCTGCGAGTTGGTGGAGAGGGAGAAGGACTTGCCGGTCACGAACTTCTGGACGGCCGGGTCGTCCTCCTGGGTGAAGCTCTCGGGGTCGATGAGCTTCTCGGCGATGCCGGTGGAGAACCACTCGGTCATCGCCCGGTACTCCTCCTGCTGCGGGCCGAAGACGAGGGTCTCGCTGCCCGGCTCCTCCCGCACGACCCCGTCCCCGAGGCCCCAGCCGGCGCCCACGCCGTGGCTGGCCGCGACCAGCCCGAGCAGGCAGTCGCCCGCGAAGCGGTCCGAGAGCGGCCACATGTCGGGCTTGGCCTCCCGGACCTTGCGGTACACGTCCAGCAGCTCGTCCCAGGTGGTGGGCTCGGCCAGGCCCAGCTCCTCGAGCACGTCCACGCGGTAGGCGAGGGTGTAGTCGGGCCAGACCTCCTCGTGCAGGCCCGGCAGCACGTAGTACTTGCCGTCGGCCTGGCGGAGGCCGTCGATCTCCTCCTCCAGCTGCCACGTCGAGACCTTGTCCTGGTAGTGGGGCATGTGCTCGACGTAGTCGCTGATGGGGAGGATCGCGCCGGAGGTGACGAAGGCGTCTTCCTGGCCCGGGTAGGTCTTGGGGATGACGTAGGGGGCATCGCCCGCGCTGACCAGCAGGGAGCGCTTCTGCTCGTAGTCCGACATCGGCACCACGGTCGGCTTCAGGGTGACGTTGGTGAGCTTGGTCAGCTCCGTCCAGAACAGCCAGTCCGCGCGGTAGGGGTAGGCCGCGTTGTCGTTGAAGAGGATCGGCAGGTCGAACGGCTCGGTCGCGGTGAACTGGCTGCCGACGGTGTAGTCGTCCATCGCCCCGGTGCTGAGCTCGGAGGTGTCGACCGGCTCGCCGCCGCCGCCGGCGCCGCCGGAGGAGCATGCGGCGAGGGAGAGGGTGAGCCCCGCGGTCGCGGAGGACGCGGCGAGGAATGAGCGCCTGGAGAACATGGTGGTGCCTTTCGTCGGTGAAAAACAGGTGGGATCGGACGGGATGCGCTGCGGAGGCGAGGGGGCCGCGCCGGAGGGACGGTCCCCGGGCGGGTCACTGCTTGACGGAGCCGAGCATGACGCCGGAGACGAAGTACCGCTGGATGAACGGGTACACGCAGAGGATCGGCAGGACGGTGAGGACCATCGTCACCGCCTTGATGTTGGAGGAGACGTTGTTCTGGGCGTCCGCGGAGGCGGCGGCGACGTCGGAGGTCTGGCTGGTGCCGGCGATCATGTTCCGCAGGTACATCGTGACCGGGAACAGCTCCTTGTCGGAGAGGTAGATGAACGCCTGGAACCAGGAGTTCCAGTGGGAGACCGCGTAGAACAGGAGCATCGTCGCCAGGATCGCCTTGGACAGCGGGATGACGATGCGCAGCAGGATCCCGTAGGTGGTCAGGCCGTCGATCGCGGCCGCCTCCTCGAGCTCGAGGGGGAGGTTCTCGAAGAACGCCTTCATCACCAGCAGGTTGAAGATGCTCACGGCATTGGGGATGACGATCGCCCAGATGCTGTTGTCCATGTTCAGCGAGTTGATGAGGATGTAGTTCGGGATGAGGCCGCCGTTGAAGAACATGGTGAACACGGCGATGCCGATGAACAGCCCGCGCCCGCGCAGCCGCATCCGGGAGATGGCGTAGGCGTACATGGTGGTGAGCACCAGCGAGATCGCGGTGGCGACGACGGTGTAGACCACGGTGTTCTTGTAGTTGACCCAGAACAGCCGGTCCGACATCACGACCTCGTAGGTCTCGGTGGTGAAGCCGATCGGGAACAGGGTGACCCGGCCCGCCATGATCGCGGCCTCGCTCGAGAGGGACTGGGCGATGATGTTCAGGAAGGGGTACATCGTCAGGAAGACGACGCCGAGCAGGAAGATCGTGTTAAGGACCGTGAAGGTCCGGTAGCTGCGGGACTCTCTCATCGTCCTCTCCTCACCACAGGCTCGAGCCGACGACGCGGCGGGACAGGGCGTTGGCACCGAGCACGAGCACGAGGCCGATGATCGCCTCGAACAGGCCGATGGCCGTGGCATAGCTGAAGTTGTTGGACACCAGGCCGACGCGGAACAGGTAGGTCGCGATGACATCGGCCGTGTCGTAGGTCAGGGGGTTGTACAGCAGCAGGATCTTCTCGAAGCCCACCGAGAGGAACGTGCCGATGTTCAGGATCAGCAGGGTGATCATCGTCGGCGTGATGCCGGGCAGCGTCACGTGCCAGGTCTGCTGGAGGCGGTTCGCGCCGTCGATGCGGGAGGCCTCGTACAGCTGCGTGTCGACCTGGGTGAGCGCGGCGAGGTAGAGGATCGTGCCCCAGCCGACGGTCTGCCAGACCTCCGAGCTGATGTAGAGCGTGCGGAACCAGCCGGCCTGGGCGATGAAGTTGACCGGGTCCCCGCCGAGGGCCGTGATCACGGAGTTCACGGTGCCGTTGAGGGAGACCAGCTGCATCACCATGCCCACGACGATCACGATCGACATGAAGTGGGGGAGGTAGGAGACGGTCTGCACGAAGCGCTTGAACCAGGTCTTGCGGACCTCGTTGAGCAGCAGCGCCAGGATGATCGGCATCGGGAAGACGATGATCAGGCTCAGCACGCCGAGGATGGCCGTGTTCGAGAAGACCTTCCAGAACGCGGGGTCCTCGAGGAACTTCTGGACGTAGCGCAGGCCCACCCATTCGTCGCCGAACATCGACCCGCCCGCGCGGAAGCGGCGGAAGGCGATGATGTTCCCGGCCATGGGGATGTACTTGAAGATCAGCAGGTACACCAGCGGGATGACGAGCAGGGAGTACAGCCGCCAGTCCTTGCGGATGTCGCGCCCGAGGGGGCGGCGGCGGGACGTCCGTCGGGGCGGGCTCGTGCGCGGCCTGGTCCCCTCGGCGACGGCCGGCAGCTCCTGCGGGGGGCTGGACGTGGTCACGGGGTCATGCACCTCCTCGTGCGTGTGAGTGGCGACCCTGGTCGGCATCGGTGCCTGAAGTTTTCGTAAAACCGGGTACGCCCGCTCACAGTAGCGGAGGGGTTTTGGAGCGTCAATCGCCGTATGGCAACAGGCGGCAACGGAGTCTGCCTGCTGCGGAAGGTCGTCGCGGAGGGCTGCGGGATCGAGAGAACCCGCAGTTTGCAGCGGCTTTCCGGGATGCCTGTCGGTGGCGCGCAGGGATTCGGCCGGAGGTCCGCGGTCGCGGGCCAGCTGCGGAGATGCGCCGGCACCGAGGAAAAAGTGCACGGAAGTTTCGATCAGGTCACGACATGCCGATGCCGTGCGGTGCGCGGTCCGGGGCCGGCCTCGGCCCTGTCCGGACGCGCGGGCGCGAGGGCCCTGCGGGCGGTCGTCGCGGCAGGAGCCAGCGCCGCGGCGCCTGTGGCGCGGAGCCGGCGCGCGGAGGCTCTGAGCGGGCGCGCGGAGCCTCAGCGCGGGGGCGCGGCGTCCGCCGGGGGCCCGGCGAGGGTCTCGCGCCGCAGCAGGACGGGCGTCGAGGGGCGGTGGCGGATGACCCGGGGCGGGTCCTCGACGAGGAGGGCGAGCGCCCGGCCCACCTGCATCCCCGTCGACCTCAGGGAATGGCCCAGCGCCGTCATCGGCGGCTCGCTGAGCTGGCAGCCCATGGAGTCCTCCCAGGAGACCAGGGAGACGTCCGCGGGCACGCGCAGGCGCAGCTCCCGGGCGCGCTCGAGGGCGCCCAGGGCCATGGCGTCGTTGTCCAGGACGAGCACGGCGCGGCTCGGCGCCGGCGGGTCGGTCGCGGGCACGCCCGGCAGGCGCGCCTGCACGGCCTCGAGCGCCGCCGCCCCGGAGGCGCGCGTGTAGTCGCCGTCGATGCCGAGGTCCTCGAGCCCGTGCCGGGCCATCACCTCGCGGTAGGCGGCGCGGCGCAGGGCGGAGTGCAGCAGGTGCGGCGGCCCGCCCACGTGGACGATCCGTCGGTGGCCCATCTCCAGCAGGGTGCCGAGCACCTCCCGCATGATCCCGGCGTTGTCGACGGTGACGGTGGGGACGCCGGCGCCGGGGCCGTCCTCCTGGACCACGTCGCCGATCAGCACGTACGGCAGCCCCAGGTCGTGGAGGATCCCCGGGCGCGGGTCCTGCGCGCCCAGGTCGCGCAGCACGACGGCGCGGACCGCTCCCTCGGCGGCCCAGCGCCGGTGCACGGCGATCTCCTCCTCGACGGAGCCGGCGGCGTGCGTGAGCACCGTGTGCCCCGCCGCCACGACGACGTCCTCGATCCCGGCGAGCACCTGGTTCAGGAACTGCTCGCTGCGGGCGGACCAGATGTCGCCGGGGACGACGAGGCCGACGGTGCTCACGAGGTGCGGGCCTCCTCCCGGGCGGCGGCGGGCTGGGCAGGCCCGGCGGGCTGCGCGGCGCGGGAGCGGGCCAGCAGCTCGCCCACGTGCCGCAGCACACCGGGGGCGGCGTACGCCGCCGGGTCCGCGGCGCCGCCGGGCACCCGGATGCGGATGCTCGCGCGCTCGCCGGGCAGCAGGGTGAGCAGCTGCCGCTCGGCGACGGCGTCCGGGTGGACGCGGTCGGCGATCACGCAGACGTCGCGGACGCTCGAACGGGCCTCGAGGTCCAGGACCACGTCCTCGCCCTCGGCGCGGGCGCTCGCGATCAGGGCATCGGCCTCCAGCGCCAGGTCCTTGTCCTCCGCGAACCAGTGCACGGCGCGCGGCGCCCCGCCCGCCTCGGCCGCGGAGCCTGCCGGGCCGGCGAGCTCGACGACCAGCACCTCGCCGGCCGGGTCCTGCGCGAGGGCGAGCTCCTCGGGGACCGGCACCGCGGACGCGCTGCGCGCCGGGACGGCGAGGGGAGCCTCCGCGGCGGCGAGGACCTCCCCGGCGAGGGTCTGCCGGCGCAGCAGCAGCGTGCCGGCGAGCTCCATGTCCCGGTCGTTGCCGAGGCTCACCCGCAGGCCCGGGCCGGCAGGGTCGCCGTCGCGCCCGGGCTGCACGCTCAGCAGCACCGGCCGGTACAGCTCGCGCATGGCGTGCCACAGCAGCTTGCGGCGGTCGTCGCCGTCGACCGCGGCCCACGAGGTCACGGGCCAGCAGTCGTTGAGCTGCCAGATGATGGTGCCGCCGCAGCGCGGCCACAGCGAGCGGTAGTGGCTGATGCCCACCAGCAGCGCGCGCGCCTGGTTCAGCGAGGTCGTGAAATGGAAGTCCGCATAGGAGGCCGGGTCCGGGTCGGGGAAGTGGGGCCGGTAGCCGGCCACGAGCTTCTCCTGGCCGCGGATGGCCTTCTGGTGGTTGAGCATCGCGGGGGAGTCCGCGCGCAGGGGCCGCTCGGTGATGGCCCGCTCCACGGTCGCCCAGGACGCCGGTCCCTGCCAGCCGAACTCGGCGGCGAAGCGCGGGGAGGTGTCGCGGTAGTGGACGTAGTTGTTGTCCTCCTCGGAGGCCCACACCACCCAGTTGTGCACGGTCCCGTGGTCGGGGTTGCGCGGGTCCTCGACCTTCGGCCGGGAGTAGGGGCTCGAGGGCGTGTAGCTGCGGGAGTGGTCCAGCTCGGCGACCAGGGACGGCAGCAGCTGCGTGAAGTAGCCGTTCCCCCAGCCGGTGCCCTCCGCGATGACCTCGCGGAAGCCCCAGTGGTAGTAGCCCTCGACGCTCTCGTTGGAGCCGTTCCAGTGCACCAGCGCGGGATGCCAGGCCAGGCGCACGATGTTCTCGCGGGCCTCCGCCTCGATCTCGGAGCGCAGCGGCTCGGCCTCGGAGTAGGCGGCGCAGGCCATCGCGAAGTCCTGCCACACCAGCAGGCCCTCCTGGTCGCAGATGTCGTAGAGGACGTCGTCCTCGTACAGCCCGCCGCCCCAGATGCGCAGCGTGTTCATCCCCGCGTCCAGCGCGTGGCCGATGCTGCGGCGGTAGGACTCCTGCGTCAGGCGGGTGGGGAAGCAGTCGTCGGGGATCCAGTTGGCGCCCTTGATCAGGATGGGGCGGTCGTTGACGACCATGGTGAAGGAGGTGCCGATCTCGTCGGTCTCCTCCACGAAGCCGGCGGTGCGGAAGCCCACCCGGTGCGCGCTCGCATCGAGCACGGTGCCGTCCGCGCGCCGCAGCGACACGGCGACGGTGTACAGCGGCTGCTCGCCGTAGCCGCGCGGCCACCAGCGGCGCACCGCCGGCACGGCCGCGGCGAGATCGACCTCGCGCTCCGCACCGGTCAGGGCGTGCTCGAGGGTCGCGACCTCCGCGCCGTCGGGGTCGGTGACCACCAGGCGCAGCGCGAGCTCCTCGGAGGCATCGGCCGCGGCCGGGGCATCCGGGGCATCCGGGGCGGCCGGGGCAGCGGCGTCCGCGGCGCGCTCGACCTGGGCGCGGACGCGCACGGAGCCGTCCTCGCCGATGACGTCGACCTGCGGGCGCAGGGTCGCCAGGCGCGCCCCGCTCCAGGTCTCCAGGCCGATGGGCCCGGCGATGCCGCTGGTCACGAGCACCGGCCCCCAGTCCCAGCCGAGGTTGCAGGCCATCTTGCGGATCGCGTTGTAGGGCAGCTCGTTGCCGATCTTCGGCAGCTCGCCGATGACCTGCTGGTTCTCCCGGGCGGTGCGCAGCGGGGAGGCGAAGCGGATCTCGAGGGTGTTCTCGCCCTCGCGCAGCAGGTGCTCGACGGCCCAGCGCCAGGAGCGGTGCTGGTTCTGCACGACGGCGACGGTCTCGCCGTTGAGGATCACGGTCGCGGCGGTGTCCAGGGAGCGGGCCACCAGGTCGGTGCGCTCGCCGGGCAGGGCGCCCAGGCTGAAGGAGGTGCGGTAGGAGAGGTCGCATTCGCCGCTCCAGGCCAGCGCCTTCTCGTTCTCGTCGAGGTACGGGTCCTCGATGAGGCCCGCGTCCAGCAGATCCGTGAGGAAGGTGCCGGGCACGGTGGCGGGGATGTCCTGGACGGGGAACGGGGCGGGGCCGTCCAGCACCGTGAGGGTCCAGCCCTCGTGCAGGTCGAGGCGGTCGATGGCGGAGTCGGATGCTCGGCGCACCGAGGTCACGGGCGTCAGGGCGCTCGCTGGGGTCACTGGTCCTCCCGGTGGGCGAGATGGTCGGGCATGGGGACGCCGCGGCGACGGGCCTCGGCGAGGAAGCGCTGGTTGGTGCCCGGCTCGGGGGCGGCCTTCAGCAGCGTGCGGGTGAACTCGGCCTGCGGGTTCAGGATGACATCATCGGCCGCTCCCCGCTCGACGACCTCGCCCTTGTACATCACGAGGATCTCGTCGGAGAAGTGGCGGGCGGTGGCGAGGTCGTGGGTGATGTACAGCATCGCCAGCTGCTCCTCCCGCTGCAGGCGGGCCAGGAGGTTCAGCACGCCCAGGCGCACGGACACGTCCAGCATGGACACGGGCTCGTCGGCGACCAGCACCTTCGGCCCCGGGGCGAGGGCCCGGGCGATGGCCACGCGCTGGCGCTGCCCGCCGGAGAGCTCGTGGGGGCGGCGCTCCAGGAAGCTCGCGGCGGGGGAGAGGTTCACCCGCTCCAGCAGCTCGGCGGCCCGGGCGTCCACCGTCTTCGCGGTGGCCTTCCCGTGCAGCAGCAGCGGCCGGCGCAGGTGGTGGCCGATCGAGTGGAACGGGTTCAGGGAGGCGAAGGGGTCCTGGAAGACCATCTGCACGTCGTCGCGGTAGGCCGTCAGGGCGGCGCCGCGGCGGCCGATGGGCCTGCCGTCCAGCAGCAGCTGCCCGGAGGTCGGGTGCTCGAGCTGCATGAGCAGCTTGGCGATGGTCGACTTGCCGGAGCCGGACTGGCCCACCAGGGCGACGGTCCGGCCGGCGGTCAGCTCGAAGGAGACGTCCTTGACGGCCTGGAGCTTGGAGAAGCGCAGGCCGTTGCGCAGGGTGTACGTCTTGTGGATGTTCTGGGCGGTGAGGGTGGTCATCGGGTCTCCTCGTCGGAGTAGCCGGCCCGGATGAAGTCGCCCGCGTCGCCGGTGAGCGAGGGGAACGAGCCCAGCAGCTTGCGGGTGTAGGGATGCTTCGGCGCGAAGTAGAGCTCCTCGGCCGTCTCCAGCTCGACGATCTGCCCGGCGCGCATCACGGCGATCCGGTCGGAGATCTCCAGCAGCATCGGCAGGTCGTGGGTGATGAAGATGACCGCGAAGCCCAGCTCGTGGCGCAGGCGCAGGATCTCCTGGAGGATCTCCCGCTGCACCACGACGTCCAGCGCCGTGGTCGGCTCGTCCATGATCATCAGCTCGGGATCCAGCGCCAGCGCCATCGCGATCATCACGCGCTGGCGCATGCCGCCGGAGAGCTCGTGGGCGAAGGCGCCGATCCGGTCGGGATCCACGCCCACCAGGTCCAGCAGCTCGCGGCTGCGGGAGAGGCGCTCGGCCTTGGACATCTCCGGCCGATGGGTGGTGAACACGTCGTCCAGCTGGGCGCGCACGCTGATCACGGGGTTCAGGGAGTTCATCGCCCCCTGGAACACCATGGCGATGCGGGACCAGTGGAAGGCGCGCAGGTCCGCGCCGTGGAGCCCCAGCACATCCACGTCGTGGCCGTCCTGGCCGTGGAAGGTCACCGAGCCCTCGACGATCCGCGCCGGCGGCCGGTGCAGCTGGTTCAGGCCGTAGGCGAGGGTCGTCTTGCCGCAGCCGGACTCCCCGGCCAGGCCCAGCACCTCGCCGCGCCGCAGCTGGAAGCTCGCGCTGCGGACGGCCCGCACCGGCGGGTCGACCTGGTACTCGATGCTGAGGTCGGAGACGGTGAGCACCGGCTCCTGCGAGAGCGGGGAGTCGTCCCCGCGCAGGTGCTCGATGTCCACCAGCTCGCGGTTCGCGGCGGAGGCGGCGAGATCCGCGGCGCTCGGGTGGTGCTGCGCGGGATCGGCCGCGGCGGCCGATGCGGGATCGGGGGTGGGGGTGCTCATGCCGCTGCCGCCTCCTTCTGGGCGTGGCGCGCCGTCCGCGCGGCGGCGGGGGCGGTGCGCAGACGGGGGTTGATGATCCCGTCGATGGAGAAGTTGATCAGGGACAGGCCGCCGCCCAGGGCCGCGATCATCGCGCCCGGCGGGACGAACCACCACCAGCCGCCCAGGGTGAGGGCCTGGCCGTTCTGGGCGTAGAAGAGCATCGAGCCCCAGGTGTGGGTGCCCACCACGCCGAGGCCGATGAAGCTCAGCCCCGCCTCGCCGAGGATCGCCGAGACGAGGGCGAACACGAAGCTGCTGGACATGACCGGCAGCAGGTTCGGGAGGATCTCCACGGCGATGATGCGCCAGGGGCGCTCGCCGGCGATCTTCGAGGCCTGCACGTAGTCGCGGCCGCGGATCGACAGGGTCTGGGAGCGCAGCACGCGGGCGGCCGCCGCCCACGAGGTGATCGCGAGGACCACGGCGATGAGGATCAGCCCGCGCTGCTCGACGTAGGAGCCGATGACGATCATCAGCGGCAGGCCGGGGAGGATGAGGACGACGTTGGTGAACAGGGAGAACGCCTCGTCCAGCCAGCCGCCCAGGTATCCGCCGAGGATCCCGAAGAAGGCCGAGAGGAACAGCGCCATCACGGCCACGATGATGCCGACGGTGAGCGAGCCGCGGGTGGCCCAGGCGAGCTGGGCCAGCACGTCCTGGCCGGTCTGGGTGGTGCCCAGCCAGTGCTGGGCCGAGGGCGGCTGCATGCCCATGTTGTCCACGGCGTTGGGATCGGCCACGAAGAAGGGGGCGATGAGCCCGAACAGGGTGATCAGCACGACGATGCCGCCGCCGACCATCAGCGTGGGGGTGAGGAATCGCGGCAGCCGCCGGCGCTGGGCGGACACGGCCATCGCCGCGGTGTTGGGCTTGGTGGTCATGGTCTCTCCTCCGTCTCAGCCGCGGGCCCGCGTGCGGGGGTCGATGACGCCGTACAGCAGGTCGACGACGAGGTTGGCCCCCAGCACGGCCACGGTGATGATCAGGAACAGCCCCTGCATCAGGGCGTAGTCGTTGTTGTTGACCGCCTGCAGCATCGTGTAGCCGATCCCCGGGTAGGAGAACACCGACTCCACCACGATGGACCCGGAGACGACGAAGCCGAGCGAGATCGCGAAGCCGGAGACGCTGGGCAGCACGGCGTTGCGCGCGGCGTAGGTGAGCATGATGCGGCGCGGGCTGAGGCCCTTCGCCTCCGCGGTGAGGATGTAGTCCTCGCTGAGGGTGGAGACCATCATGTTGCGCATGCCCAGCAGCCATCCGCCCAGCGAGCTGAGCACGATGGTCAGCGCGGGCAGGAAGGCGTAGTAGACCGCATTGGAGAGGAAGGGGTAGTCCAGGGCGGGGCGCACCAGGGTGACGTCGTACCCGCCGGAGATCGGGAACAGGCGGAGGTTCACCGCGAAGGCGTACACGAACAGCAGCGCCAGCCAGAAGTAGGGCACGGACTGCAGGATCGTGGTGGCGGGGATCAGGGAGTCCAGCCAGGTGCCGCGCCGCCAGCCGGCCACGGTGCCCAGCCCCACCCCGAGCAGGAAGGTGACGCAGGTGGACAGGCCCACCAGCACCAGCGTCCAGGGCAGCGCCTGGCCGATCACCTCGGTCACGGGCGCGGGGAAGTAGGTCACGGTGGTGCCGAGGTCCCCGCGCAGCAGGTTGCCGAGGTACTGGAAGTACTGCTCGATGATCGAGCCCTGGTCGTCGGCGCCGAGCATCACCTCGATCGCGTGGCGGGTGCCCGGGTCGACGGGGCCGCGCAGGGCGAGCTTGGCCAGCACGGCGTCGACGGGGCTGCCGGGCAGCGCCCGGGGGATGAAGAAGTTGAGGGTGACGGCGGCCCAGAGGGCCACGAGGTAGAAGCCGAGCTTCCGCGCGATGTGCACCGCAGGTCCTTTCTGCACGAGCGCCGGGCGGGGCCGGGCGCCCCGTCGTGCGGGGCGCCCGGCGTCCGGGGGAGCGCTGTTCTCAGGCGGGGGTGACGGTCTTGAGGACCTGGGCGTTGTCCGGGGCGGACCACGACATGGGGTAGGCGTACAGGTTCTCGGCGGTCGGCCAGCCGGTGACCTTCGAGGAGTTGTACTCCGTCAGGCTCGAGCCGATCAGCAGCGGGATGTACGGCATCGCCTCGACGATCTTCTTCTGGATGATGAAGTACTGCTGCTTCTTCACCTCCGGGTCGTCGGTCCCGGCCGCGACCTCGAGCGCCGCGTCGACGTCGGGGTCGGAGAAGCGGGAGCTGTTCTGGTACGGGTTGCCGTTCTCCCCGACGGGCACGGTCGAGTCCGTGCCGAAGAAGGTGTGGTACGGGTAGAACGGGTCCGGGGCCGGGCCCTGCCCGACGGAGTCGATGACCAGCTGGAACGTGCCCTTGGACTTCGCGTCGTTCCACTCGTTGACGGAGACCTGCTGGGGGATCAGCTCGATGCCGATCTGCGAGTACTGCTGCTTGAGGGTGTCCAGGGCGGTGACGAAGTCCGTCCAGCCCGTGGGGCAGCTGACGGTCATCGACACGCGCACGCCGTCCTTGGCGTAGATGCCGTCGCCGCCCTTGGCGTAGCCGGCGTCCTGAAGGATCTGCTCGGCCTTGGCGGGATCGGCGTTCCAGGGGGCCAGCTCGATCGACGGGTCGATGAACTCCTTGTCCCGCTCGGGCAGCGCGAAGGCGGGGGAGATGTCGGTGCCCAGGTCGAAGAACGCCAGCTTGGAGAGCTGCTCGCGGTCCATGCCGTAGTAGAGCGCCTGGCGCACGGCGACGTCCGTCTGCGGGCCCTCGCAGCCCAGCTCGGGGTTCGCGGCGGCGAACAGGGCCGCCTGCGAGGTGCCGGTGTTGGTGTAGCTGAGGTCGGGGTTGTTCGCGACGTGGGTGTCCAGGTCCGGGATGGCGGTGGACATGTAGTCGATCTCGCCGGCGAGCCACTTGTCGGTGGCGGACTGGTTGCCGGACAGGGAGATCACGCGCACGCCGCCGATGGCGGGCTTTCCCTCCTCCCAGTAGGACTCGTTGGCGCCGAGCAGGTAGGACTCGGCGGTGAAGTCCGAGAGCACGAACGGTCCGGTGCCCACGGGCTCCTCGTTGGCGTCGGTGGCGAGGTCCGCCACGTCCGCGAACCGGTGCTCGGGGATGATCCAGGTGCGGCCCAGGGCGTTGGGGCCCTCGACGAAGGAGGGCGCCGGGTAGGTGATCACGACGGTGGCATCGTCGGTGGCCTCCGCCGAGGGCGCCTTGCCGGAGCCGTTCAGGGCCGGGGTGTCCTTGATGCGGTTGAAGGTGAAGGCGACGTCTTTCGCCGTGAAGGGGGTGCCGTCCGACCAGGTCACGCCGCTGCGGACGGTGACGGTCAGGGCCGTGCCGTCCTCGTTCCAGGAGTAGGACTCGCCCAGCTGGGGGACGGGGTCCGCATCGATCGCGTTGAGCGGGTTGAAGTAGAACAGAGGCTCGAAGATCATCCCCTGGACCATGCTCAGCACCGAGGCCGAGTGCGGGTTGAAGTTCTTGGTGAAGCCGGCGCCGGAGCCGTTGTACGTGGTCACGATCGGCTTGTCCGAGCCGGACGCACCGCCTTCGAGGTTCGACTGGCCCGAGCAGGCGGCCAGCCCCAGCGGGGCCAGGGCGGCCAGGGACAGCTTGCCGAGGGTCCTGCGGCTGAGATGCATCGTCGCTCTCCTTCTCCACGCGGCAGTGCGTGAGATCTGTGGTGCCCGATCGGGCGGGAGGGTGGTGCGGGAACGGTGGGGACTGGAGCGGCGGGTCCGAGGGACCGGCCGCTGCCAACGGGACTTACTTAACCAACTTTGTGAAGTAAGCGCAAGTATGCGAGCATGTTCACGGCGGCGTCAACCGCGTTCCCGCGCCTCGAGCGTCACGAAGATGTCACGATCAGCGCGGGCGCCTCCGGGGTCCGCGACCATCGACGGAGACCGCGGTGTCGAGGCGGTGCCGTCGGCGCCCGACCGCTGCGTCCCCGCTCCGCCCGATCGACCGTCGAGAGGAAACCCCATGGCAGCTCTTCGACCGCGCAGCGGCGCGGCGACCGATGCCGCGGTCCTCGACGCGATCCGCCGGGTCCCCGACACCACCCGCACCGCGCTCGCCGCGGAGCTCGGGGTGACCGCGGTGACGGTCACCAACTCCGTCAAGCGCCTGCTCGCCGAGGGGCTCGTGGTCGAGGTGGGCCGCGCCCGCTCCACCGGCGGCAAGCCGGCGAGCCTGCTGCGGGTCAACACCGCCTCCCGCTGGTCCCTGGGCTGCACCCTCGAGCTCGACCGGCTCTCCCTGGTCGCCATGAACATGGACGGGAGCCTCCGCTTCCGCGCCGTGATGCCCCTCGGCGCGAGCGCCGCCGCGGCCGAGGACGGCCGGCCGGCGGCCCCGGACGCCGCCGAGGGCCCCGCCCTCGCCCTGGACGAGGCGGCGCTCCTCGAGCGCCTGCGCGACCTGCGCACCCGGATCGACGACGAGCGCGGGGGCTGCGCCGGCATCGGCATCGCCGACCTGCGCCAGGACGCCGCCGCCGCTGCGCACGTGCGCGACCTCCTCCAGCGCGAGCTGGACCTGCCCACGACCTTCGGCAGCCCGGCCCTGTGCGCGGGGCTGGGGAGCTACTGGGTGGGCGAGCAGGAGGAGTCGGCCTGCCTCACCGTGCACCTCGGGCCGAGCATCGGCGCGGTCGTGCTCTCCGCGGGAGGGCCGATCCTGCCCGAGATCCCCGGCTCGAGCTCGCTGGACCACGTCATCGTCGACCCCGAGGGGCCGCCGTGCCCCTGCGGAGGCCGCGGCTGCCTGCACCAGACGTCCTCGAACGCGGCCGACATCCGCCGGGCCGTCCAGGACGGGCTCGGCGAGGAGCTGGGCCTGGACCCGGACGGCACCCGCGTCATCACCGACCACGCCCGGCTCACCGAGGCGGCGGCCCACGGCCACGCGGGCGCGACGCGCATCGTCCTGGACAGCGCCCGGACGATCGCGCTGGTCATCGGCAACATCATCGGGCCGCTCGGGGTGCGCAGCGTGGTGCTGAGCGGGACCAGCATCTCCATGGCCCCGAAGCTGTACCGCGACGCCGTCACCGCCTCGCTGCGCGAGCGCGCCGGGGCCCTGGGCGCGGACGTGCACGTGGCCGTCTCGACCGTGCAGCCCCATCCCTGCTCCGTCGGAGCCGCCGCCCTCGCCCTCACCACCGCCCTGCGGCCCTGAGCCCGCCGACCGCCTGTCGCCGTCCCGCACCTCCTGCGTGATCTCGACTCCGGCGGATGCTCGCTGTGCGGCCCGGGGAGCGCGCACCCGCCGGGGTCGAGAGGCGATCCATCCCGTGAGGAGCATGAGATCGGGCGCAGGCATGGATCCGCCCCGGTCCACGGATCTGCGGACCGGGGCGATCCGGGCGGGTCAGGACGCGGACCGGACGAAGCGCTCGCGCGCACCCCGGTACAGCTCGAGGTAGTCGGCCAGGCCTGCGGCCTCGAGCTCGCCGACGAAGGCGTCCCACTCCTGGATATCGCGCTCGCCCAGGATGAAGCGGAGCGTGTTCGTGTCCACCGCATCCTTGAGCGAGGTCGCCATCAGGGCAGAACGCTCGAGCTCCCCCTCGTCCAGCGGGGCGGGCGCCCAGGGCGGCATCGGCTCGAGGGTCGCCAGCACGTCCTCGACGTACTCCCGGAAGGTCTCGGAGTTGTAGGACTCCTTGAGGGAGCGCGACTCGGTCGCCTCGGAGAGGAAGGTCGAGAAGCCCAGATCGGTCTGGATATCGATCTCCGCGCCGACGTTCAGGTCGAAGGCGTTCAGCGAATAGCCCTCTGTCAGGGTGATCCTGCCGTCGCCGTCCTTGGCGTACGTCTCGCCCTCGACGCCCCAGCGGGTCATCTCCCGGGCGGCGGGCCCGTAGTACAGCCAGTCCAGGAACTGCAGGATCGCGAGGAAGTCCTCGCGCTCGGCGACGCGGGAGCTGAGCATGAAGCCATGCCAGAAGTTGCGGGGCCCCATGATGCTCCCGCCCGGGCCGCCGGGCGGCGGGATCAGACGGATGGTCGAGGCGTCTCCGCCGGCGGCGTCCAGGGCCTGCGCGAACTCGATCGCGGTGCCGGAGGAGCCCGAGGCGGCGAAGCACGTGCCCTGGGCGAACTTCTCGGCCACGCCGCCGGCGCCGGAGCCGTCGTTCGCGGCGCTCAGCGACTCCGGGTCCAGCAGTCCCTCCTCGACCAGGCCCCGGTAGTACTCGACCATCGCCTTGTACTCGGGGGTCGTCGCGGCGTACTCGAAGGGGGCGTCGATGCCGCCGACCATCCCGTTGCCGAAGCCCCAGCCGGCGCGGGTGCCGAAGGCGTAGCCGCCATAGTTGATGAGCGACTGGCCCTCGAAGCCGTCGGCGAGGGGGAGGGACTCCGGATGCGCGGCCTTGATGGCCCGCAGCCCCTCGCGGACCTCGTCCCAGGCGCGCGGGACGGGGACGCCGGCCTGCTCCCAGACGTCCGTGCGGATGATGAGGGAGAAGGACGGGACCCAGACCTCCTGCAGCCCGGGCAGCATGTAGTACTTGCCATCGGCCTGGCGGAGGCCGTCGACCATCTCTCCGAGGTCCCATTCCTCGACGTACCGGCGGAAGTTGGGCATGTGCTCGACGACGTCGCTCATCGGGAGGATCGCCCCGGAGGAGACGAACGGCGTCTCGTCGCCGCGGTAGATCAGGGGGATCAGGTCCGGGGCATCCCCGGCGCTGATCAGGAGGCTGCGCTTCTCCACGACGTCGCTGAACGGGACGTGGGTGAGCTGCAGCTCGACGTTGCTGAGCTCCTTGATCCGATCGAAGATCTGCCAGCTGTCGAGGACGGGCTGCTCGGGCCAGTCCGTCCAGAGGATGGACAGCTGCAGCGGCTCGGTCGCGGTGAACTGCTGGTCCGCCTCGAAGTCATCCATCGCCCCGCGGTCCTGGGAGGAGGCCTCGAGAGATGGATCGGGCCCGGCGTCCTCGCCGCAGGCGGTGAGGCCCAGCAGGCCCGTCGCGGCGATGCTCATGCCGGTGAAGGCGCGGCGGCTGGGGCGTGCGAGGAGGGAAGGGGACATCATCGGCTCCCGGGTGCGCAGTGGTGTGGTTCCGGGGCGTGCGGGTTCTCCACGTCGAAAACTTGCGATAGATGCTCCGGAATGCCCCGAAGCTACCGGGGGCCGATGAGAAGGTCAAGAGGTCAGTACCGCTCGCAAGACTAGAAACTTTCCGAATGATCGGGCGCGCAGTGCGCGGGACTCCGCGCAGGATCGGGGCCGGAGGGGCGGGCGCGCGCGGGATCAGAGGCGCTCACGCAGCCAGCGGATCTGGAGATCGTGCTGGACCGCCGCGCCGCCCTCGTGGTTGTTGTAGGGGTAGACCTCGATCTGCGTGGACGGCGCCTCCGGCGAGCCCTCCGGGAGGGTGCCCGCGTAATGGTTGCGGGCGGCGAAGATCGTCGACGGCGGGCAGGTCATGTCCCGCAGCGCCGCCGAGAAGAGGGCATCGGCCCGGGCCCGCCGCACCAGGTGCACCGCATCGAGGTAGCCCAGGGTGCGCTCGACGGCGGCCTCGCGGTCCCGGTTCACCGCGAGGTAGCGGACGATCTCCTGGTACGGGTCGCAGTCGGTGATGTCGATGGCCCGGCGGATCTGGCACAGGAAGGGCACGTTCGCCATCACCGCGGAGACGTCCGGCACCAGCGACCCGGCGACGAGCGCGAGGCCGCCGCCCTGGCTGTTGCCGGTCACCGCGACGCGGCCGTCGGCGCCGGGCAGGACGCGGGCGGCATCCACGGCGCGGGCCGCATCGGTCATCAGACGGCCCAGGTACGCGGTCTCCGGGTCGTCGATGCCGCGGGTCATCGACCCCGGGGCGGCCGGTCCCGAGCCCACCGGGTCCGGGGTGGCGCCGCCCGAGCCCCAGCCGGAGCCCTGGCCGCGGGTGTCCATCACCAGGTGCCCGTAGCCGGCCGCCGGCCAGGCGAGATGCTCCAGCGGGAGGCTGCGGCCGCCGCCGTAGCCGATGTACTCCACGACCACCGGCAGGTCGCCCGGGACGCCGGCCGGCCGCAGGTACCAGGCACGGATCGGGTCGCCGTCGTGCCCGGCGAAGGTGACGTCCCAGGTGTCCACCAGCGTCAGGCCGGTCTCGACGGGCGCGACCTGGATGAGCGGCGCATGGGCGCGGGCGCGGGAGAGCTTCCCGGCCCAGAAGTCGTCGAGGTCGGCGGGCTCGTCGAGCTCGGGACGGTAGGTGCGCAGCTGGGCGAGGGGCAGGTCGAACAGGGCCATGGGGCGGGTCCTCCGGGGCGGGGTCGAGGGGGAGGGGCGGACGGTCGGGATCCGGCGCGGCGCGGCGCCGGGGATCAGGCGTCGGGCAGCAGGCGGGCGGGGGCGCCGGGGGCCACGGACACGACGGCGACCTCGCCCGGGGCGATGACCAGGCCCGATGCCGCCGTTTCCCCGGAGACGAGGTCGGTGCCCTCCGCCTGGACGCGCACCGGCGCGGAGCCGTGGTGCAGCAGGAACAGATGGTCGGCCTCCGCGCCGCGGCGGCGCACGGCCTCCAGGCCCGCCCCGGCGGCGCCCGGGAGCGTCGGGGCGATGCCGAGCTCGGCGGCGAGGCCGGCCAGCAGGGCGTCCCGCGACTCCTGGACCAGATCCGCCGAGACGTACACCGCGCGCCCGTCCCCGCGGCGGGCCGCGGTGATCGCGGGGGAGCCGTCGAG
The DNA here is from genome assembly GCF_000576425.1 of Brachybacterium phenoliresistens. Taxonomy (GTDB): domain Bacteria; phylum Actinomycetota; class Actinomycetes; order Actinomycetales; family Dermabacteraceae; genus Brachybacterium; species Brachybacterium phenoliresistens. The sequence continues at coordinate 48,633 of NZ_KK070002.1, read as the reverse complement.
CTCGGGATGGGTGTATGTCGCCAGCACCTCGGCGTCGGTCGCCGTGAGCAGCTCCGTCCACTCCTGCACCGCGGTGCCGTCCGAGAGCGTGAGCATCTGCCCGGGCTCCAGCGGCAGGACCTCCTCGCCGCGGACGCCCAGGAGGTCCCGGAGCATCCCGGGGTGGCCGCCCGGGACCACGCGCAGGTTCTCGTCGGAGATCCCGGTCATCGGCCCGACCAGCAGGGTCCCGCCGCCGCGGACGTAGTCCTCGAGCCATGCGGCCTGCTGCGGCGTCATCGGCGCCAGCGTGGGGACCACGAGCAGCCGGTAGCCGCGCGCATCGGCCCCCGGGGCGAGGAAGTCGGTGGCGATCCCCGCCCGCCAGAAGGACCGGTGCGTCCCGCGCAGCTGCGCGGAGTACGTCATCGCGTCGCTGGGCAGGTGCGGGGTCTCCAGCGCCCACCAGCCGTCGGCGTGCCAGACGATGCCGACCTGCGCGGGGACCATCGGCCCGGAGGCCGGCGGGGCGAGGGCCGGGGCGATCCGCTCGAGGATCCCGCCCAGGTGCTCGACCGCGGCGAAGGCCCGGGTCTCCCCGCCGGCGTGGGGGACCAGCGCCCCGTGCCACTGCTCGGAGCCGCCGGCGGAGGCCCGCCACTGGAAGAACAGCGAGGCCTGGGAGCCGCGGGCGATGTATCCCAGGGAGTTGCGGATCATCCGCGAGGCCGGCTTGGCGTAGGTGCGATCGCCCACGCGGATGCCGGTCGGGTTCTGCTCCATGAGCACCCACGGACCGCCGGACCACGAGCGGGCGAGGTCCGAGCCGTAGGCGACGTGCGCCTCCGCATCGGGCCCGGTCGTGTCGAGGTAGTGGTCCAGGGACACGACGTCCTGCTCGCCCGCCCAGGACCACTGCTCCAGGTGGTTCCAGGTGGGGAGCATGAAGTTCGTGGTCACGGGCGCAGTCGAGCCCGCCCGCCGGATCTCCTCGCGCTGCTCGACGAGCGCCGCGAGCATCTCGTCGCTGCTGAAGCGGCGGAAGTCGATCAGCTGGGCCGGGTTGTGCAGGTACTGGGTGGCGCGCGGCGGCTCGATCTCCTCGAAGGAGCTGTAGCCCTGCGACCAGAACGCCGTCCACCATGCCGCGTTCAGCGCCTCGAGCGAGCCGTACCGCTCCTGCAGCCAGGACCGGAACGCCCGGGCGGCGTGCGGGCCGTGGTCCAGGGTGCCGTACTCGTTGTGCAGGTGCCATCCGCGCAGGCCGGGGTGCTCGCCGTAGCGCTCGCCGAGCATGCGGGCGATGGCCCGGCTCGCGGCGCGGTAGGCGGGGGCGCTCACGGCGTAGGTGTCGCGCGAGCCGTGGGTCAGGCGCACCCCGTCGGGGCGCACGGGCAGCGCATCGGGGTGGGCGCGGGAGAACCACGGCGGCGGGGAGGCCGTCGGGGTGGCCAGGAAGAAGCCGATGCCGGCGTCGGTGAGCAGGTCGATCACCGCGTCCAGCCAGGCGGTCTCGTAGCGTCCCTCGGCCGGCTCGAGGCTCGCCCAGGAGAACACGCCCAGGGTCACCGTGTTCACGCGGGCGCGGCGCATGAGCGCCACGTCCTCCTGCCAGGTGGCCGGGTCCCACTGCTCAGGGCTCCAGTCGCCGCCGAACAGGAACGCCGGCGGGACGTAGGGCTCCCGGGCCCGGCGACCGACCTCGGGCCCCGACCCCTGCGCCGCGCTCATCCGCGCACCTGCGCGAGGACCTCGGAGCCCGCCCGGGCGAACAGGCCCAGCGAGTGCACGTCGTAGCGGCGCCGCAGGAAGGTGCCGGTGGCGGTCTCGACCTCCTCGCCGTCCAGCAGGTGCACCCAGCGTCCGGCCGGGAGGTACACGTCGACCTCGCCGGAGGGCTGGAGGACGGGGGCGACGAGGATGTCCGAGCCCAGCATGTACTGCATGTCCAGGGTGCGGGCGGCGGGGTCCTCGGGGAACTGCAGGGCCATCGACCGCATGGCGGGGTGCCCCGTGCGGGCGGTGTTCTCGGCGGTGGCCAGCAGGTAGGGCATCAGGGTCTGCTTGAGCCGCGTGAACTCGCGCATGACCTCGACGGCCTCCTCGTCGAACAGCCACGGCACCCGGTACGAGTTCGACCCGTGCAGGCGCGAGTGGGTGGACAGCAGGCCGAAGGCGATCCAGCGCTTGAACACCGTCGGGTCGGGGGTGCCCTCGAAGCCGCCGATGTCATGGCTCCAGAAGCCGAAGCCGGAGCTGGTCAGCGAGAGCCCGCCGCGCAGGGACTGGGCCATCGCCTCGTAGGTCGACTCGCAGTCGCCGCCCCAGTGGATGGGGAACCGCTGACCGCCGGCGGTGGCGGAGCGGGCGAACAGCACCGCCTCCCCCTCGCCGCGGCGCCGCTCGAGCAGCTCGAAGACGGCCTGGTTGTAGCGCTGGGTGTAGAAGTTGTGCTCGCGCAGCGGGTCCGAGCCGTCGGCCCAGACGATGCCCTCGTGGGGGATCCGCTCGCCGAAGTCCGTCTTGAAGGCGTCCACGCCGTCGTCGAGGAGGGCCTCGAGCTTGCCGGTGAACCAGGCGGTGGCCTCCTTGCTGGTGAAGTCGACCAGGCCCATGCCGGCCTGCCACAGGTCGCTCTGCCAGACGTCGCCGTCGACGGTGCGCACCAGGTGGCCCTGCTCCGCGCCCTCGGCGAACAGGTGGGAGCGCTGGGCGATGTACGGGTTGATCCACACGCACACCTTCAGCCCGCGCTCGTGGAGCTTGGCGATCAGCCCGCGGGGGTCCGGGAAGGTCGCCGGGTCCCACACGAAGTCGGACCAGTGGAAGCCGCGCATCCAGAAGCAGTCGAAGTGGAACACCGACAGCGGGATGCCCCGCTCGGCCATGCCGTCGACGAAGGACAGCACGGTGTCCTCGTCGTACTCGGTGGTGAAGGACGTGGACAGCCACAGGCCGAAGGACCATTCCGGCAGCTGCGGGGGCCGGCCGGAGCGGGCGGTGTAGCGGTCCAGGACCTCCAGCGGCGCGCCGCCGCCGTAGACCTCGTAGCGCAGCCGCTCCCCGGGGACGGAGAACTGGGTGGCGGTGACGTTCTCGGACCCCACCTCGAAGGAGACGGGGCCCGCATCGTCGACCAGCACGCCGTAGCCGCGGGAGGAGAGGTAGAAGGGGATGTTCTTGTAGGCCTGCTCGGAGCTGGTGCCGCCGTCGGCGTTCCAGATGTCCACGCTCTGGCCGTTCTTCACGAAGGCGCCGAAGCGCTCGCCGAGGCCGTAGATGCTCTCGCCCACGCCGAGGGAGAGCTGCTCGAGGACGTAGGGCCCCTCGCCCTCGACCTGCGCGTAGCCGACGGAGCGGGCCGTGGAGCTGGTGAGCACGTCGCCGTCCCACAGGTAGTCCACGTGCCACGGCCCGTGCAGCGCCACGCGCGCGGCCAGGCGCCCCGAGGTGAAGGTGACGGTCTCGCCCTCGCCCTCGCCCGCCCGCTCGATGACGGGGGCCGTGGCCTCGGCGGCGAGGTCGAAGCGGGGCAGGGACTGCCGGGCGCCCGCGAAGTGCTCGATCTCCACGGCGATCACATCGGCCCGCGGGGCGGTGAAGGTGACCGTGATGACGGGCTTGTTCAGGGTGTCGCCGCGCGAGGTGATGCGGGTGACCGGCGCGAAGACGCGCAGGGAGTCCTCGCGCACCTCGATGTCGTGGACCTCGGCGGGGCGCTGCAGCGTGACGCCGTCGCGGACCAGCCAGTAGCCGTCGGTGAATTTCATGGGGGTCTCCAGATCGTGGGGCGCGGGTCAGGCCTGGGCGGCCGGCGGGGCGGCGCAGCGCAGGGCGGTCAGGGCGAGGGGGCCGGACAGGCGCACGAGCACCCGTCCGGTGGGGCGCGTCCCGTCCGCGGGGACGCGGTGGGGCAGCGGGAGGGCGGGGGCCGATGCGGGGTCGGGGGCGTCGGGGTCCACGAGCTCCGCCCGGCCGGCGGGGGTCTCCCCGTCCAGCGCGCGGACCTCGAGCCCGTCGATCCGGGTGCCCGCGGCGAGCACGAAGGCGGCGGTGCCGGGGGCGGCGCCGAGCGGCCGGATCTCGGTGCCCTCGAGCAGGGAGGCGGCCGCCCGGACGGCGCCGCAGGTCCGCTCCGCCCGATGGGCGGGGATGCGCAGCTCATCGGCCGATGCGGCCTCGGCGGGCAGGGCGTGCGCGGCGAGGACCGCCGCGGGGACGGAGACCTCGGCCTCGGCCTCGGCCACGCTCGAGGAGCGCGCGACACGCACCCGCACCGGCCCGTCGGGCAGCTCCCAGGCGTCGCGGTCGCTCGCCCACAGCGCCAGGCGGGCGTAGGGGACGGACACCTGCGCGGTGACGGAGCCGTCGGCGGGCACCTCGAGGGCCGTGAAGCCGACCAGGCGGGTCGCGGGCACCGCGTGCTCGCGGCGGGAGAAGGCCGATGCCGGCGCATCGACGTACACCTGGACCACCTCGCGCAGCGGGCCGGCGGTCGCGCGCTCGGCCGGTGCGCTCAGGTCGACGGAGACCGTCAGCCCGTCCTCGCCGGCGTCGATGCGGGCGTCGTGCCAGCGCACGGCGTCCACGGCGAGGCCGTGGCCGAAGGGGAACCGGGCCGACTGTCCGTACTGGTAGGTCGAGCCGGCGCGGATCACGTCGTAGTCCAGCAGCGGCGGCAGCGGCGAGGAGTCCGGCCAGGCCTGGGCGAGGCGGCCCGAGAAGTCCCGGGCGCCGGTGAGCAGGTCGGCGATCGCCTCGCCCTCGGCCTCCCCGGCGTGGGAGGACCACACCACCGCGCCGACCCGCTCCTCGAGGCCCTCGAGGTCGTAGGGGTAGGAGGAGGTGATCACCAGGACGGTCGCGATCTCGGGCGGGAGGGCCGCGAGGCGCTCGGCGGCCGCACGGTCCGGGGCGGGCAGCCGCACGTGCGGGCGGTCCTCGGTCTCGCGGCCGTGGACGTGCGGGTCGTTGCCGAGGACCAGCACCACGGCGCGGGCCGCCTGGGCGGTCCCCGTGCCGAGGGCGGCGTCGACCTCCTCGGCGGCGGTGCGGTGCACCTGCACGGCGAGCACGGCGCCGGAGGCGGGCGCGGCCGTGCGCAGGACGAGCGCCCCGGTGTGGTGCTCCACGCCCAGGAAGCGGCCGGTGCCCACGTGCTGCAGCTGCCAGCTGCCGTCCGGTCCGACCACCCGGCGCAGGGTCTCCTGGGCGATCCAGCCGCCGATGCGCTCGCCGCGCGCGGCGAGCCGGCCGCGGTCGTCCGGCGCCAGCAGCAGGCCGGTGGTGACCTCGCGCAGCGCCACGACGTCCTCGCCCAGGTCGATCACCGCGAAGCGCGCGGGCGCCGCGGCCGCGGCGGGACCATCGGCCCCCGGGTTCCGCAGCCGCAGCGAGGAGTCCGCGGCCAGGCGCACCGCGGCGTCCTCCGGCGCGAGGTCGAGGGCCGGGACCCCGGGGTGCGCGCCGGTCGAGCGCACGTGCAGGGAGACCAGGTCCAGTCCGCGCGCCGTGCGCACGGGCCCGTCATGGCGTGCCGAGAGCGCCTGCGCGATGGAGGTGACCTCGCAGAACTCCCCGCTGTACCAGTCGCGCAGGACGCTGTGGGCCTGCTCGCCGAGGACGGCCAGGGGTCCGGCCGGCAGCGGCAGCGCGGACTCGTCGCGCCGGGACAGCAGCACGGCCGACCGCACCGCGACCTCGCGGGAGAGCTCCCGGCGCGCGGCGCGGGAGGGCACGGCGGGGGACGGGGCCGCGGAGCCCGCCTCGGCCGATCCGGCGGACGAGGCATCGGCGGGGCTGCCGGGCTCGATCCGGTCGTCGAACTCCCCGGTGCGCGCCCGGGCGAGGAGCTGTCGCACCAGCGCCCGCTCGACGTGCGCGTCCTCGATCAGCCCCTGCTCGAGCGCCGCGGTGATCGCCTCGACGCTCTCGCGCGGATCGGTGTCGTTGTCGGTGAAGGAGTCCACGCCCGCGCGCAGCATGGCGGCGTAGGCCGCGGCGGCATCGGCCGTGACCTTTTGGGAGCGGAACAGGTTTCCCGGCGCCCCCGCATCGGAGACCACGAACAGCAGGTCGGGATCGGGCAGGTGCGCGCGCAGCTGCGTCTCCAGCAGGTCGGTGAGATGCGCGGGCCGGCCGTCGACGAGGTTGTAGGACAGCATCACGGAGGCGGCCAGCCCCCGCGCCACCGGCTCGACGAAGCCGGGCAGCTCGATCTCGTGCAGGACGCGGTCGGGCATCTCGGAGCTGGTGGCGGCGCGATCGGTCTCGTTCGAGTACGCCAGGAAGTGCTTGAGGGTGGGCAGCGTCTGCCAGGTCTCGCCGCGACCGCGCAGGCCGCTGCTGAAGCCGCAGGCCAGCACCGCGTTCAGGAGCGGGTCCTCGGTGTAGGCCTCCTCGGTGCGCCCCCACAGCGGGTGGCGCAGCAGGTTGACCACGGGCGCCCACACGCTGAGGGAGACGGCCGGGTCCTCCGCGTGCATCTCCCGGACCTCGAGGGCGACGGTCGCGCCGGCCTGCTCCAGCAGCTCCGGGTCCCAGCTCGCGGCCATCCCCACGGGCTGGGGGAACTGGGTGGCCTTCCCCTTCCAGGCGACGCCGTGCACGCCCTCGGTGCCGGTGACGAAGGGGCCGATGCCGAGGCGCTCCACGCCCGGGGCGTACTGGTGCAGCTGGGCGATCCTCTCCTCGCGGGTCATGCGGGCCACGGCGTCGCGCGCCCAGGCCAGTCGGCGGGCGTCGGCCGCCGGGATCCGCGCGAGGCGGTCGGGACGCAGGTCGCTGGACGTCATGGATCCTTCTTCGGGTCGGGTCGGGTCGGGTCGGGTCGGGTCGGGTCGGGACGGTGCAGGTCGGGACGATGCAGGTCGGGACGGTGCGGGGGCAGGGGCCGGGACGGCGGTGCGGACGGGCCCGGGACGGCCCGGCTCCGGGCGGCGGCGCGGATCGGGGCGGTGCGGCGATGCGGGGCCCGGGCCCGCGCCTGGCCGGGCAGGCAGTGCGGAGACCATATCGAATCGCTTCGACACATGTCCAGGGGGTCGACGGCCTGCGGACGGGGCGGGCGTGTCAGACTTCCCCGATGAACAGCTCGCGGATCGACCCCGGCGGCAGGGCCGTGCAGGGCCTGACCACCTTCCTCTCCTTCGTGGTGCTCAACCTCCTGTTCCTCCTGGCCTGCCTGCCGGTGATCACCCTCGGCGCCGCCGGCAGCGCGCTGCTGGAGGTGACCCTGCGCTACGCCGACGAGGAGCGAGGCTATCTCGTCAAGGACTTCGTCCTCGCCCTCGGGCGCAACGCGCTGCGCGCCACCGCGGTGCACCTGCTGCTGTCGATCCCGATGCTGCTGCTGGCCTTCGCCGCCGCCTTCTGGCTGATGCTGGACTCGCCCCTGTCGCTGATGGCGGCCGCCGTCGCCGGGCTCGGCGCGGCATACCTGCTCGCCGCCCTGATCCACGGCCTCGCCCTGGTGGCGGCCTTCGACGCCGGGATCGGGCGGACCGTCCGCAACGCCCTGCTGCTGCCCGGGGCCGAGCCGCTGCGGACCATGGGCCTGGTGCTGATCCCGGTCACCGGGCTCGCGCTGGTGGTGATCATGCCGGTGCTCGGCTGGATCCTCGTGACCATCGGCTGCTCCTTCGGCGCCTACCTGATGGCGCTGCTGCTGCGCCCCGTGCACTCCCGGCACGCCGGCGGGGCCTGAGCGCCCCGACCCCGCTCCGGCGTCGCCGCCCGGCGCCGGGTGCCTCTGCGCGGGGACGGGCGACCCGGCGGCGTCGCGACGGCGCGCCCGCAGCATCGTGACCCCTTCGTGACCTGGCCTCCCGGAACCGCGCCCTGCCTGCGGTCCTGCGCCGACGGGCGGCGCCGCGGCCGGCGTCCGCGGGGATCTCGCGCCCGCTGGTGTCGAAGCGCTTCGGAGAAATTCTTGACGCGCACCCCGCCGCTGATTAGTGTTCGGGGCTAACAAACTGGCGTGCCGCGAGGAGCCCCCGGCCGCCGTTGCTTCGACACGACGGAGTGCGCAGTGGCAGAGACGGAACCCGGCGCCCGCACGGGCGCGATGACGAGAGGCTGGGCGACGTGGTTGCTCCCATGAACACCGAGGCGGCGACCGCCGCGAAGGCGCCGGATCGGCGCGATGACGGCTCCCGGGGGCGGGGCCGGCTCCCCAGCCAGCGACGCGAGGGGTTCGTGCTGTTCCTGAGCATCGTGCCGCTGCTGGTGCTGGTGTTCCTGTTCAGCTACTTCCCGCTGTACGGCTGGATCTACTCGCTGTTCGACTACCGCCCCGCCCGCGGCCTGTCCGGCTCCGAGTTCGTCGGGCTGCAGTGGTTCACGATGCTCGTCAGCTCGCCGACGCAGGTCGACCAGATCGTCCAGGTCATGCTGAACACGCTGGCCATGAGCTTCCTCGGCATCGCCGCCTCGGTGCTGCCGCTGGCCTTCGCGGTCTTCCTCAACGAGATCCGGGCGACCTGGTTCAAGAACCTCATCCAGACGCTCACGACCCTCCCGAACTTCATCTCCTGGGTCCTGGTGTACATGATCGCGTTCTCGATGTTCTCGACGACGGGCATGGTCAACGGCCTGCTGGAGAGCATCGGCCTCATCTCCGAGCCCCTCAAGTTCCTCGACAGCGACGAGCACGTCTGGCTGAAGATGGCGCTGTGGGGCGTGTGGAAGACGCTCGGCTGGGGCGCGATCCTGTATCTCGCCGCGATCGCGGGCATCGACCAGTCGCTCTACGAATCCGCGAAGGTCGACGGCGCCGGGCGCTTCTCGACGATGTGGCACATCACCGTCCCCCAGCTGATGCCCACCTACTTCGTCCTGCTCATGCTGGCGATCGCCAACATCCTGAACAACGGGATGGAGCAGTACTACGTGTTCCAGAACGCCTTCAACAAGGACACGATCCAGGTCCTGGACCTGTACGTCTACAACATCGGCATGACCGGTAACAACCTGTCCCTCGCGACCGCGATCTCGATGCTCAAGAGCGTCATCTCCGTCGTCCTGCTGCTGTCGGTGAACGCCCTGTCCAAGCGCGTGCGCGGCACCTCGCTCATCTGAGGAACCCTGATGACCTCCACCACCGCCCCGAAGACCGTCCTCGCCCCGCGCCGGCGCAGCCGCCAGCGCGAGAAGGGCGATGTCCCCTTCAGCATCCTCAACGCCCTCGTGTTCGCCCTGCTGGCGTTCGTCTGCGGCTACCCGTTCTACTACCTGATCATCAACTCGATCAGCGCGAACGACGTCTCCGCCCTCGGGGACATCCGCTGGCTGCCGCAGGGGATCCACCTGGACAACTACCGCCAGGTCTTCGAGCTGCAGGGCCTGCCCACGGCCGCCGCCGTCTCCATCGGCCGCACCGTGATCGGGACCGCGGCCACCGTGCTCGCCTCGGCCTACCTCGGATTCATGTTCACCCAGGCGAAGCTGTGGAAGCGCGCCCTGTGGTACCGCCTGGTGATCATCACGATGTACTTCAACGCCGGCCTCATCCCGGTCTTCATCATCATGAAGACGCTGGGGCTGACCAACAGCTTCTGGGTGTACATCCTCCCGCTGGTCGTGCAGCCCTTCAACATCATCCTCGTGAAGACCTACGTCGAGGCGATGCCGGAGGAGCTGCAGGAGGCGGCGGAGATGGACGGCGCGAGCATCTTCCAGGTGTTCTTCCGGATCGCGCTGCCCAACATGACGCCGATCCTCGCGACCATCGCGATCTTCTCCGCCGTGACCCAGTGGAACAGCTTCCAGGACACCCTGATCTACATCACCGACCAGAGCCTGTACACCCTGCAGTTCCTGCTCTACATGTACATCAACCAGGCCGATTCCCTCGCCCAGGCCGCGCAGCAGTCCGGCGGCAACATGGGCGCCATCGCCTCCGCGGCGACCCAGCAGACGGCCACCTCGATCCGCACCACCGTCGCCGTGGTCGTGGTGATGCCGATCCTCTTCGTCTACCCGCTGTTCCAGCGCTACTTCGTCAAGGGCATCATGCTCGGCGCCGTCAAGGGCTGATCCCCGCCCCGTCCCGCTCGACCCGCGCACCACCAGATCACTCTCAAGGAGGAGACATGCTCTCTGACGTCCGCCGCCGCTCCCTGCTCACGGGAGGCGCCGTCCTCACCCTGTCCGGACTGGGCCTGAGCGCTTGCTCCGGCTCGAACTCCGGGCCGGGCGACGGTCCCGCCGAGCCCTTCCCGACCGCCTGGGACGACGCGCTCACCGCCGACGTCTTCGACGGCCTCGCCAACCAGATGGGCGAGCAGCCCGGCTGGTTCGGCAAGCTCGTCACCGACCGCTTCAACCTCACCCTCAACGTCATCGCCCCCAACGTCGCCGGCGGCGGGGACACCCTGTACAACACCCGCGTCTCCGCCGGGGACCTGGGCGACATCGTCCTGACCGACCAGGGGCAGAAGCTCACCGAGCTCGTCGAGGGCGGGCTGCTCATGGACATCTCCTCCTGGTACGAGCACATGGAGAGCTCCGCGCGCTTCGACGCGGCGGTGCAGAAGGTCAACGAGGGCCTGGACGGCATCTACGCCATCCCCACCCAGGTCTCGACCCTGAAGCCCTCCGAGCCGAGCGAGGGCATCGACCCGACCTTCGGCCCCTTCGTGCGCTGGGACGTCTACGGCAAGGTCGGCTACCCAGAGATCGGCACCCTCGAGGACCTGCTGCCCGTCCTCAAGCAGATGCAGGACGCCGAGCCCACCGCCGCCAACGGCAAGCGGACCTACGCCCTGTCGCTCTTCGCGGACTGGGACGGCAACTACATGAACAACGCCAAGCAGCCCTGCTGCTACTACGGCTACGACGAGGTCGGCTTCGTCCTGGCCAAGGCCGACGGCTCCGACTTCCAGTCGATCCTGGACCCCGGCTCGCTGTACGTGCGCGTGCTGAAGTGGTTCTTCGAGGCCAACCAGCTGGGCATCCTCGACCCCGAGTCGACCACCCAGAACTACGACACCCTGTTCTCCAAGATGCAGGCCGGCCAGGTGCTGTTCTCGTTCTGGCCCTGGCAGGGCCAGGCCGCCTTCAACACCGAGGCCAACATGGCCGAGGGCAAGGGCTTCATGATCGCGCCGCTGGCCGACCAGAAGATCTTCTCCTACGGCGCCTCGGTGTACGGCGGCAAGCAGGTCTTCGGCGTCGGCTCGAACGCGGAGGACCCGGCGCGCGGCGCCGCGTTCATCGACTGGCTGTACTCCTCCGAGGGCGTCTACGCGAACTCCAGCCAGACCATGGGCGCCGCCGGGCCGCAGGGCCTGACCTGGGAGCTGAACGCCGACGGCAAGCCCGAGCTGACCGACTTCGGCCGCCAGGTGCTGCTGGGCGAGGGCGGGAACGTGCCCGAGGAGTGGGGCGGCGGCAGCTACATCGACGGCACCTCCTGGCTGAACGTCACCACGGTCATCGGCAACGACGAGGACCCCGAGACCGGCTTCCCCTTCAACTACAAGATGTGGGAGACCTACCAGGCCACCGCCGCGAACCCCCTCACCGAGGACTGGGCCGGCCGCATGGGCGGCCACGCGACCACCATGGAGTACCTGCAGGCCAACGACATGCTGGCCGTGGGCGCCGGGGCGAGCTACGTGGCGCCGGAGGATTCCTCGGAGATCTCCACGATCCGCAACCAGGTCAAGGCCGTGATCGTCGAGAGCTCCTGGAAGATGGCCTTCGCCAAGGACCAGGCCGAGTTCGACGCCCTCCTGGCGGAGATGCAGTCCACCGCCGACGGCCTCGGCTACCAGCAGGTCCTCGAGGTCGACATGGCCAACGCCAAGGACCAGGACGCCCTGCGCAAGGAGGTCGTCGCCGAGTTCGGCTGATCCGGCGCCGACTCCGGCGTGCACGCACGGCGGTCCAGCGTCCGCGGACCAGGCGATCGCCTGGCTCGCGGCTCCTGGGCCGCCGTTCGTGCTCGCGCGCGACGCCGCGCACCGCCTGCCGGCCGGTGCGGGGGACCTCAGGCGCGGGTGGTGCCGCGCGGGGTGAAGGTGGGGCTGAGCAGGCGGGAGTGGGGCGGGGCGGCCGGGCCGCTGAGCATCTCCAGCAGCATCGCCAGCGCGGTGCGGCCGATGGAGCTGATCGGCAGCTCGACGTTCGAGACGTCCCAGGGGCCGCTCACGGCGACGTCCTCCGGGGAGATCGCGACGATCTGCACGTCCTCGGGGCAGGCGACGCCCTGGGCGGCGAAGGCCCGGCCCAGGTGGGCGAGGGCGGGCTCCTGGTGCACGAAGAGGGCGTCGAAGCGCTGCTCCTGCACGAGCTGCTCGCGCACGAAGGCGCCGAGGGACTCGGCGTCGGAGGGGACCTCGACGATGGTCGGTGCGATGCCGAGCTCGGTGCAGGCCATCGTGTATCCCAGGCGGGAGCGCCGGGCGTAGGTGGGGGAGGGGCGGTGCGTCGCGGCGGGGGAGGTGAGCATGCCGATGCGGCGGGAGCCGCGGGCGTGCAGCTCGCGCACGGCGAGCATCGCCCCGGAGAGGAAGTCGAAGTCCACGCAGGCCAGCCCCCCGGACTCCTGCGGGTACCCGATGAGCACCACCGGCCGCGGCAGCGCCGCGAGGGAGGGGATGCGCGGGTCGTCCTCGACGAGGTCCATGACGATCAGGGCGTCGACCTTGCCCTCGTCCATCACCCGGCGGGTGCGCTCGTGGTCCTCGGCGGCGACCAGCAGGAGGTCGTAGTCCTGCTCGTGGGAGGCGGTGAGGATGGAGCTGACGAACTCCATGATCACGTGGGCGTCGACGTCCTCGCGCTGGGGCACGGCGACCCCGAGCAGGGAGGTGCGCTGCGAGGCCAGGGCCCGCGCGCTCGCGGTCGGGTGGTACTGCAGGCGGTCGATGGCCGACTGGATGCGCTCCCGGGTCGCGGGGGAGATCGGGCGCTTCCCGCTGAGGGCATAGCTGACCGTGCTCAGGGAGACGCCCGCCTCGCGGGCGATGTCGGTCATGGTTGCCATGCTGCGTGTCCTGTCTCGGACGCGGCCGATGCGGCGCGCCGTCGGTGATCCTGGCCGCCCGGGTGCCGGGCGACAGGTCCATTGTGGACCATGCAGGCGAAGCGTTTCGACGAAATTCTGGGAACGTGGCAGGGAGTCCGCTCCGGCCACCTCGGAGGGCCCATCGGTCGGGCCGCCCCGGAGGGCCCATCGGCCGGGCCGATGGCCGGGCCGATGGCCGGGCCGCCCCGGAGGGAGCATCGGCCGGGGCCGATGCTCCCTCCGCGGGTCTCAGGCCGTCGCCGCGGTGCGGAGATCCTGCAGCGGCACGGCCTCGGGACGCTCGACCGTGCTGGCGATCTCGATCCGCGCGCCGCTGACCGAGGAGGCGAGCACGGCGTTCATGACCTCGAGCGCGTGCTGTCCCAGCCTCCCGCTCGCGCGCAGGTCGGAGCCGCGCACGGCCATGTCCTGCAGGCCGATGCCGCGGCCGGCCTCCACGTAGCCGGCGCTGACGGGGACGTCCGTCCAGCCTTCGCCGCCCAGGCTGTGCAGCGACACCTCCCCCTCGAAGCGGTTGGGGTCCGGCACGGCGAGGGAGCCCTCGGTGCCGTGCACCTCGATGGGCCGGGCGGAGGTGGCGACCGCGTCGAAGCTCATGACCAGCGTCGACAGCGCGCCGGAGGCGTGGACCAGCACCCCGGTGATGTGGGTGTCGATCGAGACGGGGATCCGCTGCCCGGCGCGCGGGCCGGAGCCGATCTCGCGCTCGTCGCGGGAGCGGCTGCCGGCGCCGATCACCGCGGAGACCGGGCCCAGCAGCGTGACCAGGGCATGGATGTAGTACGGGCCCATGTCCAGCAGCGGGCCGCCGCCCGGGGTGTAGTAGAAGTCCGGGTTCGGGTGCCAGCGCTCGTGGCCGGGGGTGAGCATGGTGGCGGTCGCCGCGACGGGGGTGCCGATCCTCCCGGCGTCGATCACCGCCCGGGCGGTCTGCGTGCCGGTGCCCAGCACGGTGTCCGGGGCGCTGCCCACGAGCACGCCCCGCTGCTCGGCGGCCGCGAGGACCGCTGCGCCATCGGCCGTGTCCACGGCGAAGGGCTTCTCGGAGTAGACGTTCTTGCCGGCGGCGATGGCCCGCAGGTCGATCTCCGCGTGGGCGGCGGGGATGGTGAGGTTCAGGACGGTGTCCACGGCCTCGTCGACCAGCAGCTCGTCGACGGTGAGGGCGCGCACGCCCTCGTGCTCCGCGGCGACGGCGCGGGCGCGCTCCGGGTCGAGGTCCGCGACCGCGACCAGCTCGACATCGGGCAGGAGGGGGAAGGAGGCGAGGTACTGGGCGGCGATGTTGCCGCAGCCGATCATGCCGATGCGCATGGGCGAGGTTCTCCTGGGATCGAAGGGGTGGTCAGCGGGCTGCCCAGAGCATGCCGCGCTCGATGATGGTGCGGACGTTGGGGTCCTCGAGGACCTCGACGCGGTGGCCGGGGGTCGACACGAAGATCCTGCCCCGGCCCCACTGGCGCGTCCAGATCGCCGGGGAGGTGACGGGGCGGTTCCACGGATCCCACTCGCGCACCTTCTGGGTGGTGGTGGCCAGGACGTCGATGTAGTCGTCCGAGAGCACCCAGTACTGCTCGGTGACCAGGTCGAAGTCGCTGATGCCCCGGGTGATCGGGTGCTCCGCCGCCGCGGGCAGCATGTTCACCGTGTAGGGGACGTAGTTGTCGGACTGCTCGCCGGTGCGCTCGTCGGGATGCTTGCCGGGGTGGCAGCCGAACTGGCCGCCGATCAGGGTGAGGTAGTCGGACTCGTTGCGGTAGCTGTCGGCGATGCCGCCGTGCCAGCCGGCCATGCCGGTGCCGGCCTCGATCGCCGCGCGCAGCCCCTCGAACTGGGGGCGCTCGATGGTGTTCATCGTGTTGCACTGGACGATGAGGTCGACCGTGGCCATGTACTCCGCGTCGGCGTAGATCGCGGGGGACTCCTCGATCCGGACGGTGAACCCGTTCTCCTCCAGGAAGGGGATGAACAGGTTCGTCGCCTCGACGGGCTGGTGCCCGTCCCAGCCTCCGCGGACGACGAGGGCGGTGCGGGGGTCGGTCATCGGGTGCCTCCTGCGGCATCGGTGGGGTTCGGGGACGCGGCCTCGGGGGCCGGTGCGGGCAGCGACGTCCAGCGGCTCGCGTCGTGGGAGCTCTGCTCGACGGCGGCCAGCACGCGCTGGACCTGCAGCGCCTCCTCGAAGGAGGGGGAGGGGTCGCTGCCCTCGCCGATGGCGCGGACGAGGTCGGCGATCTCGTGGGTGAAGGTGTGCTCGTAGCCGAGGCCGTGGCCGGTGGGCCACCAGGCCGCGGCGTAGGGGTGCTCGGGCTCCGTGGTCAGGACGCGGGAGAAGCCCTGGCGCCCGGCGCCGGCCGTCGCGTCGTAGACCTCCAGCTCGTTCATCCGCTCGAAGTCGAAGGCGATCGCGCCCTTCGCGCCGTGGATCTCCAGGCGCATGGCGTTCTTGCGGCCCTGGGCGACGCGGGTCGCCTCGAACGCGCCGAGCGCCCCGCCCTCGAAGCGGGCGGTGAACAGGGCGAGGTCGTCGACGGTGACCTGCTGGCGCTCCCCGCTCGCATCGCCCTTGCCGCCCAGGCCCTGCATGTCCCCGGCGGCGGGACGGGTCGGCACGACCGTCTGCAGGGTGCCGGAGACCGCGGTGATGTCGGTGCCGGTGATCCACTGCGCGAGGTCGATGACGTGCGCACCGATGTCGCCGAGGGCCCCGGAGCCGGCCTTGTCCTTCTGCAGGCGCCAGGTCATGGGCGCATCGGCGTCGGAGAGCCAGTCCTGCAGGTACTGGGCCCGCACCTGGCGGATCTCGCCGACGGCGCCCTCCTGGACGAGCTGGCGGGCATAGGCGAGCGCGGGGGTGCGGCGGTAGGAGAAGCCGCAGATCGATCGGACGCCCCGGGCGCGGGCCTCGGCGGCGGCCGCGGCCAGCTCCTCGCACTCCTCGACGGAGTTCGCCAGCGGCTTCTCGCACAGCACGTGCTTGCCGGCGCGCAGCGCCGCGAGGGCGATCTCGTGGTGGGTGTCGCCGGGGGTGCACACGTCCACCACGTCGATCTCGGGATCCTCGACCACGTCCTGCCACCGCGTGGTGGTCTGCGCGAAGCCGTAGCGATCGGCGGCCTGGGCGAGGGCCTCGGGGCTGCGCCCGGCGAGGGTGCGCAGCTCGGGGGTGCGCGGCAGGTCGAAGAAGCGGTGGGCGGTGCGCCAGGCATGGGAATGGGCGGCGCCCATGAAGCCGTAGCCGATCATGCCCACCCGCAGCGGGGCGGGGGCGGTCTCGGCGGGATGCGGGGAGGTCACGAAGTCTCTCCTCCTTCTGCGCGGCGCGATGCGCGGCGCGGGTCGGGGTGGGGTCGCGTCACTTGCCGGCGCCGGCGGTCATGCCGCTGACCAGGTAGCGGCGGCCGAAGGCGTACAGGACGAGGATCGGGATCGAGGACAGGACGACGGCGGCCATGACGACGGGCACGTTGGTCGCGTACTCGCCCTGGAAGGACCACAGTGCCAGGGGAAGGGTCCTCTTGTCAGGACTCTGCGTCAGGATCAGCGGGAACAGGAAGCCGTTCCACGACATGAGCGCCTGGTAGACGGCGACGGTCACGAGCGCCGGCTGGGTCATCGGCAGCGCGAGGCGCCACATCTTCTGCCATTCCGTGCAGCCGTCGATGGACATGGCCTCGAACAGCTCGTTGGGCACGTCGCGCAGCGAGTTGGCGATGATGAGGATGCTCAGCGGCAGGCCGAAGGCGATGCCGGGCAGCATCAGCGCGGCCAGCGAGTCGTACATGCGCATCTGGATGATGAGCAGGTAGATCGGCACGATGGTGGCCTGCACGGGGATCGCCAGGCCCAGCAGGAAGATGCTGCGCACCGGGGCGAAGACCCGCCGCGCCCCGCGCACGATCGCGTAGGAGGCCATGAAGGCCATGAGCACCAGCGGCACCACGGTCCCCAGCGCCACCAGGACGCTGTTGAGGAGGTACATGCCGAAGTCGGCCTCGAGCACCGCGGTGAAGTTCTCGACGGCCACCGGCAGCGAGGGCAGCACCGGGTTGGAGCCGAAGTAGGTGGAGATCGACTTGAAGGCGGTGATCCCCACGAAGTAGATGGGCAGGAGCACGACCAGCAGCCACAGCCAGCCGAAGGTGCCTCCGATCCAGTTGCGCTTCATGCTCAGGCTCCTTCCATCTGGCTCGCGGAGGCGTCCTTGCCGCCCAGGCTCTGCACGCCGAGCGCGAGGCCCAGGCCGATCACCACGAGCATGACGGCGAGGCAGCTGGCCACGCCCATCTCGTTGCCGCGGAAGCCGGTGAGGTACATGTCCAGGGGGAGGATGCGGGTGGCCACGCCCGGCCCGCCCTGGGTGAGGACGAAGATGATGTCGAAGTACGTCAGCGCACCGACCACCATCAGCGTCGAGCTGGTGATCATCGTGAACTTCAGCTGCGGCAGGGTGATCGAGAGGAAGCGCCGCGCGCGGGAGGCGCCGTCGATCTGCGCCGCCTCGTACATGCTCGCCGGGATCTGCCGCACCGCGCCCTGGTAGATGAGGGTGTGGAAGGGGATGAACTGCCAGGCGATGATGAACAGCAGCACCACCCACACCAGGCGGGCGTCGCCCAGCCAGTTCTGCGCGAGCCAGGCGATGTTCAGCCCGCTGGCCAGGCCGAAGTTCGGGTCCAGCAGGGACTTGAAGGTGATCGCGATCGCGGCGGAGCTCAGCAGCAGCGGCAGGAAGTACAGGATCGCGAGGACGTTGCGGTAGCGCTGCGCCCCGGCGAGGAAGGTCCCCAGCAGGATGCTCAGCGGGGTCTGCAGCAGCCACGTCGCGGCGATCATGAGCATCACCAGCCACAGGCCGTGCCACGTCGAGGAGCGGGTCAGCGCCTCCTTCCAGCTGGTCAGCCCGGTGAACTCGATCGTCCCGATCCCGTTCCAGGTGGTGAAGGACAGCACCACCACGCCGATCAGCGGCAGCAGCGCGAAGACGGTGAAGAACAGCAGCGCGGGCGCCGCGAACAGCAGGTGGGACAGCTGGACGGGCTCGGGCGCGCCGGCAGGCCGCCGGCCCGGGCGCTGTGCCCGGGCCGGGGCCGATGCGGGGGAGGCGGTCGTCATGCTCAGGCCGCCGTCCCGTTCATCGTCTCCGCGAATTGCTCGGGGGTGACCTGGCCCAGGAACAGCTGCTCGATGGTGACCAGGAGCGTCTCGGCCACGGTGGGCTGCAGGGCCTGGTCCCAGGACTGCGTGAAGGCGGGCGCATCCTGCAGGGAGGTGTAGACCCACTGCAGGTACTCGGCGTCCTCGCTCGCGGCGAGGGCGTCGTCCTGGCCGGTCACGACCGGGACGGCCCCGGACTCGACGATGGCCTTGGTGACGTCCTCGGTCATGTAGCCGTCCAGGAAGTAGGTCTTCGCGACCTCCTTCGCCTCGTCCGTGGCGGAGGAGGAGATCGAGAGGTAGTTGCAGGGGTTGCCGACGAGGTTGCTCAGCTCGCCCTTGCCGCCCTCGATGGTGGGGAAGGCGGAGAAGCCCAGACGGCCGCTCTGGACGAAGTCGCCGCCGCTGGCCTTCATGGAGCCGAACGTCCAGCCGCCGTGGAGCATGAGTGCGGCCTTGTCCGACCACAGCAGGGCCTGGTCGGTGTTGGAGTCCGCGGCCATCGACTCGAAGCCGTCGGCGAAGGCCTTGGCCTCGAGCAGCTCCTGGACCCGCTCGCCCATCGTGATGACCGCGGGGTCCAGCCAGGCGTCGGGCTCGCCGGCCGCGATGCGGGCGAAGACCTCCGGACCGCCGACGCGGTCCAGCAGGTACTCCAGCCACATCATCGAGGTCCAGCGGGACTGGCCGGCCAGGGAGATCGGGGCCACGCCCGCGGACTTCGCCTTCTCCACCACGTCCAGCAGCTCGTCCCAGGTCGCGGGGGCCGCGCCGCCGATGTCCTCGAGGACCTTCGTGTTGTGGAACAGGATGATCGGCTGCGTGGAGCCGAGCGGGACGGCGTAGACCTTCTCGTCCACCGTCGCCGCGCCCCACACCGACTCCACGAAGCGGTCGCGGAAGGCGGCGTTCTCCCCGAGCCACCCGGTGAGGTCGTCGACCTGGGACTCCTCGGCGTAGGTGCGCAGACCGCCGCCGCCCCAGCCGTAGATGATCGTCGGGGCCTCGCCCGCGCCGATGGCCGTGCGGATCTTCTGCTTGTACGCGTCGTTCTGGAAGAACGTGATCTCGACCGTGCCCTCGCCCTCGGCGTTGAAGGCCTCGACCGCGTCGCCGTAGATGCCTTCGTTGGGCTGGCCGGAAAGGGCCCAGAAAGTTGCGGTGTCCCCGCCGCCGCCTCCGGCGCCCGGTCCGGCGGTGCCGCAGCCGGCCAGGGCGATCGCGGAGGCGCCGGCCGAGAGGCCGAGCAGGGAACGTCGCGAGAGGTTCGGGGTGTGCATGGTGTGCTCCTGGGGTCGCCGTCGACAGTGCCGAGCTGGGCGGTGCGCGGTCCGCACCGGAATAAGTGTGGCTAATTTACAAAGCAACGAGCGCCGGGTCAAGGCCGATGCCCGATCGTGATGCACGGGCGTCCAGGAAGTGCGGATGGGCTGGTCAGAGGCTTGCATCGATGGAAACGAGATGGAAAGCGCTCGCCCGTCGAGGCGTCGTCATCGGGTCCGTCCGGCACTGCTCTCGCGGCCCCGCAGGGCGCCGGAGCGGCGCGACGAGCGGGCGCCGCCGGCGGGCGGGCGGCGGCGCGGAGCGTCGGCCGGCGGGCCGGGGGAGCCGCTGCCGCCGCGGGCGGACCGGGGCGCCGGCGCGAGGCCCCCGAGGTGTCCTCGCCGCCTCGAAAGAAGCCGGAGTTTTCGAAATCTGAGGTACGATGCTCGGAACGTTCCCGCACAGACGTCCGATCGCGCGGGGTGCAGGAGGTGGACCGATGGTGCCCAAGGAGTCCCGGGTGACCCTCACGGAGGTGGCGCGCGCGGCCGGGGTCTCGCTGGCCACCGCCTCGAAGGTGATGAACGGCCGCGACGACGTGCGCGAGCAGACCCGCCTCGAGGTCACCGCCGTCGCCCAGGAGATGGGCTACGAGCCCCGCCGTCGCGCCCCGGCGCCCCGGCGGCGGGTCTGCATCGTCTTCAACACGCTGACCAGCCCCTACGAGCTGCAGGTGCTCGAGGGGGCGGAGGAGGCGGCCCACCGTGCCGACATCGAGCTGCTGGTCATGAAGGCGCAGCGCGAGGAGCGCCTGGCCCCGCTGTCCCGGGGCTGGATGGCGGATCTGGCCGCCCGCGGCATCGACGGCGTGGTCGCGGTGACCACGCCCGTGGGGCCCGAGCACGTGCGCTGGAGCCGCGACCTGGACCTGCCGCTGATCGTGGTGGACCCGGTGGTCCATCACGAGGAGGTGCGCGGCCTGGTGACGATCTCCGCCACGAACTGGGAGGGCGGCATGGCCGCCGTCCAGCGTCTGGTGGAGCTGGGGCACCGCCGCATCGGGGTGCTGTCCGGGCCGGCCGATTCGATCCCGGCCCGCCAGCGCGTGCTCGGCTATCGGACCGTCCTCGAGCAGGCCGGCCTGCCCTTCGACGAGGAGCTCGTGGTCGGCGCGAACTTCGACTACGCCGAGGGGCATCGCGGCGCCCAGCGGCTGCTGGCGCTGCCCGATCCGCCCACCGCGATCTTCGCGGTCTCCGACACCCTCGGGGTGGGCGTGCTGCGGGCGGCCCGCGAGCGCGGCCTCGAGGTGCCGCGGGACCTCAGCGTGATCAGCTTCGACGACTCGATGATCGCGCGCTGGACGTTTCCCCAGCTCACCGCGGTGCATCAGCCGCTGTTCTCTATGGGGCAGGTGGCCGTCGAGCGCCTGCTCGCCCTCTCCGCGGATCCGGGCCTGTTCGCCCACCCCTTCAAGCTCGAGACCCACCTCGTCGAGCGCGAGTCCACCGCCGCCCCGCGCTGATCGACGCGCGCAGGACGAGGGCCGGGGATCCCGCGGCGGGGCCGGGTGTTCGGGGTCGCGTGGCGGGGCCGGTCAGACGTGCTGGCGGATCCAGGTGCCGGGGGAGGTGAGCACCGGGTCCAGGGCCGCGCGGGCGGCGCCGCGCAGGGAGGGGTCGGCGAGGCCGTCCGAGCGCTCGATGGTCACCGGCCCGGCCTCCACGGCCAGCGCATGGGCCTCCACCGTGGCTCGCACGACGGGCGAGATCTCCTCCGCGATCGGGGCGAGGTAGCCCGAGAGGACCACGGTCGACAGGTCGAGCACGTTCAGGGCGTTCGCGATCGCGAGCCCCAGGGAGCGGCCGATGGTGCCGATGACCTCGGCCCGGTCGGTGCTCAGGGCCAGGGCGTCCACGAGGTCCTCGATGAGGACGTCCTCGCTCAGGCCCGCGCGCTCGCGCAGCGCGTGGTAGGACACGTACGCCTCCAGGCATCCGCGGCGGCCGCAGCGGCAGCGCGCCCCGCCCTGCTCGATGACGGTGTGCCCGATCTCGCCGGCCCAGCCGTGCTGCCCGTCCAGGACCGAGCCCTCGAGCACGATCGCGCCGCCCACGCCCGTGCTCCCGCGCACGTAGAGGAAGGACGCGCCGGGGCGCCGGTCCAGCTCCGTGTTCACCGCCAGGCGGTTGTCGTTCTGGGCGCGCACGGGGAGCCCGTCCAGCAGCGGGTGCGCGGCCAGGCGCTCGACGAAGGGGACATCGGTCCAGCCGAGGTTGGGCGCCGAGAGCACCCGCGAGCCGTCGGGGGAGATGCGGCCGGGCAGCGCCACGCAGATCCCCACGGTGGGCACGGCGCCCGCCGCGGTCCGTGCGGCGGCGATGAGCCGGGCGGAGCGGTCCACGGCCGCATCCACGGAGCGGGCGGTGACGTGCAGGTACTCGGTGTGCTGGGAGACCTCGCGGCCGGCCAGGTCCACGGCGAGGCAGGAGATGTGATCGGCTGCGACCTCCAGGCCCAGGGCCACCAGCGTCCCCTGGGCGGGGGAGAGGGGGACGATGGGCCGGCCCGTCCCGCGCACCTGCGGGGAGCCCTCCTGCACGAGGCCCGCCCCGACCAGCTCCTCGACGAGCTTGGACACGGTGGGCTTGGTCAGGCGGGTGGCCTTCGCGATCGCGGCCCGGGAAGCCGGCTCGGAGGAGGCGACCAGGGAGCGCAGCACGACGGAGAGGTTGTGCTCTCTCAGATCGGTCGATTGCATGGATGCGCTCCTTCTGCCGGATCGGATGTGCGCGCTCGGGTTGTGCGGACCAGGGTCCCACGTCTACATTAGTAACGGTAACTTACTAAGGCGACCGTTCCGATGGAGGAGCACCATGACCGCACCCACCCCCACCCGCGATGACCAGTTCTCCTTCGGGCTGTGGACCACCGGCTGGGAGGCCCGCGACCAGTTCGGCCTGGCCACCCGCCCCGCGCTCGAGCTGGCCGCCCACATCCGCAAGCTCGCCGAGCTGGGCGCCTGGGGCTTCACCTTCCACGACAACGACGTGGTCCCCTTCGACGCCACCCCCGAGGAGCGCCAGCGGATCATCGACCAGCTCAAGGCCGTCACCGAGGAGACCGGCCTGGTCATCGAGATGGTCACCACCGATACCTTCGCCCACCCCGTCTTCAAGGACGGCGCGTTCACCTCGAACGACCGCTCCGTGCGCCGCTTCGGCCTGCGCAAGGTGCTCGCCAACGTCGACCTCGCCGCCGAGCTCGGCGCGAAGACCTTCGTCATGTGGGGCGGCCGCGAGGGCACCGAGTACGACGGCTCCAAGGACCACTTCGCCGCCCTCGAGCGCTACCGCGAGGGCATCGACTCCGTCGCCGGGTACATCAAGGACAAGGGCTACGACCTGCGCATCGGCCTCGAGCCCAAGCCGAACGAGCCCCGCGGCAACATCTTCCTGCCCACCGTCGGCCACGCCCTGGCCTTCATCGAGCAGCTCGAGCACGGCGACATCGTGGGCATCAACCCCGAGACCGGCCACGAGCAGATGGCCACCCTGAACTACACCCACGGCCTCGCCCAGGCGCTCTGGAGCGAGAAGCTCTTCCACATCGACCTCAACGGCCAGCACGGCCCGATGTACGACCAGGACCTCGTCTTCGGCCACGGCGACCTGATCAGCGCCTTCTTCACCGTGGACCTGCTCGAGAACGGCT
Organism: Brachybacterium phenoliresistens; assembly: GCF_000576425.1. GTDB lineage: Bacteria > Actinomycetota > Actinomycetes > Actinomycetales > Dermabacteraceae > Brachybacterium > Brachybacterium phenoliresistens. Next base: position 25,487 of record NZ_KK070002.1, on the reverse strand, counting down.
TCCCGTCCAAGCCCGGCGCCTACGAGGGCGCCCGCCACTTCGACTACAAGCCCTCACGCACCGAGCACGAGACCGGCCAGTACGACTCCGCCGCCGCGAACATGGAGATGTACCTGATGCTCAAGGAGCGCGCCCTGGCCTTCCGCGCCGACTCCGAGGTGCAGGAGGCGCTGGCCTACTCCGGCATCGAGGAGCTCGCGCAGCCGACGCTCGCCGAGGGCGAGACCCTCGCGGACCTGCTCGCGGACCGCTCCTCCTTCGAGGAGTTCGACGCGGACAAGGCCGGCGAGCGCAACTACGGCTTCGTGCGCCTGCAGCAGCTGGCCATGCAGCACCTCCTGGGCTTCCGCGCCTGATCCCCCCGCGGCGCAGGACCACGGGACCAATACGGGGATACAGGCCGTATATGGGCCCATGTCCCCGTATTGGTCCCGTGGATCGGTTCTGGCGCCGGGGTCGGCCCCCTCGCCGGGGTCGGCCCCATCGCTCCCGCCGTTCACCCTTCCTGCCCGCATCCCCTCGTGGCCCCGCTCCGGGCATCCCGCCCGTGCCGACCCATCACGTCCCCGCGCTCGTCCGGCGCATCCTCTGAAAGGTTCCGTCCATGACGCTCGTGCTCGGCATCGACTCCTCGACCCAGTCGACCAAGGCCATCCTGGTCGACGCCGAATCCGGCCAGGTGCTCGAGGAGCGCCGCGCCTCCCACCCCGACGGCACCGAGGTCGATCCCCGGTCCTGGCTCTCCGCGGTCGACGAGGCCGCCGGCCCCCTGCTCGAGAAGGCCGATGCCCTGGCCGTGGGCGGGCAGCAGCACGGCATGGTGCTGCTGGACGAGTCGGGGGAGGTGGTGCGCCCTGCCCTGCTGTGGAACGACACCCGCTCCGCGCCGCAGGCGCAGACGCTGATCGAGGAGATGGGCGGCCCGGCGGCGTGCGTCGAGGAGATCGGCTCGCTGATGGTCGCCTCGTTCACCGCCTCGAAGCTGCGCTGGGTGCGCGACCACGAGCCGGAGAACGCGGCGCGCGCGGCCCGGGTCCTGCTGCCCCACGACTACGTCTCCGCGCACCTGGCGGGGCTGGACCTCTCGGCGAGCAGCGAGGAGCCCTTCACCGACCGCGGCGACGCGACCGGCACCGGCTACTACTCGGTGCGCACCGAGGCGTGGGCGCCCGAGCTCGCCGAGCGCGCCCTGGGCCACGGCATCGTGCTGCCGCGCCTGCCGCGGACGCCGCAGGAGGTCATGGCCCGCACGGCGGGCGGGGCGGCCCTCGCCGCCGGCACCGGGGACAACGCCGGCGCGGCCCTGGGCCTCAGCCTGGGCCCCGGGGACGTGTCCGTCTCCATCGGCACCTCGGGCGTGTGCGCGATGGTCTCCGAGGCCAAGCCCGGCGACGAGACCGGGACGGTCACCGGCTTCGCCGATGCGACCGGCCGCTTCCTGCCGATGACCACGACGATCAACGCCGCCCGGATCCTCGAGTTCGGCCGCTCCCTGCTGGACGTGGACTGGGACGAGTTCTCGCGCCTGGCCCTGTCGAGCACCCCCGGCGCCGGCGGCGCGACGCTGCTGCCGTACTTCGACGGGGAGCGCACCCCGAACCGTCCCGCCGCCCGCGCCACGTTCACGGGACTGTCGACCGCGACGAGCCGGGCCGATGTCGCCCGCGCCTGCGTCGAGGGGCTGCTGTGCTCGCTGGCCGACGGCATCGGCGCCCTCGAGGAGCGCACCGGCACCGCCGCACGGCGCATCACGCTCATCGGCGGCGCGGCCCGGAACCCCGCGGTGCGGGCCCTGGCCCCGGCGATCTTCGGCCGTGAGGTCACCATCGCGCCCGAGGGCGAGTACGTCGCCCTCGGCGCGGCGCGCCAGGCCGCCTGGGCGCTCGCGGGCACCGAGCAGCCTCCGAGCTGGGAGATCACCGGGTCCGAGGTCGTCTCCGCGGAGGCCACCCCGCAGGTGCTGGAGGCCTACCGCGAGCTCAAGGACCGCACCGAGAGCTGGAGCTGACCGCGCCCCGCGCCCTGCTGCGCGCCCTGCTCCACGCGTCGCTCCGCACCCTGCTCCGCCCCGGTGCTACCGAGGAGTAGGGTGCGGAGAGCGGTTCCCGTGGTCGGCGCTCGCCGGCCGCGCCCATCGGCCGCCCCCCCCCATCCCCGCCCCCTCCCCATCCCCGCCCCCACCCATCCCCGCCTCCGCTCCATCCCGCCTCTGCTCGATCCCCCCCCCGACCCGATCCTCCCTCCCGGACCCGCCATCTCGGCCCGTCCTCGACCGCCGGACCGTGCTCCGGCCGCCCGTCCCTCTCCACGGATCCCCTTCGACGACGAGGAGAACACATGTCCGTCCCACGCCCCACACGGCGCCGACTGCTCGGAGGGGCGGGTGGTCTCGCGGCCCTCGCCCTGGCCGGCTGCGTCGCCGAGCGACCCACCACCGAGCGGCAGATCGACCCCGAGAACGCCTACGTCGGCATCTCCATGCCCACCAAGTCCCTCGAGCGCTGGAACCGCGACGGCGCCAACCTCGAGAAGGAGCTGCAGGCCCTCGGGTACCGCACCACGCTCCAGTACGCCGACAACCGCACGGACCAGCAGATCAGCCAGATCCAGAACATGGTCACCGGCGACGTCGACATCGTCGTCATCGCCTCGATCGACGGCACGGTGCTGGGCCCGGTCATCGAGCAGGCCGCCGCCAAGGGCATCACCGTCATCGCCTACGACCGCCTCATCGAGGGCTCGGAGGCGGTGGACTACTACGTCACCTTCGACAACTTCCGCGTCGGCCAGATGCAGGGCGAGGCGATCGTCGAGGCGCTCGGCATGGAGTCCGAGCCCGGGCCCTTCCACCTCGAGCTGTTCGCCGGCTCGCCGGACGACCCCAACGCCGCCCAGTTCTTCGGCGGCACCTGGGACGTGCTGGAGCCCTACTTCGCCGACGGCCGGGCGATCTCCCCCTCGGGGAAGGTGCCCGCGAGCGCGGAGGAGTGGACCAGCATCGGCATCCTCGGCTGGGACAGCGCCAAGGCCCAGTCGGAGATGCAGACACGCCTGAACTCCTTCTACGCCGACGGCACGCCGCTGCACGCGGTGCTCGCCCCGGCCGACTCCCTGGCGCTGGGCATCGAGCAGGCCATCGCGGCGCGCGGCTACGTGCCCGGCCAGAACTGGCCCTTCGTCACGGGCCAGGACGCCGACAAGGCCAACGTGCTGAACATGCTGGCCGACAAGCAGGGCATGACCGTCTTCAAGGACATGCGCGAGCAGGGCAAGCGCGCCGCGATCATGTGCCAGTCGATCATCGCCGGCGAGGAGCCGGAGATCACGCCCGATGCCGGGTACAACAACGGCGTCAAGGACGTGCCCACCTTCCTTCTGGAGCCGCAGTCCATCACCAAGGAGGACATCCCCTCCGTGCTCGTGGACTCCGGCTTCTACACGGCCGATGAGCTGGGGCTGTGATGGACGCCCGCACCCCTGAGCCCGCCGGTTCCGCCGGTGATCCTGCGGCCGATGGATCCGTCGGCTCGGCCCCGGCCGACGCCTCCGCCGCCCCCGTCGTCCTCGAGATGCGCGGGATCGGCAAGACCTTCGGCCCCGTCGTCGCCCTCAAGCGCGTGGACCTCGAGGCCCGGCGCGGCGAGGTCCACGCGATCTGCGGCGAGAACGGGGCCGGCAAGTCGACCCTCATGAAGGTGCTCTCCGGCGTGTACCCCCACGGCTCGTACACCGGGGACATCGTCTTCGACGGGCAGATCTGCGAGTTCCGCTCCATCCGGGACTCCGAGGCCGCCGGCATCGTGATCATCCACCAGGAGCTGGCGCTCTGCGCGAACCTGTCGATCCTGGAGAACATCTACCTGGGCCGGCAGCACACCGACAAGGGCATGATCCGCTGGGAGAGCATGCGCGGCGAGGCCCGCCGCCTGCTGGCGAAGGTGGGCCTGGACGAGAACCCCGACACCCTCGTCGGGCAGCTCGGCGTGGGCAAGCAGCAGCTCGTGGAGATCGCCAAGGCCCTCTCCAAGCGGGTGCGCCTGCTGATCCTGGACGAGCCGACGGCCGCCCTGAACGACGACGACTCCGAGCAGCTCCTCGAGCTCATCCGCCAGCTCCGCGCCGAAGGCGTGACCTGCGTGATCATCTCCCACAAGCTCGGGGAGATCGAGGAGATCGCCGATACGACGACCATCATCCGCGACGGGGAGACCGTCGAGAGCTTCTCGATGCGCGACCCCGATGCGGGCGAGGACCGGATCATCCGCGGCATGGTCGGGCGCAGCCTCGACTCCCGCTTTCCCGACCGGACGCCGCAGATCGGCGAGGAGCTGCTGCGGATCGAGGACTGGACCACCGAGCACGCCACCATCCCGGACCGCCTCGCCGTCGACCACGCGCACCTCAGCGTGCGCGCCGGGGAGATCGTGGGCATCGCCGGGCTGATGGGAGCCGGGCGCACCGAGTTCGTCATGAGCGTGTTCGGCCGACAGTACGGCACCTACCGCGGCGGGAAGGTCTTCAAGAACGGCCGGGAGATCGACGTCTCCACCGTCCGCAGGGCCATCGCCGCCGGGCTCGCGTACGTCAGCGAGGACCGCAAGGAGGCCGGGCTGAACCTCATCCAGTCCATCCGCGAGAACATCTCCGCGGCGGCGCTGGGCAAGCTCACCCGCCGCGGCATGATCGACGAGCACCGCGAGGTCCTGGTCGCCCAGAAGTACCAGAGGGACATCCGCATCAAGACCGCCGGCGTCGAGACCGTCGTCGGCAACCTCTCCGGCGGCAACCAGCAGAAGGTCGCGCTGGCGAAGTGGATGTACACCGACCCCGACGTGCTGATCCTCGACGAGCCCACCCGCGGCATCGACGTCGGGGCCAAGTTCGAGATCTACCAGCTGATCCACGAGCTGGCCGCGACCGGCCGCGGCGTCATCGTCATCTCCTCGGAGATGCCGGAGCTGATCGGCCTGTGCGACCGGATCTACGCCATCAACCAGGGACGCGTCACCGGCGAGATCGACCGCGAGGACGTCACCCAGGAGGCGCTCATGCGCCTCATGACCCAGGAGGAAGGGGTGCGCGCATGAGCACCGAGACGACCACCGCGTCCGCAGACCGGACGCCGGGCACCGGCGCCCCCGCCGGGCCGAAGGGCGCCGCCGGGACGAGGCGGACCCGGCACATCGACCTGCGCCAGTCCGGGCTGATGCTGGCCCTGGTGGGCATCATCATCCTGTTCCAGATCCTCACCGGCGGGCGGCTGCTCGCCCCCGACAACGTGGCCTCGCTGATCCAGCAGAACGCGTACGTCATGATCCTCGCGATCGGCATGATGCTGGTGATCATCGCCGGGCACATCGACCTGTCCGTCGGCTCGACGGTGGCGATGATCGGCGGCGTCGTCGGCATCGCCATGGTCGGCTGGGGCCTGCCCTGGCCGGTCGCGATCCTCCTGGCCCTCATCGTGGGGCTGGTCGTCGGCGCCTGGCAGGGATTCTGGGTCGCCTACGTCGGGATCCCCGCCTTCATCGTCACCCTGGCCGGGATGCTCATCTTCCGCGGCATCGCGCAGATCCTCGTCGGCGAGACGATCTCCGGCTACGACCAGGCGTTCAACGCGATCTCCAACGGCTCCGTGCCCAACGTCCTGGGCTTCACGAACACCCCGCCGATCGGCTACCTCGACGGCGTGACCCTGCTGGTGGGCGCCCTCGGGGCGGCCGGCCTGGTGTGGTCGGGCCTGCGCCGCCGGGCCGTCATGCGCGGCCACGACCTCGCGGTCGAGCCGATCGGCGCCTTCTGGGTCAAGACCGGAGCGATGATCCTCGCGATCGGCGTGTTCACCTACCTGCTGGCCAAGTCCACCGGCGGGCTGCCCATCGTCCTGGTGATCGTCGGCGTGCTCGTCATGATCTTCACCGTGATCCTGCGCAGCACCCGCTTCGGCCGCAACATCTACGCGATCGGCGGCAACTACCGCGCCGCCGAGCTCTCGGGCGTGAACGCCAAGCAGGTCACCTTCGGGATCTTCCTGCTCGCCGGGCTGCTGGCGGCGGTCGCCGGCATCGTCGTCACCGCCCGGGCCGGGTCCTCCGTCGCGAGCGCCGGCCAGAGCTACGAGCTGGACGCCATCGCCGCCTGCTTCATCGGCGGCGCGGCGGTCTCCGGCGGCGTCGGCCGGATCTCCGGGGCGATGATCGGCGCGCTCATCATGGGCGTGCTGAACATCGGCCTGTCGATCCTCTCGGTCGACCCGTCCTGGCAGATGGCGATCAAGGGCCTCGTGCTCCTGGCCGCCGTCGCCTTCGACCTGGTCAGCAAGAAGCGCTCCGCCGCCGGCGGCTGATCCGGCGCGTCCCGGTCCGTCGCGACGCCGCCGTCCCCCGGGGACGGCGGCGTCGTGCGCTCCGGTCTCAGGGCCGGGCCGGGTCCTCGGCGCGGCCGAGGATCGCCTCGGCGACGGTCGCCGTGACCTGCGGGGCCACGTGCAGGTTCAGCGCGGGCTCGAACAGCTCCGCCTCCAGCAGCACCAGCCCATAGCGGGCGGAGCGCACGGTGTCGATCCGGGCGTACAGCGGCATCGCCGCGCCGGTCACAGCGACCACGGCCGCGAGCACCTGCTCGGCGACGGCGATCTCCTCGGCCGATGCCTCCACCGGCTCCGGCCGCTCCTGGTAGACGCCGCCGATCATCCCGCCGCCGCGCGCGAGCAGCGCCCCCTTGGCGATCGCGTGGGTGAAGCGGCCGTCGACCAGGTACAGCGCCTTCTCCGCCCCGGCGGAGAGCTCCGGCACCTCCGGCTGGATCATCGCCGTGTCGCCGGCCTCGACGATGGCGCGCGCGAGCTGCGCCGCCGCGGGATCATCGGCCGCGAACAGGCCGGTGCGCTGGGAGCCGGCGCTCACCGACGGCTTCACGACGACGTGCTCGGCGTCCGCCGAGGACAGGGCTGCCGCGATCCCGGACGCCTCCCGCAGGTAGGTGGTGGGCACGACGGCGACGCCGGCCTCGGCGAGCTGCTCGAGGTAGATCTTGTCCATGTTCCACCGGATCAGGGCGGGCTCGTTGAGCAGCGGCACGCCCGCCGCCTCGATGCGGTCCAGCCAGGCGCGGAAGTCCGCCGGGCGCAGCACGTAGTCCCAGGGGCTGCGCAGGACGAGCAGGTCGTAGCTCTCCCACGCCACCGCCGGGTCGTGCCAGACGAGGGCCTCCGCCTCGGCGCCGCGCTCGCGCAGCGCCGGCAGCAGCGCCGCGGTGTCGTGGTCGGGGTCCTCGCGGGAGTAGAAGCCGGGGTGGGTCACGATGATGCCGATGCGGGTCACCCCGGCAGGGTAGTGCAGGTGCGCGGCGCTGCCGGTGCACGACGGGGCGGGGCAGGGGGGCGTCGGCGGTGTGCACGATCGGCCCTGAGGCAGCCGTTCGTGCTCGGCCCCGCCGGCGAGCGGCACGGCGACTGCGCATGTGCAGTCGTCGTGCCGCGTCGGAAGCCTCCGTGCGGAGGGTGCCGCCCGTCGGCCCCCGACCGGAGGGCCCTCAGCCCAGGGTCAGCTCCACCGTCGCGTAGGAGGCGGCGGGCAGGTCGATCTCGAGGCCGTGCTCGTGAGGGCGGATCGCGGTGAGCTCGCGCGGGGCGACGGCCTCGGGGACCTCGGGCGTGTTGTGCGCCGCGGTCGACTCGGCCGCGAGGACCCGTCCGGTGTGGGCGGTGACCTCGGCGCCGCGCAGGTCCAGCACCACGGTGCGGGGCTCGGAGGCGTCGAGGTTGGACAGGGACACCAGGGCGCGGCCGTCCTTGGTCGAGGCGCTCGCCGAGAGCAGCGGCAGCTCGCGGCCGTCGACGGTGCGCGGCTCCTCGGGCAGGCTCACGTGCACGGGCAGCGCGGCCGCGTCGTGGTGGCCGGTGTTCATGGCGAACACGTGGTAGGTCGGGGTGAGGACCAGGGCGCCGGAGTCGGGATCGGTGAGGATCATCGCCTGCAGCACGTTGACGGTCTGGGCGATGTTCGCCATGAGCAGCCGGTCCGCGTGGCGGTGGAAGGCGTCGAAGTGCACCGAGGCGACCAGCGCGTCCCGCAGGGTGTTCTGCTGGTACAGGAAGCCGGGGTTGGTGCCGGGCTCCACGTTCCACCAGGTGCCCCACTCGTCCAGCACGAGGCCGACGGTGCGGTACGGGTCGTAGCGGTCCATGACGGTGCTGTGGCGGGTGAGCAGCTCGTCCAGGTGCGCGGCGCGGGACAGGGCGAGGTACCACTCGTCCTCGGTGAACTCGGTGGCGGAGCCCTTGTCCTCCCAGGGGCCGGTCATCGTGTAGTAGTGCAGCGAGATCGCCTGGAACGGGCCGGGGCGGCGCTCGGGGCTCTTCTCGAGGCTGTCGCCGAAGACGCGCATGAGCTCCTCGGTCCAGCCCAGGTCGCCGTCGTGGGAGCCGGCGGCGATGCGGGTGACCGTGTTGCCGGCGTGGTCGCGCACGAAGGTCGAGTACTGACGGGCCAGGGCCGCGTACTCGTCGGCGCGCATGTTCCCGCCGCAGCCCCACGTCTCGTTGCCGATCCCGAAGAACGGCACCTTCCACGGCTCGTCCCGCCCGTTGGCACGACGCAGCGCCGCCATCGGCGAGTCGTCATCACGGGTGAGGTACTCGATCCACTCCGACATCTCCTGCACCGTCCCGGAGCCGACGTTGCCGTTGACATACGCCTCGGTGCCCAGCAGCTCCACCAGGTCCATGAACTCGTGCGTGCCGAAGGAGTTGTCCTCGACCACATCGCCCCAGTGGGAGTTCACCATCCGCGGCCGCTGCTCGCGCGGGCCGATGCCGTCCTTCCAGTGGTACTCATCGGCGAAGCAGCCCCCCGGCCAGCGCAGGTTCGGGATGTCCAGCGCCCGCAGCGCCGCCACGACATCATCCCGGATCCCCCGGGTGTTGGGGATCTCGGAGTCCTCGCCCACGAAGAACCCGCCGTAGATGCACCGGCCCAGGTGCTCGGCGAAATGCCCGTAGACGTGACGGTTGATGATGTCGCCGCCCTGGTCGAGGTCGACGGTCACGCGGGCGGGGCCGGTGGTGGTGCCGGTGCGGGCCGTGGAGAGGGAGCGGCGGCGGCTGGTGGTCATGGGTACTCCTCGATGAGCAGGGGGACGGAAGGCGTCGACCAGAATGATGTATCGATACACGGGCGGGGTCAAGGGGGTCCGGCCGATGGATCGGGGCGAGATGCGGCGACGGCGCGTCAGCGCCCGGTGGACTCCCGGGGCAGGACGGTGTGCGGAGCGGTCAGCTCCAGGCCGCCGAGCTGCGCCGGGGCGTCGGAGCCCATCCGCTCGAGCAGCAGGTCGACCGCGCGCCGGGCGATCCATGCGTGATCGGGGCGGATCGTCGAGAGCGAGGGGATCGAGAACTCGCCCTCGGGGATGCCGTCGAAGCCCATCGCGAGCGCGTCCTCGGGCACGCGCAGGCCCTCATCGGCGAGCCCGCGCATCACGCCCAGCGCCACCGAGTCGGTGATGCCCAGGTACGCGTCGGGGCGCCGGCCCTGCGCGAGGGCGGCCCGCACCGCCTCCCGCCCGGCCTGCGGGCCGAGCTCCTGCACCTCGATCAGCACCGGCGCGCCGGCCTCCGGCCCCCAGGCCGCGAGCGCCTCCCGGTAGCCGTCGGCGCGGCGGGTCAGGACGTTCTCCTCCGGGCCGGGACGGCCGCTGACCAGGGCGATCCTCCGAGCCCCGCGCTCGAGCAGGTGGGTGGTGGCGTCGAAGGCCCCGGCATGGTTGGGCAGCGAGATGTGGGCGGTCCCGTGCGGTGCGGGGCGCTCGCCCAGCACCACCACGGGGAAGTCCTGCGGGAGGAGGGGGCCGTCCTCCGGGCCCATCGCGAGCGGCGTGACGATCATGCCGTCGTAGCTCATGGCGCGGGCGCGTTCGATCGCCCCGATCTCCGCCTCGCGGCCCGGCTCCGGCGACTCCATGGCGAGGGTCAGGCCGTGGCGGCGCGCCTCCTGGGCGATGAGGCCGCCCAGCATGCCGTAGTAGGAGAACGGCGAGGTGCTGCCCGGGGCGAGCAGACCGATCACCCCGCTGCGCCCGGACCGCAGCGTCCGCGCGGTGGCGTTGAACCGGTAGCCGGTCTCCGCGACGGCGGCCTCGACCCGGGAGCGCAGCTCGGGGGAGACGCTCTGCTTGCCCTTGAGGACGTTGGAGACGGTCATCGGCGAGACCCCCGCCCGGCGGGCGACGGTCGCCATGGTGACCCTCTGCGGCATCTGCCCGTTCCTCCCGGCCGTCGCGGTGCTGGTCCAGCGAAGGGTACCGGAGCGCGGCCGGGGGAGGGGGCGGGCAGGGGCCGGGCTCAGCCCTTGATCGCACCGGTCAGCACTCCGGAGCGGAAGTACTTCTGGATGAAGGGGTAGGCCACGAGGATCGGCACGGTCGCCACCACGATGATCGCCATGTTCAGGCTCAGCGCCGGCGGCGGGGCCTCGGCCGCTGCCACGGCGCCCGGCAGCGGAACGCCGGCCAGCACGTACTGCTGCAGCACGACCTGGATCGGCCACTTCGAGGCGTCGTTGAGGTAGAGCATGGCGTTGAAGTACATGTTCCAGCAGCCGACGGCGTAGAACAGGCTCATCACCGCCAGCACCGGTTTGGACAGCGGCAGCGCGATGGTCAGGAAGATCCGCCACTCGCCGGCGCCGTCGATCCGCGCCGAGTCCAGCAGATCCCGCGGCAGCCCCATGAAGAAGTTCCGCACCACGACCATGTTGAACGCGGAGATCAGCCCCGGCAGCACCAGCGACCAGCTCGAGTCCAGCAGCCCCAGGGACCGGATCAGCAGGTAGTGCGGGATCATCCCGGCGTTGAACAGCATCGTCCCCAGCGCCAGCAGCAGCACGAGCCGGGCTCCGGGCACGTCGCGGGTGCGGGTGAGGCCCCAGGCCATGGTGGTGGTGAAGACCATCGACAGGGAGGTGCCCACCACCGTCAGCCACAGCGAGTTGCCCAGGCCCTGCAGCACCGCGTCGCCGCGGAAGATCGCCCGGTAGGCGTCCAGGGAGAAGGCGGTCGGCAGGATCGTGCCCGAGTGCGCCTGCGAGGGCGCGGCGAAGCTCATCATCACGATGTACACCAGCGGGTACACCATGGTCAGGGAGATCCCGACGATGATGACGGCCTTCAGCGCCGCCACCAGCGGCGGGGTCTCGTGCTCCCAGGGGGCGCGGCCGGTGCCGCGCGAGCGGCCGCGGGACGGCGCGGGACGGTGCGGCCGGGCCCGGCCGGCGGGGGAGGACAGGGTCGGTGCGGCCATCAGAACACTCCTTGGCTTCCGAGCTTCTTGGCGATGCGGTTGGCGGCCAGCACCATCACGGTGGCGACGATGCCCTTGACGATCCCGGCGGCGGCGGCGATGCCCCACTGGCCTCCCGCGACGCCCCGGAAGTACACGAAGGTGTCCAGGACCTGCGCGGCATCGGCCCCGACGGCGGGCTGCTGCAGCAGCATCTGCTCGAAGCCGACGGTGAGGAAGCCGCCGAGGTTGAGGATCAGCAGCAGGGTGATCACCGGGGTGATGCCGGGAAGGGTGATGCTCCAGGTGCGGCGCCAGCCGCCGGCGCCGTCCACCGCGGCCGCCTCGTAGAGCTCGCGGGGGATCCCGGCGATGGCGGCGAAGAAGATGATCGTGCCCCAGCCGACGTCCTTCCACATGGACTGGAGGACCACGAGGATCTTGAAGGTCTCCGCCTCGCCCATGGCGTTGAAGCCCTCCACGCCCACCAGGGACAGCAGCGAGGTCGCCAGGGAGTCCCCGCCGACCACCTGCGTCCAGATGGCGATGACGATCACCCAGGACAGGAAGTGCGGGAGGTACACGATGGTCTGCACGAACCGCCGCACGGTCTCGGACAGGAGGCTGTTCAGCAGCAGCGCCAGCAGGATCGGCGCGGGGAAGGCGAAGATCAGCTGGAGGGTGGCGATGACGATCGTGTTGACGAAGGCGCGGCGCACCTCCGGGTCGGTCGCCAGGGCGGTGAAGTTGTCCAGGCCCACCCATGCGCTGCCGGCGATCCCGCGGAACGGGGAGAAGTCCTGGAAGGCGACGACGTTCCCGAGCATCGGGAGGTACGCGAACACCAGGAAGAACAGCAGGCCGGGCACGATGAAGGCGTACATCGCCCGCTCGCGCCGCATGCGCTCGCGCAGCGGCCGTCGCCGCGGGGCGGCCGTCCCCGAGCCCGGGCGCGGGGCCGATGCGGCCCCCTCCGGCCTCGCGCCGGCCGCGCCGCCGACGGCCGCGCCCCCGTCGGCCGGCCCGCCGGCGACCGCGCCACTGGCGGCCGGACCGCCGTGAGCCTGACCGCCGACAGCCGCACCGGAGCCGGCCTGACCGCGGGGCCCGGTCCGCCCCGCGGCATGGACGTCGGTGCTCACAGCCCTTCCGCCTTCAGCACCGCCTCGTACTCGCTGCGCACCTGCTCCCCGCCCGCGCCGAGGTAGCTCTGGACGAAGGCGTCCAGGTCGTCGACGCTCTCGCGCCCGGTGATCACGCCGTTCTCGAAGTCCTCCAGGGACTGCTTGAGCTGGGCGCCCTTGGTCACGAACGTCGCCGAGGCCGACTCGTAGCCCTCGAGCAGGCGGGGCTGCGAGTTCGCGGCGTTGGACTCCATGACGGCGGAGAACCGCTCGGCGAGGCCCGCGGCGCTCGGATGGCCGCGGTAAGGGTTGGAGCCCGAGTCGACGGCCACGTACTGCACCCCGAGCTCGGCGGCGTGCTCCTCGATGCCCAGCACCTGGCCGCCCTCGCCGAGCTCCCAGTGCCGGCCCTCGATGCCGTGGCGCACGAACTGGAACTCCTCGCTGCCCCAGGGGGCGGAGAGGTAGTCCATGACGTCGAGGATCGCGGTCAGGCGCTCCTCGTCCTGGGCCGCGGCGGCGGAGATCGACGTGGAGCGGCCGTAGGGCACGTTGCGGATGAACAGCGGGGCGGTGCCGTCGAATCCGGGCAGCGGCAGGTAGTCCAGCTGCGCCCCGGGATGGTCCCGGGCGGTGTCGGCGAACAGGGGGCCGGCGAAGGCGTTGGAGACGGCCTCCCAGGCCACGGCCGAGCGCCAGGTGGTGCTGTCCGCGGCGGGGGTGAGGGCATTGGGGTCGAACACGCCGTCCTTCCAGGCCGCGGCGAGCCACGTGAGCATCTCGCGGTAGTTCGCGGTCTGGCTCATGTGCACCAGGTCCCCGGATGCGTCGCGCTGCCACTCCGCGCCGACGCGGAACAGCGAGGTGAACATCGGCCGGTCGATCTTGGTGAAGCCGTAGACCTGCTGCCCCTCGTGGGTCGTGCCCTTCGCCTCGATCAGGGCCTTCATCAGCTGGTCGGCATCCTGCGGCTCCGGGCCGATGCTGGTGCTCTCCAGGACGTCCCGGCGCATCACCGCGAGGTTGGTGATGGGCCAGACGATCGAGGGCAGCTGGAAGATCCGGCCGTCCTTGAGGGAGGAGCGCCACACGTCCTGCGAGCGGGCGGCGAGGTTCGGCCAGCGGGAGATGCCGTCCCCGCCGAGGGTCTCGGACAGGTCCGCGAAGGCGCCCTCCCGGATCGCCTGCAGGTGCACGGCGCTCTGGTCGTTGACGAACACCAGGTCCGGGATGTCCCCGGAGGCGAGCATGGTCGAGAACTTGGCGTCGTAGGTGGCGGCGGGCACGAACTGGGGGTCGTAGGTGACGCCCAGGCGCTGCTCCAGCTCCTGCCAGTAGGGGTTCTTCTCGCGGTCCACCGGCGGCGTGCCCCAGATGAACTGGAAGACGGAGATGGTCAGGCTGCCGTCGCCGGGGGCGCGATCCACGCTCGGGGCGAAGGACTCGGACATGCCCGGGTTCTCGGCGAGATGGAACGCCTCGACCTCGGGCGGGGCGGCCTCGAGGGTGGTGGGCAGCTGCGCCGGGGCGGAGCCGCTGCCGTCGCTGCCGACGGGAGCGGCGGCCCCGCCCTCGCCGGAGATCGCCGAGCAGCCGGTCGCGCCGAGGGCGAGGGCCCCCGCGCCGAAGGCTCCGGTCAGGAAGCTGCGTCTCGTGGTTGCCATGGTGGTGCACTCCTTCGTGTCGTCCTGCATGGTGGGGTGCCGGGCCGAGGGGATCGGCCGGCGGCTGTGGTCAGGGCCGAGGGGCCGGTGCGGGGGCCGCCTCCGTCGCCGGGGTCGATGACGGCGCCGATGCCTGTTCCGGGGCCGATGCCGGCGCCGGGGCTGATGCCGGGGCCGATGCCGCGGGCGCCAGATGCTCCTCGACGGCATCGAGGGCGGCATCGGCCAGGCGGTGCAGCTCGCGGCCCATCGACCCCGCGATGTGCGGGGTGAGATGGACGTTGGCGAGCGAGTACAGGGGATGGCCGGGCGGGAGGACGTCCGGCTCGCTGACGTCGAGGATCGCGTCGATGCGGCCGGTGGCGAGCTCCTCGAGCAGCGCCTCCTGGTCCACGAGCTGGCCCCGGGCCGTGTTGACGAGGGTCGCGCCGTCGGGCATCGCCCGCAGCTGGGCGCGGCCGACCATGCCCGCGGTCGCCGCCGTCGCCGCGGCGTGCAGGGACACGACGTGGCAGCTCGCGAAGATCTCCTCCAGGCCGGCGCGGCGCACGCCCAGGATGGCGGCCTCGTCCTCCGCCAGCATCGGATCGTGCACGAGGATCTCCAGGTCGTGGCGCGCGAGCAGGCCGATCACGTGGCGTCCCACCGCGCCGGCGCCGATGATCCCCACCCGCGCCTCGTGGTTGCCGGAGTCCGGGAAGTGCAGCTCCCGGTCGAGATACCTCTGCTCGCGGCGATAGAGGCGGGAGGAGCGGAAGGCCTGCTTGTTCGCCAGCACGATCATGCTCGCGGCGTACTCCGCGGTGGGGATCGCGTTGCGGCGGTTCTGGCCGATCGTCCGGATCCCGCGCGCCCGCAGCAGCGGCGCGTCCGGGTGGGCCCCGCCCATGTGGGAGACGATCTCGAGCGCGGGCATCCGGGCGAGCACGGCCTCGTCGATCCGCGGCGGGTTCCAGCCCGTCAGCAGCACGCGCACCGGGGCGAGGACCTCCGGGGCGATCGCCGCGAAGTCGGTGACCACCCCGGGCGGGCCGATGCGCAGCAGACGGTGCAGGCGCTCCGACTGGGAGGGCCCGAAGAGGGCATCGGCCAGATGCGGCGGGCTCAGGGTCAGCAGGCCCCCGGGGCGGGTCATCGCTGCACCTGCCCGTAGATCTCGAGCTCGGCGAGGTTCCCGTTCCAGCCGGTGTCGTTGATCAGGCGCAGGTGGGGCCAGGCCTGCGCGGAGAGGATCTCCTCGCCCCGCAGCGAGGACCAGGTCCCGGCGCGGGCGCCGGCCACCGGGTCCGTGAGGTCCTGCCAGGTCTGCCCGTCGGCGGATCCCTGCAGGCGCGTCCCGTCCAGACGCTGCGGATGGGACGCGCGCGGCAGCATCCAGATCTCCTCGGGGACGCATCGCGCCCCGGCCTCCAGGTCGATGCGGAAGAACGCCCCGGCCCCCTGGGTGAGATCCGCGAAGGTCTCGGGATCGCGGTCGTGCACGAGCGCGGCGACGGCGGTCTCGTCCAGCCCGCCGCCGGGCCACTGCGGCGCCGAGGCGACGATCGAGGCGTCCTCGCCGAGGCGCAGCTGCCGCTCGGCCGCCCCGCCCACCTGGAGGGAGGATCCGTCGGTCGTGCTCCGGAGCGTGGGCGTGGCGGTCCCGTCCTCCCGGGTGCCGGTGACCTCGAGGGAGACCCGCCCGCCGCCGGCATCGCCGATGACCGCGGTGGCCACGGCGCCGAGCCCGTCGGCATCGAGCTCGACCTCGGCCTCGGCGCCGTGGAGGCGGACGTCCAGCGCGGCGAGCGGCACCCTCGAGCGGACCTCGCAGCGCACGACATCGCCCGCCCGGACCTTCCCGGCGAGGGCATCCTCGCTGCTCAGGGCGATGGTCTCGAAGACATTGCCGGTCTCCACGCGCTCGCCGTGGATGCGCAGCTCCGCGATCTCCATGAGGTTGCGGACGATCCCGTACAGGACATCGGGCTGCGGGTCGGTGAGATGGATGCGCAGCGCGGTGAACGCGGTGCCGCGCAGGGCGGGGTCGACCTCCAGGCGCTGCAGGTCCTGGGTGAGCTCGGCCGCCCCGGGGGTCAGCCGCGTCCAGGTGGCGCCGTCCGGGGAGCCCAGGACGATCGACGTCGCCAGGCGGTCCGCGAAGATGTTGGACTGCAGCGAGAACGCCTCGGCCCGCACCGCGAAGTCCGGCCCGAACTCGATCGTGTGGGTGAGGTCCTGCGCCATCCCGTACCAGGCGAAGGTGCCGGGGTCGCCGTCGGTCATCGCCGTGGGCGGCATCCCCAGCGTCGAGGCGGTGACCAGGCCCGCGTAGTCCAGGGATCCGTCCTCGAGGCGCGGGGAGAGCAGCTCCAGCGCGGCGGTGGCCGCCACCACGTCGGCGAGCAGGACTGCGAAGTCCGCATCGTCCGCCGAGCCGAGAGCCTCCTCGGCGGCGTCGACCCGGGCCTGCCAGGCCGCGAGGCTCCAGGAGACGTAGTCGGCCTGCGGGTCGTGGCCGGTGGCGGCGAGCTCCAGCGCGGCCCGCCGGTTCGCGCCCACGCCGATCTCCAGCGTTCCGGCGACCGCGGACGTGCCGTCCTCGGCCTGCACGATGACGGAGGTGAGACCGCCGCTGTCGGGCCGGGGGCGGTCCCCGCTGATCACCCCGGTCGCCGGGTCGATCCGCGCCCAGGACGGCAGGAAGGCGGCGGCATGCACCAGCTGCCCGCCCGAGCCCTGGATGCCCGGGTCGATGCGCAGCGGCACCCCGGCCACGCCGATCACGCGGCGCGGCGCATCGGCCGGGATCACCGGCGGCGTCAGCGTCGTGGCCGCATCGGTGCGCAGGGGGCCGATGTCGACCTGCACGCGGCCGGTCGCCGTCACCTCGAGCTCCTGATGGTCCGCGAACCCGCCGGACAGGGCGACCATGCGCCACTGCCCGTCGGTGTCGGGCAGGGGCACCGCCCGGTCGCCGGGGAGGACGCGCAGCAGGGCGGTCCCGTCCGTGCGCACCCGCAGCGCCACGAGGTCCTGCGGGCTGGAGGCGCTGAGCACGGCGACCCGCGACGGCTCCCGCCCGGCGTGGATGCTCAGGTGCGGCGCCTCGGCGCTCGGGCGGGCGATGTCGACGTCCCCGGCCAGGACCGTGCAGCGGTCGGCCAGATGGATCTCGGCGGCGCCCGGCGTGGGCCGGGGGAGCAGGGACGCGCCATCGGCCGCGGCGGCGGCGGGGATGTGCAGCCAGAAGTCGCCGCCCCCGTCGACGTTCTCCCAGGCGCTCGTGAGGCCGCCCCGGTAATGGAATCGATCCTCGAAACGCATCCGGAACGCCGCGTCCAGATGCGGCGCCTTCGTGGAGAGCTCCTCGCCGCGCTCATATCGGTAATAGGTCACGAGATCCCAGAAATTCGCGGTGAGGAACCGTCCGCGATAGCTGGGGGAGATGCGCCGGTACGTGTCCCGGATCGTTCCGTCGGGGCTGATCGCATAGGCCACGGGCGTCCATTCCGGATCATGGCCGAGCATGAAGGACCAGAAGTAGTCCGCCGCCGCCAGGATCCGGTCGTCGCCGAACTCGTAGGGCCCCACCGCATCGGCCGCCTCCGAGACGGTCCCGGCCACCGGGTCCACGCGGGTGCCCTGCGCCATCATCATCCGCGCGAGCTCCCAGGCGTTGTTGAGGTCCCCGCAGCCGTGGGCCTGGTCGCGGCCCATCTCGACGTGCTGGACCCGGCCCTGCGCCAGCGGTTCCCCGGTGAGGTCGTCGCGATCCACCCAGCGGAACAGCCGCGCGACCGCCCCGTTGAAGCCCTGGTCCTTCGCCGTCGCGTTGACGGTGGCCCACTCGACGCTGCGCTCGTACAGCCCGCGGTCGTCCAGCAGGATCGCGCCCGCCATGGCGCCCAGCAGCGGGTACGTGTGCTGGTTCATGAAGTGGTCGTTGCTGCTCTGGAACGTCTCGATGACCGGCCGGACCAGGTTCTCCCCGAACTCCTCGTGCAGCGGCGCGGTCCATTCGGCGGTGCCGTCGGCCGCGCTGGTGCAGCGCAGCAGCTCCGCGGCGGTGGCCATGCGCTGCATCGGCACCCCGGTGTGGATGTGCGCATCGGGGAAGGTCCCGAAGGCGGAGGGGTCCATCTGCGCCCACAGGCCGATGATCTCCATCGCGTTCGCGCGGTGCCGGGGCTCCCCGGTGATCACGAACATGACCGCCTGGGTGTAGGCGATCAGCGCATCCTCGATGAACAGCGAGTTGGTGCCGCGGCTGGCGAAGACGGTGGTGCGCGGTCGGCCCGGATCGGCCCCGTCCCGGTTGCGCGGCGCCGTGGTGAGCCCGGCGCGGGAGGACTGCGCCAGCTGGGAGGCGTAGCTGTGCCAGGGCTCGGCGCCCGCGGCGACCTGGGTGCGCAGGTTCCGCAGCGCGTCCGCGGTGAGCGAGATCCCGGGATGGGCGAACCCGGCGTCGCTCGTGAACTCGTGGAAGATCACGTCGGAATCGGTGATCGTGATCTCCGCGCGGGCGGGAATCCGGGTTCCGGCGATCCCCAGCCCGGCCAGGGCTGTGGCGGCGAGGAAAGCTCTGCGGCGGGGCCGCGACATTGCGGACATCGGGTGCTCCTGGTGGCGGGTCGACCGGAAATCGGTAGGACGATGGCACCACCGGGAAAGGGCCCGGTCAATCGGAGAGAGCGAAGCAGAAAGTTTTCCATCGGCTATGCTCGGCCCCGGGCCGGGACGATCCGGCCGCGAGGGTGCAGGCCAGGGGCACGAGGAGGGCGCGATGACGCAACCTGACGGCCGGCGTCGCGGCGTGACGCTCTCGGAGGTGGCGCGCCGGGCCCACGTCTCCGTCGCGGTGGTCTCGAAGGTCGTCAACGCCCGTCCCGGCGTCTCCCCGGCGACCCGTGCGCACGTCCAGGAGGTCCTGCACGAGCTCTCCTACACCGCCCAGCGCAATGTGGCGGCCCGGTCGCGTCTGGTCGACGTCGTCGTCCCCGACCTGCACTCCAGCTGGATGAACCAGCTGATGACGGGCATGCACGCCGCGGCCCGCGCCGCGGACGTGGCGCTCGTGGTGACCATCGAGTCCGCGCAGGCGTGGATGAGCGCCGCCGCCGCGCGCGGCACCGCCGGGGTGATCCGCGTGCTGGACACCTTCGACCAGGAGGAGCTCGCCTGGCTGCGCGCCCACGACGTCGCCTTCGCCGAGGTGGCCTCCCGCCGCACGGATGCCGCCGGGGTCGCGCACATCGAGGCCACCGACGAGCTCTCCGGTCAGCAGGCCACGGAAGAGCTGATCGCGCAGGGGCACTCCCGGATCCTCTACGCGGGCGGGCGCGGCACCCCCGCCGACCTGCTGCGACGCGCCGGCTACGAGCGCGCCATGCGGGAGGCGGGACTGGCCGACCGGATCCGCGCCACCAGCGGCTGGTCGCTCTACGGCGCCACCGAGCAGACCCGCAGCGCCCTGGACGCCCACCGTCCCACCGCGATCGTGGCCTGGGCGGATCAGATCGCGCTGGCGATCATGCACGAGGCCCATCGGCTGGGCCGGGTGCTGCCCCGGGATCTCAGTGTGGTCGGGTTCGACGACCTCCCCGAGTCGGAGGGCGCCTACCCGCGCCTGACCACGGTGCATGTGCCGGTCCAGGAGATGGGCGCGGCCGCCGTGCGGGCCGTCACCGAGCCGGGCGGGGCCGCCGCGATGCCGCGCCGCCTGGCCACGCACCTGGTGCGCCGCGAGAGCGTGGCTCCGCCGCCGCCCTCGCCGCCCTCGCCCTCTCCGCCGTCACCCCCACCGCCGCCGCTCTTGCCGCCGTCGCCGCCTCGGAGCTGACGCGGCCGCCGACGCCGGCGGCCCGCAGTGTCGGCGGGCCCGGGCCGTGTGCACGATCGGCTGCCTGAGGTCCGCGGACCAGGCAATCGCCTGGCTCGAGGCTCTGAGACGGCCGTCCGTGCACGCCTCGACCAGATCGCGGCCCGAGCGACGGTCCGACACGAGGCCGACCCGAGGCCGACCCGAGTACTTGCGGCGCGTTTCCGGCAGTTTTCCGGCCCGGAGGCTGGGAACCGCTTTCCATTCCTGGCAGACTTGCCCCATGACCACATCGCAAGGACGCGACAGCTCCGCTTCCCCCGACGCCCCGACCGCCGCTCCGACCCCCGCCGCGACCGCGGTGCCCGCCGCCGCCGACGGCGCGCAGATCTTCTCCGTCACCGACAACGGCGCCTGGTGCTGGTTCCAGGACGAGCGCGCCGTCGTCGATCCCGCCGCGAACCGGGCCCTGATCGGCACGGTCGCCTCGCGGGCCGGCGCCGACGGTGACTCCCGGGGCGGCGACGTCGACCTGCACGTGGTCGATCTCGCCTCCGGCGCCGCGCAGACGGTGACCCTGCACGCGGGCCTCGAGTCCGACGACCACGACGACCCGGCGCTGTGGCGCCGCAGCGACGGCCGCTGGCTCGCGGTCTACTCGCGGCACAAGTCCGACGAGCTCACCCGCTGGCGCATCAGCGAGGTCGACGACCCCACCACCTGGGGCGAGGAGCACAGCTTCGACTGGGTCGGGGACCTGTTCGGCTCGCAGGAGGAGGCCCGCGCCGCCGGCGGCGGCCGCGGCGTGACCTACCAGAACATCCACCAGCTCGACGGCGTCCTGTACTGCTTCGTGCGCGCGATCAACGACGACCCCTGCTACCTCGTCTCCCACGACGAGGGCAGCAGCTGGGAGTTCGGCGGCCGCCTGCTGCACCGCGAGAAGATCGGCTACGTCAACGGCTACGCGCGCTATGCATCGGGCGCCCGCTTCGGCGGCTTCGGCCACGGCACCGACGACCGCATCGACGTCATCATCACCGAGCACCACCCGCGGGACTTCCCGAACTCCATCTGGCACGGCTATCTCGCGGGCGGTGCCCTGCATCGGGCCGATGGCACCGTCGTGTCGCCGCTGGGCCGGGGGCTGGAGGACGAGACCCCGCGGGCGGAGGACCTCACGCAGGTCTTCGCCAACGGCTCCACCTGGGGCGGCAGCGTCATGACCCATGCCTGGACCACCGACGTGCGCCGCGGCGAGGACGGCACTCTGGTCGCGATCCTCACCGCTCGCGCGGACGACGCGCTGGGCGTGGACACGGCCCGTCCGGCGTGGAACACGCCGAAGGAGGAGTACGCGCCGATCGACCACCGCTTCTTCCGCGGCGTGCTGCGGCCGGGCGCGGGGGAGTGGGAGGTGCGCGAGCTCGCCGGAGCCGGGCCGCAGCTCATGCCCCACGAGGAGGACTACACGGGGCTCGCCTCGATCGACCCGGACGACCTCGACGCCCTGTGGCTGTCGAGCATCGTGGACCCGCGCGACGGGACCGCCCTGGACCGGCACGAGATCTTCCACGGCCGCACCGCCGACGGCGGCGAGACCTGGGAGTGGACCGCGATCACCGAGGACTCCGAGGTCGAGAACTTCCGGCCCATCGCCCTGCCCGGGGACCCGTCGCGGCAGATCGTCACCTGGTACCGCGGGGCGATGCAGTCCTCGCAGGAGTACCAGGGCGAGGTCATGCTCCGCGTCGCACCCCGGCGCTGACGACCAGCCGCCCGCTCTGCGCGCAGAACGGGCGGCGGCCCCGGCGGCCTCAGGCCCGGCCGAGCGCCGCGGCCAGGAGGTCCACCGACTCCTCGCCGGCGAAGCGGTGCCCGTGCTCGGTGACCACCAGCGGCGGCGCCGGGACCCCGAGGGCCTCCCACGCCGGCGCCAGCCCCGCGTGCGCCGACCGGGTCGCGTCGATGGGGAAGATCCGATCCGCCTGCCCGGCCTCGAGCACCAGCGGCCGCGGGGCGATGAGCCGGGCGATGTCGGCCATGTCCAGGCGCAGGGCCGGGTCCTCGGAGGCGAACAGCCCGGGCACGATGTTGCACGGGCAGTGCGGCATCGCCAGGATGCTCGCCTCGAAGGTGCAGAAGAACGTCGCGACCAGCGAGGCGGCCACCGTCTCGTCCAGCGCCGCGAGCAGCAGGGCGACGGCGCCGCCGCCGGAGCCGCCGGCGACCGCGACCCGCTGCGCGTCCACCCCGGGCAGGGCCCGCAGGGCATCGGCCGCGGCGGCGGCATCCAGCACCCGGCGGCCCAGCAGCGTCGTCCCCGCCAGGAGATGGCGCGGGGCGTCGATGCGGCAGGAGTTGTCGGCCGGGCCGTAGGGCTCGGCGCCCGGGGCCGGTGCGGAGCGGCGCCGGCCGAAGCTCTGCATCTCCGGGCAGAGCACGGTGAACCCGGCCGCGGCGACGCGATGCGCGAGCGCGCCGTGGTACTCATCGGCCGGACCGGTGCGCACCAGGTCGTCGATGCCGCGGCCGTGCCCGGCCACGAGCACCACGGCGGCGCCCAGGTCGCGCTCCGGATCGGGACGCAGCAGGTGGGCGGGGATGACCGAGCCGTCCGCCGCGAGGATCTCGGTGGTGCTCACGACCCCGGGCGCGGCATCGGCCCCGCCGGCGAGCCGGGCGGGGACGGTCGCGGCCAGGCGGTCGATCCCCAGCAGCTCCCGCAGCCGCGCCCGGGCCGTGCCGCTCATGCCCGGCAGTCCGGGCCGATGCCGCCGGGCGCGGGCCCGAAGCGGGGCCCGGACCAGTCCTCGACGACGGCCTCGACCCGCTGCACCGGGTCCACGCAGGCGCGCAGGGTCGGGGTCCAGCTCGTGTCCTCCATCAGCTGCTCCTGTTCGGGGACGGTGGCGTTGTAGGCGGCGCGCAGATCCGCGGCGCGCCCGTCGACCAGGTTGCCACGGGTGGTGACCTGCGTGCCCTTGAGGACGGCGATGACATCCCCGGCCTCGGCGACGCCGCCCAGGTCGAAGCTGTTGGCCTCCGCCCACAGGTGGGAGTCGAAGCCCACCCCGAGGAAGTAGCCGAAGCCCACGCTCTGGTCCTCGCGCACCGCATAGCTGTTGTTGTACACGTCCACCTGCCCGAAGCGCACGCGCGGCGCGCGCTGGCCCACCCCGTCGTACAGGTTGTGGTGGAAGGTGACGCGCAGCTTCCCGGGATCGCCGCGGTCGGTCCGGTCGGTCGAGCCGACCAGGGTCAGCTTGTCGTGGTCCTCGAAGCGGTTCCAGCTGACGGTGACCAGGTCGGAGCCGTTGGTGATGTCCAGGGCGCCGTCGTGGCGCTGGTAGGTGCTGCCGAAGTGCTCGGGCAGCTGGTCGTCGGTCATCGGCGCATCGGTGAAGGTGCAGTGGTCCACCCACACGTGGGTGGAGCCGTTCACGATCCGCACGCTGTCGTACTCGCTGTTCCAGGCGCCGGTCGCGCCGTCGGTCGGATCCCAGGCGGGGAAGCAGTCGTAGGTGTCCGACAGCTCGAGGTTGCGCAGGATGACGTTGTCGACGCCGCTGATCGAGAGGCTCGCCCCGCGCAGGCCCGCGCCCTCCTCGGCGCCGATGATCGTCGTGTTCGAGGGCACGTCGATCTGGATCAGCGCGCGCTGCTTCTGCGCGGCCGCCGCGCGGGCGTCCTCCTGCGGGCCCTCCGGCTCGCGCTCGGTGCCCCAGGTCTCGGGGTCGTAGGCCTCGAGGTAGGCGTCCAGGTCGAAGCCGGTGCCCTCGGCGATCTCCTCGCAGCTCAGCGGGGTGCCGGCGTCGTCGGCGTTGACCTCGATCGTGCCGTGGACGCGGATGATCTTGGGGGCGTCCCCGGCCTCGACGAGGGCCGCCTCGAGCTCGGCGCGGGTGGAGACGTCGTAGACGTGCTCCGCGCTCGCCTCCGAGCCGCCGGTGGTGCCGCCCTCGGCGCTCGCCCAGCCGTCGCCGTCCGGCAGCGCCTGCCGCTCGGTGATCGCGGCGGGCCGCGGGTCGCGCGCCGGATCCGGATCGGCCTGGGCGGCGACGGGTGCGAGCAGCAGCAGGGCGGCCGAGGCCGCGGCGATCTGCGCGAGACGGCGGGGCGTACGGGACATGGCGGGGTCCTTCCGGGCAGGGGCGGCGGGATCGGTCGGCGGCCCTGCGGGAGGGCCGATGTGCGGGGCAGGGGGCCGGGCGCTCATGCGCGGGGGTCCGAGATCTCGTGCGGGCCGCCGATCAGGACGACGTCCTGCAGGGTCAGCGAGTCGTCGACCGAGCGCAGCGGGAACGCGGGCCGGTCCCCGTGCGCGGCCTCGTCGTACGCGTTCTCGAGGGTGAGCGCGGCCAGGGTGACCGCACCGGCGAGCACCGTGACGGTGGCCCAGTCCGTGGCCGGCTTGTCGTAGGTGAGGGTGACATCGGCCGGGTCCCCGCTGGCGCCGCGGATCACCAGGGAGTCGCAGCCCGGCCACACCGTGAGCACCTCCCGGTAGACGCCGGGGTGGACGACGATCTCCACCGGGTGGGGGCTGCGCCAGGCCGCGCCGATCGCGGCGTGCACGGAGAGCATGTCCCCGCTGCCGTCCTGGGCGACGTGCAGGGTGCGCGGCACCAGCTCGCGCCGGGTGCGCGGGCCGGCGTGGGCGGTCAGCAGGTCCCGCACCGCATCCACGGGGTCCAGGGCGTAGTCGTAGTGATCGGCCGGGTCGACGTCGATGCCGTTGTCCTCCCATTTTCCCCAGCAGCCCTCGCGCAGATTGCCGTTCTGGGCGACGCGGGACTCGGGGCTGGACAGGCCGATGGGGTTGCGCACGGATTCGAAGACGCTGTGCTCGATGAGCAGCTGGGTCGCCCCGCGCGAGGCCATCCCGTAGGAGCTCGCCCCCGCCAGCCACACGTTGTAGGCGTGGCCGATGCGCACCTGGTCGATGCTCCCGTTGCGCTGGTGCACGTTCGAGAAGCGGACGTGGTGGATGGTCAGGGTGGTCACGAGGTTGTCGGTCCAGCCCACGCCGAGGGTCTTGTTGTGGTCGCGCAGCACGGACCACGACAGGGTGACCTCGCGCGAGTCCTTGCGGATGTCGACCTGCCCGTCGCCGAGGCGCGCGAACTCGCAGTGGTCGATCCACACGTGGTCCGAGGTGTCCACGCGGATGCCGTCGTTGTCGTTGTCGTCGAACTTCCCGTCCCAGTCCCCGGCGACGTACGAGTCGCGGAACGTGAGGTTGCGGATGATGACGTTCGAGACGTGCAGCAGGCGGATCCCGCCGCCGACGATCTCCGCCCCGGCGCCGACGCCGAGGATGCTCGTGTGCGCGGAGACGTCCGTCATGGTGCCGGGGGCGAACACGATCGTGCCCTCCACCAGGACGACGGCGGGACCCTCGGCGGCGACGGCCGCGGCGAACTCCTCCGCGGTGCGGACGGTGAGCACCGGCCCGCCCAGCCCGCCGGTGGTGCCCTCGGGCAGCGCGGGGGAGGGCACGGAGGCGAAGCCCGTCGCCACGGGCGACCACACGGGGCCGTCGGCGGTGGCGGCGTCGCGGTCCACGCGCATGCGGCGCAGCAGGTCCTGCGCCGTCGCGCGGGGGCCGCCGGCCGGGT
>NZ_KK070001.1 GCF_000576425.1 Brachybacterium phenoliresistens | reverse complement strand
GGCCGTCGCCGCCGGTCCCACGGCGGCCTCGGCCGCGCCGGAGCCGGCCCCGCCCCTGCCCGCCCCGGCCGTGAGCCCCGGTGCCGGGTCCCCGGACGCCTCGGCATCGGCCCCGAGCCCCACCGGGGCAGAGCAGTCCGCCGTGCCGGCGGGCGACGCCCCCCAGAACGGCCCCGCCCAGAGCGGCCCCACCCAGGGTGATCCCTCCCAGGGTGATCCCTCCCAGGGGGACGCCTCCCCGGGTGATGCCTCCGCAGCTGAGCCCTCCCGGGACGACGCCGGCGCCGCGGCTCCGGTCGATCGCGCCCGCACCTCCGAGGAGGCGCAGACCCTGATCCGCGACCTCCACCTGGACGAGCCCCGTCGCGGTGCGGCCTTCCCGGGCCATCTCGAGGTGGCCGCAGCCCCCGGGGCCGCCGCCCCGGCCGGTTCCTCCGTACCCAGCGAGTCCTCCGCTCCCGCCGGACCCTCCGCGGAGGACGGGTCCGCCGCTCCCGTGCAGGCCGCGCCGGAGCCTCCCGCCGCCTACGCCTACGGCGCCCCCGCGGAGACCGGCCATGCCACGACCGACCCGGCCCAGACCGACCCGGCCCGGACCGACCAGGCCGAGACTGCGCCCGCCGGCCCTCAGGGTGCGCCGGCCGGGGCCGACGGCGAGGACTCCGCCGCCGATGCCGCAGGCTCCGAGCGCTCGGAGGCGCCGACCGCCGCGCTGGCCCCGACGGCCGCGATGAGCCCCGTCCCCGCATCGGCTCCCACTCCTGCGCCGGCTCCCGCTCCGACGCCGGCACCCGGCCCGGTCCCGCCGGCGGCATCCCCCTCGGGCCCGGCCCCGGCATCGACTCCCGCTGCGGCCGATGCCGGACAGCGCACGGCGCCGATGGCCCCGGTGGCCGGCGCCGCGGTCCCGGCGGCCCACGCCGCCCAGGACGCGCTGAGCACCCCGCCGGAGGCCCCGCGCCCGGACGATGCGGAGCCGTCGACCGATCAGGTCCCGCAGCCGCCCACGGGTCCGATCGTGGTGCGCGGCCGCGACACCTCCCTCGCGGAGGAGCCCACCGAGATCCGACCCGCCTCCGGTCCGGGGTCGCTGCTGCGGGACGTCGTCGGCGTCGCGATGGATCGCGACGAGGCCGTGACCTATGCGCAGACCCCGGTGCCGCGCGACCAGCGCTCCCGCACCGCCCAGTGGGTCCTGGTTCTCGCCGTGCTCGGCGTGATCGTCGCCCTCGTCTTCGCGGTCACCTCCATCACCTCGACGCTGCGCGGGGACACCAACCCCGTCGGCGAGGCGACCACCTCCGCCGCCGCCGAGGAGACATCGGCCCCGGCCGAGGAGACCGCGGAGCCGGAGACGACGCCCGAGGCGCTCCCGGTGGTCTCCCTCGCATCGGCCGAGCTGTTCGCGCGCGGCACGGACCGCGAGCCGGACCATCTGGATCGCCAGGACCGCCTCACCGACGGCGATCCCTCCTCGGCCTGGTCCTCGCAGATCTACCGCAGCGCGCAGTACGGCAACCTCAAGGAGGGCCTGGGCGTCCGGCTGTCCTTCGATCAGCCCGGCACCCTGAACTCCGTCGTCGTCACCACCGCGGAGAACAGCGGCGGCGTCCTCGAGCTGCGCGCGGACCCGGGCAACGGGGAGCTCGGCGAGGTCCTCGCCACCGGCGAGTTCGCCGGCGACGGGGAGGTCACCCTGACTCCGCAGGAACCGCTCTCCGAGGCGTCCTCCGTGGTGCTGTGGATCCCCGAGCTCCCCGGCGACTCGGGCGGGGACGGCTTCCGGGCGCGCATCGCCGAGGTGCGCGTCCAGTGATGCGAGCGCGGCCCGATCGCGCCCGCCGTCGGCCCCTGCCGACGGTGATGGGTCTTCCCATCCCGCTGATCGTGGTCGCGCTGGTGATCTCCTCGAGCATCGGCCTCATGCTGTCCAAGGCCCTCGAGGTGTCGACCACGGGATCGAGCACGATCAGCGGGACCTCGATGGACTCCCCGGGGGCGCCCGGGAAGAATGCGGCGGGTCTGCCCGTTATATCCGAGAGCACCCTGGGCCTCGAGGTGCAGCGGGTGCTCGATTCGGGCACGGTGCTGCGCGCGCCGGCCAGCTTCGACGTGAACCGCTGCTTCGAGCAACAGGGCATCACCGAGACGCTGCTGACGATGGAGGAGGTCGCATGGGGACCGGAGGGCACACGCGCCTGGCTGATCATCCACGGCCCGGTGGACCGCAACACGCTCAACTCCAACGGCGGCGTCGTCAATGCGACCGTGGTGCTGCCCTCCTGCGGCATCGCGACCGAGGAGGGTCCCGACAGCTCCCTGCTGTGGTCCGGATCCGCCATGATCGGCGCCGTCTGACTCTCCGCATCCTGCCCGACCGCTGACCTCCGCCCCACCGTCCCGACCCGTTCCCCGTCGCGCGCCCGCCCGACATCCTCGCCGTCACCCGGATCCGAGGCCTCGCCTCCTCCGCCGCAGAATCTTCAGGAAGGACCTCCCATGACCCAGCCGATCCAGGCTCTCAACATCCTCGGCGCCCCCTCTCTCGCGCCCCAGACCGCCTCCGCGCCCGCGGCCGAGGACGACGGCACCGTCCGCGAGGTCATCATCGTCGGCTCCGGCCCGGCCGGGTACACCGCCGCGATCTACGCCGCGCGCGCCGAGATGCAGCCGCTCGTCATCGCCGGGCAGCTCGATGCCGGCGGGGCGCTCATGACCACCACGGACGTGGAGAACTTCCCCGGCTTCGCCGACGGCATCCAGGGCCCCGAGCTGATGGCCACCATGCAGGAGCAGGCCGAGCGCTTCGGTGCCGAGATCCTCCTCGAGGACGCCGTGTCCGTCGAGCTGGAGGGGCCGGTCAAGACGGTCACCCTCGAGGACGGCACCGTGCACCGCGCCAAGGCGCTGATCATCGCGACCGGCTCCGCCTACCGCCGCCTCGACATCGACGGCGAGGCCCGCCTCTCGGGCAAGGGCGTCAGCTGGTGCGCGACCTGCGACGGCTTCTTCTTCAAGGACAAGGAGATCGTCGTGGTCGGCGGCGGCGACAGCGCGGTCGAGGAGGCCACGTTCCTCACCCGCTTCGGCACCCAGGTCACCCTGGTGCACCGCCGCGACGAGCTGCGCGCCTCGAAGATCATGGCGCGTCGCGCGGAGTCCGACCCGAAGCTGCGCTTCGCCTGGAACTCCGAGGTGGCCAGCATCAACGGGGAGGAGCAGGTCGAGTCGGTGACGCTCCGCGACACCGTCACCGGCGAGGAGCGGACCCTCCCGACCTCTGCCGTGTTCGAGGCGATCGGCCACGTGCCGCGCTCGGACCTGTTCCGCGGCAAGCTCGCGCTGGACGACCAGGGCTACATCCTCGTCGAGGGCCGGACCACCCGCACCAGCGTGGAGGGCGTCTTCGCGGCCGGCGACGTCGTCGACCACACCTACCGCCAGGCGATCACGGCCGCCGGCTCCGGCTGCCAGGCGGCGCTGGATGCCGAGCGGTGGCTCTCGGACACGGCGGCTCTCGCCGTCGACGACGCCGATCTGCAGCCGGTCCCCGTGACCGCCCAGGCCGGTGGCTCCTCCCTCTGATCCGGTACGCAGGGCCCCGGAGACGCGCGACGCCTCCGGGGCCCTCCGCGTGCCCCGGGATGCCTCCTCTGGCGCCCGTCCGTCGCGGGATCACGGCGCGGACGGAGCGGCGCTTCCCCGCGCGGTCGTCGTCCTCGTCACCGCGGCGTGGTCCGCTCCCAGCCGCCCCGCTCCGACGGTGATGCGGGAGCTGGATCGGCGGCTGCGCCGCGAAGGGGCCGATGTGCTGAGCCTGCGCCTGGACGATCCGAGCGACGAGGAGCTCGACGCCTGGGACATCGACGCCCTCCCGACGTGGATCCGTTTCGAGCCGGTCGTGGACGAGGGCGACCTGGAGGACGGGTCCGTCCCGGCCGATGCCGATGCAGCGGAGGAGGACGGCACCGGCGCCGCGCCCCGCGCCGTGCTGGGGGCGGTGGCGGCGGTTCGGCTCGTTCCCGCAGCCGCCGACGTCCCCGTCGCGCCTCCGGCCGAAGCACCGGCCGCACGGACGGCCGCGCAGACGGCCGCCTCAGGGGATCGCGAGCTCCGCCTCCAGGAACAGTCCGCGGGAGGGGACGAGCTCTACCGGGCGGGCGACGCCGTGCTGCGCCGTTTCCGCGAGGTGCGCCGCCTGCGGGGAGCGGCACCCAAGCACGAGGTCGCGGGCACTCTGTACGACCAGTAGACCCGCCCCGCCCCGTTCGCCCTGTTCCGCCCGCCCCGGCCGCCCCGGCACGAGCCCTCCCAGGCCCAGCAGCGCGAGGGCGAGGTCCTCCGTCCATCATCGTCGATGGGCGGACTTGTCCCCACTGTCAATCTGGCTCGGTCTGCACAGAGGTGGGCCGGTCAGAGCACTGTTCCCCAGCTGTCCCCACAGTTGTCCACACCAACACGCGGGGCAGTCCCCAGGGTTATCCACAGCGACATGTGGAGAGTGAGGATAGACGTGACAGCCTTCGCATACCCCTCTTCGGCGCGCTGACCTGCACGAATGCTGGGACCGATGCGCCGATGTCGAGAACGCCCGATTCGCCCGGACTCCTGCTCACAGGTGCTCTGTGGATATCGTGTCCGCGTCGCAACCTGGATTTCCACATCGTTGCGCACACTGTGAATACCGACGCTGTCCACGGGGAACAGGGGCACCCGCTCCATACACATCCCCGACGCTGATGCAGCCGCGCCGCCCGCCTGCCGGATCCGCTGATGCGATGCAGCCGCCTCCGAGCGTCGAGGTCGGCTGCACGCGGGAGCACGACATGCTTTCAACGGTCGCTGGCGCGTGGAGGTTTCACGGGGAACATCGGGCGCGGGAGCACAGCGGCTCGCATCATGCCTGCCCAGTGCCGCGTGCTGGAGCGCCGCAGCACCGCAGTCCGAGGCGCGCCGGCCCGACGCTCCCTCCAGGATGGTTGGTTCGCTCCGATGCGACATGCCTGGTTTCGCGTGAAACGGGGTAGCGCCTGTTTCGCGTGAAACCAGGAGAGGGGTGCCTGCAGCAGGACATCCAGTTACCGGCGAGTAATTTGAGCCCGGGCGTGCGCGGCTGGGCTGCGGCGGGCCGGAGGGAAGCGGACTCGCGCCGTCGCAGCGAGCTACTCTCCGTGCTGCGGCCGGGATCGCGGGAGAACTTCTCGATTCTTCGGCAGGCAGGTTCCCGGGCGTCACCAGAGCGCGTACAAGGATCTGTCGGCCGGCACGAGTCGGCGGGGCGTTTCGCGTGAAACATCGGTCGGCGCAGGAGTGGGTCGAGGAAGGATTGTCACCTCTCTCGCGCCAACGTCGCCAAGCCGCACCCCTCTCCTATGAGGGCCGGCAAGGCTCCTCTCGAAGCCGTTCTCGCTGGCGCCAGCGCACCCTGTGACACTAGCACCGCTCTGCCGCGATGAGAACCCCCAGGTCATAGGCTTGTCGCTGCCGTGGCCGTGCGCTTTCCTGAGCTTCTCGCCGGAGGCGAGGAGGGCTGGACCAATGAACGCCCCCGGCCGTCGACACGGGACAGAGCAGCTCGCCACGAGACGCGCCACGCGCCGCCGTACTGTGTTTCACGGGAAACCACACCGCAGGCAGCACCGAAGCAGTGCGGGCTGCACCGGCTGCCCACGAAGCGCGAGGCCCACAATCCTGAGTCGCCCCACGACACACAACCTTGGACGTTCCACGTGAAACTGCTTTGGGCACACGGTGCACCCCCTCTCCGGTCCACGGCTCCTGGGTCACCGTTTCACGTGCAACGCGCGTTCTCGAGTTCGAAGCGACCGGCGGTGACCGTTTCCAACGAACACGGGAGCCGGGGCGTCCAAGCGCCCCATCCGCACAAGACGTGGCTTTCGCCGGGACCAGCACGGGAGTACAGCACAGGCTCGGCCGCAGTACGGGTGCATCATCCGGGTCCTGCGCCATCCGTCCCGTGCGCGTGCCGCACTGCTTGGAGAGTCCGGATTTCACGTGAAACGGTCCGCGCCGACACACGGCCACAACTAGTAGAGGCCAAGCCGAGAGGAGTCCACACGAGCGCCGCGCAGCATTGCGTTGCGCGCAGAGCGGTTGTGTGTTGTGCAAGTTCCACGTGAAACACGCCGACGTAGCACCTGCACCCTGCAGCTGCGGAGCCCTCGGTATGCACGACGATCCTTGGGAGAGTCTCCTCCCTCGCGACGCGCCAATCACGCCAGACGTCGGACCGGCTACCCGGCGGAACTAGGCGCGGGGAGCACAGAGGCAAAAGGCGCCGAACGCGCGGCGAGAGGTCGCGTGCGGAGCAGTCCACGAACTGTCCCGCGTTTCACGTGCAACGCATGGGTGCACGACCACGCGCCACGCTGCAGAATCCGCATCTCTCGGCACTATGCAGCGGAGTGTCGCCCGTCTGGCGCAAGCTCTCGTCATGCACCATCTGCACTGCTCCCTCCACTGACCGAGCGGTTCCACGTGAAACGGCGCAGTCGGAACGCCCGAACGGAGCTCACGTCCAGCAGCTTCCTTCTGATGATGCATGGATCAAGCCCAGTAGGGGCGGACATCAGCTCCGTCCTCGGCCGACAAGATCCACGGCGCACGGCCCTACGTTTCACGGGAAACCTCCCAGTTCGGGCAGCTGAAGCAGCCCACCCATGAGCGACCGTTCTCGCGACAGCGCAACGTCCTGTCAACGGGGGCGAGTACGCGACAGCCGTCAGCGCCTCAGGAAGGCCACCACCGACCGATTAACCAGCGCAGCTCAAAGCGAGAGCCCGAGAACCTCGTGCATCCACGGCACGTCAGCCCCCACCGGACCAGCCGTACCTGGGCCGTTTCCCGTGAAACGGCGTGCCACTAGCGCTCCAACCTGCCCGCTTCCCTCACTGCGCGTGAGCTCAGCGAGCCACAGAGCCCCACCCCAGATGGTCCCGGTACGTCGGCCCCGACGGGGGCAGCGGACAAACGCAGGGGCAGCACGCTGAGCGGGACGAGCACTGCGTAGGGGCGGACGGTGCTGGTCAGCTCCCCAGGGGAGGCCCCGTAGCAGAGCTGCACCAGGGAGGACTGGGCTGCCGGATGGCGCCAGGGTGAACAATCCACAGAGTAATCACCAGTGTGGACAACGTCGGCACGCGCGCCCCCGGGCGGCCCCCACAGGAAACGCGTCCGTCTGTCCACAACCAGAGAAACCCGGGGAGCCCATCGGGTGTGGTCCGGCGCCGCGGCGCCGGCGCCCGCCCAAGCGCTCCGTCCCCGGCGTAGGGATAGCTGCACCATGGGTGCGAATGATCCGCTGCGGCGGCCACCGCAGCCCAAAACAATGACGTTGCTAACACACCCGCGACTCTGCCCTCCCTAGCGTTCCTCGCTGTCCTCCCTGGTGGTCCTTCGGGTGAACGCACACGCGTCGGCCTCTCGTCGGCCCGCCGGAATGCTCACCCCGCGAGGGCCAGACCTGGATCGCTGGGGGAGGCGACCGTGCGAACCCGCCCTACCCGAAAGCGCGCCCAAGGCGACAGTGCGCTTGAGCCCGCATGGACAAGGGCAGCACCACCGCCTCCGAGCGAGGCCGCTGCGCGCACCTCAGAAGGGCTCTGGACGGCCCTGCGCGGCCCGCTGGGAACCGGACCCGGCCCCGGGGAGCCCCCGACGAGCAGAGAGCCTCGAGCGCGCGCCAGGGCTCGCGGAGCCGGCGAGGGGCGCCTGCGTCGAGGAACGAGAACGCCCCTCCCCTCGATGACGAGGAGAGGGGCGCTGCCGAGGTGTCGTGACGAGTCAGTCGTCCGTTCCGGTGTGCTCTTCGGCGTCCTGCTCGATGCCGAGCCGCTCGACGAGGCGCTCGAGGTCGTCGAGATTCGTGAACTCGAGGGTGATGCGGCCCTTGCGCTTGCCGACATCGATGCGCACCGGGGCCTCGAGCTGGTTCGAGAGCCGGCTGGTGATGTCGACGACCCGGGGGTTGTAGGTGGTCCGACGGGTGGGGGCGGAACGGGTCCCCGGCTCCGCGCCGCGGGCGACGAGACGCTCGACGGCGCGCACGGACAGCCCTTCGGCGACGATGCGGCCGGCGAGCTCCTCCATCAGTCGCGGGTCCTCCAGCGTCAGGAGCGCCCTCGCGTGGCCGGCGCTCAGCGCGCCGCTGGCCAGGCGCCTCTGCACGAGGGCCGGCAGGCGCATCAGGCGCAGCGTGTTGGAGATCTGCGGACGCGAGCGACCGATCCGGGACGACAGCTCGTCCTGGGTGCAGCCGAAGTCCTCGAGCAGCTGCTGGTAGGCGGCTGCCTCCTCGAGGGGGTTGAGCTGCGTGCGGTGCAGGTTCTCCAGCAGTGCGTCGCGCAGGAGATCGTCGTCGCTGGTCTCGCGGATGATCGCGGGGATGGACGTGAGGCCGGCGCGCTGGGCGGCCCGCCAACGACGCTCGCCCATGACGAGCTCGAAGGACTCGCCGTCCTCGGTGACGGGGATCCCGCGGACCACGACCGGCTGCAGGACGCCGACCTCGCGCAGGGAGAACGCGAGCTCGTCGAGCGCATCGTCATCGAACATGGTGCGCGGGTTGCGCGGGTTCTCCCGGATCTCGTGGATGGGGATCTCGGCGAACTCGGCACCGGGAACCTTCACGAGCCCCTCGGACAGGCCGGCGTGGCCCGGCGCCGAGGAGGCGTCCTGCGCGTCCGAGGAGGAGGGCTCCGCAGCGGCGGACGATGCATCTGCCGACGCCTTCTCGTCCGCCGTCTCCTCGCGGGATGTCTCTTCGCTGGTCGTCTGCTCGCCCGAAGGATCCCCCTCGGCCGCGTCAGAGTCTGCGGAGTCCTCGGCAGAGGCTGCGCCGTCATCAGCTGCGTCTGCGGAGTCATCGGCAGAAGCTGCGGTGTCCTCGGTCGCGGGCTCGGCAACCGGGCGCGCCGGGACCAGCTCGACCTTCTCCACGTCCACGATCGGGCTGTCCTCCACCCGGTCCTCCGCAGCGGCCTCCTCCGCCCCGCGGCTGTCCGCAGGGGTGGTGGCAGCGGTCGAGGGCTCGACACGGGGCTCGGCCGCGGGCGCCGTCGAGGCAGCCTCGGCGACCCGGACGTCGCGGGCGACGGCCGCCGTCGCGCCGCCGGCGTTCTCGACGGCCTCGTCGGACACCGCAGGGCTCGATGCGGCGATCTTCGCGGAAGTCTTCTTCGCGGCGGTGGAGCGGCCGGAGGTGCCGGCGGACTTCGCCGCGGTCCCGGCCGCGCTCTTGGACCTGGTCGACGACGTCGACCCGGCCGACGCCTTCGCGCCCGTCGACGCCTTCGCGCCCGAGGGCGAGGTCGCGTCTGAGGACGACGTCGCGCCCTCGGACGCCTTGGTGCCCGTCGACGACTTCGCGCCCGCAGACTTCGATCCCGTCGACTTCGTCCCCGTCGACTTCGCGCCGCTCGTCTTCGTGGTCGAGGAAGACGCCGCCGAGGCCGGTGCCTTCTTCGTCCCGGCGGACTTCGCTCCGGAGGATCGGCCGGATCGGGCGGCCGTGGTGCCGGCGCCCTTCTCGGGGGCGGCCTCGGCAGAGCTCGCGGCACCGTTCTCTGCCGCGTCGGCGGAGTCCTCCTCGGCGGAGCGACGACGGGAGGTGCCGCGGGCGGCGGAGCGGCGCTCGGCGGCGGCGCGGGCCATCGCACCCGCCAGGTCGGGGCCGCCGGGGCGACGGCGTGACCGGGACTCCCCGGACTCGGGGAGCGGATCCCCGGAGAAGAACATGTCCACCGGGCGAGGGCCGGTGGCGGCGGACTCGGCCGCCTCCGCGGCCTCCGGCTCGGCGGGACGGCGGGTGCGCAGCTCCGGATCCTGGTCCGATGCCCGCGGGGCGCTCACGCCCGCCCCCGGGATCAGCGCGCCCAGTCCGCGCCCCAGACCTCGTCTCTGCGTCATGCTCTTCCTTCGTCCGTGATGATTCGTGTGCCCGCCGTCCCGGCGCATCGATGCGCCGCGAGAGTCACGGGGCGGGCCTCGTGGTCAGCTCCTTCGCCGCGGCCCGATACGCCAGCGCACCCGTGCTGTGGGGATCGTACGACACGACCGTCTGCCCGTAGCTGGGCGCCTCGGAGATCCTCACCGAGCGCGGGATCGTGGTCTCGAGGGTCTGATCGGGGAAGTGGTCGCGCACGTCCTGGGCGACCTGCGCCGCAAGGCGGGTGCGGGCGTCGTACATCGTCAGCAGGATCGAGGAGACCACCAGGGAGGGGTTCAGGTGCTGGCGCAACAGGTCGATGTTGCGCAGCAGCATCGACAGCCCCTCCAGCGCGTAGTACTCCGCCTGGATCGGGATCAGCACCTCCTGCGCCGCGACCAGGGCGTTCACGGTCAGCAGCCCGAGGGACGGCGGGCAGTCCACGAGGATGAAGTCCAGCCGGGGCCGGCCCGACTCCTCGCGCGCGGCCTGGTACTCCTGCAGCGCGTTGCGCAGGCGGTTCTCCCGGGCCACCATCGAGACCAGCTCGATCTCGGCACCCGAGAGCTCGATCGTGGCCGGCGCGCACTGCAGGGTCTCGAAATCCGGCACGTCCTGCACGATCTCGGCCATCGGCATCGAATCCACGAGCACGTCGTACATGCTCGCGACCTCGCTGTGGTGCTCGATGCTGAGCGCGGTCGAGGCGTTGCCCTGCGGGTCGGCATCGACCACGAGGACGTTCAGACCGCCCAGCGCCAGCGCCGCGGCCAGGTTCACGGTCGTGGACGTCTTGCCCACCCCGCCCTTCTGGTTGGCGATGGTGATGATGCGGGTCCGCTCCGGGGATTGGAACACAAGTCCCTCCAGCTCCTGACGACGGGCATGGTCCCGTGTCAGCTGCCGCATGAGGGGCGTGTCCTCCAGGGGATCCCCTCCGCCGGAGGAACGGTCGCGGGCTTCAGCCACGGGCATCTCCCTTCCTCGAACCAGCGGCACGGCGCTGCACCCTGACCACTGTAGTGGGAACCTCCACCTCGGACCCCCCATGGATCTCGACGCGGGGGTCGACGCCGCCCAGCCGGCGCAGGGTCTTGGTCGCCGCGTCGATCTCCTCCGCCGCGGAGGAGCCCTTCATGACGGCCAGCTCGCCGCCCTCGGCGACCAGCGGCAGGGTCCACTTGGCGAGCTTGTCCAGGGCGGCGACGGCGCGGGCCGTGACCACGTCGAAGGTGCGCCGGCCGTGGAGATCCTCGGCGCGGGCCCGGAGCACCTCCATGCCCAGACCCAGCTCCGCCTCCACCTCCTCCAGCCAGGTGGCGCGTCGCTGCATCGTCTCGATGAGCGTGACCTGCAGGTCGGGCCGGGCGATCGCGACGACCACCCCGGGCAGCCCTGCCCCGGAGCCGACGTCCGCGAGGGTCCGGGCATCGGGCCCGATCGCCTCGACGAGCAGCGCGCAGTTCAGCACGTGCCGCTCCCAGAGCCGGTCCACCTCGCGCGGGCCGATGAGTCCGCGCTCGGGCCCCGCCACGGCGAGCATGCCGGTGTAGCGCTCGGCCAGCGGGAGACGCTCGCCGAACAGGCGCTCGGCGAGGGGTCGCAGGGAATCGGGAAGCTGCGCGGACATCGGTGGGGTGCTCGCGATCAGGAGGGGTAGATGACGACGTGGCGGCCCTTGCCGTCGCCCTCGGACTCCGAGCGCAGGCCCTCGCGCTTGACGACGTCATGGACGACCTTGCGCTCGAAGGGGTTCATCGGCCGCAGCGGGACGGACTCCCCGCTCTCGGCGACCTTCGCGATCGCGCCGGCCGCGAGCTCCTCGAGGCTGGTGCGGTGCTCGGCGCGGAAGCCGCCGATGTCCAGCATGAGGCGCGAGCGCTCCCCGGTCCGGGTCTGCACGGCCAGCCGCGCGAGCTCCTGCAGGGCGTCCATCAGCTCGCCGGAGGGCTTGTTGAGCCGGGACAGCTGGTCGGATCCGCGGATCTCGACCGAGGCACGGTCGCCGTCCACGTCGATGTCGATGTCGCCGTCCATGTCGGCGATGTCCAGCAGCTCCTCGAGGTAGTCGGCGGCGATGTCGCCCTCCTCCTCGAGGCGCTTCAGGCGCTCCTCGGCGGTCTCCGCCGGGCGCGCCTCCTCCTCGTCGGCCTCGGGATCTGCGGCCGATGCGACTGCGGCCTCGGCCGCCGGCTCCTCGGCGGCGGACGGGGAGGCGGCATCGGCCGCGGCCGGCTCGGGGGCGTCGGGGGTCTCGCCGTCCGTCACGGAGGGCGCGGTGATGTCGTTCATGGGAGGTCCTCCAAGGGAGTGCTCGGGACGAGGTAACGGGGACGACCGGGCCCCGGGGCGTCGATGCCCCGGGGCGGGGAGCTTCAGCTGCGGCGCTTCTTCTTGCGCTTGTCCACGGCGGAGGACCCGCCGGAGAGGAAGTCGGAGTCGCTGTCCTTCTGGGACTCCTGCGCCTTGATGCGGCGCTCCTCGGCGGCGCGGGCACGGGCCTCGCGCGCCTGGGCGAGCTTCTCCTCATCGGACAGCTTCTTGCCGCCGGCGCGCTTCTTGCCGGAGGGCTGGACGCGGATGGGCGCCTCCTCCTCGGGCTCGGCGACGACGGGCTTCTTGGGCTTGAAGTCCAGCGGCTCGAGGCCCTTGCGCGCGCGCTTGGCGTTGATGCGCTCATGGCGGGCGGTCTCCGCGGCGGAGCCCGGCGTCGGGGTCGAGCGGATGACGATCCACTGCTGCACGAGGGTCCACACGCTGGTGGTGAACCAGTACATGAGCACACCGATCGGCATGCCCGGTCCCGTGATCACGTAGATGAACGGGAGCATGTACATCATCATCTTCTGCGTGCTCGCCATCGGCCCCTCGAGGGCCGCCGGCGGCATGTTGCGCATCGTCAGCTCCTTCTGGGTGATGAAGGTGACGAAGGACATCAGGGCGATGATGACCCCGGCGACGATCTTGGCGGAGATGTCCCCGGCCAGGAAGCTGTGGGAGATGGTCGTGGTGCCGATGAGGATCGCGTCGTGCGCGCTGTCGGCGAGATCGGCGGAGAGCGGGCCGAACGCCACGTTCTGCTCGGCCGCCTCGGGCAGCTTGTAGAACAGCACCCGGAACAGGGCGAAGAAGATCGGCATCTGCAGCAGGATCGGCAGGCAGGACGAGAGCGGGCTGGCCCCGGCCTCCTTGTAGATGGCCATGGTCTCCTCGGCCATCTTCTGCCGGGACTCCTGGTCCGTCTTGCCCTTGTACTTCTTCTGCACGGCCTGCAGCTGCGGGGAGACGGTCTGCATGGCCCGCGAGGAGCGGATCTGCTTGACGAACAGCGGGATGATGAGCGTGCGGACGACGGCCGTCAGGCCCACGATGGACAGCAGCCAGGTCCATCCCGAGTGGGGATCCATGAAGAGCGAGAGCAGGTCATGGAAGCGCACCATGATCCATGCGACGGCCCACTCGATGGGGTACAGAATGTTCATCGGCCTGATCTTCCTGCTGTCGGTACGCGCATGACGTCCATGCGATGTGACAGCTGCGGGTCGGAGTCTTGGTCAAGGGTAGGGCCTGGGGCCTGTGCGGCCGTCATCGGCGTGGATTCCTCCACATGCCGGGAGCGGGCACCGGATCGGTGCCGCCTCGGCTGATCGGGTTGCAGCGCACGATCCGGGCGGTGGCCAGCAGGGTCCCCTTCACCGCGCCGTGCACGTGCAGCGCGTCCACGGCGTACTGCGAGCACACCGGGTAGTACCGGCAGGCCGGCGGCGTGTACGGCGAGATCCCCACCTGGTAGGCGCGGATCGGCAGGAGCAGCAGCCGGCGCGGGGCCCGCAGGATCCAGGAGAGCGGGCCCGGGCGGGCGGCGGCGGTCACCGCGCGGCTCCTGCGGAGCGCCCGGCCCGTCGCCGGGCCTTGTCGAGCGCGGAGTCCAGGGCGCCGGCGACCTGGTCCTCGAGCTCGGCGAAGGCGAGGCCGTCGATGCCGGGCAGCGCCCGGATCACGACGTCGGTCCCGGGCGGCAGGCGGTCCATGCGGGCGCGGAAGATCTCGCGCAGCCGCCGGGCCGTCCGGTTGCGCACCACGGCGTTGCCGACCTTCTTGGACACGACGAATCCCACGCGGGGCTCCGGCCCCCTCTGCGGGAGGAGGGCCAGATGCACCACCACGTGGGATCGTGCGCTGCGGCTTCCCTGTCGGGAGACCGCGCGGAAGTCGTCGCCGGTGCGAAGCCGGTGCCGCGCCCAGGACATGGGCCGGGCCTGCCCGGACGCGCCGGGCTCAGGCCGAGAGCTCGGCGCGGCCCTTGGAACGGCGGGCGTTGATGATGGCGCGGCCGGCGCGGGTGCGCATGCGGGCGCGGAAGCCGTGCTTCTTGGCGCGGCGGCGGGTGTTCGGCTGGAACGTGCGCTTGGACATCGGTTCTCCTCGGTCGTGGGCACGGGTGTGCCCCCACGGTGGCTGGTGGTCTGCTGTGCGATCGGGAGACGACCGGGGCGCACCCGCGGGAACGGGGCTGCAACCGCATGCCGCCCGCCGCATTGCTGCGACACGGCGCACAGGACTGACTGCACGAGTCTAGGAGCGAGCCTCGACGCGG
Source organism: Brachybacterium phenoliresistens (assembly GCF_000576425.1). Classification (GTDB taxonomy): domain Bacteria; phylum Actinomycetota; class Actinomycetes; order Actinomycetales; family Dermabacteraceae; genus Brachybacterium; species Brachybacterium phenoliresistens. The sequence continues at coordinate 69,955 of NZ_KK070001.1, read as the reverse complement.
TCAATCACAGCGGCGCAGGTCACGCGGACTGTGGCGGGATTCTCATCCGCGGCGGGCCGGTCGGGCCCCCGCCGCGCGGCCCGCGGCGCGAGGATGTGCACAACCGCCTGCCCGAGGTCCCCAGCGCCCTCGGCGATGTGGAAAACTGGGTGGACAACCGGCCACTGCCCTCGGAGACCACCATGGATGACAGCACCCTCGACCTCGACGCGACCTGGGACGAGACCCTGCGCGTCCTGCGCCGGGAGGACGAGGTCAACGAGCGCGCCATGGCCTTCCTGACGCTCTCCCGCCTGATGGCCGTGGTCGCGGACACCGCCTTGCTCGCCGTGCCCTCGAGCTGGGCGAAGGACGTCTTCGAGCAGCGCTACGCCGCGGCCCTGAGCTCCGCGCTCACGCAGGCCGTGGGCCGGGAGACCCGCTTCGCGGTGACCATCGACGCGACGCTGCTGATGTCCGGCTCCGAGGACGAGGACCGCCCGGCGACCAGCTCCCCGGCCCCTGCCCCGCGCCGCGAGAGCGCTGTGGACGATGCTGTGGACAACCCGCCGCTGCGCCGCCCCGAGCCGCGGGAGCACCGCGAGCCGCGCGAGAGCAGGGAGCCGCGCGAGGCCTCCTCGCCGCGCGGCCGGGAGGAGCGCGTCCGCGAGGACGACGACTCGCCGTTCGCGGAGCGGCCGGCGCGCCCCGAGCCGGTCCGGGACGACGAGCCCGCGGCCCTGTTCGAGCGCCGCCACCTCCAGCAGCGGCCCGCATCGGCCGCCTCCCCGCACCCTGCCCCGCAGGACGGCGGGGACTCGACCCTGGGCTCGGACTCGCGTCTGAACGCGAAGTACACCTTCGAGACCTTCGTGATCGGCGCCTCCAACCGCTTCGCGCAGGCCGCGGCCTCCGCCGTGGCCGAGGCCCCGGCCAAGGCCTACAACCCGCTGTTCATCTACGGCGGCTCGGGGCTGGGCAAGACGCACCTGCTGCATGCGGTGGGCCACTACGCCCAGTCGATGTACTCCGGCATCGAGGTGCGGTACGTCAACTCCGAGGAGTTCACGAACGACTTCATCAACTCGGTCCAGTCCGGCCAGTTCGGCAAGGCGCAGGAGTTCCACCGCCGATATCGCGACATCGACATCCTGCTGATCGACGACATCCAGTTCCTGCAGCGCGCGCCGGAGACGATGGAGGCGTTCTTCCATACCTTCAACACGCTGCACAACGCGGACAAGCAGATCGTCATCACCTCGGACCTGCCGCCGAAGCAGCTGGGCGGCTTCGAGGACCGCATGCGCTCGCGCTTCGAGATGGGTCTGATGACCGACGTGCAGCCGCCGGACCTCGAGACCCGCATCGCGATCCTGCGCAAGAAGGTCGAGATGGAGAACACCCAGGAGGTCCCCCGCGACGTCCTGGAGTACATCGCCTCGCGGATCTCGACGAACATCCGCGAGCTCGAGGGCGCGCTGATCCGCGTGCAGGCGCTGCACTCCCTGTCCCGGCAGCCGATGGACGTCTCCCTGGCCGAGAGCGTGCTGAAGGACCTCCTCACCCACGACTCGGGTGCGGAGATCACCGCTGCCACGATCATCGCCCAGACGGCCGCGTACTTCGGTCTGACCGTGGATCAGGTGACCGGCGGCGCCCGCACCCGCGTGCTGGTCACGGCGCGGCAGATCGCCATGTACCTGTGCCGCGAGCTCACCGACATGCCGCTGATCCGGATCGGCAAGGAGTTCGGCGGCCGCGACCACACCACGGTCATGCACGCGAACAAGAAGATCGCCGAGCTCATGAAGGAGCGCCGGGCGATCTTCAACCAGGTCACCGAGCTCACCGCGCGGATCAAGAACTCGAGCGCCGACCAGGTCCGCTGAGGATCGGTCGCGGATCACATCCGGAATCCCGGGGATGCTCCGATGCAGGTCATCCCCAATTGGGGACAACTCTGTGGACAGTGTGGAGAACTGAGCATCTGCCCAAGAGGCGATGTGCACGGGCGAATGACGCCTCCGGAGCGCTCGAGCGCTGCTGTGCACACCGCGCCCACAGGGGCGGCGGAGAGGTCCAGAACCTCTCCACGACCCGTTCGACGCGTATGACCTGCGACGATGGCAGTTCTCCCCAGAGTGCACAGCTGTGAATAAGAGGATTCTTGTCTTTGTTCCCCGTGTGCTGTGGAGAAGTCGGGTCGTCGAGCGAGGGCCCGCGGCGGCTCCGGGGAGCTGCGCAGGGGCCGGGGACCGGCGCAGATGCGCCCGGCGTGTCGCGGGAAGCCGAAACGTGCGGATACGCTAGGGCTCCATCAGCTCTCAACCACTGCGAAGGAGTGGCGACGGTGAAGTTCCACCTTGATCGCGGTGTCCTCGGTGACGCCGTCTCCTGGGCCACCCGCACCCTCCCTGTCCGTCCGGCGATGCCGATCCTGCAGGGCGTGCGGATCATCGCCGATCCTGCGGGCGAGCTGCAGTTCTCGACCTTCGACTACGAGGTCAGCGCGCAGATCACGATCGCGGCGGAGGTGGAGACCCCGGGCGAGGTGCTGGTCCAGGGGCGCATGCTCTCGGACATCGTCCGGGCGCTGCCGAACAAGGACGTCTCCATCGCCCTGGAGGGGACGAAGCTGCAGGTCCGCTGCGGGAGCGCGCACTTCGCCCTGGCCACGCTGCCGGTCGAGGAGTACCCCCAGCTGCCGACGATGCCGCCGGTCGCCGGCACCGTCGCCGCGGACGTCTTCGCCGAGGCCATCTCCCAGGTCACCGTCGCCGCCTCCAAGGACGACACCCTCCCGCTGCTGACCGGCGTGCGGGTGGAGATCTCCGGCGAGAAGATGACCCTCATGTCCACGGACCGCTACCGCCTGGCGCTGCGGGAGCTGACCTGGCATCCGACCAACCCCGGCGTCGAGCTCACGGCCCTGGTCCGGGCCCGCACCCTGCACGAGGTCGCCCGGTCGCTGTCGACCGGCTCGAGCGTGGACATCGCCCTGTCGGAGGAGTCGGGGGCGCACCTGATCGGCTTCGAGTCGGCCGGCCGCCGCACCACCTCGACCCTGGTCGACGGCGACTACCCGCCGGTGCGCCGCCTGTTCCCGGACTCCTCCCCGATCACGGCCGTGGTCGCGACCGCCCCGCTGATCGACGCCGTCAAGCGCGTGTCCCTGGTGGCCGAGCGCAACACCCCGGTGCGGCTGTCCTTCAGCGACGGCCAGGTCGCCCTCGAGGCCGGCGCCGGCGACGACGCGCAGGCCTCCGAGGTGCTCGAGGCCGATCTGCACGGCGAGGAGCTCGTGGTCGGCTTCAACTCCGGCTTCCTGCTCGACGGGCTCGGCGCGCTGGGCGCGGACTTCGCGCGGCTGACCTTCACCGACTCCATCAAGCCCTCGGTCATGAGCGGCCAGGAGTCCCTCGAGGGCGCGCCGGAGAGCACGTACAAGTACCTGATCATGCCCATGCGGATCTGAGCCCCGAGGTGCCGGCGTGCAGCTGACCGCCCTCGACCTCACCGACTTCCGCTCCTACCCGCGTCTCGAGCTGGGCTTCGGCCCGGGCATCACCGTCTTCGTGGGGGCCAACGGCCAGGGCAAGACGAACATCGTCGAGTCGCTGTGGTACCTCGCGACCCTCTCGAGCCATCGCGTCCCGCACGACGCGGCGCTCGTGCATCGGGGGGCGCAGACGGCGATCATCCGGGCGAGCTTCCGCCGCGCGGGCCGGGACCTGCAGGTGGATCTGCAGATCACGCCCGGGAAGGCCAACCGCGCCCGGCTGCAGGGGCAGAACGTGGCGCGGCTGCGGGACCTGCTCGGCGAGGTGCGGGCCGTGCTCTTCGCCCCCGAGGACCTGGGCCTGGTCAAGGCCGATCCCGAGGGGCGGCGCCGCTTCCTGGACGAGCTGCTGTTCCTCATCGCCCCGCGCTACGCCGGGGTCAAGGCCGACTACGACCGCGTCGTCAAGCAGCGCTCCGGCCTGCTCAAGCAGATGCGCAGCATGCGCCGCGGCGGCGCCCGCCCGGTGGGCGGTCTCGATCCGGCCGAGGCCGCCGAGTCCACCCTCGAGGTGTTCACCGCCCAGCTCGCCCGTCTCGGCGCCGAGCTCACCCGGGCCCGGCTGCATCTGGTCAACCGTCTGCGCCCCCATGTGGGCTACTCGTACCTGCGCGTGGCCACCGCTGAGGGCGCCGAGCTCGCCCTGGACCTGCCGCCGCAGGATCGCGGCGAGGTGCGCTCCCCGGCCGACATCGCCTACACCTCCGCCGCGCTCGAGGTGCTGGCCCCGCAGCCGGGCGAGCTGCCCGGGCTGCAGCAGATCCACGACGCGATCCTCGAGATCGCCGCCGCGCGCCGCGAGGACGAGGTCGACCGCGGGGTCACCCTGGTGGGACCGCACCGCGACGACCTCGAGATCCGTCTGCACGACTTCCCCGCCAAGGGCTACGCCAGCCACGGCGAGTCCTGGTCCCTGGCCCTGGCCCTGCGGCTGGGCTCCTACGACCTGCTGCGCCTGGAGGAGGGCGACCTCGGCGACGGCGAGCCGATCCTGATCCTCGACGACGTGTTCAGCGAGCTGGATGTGCACCGTCGCGAGCGCCTGGGACGCATCGTCACCGGCGCGGACCAGGTCCTCATCACCACGGCCAACGACACCGACATCCCCGCCTCCCTGCACGGCGCGATCCACGTGGTCGACGTGACCAGCGGCCGCGCGGTGCCGCGGGATGCGGGGGCGACGGGGTCGGCGAGCTCGGCGGTGTCCGGATGGTGAGGCGCCAGGGGGGCGCCCCGAACCCGTACGACCTCTCGACCTGGCGCCGGCCCGAGCCGTCCGCGCCGTCGGGTCCCGGCGTCCCCGAGCGGCCCGCCGATCCCGAGCGTCCGTCCGCCCCCGAGCGTCCGTCCGCCCCCGAGCGTCCGTCCGCCCCCGAGCGTCGGGGCGCCGCAGCGCGCCCCGCCGCCTCCGGCCGCCGGCCGGGTCCGGCGCTCCCTCCGGCCGATGCGGATCCCGCGGCCGCCCCGGACCCGGACGGCCCGCGGGAGGATCCGGTCGACCCCGACCCCGCCGATCCGCCGGAGCTGGCGCGGCCCGATGATCCCTTCGAGCTCGCCCGGCGCACGGTGAACCGCTCCCGGGCCGCGGCCCGGGACCGCGGGCTGTTCCCCATCTCCCGGGCGACCCAGGCCCGCGGCCCGCGCGACCGCTCCACGCACGCCCCCGGCTACTCCGGCGCCCGGCCCGATCCCCGCGATCCCCAGGGCATCGAGCTGGTGCTGCGCCGCGTGCTCGGCGACCTCGGCTGGGACGAGGGCGTCCGGGCGGGGCGCGTGCTGGAGGAATGGGACACGATCGTCGGCGAGCAGGTCGCCCAGCACTGCCGGCCCGTGTCCCTGGACGAGGGGGTGCTCGTGGTCAGCGCCTCCTCCTCGGCCTGGGCCACCCAGCTGCGCATGATCTCCGCCCAGCTCATCACCGCGATCGAGGAGCACGTCGGCGCCCACGTCATCAGCGAGCTGAAGGTGACCGGACCGGCCGCGCAGTCCTGGAAGAAGGGCCGGCGCACCGTCACCTGGAGGGGTCCGCGCGACACCTACGGCTGAGCGCGGTGACGGGCAGCTCACATGCCACGGCGGCCCGGGCAGTGCTAGCGTGACTGATCGACGAGCTGAGAAGCTCGCGTGCACTGGGGTCGGTGAAATTCCGAGCCGGCGGTGACAGTCCGCGACCCGATGGCCTCTGGCCCTCGGCTGACCAGGTGGAACTCCTGGACCGACGGTGAGAGTCCGGATGGGAAGAGCACGCGAACACGTCCTCGGGACGACTCTCGGTCGCGCGGCTCCCGCGCGCCCGGCGAGCCGCCTCCCGTGGTCGTGCACTGCGCGAACCCTTTCCTCCCTCCGAGCCGCGAGCGCGGACGGAGGAGGACGAGCATGCCGCAGCACCGCACCGCCGGGCGCGACCCCGGCACCGGGCCGCAGGGCGCCGAGCGCGAGGCGCTGCGCCGCGCCCTCGAGCTGGCCGCCGATCCCCGCGTTCCCCTGGGCCCCAACCCCCGGGTGGGCTGCGTGCTGCTGGATCCGACCGGCCGCGTGCTGGCCGAGGGATTCCATCGCGGCGCCGGGACCGCCCATGCCGAGGCCGATGCCCTCGCCCGCGCCGCCGCGGACGGTGTCGACGTCGCCGGCGCCACCGCCGTGGTCACCCTCGAGCCGTGCACCCATACCGGCCGCACCGGTCCCTGCGCGCAGGCCCTGATCGCCGCCGGGATCTCCCGCGTCGTCATCGCCCGCCGGGACCCCAACCCCGTCGCCGCCGGCGGCGCCGCGCTGCTGCGCGCCGCGGGCCTGGACGTCGACCTCGACGTCCCCGCCGATCTGGCCGCCCGCGCCGCGGAGCTCAACCGCGGCTGGGAGCACGCCCTGGGCACCGGCCGTCCCCTGGTCACCGCGAAGATCGCCGCCACCCTGGACGGTCGGGCCGCCGCCGCGGACGGCAGCAGCCGCTGGATCACCGGCCCTGCGGCGCGGGAGGAGGTCCACCTCCTGCGCGCCGCCTGCGACACGGTGCTGGTGGGGACCGGCACCGCCGGCATCGACCGTCCGAGCCTGACCGCGCGCCGGAGCGACGGCACCCTGCACCCGCGCCAGCCGCTGCGCGCCGTGATGGGCACCGGCCCGGCGCCGCAGCTGCTCGCCGTCGAGGGCGCCGGCGAGTCCGTGCACCTGCGCACCCGTGATCCGCACGCCGCCCTCGCCGACCTCCATGCCCGCGGCCGCCGTCACGTGCTGCTCGAGGGCGGGCCGACGCTGCTGGCCGCCTTCCTGCGCGCGGGCTGCGTGGACGAGCTGCTCGTGCACCTGGCCCCGAAGCTGCTCGGGGCCGGCGCGCCCGCCCTCGGCGACCTCGGGATCACGAGCATCGGCGACGCGCTCGACCTCGATCTGCTCGACGTGGCCCCGCTGACCTCCGCCGACGGCCGCACCGACCTCCAGCTCACCCTCCGTCCGCGCCCCCGCCGGCCCGCCCCGGCGCAGCGCTGAAACGCCCCAGCCCGGAAGCCCCCAGGAAGAAGGACCCCCATGTTCACCGGAATCATCGAGGAGCTCGGCACCGTCGTGTCGCTCGAGCTGCCCGCCGCGGGCGAGGACCGCCCCGCCCGCCTGCGCATCCGCGCCGCCCACGTGCTCGAGGGCGTCTCCCTCGGCGACTCGATCAGCGTCAGCGGCTGCTGTCTCACCGTCGCCGCGATCGACGGCGAGATCTGGACGGCCGACGTCATCGCCACCACCCTCGCCGCGACGACCCTGGGCACCCTCGCCGCCGGGGACCGCGTCAACCTTGAGCGCTCCCTGCGGGCCGACGGGCGCCTGGGCGGCCACATCGTCCAGGGCCACGTCGACGGCGTCGGCACCGTGCTGGCCAACGGCGGCGGCGAAGGCGGGCACCTGCTGCGCATCGCCCTGCCCGCCGGCACCGGCCGCTACGTGGTCGATCGCGGATCGATCGTGGTGGACGGCGTGAGCCTGACCGTCGCCGCCCTCGGAGCGGACGAGATCACCATCGGCCTGATCCCCGAGACCCTCGCCCGCACCACCCTGGGCCTGCGCACGGCCGGCGCCGGCGTGAACATCGAGGTCGACGTGCTGGCCAAGCACGTCGAGCGGCTGCTGCCCGGGACCCGTCCCGCCCCGGGCACGGCCGAGGGCGAGGCGGCGCAGCGATGAGCGTGCGCCTGGACCCCGTCGACCGCGCGATCGCCGAGATCGCCGCGGGACGCCCCGTGGTCGTGGTCGACGACGCCGACCGCGAGAACGAGGGCGACATCATCTTCGCCGCGGCCGATGCCACCGCCGAGCTGCTCGCCTTCGCGGTCCGGTTCTCCACCGGCATCATCTGCGTCTCCCTGCCCGGGGAGCGGCTGGACGAGCTCGAGCTGCCGGCCATGGTCCCGGACCCCGAGGATCCGCTGCGCACCGCCTACACCCTCACCGTCGACGCCCGCGAGGGCGTGACCACCGGGGTCAGCGCCGCGGACCGCGCCCGCACCCTGCAGGTGCTCGCCGATGCCGGGTCCGTCGCCCACGACCTCACCCGGCCCGGGCACGTGTTCCCGCTGCGGCCCCGTCCCGGCGGCGTGCTCGAGCGGCGCGGCCACACGGAGGCGGCGCTGGACCTCGTCACCCTCGCCGGGCGCCCCCGCGCCGGGGTGCTGGTCGAGCTGGTCCACGACGACGGCGAGATGATGCGCGCCCCGGCGCTGCGCGAGTTCGCCGATGCGCACGGCCTGGCCATGATCTCCATCGAGGATCTCGTCGCCCACCGGCGCTCCGAGGTGCGGGGGGCGGCGTCCGCGCGCATCCCGGCCTCGGTGGCGTTCGAGGCGACCGCGCCGGTGGAGCTGCCCACCCCTCACGGCACCTTCTCGGCCTTCGCGGTGCGCGAGGGCACCGCCGAGCATCTGGTGCTGGTGCGCGGGGACGTCACCACCGCCGATCCCGTCCTCACCCGCGTGCACTCCGAGTGCGTGACCGGCGACGTCTTCGGCAGCCGGCGCTGCGACTGCGGCCCCCAGCTGGAGGAGTCCCTGGCCCGGATCGCCGCCGCCGGGCGCGGCGTGCTGGTGCTGCTGCGCGGGCACGAGGGCCGCGGCATCGGCCTGGTGGAGAAGCTGCGCGCCTACGCGCTGCAGGACCAGGGCCGCGACACCGTCGAGGCGAACCTCGAGCTGGGGCTGCCGGCCGATGCCCGCTCCTTCGCGGTGGTCCCGCGGATCCTCTCCCACCTGGGCGTGGAGCGGATCGCGCTGCTCAGCCACAACCCCGTCAAGGCGGAGGCCCTGCGCGAGGGCGGCGTGGAGATCGCCGAGATCGTCGACCTCGACGTCCACCCCACCGCGGAGAACCTCGTCTACCTCACCACCAAGCGCGACCGGCTGGGCCACCACCTGGTGGGCCTGCCGGGCGCCGCGTCCCCCGCTAGCACCCCTGCCCCCACCACCCCTGTCAGCACCCCTGCCGCCCGCCCGGGCGCGCACCGCACGAACGGAGAGACCGCATGAGCGGACACGGAAGCCCCACCCTCGACCTCGCCCCCGCCGCCGACGCCCCCGCGCTGTCGGTCGCGATCGTCGCCTCGTCCTGGCACGAGCAGGTGATGGACGGCCTCATCGCCGGCGCGCAGCGCGCCTGCGCCGAGGCCGGCGTCGAGCCGCTGCTGGTGCGGGCCCCCGGCTCCTTCGAGCTGCCGGTGATCGCGGACCGCCTCGCGGCGAGCCACGACGCGGTCGTCGCGCTCGGCGTCGTGATCCGCGGCGGCACCCCGCACTTCGACTACGTGTGCCACGCCGCCACCGACGGGCTCTCCCGGGTCGCCCTGGAGCACGGCGTCCCCGTCGGTTTCGGGCTTCTGACCTGCGACGACGATGCTCAGGCGCTGGACCGCGCGGGGCTGGAGGGCTCCCGGGAGGACAAGGGCCACGAGGCCGCGGCGGCCGCGATCGCGACCGCCCGCGTGCTCGCCGGCCTCGGCTGAGCGGCCGCCGGCCCCATCGGCCGCCGGCCCGAGCGCGCCAGCGGCCTTGTGAGGGCCGAGCGCCCGGGGAGACGTACAGGCCCTCGTCTCCCGGGGCGCGAATCGCTCGCAGCGGCCCTTGCGCGGCTCTCAGGGGCATCTGGTGCGTCTCAGAGACCCCGCGTCGACGGCCCGTCGACGTGATTTCGGGACCGGTTTCCGGTAGGATCGAGAAGGTTCGGCCACCGCCCTCGCGCGGCCGCGGACGCCGTCTCGCACCGGCATCCGGCGGCGCCCCGGCGGCGGCGCGGACCACCCCGGCGCGGCACCTCGCCGGGGACGCCGGACCCCGAGGAGCGGATCCTTCCGTGAGCCAGAGCGCAGCCCAGACCGCCGCCCATTCCCCTGAGCACTACGAGGCCTCGGACATCACCGTCCTGGAGGGCCTCGAGGCCGTCCGCAAGAGGCCGGGCATGTACATCGGCTCCACGGGTGAGCGCGGCCTGCACCACATGGTCCAGGAGATCGTCGACAACTCCGTCGACGAGGCGATGGCCGGGCACGGCGACTCCATCGAGGTCACGCTGCTGGAGGACGGCGGCGTGCGCGTGGTCGACCACGCCCGCGGCATCCCCGTGGAGATGCACCCCACCGAGGGCCGCCCCGCCGTCGAGGTCGTGCTCACGGTCCTGCACGCCGGCGGCAAGTTCGGCGGCGGCGGCTACGCGGTCTCCGGCGGCCTGCACGGCGTGGGCTCCTCCGTGGTCAACGCGCTCTCGCGCCGCATGGAGGTCGAGATCCGCCGCGAGGGCCACGTGTGGCGCCAGGCCTACCACCGCGGCGTGCCCGCCGCGCCCCTGGACAAGGGCGAGGCCACCGAGGAGACCGGCACCACCATCACCTTCTGGGCGGACCCGGAGATCTTCGAGTCCACGGTCTACGACTTCGAGACCCTCCGCAAGCGCTTCCAGCAGATGGCCTTCCTCAACAAGGGCCTGCGCATCTCCCTCACCGACGAGCGGCTCCCGGAGCAGGACGAGGACGAGGCCCTCGACGTCGAGCGCGAGGCGGAGCACGCCGGCGAGCCGGTCGGCCCCAAGACGGTCTCCTACCGCTACGAGCGGGGCCTGGCGGACTTCGTCGACTTCATCAACAAGGCCAAGCGCGCCGAGGTCATCCACCCCGACATCATCGGCTTCGAGGCCGAGGACACCACGGCGATGATCTCGGTGGAGATCGCCATGCAGTGGACCGGCGCGTACTCCGAGTCCGTGCACACCTACGCCAACACCATCAACACCCATGAGGGCGGCACCCACGAGGAGGGCTTCCGCTCCGCGCTGACCGGCATCGTCAACCGGTACGGCCGGGCGCAGGGCGTGCTCAAGGAGAAGGACGCCAACCTCACCGGCGAGGACATCCGCGAGGGCCTGACCGCCGTCGTCTCCGTCAAGCTCGGCGAGCCCCAGTTCGAGGGCCAGACCAAGACGAAGCTCGGCAACACCATCGCCCGCACCTTCGTCTCCAAGGTGATGACCGAGGAGCTCGGCGCCTGGTTCGAGTCCCACCCGAACGAGGCCCGCGACATCGTCCGCAAGGCGCAGTCCGCGGCGATGGCCCGCGAGGCCGCCCGCAAGGCGCGCGATGCGACCCGCCGCAAGTCCCCGCTGGAGAGCGGCGGCATGCCGGGCAAGCTGCGCGACTGCGCCTCCCGCAACCCCGGCGAGTCGGAGATCTTCATCGTCGAGGGCGACAGCGCCGGCGGCTCCGCCGTGCAGGGCCGCGACCCCCGCACCCAGGCGATCCTGCCCATCCGCGGCAAGATCCTCAACGTGGAGAAGGCCCGCCTGGACCGCGCGCTGGACAACCAGGAGGTCCGCTCGCTGATCACGGCCTTCGGCACGGGCATCGGCGACGACTTCGACGCCTCCAAGCTGCGGTACCACAAGATCATCCTGATGGCCGATGCCGACGTCGACGGCCAGCACATCTGCACCCTGCTGCTCACGCTGCTGTTCCGCTACATGCGCCCGCTGATCGAGCTGGGCCACGTGTTCATCGCGATGCCGCCGCTGTACCGCCTGAAGTGGTCCAACGCCCCTCACGACTACGTCTTCAGCGACGAGGAGCGCGACACCCGCCTGGTCGAGGGCCGCGCGGCCGGCAAGCGGATCCCCAAGGACAACGGCATCCAGCGCTACAAGGGTCTCGGCGAGATGGACTGGAAGGAGCTCCAGAACACCACGATGGACCGCGCCACCCGCACCCTCAAGCAGGTCACCGTGGACGAGGCCGCCGATGCCGACGCGATCTTCTCCGTGCTCATGGGCGATGACGTCGAGTCCCGCCGCCGCTTCATCCAGGAGAACGCGAAGGACGTGCGCTTCCTGGACATCTGACCTGCTCGGCGCGCGGCCCCGCCCGGCCGCCCCGAGACGTGCACCCGTGACCTCCGTCTTCGCGTGAAAGGTGGCTCCGCATGAGCGACACCCCCCAGACCCCCGAGAACCCCGGCCAGGAGGACCTGCCCGGCGACCTGCCCGACCCCGCCCTGGACGCCACCGGCTCCGGCGCCCCCGTCGGCCCCGACAGCGCGCCCGCCGGCGGCCACGAGGTCAGCGCCGCCGACGCCGAGCACCGCACCGTGACCCTGGTCGACCCCCTCGACGAGGGCGAGGGCGACCTCATCACGCAGGTCGACCTCAACCACGAGATGCAGCGCTCCTTCCTCGACTACGCCATGAGCGTGATCGTGGACCGCGCCCTGCCGGACGTCCGCGACGGCCTCAAGCCCGTGCACCGCCGCATCACCTATGCGATGTACGACGGCGGCTACCGCCCCGACCGCTCCTTCTCCAAGTGCGCGAAGGTCGTCGGCGAGGTCATGGGCGGGTACCACCCCCACGGCGACTCCGCGATCTACGACGCCATGGTGCGTCTGGTGCAGCCGTGGAACATGCGCTACCCGCTGATCCTCGGGCAGGGCAACTTCGGCTCGGCCGGCGACGACGGCGCCGCCGCCGCGCGGTACACCGAGTGCAAGATGGCGCCGCTGGCCCTGGAGCTGGTCCGCGACATCGACAAGAACACCGTCGACATGCGGGACAACTACGACGGCACCCTCCAGGAGCCGGAGATCCTGCCCGCCCGCTTCCCGAACCTGCTGTGCAACGGCTCGGCCGGCATCGCGGTGGGCATGGCCACCAACATCCCCCCGCACAACCTGCGCGAGGTCGCCGACGCCGTGCAGTGGCTGCTGACCAACTACGAGGCCACCAAGGAGGAGCTGCTCGACGCGTGCCTGGCGCGCATCAAGGGCCCCGACTTCCCCTCGGGCGCGACCATCGTGGGCACCAAGGGCATCGAGGAGGCGTACCGCACCGGGCGCGGCTCGATCACCCAGCGCGCGGTCGTCTCCACCGAGGAGATCAACGGGCGCATGGCGCTGGTGATCACCGAGCTGCCCTACCAGGTCAACCCCGACACCCTCGCCCGGAAGATCGCCGAGCTCGTCAAGCTCGGCAAGCTGCAGGGCATCGCCGACATCAACGACGAGACCTCCGGCCGCACCGGCCAGCGCCTGGTCCTCACCCTCAAGCGCGACGCCGTCGCCAAGGTCGTGCTGAACAACCTGTACAAGCACACCTCGCTGCAGGAGAACTTCTCCGCGAACATGCTGGCGCTGGTCAACGGGGTGCCGCGCACCCTGTCGATCGACTCCTTCGTGCGCGAGTGGACCAAGCACCAGATCACCGTGATCGTGCGGCGCACCCAGTACCTGCTCGCCGAGGCCGAGCGCCAGATCCACGTCTACCGCGGCTACCTCAAGGCCCTGGACGCCCTGGACGAGGTCATCGCCCTGATCCGCCGCTCTCCCGATGCCGACGAGGCGCGCACCGGCCTGATGAAGCTGCTGGAGATCGACGAGATCCAGGCCAACGCCATCCTGTCGATGCAGCTGCGCCGCCTGGCCGCCCTGGAGCGCCAGAAGATCATCGAGGAGCACGACCGGCTCGAGGCGCTGATCATCGAGTACACCGCGATCCTCGCCTCCCCGCAGCGCCAGCGCGAGATCGTCTCCGAGGAGCTCGCCGAGATCGTCGACCGCTTCGGCGACGACCGGCGCACCCAGATCCTCCCCTTCGACAGCGACATGTCGATGGAGGACCTGATCCCCGAGGAGGACGTGGTCGTCACGATCACCCGCGGCGGCTACGTCAAGCGCACCCGCACCGACCAGTACCGGGCGCAGAAGCGCGGCGGCAAGGGCGTGCGCGGGGCGACGCTGCGCGCCGACGACGTGGTCGAGCACTTCTTCACCACCACCACCCATCAGTGGCTGCTGTTCTTCACCACCGCCGGGCGCGTCTACCGGGCCAAGGGCTACGAGATCCCCGAGGCGCCGCGCGACGCCAAGGGCCAGCACGTGGCGAACCTGATGGCCTTCCAGCCCGACGAGGGCATCGCCTCGGTGCTGGCGATCTCCTCCTACGAGGACGCCGAGTACCTGGTGCTGGCCACGAAGTCCGGCCTGGTCAAGAAGACGCCGCTGACGGCCTTCGACTCCAGCCGCCAGGGCGGCATCATCGCCATCAACCTGCGCGAGGTGCAGGGCCCCGAGGGGCTGCGCACCGACGAGGTGGTCGGCGCCCGCGTGGTCAACAGCGACGACCACCTGCTGCTGGTCTCCACCGGCGGGCAGTCCGTCCGCTTCCCCGCGGAGGACGCGGTCCTGCGGCCGATGGGCCGCGCCACCAGCGGCGTCACCGGCATGAAGTTCCGCGGCGACGACGAGGTGCTGGCCCTGGACGTGGTCCGTCCCGACACCTTCGTGGTGACCGTGACCGACGGCGGCTACGCCAAGCGCTCCCCGATCGACGAGTACCGCCTGCAGGGCCGCGGAGGCCTCGGCATCCGCGTGGCCAAGCTGCCCGACGACCGCGGCCACCTGGTGGGCGCGGCCGTGGTCACCGAGTCCGACGAGCTGCTCGTGGTGATGGAGAAGGGCAAGGTGGTCCGCTCGAAGGTCGCCGAGGTCCCGGCCAAGGGCCGCACCACCATGGGCGTCATCTTCGCCAAGCCCGACAAGGGCGACCGCATCATGCTCGTGACCACCTCGGCCGAGTCGGAGGTCGACGAGGACGAGGCCGAGGGCGCCGGCGACGGCAGCCCCGAGGGCGCGCCGGCGCCGGGCTCCCAGGAGCCGGGCGGTAGCGTGGAGGAGCAGGGCGCCATCGACGAGGCGCCGGACGCCGGGGGAGCACAGGCGCCGGATGACCAGGCCGATGCTCTAGGCTCTGACGAGTCCGACGCCCTGCGCGCAGGCGACGAAGATCCCGAGGAGTGACCCGTGGCGAGCAATGATCAGCAGACCTCGACGCCGGAGGCCGAGGCGGCGCCGTCCGCCGCCTCCCCGGCGGAGGGGACGGGCGAGTCCCTTCAGGGATCGGGCGACGCGTCCAAGGGCTCGAGCCGCAGCCCCGCCAAGAAGGCGGCCGCGGACGACGCCGACGCCCGGGTGGTGCGCCGCGTCCGACTGACCCTGTCCAGCGTGGACCCGTTCTCGGTGATGAAGCTCAGCTTCCTCATCGCGATCGCGATCGGCATCGCGACGGTGGTGGCGATCATCCTGCTGTGGAACATCGTCAACGCCATGGGCATCTGGGCCTCGATCGACAGCCTGGGCCGCGACCTCACCGGCGGCGATCCGCTGCCGTTCATGGAGTTCTTCACCTTCTCCAAGTTCGTCAGCTACGGCACGGTGATCGCGGCGGTCAACGTCGTCATCATCACCGCCCTGGGCACGCTGCTGGCGTTCCTCTACAACATCGTGGCGGCGCTGCTGGGCGGCCTGACCATGACCTTCACCGACGACTGAGAACCTCGTCGTCGCGCAGCGGGCCCCGTGGACATCCACGGGGCCCGCTGCCGTTCCGGCCCGATGCCGAGCTGCCGTGATGCGCGTCAGGGCGAGGGCGTCCCCGGCGCGGGGTCCGGCGGCACGTCCGGACGGCGGTGCTGCGCCCGGAACTCCCGCGGCGTCAGGCCGATGGGACGGCGGAACAGACGGGCGAAGTACGAGGCGTCCTCGAAGCCGACGTCCGCGGCGACCCGGGTGATGCTCAGATCGGTGCCCGCCAGGAGAGATTGGGCGCTGCGCAGCCGCACGGCCAGGACCAGCTCGTGCGGCGTCATCCCGGTGCGCCCGTGGATCTCCTCGCGCAGCTGCGCAGGGCTGATCCCGGCGCGCGCGGCCCGCTGCAGGACCGTGAGGTGCTCGGCCGCCGATCGCACCACCTCGTCCACCACGGAGGCCGCGGCATCGTCCCCGTCGGCGGGCAGCAGCTCCCCGAGGAGGCGGTGCACCAGGGCCGAGGCCCGCAGCGCGGCCGTGCGACCCGGGGAGCCGGTCGCGGAGCGCAGCTGCTCGAACACGGTCCCGACCTGCCCCTCGGGCATCCGCAGCGGCCGGACCACGGCGTCTCCGGGGCCGCGCACGGCCGGGCGATAGGCCCGAGCACCGATCCCGTCCAGGAGGACCCAGTGCTCGCTCCAGCCGGCCGGATCGGGGCGGTAGCTGTGCCATCGGCCGGCATCCAGCCACAGCCAGGACGGGCCGTTGATCCGGTGGCTCCCCGCGGCGTCCTCGAAGCGGCCCGTCCCCGCGGTGATGACGAGGATCGCGTGGTGGCCGAGCACGCGGCGCCGCACCGGCGCGGGGGTGCCCTGCTGCTCCCCGGCACCCAGGCAGCACAGACCGGAATCGCGCAGGATGTGCGATATCGGGGCGTAGTGCGCCCACGGCCTGGTCTCGGGCTGCGGCATGCCCGTGAGGATAGTCCTGGTCCTCTGTCGCGAGAAGTCCGGGACATGCCCGTCGGCGGCGCGGAGGCTGGATGCATGCTCACCTCGAACGGATATGTCCTCGACGAGCGACCGGAGCGGCTGGGCCCGCTGGAGCCGGTGCCGGCGGACGAACGCCAGGACCGGGACGCCCTCTGGCACCGCCTGCGACGGGACGGGTATCTGTACCTGCCCGGACACCTCCCCGCCCGGGAGGTCCTCGACTTCCGTCGCTTCTACTTCTCCGCGATGCGCGGCACGGGCCTGGTCCCGGACGATGACCGGGCTCCCGCGGGGATCGACGCCGGCGAGGAGATCGACCGGGCCCTGCTGCGCCGCCGGCTGTTCGAGGAGATCGTGCCCTCGGCGCAGTACGAGCGCCTGTGCACGCTGCCGCGGATCCGGAACTGGTTCGCCTGGCTGCTCGGGGATCGCGTCCACCTGCATCGGCGCCGGATCATCCGGCACACCCGCCCCGGCGAGTCCGGGATCGGCACGGCGACGCAGGCGCACTACGACCTGGTCTACCTGCGGGAGGGGACCGATCGGGTGCTCTCCCTGTGGATCCCCCTCGGGGACTGTCCGCGGCAGCGGGGCGGTCTCACCTATCTCGAGGGCAGCCACCGCCGCGTGCTGCGCGAGGAGGCGCAGGGGCGGCTGCGGCGCCCGGCGGCCTCGATCACGGCGGATCTCCCCGCCCTCGCGGAGGAGCACGACGCCCGCTGGCTGGTGACCGACTACGCCGCCGGTGACGTGGTCGTGCACTCGGCGCACATCATCCATGCCGCCCTCGACAACGTCGACGGGACGGGGACCCTGCGGCTGTCCACGGACATCCGGTACCAGCGCGCCGGCGACCCCATCGACTGGCGATGGCAGAACCTCTGGCACGACGCGGACGGGCTCTGACCGCTGCTCTGTGACCTGCGGGACAGTCGCGCACCCCGAGTTGGCTCCGATCCCGCCCCGGCTGTACAGTTGTGCGTCGGCAGAGGTTCCGCGAGAGCGGGATCGACGTCGCACGGGCCTATAGCTCAGTCGGTTAGAGCGCTGTCCTGATAAGACAGAGGTCACTGGTTCAAGTCCAGTTAGGCCCACTTCGAGGTATCGGAGGATTCGAGATGAAGCTCGTGAAGCTCGCAGCAGTCCTGATCGGCACCACGGTCGCCGGTCTCCTTGTCTGGAGGAAGGTCGAGGCCGACCGCCTCGAGAACGACCTCTGGGCCGAGGCCGAGAGGGTCTCCGGCTCCGGCGAGTCGGAGAAGATCCCCGCCTCCTGATCCGAGGCCCGCACCCCCGGGTGCGCCGGGATCGCACAACTCGATACGGGGACTTAGCTCAGTTGGTAGAGCGGTAGCTTTGCAAGCTTCAGGTCAGGGGTTCGACCCCCCTAGTCTCCACCGCGCAGGACAGAGGCCGCTTCCCGTGAGGGAGGCGGCCTCTTCCGTCGGTCCGGGTCCCGGTCGGCAGGAGCCGCCCCGGGGCGCTGGGCCGCGGGATCGGGGTGCTGGCCACGGGGTGCCCCGGCCGTGGTGCCGGGCGATCAGCCGGCCGCCAGGCCGATCGCCAGGAGCAGCGGCGCGAGGGTCACGGCGAGGATGAACACCCGCTCGCTGATCCCGAAGGTGCGGGTGCGCAGCGCCGGCACCAGGCGGGAGATGATCAGCGCGGCCAGGCCCACCGCGGCGATCGCCCCGAGCGCCGAGACCGCGCCGGCGAGGGCGGACCCGCCCAGCATGCGGCGCATCGGCCCGATCTCGGAGTAGGTGATCGTGAACCAGGCGATCGCCATCAGCAGATGCACCCGCCCGCGCAGCGTCGTCGGGGCATCGGGCAGATCCGTGGGCACCAGGGGCATCAGGGCCAGCACCGCGCCCAGCACGAGCATCCAGAGCCCGGGCTGCGCCATGGCGCCCGAGACTGCGGAGTCGGCCAGCACCGCCGCGCCCAGCACCACCCACGCCCCGGCCATCGACCAGGAGGCCGCTGTCGCCAGGCGCCGGGTGCGCGGCTGCGGCGATGCCGCGTAGTCGCTCACCGCGTGGCGCACCGGATGGACGCCGCCGGGGACCAGGTGGAGCGCCGCGAACAGCACCAGACGGATCGCGAACAGGGCGGCGGCGCCGGCGGCGAGCCACGGGACCAGCGGGAGCACAGGGGACATGGAGGACTTCCTTCGCGACGACGATGCGCTGACTCCCTGGACGGTAAAGTGTGAAGCCGCTTCAAGGTCAAGGGGGGACGCCATGCGCATCGGCGAGCTGTCCCGACGCACGGGTCTGGCACCCTCGGCGATCCGCCACTACGAGCGCGAGGACATGTTCAGTCCCGGGCAGGTCGCGCGCGGCGCCAACGGCTACCGGGAGTACGGCCCGGGGGCGGTGCGCCGCCTCGAGCTGATCATCGCCGGCCGGAACGCCGGCTTCTCCCTCGAGCAGATGCGCACGCAGCTGCGGGACTGGGACACGATGAGCGACGCGCAGCGCCTGGCCGTGCTCGAGGGGCAGCTCGCGGTGATCGACGAGCGCCGGGCCGAGCTGGACCGGGGGCGCGAGGCGGTCCGCGCCGTCCGCGACAGGCTCCGGGAGCGCCTCGGCGGATCGCGGCCCGTCGACGAGACTCCGGCGCCGCCGCGGGAGGACGCCGACCCCCGGGGATGATCGGATCCGGCGTTCCCGCGGGAACGTCGGACCCCGCCGGGCGGAGCGGTCCGCTCAGGCGCGGGACCGGGACCGACGGGCCCGCAGCGCCTCCACCCCGCGCAGCAGGAGCAGCACGGCGCAGATCGCCACCAGCAGCCATTGCTCGGCGGCGATCGAGATCCCCAGGGTCACCGTGAGCGCACCGATGTAGACCAGGTCGATCACCCGCTCGGACACGCCGAGCAGGGCGCTGCCCAGCCGGCCGCGCAGCAGCCGCAGCGCGAGCAGCAGCACGATCAGTCCGATGGCGAGGGTCTTGAGGACCACGGCGGCAGCTCCTGGGGATGGGGTGCCTCGACCCTATCGGGACCGCGCCCTCGGCACCGCCGCCACCGCGCACGGTGGCACGATGGCCTGATGCACACGGGGGACACCTTCACGTACGCCGAGGTCGGCGCGACCCGCCGCGCCGATCTGCGGTCGCGGCCGCCCCGCGGCTATCGGGCCGTCGAACGGCGGGTGCGCATCGGCCGGGGCGAGGCCGCCTGGCGCGCCGCGGCGCAGGAGACGCTCCGCTGGGGCATCCAGCGGCGCTCCGGCATCGAGGTCGCGGCCCCGCACGAGGGTCCGCTCGCCGCGGGGGACGTGGTTCTCATGCGCGTTCCGCTGTGGCCCCGGGACGTGCCGTGCCGGGTCGTGTACACGGTCGACGAGGAGGGCGGCGCCGGCGAGCCCGCCGTGCGCGGCTTCGCCTACGGCACCCTGCCCGGGCATCCGGAGCGCGGCGAGGAGGTGTTCCTGGTCGAGCACGACCCGGACGGCTCCGTCTGGCTGCGCATCCGGGCCTTCTCCCGGCCCGCCGGCTGGATCTTCCGGGCGGCGTACCCGGCGGTGCTGCTCATGCAGCGCCTCTACACGCAGCGATACCTGCGCTCGCTCAGCGGCCGGCGGTGAGCGTCGCCCCGAGGGCGTCGAGCAGCCCGGCGGTGCCCTCCTCGCGGCCGGCGGCGGCCTCGGGGCCGGGGCCGTGCACGCCGTCGAGGTGGACGCCCTGCTCGGTGTAGGTGAGGCGGGTCGCCGGGCCCTCGGCGGTGTCGACGGCCTCGAGGGCGACGGTGGACAGCGAGGTCGAGGCGTGCGCGTCGTCCAGCCACATGTCGTAGCTGTAGACGATCCGCGCGTTCTCGACGATGTCGGTGTAGGTGGCGCGGAAGCGGGACATCGGCCCGTCCTCGCCGGGGCGGCCGTCGTCGGTCCAGGTGCCGCCGACGCGGAAGTCGTCGCTGCGCGAGACGTCGACGAACTCGCCGCCGCCGAACCAGGTCCGCTTGATCTCCGGGTCGGCGAAGGCCGCCCATACCCGGTCCACGGGGACGGGGTACCGGCGCTCGAGGACGAAGGTGGCGTGGGTCTGGGTGTGCTGGGTCATGTCAATCCTCTTCGGCGGGGTCGTGCCGGTCCAGGAGCTCGCCCAGACGGTCCAGGCGGCTCTCCTGCGGTCGGCGGTGGGCCATGATCCAGGCGTTCGCGGGGACCATCGCATCGGGCATCAGCTGGACGGTGCGGACCCGGCCCACCTTCTCGGAGGAGACGATCCGCGCCTCCTCGAGCACCTGCAGATGACGGACCACCGTGGGCAGAGCCATGCCGAAGGGCTCGGCGAGCTCGCTCACGGAGGCGGGTCCGTGGACCAGCCGGGCGACCATCGCCCGGCGGGTCCCGTCGGCCAGCGCATGGAACATCCGGTCGAGGTCGACCTCGGGGTCGGGATCGCCGGAATACTTAGCCATATGACTAAGTGTATGGCCGCGGGGCGGGCCTGTCAAGGAGGGATCCGATGCCTCGACGCCCCGGGCCGCGATCAGCCGGCCCCGGGGCGCGGCGCCCGTCAGCGGGCCGGCAGCCCGGCGACGCTGCCGCCCACCAGGCGCCTCACCTCGTCGATGGCGTCCCAGTCGTTGACGTGCATCCCGGCGACCACGGACTCCCCGCGGACCCAGTAGGCCCGGAACAGGCGCCCGGGCACATCGCCCACCAGGTGCACGCGGTCGAAGCCCTTCGCGCCGACGTGCCCCACGTACTCCATCCCGAGGTCGTACTGGTCGGTGAAGAAGTAGGGCAGGCGCGCATACGGCTCCTGCCCGCCCAGCAGCGTGCCGGCCGCGTGCCTGCCCTGCTCGATGGCCGCATCCCAGTGGTCCACGCGGATCCGGCCCAGCTGCGGATGCTCGTGCAGGGCGGCATCGCCGGCCGCGCAGATGTCCGGATCCGCGGTGCGCAGAGCCGCATCGACCGCGATCCCGTCCGGGCCGGCCAGGCCCGCGGCGGCGGCCGGCTCGACATCGGGCGCGGCGCCGATGCCGACGAGGATCGTGTCGACCTCGAGGTCCTCGCCGTCGGACAGCCGGGCCCGGGTCCTGTCCTCCACATGCCGCACCTCCTCCACGGTGGTCCCGGTGCGCAGGTCCACGTCGTGCTCGCGGTGCAGGTCGGCGAACACCTGGGCGACCTCGTCGCCGAGCACGCCCGCCAGCGGCAGCGCCCCGCGCACCGCGAGGGTGACCCTGCCTCCGGCGCGGCGGGCAGCCGCCGCGACCTCGAGGCCGATCCAGCCGCCGCCGATGATCAGCAGCCGGCCGGCGAGCCGGTCCTTCAGGGCGGCGGAGTCGTCGATCGTGCGCAGGCGGCACACATCGGCCCCCGGAACCTCGAGATGCGGCAGGCGGCGGGGCTGCGCGCCGGGAGCCAGCAGCAGGCGGTCGTAGGCCAGACGCTCGCCGCCGTGCAGGAGCACCTCCTTCGCCGCGCGGTCGATGACCTCGGCGCGCACGCCGGTGCGCAGGTCGATGCCCTGCTCGGCGTACCAGTCCCGCGGGTGCAGGCGGGCGGAGTCCGGCTCCGCCTCGCCCAGCAGCACGGCCTTGGACAGCGGCGGCCGCTCGTAGGGGAGGTGCTCCTCCGCGCCCAGCAGGACGATGCTCCCGGCGAAGCCCCTCTCCCGCAGCGACTGTGCGGCGTTCGTCCCGGCGAGCCCGTCGCCGATGATCACGATGCGGTCGATCTGCTGGCTCATCCCGGCCTCCTGAGGGTTCTGCGGCGAACTCGGATGCACTCCCATCATGCGCTCGTGCGGGGCGATCGGCCAGGGCCTCACCCGACCAGGAAGAAGCCCATCACCCCGGGGTTGTGCGCGTGGACGATGGCGAGGAAGACCATCACGTCGAACAGCAGGTGCACGATCAGCACGTAGGTCAGCGAGCCGGTGCGGGTGAAGATCCAGCCCTGCAGCAGGGCGAAGGGGGCGGTGAGCAGCGGGCCCCATTCGCGGTAGCCCAGCTCCCACAGGAAGGACACGAAGATGGTCGCCTGCAGCAGGTTCGCCAGCCAGACGGGGAAGTGCCGGCGCAGCAGCGCGAAGCACGTGCAGATGAAGAACAGCTCGTCCCAGGTGCCCACGAAGTTCACCGCCACGAAGAAGCGGGCCAGCTCGCTCCCGTCCGTGATGTGCGGCCAGTTGAGGTAGGCGCCGGAGGTGATGAAGTAGTACGGCAGGATCAGCCAGCCCAGCAGCGGCACCGCCACCAGGTACACCTTCTCCCAGCGGGTCCAGGGCCGGCCCGTGCGCCAGGGGAAGGCGATGGCGCGGCGGTGCAGCAGCAGGCGGTCGATCAGCGAGGGCACCAGCGCGGCGAGGATCAGCACGGTGCCGATGGTGAAGAACCGGTCCCAGCTGACATCGGCCTCCACCGAGGTCAGCGACACGATCGCGATGCCGAGGCCGATCAGGCCCAGGTCCGTCGCGAGCTCGCGGGAGGACCACCACGCCGCGCCGAGGCTCAGCAGCAGCAGGGCGTGCCCCCAGCCGGGCAGCATCAGCCCGAACAGCAGGAACGCGGAGAGCGCGACCCCCATGGCGGGCAGCACGGTGCGGGCGCTCAGCGGCGGCGTCGTCGGGGCCGGGCGGGCGGGATCCGGAGGGGCGGCGGAGGCCTCGGAGGTCACGGGGCCAGCATGGCAGACGCCGGCCCGCCCCGGAGCGCGGTCAGGGCTGCGCGGTGAGCAGGCCGGGCAGGGCCTGCTGGGTGATCACGGCGAGGAAGATGCCGCCGCGGGCCTGCGAGGTGACCCGCACCTGCGAGCCGATGACCTCGACGTCCGCGTCCCCGAGGATCTCCGACCAGGGTCGGGCGGTGATCGGGTCCGCGCCGTCGGAGACGGCGGCCTCGATGGCGTCGGCGAGGTCCTGGGCGGAGGCCTCGTCGGGCAGCTCCAGGCACAGCACGTCCCGCCAGTCCTCGGCGCTGGTGCCGGTGGTGGCGGTGGCCAGGCCCGCCACCCCTCCGGGCAGGGGGTCGATGCTCGCGCCCTCGCGCGAGAGGTAGGCGCCGACCACGTCCTCGCCCAGGCAGCCGGCGAGCTCCTCGTACGTCCCCGCCTCGGCGAGGGTGGTCTCCGGGTCGCCCCAGGCCCGGGTGATCGCCTCGTCGGGGCTGCCGGCGAGGACGTCGTCGGTGTACCAGACGGCGTTGTAGTAGCCCAGGGCGGCGGGGGTGCCCAGGGGATCGGCGATGTCCAGCTCTCCGGGGCCGCGGCGCACCAGCAGCTCGCCCTCTCCCACGTCCTCGCGCCCCGCGTCATGGTGCGCGAACAGGTGGTCCAGCGCCTCGGGATCCATCCCGCTGAAGCGGAACGACGCCCGGGGCGGCTGGCCGATGCTCACCGCGAGCGCCTCCTCGGCCTCCGGGGAGGGGACCTGCTCGGGGGCCGCGAGGGCGTACTCGCGGAACGGGCCCAGGCCCCCGGTGCCCAGCGCGGCGAACGGCGACTCGGCGTCCTCGAAGACGCCCAGCGCACGGGCCGCGGCGATGTCGGAGACGTACAGCTCCGTCTCCGCCCCCTGGCCGGCGGGGGTGACGGCCAGGGCGCGGGAGAGCGGATCGTCGCCCGCGCCGGGGAGCAGTCCCGTGCAGGCGCCGCCGGTGACGGCGAGGCCCAGGGCCAGGGTGCCGGCGGCGGCGATCCGTCGCAGAGTTCTCATGCGACCAGTCTGCCGGGCCCCGGCCCGGGGGTCCATCAATCCCGCGGCGCCCGCCGCAGCAGGACCGCGGCGAGGACGGCGGCCAGCAGGCACAGCAGGGCATCGACCCCGATCGCGAGCCGCAGGCCGCCCAGCAGGGAGGTCGCCGCGACGGCGGTGGCGACGGCGGCCAGCACCGGGGTCCCCAGGGCGATGCCGACCTGCTGGTTCATGGTCACCAGACCCGTGGCCAGGCCCTGCTGCGACCCCGGGACCGCGCTGGTCGCCGTCACCACGGAGCCGACGATCGCGACCAGGTTGGCCGCCCCGCCCAGGAACGCGAGCAGCACGAGCGCCGCCAGCCATCCCCGCGAGGCCGGCAGCAGCGCCAGCGGGGCGGTCGCGGCCCCCTGGGTGAGCAGGCCCAGGACGATCGTGGCGGGCGCGCCGATGCGGCAGATGACCCGCGGGGCGAGCAGCCCGCCGATCACGGTGCCCAGCCCCAGCACCCCCAGGATCAGCCCGGCGGCCACCGCGCTGAACCCGAGGATCTCCTGGAGGTGGAGGGTGAGCAGGAAGACCAGGGCGGTCTCGGTGGCGAAGGCGAGCAGCCCGGCGAGGTTGCCGCCGGCGACGGTGCGGCGGCGCAGCAGGGCGAGATCCACCAGCGGGGCAGCGGCCCGGGTCTCCACGAGCACGAACACCGCTCCCAGGACGAGGGCGAGCAGGATCAGTCCCGCCGCGGCCGGGTCGTCCCAGCCGGACCGGCCGGCGAGGTCCACGCCCAGCACCAGGGCGAGCAGCGTCGCCGTCACGGTGACGGCGCCGGCGGCGTCCACCCGCGTCCGCGGGGCGCGCTCGGGCTCGTGCAGAACGCGCGGACCCACGAGCACGGCCAGCAGGGCCACCGCCACGTTGAGGAAGAACGCCCACCGCCAGGACACGGCGCCGGTGAGCAGCCCGCCGAGCACGGCGCCGGCGGTGAACCCGGCGGCCATCAGCGCACCGTTGAGCCCCAGGGCCCGCGAGCGGGCCGGACCCTCGGGGAACATCGTGGTCATCAGCGCGAGGGCCGCCGGGGTGACCATCGCGGTGGCCAGGCCCTGCCCGATGCGGGCCGCGATCAGCAGCACCGGCCCGGCGGCCAGGCCCCCGAGCAGCGAGGACGCCCCCAGCAGCACCATCCCGGCGAGGAACAGGCGCCGCCGCCCGAACAGGTCCGCGACCCGCCCGAAGAACAGCGTGAACCCTGCCGCGCACAGCGCGAAGGAGGTCACGATCCATGGCAGCGCGGCGGTGGCGAATCCCAGCTCCCGGCCGATGTGGGGCAGGGCCACCGTGAGGATCGAGAAGTCGATCGCGAGGGTGAGGTTCGCGGTGAGCAGCACGGCCATGGCGATGCTCTGGATCGGGGTGAAGCGGTCCGCGGCCCGGGGGCCGGCGGCGGTCGTCTGTGTCGGAGTCATGGATCCAGGCTCGAGGCGCCCGCGGGCGGGAGCCAGCACCCTGGGCAGCCTGGCACCGGCAGGGGCAGGCTGCGGCGTTGGCGCTGCGCGAGGATGGAGCCATGGAATCCGAGAGGATCGGCCCCGTCGCGGGCACGGAGGAGACGGAGCGTCCCGTCACCGAGCTGGGGGAGTTCCTGCGCTCGCGCCGGGACCGGCTGAGCCCGCAGGAGGCCGGGGTGCGCAGCTTCGGCCGCCGCCGGGTCCCGGGGCTGCGGCGCGAGGAGCTCGCCCAGCTCGCCGGGGTCTCGATGACGTACCTGACGCGGCTGGAGCAGGGGCAGTCGCAGAACGCCTCCGATGCCGTGATCACGGCGCTCGCGAGGGCGCTGCAGCTGGACGAGGACGAGCAGTCCCACCTGTTCGCCCTCGCCCGTCCGGCCGCCCGGGCGCGCACCGCGGCGCCGCGGGAGGAGAGCGCCGATCCCGGTGCCGTGCAGCTCCTGCAGGCCATGGACCCGGTGCCGGCGATGATCCTGGGACGGTTCGGCGACGTGCTCGCCTGGAACCGCGCCGGGCACCGCCTGCTGGCCGGGCACCTGCATCCCGAGGCCCCTCGCAGCCCCGCCGCCCGGCCCAACCTCTTCTCCCTGCTCTTCCGCGACGAGCACATGCGGGACCGCTACGTCGACTGGCCCGAGGAGGCCGCGCTCGCCGTCGCCTCCCTGCGGTACGTGGCGGCGCGTTTCGCGGAGGACCGCCGCCTCGCCCAGCTGGTGGGAGAGCTCAGCGTGCACAGCGCCGAGTTCGCCGCGCTCTGGGCCGAGCATGATGTGCGCCTGTGCACCCGCGGCACCCGGCGCCTTCGCCACCCCGAGGTGGGGGAGCTGACGCTGGACTACGCGGTGCTCCACCTCCCCGAGGCCGATGGCCAGCGCCTGCTCACCCACACCGCCGCGGCCGGCAGCGGCTCCGCCGAGGCGCTGCGGCTGCTCGCCTCCTGGTGAGGCCGTTCAGCGCCGCGGGGCGCCGCGGCCGGCCGTCATCCATCGGGCGACCGCCGCCACGATGCCGAGGATGAGCACGACGGCGACCCCGACGACCGCCTTCGCCAGCACCTCCCGGCCCAGGAGGACATGGTCGATCGAGGACATGACCACGGCCAGGGCGACGGGGACGACCACCAGCAGGGCCAGCACCCCCAGGAGCACCACCACGGGGCGGCGCGCGCCCCGCCGCGGCGGGGCGGGGTGGTGCGGCCCGGTCGCGGCCGCCCAGGGAACGGGGGCGTGGGGCCCGCCCGCCGCGTCGTCCACCAGCAGCGCCTCGGTCCGGGAGGCGAGGGCCTCGACGAGGACCGCGGCCTCCTGGACGCGCTCCGCGCGGGAGGCGTCCAGGGGTCTGCTCCCGCACAGGACGACCTCCTGCCCGGAGATCTCCAGGGTGTAGGGGCCGGCGAAGGCCCGCAGGTCACGGTCCATCTCGGGGCTGACGAAGGGCGTGGACCCGTCGGCGCGGTCCTCCTGCCCGTCGGAGGTCACGGCCTCCCGGCCGTCGTGGACGAGCGGAGCGCGCACCGGGGCGCTGAGGCGGGCGCGCAGGAAGACCTCGGCCGTGCGCGGCCCGCCGACGCGGACGCCGGTCGCGGCGCTGATCCCCACCTCGGGGAGGGTCATCGGCCAGGCGTCGCCGATCTCGCGCAGCCGTGCCTCGCGGGTGCGCACCGATTCCCGGACGATGCGGCTCCCGGTGCGGAACCGGTGGGCCCCGTAGTCCCGGGCGGGGGACTCGCGGATCAGGTCGAGACCGTTGGCCTCGGCGAAGGCCTCGACCCCTCCCGACGTCGCGGTCCGCCGCCGGACGTCGACGAGCCCGAGGATCCCGCCCAGGAGGAGAATCCCGAGGAAGGCCAGCATCCCGCCGTCGAGCGGAGCGCCCGATGCGAGGACCACGACCAGCACGATGGCCGGGACCAGCACCAGGAGCACGACGACCGTGGTCCCCATGAGCAGCAGCGGGCTCTCGGCCAGCACGCGCAGCCGGGCCCGGGCCCCGCTGCCGCGGCCCAGGGCCGAGAGGTCCAGGTCGCGCATCCTGCTCTCCTCCGTCGGGCTCTCCTCCCTCGGGCGGGTCCCGTCGTTCCGGTGCGGCGGGTCAGGCCCGTCGGGGCCGATAGACCCGGCCGCACGACCGAGGGCTGCGATCGAGGATCTGCACCAGCTCCCAGTCCACGCGGCGGCCGCCGGCGACCTCGTAGATCCGGATGCCGTCGCCCAGCATCACGGGGGCGACGAACACCTGCATCTCGTCGATCAGATCGTGCTCGAGGGCCTGCCGGGCGATCTGGGCGCTGATGATCTGCACGTCCTTGTCCCCGGCGATCTCCCGGGCGCGGCGCACGGCCTCGGTGATGTGGCAGTCCAGGGGCATGATCGCGGGGTCGTCGGCGATCTCCTGCGGACGGTGCGTCAGGATGATCTCGGTGCCGTCCCATCGGCCGCCGTAGGCCTCGGCGGTCAGCTCGTCCCTCTCGTCGGCCTGGGCCCGCGCGGCGTCGTAGCCGTCCCGGCCCGAGATGATCACCCCCACCGCATCGGCCATCTCCTGGACCGTCTGCTCGTCGAGCTCCTCGGCGGCGGACAGCCAGCTCATGTCGTGCCCGGGTCCTGCGATGAAGCCGTCGAGGGAGCTGGTGAACCCCCAGGTGACCTTGCCCATCGCCGCGCTCAGACGCCGGCCGCGGCTTCGAGCCGGGCGATGTCGAGCTTGCGCTGGGTGAACATCTCCGCGGTGACGGCGGCGGCGTGGGGTCCCTCGAGCAGCTCGTAGAGGCGCTGCGGGGTGATCTGCCAGGAGACGCCCCACCGGTCCTTGCACCAGCCGCACTGGGACTCCTGGCCCCCACCGCCGACGATCGCGTCCCACAGCCGGTCGATCTCCTCCTGCGAGTCCACGGCGACCTCGATCGAGACGGCTTCGCTCTGCGGGAAGTGCGGCCCGCCGTTGAGCAGGGCGTACGGCACGCCGGCGAGCTCGATCTCGACGGCCAGGGACTGCCCCTCGGGCGGGGCGCCGCCCGGGCTGTCCTCGACCGGGGTGTAGGGCATCGTCGAGACGATGCGGGAGCCGGGGATGAGGGAGACGTAGAACTCGGCCGCCTCGTCCACCCCGCCGTCGAACCAGAGCCAGGTCTTCACACGTGTCATGCCCCCAGCCTGTGGCGGCCGCCACACCCTGTCAATGGTCAGGGCGACCTCCACGACCCGGCGGCGGCGGAGGCGGAGGGCCGGCCCTACAGGGCGATCGCGCCGACGGCCCCCGCCGCGAGCACCACGGCCCACGCGGGCACGCGCCAGAACATCAGCGCCACCAGGGCGGCGACCGCGAGACCGAGCGTCGCCGGGCTCGCCGCGCCCTGGGTGAGCACCGGGTCGTAGAGCGCGGCGGCGAGGATCCCCACCACCGCCGCATTCGTGCCCCGCAGGGCGCGGCGGGCTCGCGGGGCGCTGCGCAGCCGCTCCCAGAAGGGCAGGGCGCCGACGACCAGCAGCGCCCCCGGCAAGAACATCGCCCCCAGCGCGATCGCCGCGCCCACCAGGCCGCCGGCCCCGCCGCCGGCCGAGAACCCCAGGAAGGCGGAGAGCGTGAACAGCGGGCCCGGCACGGCCTGCGCCGCCCCGTAGCCGGCGAGGAAGGTCTGCGCGTCCACCATGCCGGTCTGCACCGTGCCGGTCTCCAGCAGCGGCAGCACGACGTGCCCGCCGCCGAACACGAGGGCGCCGGCGCGGTACATCACGTCCGCCAGGCGCAGGGACGGGTCCCCGGTCGCCGCAGCCAGCAGCGGGAGGCCGAGGATCAGCACCGCGAAGGCCACCAGGGCTCCGAGGGCCAGCCGCCGCGAGCCCGGCGGCGCCGGGCTCGACCCTGCCGCAGCCTCCGGCGTCGCATCGCCCGGTTCCGCGTCCTCGCGCCCGAGCAGGGCCGCGCCCACCAGCCCCGCCGCCACGATCGCGGCGACCTGCACGAACGGCCCGGGGATCAGGAGCACGAGGATCATCGCGAGGGCGGCGATGCTCGCGCGGGGCGCATCGGGCGCGAGGCTGCGGGCCATGGTGATCACGGCATGGGCGACCACCGCGGCCGCGGCGGCCTTCAGCCCCAGCAGCCAGCCCGCGCCGGCGTCGACGCCGAGAGCGCCGACCCCGGCGGCGACCGCCACCATCAGCACGGCGGAGGGCAGCGTGAACGCGGCCCAGGCCGCCAGCAGCCCGCGCAGTCCCGCGCGCTGGAGGCCGATCGCCATGCCGACCTGGCTGGAGGCGGGGCCGGGCAGGAACTGGCACAGCGCCACGAGGTCGGCGTACTGCGCCTCGGACAGCCATCGGCGGCGCACCACGAAGGCCTCGTGGAAGTAGCCGAGGTGGGCGACGGGGCCGCCGAAGGAGGTCAGGCCCAGCCGGCCGAAGACCAGCAGCACCTCCCGGGCGGTCCCGGTGCGGGCGGGGGCGGGGCCTGGTGCGGCCGGGGCATCCATGCCGCCATTGTCGCGGCTCAGTTCACGGCGTCGGCCACCTGGATGTCGAACTGGACGTCCGTGCCGTCGACGCCGGTCACCGTGACCGTGACGTCGATGGTCTCGCCGCCCGCGGAGAGCACGCAGGTCATGGTGGCGCCCTCCTCGGCCTCGAGGTCGCCCGGGCAGGTGACGTCGTCCGGGGCCTGCCCGACCTGCTCGGTGAGCTTGTCGGTGATCTGCTGCTCGACCTCCTCCTGGTCGAGGCTGGCCCCGCCGGCGGAGAAGCTGCAGCCCGCGAGGGCCAGCACGGCCAGCGGTGCGAGGGCGAGGGCGGAACGGGTGCGCGTGATGGACATGGCGGTCTCCTCCTGCCAGGCGCCCGTGGCCGGGCTCCGGTCCCGGGAGGGTCCTCGGGAATCGGACGCCTGGGACCATGCTGGTGGACGGGACGGCGGGGTGTCGATGGGGAGGGCTCCCCATCGGCCGCTGCGCGATGCCCCGTACCGCGGTCATGGCGCAGGAGCATCGGGCGGGGGAGCCTCGACGGGCGGGGGAGCGTCCTGGCCCAGCAGCTCCTCCACGCGCTGCAGCACCCGGATCTGGCCGGGATGGTAGAGCTCGCCGACGGCGTGGGCGAGAGCGGTGGTGGCGGCCGCGCGACCGCGCGGGGAACGGCCCGCGGGGTCCGCGGTCCACGGGTGGCGCAGGCGCTGCGCCCGCACCTCCGGCGCCAGGCGGCGGGCGAGGGCGTCGATCTCCGCCTCGGAGGCGTCCTCGGGCAGCGTCTCGAGCTCGGCATCGGCCGGGGAGGCGCGGGCGACGATGTCGCGCAGCGCGATCATGTCCTCCTCGCGGAAGAACTCCTGGTAGACGGCGAGGAGGCTGCGCTGCCGGTCGCTGAGCCCGGCCGCATCGTCCGCGAACAGCGGCGGCACGTCCAGGGGGGAGCCGTGCCGCAGCACCTCCCCGAGCTCCGCCCGCAGCCGCGTGAGGTGCTCGATGGTCCGCTCCAGCTCGGCGTCCAGCGCCCGGACGGTGCCCGCGGCATCCTCGGTGCCGGCGTCCAGGGCGGCGATCTGCGGCAGGGACATCCCGAGCTCCCGCAGCCGGCGGATCCGCAGCAGGCGCACCAGGTGCCTCGCGCCGTACTGCTTGTAGCCGTTGGTGCGCCGCCGCGGCAGCGGGAGCAGGCCCTGCTCGTGGTAGTGGCGGATGGTCTTCACGGTCGTGCCCGCGAGCTGCGCGAGCTGCCGGGTGCTCCAGGCCATGGGCTCAGCCTCCGAGCATGATCGGCATGATCCGCGTGATCGAGAAGGCCTCGTAGACGGCGCCGAGCACGAACAGCGCGAGCGCCGGCAGCCACAGCACGCCCAGCTGACGCAGCCCGTGGACGTATCCCCGGCGCCGGCTGCTCTCCCCGACGCTCGCCGGCCGCAGCCACGCCCGGCCCAGCAGGTACGTCCCGAGCGTGACCAGGATGTATGCCTCCAGCTCGAGGACCAGGGTCACCGAGTGCGGGATCAGGATGGTGCGGACGGTCGCGTCCACCGGAGCCAGCGAGACGCCGAACAGGAACGCCCGATAGGCGAACAGGGGGATCCCGAGGAAGGGGACCACCAGGGAGGGCAGGGTGATCGTCGCGAGGGCGACGGTGAGGACGTTGACCGCGAGGATCGTCGCGGCGAACAGCCACATGCTGCTCAGCAGCGAGACGACCAGGTCGGTGGTCCCCGATGCGTCCATGCCGGCGGCACGGGAGGCATGCAGGTCCGGCAACAGGAGGCCCGCGAGCATGCCCAGCAGCAGCAGGCCGAAGGCCATGGCGTTCAGGGCGAGGAAGGCCCGCAGATGCTCACGGATCAGGCGGACGGGGGCCAGCAGGGCGGGGCGCGGGCGGGAGGGGCGGGTCGTCGAGGTGCTCATGGATCGATCCCAGACCGTGCCCTCGGGGCACGGTCAAGAGCCCGAGGCGGGGCCCTCGAGGTCCGCCCCGCGGCCGTACAGGCCGGAGCGGTGGTAGATCATCGGCCGCGGCGCGGCGTGCAGGCCGTGGTCGAGCACCCGCAGCAGGGCGAGCTCGTGGTCGCCGGCGGGATGGACCGCCTCGAGGGAGGTGAGCATCCAGGCCGCGGCACCCGGCAGGACCAGCGCGGAGCCCTCCAGGACGATCGGCTCCAGCCCCTCCCAGCGGGCCGCGCGGTCCGCACCGCCCAGGCGGCGCAGCACCGCATGCTGGTCCTCGCCGAGGAGGGAGACGCCGATGCGTGCGGCCGAGCGCAGATGCGGCCAGGTCCGCGAGGACCGCGTGAACGCGGCGCTGACCAGAGGCGGGTCCAGGGAGATGCCGACCGTGAAGGTCGACATGGGCATCGCCCAGCGGCCCTGCGCGTCCTGCGCCGCGAGCACCGCGACACCGGTGGGGAAGCTCGCGAAGAGCTGCTTGGTGCGCTCGCGGGACGCGGCGCTCGCCGACGGCACGGCGCCGGCGGATGCTTCAGGATTCATGGAACCTCCTGGTCCACCGTAACGGCCCGGGGCGCCGGGGCATTCCGCGGGGCGGCGTCCCGCGCCCCATCCCTGCACCGACCTGCAGGTTTCGGGGCCCTGAGACGCTATGTCACGGGAAGATCACGGCGGCTCCCGACTGTTCGGATCCGCGACGCCCCGCCATAGATTGCAGACCTCCCGCTGGTGCACCCGCGGGACATGCCGTGCCCCTCCGACCCCGTCAGGAGCCCCCATGTCCTACGTCAAGCCCGTCGACCTCGTCGACCAGCTGACCGCCGCCGGAGCTGCGAAGGTCCGCTACACCGCCCTGCAGACCCTGGTCCGCGCGATCATGGGCGGCGGGATCCTCACCCTCGCCGCCGCGTTCGCGGTGACGGTGTCCACCCAGACCGGCCAGCCCCTGCTGGGCGCGCTGCTGTTCCCCGTCGGCTTCATCCTGCTCTACCTGCTGGGGTACGACCTGCTCACGGGCGTGTTCACCCTCATCCCCCTGGCATGGCTGGCCCGGAAGCCCGGCGTGAGCGCGACGAGCATGCTCAAGAACTGGGGCCTGGTGTTCCTGGGCAACTTCATCGGCGCCTTCAGCGTCGCCGTCGCCATGGCCATCTACTTCACGTACGGGTTCACCTCCGAGCCCAGCGCCGTGGGCCTGGCGATCTCCGAGATCGGCCACGGGCGCACCGTCGGTTACGCCGAGCACGGGGCGGGCGGCATGCTCACCCTGTTCGTGCGGGCCGTGCTGTGCAACGCCATGGTCTCCACCGGCGTGGTCGCCTTCTTCCTCACCGACAACGTCATCGGGAAGATCGTCGGCATGTGGATGCCCATCATGCTGTTCTTCTACATGGGCTTCGAGCACTCCATCGTGAACATGTTCCTGTTCCCCTCCGGCCTGCTGCTGGGCGCGGACTTCACGATCATGGACTACCTGCTGTGGAACGAGATCCCGACGGTCCTGGGCAACCTGGTCGGCGGCTTCCTCCTGGTGGGCCTGCCCCTGTACCTCGCCCACGCCCGGCGCGCCGAGAGGCCCGCCGCCCTCCCGGTGGAGCCGGCGATCGCGGCCGCCGCCGATGCCGCGCCGGAGCAGCCCGAGCTCGTGGGGGCCGCCCGATGACCG
This sequence comes from Brachybacterium phenoliresistens, assembly GCF_000576425.1. GTDB lineage: Bacteria > Actinomycetota > Actinomycetes > Actinomycetales > Dermabacteraceae > Brachybacterium > Brachybacterium phenoliresistens. The sequence continues at coordinate 36,370 of NZ_KK070001.1, read as the reverse complement.
CGCGCATCGTCGTCGTCGGCGCCGGGATGGTGGCGCACCGCTTCGCGGACAGCCTCGTCTCCCGCGCCGAGCAGGACATCTCCCTCACCATCCTCGGCGAGGAGAGCCGCCGCCCCTACGACCGTGTGGGCCTGACCCGCTTCTTCGACGGCGCCGGCGCCGAGGACCTCGAGCTGGATCCCGCTGTGCTCGAGGACCCGCGGATCCGCCTGGTCACCGGCGACCCGGTCGCGCAGATCGACCGCGCCGCCCGCACCGTGCGCACCGCATCGGGCGCCGAGCTCGGGTACGACCACCTGGTCCTGGCCACCGGCTCCTCCGCGGCCCGCCCGCCGGTGCGCGGCGCGGAGCACCCCGGCTGCTTCGTGTACCGCACGCTGGACGACGTCGAGCAGCTCAAGGCGCATGTCGAGCGCCGCGCCTCCCAGCTGGGACGGCCCGTGCGCGGCGTCGTCATCGGCGGAGGCCTGCTGGGTCTCGAGGCCGCCGGAGCGCTGCAGGGGCTGGACGCCGAGCCCACCGTCATCCAGTCCAGCGACCGCCTCATGTCCGCGCAGCTGGACCTGCCCGCCGGCGCCGTGCTGCGCCGCCTCATCGAGCAGCGCGGCATCGCCGTGCGCACCCGGACCCGCACCACCTCGGTGCTGGCCGGGGAGGACGGCGAGGTGCACGGCGTCGTCTTCGACGACGACACGGTGCTGGAGACCGACCTGGTCGTCTTCACCGTCGGCGTGCGTCCCCGCGACGAGCTCGCCCGGGCCGCAGGCCTGGTCTGCGCCCCCCGCGGCGGCGTCGAGATCGACCCGAGCTGCCGCACCAGCGACCCCGACATCAGCGCGATCGGCGAGGTCGCGAGCTTCGAGGGCATGTGCGTGGGGCTGGTCGCCCCCGGCTACGCCATGGCGGAGGTCGCGGCCGATCGGATCCTCGGCGGCGGCGCCACCTTCGCCGGCTACGACCTGTCCACCAAGCTCAAGCTCTCCGGCGTGGACGTGGCCAGCTTCGGCGACGCCTTCGCCACCACACCCGGCGCCCTCGACGTGGTCTACACCGATCCCGTCAGCGGCGTGCACAAGAAGCTCGTCCTCTCCGACGACGCGAAGACCCTGCTGGGCGGCATGCTCGTGGGCGACGCCTCCGCCTACGGGGCGCTGCGGCCGCTGGTCGGCGGGGCGCTCGGCGGGGACCCCGCCGCCTACCTCATGCCCGCCGGCGGCGTCGAGGCGCCGACGGCCGAGCTCCCGGACGAGGCCGTGGTCTGCTCCTGCGCCTCCGTCACCGCCGGCACCATCCGCGGTGCCGTCCACGAGGAGGGCTGCACCGACGTCGCCGGCATCAAGGCCTGCACGAAGGCCGGCGCCACCTGCGGCTCCTGCGTGTTCGCGATCAAGGGCCTGGTGGGCGCGGAGCTCGCCAAGATGGGCCGGAGCGTCTCCACCGCCCTGTGCGAGCATTTCGAGATGTCCCGCGCCCAGCTGTTCGACGCCGTCCGGGTCTCGGGGCTGACCACCTTCAGCTCCGTCATCGAGCGCTTCGGCCGCGGCCGCGGCTGCGACGTGTGCAAGCCCGTGCTCGCCTCGATCCTCGCGGTGCTCGTGCGCGGCCACGTCCTGGACGGCGAGAACGCCACCCTGCAGGACACCAACGACCACGTCATGGCCAACATGCAGAAGGACGGGACCTACTCGGTGGTCCCGCGCATGGCCGGCGGCGAGGTCACCCCGGAGGGCCTCATCGTCATCGGCGAGATCGCCCGCGACTACGGGCTGTACACCAAGCTCACCGGCGGCCAGCGCATCGACATGTTCGGCGCCCGCCTCGAGCAGCTGCCCGAGATCTGGCGGCGCCTGGTGGACGCCGGCTTCGAGTCCGGGCAGGCGTACGGCAAGTCGCTGCGCACCGTGAAGTCCTGCGTGGGCTCCACCTGGTGCCGCTACGGGGTGCTGGACTCCGTGGGCATGGCCGTGAACCTCGAGCTGCGCTACCGTGGCCTGCGCGCCCCGCACAAGCTCAAGCTGGGCGTCTCCGGCTGCGCCCGCGAGTGCGCGGAGGCCCGCGGCAAGGACGCGGGCATCATCGCCACCGCCCAGGGCTGGAACCTGTACGTCGGCGGCAACGGCGGCGCGACCCCGCGCCACGCCGAGCTGCTGGTCGAGGGCGTGGACGACGAGACCCTCATCCGCACCATCGACCGGTTCTTCATGTACTACATCCGCACCGCCGACAAGCTGCAGCGCACCGCGCCGTGGCTCGAGGCGCTCGAGGGCGGGATCGACGGGCTGCGCGAGGTGATCCTCGAGGACTCCCTGGGCATCTGCGCCGACCTCGACGCGCTGATGGCCCAGCACGTGGACAGCTACCAGGACGAATGGGCGGCGACCCTCGCCGACCCGGCCAAGCTCGCCCGGTTCCAGTCCTTCGTGAACGCCCCGTCCACCCCCGACCCGGACCTCGCCTACGTGCCCGAGCGCGGGCAGGTGCGCCCGGCCAGCATCGACGAGCGCCGGTCCGGCGACGTCCTGATCGCAGGAACCACCCTGGAGGTACGGCGATGACCGCACAGACCCTGGACCCCGCCACGGCCCCCGAGGCCAGCTGGCTGCGGGTGTGCCGCGTGGCGGACCTCGAGGTCGAGCGCGGCCGCGCCGCGCTGCTCGGCAGCACGCAGGTCGCCCTGTTCCTGCTGCCCGACGGCTCCGTCCACGCGGTCGACAACCACGACCCCTACAGCGGCGCGAACGTCATCTCCCGCGGGATCGTCGGCACCCGGGGCGAGGCCCCCACCGTCGCCTCGCCGATGTACAAGCAGGTCTTCGACCTGCGCACCGGCGCCTGCCTGGACACCCAGGGCAAGGACCCCGCCGCCCTGCGCGTCTGGCCCGTGCTGCTGCAGGACGGTGACGTGCACCTGCTGTGCGGGGACGCGCGGTGAGCGCGCCATGAACTCCGAGGATCGCCTCTCCGAGACCCTGACCGGTCGCCGCATCGTCATCGCGGTGGACCGGCGGGCCGACGAGCTCGCCGCCGCCCTCGCCCGCCACGGGGCTGAGGTCGAGCGGGCCCCGGCCCTGTGCATGCTGCCGCATGTGGACGACCCGGAGCTGCTGGAGCGGACCCGCGCCCTGATCGCGGATCCGCCGCAGCTGCTGGTGGTGACCACGGGCGTCGGCCTGCGGGGATGGTTCGAGGCGGCCTCGGAAGCGGGGCTGGACGGCCCGCTGCGCGCGGCCCTGGCCGGCGCCCGGATCCTCGCGCGGGGCCCCAAGGCCCGCGGGGCCCTGGTGCAGGCGGGGCTGCGGGCGGACTGGATCGCGGACTCGGAGACCGCGGCCGAGATCGCCGAGCACCTGGCGGGAGAGGATCTCTCCGGGTGCCGCGCGGCCGTCCAGCACCACGGCTCGGGAGCCGACGGCCTCGACGAGGTCCTCGCCGGCCTCGGCGCGGACGTGGTGAGCCTGACCATCTACCGCTGGGGCCCTCCGCGGGACCCCGACGCCGTGCGCCGCTCGACCGTCCGCGCCGGTCGCGGCCTGATCGACGCGGTGGTGTTCACCTCCGCACCGGGCGCCGCCTGCTGGCTGGAGACCGCCGAGCAGGGGGGCGCCCTGCCGGGCATCGTCGAGCACGCCGGCACCGGCCGCCTGGTCCTCGCGGTCGTCGGCCCCGTCACCGCGGGGCCCTTCGTCGAGCGCGGGCTGCCCGTCCTCGTCCCGGAGCGGAACCGTCTGGGCGCCCTGGTCCGCGAGGTCGTCTCCCACTTCGAGCGGGTGCCCGCGGCGGGGTCGGCATGACCTCGCCCGCCCTCATCGCCTGCTCGCACGGCACCCGCTCGGCGCAGGGCCGCGCCACGGTCGCCGCGATCCGCGCGGGCCTGGCCGAGGCCCTGCCCGGGGTGCGCGTGGAGGAGGCCTACGTCGACGTCGAGCAGCCCGAGGTCGCGGACGTCGTCGCCCGCCTCGCCGCCGACGGTCCCGCCGTCCTGGTGCCGCTGCTGCTGGCCACCGGCTTCCACACGAAGGTCGACATCGCCCGGGCGGCCGCTCCCTTCGAGAACGTGGTCGTGGCGGAGCCGATGGGCCCCCACGACCTGCTGATCGAGGCGCTCCTGGGGCGTCTCGCGGATCTCCCGGAGGGCGATTCGGGTCGCCGGCCGGGGGATCATGTCGTCCTCGCCGCCGCGGGATCCTCGGATCCTGCGGCGGCGGTGGCGACCCGGCGGATGCGCGCCCTGCTCGAGGACGAGCTGCCGGTCCCGGTGAGCGTCGGCTACGGGGCCGGGGCCTCCCCGAGCATCCCCGAGGCGGTCGCCGCGGCCCGCGCCGCCGGCGCCGACCGGGTGATCGCGGCGAGCTACGTGCTGGCCCCGGGGCACTTCGCGGGCCTCGTCGCGGCGGCCGGCGCCGACCAGGTCACGGCGCCGCTGGGCACCCACCCCGCCGTGATCGACGTGCTGCTGGAGCGCTACGTCCGCGCCGCCGCCCGGCCCGCGGCAGGCCGCGGCGCCGGCCAGCTGTCCTCGGCCGCCACGGCCTGACGGGTGCTCAGGCGGTCGGCTCGATCCGCACCGTGGTGGGGCCGGCGCCGGGGAAGATCTGCTGGGAGATGACGGCGCGGCCGCCGTCGAGCTCGAGCTCCGCCGTCGAGGCGTCCAGGACCAGGCGGAACGGCATCTGCTCGACGCCGGCGGGCGGGACGAAGGGCGCGGAGCGGGTATGGCCCGGCGCGAAGGGCTCGCGGTGCGCGGCGCTGCGGTCCAGCACCACCCGGCGCTGCGCGTCGATCTCGACCCGCAGCTCCGGGGAGTCCTCGCCCTCGCCGAACCGCACCGACAGGCGGTGCGGGGTGCGGAGGTCGAGCACACCGGTCACGCATACCGCGGTGCCGTCGAGGCGGGCCGCGATCTGCCCGCCGAGGTCGACGACCGGGATCTCCGCGGGGACCCGCAGCCGCTGCACGAGCCGGGGCGCGCCGACCGCATCGCCGGCCAGCCCCAGGGTGCGCGGCAGGGTCATCGCCGAGCGCCACGGGCCGGTGGGGGTGAGCTCGGCGTAGTCCCAGTTGTTCATCCAGCCCAGCAGCACCGGCGCCCCCTCGACGCCGCCGAAGGAGACCGCGGCGTAGCAGTCCTGCCCGAGGTCCAGCGGCACGGCCTCGGCCGTGGGGGTGAAGGTGCGCCCGTCGAAGCCGCCGAGGATCGCATAGGTGCCCGAGCCGCCCGCCGGCCCGCCCGGGTTGGTGCTCACGATGAGCGCCCAGCTCTCCTCCGTCTCCGACCCCGCCGCGGGGATCCGCACCAGGTCCGGGCATTCCCAGATCCCGCCGTCCAGGGCCGGGTCGGTCAGCGTGGAGGCGAGCTCCCAGCGGCGCAGGTCGGTCGAGGTATGGATGAGGACGCTGTGGTCCACCGCCTCGACCGCGACCATCACCCATCGGCCGCTCGCGGCATGGCGGAAGACCTTGGGGTCGCGGAAGTCCGCGGAGCCGCGGTCCAGCACCGGGTTCTCGGAGTGGAACTGCCAGGTGGTGCCGCCGTCCCGGGAGACGGCGAGGGACTGGGCCTGCGTGCCGGCCCGCTCGGGGTGGGCGTCGGTGTATGCGCTGGTGTAGACCGCGACCAGCGGGCCGGGCTCGCCGGGTGCGCCGAGCCCCGAGGAGTTCTCCGCGTCGTGGACCACGCTGCCGGAGAAGATGAGCTCGCCCTCGCGGCAGGGCAGCGCCACGGGCAGCTCCCGCCAGGTGGCGAGGTCCTCGGAGACGGCGTGGCCCCAGGACATGTTCCCCCAGGTCGATCCGGAGGGGTTGTTCTGGAAGAAGGCGTGCCAGGTGCCCTCGTGCAGGATCAGGCCGTTGGGGTCGTTCATCCAGGTCGCGTCGGGGGTGAGATGGAACTGCGGCCGGTGCAGCTCGGCGCGGGGCGGGGCGGTGGTGGTCATGCTCTCTTCCGGAGACTCGGGTGCTCGGGTGGGGAGATTCGGGGCCGGGTCAGCCGGCGGCGGTGAAGCGATCGTAGGCGCCCTGCCAGACCGCGAGGAGGTCCGGCAGGCCCATCGTCCGCAGCTGGGAGACGTAGCCGTCCCACTCCGCCTCGATGCCGCCCTTGACGATCCAGGTGGCGACCTTCTCGCTCACGAAGGTCTGGACATCGGCCTCGATGGTGCTCACCTGGTCGAGCTCCTCGACGCTGAGCATCACCGGCGGGAACTTCTCGTTCGCCCGATGGGGCGCGTAGTGCTCGGCGATCTGCGCCTGGCGCGCGGCGGCGCGGGGCTCGGGCAGCACGACGGTCTCGAAGTCCTCGGCGGTGATGATCTTCGGGCCGCCGGGGGAGACCTTCACGCGGCGCTCCTGCTCGGTCTCGCCCTCGCCGACGGGGATCTGCTCGAGCAGGCCGTCGGCGTTCTCCTGCTGCGTGACGCCGACCGGACCCCAGTTGGCCTGCGCGCTCATGACCGGGTCGAACAGCATGTCGGCCCAGCGCACGGTGGCGGCGGCGTACTCGTTGGTGCGGCTGATGGCGAAGGCTCCGCGGTTGATCTCCTGGTTGGAGACGACGCAGGCGCGGCGCACGCCGTCGGGGCCGGGGAAGATCGGCACGATCGCGTACTGGTCGGCCTGCTCGGGGCCGACGACCTCGGGCACCTCCCAGAAGCAGAAGGAGCCCAGGATCTGCGGGTCCGCCGTGCCCTTGGCGATGAACTTCACGTAGTCCTGCGCGAAGGCCTCCTGGTCGATGAGCCCCTCGGCGTACCAGGTGTGCAGCTGGGCGATCGCGTCGCGGAAGCCGTCCTTGTCGGCGGTGAAGACGACCGTGCCGTCCTGGACGATGCGGTGGTCGGGGACGTCGGGCTGGCCGCCGAGCGCCGCGATGAGGTCGCAGATGGCCCCGGCGCCGATGAACGACAGCGGCAGCACGCCGGCGGGCCCCTCGGCCTTGAAGGCGAGCAGGACCTGGTGGTACTCCTCCACGGTGGTGGGCATGGCCAGGCCGTACCGCGCGAGCCAGTCGGTGTTCAGGAACATCATGCTCGGGAACTCGACGAGCCCCATCTCCTCGACGGAGGGGAGGGTGTAGATGTGGCCGTCGGAGGCGGTGATCGCCGCGCGGATGTCGGGGCGCTTCTCGAGGATCCCGGAGAGGGTCGGGGCGTTCTCGGCGATGAGGTCCTCGAGGGCGATGAGCGTGCCGTTGGCGCCGTACTTGGCGACCTCGGCGTCCGTGAGGCCCGTGTTGAACAGGGCGTCGGGGAGCTCGCCGCTGGCCAGCAGGAGGTTCTTCTTCTCGCCCCAGACCTCGTCGGGCTCGTTGCTCCAGGTGATCGAGATCCCGGAGTCCTCCTCCCAGGTCTGCACGAGCTGCATGGTCTCGTACTCGGGGGCCAGCGGGGACTTGGCCCCGCCGACGGTGAGGGTGAGCTCCTCGGTGACGATCGGCAGCCCGGACTCGGTCAGGCCCATCTCGGAGGAGAGGTCCTCGGTGAGGCGCTCGGAGGGGCGGGTGCAGGCGGGCAGGGAGAACATCGCGGCGGTGAGTGCGGCGGAGGTGAGGGTGAAGCGGCGGCGGGACAGCATGCGGGACTCCTTCGTGACGGTGCTGCGGGGTGGGGGGCGATGCGGTGGGGAGGGCGGGTCAGCTCTTGAGCGCCCCGAGGGTGGCGCCCTTGACGAAATGGCGCTGCAGGAACGGGAAGGCGATGAGCAGCGGGACCGTGGAGACGACGATCATGGAGTACTTGAGCAGCTCGCCCATCTTCTGCGCCTGGGCGGTGGACTCCATCGACGCCATGTCCATTCCCGCGGTCGAGGCCTGCGACTGGATGAGGACGTTCCTCAGCACCAGCTGGAGCGGATACTTCGATTCGTCGCTGAGGTAGATCATCGCGTCGAAGAAGGCGTTCCAGTTCGCGACGATGTGGATCATCGCCATGAGGGTGATGAGCGACTTCGACAGCGGCAGGACGATCGAGAAGAAGAACCGGAAGTCGCTCGCGCCGTCGAGCTGGGCGGCCTCGCGCAGCTCGGGGGAGATGCTCTGCTCGAAGAAGGTGCGGGCGATGATCAGGTTCCAGACGCCGACGGCGCCGGGCAGGACCACGGCCCACATCGTGTCGAGCATGCCCAGCTCCTTGACCACGAGGTAGCGGGCGATCATGCCGCCGTCGAAGAACATCGTGACGACGAAGAGGATCATGAACAGGCTGCGGCCGGGCATGTCCTTGCGGGCCAGCGCGTAGGCCCCGCACAGGATCATGGTCACGCTGATCGCGGTGCCGACCACGGTGTACAGGACGGAGTTCGCGAACCCGCGCACGATCGTGGAGGTCCCGAAGATCGTCGCGTAGCCGTCGACGGTGAGGCCGCGCGGGAACAGGAAGACCTTGCCCTGCTGCACGAGCGTCGGATCGGAGATCGAGGCGATGACGATGAAGTACAGCGGGTAGACGATCACGAGGATCGCGACGGCGATGAGGCCGTAGGTGATCACCGCGAACAGCGGATCGGCCAGGCGCCGGTGCAGCGGCTCGGCGCGCCGGGGGCGGGGGAGGGCGGGGGCGGAGGTCGTCATGGTCACCACAGGCTCGACTGGTTGGCCTTCTTGGCGACCTGGTTGAAGGTCACGAGAAGGGCGAGGTTGAGGACGGAGTTGAACAGTCCGATGGCCGCCGAATAGCTGAACTGGGCGCCCTGCAGACCGGTCTTGTACACGTAGGTGTTGATGACCTCGGAGGTGGGGAGGTTGAGGTCGGTCTGCATGAGATAGACCTTCTCGAACCCGAGGTTGAAGATGTTCCCGACCGCGAGGATGAACAGGATGACGATCACCGGCAGGATTCCCGGGATGTCGATGTGGCGGATCCGCTGGAACCGGTTCGCGCCGTCCATGCGGGCGGCCTCGTGCAGCGAGGGATCGATCGCGGTGAGCGCGGCGAGGTAGATGATCATCGAGAATCCGGCGTTCTGCCAGACGTCGGAGCCGATGTACAGCGGGCGGAACCATTCGGGGGCGCCCATGAAGAAGATCGGCTCGCCGCCCAGCAGGGTGATCGCGTGGTTGACCATCCCGGAGCTGGGGGAGAACAGCAGGTGGATCATGCCGACCACGACCACCACGGAGATGAACGACGGCGCGTACAGGATCGTCTGCGTGAGGCGCTTGAAACGCTCGCTGGGCAGCTGGTTGACGATGAGCGCGAGGATGATCGGCACCGGGAACGCCACCAGCAGGCCGACCACGTTGATGGTGAGGGTGTTGGCGACCAGCCGCTCGAACTGGAACGAGGTGACGAAGGCCCGGAAGTGCTCCAGGCCCACCCAGGGGCTCCAGAAGAAGCCGTCGACGGGGTTGTAGTCGCGGAAGGCGATCTGCGCGCCGTACATCGGCCAGTACTTGAAGACGAGGAGCGAGGCGAGGGCCGGCGCGAGTAGTACGTATAACTGCCAGGCATTGAGCACGCGGTGCAGCAGGGCGGCGCGCGGCCGATGGGGCGGGGGCGGGCTCGGCGAGGGAGCGGGGGCGTCGTCGTCGACGCCGGCGCTCGCCACGGGCTCGGAGCCGGTGAGCGTGGACGGCATCAGGATCCTTTCGGAGGTGCGACGGAGTCGCGCAGGACGAGAGGGCACCGGATGCGGTGGACCTCGGGGGCGGTCTCGCCGGACAGGAGCAGCTCGGCGGCGAGCGATCCCATGGCGGCGAAGGGGAGCTGGACGGTGGTCAGCGGCGGGAGGAAGAAGTCGCGCAGGACGTCCTGGTCGTCGAATCCGACGATGGACATGGCCTCGGGCACGCGCAGGCCCTCGGCGGTGAGGGTCTGGTAGGCGCCCAGGGCCGTGCGGTCGTTCTGGCAGAAGATCGCGGTGGGCGGCTCGGGCAGGGCCAGCAGGGCGCGGGTCTGGCGGTCGCCGTCGGACTGCATGCCGGTGCCGGGGCGGACGAGGTCCGGGTCCTCCGCGATGCCGGCCTCGGCCAGGGCGCGGCGGTAGCCCTCGAGGCGGCCGACGGCGGCCGGCAGGGCGTCGTGGATGGTGATGATGCCGATGCGGGTGTGCCCGGCCTCGAGGAGGACCTTTGTCGCCTCGTAGCCGCCGGTGACCTCGTCGGGGATGACGCTGGGCACGCGCTCGTCGAGGTCGCGGGCGTTCAGGCAGACGGCGCGGGTGTCCAGCGCCGCATCGGGCACGTGCACCTCGCGGTGGTACATGGCGGTGTAGACGATGCCGCGCACCCGGTGCGAGAGCATGGTGTCGATCGCGGCGGCCTCGAGGCGGTCGTCGCCCCCGGTGTCGATGGTCAGCAGCGCGTGGTGGTCCTGCCAGGCGCGGTCCTGCGCCCCCTTGATCATCATGCCCGAGAAGGGCGAGGTCGCGACCTCGTCGCCGACCAGGCCGAGGATCTCGGCCACGCCCGTCTTCAGGCTCTTGGCCTGCAGGTTGGTGCGGTACCCGAGCTCCTGGGCCGCGGCCCGGACCCGCTCGGCGGTCCTCTCGGAGGCGCGGCCGGCGTGGTTGCCGTTCAGGACGAGGGAGACCACGGCCTGCGAGACGCCTGCGGCGGCCGCGACGTCGTGCATCGTGGGGCGGTGCACCATGGGTCCCTCCTCGGATCCGTTATTCGTATGACGTGAAGGATGCGGGACGGCGCGGCCCGCTGTCAAGGGGCCTCCCCGGCCGCGGACAGCGGAACGTCCCGCGTGCATCCGTGAGGACGCGCGCGGGACGTCCGCCCTCGCCGAGGGGCCCTGACCGATCAGGGAACGGTGTACCCCGCGGCGCGGAAGATCTCGTACCACTCCGCGCGGGTCAGCGGGAGGTCCGAGCCGGCGGCCGCGTCGGCCACCCGCTGCGGGGTGGTCGTGCCGAGGACGACCTGCATGTTCGCCGGGTGACGGGTGATCCACGCGACCGCGATCGCCGTCGGCGTGACGTCGTACTGCGCGGCGAGGCGGTCGATCACGGCGTTCAGCTCGGGGAACCGCTCCGAGCCCAGGAAGGGCCCGTCGAAGAACCCGGCCTGGAAGGGCGACCACGCCTGCAGGGTGATGTCGTGCAGGCGCGCGTGGTCGATGAGTCCCTCGTCGCGGCTGACGGACTGCTCCAGGGCCTGCATGTTCGCCGCCACGCCCTGGGCGATGAGCGGGGAGTGCGTGATGGACAGCTGGACCTGGTTGGCGACGATCGGCTGCTTCACGAACTTCTTGAGCAGGTCGATCTGCCGCGGGGTGTGGTTGGAGACGCCGAAGGCGCGCACCTTGCCGGCGGCCTCGAGCTCGTCGAAGGCGCGGGCGACCTCCTCCGGCTCCACCAGCGCATCGGGGCGGTGCAGCAGCAGGATGTCGATGTAGTCCGTGCCCAGCGCCTGCAGCGACCCCTCGACCGACTCCACGATGTGCTCGTAGGAGAAGTCGAAGTACGGGCCCTCGCGGACGATCCCGGCCTTGGTCTGGATCGTCCACTGCTCGCGCTCGGAGGGGGAGAGCTGCAGCGCCTCGGCGAACCGCTTCTCGCAGCCGTGCAGGTCCGCGCCGTAGATGTCGGCGTGGTCCAGGAAGTCGATGCCCGCATCGCGGGCGGTGCGCACGAGGGTGCGGACCTCCTCATCGGACTTCTCCTGGATCCGCATGAGACCCAGGACGACGTTGGGGGCGGTGATCTGCGTGCCCGGCAGGGTCAGGGTGCGCATCAGTTGACCTCGAGCGGGTGCCCGCCCACGCGGCCGGAGCCGTCGCCCGGATCCAGGGCGTCCAGCGCCGCGACCTCATCGGCCGAGAGCTCGAAGCCGAACACGTCGAAGTTCTCCTGCATGCGCTCCTGTCGCGAGGACTTCGGGAACACGATGAACCCGCGCTGCAGGTGCCAGCGGATGACGACCTGCGCCGGGGTGACCTGGTGGGCGGCGGCCGCGGCGGTGACCGCGTCGTTCTCCAGCAGCGGGTACTTGCCCTGGCCCAGCGGGCCCCAGGACTCGATGTGCATGCCCTTCGCGGCGGCCCACTCGAGGATGTCGCTCTGCTGGTGGGCGGGGTGCAGCTCGATCTGGTCGACGGCCGGGACCACGCCGGTGGCCTCGACGATGCGGTCGAGGTGCTCGGGCAGGTGGTTGGAGACGCCGATGGAGCGGGCCAGGCCGCGGTCGCGGATCTCGACGAGCTTCTCCCAGGCGTTGACGAAGGTGTCCTTCTCGGGGGTGGGCCAGTGGGTGAGGTACAGGTCCACGTAGTCCAGGCCCAGCTTCTCCAGGCTCTCGCGGATCGCGTCGTGCGGCTGCTCGCCGGACTGGCGGTCGTTCCACAGCTTCGTGGTGATGAACAGGTCCTCGCGCGGGATGCCGCTCTTGGCGATCGCGGCGCCGACGCCCTCCTCGTTGCGGTAGATCGCGGCGGTGTCGATGTGGCGGTAGCCGACCTCGAGCGCGCTGGTGACCGCGGCCTCGGCCTCGTCGGCGGGGACGAGGAAGACGCCGAAGCCGAGCTGCGGGATCTCGTGGCCGGAGTTCAGGGTGATGGTGGGAACAGTCATGCGAGAGACTCTAGGGATCCTTGATATATAAGTCCAACAGCTCAGGGCGATGTCATTCATGAGAGGGACGGATCAGTGGAGCTTCGACAGATGGAGTACGTGGTGGCGCTCGCGGACGAGCGGCACTTCACGCGCGCCGCGGACCTCGCGGGGATCTCGCAGTCCGGGCTCAGCAGCGCGATCCGCAGCCTCGAGCTCGAGCTGGGCACGCCCCTGTTCGACCGCACCACGCGCCGCGTGGAGCCCACGGCCGCCGGCAACGCGCTGATCCCGCACGCCCGGGCGATGCTCGACGAGGCCGCCCGCGCCCGCGACGCCGTGGTCCGCGTCAGCCGCACCGTCAGCGGCTCGCTGCGGGTGGGCGCCGAGCAGTGCCTGGGCCTGGTGGACGTCTCCGCGCTGCTCGAGCAGTTCCATCGCCGCTACCCGCGCATCGCCACCGAGTTCGCGCAGTCCGGCTCCCACGAGCTGGTCGAAGCGGTGCGGGCCGGGCGGCTGGACGTCGCCTTCGTCGCGACCACCCGGCACCTCGGCTCCCTGCGGCAGACCCCGCTGGGCGAGGAGCCCCTCGTGCTCGTGACCCCGCCGGACCACCCGCTCGCCGCCCGGTCCTCGCTGCGCTGGGACATGCTCGACGGCGAGGACTTCGTCGACTTCAGCGCCTCCTGGGGCGTGCGGACGATGAACGACGAGCTGCTCGCCGCCCACGGGGTGCGCCGCAGCGTCCGCTGCAGCGTCAACGACGTGCACACGCTGCTGGACCTGGTGCGCCGCGGCCTCGGGATCGCCATCGTGCCCCAGCACGTCGCCGCGAAGCCGCAGGCCGCGACGCTGCGCACGATCTCGCTGCCCGGCACCACCACCCCGGACTGGCTGGTCAGCGCGATCAGCCCGCTCAAGGACACGGCCGATGTCCCGGCGGTGCTGCTGCTCGAGCTGCTCACGCCGGCCGCCGTGGCCTGAGCGCCTCTCAGCGCCCGTGGGCGCGGGAGGGGATCTGCGTGGCGAGCTTGCCGCCGGAGACGTCCACGAGGGTGCCGGTGATGTACGAGGCGGCGTCGCTGGCGAGGAACACCAGCAGGTCGGCGACGTCGTCCGGGCTCTCCCAGCGGCGCAGCGAGAGGGTGTCCAGCAGGCGGTCCTGCGCCTCCTGCGGCATGTCGGCGAAGCCGTTCATGGCGGTGGGGACCATGCCCGGCGCGTAGGCGTTCACGGTGATGTCCCACGGTCCCAGCTCCGAGGCCAGGACCCGGGTGAGCTGGACGACCGCGGCCTTCGAGGCCGCGTAGGCGGCGCTGCCGACGCTCGGGATGATCGCCGCGAAGGAGGCGGCGTTGATGATCCGCCCGCGGCCGGCCTCCTGCATCACCGGCGCGACCGCCCGGCTCATGAGGAAGACGCCGCCCACGTTCACGTCGAAGCAGGTGCGCCAGCGCTGCCAGTCGAGATCGGCGACGGTCCCCTCGACGTTGATGCCCGCGTTGTTGATGAGCACGTCGATCGTGCCGTGACGGCGCACGACCTCCGCCACCGCCGCCTCCACCGAGGCGGGATCGGCGACGTCGCAGGTCACGCGGCCGATGGCGGGCTCGCCCGCAGCCTCAGCCTCCGCCGGGTCGCCCTCGGGGAACGCCAGGTCGAGGGCGACCACCCGGGCGCCCTCCTGGGCGAAGCGGTGCGCGATCACCGCGCCGATGCCGCGCGCCGCGCCCGTGACCATGACGACCTTGTTCCGCAGATCCAGCTCCACTGTCCACTCCCCGGTGCGGCGTGCGCTCGACGCCGGGCACCGGAATAAACATACTATTGCTGTGGGCCGTCCGACCAGCGGGCGGCGGGACGGCAGGAGACGGCATGGCACAGGACGCGCGCGGAACCCTCTGGATCACCGGCGGTGGCAGCGGGATGGGACGCGCGGCGGCGCTCGCCGCGGCCTCGACGGGCTGGCGCATCGTGGTCAGCGGCCGCCGCCGGGACGCCCTCGAGCAGACGGTCGCGCAGGTCGAGGCCGCCGGCGGCGTGGCCTCCGCGCTGGTGCTCGACGTCCAGGACCGCGCCGCTGTCCGCGCGGCGGCGCAGGGCATCGCCGAGCGCTGCGGCGGCATCGACGGCGTGGTCGTCTCCGCCGGGCTCAACGCTCCGCGGCGCCGATGGGACGACCAGGACCTCGGCGAGTTCGACGCGATCCTCGCCACCAACCTCACCGCGACCGCGAGCACCCTGGACGCCGCGCTGCCGCACCTGCGCACGAGCGGGGGTGTGGCCGTCGTCGTCTCCTCCTATGCGGGCTGGTCCTTCCAGCCGGGAGCCGGGGTCGCCTACTCCGCCTCGAAGACGGCGCTCGGCTCCCTGGTGCGCACCCTGAACCAGCAGGAGGCCGCCCACGGCGTGCGCGCCTGCCACCTGTGCCCCGGCGACGTCGCCACCGACTTCCTCGAGCAGCGCCCCGAGGTCCCCGGCGAGGCCGCGCGCGCGGTGATGCTGAGCCCGGAGGACATCGGCCGCGCGATCGGCTTCGTGCTCGATGCGCCCGCGCACGTGCGCGTCGACGAGCTGGTCATCTCGCCGGTCTCCCAGGCGTGAGCACCTCCGCCTTCGAGCGGGCGCTGGACCAGCTGGGCCGCGCGATCGTCGCGGGGGAGCTGCCGGCCGGCCACGCCGACACGGTCGAGGGCCTGGTCGCGCGCACCGGGGCCTCCCGCAGCGTGGTCCGCGAGGTCACTCGGGTGCTCGGGTCCCTGGGCATGCTCAGCGCCGGGCGCCGCGTGGGTCTGCGCGTGCGCGGGGCCGAGCACTGGGACACCCTGGACCCGTGGGTGATCCGCTGGCGCCTGGCGCTGGGCGAGGAGGGGCGCCGCGCCCAGATCGACGAGCTGCGTTCCCTGCGGCGCGCCGTCGAACCGGAGGCCGCAGCCGCCGCCGCCCGCACCGTCGCCGCTGGTCACGCCGTTCCCGATCAGTGCGAGCGGCTTGCCCGCGCCGGCGAGGCGCTGGCGCAGGCGGACGATCCCGAGGCCTTCCTCGCGGCCGATGCCGAGCTCCACGCCGCCGTCCTCGCGCTGTCCGGGAGCGCGATGTTCGTGCGGCTGCGCCGGGTGATCGAGGAGGGGCTGCGGGACCGGGCCCTGCTCGAGCGCGCCCACCTCGCCCCCGATGCCCGGGACGTCGCCCTGCACGGCGAGGTGTGCCGGGCGATCGCCGCCGGGAACCCCGCGGCGGCGGCCGCGGCGATGCGGGAGATCGTGGAGCGCACCGGGCCGGAGGACGCGCAGCCGGCGTCGACGGGGGCACCTCCGGCTGAGAATTCCGCCGACTGAGGCTGCCTTCGGCTGAGGGGTTCGGCTCGTCAGAACGGCGGGGGAGGTCCCGGATCGGGCCTCGGGGGATGGAGCCGCCGTCGCTCCCGCTCCTGATGCGCCTCCCACAGCTCCTCGAACTCGGCGACGACCGCCGGGGTCATGAGGTCGACATCGTCCAGGGCGGTGCACCGTTCGCCCGCGGCGCCGATCCGCCAGCGGGTGCGGCCGGGGGAGACGCCCGCAGGCCCCGCCCCGGGGGCGGGTCCGAGCCGGACCGGGTCGAGCATCCCGAGGGTCTTCATCCGATGGTGCATCCAGCACAGCAGATGGCAGTTCTCGCTGCTGGTCGGGCCGCCCAGCTCGGGGTGCGCGGGGTCGTACTCGCGGATGTGGTCGTTCTCGGAGGCGGTGCACACGCTGCGCGTGCAGCTGGGCACGGCGCAGGTGGGACCCCGCTGGCGCAGGTGCTCCAGCAGCCCCGCCGACGGGCGGTACGTGTCCGTGGCGAGGGGGAGGTACGCGCCGGTGGACGGGTCCGTCAGCACCCGATGCCACACGTCGCAGCCGCCGGCGAGCTCGCGGGCCATGTCCGCCGGGATCGGCGTGATGCCGTCGAGGAGCCCGGGGGCGTCGCTCACGCCGAGCAGTGTCATCGCCGGGACCGTGATGTTCATGCGGAAGCGCGGCCGCGGCACCTCGACGCCCTCGGTGTCGAAGCTCGCGGTGCGCAGCAGCTGATAGCCGATCAGGGTCAGCGGCAGCGGCCGACCGCGGCCCGCGGCGGAACCGTCCGGGTCCAGGGGGACGTCTGTCCCCGCGGCCAGCGCCCGCCGCTGGACGTCCTGGACCGCGCGGGCGGCGGCGTCGAGGCGCCGGCCGAGGTCGAGGATCTCCGGGGCGGGGCCGAAGACCTGCAGGCAGGCGGTGCCGTCCTCCGCCGGGGGGAGGACCTCGATGCCGCGCCGGGGCTCGCGCGGCCCCTCGGCCCGGTCCATCCGGTCGGTCATCCAGGCCACCAGCTGGCGCAGCCGGCGCTCGAAGGTGTCCGCGGTGAGCCCCTCGCCCCAGTCCTCGACGAGCTGGTCGATGATCCGGCGGTGCGCATCGCGCAGCGCGCGGGTGCTGCGGAGGAGGCGGGTGAACCGGTCCACGGGCATGCGCCCGGCGGCGAGCCGCTCGAGGCTGCGGGGGAGGGAGCGCACGGCCATGCGGGCGTCGAGGATGCGCCGCAGCGCGACCTGGCGCGTGACCTGGAGGGCGAGCGCGGCGCGGTCGGCGTTCAGCTCGAGCTCCAGGCGCGCATCGTCGCCCTCGCCCGGGTCGACGGCGAGGGCGGCGAGGACCCGCGTGCGCTGCGCGTGCAGCTGCGAGGCGCGAGCCTCCGCATCCCAGAGATCCTGGAGCAGGGAGCCGAGCTCGACGTCCCCGCTCTCCTCGGCGCGCGCGGGGAGGTCGGTGCGGGTGACGCGCCGTCGCGGCGCGGCGACCCGGAAGCGGCGGGGGACATGCTGCTCGATGGCGCGGCGGATCTCCTCGTCCGACGGCATTCCGTGGCTCATCGTCCCCTCCTCCCCGGCTCATCGCGCGAGCGGGATGATCGTGCGCCCCTGCACCTCGCATCGAACACCTGTTCGATAGAACGACTCTACTCCGCGAAGAGACGTTCTCCCCTCATCCTCCGCGGCGTGTCGCGGCCGCGCCACAGGCACCCCGACGATGGGGACGAACGTGCCCTGGGGAGGAGGAGCGGAGCGCTCCCCGCTGCCCGCGCCGCGAGGTCCCTATCCCGGGGAGAGATGGCCGCGCAGAGTCGTCGCCGCGTACTCCCGCCGGAACCGGCCCCGCTCCCGGAGGATGGGGATGACCTGGTCGATCACGTCCTCAAGGCTCTCCGGCAGGGTCGGGGGCATGAGGTTGAAGCCATCGGCCGCGCCCGCGTCGACCCACGCGATGATCTGGTCGGCGACCTGCTCCGCGGTGCCGATCATCGTCGCGTGCCCGCCGCCGGCGGCGAGCAGCCCCAGCAGCTCCCGGACCGTCGGCCGGGCCGGGGCGGACTCGAGGATCCGCAGCACCGTGGCATACCGGCCCTGCGGACCGGTGAACTCCTCCAGCGGCGGCAGCTCCGGCACGGGGGCATCCAGCTCCCAGGCGCTCGCGTCCTGGCCGATGAAGAAGGACAGCTGGGCGAGGGACTCCCGCGCCGGCAGCAGCGCATCCAGCGCCGCCTTCTTCTCCCGCGCCTCCTGCTCGGTGCGGCCGATGTAGGTGACCAGCCCCGGCATGACGACGATCGAATCCGGGTCCCGGCCCTGCGCCCGGGCCCGCGCGCGGATGTCGGCGCGGTACTCCGTCGCCATGGGGATGTCCCAGGCCACGGCATAGATCCCCTCGGCATGGCGGGCGGCGAGATCGCGCCCGGGCTCCGAGCTGCCGGCCTGGAACAGCACCGGCCGGCCCTGCGGCGGGGAGGGGATGCTCAGCGGCCCGGCGACCCGGAAGCTCTCGCCCCGATGGTCGATGGGTCGGATCCGCTCGACGTCCGCGTAGACCGTGGCGCCGCCGTCGGGCAGGATCGCCTCGGCCGGGAACGAGTCCCACAGGGCGGTGATCGCCTCGATGAACTCATCGGCCCGCGCGTAGCGCTCGGCATGCGGCGGCAGCGCGTCCATGCCGTGGTTGCGGGCCTCCTCGTCGGTCATCGAGGTGACGACGTTGATCCCGGCGCGGCCGCCGCTGATGTGGTCCAGGCTCGCGAGCATGCGCGCCGCGTGGAACGGCTGCCAGAAGGTGCTCGAGATCGTCGTGACCAGGCCCAGGTGCGTGGTCGCCCGGGCCATCGCGGTGAGCGCGGTGATCGGCTCGAAGAACCAGCGCGGCCCGCCGGCGATCCCGGGGACGCCCGCGGACTGCCCGTCCGCGAGGAACAGCGCGTCCAGCGTCCCGCGCTCGGCGAGGCGCGCCAGCTCCTCCCATCGGCCGATGTCGCCCAGCCGCGCCACATCGGAGCCGGGCCGCCGCCAGGCCGCCGAGTGGTGGCCGCAGGCGTGGGCGAACAGGTTCAGGTGGATGGGGCGCGGTGCGGCCGTCATCAGTCCTTCACCAGCCCGCCGTCGACGACGAGGTTCTGGCCGGTGATCGCCCGGGAGAGCGGCGAGGCCAGCAGCAGCACGGCGTCGGCGAACTCCTCGGGGGTGGTCACCGACCCCAGCGGGGTGCTCGCCGCGATCGCGTCGAACACCGCCTCGGGCGTCGCGGCGCTCGCGTCGGTGGTGCGCAGCAGGCCGCCGCTGAGCATGTTCACCCGCACCCCGCGCGGGCCCAGATCTGCGGCGAAGGTCCTGGTCAGGGACAGCAGGGCCGCCTTCGCCGCGGTGTAGTCGTGGTAGGGGACCACGGGGTTCTGGAACAGGTTCGTGCCGATGGTGACGACCCGCCCGGAACCGGCGCGGTCGAAGTGGGGCAGGGCGGCCTGGACCAGGTTGACGGTGCCCTGGACGGATCCGGCGAACTGGGCGGCGAAGGCCTCGTAGCCGATCTCCGCGGCCTTCGGGCGGGCATCGCCGTCGAAGGCGAAGTCGGTCAGGGCGTTGGAGACGACGGTGCTCACCGGCGCTCCGAAGTGGTCCTCGGCCTCGGCGAACAGGGCGTCCAGCGCCGCGCGGTCGCGGACGTCGGCCCGCACGGCGAGGGCCCGCCCCTCGTGCGCGGCGGCGATCTCGCGGGCGGCGTCGGCGCTGCGCAGATGGTCGATCACCACCCGGGCTCCCTCGCGCAGGAACGCCTCGGTGATCGCACGGCCCAGGCCCCGGGCGCCGCCGGTGACCACGACGACCTGCTCGGAGAGCGCAGGGGCGGAGGAGGGCGCGGGAGGTGCCGCGGAGCCGCGGGGAGCCGCATCGGGCTGGGCCGTCGGATCGGGCTGCGCGGTGGGATCGGGCTGGGCTGCGGGGACGGGATCGGTCATCGTCTGCCTCTCGATTCGGCGAGAGGCACCCCCGAGCGTGACCTGCACGGATGCGCCGATCACCCGGGGCATCCGGCGCGCGGCCGCTGCGACAATCCCTCCGCCAGCGTGAACTGGATCAGGTTCGACGGGTATGTTCTCAGCCGCGCGTGGCGGCACCCCGTGTCACGCCCGGCACCCTACCCGATGCCCCGTGCCCGCCGGAGCGACCGCCCCTCGCGCTGAGACCCCGCGGGATCGGCCGGCCAGGGTGCAGGCCGCGGTCCCGGGACGCCCCGTGGCGAGCCTCGGACGAATCGACCTGCGCGTTCGCATGACATCGGCCGATGTCGGAGAGATACTTGATACCCGGCGCAGGTGGCCGCCCCGGCCGCCGGAGGCGCCGGCTCGCCGAAGGAGATGGGCAGATGGAGATCCTCCTGTGGACCCTGGCCGGACTTCTCGCGGTGGTCTTCGCGACCTCGGGGACCACCAAGCTGGTCAGCTCCCGTGAACGACTGATCGAACGGACGCCGTGGGTCGAGCAGTTCCCGCATCCCTCCGTGCGCGGCATCGGAGCGCTCGAGGTGCTCGGGGCGATCGGCCTGATCCTCCCGGCAGCGCTCGGCATCGCCCCCTGGCTGACGGCCTTCGCCGCCGCGGGGCTGGGCATCACCATGGTGTTCGCCGCGCTGCTGCACCTGCGCCGCGAGGAGGACGACCTCCCGGCGGCGATGCCCGCGATCGTGCTGGGCATCCTCTCGGTGTTCGTGGCGTGGATGCGGTTCGGGCCGTACGCGTTCTGAGCCCCGGGCCCGCCCGCGCAGAGTGCCGCGCCGCGCCGTCGGGTACGGTGCCACGGTCCCGTCCCTGCGCCGATCCCGGCGTCTCCTGAAAGGCCTGGCGTGGCCGAGAGCAAGTCCCCGACCGTCTACGACGTCGCGCGCGAGGCCGACGTCTCGATCGCCACGGTCTCCCGCGTGCTGCGCAGCCCCGAGAAGGTGAGCGTCTCGACGCGAGAGCGCGTGCTCCAGGCCGTGCGGCGGCTCGGGTACGTGCCCAACGCGAGCGCCCGCGGGCTGGCCGATCGGCGCACCGGCGTGCTCGGCCTGCTGATCCCGGGCCACGACATCCCGGCGACGAGCCGGCGCCTCCCCGCGGAGGACGGAGCGCCCGCCGTCGTGGAGTTCCTCGACGACCGCGACGGACGCCAGGCCGATCCGTACCGCAACCGCTACTTCGAGCAGCTCGTGCGCGGGGCGGAGGCGGCGGCATGGCGCGCCGGCTACGCCCTGCTCGTCGCGGCCGGGACCAGCGTGAGCCGGGACGTGGTGATGCACGACCTCGCCGGACGGGTGGACGCCCTCGCGGTCGTCGCGCGCACCGTCCCCGACGAGCTGCTCCGGGGGAGCATCGGCCGCACCCCGATGGTGACGGTCGCCGGGGAGGGCGGGACAGGGGCCGATGCGGTGCGGGTCGACAACCGCGGCGGCATGTCCGCCCTGGTGCGCCACGTCCTCGCCGTGAAGCCCCCGGGGCCCGTGCTCTACCTCGCCGGCCCGCCGGACTCGCCCGATGCCGCGGGACGCGCCCGGGGATTCCACGACGCCGTCGCCGGCCAGGACGTCCCCTGGCACACGGCGATGGCCGACTTCACCTGGCAGGGCGGGCACGACGCGGTCACGGCGCAGCTCGAGGAGGAGATCCCCGCGGCGGTGATCGGCGCGAACGACCAGAGCGCCCTGGGGGCGCTCGCGGCGCTGCGCGAGGGCGGGGTCGACGTGCCGGGGACCTGCGTGGTCACCGGCTTCGACGGCATCGACGAGTCCCGCTACAGCACCCCGACCCTCACCACGGTGCGCCAGCCGATGATCGACCTGGGGATCTGCGCGGTCGAGCTGCTGCTGCGCCGCCTCGCGGACCCGGACGCCGCCCCGCGCGACCTGCAGCTGCCGGTGGACGTCCTCCTGCGCACGAGCTGCGGCCCCCTCGGCTGAACCCCCTCGGCTGAGCCCCCGACCGTCGGGGCGGGCCAGCGTGGGCTGGCGCGGGTCGCCGCCGATCCCCGGCAGCATCGGCACCGCCACCGCCACCGCCACCGCCACCGGCAACAGGCGCCGGCTCGGGGCAGGGGCCGGACACACGAGCGGAGTAACTCCGTCGCTTCCCGGCGAGGTAGCGACGGAGTTACTCCGGTCGATCGGCGTCGCGACGGAGTTACTCCGATCGATGGGCGCAGCGACGGATTCACTCCGATCGTTCGCGCAGCGGCCATGGCGCGCGACCCCCCGCGCCGGTGGCCTCGCGCCGTTCCGTGCACGCCGATCCGTGCGCCCCGGTCACCTCGCCCCCTCCCCTCTCCGTTCCCCGCACGCCCGATCAAGGACCGGGCGCCGGGGTTGCGCCGCCTGAATGTAAGCGCATACAGTCGTCGTCGACCGCGCCGCGGAGAGCGGCGGAGGTCGGGGCCGCGTCGTGCGGCCCGCTGAGGTCGCCGCCCGGCGACCCCGCTCCCTACGACGGCGTGAGGACGTGCACCACCGTGGCATCCGCACCACCCCTGCTCCGCAGACGCACCCTGCTGGGCGGCGCCTCCCTGGCGGCGACCAGCCTGCTGGCGTCGGGCTGCTCGCTGCAGATCCGCAGCCGGCCCGATCCGACCATCGGCCCGGACACGATGCTCGTGGCCGGCGACAAGGGGACCCCCACCTTCACCGCGAACTTCAACCCGTTCCACGCGAACAAGCGCACGGCGGCGTCGATCCTGTACGAGCCCCTGATCTGGATCAATCCGCTCGACGGCGAGCTCGTCCCGTGGCTGGCCGAGAGCTGGGACCAGCCGGACCCGCAGCGCATCGTGCTGACGCTGCGCGAAGGCGTCAGCTGGCACGACGGCACGCCGCTGACCGGGGAGGACGTCGACTACACCTTCCGGATGCTGCAGGACTTCCCGGCCAACGACGTCGCCGGCGCCTGGGGACGCATCGACACCCTCGAGGTCGACGGACGCACCATCGCGATCACGCTGAAGAGCCCGGACTCGCCGGCGCTGCCGGTCATCGGCCAGACCGTGATCGTCCCGCGGCACCTCTGGGAGGGCGTCGCGGACCCCTCGACCTGGCGCAACGAGGAGCCCGTGGGCTCCGGGCCGTTCCAGCTGGGCACCTTCACCGCCCTGCAGTACACCCTGGACCGCTTCCCCGGGCACTGGCAGGCCTCGTCGATCGACATCGAGCACCTCGTGTACCCCGCCGCGAGCGAGGAGCTGGACCTGGTCACCAAGGGCTACGACTGGGCCTACGCGTACATGAGCGACGTCGAGAACACCTGGATGGCCGCGAACGACGCCAACCGCTACTGGTTCCCGCCCGGCGGGATCATCGGCCTGCACCCCAACCACGACGTCGCCCCCTTCGACGACGTGGACGTGCGCCGCGGCCTCGCGCTGGCGCTGGACGGGCGGCAGGTCGCCGAGGTCGCCGCCGAGGGGTACATGGACGAGGCCAGCCAGTCCGGCCTGCTGCTGCCCAACCAGGAGGACCTGCTGGACCCCTCGCTGCCGGAGCGCGGGATCATCGGCCAGGACACGCAGGCGGCGATCGCCGCCTTCGAGAAGGCCGGCTTCACCTACGACGGCACCACCATGCGCACCCCCGAGGGCGAGCCCTTCACCTTCGCGATCACCACCGCCAACGGCTACACCGACTGGCTGCGCGCGGTGCAGGAGGTCCAGCGCGAGCTGGGCGCCATCGGCATCGCGGTCGACATCGACGCCCCGCAGCCCGCGGCCTACGAGGCCAACCTCTCCAGCGGCGACTACCAGGTGGCGGTGGGCTCCTCCAACGGCTCCGACGCCTTCCAGGGGTTCAGCAACCTCATGTCGGGCGAGTACTACGTGCCCGTCGGCGAGACCAGCCAGAACAACCGCATCCGGTACCGCAGCGCCGAGGCCGACGAGCTGATCACCCGCTACCGCGCCAGCGTCGACGAGGCCGAGCAGAGCGAGATCCTGCACGCCCTGCAGCGGCTCTTCCACACCGACCTGCCCGTCATCGCGCTGTACTACGGCGGGCTCTGGGGGCTCTACAACCAGGCGCGCTTCACCGGATGGCCCACCGCCGAGGACCCCTACGCGCCGCTGCAGACCTACGGGTCCTCGCCGCTGCTGGTCCTGACCCGGCTGCGCCGCGCCCAGAAGGAGGCCTCCTGATGCGGTACTTCCTCCAGCGCGGGGGATGGTTCGCGCTCACCCTGTGGGCCGCGATCACCCTGAACTTCCTGCTGCCGCGCATGATGCCGGGATCCCCGGCCGATGCCGCGATCGCCAAGCTCTCCCAGAACGGGCCGGTCACCGAGGAGACGCGCCGCGCCGTGGAGGCGCAGCTGGGCGTGCCCGACGGCAGCCTGATCCAGCAGTACGTCGACTACCTCCGCCAGATCCTCTCGCTGGACTTCGGGGTCTCCTACGCCTTCTACCCGGAGCCCGTCTCCGGTCTCGTGGCCCAGGCCCTGCCGTACACGCTGGTCCTGGTGGGCCTGGTGACGATCGCGTCCTTCGTGATCGGGACCCTGCTCGGCGTGCTCGCGGCGTGGCGGCGCGGCACCTGGATGGACGCCCTGCCCACCGTCGGCGGCAGCTTCCTGACGACGTTCCCGTACTTCTGGACCTCGCTGCTGCTGCTGTTCTTCCTGGGCTACGTCGCCCACCTGTTCCCGACCTTCGGGGCGTTCTCCGCCACGACGCAGCCGGGCCTGGACTGGGGCACCGTGGTCGATGCCGTCTACCACGCGGCGCTGCCGGCGACGACGATGCTCATCACCTCCCTCGGCGGGTGGGTGCTGGGCATGCGCAACGCCATGATCACCACCCTCGGCGAGGACCACGTGACGTTCGCGGAGGCCAACGGCATCCCCGGCCGCACCGTCGCCCTGAAGTACGCGGCCCGCAACGCGATCCTTCCCAACCTCACCGGCTTCGGCATGGCGCTGGGCGGGGTGGTCGGCGGCTCGATCCTCGTCGAGCAGGTCTTCGGCTATCCCGGCATCGGCTTCCTGCTGTTCAACGCCGTCACCGGCCAGGACTACCCGCTGATGCAGGCGATCTTCCTCATGATCACCGTCAGCGTTCTGGTGGCGAACCTGCTGGTGGACATCCTGTACGGCATTCTCGACCCGAGGACGAGGCGATGAGCGCACCCGAGACCGCACCCCGCCCCCTGCCGCCGGCGCTCGCCGGACTGCGCGGAGGCCTGCGCACCATCTGGACCCATCGCAAGGCGCGCATCGGCCTGATCGTGCTGGGGCTGTTCGTGGTCCTCGCGGTGCTGGCCCCCTGGATCGCGCCCTACGACCCGAAGGACAACAGCTTCGGCCGCAGCCTCGCGGGCTCGGCCCAGCACTGGCTGGGCACCACCGCGGCGGGGGAGGACGTGCTCAGCCAACTGATCCACGGCGCCCGCATCTCGCTGCTGGTCGGCTTCGGCGCCGGCGGGATCTCCACGATCATCTCCGTGGTGATCGGCCTGTGCTGGGGCTATGTGCGGGGGCTGCCGGGCGAGGTGATCAACTTCGTGGTCAACCTGTTCCTGGTGATCCCCGGGCTGCCGCTGATGATCGTGGTGGCCACGTACCTCAGCGACGGCGGGATCTCCGTGATCATCGCCGTCATCGCGATCACCGGCTGGGCCTGGGGCGCGCGCGTGCTGCGCAGCCAGACCGCCAGCCTGCGCGGACGCGACTTCGTGGAGGCCGCGCGGTTCTCCGGCGAGCGGGCCCCGCGCATCATCTTCCGCGAGATCCTGCCCAACATGACCTCGCTGATCGCCGGCGGGTTCTTCGGCGCGGCGACCGCGGCGATCCTCGCCGAGGCCGGGCTGGAGTACCTGGGCCTGGGCGACTCGACCATCGTCAGCTGGGGCACGATGCTCTACTGGGCGCAGAACTCCAACGCCCTGCTCACCGGGCAGTGGGCGCTGCTGTTCGCGCCCGGCCTGTGCATCGCCCTGCTCGCCACCTCGCTGACCCTCATCAACTTCGGCATCGACGGGATCAGCAATCCCCGTCTGCGGGAAGGGAGCACCGGGCGATGACCGGAACCGAGACCACCACCGGCCCCCGGGACACCCCGGGCGGGGAGGCACCCCTGCTCAGCGTCCGCGACCTCAGCGTCGTCTACGAGCCGGTCGGCGCGACGCCCACCCGGGCCGTGAAGGACGTGTCCTTCGACGTGGGCCGCGGCGAGTTCCTCGGCCTGGTCGGGGAGTCGGGGTCGGGGAAGTCGACCCTGGGCTTCGCGATCACGGCGCTGGCCCGTCCGCCGGCCCGCATCGAGGGCGGGCGGATCCTGTTCGGGGACGTGGACATCGCGAGCATGGACCACGAGCAGCTTCGCACCCAGCGCCAGGGCGGCTTCGCGATGGTGCTGCAGGCGGGGATGAACACCCTGAACCCGGTGCGGACCATCCGCCAGCACTTCGGGGACATCTTCGCCGCCCACCGGCACGTGGCGCCGGCGCGCCGCGAAGCCCGGGCCGCCGAGCTGGTGCGCCGCGTGTCGCTGGGGCCGGAGGTCCTGGACCGCTACCCCTTCGAGCTGTCCGGCGGCATGCGCCAGCGCGTCACCATCGCCCTCGCGCTCTCCCTGGAGCCGCAGCTGATGGTCTTCGACGAGCCCACCACCGCGCTGGACGTCCTCGTCCAGCATGCGGTGATGGACACGATCCGCGCCCTGCAGGCGGAGGAGGGCTTCACTGCCATCCTCATCAGCCACGACCTCGGCGTGGTCCTCGAATCGGCGCACCGGGTGCTGGTGATGCGCGAGGGGCGGATCGTCGAGGACGCCCCCAGCGCGGACATCCTCCACCGCCCGCAGCACGAGTACACCCGGATGCTGCTGAGCCACTTCGCCGATCCCCGCGCCGAGCACGTGTCCCTTCCGGGCATCGAGGCGCCCGAGCCCGCGGCCGATGGGCCCGATGGGCCCGATGCTCCTGCGGCCGATGGGCCCGATGGGCCCGATGCTCCTGCGGCCGATGGGCCCGATGCTCCCGCGGCCGATGCTGCCGCGGCCGATGCTCCTGCGGCCGATGGGCCCGGGCGCCGGCGCCCCGGGGCCGGGCTCGAGCTGCGGGTCGAGGGCGTCACGAAGTCCTTCGCGCCGCCGCGGCGCCGCGCCGCCGGCGTGCTCGCCGTGGACGACGTCAGCTTCACCCTGGCGCCCGGCGGGGCGACGGCCCTGGTGGGCCAGTCCGGCAGCGGCAAGTCGACCCTCGCGAAGATGATCACGGGCGTGGAGAAGCCGACCGCCGGCACCATCCACCTCGGCAGCACCTCCATCGGCCCGCTGCGAGGCCGCGCCCTGCGGGAGCTGCGACGCACCGTGCAGATGGTCTTCCAGGATCCGTACTCGGCGCTGAACCCGCTGAGCACCGTGGAGTACACGCTCACGCGGGCGCTGGCGAACCTCACCGACCTGCGCGGGCCGGCGCTGCGCCGGCGGATGCTGGAGCTGCTGGAGACGGTGGGCCTGACCCCCGTGGAGCAGTACGCCGCGAAGCTGCCCCACCAGCTCTCCGGCGGGCAGCGGCAGCGTGTGGTGATCGCGCGGGCGCTGGCCGCGGATCCGCAGGTGATCATCGCCGACGAGCCCGTCTCCATGCTCGACGTGTCCCTGCGCGCCGGGGTGCTGGCGCTGCTGCGCGACCTGCGCGAGCGCACCGGCATGTCCCTGCTCTACATCACCCACGACCTGCTCAGCGCCCGGCTCATCACGGACGACATCCTCGTCCTGCACGAGGGCCGCGTCGTCGAGCAGGGGCCGACGGCGCAGGTCATGCGGCATCCGCGCGACGAGTACACGATCCGCCTGCTCGAGGCGATCCCCGACCCGGCGCGCGTGCACGGCGCCTGACCCCCGGCCGGGCCCGCCGCAGGGCCCGGCCCCACCCTTCACGCCCCACCTCTCCACGACAGGAGTCCCCATGACCTCCCTCCGCTTCCCCGACGGCTTCCTGTGGGGCGCCGCGACCGCAGCCCACCAGATCGAGGGCAACAACGTGAACTCGAACTGGTGGGAGATGGAGCATCGGCCGGGCTCGCCCGTGGTCGAGCCCAGCGGCGATGCGGCCGACAGCTACCACCGCTTCGCCGAGGACATCCGCCTCCTCGCCGAGCTGGGGATGAACACCTACCGCTTCAGCATCGAGTGGGCGCGGATCGAGCCGGAGCGGGGGTTCGTCTCCCGGGCCGAGCTCGCCCACTACCGGCGCATGATCGACACCTGCCTCGAGCACGGCGTCGAGCCGGTGGTCACGCTCATGCACTTCACGGTGCCCCGCTGGTTCGAGCGCGACGGGTTCTGGCGCGCGGACGACGCCCCGGAGCTGTTCGCCCGGTACACGGAGACGGTGCTGCCGATCCTCGACGGGGTGCGCTACGTGTGCACCATCAACGAGCCGAACATCGCCGCCATGCTCGCCGGCGGCGAGAAGGCGGAGAACCTCGTCGCCCACGGCCTGGCCTTCCCCGACCTGCATGTCGCGGACCAGCTTCTGGCCTCCCACCGGGCCTCGCGCGAGGTCCTCGCCGGCCGGGGCGGGATCCTCTCGGGCTGGACCATCGCCACCCAGGCCTTCCATGCCACCGACGAGGAGGGCAGCGCCGAGAAGCTCCACGAGTACGGGTATCCGCGCGACTTCTGGTACCTCGAGAACTCCGCGGGCGACGACTTCCTCGGCGTGCAGGCCTACACGCGCACGTTCATCGGCCCAAACGGGCCGCTGCCCGTGGCCGAGGGCGTCGAGACCACGCTGACCGGCTGGGAGTTCTTCCCGCCGGCCGCGGAGCTGGGGCTGCGCAGCGCCTGGGAGCTCAGCGGCCAGGTGCCGCTGATGGTCACCGAGAACGGCATCGCCACGGCCGATGACTCCCGCCGCCGCGCCTACATCCAGGGCTCGCTGGAGGGGGTCCACCGGGCGATGGCCGACGGCATCGACGTCCGCGGCTTCCAGTACTGGTCCCTGCTGGACAACTACGAGTGGGCCAGCGGCTACCGGCCCACCTTCGGCCTGATCGGCTGGGACCCGGAGACGTTCGCGCGCACGGTCAAGCCCAGCGCCCGCTGGTACGGGCAGATCGCCCGCAGCGGCGAGCTGCCCGTCGCGGACTGACCTCAGCGGTCGTACAGCTCGCCCAGGTCGCGCAGGGACCGGCCGTCCCACAGCCCGTCCCGCAGCCGGGCGGGCAGCTCGACGGTGCGCGGGGTGCGGGGCACGGTGCGCTCCTCGACGGTCGGGGCCGGGATGACGATGGGGAGCGCGCCGGACCGGGGGGTGCGGGAGGTCCCGCGCGACCAGAGGTCACGGCCCGGCAGCGACCTCGATGCTCGGTGCGTGGTGCTCATGCCGGACAGCCTGGTCCCCTGACCTCCGTCCCGGCTGGGACGACACGCGGGGAATCCTGGGTCCGCGGGATGCGCCGCCTTCCTGCGCGCCTACGCCCCCTCGGAGCCGGCCGCGCGCTGAGCTCCGCCGCTCGCCCACGCCCCGATGCCCGCGATCTCCGCGATGAGCTCCGGCGGGTCGACGACCTCGATCGGCAGGTCCAGGTAGGCCAGATGGGCGGCGACCCAGCGCAGGTCCCAGGCGCCGATGCGCAGCAGGCAGGCGTCGGGGCCATCGGCCGTGAGCGTGCCGATCATCGCCGGGACGTGCGGGGAGACCTCCTCGAGCGGGCGCAGCACGCGGACCTCGGCCTGGGTGGCGTAGGCGCCCACGCTGAGCGACTCGCGCACATAGGACTCGACGTCCGGCGTGGTGCGGCGGGTGAAGCGGAACGTCGTGGCGCGGGCCTCGTGCATGCGGTCCAGGCGGAAGGTGCGCCAGTCCTCGCGATCGCGGTCCCAGGCGAACAGGTACCAGCGTCGGGCCACGGACAGGACGCGGTACGGCTCCACCCGGCGCATCATGCGCTCGCCGTCGCGGCGCTCGTAGTCGATGCGGGCCTCCACGCCCTCGCGCGCGGCACGGGCGAGGGTCAACAGCGTCGGCGAGGTGACGCCCGAGGGCCCGGAGTCCAGGACCGCCAGGACCTCGCTGATCGCGGAGACCTCGGCCCGGACCGTCGGCGGGAGGATCCGGTCGATCGCGGTGAGCGCGCGCAGCGCCTGCTCGTCCAGGCCCTCGATCCCCGACCCGGCCGCCAGGCGCAGCCCCACGGCGACGGCCACGGCCTCCTCGCCCTCCAGCAGCAGGGGAGGCAGGGCCTTGCCGGCGCCCAGCTGGTAGCCGCCGCCGTGGCCGTTAGAGGCCAGCACCGGATAGCCGAGCTCGCGCAGGCGGTCGATGTCCCGCCGCACCGACCTCGTGGTCACGCCGAGCTCCTCGGCCAGCTCCGGCCCGGTCCAGACGCTGCGGGACTGCAGCAGGGACAGCAGTCGCAGGGCTCGTCTCGTCACGTCGCTCATGGGACCAGTGTGCCGCGATCAGAGGACAGCTCCTGTCCGCACTGTGAGCCAGACTGCATCCTGTCAGCACGACGACCCGACCGAGGAGCAGCCATGGGCTTCCTGACCCCCGAGACCACCGACGAGCGCGACGCGCTCGCCACCTTCGCCTCCCAGCAGGTGCGCCAGCTGGCGACCGCGCTGCACGGGCTCACCCCGGAGCAGATCCGGGAGACGCCCAGCGCCTCGGCGATGAGCCTGGGAATGCTGGCCCGGCACGCGATCCTCATGGCCGAGGGCGCGGCCCTGCACATCGCCGCCGCCCCGGAGATGGGCTCGCCGGCCCCGCGCACTCCCGAGCAGTACCAGGCCGAGGGCGGCATCACCCCCGAGGCCGTCCGCGAGGGGGACACGGCGGAATCCCTCATCGCCGAGCTGCGCACGGCGGCCGACGCCCTCGAGGCCGCGATCCGCGCCGCGGATCCCGACGAGAAGGGCCCCTTCCCGGACCAGCCCTGGTTCGAGGGCAGGAAGCTGTGGACGGTGCGCTGGTACGCGATGCACCAGATCGAGGAGCACGCCCGCCACGCCGGGCATGCGGACATCATCCGCGAGAGCATCGACGCCAAGGGCACCTACGAGCTGAACGCCCTCGCCGAGGGCGGCACCTGGCCGCCGGAAGGGTGGTGAGCACCATGACCACGACCCACGGCGAGAGCCTCGACGTCCCCCGGGTGCTGCTCGAGCAGATCGACTGGCACGTCACCGAGCACCTGCGGCCCCGCCTCGAGGGGCTCGCCGACGAGGAGTACCTCTTCGACCCCACGGCCGACGGCCGGACGGTCTGGACGGTGCACCCGCGCTCCCAGCCGTCGGAGGCCGCGGTCCAGGGCGGCAGCGGCGAGTTCGTCATCGACTTCGAGTTCCCCGAGCCCTCTCCCGCCCCGTTCACGACGATCGCCTGGCGGCTCGGGCACGTGATCGTCGGGGTGCTCGCCGCGCGCAGCGCCTCCCACCACGGCGGGCCGCCGGCGGACTACATGAGCTGGGAGTACTCCGGGACCGCCGCGGGCGCGCTCGCCCAGTTCGACGCCGAGTACGCCCGATGGATCACGGGGGTGCGCAGCTGGGACCTCGAGGCCCTCTCCCAACCCACCGGCGAGGCCGAGGGGCCCTTCGCCGCCGAGCCCCGGGCCACCCTGGTCGCCCACATCAACCGCGAGCTCATCCACCATCTCTCCGAGATCGCGCTGCTGCGCGACCTGTACGCCCACCGGGGCTGACCCGCTGAGGAGGACCCCATGCCCGTCGACGACGCGGACGCCTGGCTCCTGGCGACCGATCCGGCCCTGCGCTGGCAGGTCGAGCGCGATCTGCTCGGGGCGCCGCCGCAGCAGTGGCAGGCGACGCGCCGCCGCATCGCCCAGGAGGGCTTCGGTGCGCGGCTGCTCGCCCTGCAGGGCGAGGACGGCATGTGGGCCGGCGGCGCCTACTTCCCCGGCGGCTTCTTCGAGGACCCGGCGAACCAGGACCTCCCCGGCCAGCCGTGGACCGCGACCACCTGGAGCCTGACGGCCCTGCGCGAATGGGGCATGGACCCGGCGCCGCTGCGGGAGAACGGCACCGTGGAGCGCCTGGCCCGCCACGCCCGCTGGGAGTACGACGACCTGCCGTACTGGGACGGGGAGGTGGACTGCTGCATCAACGCGATGACCCTCGCCAACGGCCTGTGGCTGGGGGCGGAGGTCGGGGCGATCGCCGACTGGCTCCTCGCCCACCAGCTGGAGGACGGCGGCTGGAACTGCGACTGGGTCGAGGGCTCGCAGCGCTCCTCGTTCCACTCGACGATCAACGCCCTGGGCGGCCTGCTGGCCCTCGAGGAGGCGACCGGCGGCACGCAGGCCGTGCGCACGGCGCGCCGGCGGGGCGAGGAGTACCTGCTGCGCCGTCACCTGCACCGCCGTCTCTCCACGGGGGAGAGCGTCGGCCCGTTCGTGGACCGCTTCCGGTACCCCTTCCGCTGGGCGTACAGCGTGCTGCGGGCGCTGGATCACCTGCGCCGGGCATCGGCCCTGGACGGCACGGCGCCCGATCCCCGGGCGGGCGAGGCGATCGGGATGGTCCGCGCCGCCCGGCAGGAGGACGGCACCTGGCTGCAGGGGCCCGTCCTGCCCGGGGCGGTGTGGTTCGCGGTCGACGTCCCCGAGGCAGAGCCCTCGCCCTGGCTCACGCTGCACGCCCGGCGGGTCCTGGACTGGTGGGAGGCCTGACGGCAGAGCGCGCGAGCGGGCCGGGAGATGATCCCCCGGCCCGCTCGCGCGCTCTCGGTGCCGCGTCGCTGCGGCGGTGCTCAGGCCTCGGTGGCGAGGCCCAGTAGTGCTCGGTGGCGGGGCTCAGGCCTCGGTGTAGGTGAGGCAGTTGGCGGTGTCGGTGCCGGCGCCGCCCACGCGGATCGACTCGGCGCTGCACTCGAGGTCCTTGTTGAAGGCGCAGGAGGTGCGCTGGCAGGCGCCCACCTGCGAGACGACCTTGGACAGGCCGCCCTTCACGTCGAGCGGGACGAAGGTCGCGCAGTGATGATCCTGGCCGACGGTCACGGCGAAGGCGTGGCAGCCGTCGTGGTTGTACGAGCAGCCGGCAACGGTGCACTCGGAGACGCGGGGCATATCGACGACGGACATGGTTCTCCTCCTGGACGTAGGGGCCGGCCGTGGGGCCTCGACCGGCGGCACCGGTCGTGGGGCCACGGCCGATGCCCCCAGATTAGACCTCTGCATTCCTTTCCGCTAGGAAGGGAAGGCGACCCTCGGTCCTTTAGGAAACGCCAGGAGTTTAGAAAACATCGGCTGTTCCTTATTACGTGCCATCGCGTCTCGCGCGACGCGCCGAGACGACCTGGGCCACCGCCCGCTCGATGCCCTCCAGCCCGGCGGCGAGCACGACGAACGCCGCGAGCACGCCCAGGGCCATCGCCACGGCGGGACCGTAGCCGACCGTGGGCACGTCGATGAACGGGTACGGGTACCAGTGCGTCACCGCGCCGTGGAGGAAGGTCCAGGCGCCGAACAGGACCGGGAACACCAGCGCCCAGGCCGTCACGCGGAGGCCCAGCCCGCGCGGGGCGCCCACGGCGGTGCGCGGCCCCGCCAGGATCCAGGCGAGGACGGCCAGGGCCGGGCCCACCACGTGCAGCAGGGTGTCCAGGACGCCGATGATCCCCGGCTCGGTGCCCAGCGGGCGCAGCAGGAACCAGTGGACCACCGCCGTGATCACGATCGCGACCAGGGAATCGACGCGCAGCACCCTCAGTCCCAGGGTGAGCGGGCGGCCCATCGCGAGCAGAAGGGACGTCACGGCGACAAGAATGGTGGATTGGATGGTGAAGAAGGAGAAGAACCGCACCATCGACGGAATCGTACCGGGATCGGGACTGCTCGGATCGAAGGGCCCGGTTCCCGTGAGCACGAACTGCGTGACCGCGGTGAGCGCGGTGACCGCGAAGACCGCCCCGTGCAGGGCGCGGCCGCGGCCGGACAGCGGTGCCGGGCCCGCAGCGCCGTCCGCCCCGGCGGGATCGGCCGCACGCAGCGGGGGCGGGGCGGTCATGCGCAGGTGCCGCGCGCGGCCATCACCGCGTCGCGCGCCGTGGTGCGGATCCGGTAGAGGCTCGTCGTCGCCACCATGTACAGGGTGGTGCCGTCGGCGCCGCCGAAGGCGAGGTTCGCGGTCGGCTCCGGCACGGGGATGTCCAGCAGCTTCTCGCCCGCGGGGGAGAGGACCTGCACCCCGGAGCCGCTCGAGGACCAGATGTTCCCCGCCGTGTCCACGCGGATCCCGTCGGGAACCCCCGGGGAGACCTCCGCGAGGATGCGGCCGTTCTTCGCATGCCGTCCTTCGACCACGTCGTACACGTGGATGGCGTGCCCGCGCGGCCGCGCGGCGGAGGCGGCCTCATCGGCCGGGAAGAGCGAGGAGTCCGCGACGTAGAGGAGGGACTCGTCGGGGGAGAAGGCCAGCCCGTTCGGGGCCTCCACGTCGATCACCACGGGACGGACCGTGCCGTCGGCCGGGTCGAGGCGGAAGACGTAGCGATCCCCGTACTCCTCCTGCCCGGCGTGGCCCTCGGCCGGCTTCTTGATCCCGTAGGAGGGGTCGGTGAACCAGATGCCGCCGTCCGAGGCGACCACGACGTCGTTGGGCGAGTTCAGCCGTGCCGGCCCGAAGCGATCCGCGACGACGACGGCGCGGCGCTCCTCCCCGGGCTCGACGGCGCGGTCCCGGACCACGGCCCGCTGGCCGTGGGAGCACTCCAGCACGGTGCCGTCGCGGTCCAGGGTGCGGCCGTTGGTGAACTCGACGCCCTCGGCGTGGACGCTCAGCTGCCCGGTGGCCTCGGAGTACTCGAGGATGCGGTCCCCGGGGATGTCGCTGAACCGCAGCGCCTGCCGCTGCGGGATCCACACGGGCCCCTCGGCCCAGGTGGCGCCGGTGGCGACCTTCTCGAGCCGGGCGCCCTCGGCCAGCAGCGGCGAGGCGGGCGGGGCGGGCAGGACGACCGGATCGGCCGGGGTGTCGGTCACGGGGAGCTCCTTCGTTCCAGGGCGTGCGCCATCGGCGCACCAGCGCTGACCAGCACAGTATGTCGTCCGGGCGGCGGTCCGGCGCGGAGCGGGCGCGGCGCGGTCAGCGGTCCAGGAGCCAGGAGGCGAGCAGCGCGAGCGGGACGATGATGATCGAGGACCCTCCGAGCAGCGCCATGGCCAGCGCCAGCTTCGACTCGGCGTCCAGGGTCTGCTTCCAGCCCGCGGCCTTCACGACGTCCTGGAGGGGGCCGTTGATGTCCGAGGTCGAGAAGTCGATGTCCACCACCTTCTGGAAGCCGGAGGGGCCGATGGCCGCCTGCACCTTCCGCTTCCAGAACCAGCT
Source organism: Brachybacterium phenoliresistens (assembly GCF_000576425.1). GTDB lineage: Bacteria > Actinomycetota > Actinomycetes > Actinomycetales > Dermabacteraceae > Brachybacterium > Brachybacterium phenoliresistens. The sequence goes on along the minus strand of NZ_KK070001.1, from coordinate 1,248 downwards.
GCGGCCCGAGCGCACGGCCGCGATCGCGCCCAGCCGCAGCGGCCCCGCGGTCGTCTCGACGTGGTGGAGCACGTCGTTGCGCCGGGCCAGCCCGGGGCGCTTCCGGGTCAGGGTCGCGGCGAAGACCGTGGAGTACGTGCGGAGGGAGGTGACCTGGATCCAGCGGGCGTCGGCGAGGTCGGCGGTGATCCGGACCTGGTGGTCGTCCGCATGGACGACGTAGGGGGAGTCCTCGAAGGCCGCGGCGACGCCGCGCACGAGATCCGGCCAGGACCACGGTGCGGAGCGGGTGGTGGGGGAGGGGAGCGGGCCGCCCACGGCGACCTCCTGCAGGGCGCGGCCGGCGTCGCGACCCACGGCCAGGCGCTCCCGAGCCATGCCGATGAGCCCGATCAGGCCGATCAGACCCACCACGAGGAAGACGATGCCGACGATCCACAGCGCCGGATGCCCTCCGGTCACGGCGGCGATCGTGGTCAGCAGCGTCCCGACCCCGCCGAAGATCAGGGTGATCACGGCGGCGACGATCAGCTGGCGGAGGTAGGTGCGGCGCGGTGCGGTTCCGGCGGTGAAGCCCATCGGGAGTCCTTCGTCGATGCATCGGTGCCCCTCGAGCCTACGAGCCGGGATCCCGGCGGGCAGCCGATGGTGTGGGAGGGATGGAGCTGCCGGGCCGGGAGCCGGCCGAGGGACGCGGGGGATCCGAGCCGGAGGGCGGAGCGGTGGGCGTGCTGCGCGGGCGGTCGCATGCTCCCCCTCCTCCTCGTAGGTGCGCGGGGCGGTCGCCCTCGCCTCCTCCTTCTCGTGGAGAAGGGCAGTCGGCTCTCTCCATGGGGCAGGACTGCTCGCTCTGGGGCAGGACCGCCGCCCTCCTCCGAGCGGCAGGGCACCGGCTCCCGTCGCGCGGAGGGGCAGGAGCGGTCACCTCGTCGGGGCCTGGAGAGGAGCCCGGGGAGGAGCCGGGAGCCGGCATCCGCTGCGGCCCGCCGTGGGGCCGGAACGGAGCGATCCGGAGAACGTGTCGCAGCACACGTGCCGAAAGTGGGCTCTCGAGTTGCGCGGGGGTCGGGGCGTGCGTAATGTATTCCCTCGTGCCCCGGTGAACGGGACGGGAACGAGGAGTGATCCTCAGGGTCCGGATCGGTCGCTGACCAGGCATTGAGCTTCATAACTGAATCGGACTCGCGGCGCGGATCACACCGAGCGGAGTTGACGAGGGAAGCGAAAGCCTCTAAGCTTTAGGGGTTG
>NZ_KK070000.1 GCF_000576425.1 Brachybacterium phenoliresistens | reverse complement strand
CGCCGCGCCGCCCGGGCGGCCGCCCGCCGGGCCCGCCGCGCCGCGCCCGCGGCCCGGCGGCAGTCGGTGCGCGAGCGCGGGCTGTGGGCCTGGTTCATCCCCGAGTCCCGGCGCATGAGCCTGGCGATCCTCGTCGCCCTCCTCGCCGTCTTCGCCCTGCGCCCGCTGCCGGGCTTCGACGTGCTCCGCTCGACCTCCCTCGGCGCGGAGCGCAGCATCGGGGCCCTCTCGGCGCTGGGCCTGCTGTTCATCGCCGTCACGACCCTGTACTCCCTGGTCACCACGGCCCTGATGCACTGGGTCGGCTCCCATCTGGACCGTCGCGAGCTGCGCGTGATCGCCCGGCTGAGCCGGGCGCGCCACTCCGTCGGGTGGTACCGGTGGGTGTGGGGCAGCACCGGCGCGCGGTCGGAGGCCGTGCAGATGCTCGTCACCTGCGCCGTCGCGGTACTGGTGCTGCTGACCCGGCCCGATTCCGTCCCCGTGGTGATCCCGCTGCTGTTCACCGCGGGCGCCGTGGTCGCGGCGTGGCTGAGCAGCGTCGTCGGGTTCGCCGCGGAGTACGCGGCGGAGGACTCCCACGGCACGGGACTGCACATGCCCGCCGTCCCGCCGGCCGAGCGCGGCTACGAGGAGTACCTCGACCTCGCCGTGCTGGTGCAGACCACCTCCGGGCCCCCGGGCGTGGTCGGCACCACCCGGGCCGCGCGGCGCGCGCTGCGCTCCCAGTCGATCCTCGCGCACGTGATGAGCACGGTGATCATCTCCCTCGCGGTCTCCGTGGTGCTGACCTCGCTGACCTGAACTGCCCGGGGACGCCCCCGCACTAGGATGACGGGGTGCGCCGCCTGCCGGTGCGCCGGCCCAGAACGCCCCGACATCGGAAGGTCGTCGTATGTCCACGCTCCACGACGAGCAGATCCCCCCGCGCGAGAAGGTCCTGGTCGTCGGCGCCGGTCCCGCCGGGCTCGCCGCCGCCGCCGCGCTGAAGGCGCTCGACGTCCCCTTCGACCTCGTCGACCGCGCCGCGCACGTCGGCGGCATCTGGAACCTCGAGCGCGAGGACTCGCCCGTGTGGCCGGCGATGGAGATGGTCTCCTCACGCGACTTCACGCAGTTCGAGGACATGCTGCAGCCGGCGTCCTACCCGACCTTCCTCGATCCGGGGCGGATGGCGAAGTACCTGCGGGCGTACGCCGCGCGCCACGAGCTGACCGACCACTTCCTGCCGCGCACCGAGGTGCGCTACGCCAAGCCCTTCGGCGAGGGGACCTGGCAGGTGGAGCTGTCCACCGGGCACGTCCACGTCTACCGGGCGATCATCGCCGCCCACGGCATCAGCGAGCGTCCGCATCGGCCCGCATGGGCGGCGGACCTCCCCTCGACCACGCAGGTGCTCGACGCCCGCGACTGGAACGGCGGGGACGGGCTCGAGGGCCGGCGCGTCGTGGTCGTCGGCTCCGGCCAGTCCGCGGCGGACATCGCCGTGGATGCGGCGCGGCGCGCCGGCTGGGTGCACTGGTCCGTGCGCACCGGCCACTGGATCGTCCCCCGGCGCATCGGCCCCGTGCCCGGGGACGTGGCGGCCGCCCGCGAGCCCGCCCTGCTGGGCCGCGTCAACGCGCGGATCGCCGATCTCGTCGCCAAGGGCACCGTGGGCGATCCCGCGGACCTCGGCCTCCCCCGCCCGACGGCCGACGTGCTCGATGACCGCGTGATCATCTCCGACGACGTCGCCGACCGGATCCGCGAGGGGCGCATCACGCCCGCCGCGGACGTCGCCTCCGTCACCGCCGACGGCGACCTGCAGCTGGTGGACGGCACGGTGCTCGGCGCGGACGTCGTCATCCTCGCGACCGGATACGAGCAGGGCGCCGGCTACCTCCCCCGGGACATCGTGCCCCGCACCGCCTCCGGCTCCCCCGACCTGTTCCTGGGCGCGTTCCCGCGATCCCGCGACGACCTGGTCCTTCTGGGGCAGCTGCGGGTCAGCGGCGGGGTCCTCCCCGTGCTCGTCGAGCAGGCCGATGTGGCCGCCTACTTCCTGCGCGCGGTGCGCGAGGACGCCCCGGCGGCCGATGCCTTCCGCCGTCTGCGCACCGGAGCGGACGCCTCCGTGCGCCGCCGCACCGTGCAGGACGCGGGCCTTCTGGGTCGCCTGCGCGGGGCGCTCGACTCCGCGGCCGATGCCCAGCGCCGCACTCCCTCCCCGGAGTCCGGGGCGGCCGAGGGGCTGGTGCCGTTCGTGGACCGGGACGAGCTGCTGGACCGTCTGCGCGCGGCCCGCGGCCTGTTCCGCTGACCGCGCCGCCCGCTCAGCGGCGGCGCAGCACGAGGAGGACGGCGGCGAGCGCCCCGGCGGCCATCGCGGTGACGGCGATGCCGCCCTGGCGCTGATCGGCCAGGGCATCCGCGCGCCAGGTGCGCCCCGTCGCCCCGAACCAGCTGGACTGGATGAGGTCCGAGCCGGTCATGAGCACGATCCCCGCCGCAAGGACCACCAGCAGCGGGGTGACGAGCACGAGGGCGCGGCCCCGGGCCAGGCGCGACGCGGCGACCGGTGCGGCGCCGGCGAGGACCGCCAGGTGCAGCAGGGCGAGGTGGGCCGCATGGCCGTCCAGGGCCAGGCGCAGCAGCGGCGTCGCATACACGGCGACCAGCAGCAGGACCGGCACGGCGCCGAGCGCGGCGAGCACCGCGGTGGAGCGCCGGCCGTCCTCGGCCGGGGCGTCCTGGTCCGTCCCCGCGGCCCGGCGCAGCGCCGCAGGGAGCGTGACCAGGGCGCCGAGCACCGGGCCGACCAGCAGCATGAGAAGCAGGTGCTCCATCAGATGGGCGGAGACCAGCACCTTCGCGTACACCGCGACGGAGCTGGAGGTGATGAGGACCATCACCGCGCAGGCCGCGAGCAGGGCGAGGCTGGAGCGCGACGACCGGGCGGGACCGGTGGGCCGCCACCACAGCAGCAGCAGGACGATCGCGGCGGCGAGGGCGTAGGCGTCCGGCCGCCAGGTCGTCAGCAGCTCGACGAGGCCCGGGGCCGGCGGCAGCGGGTAGCCGGTGAGGATGCCCGCCGGTCCGGTCGCGGCGGCCGACTGCTGCGCGGGAGGCGGTGAGCTCGACATGGCGGCGGCCAGGCCCACGGCGATGCCCATCAGTCCCAGCTCGAGGACCGCGAGGCGGCGGTACTCCCGGATCGGCTCCGGGACGGCCGCCCCGGATCCCGCGGCCCCGGCCCCGGGTCCTGCCGAGGCGGAGATGCGGGCGCCGGCATCGGCCTCCACCCGTCCCGCGAGCAGGCGCCGCTGACGCAGCCCGAACAGGGCCAGGATGCCCAGCAGCACCGCCTTGGCCACCCCGATCTGCACGTACAGGCTGGTCAGCACGTCGGAGGGGCCGTTCATCCGCACCGACAGGGCCCAGACCCCGCTGATCAGCAGCGCGCACCAGGCGATCAGGGCGAGGTGGGAGAACCGGCGGATCACCGCGGCGCTGTCGCGGTCCGGCCCGGGCGGCAGCAGCTGCAGGACGCCGAGGGCGCCGACCCAGATCCCCATCGCCAGCAGGTGGACGAGCATGGTGGAGGTCGCGACCTCGTGGTTCGCGTCCCCGGCGGCGTGCCCCGTCATCGCCTTCGCGAACAGGCCCAGGCCCGCCAGCAGCACCACCGCCCGGGCGAGGGCGACGGAGGATCCGAGCAGGGCCACGGACGTGGTCAGGGCGGCGACGACGACGCCGGTGATCAGCCAGACCCCCAGGTCGGTGCCGAGGAACACGGACGCGTCGGAGCCGAAGCGCGGGGATCCCACGGGCTGCCCGGTGGCGACCGCGTAGGAGAAGGCCAGGGCGAGGGCCTGGGCGAGGGTCCAGACGCCGGCGCAGATCGCGGAGACCAGCAGGGCCCGGGACCGGGCGGACTCCTCCCGGACGATCCAGGCGGCGACGATGCTGCCGCCGAGGGTCAGGGCGCCGGAGAGGTCGGCGAGGACCGCGGCGGCGGGGGCGCCGTGGCGGGCGATCGCCCCGGCGTCGATGAGCACGACGTTGTCCCCGGCGGCGAGCGCGGCGGTGGCGGCGGCGAGGGCGGCGACCCCGGCGACGGCCAGGGCGACCAGGGCGACCACCGCCGGGAGCGGGAGCGCCGCGCCCGGGGGCTGGTCGCCGGGGCGGGGCGGACGACGGTCGTCGGAGCCCGGGCCGGGGCGGGAGCGCGGGGCCTGCGGGGTGCGGGCCCGGCTCATCGGCCGATCACCAGGCCCAGCCACAGCGCGGACATGCCCGCACCGATGCTGAGCAGGAGGTACCCCACCCCGATCACGGTGAACCGGCGGCGGGAGAGGTCGACGATCTCGATGGCGGCGCTGCTGAGCGTGGACATCGCCCCGCACAGCCCGGTGCCCAGCAGGAGGTAGCCGAGGCGGGCGCCGCCGGCGGAGGCCGAGCCGAGCTGGGCGACGAAGACGCCCAGCAGGAAGGAGGCGAGGATGTTGGCGAGGAACACGGGCCAGGGCACCAGGTCCAGGATGATCGAGGGGCGCCCGTCGCGCTCGCGCAGAGCCTTCCAGCCCTCGCCGATCCCCCAGCGGGCGACGGCGCCGACGGCGCCGCCGATCGCCACCAGCAGCACTGCGACCAGGACCGTCATGAGGCGTCCTCCTCGTTCGGGGTGGGGGCGGGCTCCACCCGGCGCCGGCGGTGCCCGCTGCGGGCGGGGCGCTGCAGGCGCGCGGGGCGCACGCCCGCGAGCCGGGATGTGGGTCCCAGCCGGGCCAGGCCGGCGGCGCGGGCGCTCACGCGCCCGACCATCAGGCCGACCATGATCGCGACCACGGCGAGGAGCACGGTGAGCGTCCCGTACAGCAGCGCCAGGCGCGGGAACTCGGCGCCGATCATCGCCGATCCCTCGAGGACCACGGTGGAGAAGGTGGTGAACCCGCCGATCATGCCGGTGCCCACCGCGGGGAACAGCCAGCGCGGGGCGTCCCGGCGCACCTGGATGCCGCCGGCCAGCAGGCCCATGGCCAGGCATCCCAGGGTGTTGGCCAGGAGCGTCGACCAGGGCATCTCGACGAGTGTCGGGGTGGTCGTCGAGGGCAGCAGGAGCTGCAGCAGGAAGCGCAGCACGGCGCCCACGGCGCCGCCGCCCGCGATGAGCAGGGCGATCTGCCAGCGCGGCAGCGGCGGCAGGACCGGACCGGATCCGAAGACCTCCTCCTCGGTGCCCGGGATGTTCAGCGCCGCCATCTCGACGGTCTGCATGCGCGGGTCGTCGCGGCGTCGAGGGGCGGGCGGAGTAGTCACCGCACCAGCGTACCCAGCGCCGCGGGAGCGGCGATCCAGGGCCCCTGCCCTGCGGGCCCGGACCGCCGCGCCGGGATCAGCCCCAGACCAGGCCCAGGTCGGGCTGCTCGAGGACCGCGGAGACGTCCCGCAGCAGCTCGGCGCCGAGGGCGCCGTCGATGAGGCGGTGGTCGAAGCTCGCGGCCAGCTGGGCGACCTGGCGGGGCACGATCTGCCCGTCGATCACGCGCGGCTTCTCCTTGACCGCCCCCATGCCGAGGATCACGGACTCCCCCGGGTTCAGGATCGGCGTGCCGGAGTCGATGCCGAACACCCCGAAGTTCGTGATGGTGATGGTGCCCTCGCGGGTCGCCGAGAGCGGCGTGCGGCCGGCCCGGGCGGTCTTGGCCAGGTCGTTGATGCCGATGGCGAGCTCGCGCAGGGTCAGCAGGTGGGCGTCCTTGATGTTCGGGACGATCAGCCCGCGCGGCGTCGCCGCGGCGATGCCGAGGTTCACGAAGTGCTTGTAGACGATCTCCTGGGAGGCCTCGTCCCAGCTGGCGTTGACCTCGGGGTTGCGGCGGATCGCCACCAGCAGCGCCTTGGCCACCACCACGAGCGGGGAGATCTTCACATCGGCCCATTCGCGCGAGGCCCGCAGCCGGCCCACGAGGTCCATGGTCGCGGTCATGTCGACCTCGTTGAACACGGTCACGTGCGGGGCGGTGAAGGCGGAGGAGACCATCGCCTCGGCGGTGCGCTTGCGCACCGAGCGGATCGGCACGCGGGTGGTGCGGTCATCGCTCGTGTACCCGGCGAAGGGCTGCGACAGGCTCGACTTCATGGTGCCCGGGAGCGTCTCGGGCGCCTGCGGGGACTCGTCGGGGAAGTAGTCGCCGTCGTGGACGCTCACGGTGTCCCCGCCGATGGCCCGCTGCTGCGCCGCGAGCACGTCCTCGCGGGTGACGGTGCCGTCGGGACCGGTCGCGAAGACGTCCGCCAGGGCGATGCCGAGGTCGCGGGCGAGCTTGCGCACCGGCGGCTTGGCGAGGATCCGGTCGATCGGCACCTGCGTGTCCGCCGCGGGCTGGACCCGGCGTCGGCGCCGCGGGGGCGCCTCCGTGGAGCCGTAGCCGACGAGGTTCTTCGGCTCCTCCTCCGCCGGGGCGGCCGGGGCCGGCTCCGCCGGGGAGGCCGATGCCGCGGCCGACGGGCCGTCAGGGGCCGGAGCCGATGCGGGGGCATCGGCCGCAGGAGCATCGGCCGTGGGGGCATCGGCCGTGGGGGCATCGGCCGCAGGAGCATCCGCCGCAGAGCCCGCCGGGGCGGGGCCGCCGTCGGTGTCGACCTCGATCAGCGGGGTGCCCACCGGGACCTCGTCGCCGACGGCCACGAGCACGCGCGTGACGGTGCCGCCGACATGGCTGGGCAGCTCGACGGCGCTCTTGGCCGTCTCCACCTCGATCACGGGGTCGTTGATGGAGATCCGGTCGCCCACGGAGACCTTGATGTCGATGATCTCCGCCTCCGTGAGGCCCTCACCGGGGTCGGTCAGCGTGATCAGCACGAGAGTGGTCATGGCGCGGATCCTTTCAGTGGGCGAGGAGGCGGTCCACGCCGTCCATCACCCGGTCGAGATCGGGCAGGTAGGCGTGCTCGGTGCGCGCCGGCGGGTACGGCGTGTGGAAGCCGCCCACACGCAGCACCGGTGCCTCCAGATGGTAGAAGCACTCCTCGGTGATGCGCGCGGCGATCTCCCCTCCGAGCCCTCCGAGGACCGGAGCCTCGTGGACGATGAGCAGACGGCCGGTGCGCCGCACCGAGTCCGCGATCGTGGGGACGTCGATCGGCGACAGCGACCTAGCGTCGATGACCTCGACGGACACGTCCTCCTGGGCGGCGGAGGCCGCGGCCTCCAGGGCCAGCGGCACGCTGGGGCCCCAGGCCAGCAGCGTGAGATCGGTGCCGGGGCGGACGACGGCGGCCTGCCACGGGGACAGCTCGGGCCGATGATCGGTGTCGACGTCGCCCTTCATCCAGTAGCGCCGCTTGGGCTCGAGCATGATCACCGGGTCATCGGTCTCGATGGCCTGGCGGGTCATCCAGTAGGCGTCGTGCGCGGTCGAGGGGGCCAGGATCCGCAGCCCGGCGGTGTGGGCGAACAGCGCCTCGGGGCTCTCGGAGTGGTGCTCGACCGCCCCGATCCCGCCGCCGTGGGGGATGCGGATGACCAGCGGCATCCGCACGCGGCCGCCGGTGCGGTAGTGCATCTTGGCGACCTGGGTGGTGATCTGGTTGTAGGCCGGGAAGACGAAGCCGTCGAACTGGATCTCCACCACGGGGCGGTAGCCGCGGAAGGCGAGGCCGACGGCGGTGCCGACGATGCCGGCCTCGGCCAGCGGCGTGTCCACCACGCGCTGGGAGCCGAACTCTGCGTGCAGGCCGTCGGTGACCCGGAAGACGCCGCCGAGGACGCCGACGTCCTCGCCCATGATCAGCACGTGCTCGTCGGCGCGCATGGCGTCGCGCAGCCCGGCGGTGATCGCCTTGGCGATGGGGAGCTGGACGATGCTCACCGGCCCGCCTCCTCGTCCTCGAACTGGGAGAGGTACTGCACGTACGCCTCGCGCTCGGCATCGACGATCGGATGCGGCTCGGAGTAGACGTTGTCGAACACGATCATCGGGTCCGGGTCCTTCATGCCGTGGATGTGGTGGTGCAGCTGCATGGCGAGGTCATGGGCCTCCTCCTCGCAGGTGGCGACGTAGGCCTCGTCGATCTCGTCGAGGCCCGCGAGGTGGCGGCGCAGGCGCAGGATCGGGTCCTTCTCGGCCCATTCCTCCTCCTCGGAGCCCGGACGGTAGCGGGAGGCATCGTCGCTCGTGGTGTGGGCGGCCATGCGGTAGGTGAGGGACTCGATGAACCGCGGCCCCTCCCCTGCCCGGGCGGAGTCCAGGCCGCTGCGCACCGCGCCGAGCACGGCCAGGACGTCGTTGCCGTCCACCCGCACCGAGGGGATGCCCCAGCCGCGCGAGCGCTGGGCCAGCGGGACCCGGGTCTGGACGGAGGTGGGGACGGAGATCGCCCACTGGTTGTTCTGGGAGTAGAAGACCACCGGCGCCTCGAAGGAGGCGGCGAAGGTGAAGGACTCGGCGACCTCCCCCTCGCTGGAGGCGCCGTCGCCGAACAGGGCCAGCACGGCCGTGTCCCGCTCGAGGTCGCCGGTGCCGACGGCGCCGTCGCGCTGCAGGCCCATGCCGTAGCCGACCGCGTGGGGCGCCTGCGCGCCGAGCACGATCATGTACGGGTGGGTGCGCAGCTCGTGCGGGTCCCAGCCGCCATGGCTGATGCCGCGGAACATCTCCAGCAGGCGCCATGGCTCGATCCCGCGCGCCCAGGCGATGCCGTGCTCGCGGTAGGTGGGGACGAGATAGTCCTGGGTCCTGGCCGCATGCCCGGCGCCGATCTGCGCGGCCTCCTGGCCCAGCGCGCTCGCCCACAGGCCCAGCTGGCCCTGGCGCTGCAGGCTGGTGGCCTCGAGGTCCGCGGCGCGGATCATCACCATGTCGCGGTAGTAGCCGCGCAGGCGCTCGGGGGTCGCCAGGCCGCCGGCCTCGAGGACCTCGTCGAACTCCTCGTGCGGGGTCCGGGTCCCGTCCGCGGAGAGAAGCTGGATCATCGGCTCGTCCGCCGCCACAGCGGGGATCGTGGTTCGGAAAGCACTCACGACGGTAGCGTAACTTACGGAACCGTAACGTCAAGGGTCCCGGCCGGATCGGCGCGTCGCGGGCCCCCGGCATCCCGGTGGCCTGCGCCGGGACGCGCGGCCTGCATGTCAGGATGGACACATGGCGCACGTACTCGCGGTGGACGACGACCCCGACATCCTCGAGCTGGTGGCCCTGAAGCTCCGCTCGGCCGGCCACACGGTGACCACGGCCGGCTCCGGCGAACGGGCCCGGGACGTGCTCGCCGCCCATCCGGACATCGAGCTGGCGGTCGTGGACCACATGCTCCCCGGCATGACCGGGGTGGACCTGGTGCGCGCGCTGCGCGCCGAGGGGTCCGCGCTGCGGGTGCTGATGCTCACCGCCCGCAGCCAGGAGCGCGACCTCGTCGGCGGCTTCAGCGCGGGAGTCGACGACTACCTCACCAAGCCCTTCTCCCCGCGCGAGCTGGCCGTGCGGGTCCGGGCGCTGCTGGACCGACGATGACCCTGCCCTGGCTCACCCCGCACCTGCTGGTCACGGTGCTCGTGACCGTCTGGGCGCTGGTCCTCCTCACGATCCTCGCCACCCTCCTCTCCCACGCCGCGCGGGTCCGCACGGAGCGCTCGCAGCGCGCGCTGGACGAGGCGGCGCGCCCCCTGGTGGCACGGTTCGTCCTGGACGATCCGGTGGACCCCGGCCTGCGCGCGACGCTGCGCGATGCCCGCGGGGCCTTCGGGGACCGGGTCGACGAGCGTCTGCTCGCGGTGCTCGAGGGCATCACCGGGGAGGGCCGGGAGCGGACGGTCGCGCTGCTGGTGGACCGGGGGCACCCGGCGCGGCTGCGCCGACGCGCCCGCTCCCGCCGAGCCCTGGTCCGCGCCGCCGCGATCCGGCGCCTGGGCCGGCTGGCCCTGCCCGCCGATGCCGACCTGGTGCGCCGGGCGACCGCCGACCGGGCGCCCGTCGTGTCCTCCGTCGCCGCCCGCGCCCTCGCCGCCTACCCGGGGGCCGCATCGGCCCAGGCCGTGCTCGACCTGCTGCGCGCAGGAGCCTCGGTCCCCCAGCTGGTCGTGGTGAACTCGCTGATCGGCCAGGGCGAGGCCGACGAGGACGCCCTCGCCCGGATCCGCCAGGGTCTCGAGGACCCCGAGGCGCGGGTGCGCGCGGCCTGCGCCCAGGTGCTCGGGGAGCTGACCAGCACGGCCGATGCCCCGCTGCTGGGCGAGCTGCTGCGCCGCGATCCCACCGCGGGCGTGCAGCTGGCCGCCGCCGGAGCGCTGCGGCGCGTCGGCCGGGCCGGCGCCGTGCCGGCGCTCCTGGAGGGCACCCGATCCGCCTGGGGGCCGGTGCGCCTGCAGGCGCTGCAGGCCCTGCTCGCCCTGCCCCGCGAGGTCGCGGCGCCCGCCCTGGCCGAGGTCGCCCGCCGCGGCGACCCGCTGCTGGAGCCCCTCCTGCCCCGACCCGCCGACCTTCCCGGGAGCTGACCGATGGACGTGCTCGAGCTGACCGGGACCTGGGTGGACGACGCGGTGCGCGCCGTGCTGCTCTGGACGGCGATCCCGTCCCTGCTGTACTTCCTGGCGATCGCCGTGCAGCAGGGCGTGCTCGTCCTCATGGGCTGGGTCGACGTCCGTGCGAGCTCCGCCCGGCGGGACGTGCTCGACCTCGCCGAGACCGCCACCGCCCCCGTCTCGATGAGCCTGACCGTCGTGATGGCCGCCTACAACGAGTCCGCGGTGATCGCCGAGTCCGTGCGGTCGGTCCTCGCCCTGGACTACCCCGACCACGAGGTCGTCGTCGTCAACGACGGCTCCACCGACGACACCCTCGAGGTCCTCCGCCGCACCTACGACCTGGTGCCCAGCGACCGGGAGGTGCGCGCTGCGGGGAACCTGCAGGTGCGCGGCGCCGTGCGCGGCGTCCTCGAGGCCCGCGACCCCGCGGTCCCGCTGGTGGTGGTGGACACCGAGAACTCGGGCCGCGCCGATGCCTCCAACGCCGGGCTCGCCGTGAGCGCGAAGGACCTCGTGGTGTTCTTCGACGCGGACTCGGTGCTGGACGCCGACGCCCTGCTGCTGGCCGTCCAGCCCTTCCTCGACGATCCGCTGCGGGTGGTCTGCACCGGCGGGAACATCCGCGCCGTCAACGGCTGCCGCGTGGTCGCCGGGCGCGTGGTCGAGGAGGGGATGCCCCGGCCGTGGCTGGCCCGCCTCCAGGTCGTCGAGTACCTGCGCGCCTTCAGCCTGGGCCGCGCCGGGTGGTCCCGCCTCGGGGCGCTGATGCTGGTCTCGGGCGCGTTCGGCGTGTACCGGCGCGACATGCTGCTGGAGGTCGGCGGCTTCGACGCCGACACCATCGGCGAGGACTTCGAGCTGACCATGTCCCTGCATCGCTGGTGCCGTCGCCGCCGCCGCGCCTACCGCCTCGTCTTCGTCGCCGAGCCCACCTGCTGGACCGAGGTGCCCGAGTCGCGGGCCGTGCTGCAGCGGCAGCGCTCCCGGTGGCATCGCGGCCTGTGGGAGGTGCTGTGGAAGCACCGCGGGATGCTGCTGAACCCGCGCTACGGGCGGATCGGGATGGTCGGGCTGCCCAGCTTCTGGCTGTTCGAGCTCATGGCTCCCCTGTTCGAGCTGGTGGGCCTGGCCCTCATCCTGCTGGCGATCGCCGTCGGGGCGATCGACCCCGTCCTCGCGCTGGCTGCCCTCGGCATCTCGCTCGGGATCGGCATCCTCGTGACCGTGCTGGCGATGCTCATCGAGGAGGGCGCCCGGCGCCGGCGCACCACGGTGGCCGACCTCGGCGTGATGGTCCTCTGCGCCGTGGTGGAGAACCTCGGGTACCGCCAGCTCACGGCCGTGTGGCGGCTGCAGGGATGGTGGCAGGCGCTGCGCGGCTCCACCGCGTCCTGGGGCGAGATGACCCGCACGGGGTTCGCCACCGACTGATCGCGGCTCCCCGGCTGACCGCGGCGCCCCGGCTGATCGCGGTGCGGTGCGGCGGCGCGCCCGCCCTCAGGTGCGGGCCAGGGGCAGCACCAGGGTGATCGCGGTCCCCTGGCCTAGGGTCGAGCTGATCTCGACCTCCCCGCCGTGGGCGCGGACGATGCGCCGGGTGATCATCAGCCCGAGCCCGTTGCCGCTGATCCCCGCGCGGGTCGCGCTGCGCGCCCGGAAGTACGGCGTGAACAGCGAGTCGAGGTCCTCCGCGTCGATCCCGATCCCCTCGTCGGCCACCTGAAGCCGGGCTCGGCCCTCGTCCACGGCCAGGGACACGCGGATCGTGCCCTGGTCGTGGGAGTAGGTCACGGCGTTGGAGAGCAGGTTGTCCACGGCCTGGCCCAGGCGCTCGGGATCCGCGTTGACCAGCTCGACGTCCTCCTCCAGCCCGGCGGTGACGATGCTCAGGCCCCGGCCGCGGGCCCGGGGGCCGATGGCCTCGATCTGCTCGGCGACCAGGCGCGTCAGGCTCGTGCGGTGCTCGGGCGCGCTGGCCGAGCCGATGTGGTCCGAGCTGGTCCGGGCGGAGTCCAGCAGTCCCATGATCAGGGAGCGCAGGCGGTCGACGTTGCGGGAGACCACGCCCAGATGGGACCGCACCGTGGCGGAGGGGACGGCGTCCGCGTCCTCCGCCTCGTCCGCCAGCAGCTCGACGTACCCGGCGATCGAGGTCAGCGGCGTCTTCAGCTCGTGGGAGATCCCCGCCAGGAACTGCTCCTCCTGGAGCACGGCGGCGAGGGAGGTGGTCACGTCGTGGACGACCATGAGCATGCGCCCGTCGTCCAGGCGCGTGGACGAGATGGACAGGGCGATCCGGTTCCCGTCCGCCTCCGTCCAGACGGCCTGCCCGTCCAGCTCCGCACCGCCGCGCACCCGGGCGAGGGGGTTGCGGTCCGGGCGCACCGGGTAGCGGCCGTTCTCGGTGAAGACGGGATCATCCAGCAGCTCCTGGACGGGCACGTCGCGGCCGGCGCCCTTCAGCCGTCCTCGGCTGCGCAGGCTCCCGTCGAGCTGGATCACCACCTCGACCGCCCCGATCGCATCGGCGATCAGCGCGTTGCGCCGGCTGGTCTCGTCCAGCCGGCTCACGATCGAGGCGACGACCATGCCGAGCGCGCCGATCAGCAGCGTGAGGGAGAACCCGCGGGCCAGCACCGTCATGGCCTGCCCCGGCGCGATCACCAGGCCGACCACGACCGACATCACCGAGATGCCGAGCGCCAGCCCGACCCCGCGATAGCGCAGCTGGGCGGCCAGCCAGACCGCCGGCAGCGTCATCAGCGCCCCGCGCAGCACGGGCGCGTCGACGAGCCCCCAGCGCGCGACCGCGAGCACCAGCAGATCGAGGACGGGCACGAGGAGCAGCGCACGGCGCTCGAACCGGGCGGCCCCGGCGTCCGAGCGGCGGGCCAGGATCATCCCGATCACCAGCAGGAGCGTCAGGGCGTGCACGAGCAGGTCGCCGCCCCAGTACAGGCGGGGCCGCTCGATCCGCGTGCCGTCCAGCAGCAGGCTGCCGATCACCAGGCAGGCGGACAGGGTGAGCTGATGGCCCAGCGCGATCATCGGCATCTCGGCGACGGGTCCGGAGACCTCGCCGCGCAGGGCCCTCCTCACCCACCGGGTCGGGCCGGGTCCTGGTCGCTGCGCAGTCACCCTCCGAGCGTAGTGCGATCATCGGCGCCGGCCCATCCGCGCGCGGCCGTTGCGGCAGAATCGGGGGATGGATCCCGCGCGACCACCCGCCGGCGCCTCGCTGCGCATCATCGGCCTCATGTCCGGCACCAGCCACGACGCGATCGATGCCGCGGCCTGCGACCTGTGGGCCGAGGGCGACGACCTGGTGCTGCGCCCGCGGGGCATGATCAGCGTCCCCTATGCGCCGTCCCTCCGCGCCCGGCTGATCGCCGCCCTGCCGCCGCGGGAGACCACGATGCAGGAGGTGTGCCGGCTGGATGCCGACATCGGCCGCGCCTTCGCCGAGGTCGCCGTGCAGGCGAGGAGCGAGCTGTGCGACGGCGCCGCGGACCTGGTCGTCTCCCACGGGCAGACGATGTTCCACGACGTCCGCGACGGCGCCGTCCACGGCACCCTGCAGCTGGGACAGCCGGCCTGGATCGCGGAGGCGACCGGCAGCACCGTCGTCGCCGACCTGCGGTCCCGCGATGTGGCCGCCGGCGGCCAGGGCGCCCCGCTGGTGAGCCTGGTCGATGCGCTGTGGCTCGCCGGCCGGGATGCGGCGGTGGTGAACCTGGGCGGGATCGCCAACGCGACCCTGCTGCGGCCGGGCGCGGACCCGGTCGCCTTCGACACAGGTCCGGCGAACGCGCTGATCGACGCGGCCGTCGCCGAGGCCACCGGCGGCGAGCGCCGCTACGACGAGGACGGTCGCCTCGCCGCCGGCGGCACCGTCGACGACGCGCTGCTGGCGATGCTGCTCGCCGAGCCGTACTACGCGCTCCCCGCCCCGAAGACCACCGGCAAGGAGCTCTTCCACGCCGACTACCTGGCCGACCGCCTGAGCGGGAGGGTGCGCCCGCGGCTCGAGGACCTGGTCGCGACGCTCACCGCGCTCACGGCGCGGACGGTCGCCGATGCGGTGCGCGGCCGCGAGCTCGTCGTCGTCTCCGGCGGCGGCACCCGGAACCCCGCGCTGATGGGGATGCTGCGCGCGCAGCTGCCCGGCGCTTCGGTCGCCACCAGCGACGACCTCGGTCTGCCGTCGGCCGCGAAGGAGGCCCTGGCCTTCGCCGTGCTGGGGGCGCTGACGGTCCACGGTCTGCCGGGGACGCTGCCCTCCTGCACGGGGGCGCGGCGCGCGAGCGTCCTCGGGGCGATCCTCCCCGGACAGACGACGCCGCCGCGGATCCTGGAGGCGGCGCCGGCGCGTCTGCGGGTCCTCCCGAGCGCCTAGGGATCTCCGCCGGCACAGGCCGGGGGCAGGTTCAGATCCGCCGGAGGTGCCGCTGGCGCCACACCTCGCGCCAGGTGGGGACGCGCACGCCGTGCTCAGCCATGCGGCGTCGCAGGGCGCGGCGCGTGACCAGCATTCCCAGGATCCCCGCGGCGAGGAACGGCAGCTGCACGGCGAAGGCGAGCCGGAAGGAGTGCAGGTCGTAGTTCCCGTCGGGCCGCAGCGCGTCCAGCACGACGCCGATCAGCAGGATGCACACCAGCGCCCCCAGGAACCCGCCGGTGAGGACGAGCCCGGTGGCGGTGCCCAGCCGGTTGCCGGGCATGCTCGTGCGGGGGAAGTCGAAGCCCACGGAGGAGCCCGGACCGCCCACCGAGAAGCCGATCACCAGCAGCAGGATCAGCCACAGCGGCGCCGGGCCGGGCCAGAGCAGGATCGCCACGAAGGGGACGGCGCTGGCGAGGACCACCAGCAGCACCAGGGTGGAGCGGCGCAGCGGGTGGCGCTGGGTGAGCGCGCCGATCAGCGGGCCGGCGGCGATCGCGACGATCACGTACACCGTCATCACCGTCGAGGCGAGCGCCTGGCTCAGCCCCTCACCGGCGGTGAGGTACGGGTACCCCCACATCATCGCGAAGGCGATGCCCGGGAACCCGGAGGCGAAGTGGGTGAAGAAGCCCAGCTGCGTCGCGGGATGGCGCACGATCGCGGCGATGTCCGCCGGCAGCCGCCGGACGCTCGGCCGGGAGCGGACGGGATCTGCGCCCGGCGGCGCGGCGCGGATGATCGTCAGGGAGATCGCGGCCGCGGCGACGGCCACCCCCGCGGCGGCGGAGAACGCGGGCGTCCAGCCGAAGCGGGTCAGCACGAGCACGAAGGGCACCGCGGAGAGCACCTGGCCGAGCTGGCCGACGATGCCCGTGAGCTGCGTGTAGATCGGCACGCGCGAGGCGGGGAACCACGCGGGGACCAGGCGGATCGCGCTGGTGAAGGTGAGCGCGTCCCCCGCGCCGACGATCACCCGGGCGAGGATGGCCATCCCGACCTGGTCGGACAGGGCCAGGGCGATCTGGCCCGTCGCCATGAGCAGGGCGCCGAGGGTCAGGGTGACCCGGGCCCCGTAGGCGTCCAGGAGGACCCCGCCGGGGATCTGCCCGAGCGCGTACACGAGCAGCTGGACGACCACGAAGGTCGCCACGATCGATGCGGAGGTGCCGAAGCGGTCCGCGGCCTCCAGCCCGGAGACGCCGAGCGTCGTGCGCTGCAGGACGGCGGAGGTGTAGGCGAGGATCGCGGCGCCCCAGACGAGATAGGCCCTCACGACGTCTTCCGCCTCTCCCGCGCCTCGTGCGCGCACCCGGTCCTGCGGGCCATGCGCGGTGCGGGCACGGCTCGCCCTGTCGGGCCATTGTCGCCGGTGGACCGCCGCCCCACAAAAACCTTCCAGCAGACGGGAATCGGCGCGCCCGGCCGCCGGGGCCCGATCGGGCTCCCGGCGGCCGGGGCTCGCGCGTCAGGCGCTCGCGTCCTCCACGGCGCCGCGCAGGGCCGCGAGGTCCAGCGGCTCCTGCTGGGCGTCGAGGTCCTGGACGGGCAGCGGGCAGTCGCCCAGGTCCGGGATCTCGAGCCGGGCGCCGTTCTCCTGCATGGAGCGGTGGGCGATGATGCCCGGCAGGGTGTAGCGGGCGGCGCGCCAGGCGTTGACCACGGGCTGGGTCCGGGCGGAGACGGCGCGCGCGAAGTCGTCCACCAGGAAGTGGTGGGCTCCCTCGTGGCCGTTGGGCATCCCCTGGAACTCCTGCGGGAGGCGGGCCTGGTGGTGGGAGCGGGCCGCCCCGGCGACGAAGGCGTCGCGCAGGGTCGGCGAGACGTCCGCGAGGCGCGGGTCGTCCAGGCTCATGGTGCCCTCGGTGCGGATCAGCTCGGTGACCTCGAGGACGTCGCGCTTGTCGTGCCAGTAGGTGACGTCGATGGTCTCCTCGAAGCTGGACTCCTCGCCGAAGAAGCGGAAGCGGGACTCGCGCTTGTGGCTGGGGTAGCCCACGCGGCGCAGCTCGTTGGTGCGGAAGGCGCCGCCGTTGTCCATCTCGAACAGGGCGAAGGCGTTGGAGACGTCGTTGCCGAACATCGACACCTCCTTGTCGAAGACGCCGTCGCCGCGGGTGTCGGGACGCCCGATGCAGGAGACGGACACCGCGTGGCGGTCCTCCAGGACGCCCAGCACGCCGCCCACCGCATGGGTCGGGTAGAGCATCGGCGGGTAGGAGGCGGTGGACTTCCAGGCCTCGCCGCCGGAGTACTTGTAGGCGTCGTAGAAGCCCAGGTCCATGTCGTGGACGTAGTCGCCCTCGGCGTAGAACACCTCGCCGAACACCTTCTCGCGGTGCAGGCGGCGGGCCAGGACGACGGCGGCGTTGTACTGGCTGGTCTCGCCCATCATGTAGACCAGCCCGGTGCGCTCGACCTCGGCGCAGATCCCGCGGATCTCCTCCTCCTCGATCGCCATCGGGACCGCGGAGTACACGTGCTTGCCGGCCTGCAGGGCCTGGATCGCGATCCGGCCGTGGGTCCACCGCTGGGTGAAGATCGCGACGGCGTCGACGTCGGAGGCCAGCAGCTCCTCCACCGTCTCGAAGCGGCCCGCGAAGGTGAGGCCCCGCGCCTCGAGCGCATCGATGCGCTCGGGGACGGAGTCGACGGCGTAGACGGCATCGATGTCGGGGTGGGCGGAGAACAGCTCGGCGAAGTGGGTGCCGAACTGTCCGATGCCGATGATGCCGAGGCTGAAGGACATACTTCCTCCTTGAAAGTAAGTGGTCCGAGAACCGTACGACAGGTCGGACCTCTGCGGCAACACATATCTCGGGCGCCCCGCATCCCGGGCGACCCCCGCGCGGGATCGCCGGCGCCCGCCGTTCACCGGGACGACGCCGCACCGACGCCTGCCGGACGTCCGGACCCCCTACGGTCCCCGGGTCATCCCCCCCCGACCCTGGAGAACCGCCATGAGCTCTGCCTGCTGCGACCGCCGTCCCGACCTCGCCCCCACCGGGAGGCGGATCGCCCTCGCCGATGCGGAGCTGGCCTCGCTCGGCTTCTCCCGGCGCGGGATGCTGCGCGCCGGCGCTCTCGCCGCGGCGGGCGCGGGACTGGGGGCATCGGCCCTGGCGGCGCCCGGCCGTGCGGCGGCGGCCCCGGCCCGCCCCGTGCGCCCGAAGCATCTCACCTGGCTGGTGGGCGACCATCATGTGCACACCGTCTTCTCGCACGATGCGAAGTACCGGATCCAGGACCAGCTCGATGCCGCGCAGCGGTTCGGGGTGGACTGGCTGGCCTTCACCGAGCACGCGAACTTCGCCCACGCCGACCGCGGTCTGGCCGATTCGGGCGATCTCCTCGACGCCGAGCGCGCCCGCCGCGACCTGCTGATCTTCCAAGGGCTGGAGTGGTACATCCCCGCCGCCGAGCACGGCAGCGTGATCCTGGCCCCGGGGAAGGACAGCCGCGACGTCCTGCGCGCCTTCGAGCTGACCTTCGACGGCAAGCTCAACGGCTGGGAGAAGCCGGCCGATGCCGCCCAGCACGCCGAGTGGGAGGCGCGGGCCGCGGCGGCGATCGCGTGGCTGGGCCAGCAGAAGCGCGAGGGCCGCATCGAGGACGCCCTGGTCCTGGCGAACCATCCGATGCGGCTGGGCATCGACTCCCCGCACGAGATGCGCCGCTGGCGCGACGCGGACCCCGACATCATGATCGGCATGGAGGGCGCGCCGGGGGCGCAGGGCTCCGGGGTCAGCACGTTCGCGCGGGCCGGCGACCAGCGCGGCGAGTACACCAACGCCCCGCGCCCGGACTCCTTCGCCGCCTATCCGCTCGAGGCGTACCGGCCCTGGGGCGGCTTCGACTGGATGACCGCGACGGTGGGCGGGATGTGGGACGCGATGCTCGCCGAGGGGCTGCCGTTCTGGATCACCGCGAACTCCGACCACCACCTGCAGGTGCGCGACACGCGCCGCATCGGCGACTACCCGGCCGAGGAGCCGTACACCTCGCTGGACTCCGAGTTCGACCGGTGGGCCGTCCGCGGCCGCCGCCCCGACCCCGTCGAGACCGGGCAGCCGCAGGGCGGCTCCGACTACTGGCCCGGCGAGTTCGCGCGCATCCACACCGGCGTGACCGACCGCTCCTACGCCGCGGTGATGGACGCGATCCGCGGCGGCCGGATGTGGGTGGACCACGGGCATCTGCTGGACGGCTTCGAGGTCTCCGTGCAGGGGCTCTCCACCGGCCGCGGCCGGGAGCGCACGACCGGACCGGAGGCGACCCTGGGCGGGCGGCTGAGCGTCCGCCGCGGGCAGGACGTGCAGGTCACGCTGCGCATCACGACCTGCGACACGGAGAACTCCGCCGGGATCCTCCCCCACCTCGACCACGTCGACCTGATCGCCGGCCCGATCACCGGCCCGGTCGCGGACGCGGACGAGATGCGCGCCCCGGCCACCCGCGTGGTGCGGCAGATCGACACCGCCGGGCGGCGCGGCACCTTCACGCTCACCCACGTGTTCGAGGATGTGCAGGAGGCCTTCTACGTGCGCTTCCGCGGCTCCGACGGCAACCGTCTGGGTGCCGGGTACCACGGCGCCGAGGTCGACCCGGCCGGCCCCCAGCGCCACGGCGACCGGCTCGGCGACGCCGACCCGTGGGCGGACACCTGGTTCTACGCCAACCCCGTGTTCGTCGACGTGCGCTGACCCTCTCGCCGGCCGCCCGCCCGGCAGGGCGCACTCCCCGCCGGGCCGGCGCGATCCCGCCCGGCGGGCGCGATCCCCGTCGGCGGGCGCGGTCCCCGTCGGCGGGCGCGATCCCCGTCGGCGGGCGCGGTCCCCGTCGGCGGGCGCGATCGCTGGGGAACAATGGCCCTGTCCCCGGGATGCCCGCGGACGCCCTGGCCGATGGACCCCGAGGGAGCGACGATGAGGGATGGACCGGCGGTGCCGGGCGCGGCCCGCGAGATCCGGCTGGGCCGCGCCGGGACGATCGCCCGGATCGCGCCCGACGGGTACAGCGCGCACGGCTGGGTGCTCGAGCTGGGCGGGGCCGAGCAGTCCCATGTCGACCTCGCGGATCCGCGGACCCTCCGCCACGAGTACCTGCGGCGCATCGCCGCCGTCCTGGACACGCTCGGCCGCCCGCATCGGCCGCTGGACGTGCTGCATCTGGGCGCCGGTGCGCTCACGCTGCCGCGGTACGTGCAGGTCACCCGCCCGGGATCGCGGCAGGTGGTGATCGAGATCGAGCGGGAGCTGCCCGGCTTCGTGATCGACCGCCTGCCGCTGCCGGCCGGCACCGACCTGCAGGTCGTGATCGGCGATGCGCGCGAGGAGCTCGCGGCGATGCCCGGGGTCCTCGTCGACCTGATGGTGCTGGACGTGTTCACCGGCGAGGAGACCCCGGAGCATCTGGCCTGCCGGGACTTCTACGCCGAGGCGATCGGGCACCTCGCCCCCGGCGGCGCGCTGCTGGTGAACATCGGCGACGACGCCGGGCTGCGCTTCTTCGCCCGGGAGGCGCAGGCGCTCGAGGAGGCGGCGGCAGCCGCCGGGGTGGGCGGGGCGTGGACCCTCGCCGAGGAGCACCTGCTCGAGCAGCGCCTCGCGGGGAACCTCGTGCTGGGCGCCGGGGACGGGCTCGCCGGCCCGGAGGCACCGCAGCGGCGCGCGGCGTGGCTGGCCGCCGGGCCGCACCCCGCCGGAGTCCTGGACCCCGACGGGACGGCGCACCTGGTGCACCGGATCCAGGGCGGCTGAGCCTCCCCGGCCGGCTCCGCGGCGCCGCGGCGCCGGCGCGGAGCCGGCGGCCCCGCGATCAGCGGCCGATCCACTCCCGGGCGATCTCGAGAAGGCGGTCGTTCGCGGCGACCTCGGCGATGGTCACCCGCACGCCGTCGACGCCGTAGGCCCGCACAACGAGGCCGCGGGAGTCCGCGAACGCGGCGAACTCGGCGCTGCGCTCTTCCAGGGGGAGGTACACGAAGTTGCCCTGCGAGACGGGCAGCTCCCAGCCCTGGGACGCGAGTCCGGCCCGGACGCGGTCGCGCTCGGCACGGATCTGCGCGGCCCGCTGCTCGAGCTGCTCGCGCGCCGCGGGCTCGAGGGTCGCCAGCGCCGCCTCCTGGGCCAGCAGGCTCGCGCCGAAGGGCACCGTCACCTGCCCCAGCGCCCGCGCCAGCCGCGGATGCGCGACCGCGTAGCCGATGCGCAGACCGGCCAGCGCCTGCATCTTGGAGAAGGTGCGCAGCAGGACCACGTTGCCGTGCTCGCGGAAGATCGCCCCGGAGTCGAGCACCGTCTCCGGGTCGTGGAACTCGCGGTAGGCCTCGTCGATCGCGACGACGACGTGCTCGGGCACCGATCGCAGGAACGCGCGCACCTCGTCCGTGCCGAGCGCGGGACCGGTGGGATTGTTCGGCGTGCACAGCACGACGAGGCGGGTGCGGTCGGTGATCGCCGCGGCCATCGCCGGCAGGTCGTGCCGATGCCCCTCGGCCAGCGGGACCATCACCGGCACGCCGCCGTGGCTGGTGACGACGATCGGGTACGCCTCGAAGGACCGCCACGCGAAGACGACCTCGTCGCCCTGATCCACGAGAGCGCGCACCAGGTCCCCGCTCACCGCGACGGATCCGGTCGAGACGGCGATCTGCTCCGGGGCGACGCCGTGCTCGCGACCCAGCGCCTCGCGCAGCGCGGCCGCGGCCATGTCCGGGTAGCGGTTCGCCCCGGCGAGCGCCCGGGTCACCGCCTCCTGCACGGACGGCAGCGGCGGGAACGGCGACTCGTTGGAGGAGACCTTGTAGCGCTCCACGCCGTCATCGGCCGCCGGCCGGCCGGGGACGTAGGAGGGCAGGGCGTCGAGGGTCCCGCGCAGGCGGACCGCCGCATCGGCGGGGGCGGGCTCGGACGGGGACGCAGCGGGCTCGGGGGCATCGGGCTGGGACATGCGCTCCAGGGTAGGGCGCACCGGGCCGGGACCGGGCCGCATATCAGGCTGTGATCCGGGCCCCGAGGTGCTTGGATGGGGGCATGAGATTCCTCGTGCACCTCATCGTCACCGCCGGGGCCCTGTGGGTCACCGCCCTGATCCTGCCGGGGATGCACCTGGGCGACGGGGACGCCACGGCCCTCACCCAGGTCCTCACCATCCTCGCCATCGCCCTCGTGTTCGCGCTGGTGGACGCGATCGTCAAGCCGGTCGCCTCGCTGCTGGCCATGCCCATCACCTGCGTCACGCTGGGCCTGTTCCAGCTGGTCGTCAACACGCTGATGCTGCTGCTGACCAGCTGGGTGTCGGGGCTGTTCGGCCTCACCCTCACCTTCGACACGTTCTGGTGGGCGCTGCTCGCCGGAATCCTCATCGGCATTCTCGGCGCGATCGTCGAGGCCGTGATCGGGGTCGGCGACCGGGACCGCGCCGAGGACTGATCCGCCCGATCCCGTCCTCCCGCTCCGGGTGCGCCGTACCCTGTGGGCGTGACTCCGCACGCCGCGCACCCCGCCCTGGATCCGCACGCCGTCCGCGCCCGCGTCCAGGCGCGCACCGGCCCGTTCGATGCGGACTTCGCCGCCCGCTTCTCGGAGCACCTGCCCACCCTGCACGGCCTGTTCCAGCGGATCTACGGCGAGCGGGAGGACTGGCAGGACGCCCTGGACGAGGTCCTCGTCCTGGCCGCCGAGTCCTGGCAGCAGCGGCCCGCGCCGCTGAAGGCCCTGGACGCGGCGCGCGCAGAGGATCCGGACTGGTTCACCTCCGCGCGGATGCTCGGCGGGGTCTGCTACGTCGACCGCTACGCCGGGACGCTGCGCGGCATGCACGAGCACATCGGCTATTTCCAGGAGCTGGGGCTGACCTACCTGCACCTGATGCCCCTGTTCGCGGCGCCCGAGGGCAACAACGACGGCGGCTACGCCGTGAGCAGCTACCGGCAGGTCGACCCGCGGCTGGGCACCATGGAGGACCTCGCCGAGCTCGCCGCGGCCCTGCGCGAGGCCGGCATCTCCCTGGTGGTCGACTTCATCTTCAACCACACCAGCGACGAGCACGAATGGGCCCGCAAGGCGGTGGCCGGCGACCCGGAGCACGAGGACTTCTACCTCATCTTCGAGGACCGGGCGATGCCCGACGCCTACGAGCGCACCACGCGCGAGATCTTCCCCGACGACCACCGCGGCTCCTTCGTGCAGCTCGAGGACGACCGCTGGATCTGGTCGACCTTCTACCACTTCCAGTGGGACCTGAACTACGCGAACCCGGCGGTGTTCCGCGCCATGGCCGGGGAGATGCTGTTCCTCGCCGCGCAGGGCGTCGAGGTGCTGCGCATGGACGCCGTCGCCTTCATCTGGAAGCGCCTGGGCACCGCGTGCGAATCCCTCCCCGAGGCGCACCTGCTGCTGCAGGCCTTCAACGCGGTGCTGCGCATCGCCGCGCCCAGCCTGCTGTTCAAGTCCGAGGCGATCGTCCACCCCGACGAGGTGATCGAGTACATCTCCCCCGGCGAATGCCAGATCTCCTACAACCCGCTGCAGATGGCGCTGACCTGGGAGGCCCTCGCCACCCGCGATGCGCGGCTGCTGAACCAGGCCCTCGAGCGGCGCCACGCCCTGCCCGCCGGCACGGCCTGGGTGAACTATGTGCGCAGCCATGACGACATCGGCTGGACCTTCGCCGACGAGGACGCCGCCGAGCTCGGCATCGACGGCTATGCGCACCGGCGCTTCCTCAACGACTTCTACGTGGGCCGCACGGTGGGCAGCTTCGCGCGCGGGGCCGCGTTCCAGGAGAACCCCCGCACCGGCGACGCCCGCGTCGCCGGCACCACTGCGTCCCTCGCGGGGATCGAGAAGGGCGACGCCGGCGGGGAGGACCGCGTCGTCCTGGCCCATGCGATCGCCCTGTCCACCGGCGGGATCCCGTTGATCTACCTCGGCGACGAGGTCGCGCAGATGAACGACTACGGCTACCGCAACCGTCCCGCCGAGGCGGAGGATAGCCGCTGGGTGGGCCGCCCGCACCGCCCCGCTGAGGCCTATGCGGTGCGCGAGGACGAGCGCACCGTCGCCGGGCGCGTCCACCAGCGGCTGCGGCGCCTGCTCGCCGTCCGCCGCGACGCCCCGCAGCTGGCCGGGAACGACCTCGTCCCCTTCCACGTCCCCCACCGCTGCGTCATCGGCTTCCAGCGCCCCGGCGAGGTCACGAGCATCCTGGTGCTCGCGAACGTCGGCGACGAGGGCGTCCACGTGGACCCGGTGACGCTGTCCGGCCTCGATCCGCAGGCCCGCGAGCTCATCGCCGATGTCGAGGTCGATCTGCGCGAGGGCGCGGCGATCCCCGCGCACGGCGTGCTGTGGCTGGAGGTGCGGCCGCGCGGCTGAGCGCATCGGCCCGGGGTCGGGCGCGGGGCATCGGCCCGGAGCCGGACGGAGCGCATCGGCCCGTGACGGACCCCGCTCCCCCGCGCCCCGGGGGTGATGGAACAATGGGCCCCATGGCCCATACCTTCGCCGACCTCACCCCGCCGATCGCGCTCACCCCGCTGGACGGCCGGTACCGCGCCCAGGTCGCCCCGCTCGTCGATCACCTCTCCGAAGCCGCCCTGAACCGCTGCCGGATCATCGTCGAGGTCGAGTGGGTCATCCACCTCCTCGACAACGGCGCCATCCCGGGCCTGCGCACCCTCACCGAGGACGAGCGCGCCCTGCTGCGCGCCATCCCGGAGGACTTCGGCGCCGAGGGCATCGCCGAGCACGCCGAGATCGAGCGCGAGACCGTGCACGATGTCAAGGCCGTCGAGTACTACATCAAGCGCCGTCTCGCCGGGACCTCCCTCGAGCCCCTCGCGGAGATCGTGCACATCTACTGCACCAGCGAGGACGTCAACAACCTGTCCTACGCCCTCATGGTCAAGGGCGCGATCGAGCAGGTGTGGCTGCCCGCCCTGCAGGGCGTCATCGACGACCTCGCCGCCCTCGCCCGCGAGACCGCCGAGGTGCCGATGCTCTCGCGCACCCACGGCCAGCCCGCCACCCCCACCACCCTGGGCAAGGAGCTCGCGGTCTTCGCCCACCGCCTGGGGCGCCAGGCACGGCGCATCGCGGCCGACGAGATCCTCGGCAAGATCAACGGGGCCACCGGCACGTTCGCGGCGCATTCGGTCTCCGTGCCCGGAACCGACTGGGAGGAGGTCTCGCGCACCTTCGTCGAGCACCTGGGCCTGACCTGGAACCCGCTGACCACGCAGATCGAGTCCCACGACTGGCAGGCGGAGCTGTACGCCGACGTGGCCCGCGCCGGGCGCATCCTGCACAACCTGGCCACCGACGTGTGGACCTACATCTCGATGGGCTACTTCCGCCAGCGGCTGTCGGCGCAGGGCGGCACCGGCTCCTCGACGATGCCCCACAAGGTCAACCCGATCCGCTTCGAGAACGCCGAGGCGAACCTCGAGATCTCCGGCGCCCTGCTGGACGTGCTCGGCCAGACCCTGGTCACCTCCCGCCTGCAGCGCGATCTCACCGACTCCACCACCCAGCGCAACGTCGGCCCCGCCATCGGCCATTCGCTGCTGGCGATCGCGAACCTCCGCAAGGGCCTCGCGGGCCTGGACGTGGACGCCGAGGCGATGGCCGCGGACCTCGACGCCAACTGGGAGGTGCTCGGCGAGGCCGTCCAGTCCGTCATGCGCACCCTGGGCGTGCAGGGCGCCGAGGGCATGGACAACCCCTACGAGCGCCTCAAGGACCTCACCCGCGGCCAGCGCGTCACCGGCGAGGGCATGCGCGAGTTCATCGGGACCCTGGGCCTGCCCGCGGAGGAGGAGGCGCGCCTGCTCGCGCTGAGCCCGGCGACCTACGTCGGCTACGGGCCGCGCCTGGTGGGACACCTCGACGACGCCTCCGGCGAGGACCCGTCATGACCGAGGCCCATCGGCCCGCCGTGGATGCGACCGCCGAGGCCGGGGACGCGTCCGCCGCGCCCCATGCCGCGACGGACGCGCTGACCGCGGCGGATCCCTGCTCCTGCAAGGACGCCCACGGCTACCACGACGACAAGCCGGCCTACCTGCGCCGGCTCAAGCGGGTCGAGGGCCAGGTCCGCGGGCTGCAGCGGATGATCGAGGAGGACGTGTACTGCATCGACGTCCTCACCCAGGTCTCCGCCGTGCAGAAGGCCCTCGAGTCCGTCGCCACCGGGCTGGTGGACGACCACATCCACCACTGCGTCCACGACGCCGCCCGCTCCGGAGACCCTGCCGTCATCGACGCCAAGATGGACGAGGTGATGGCGGCCGTGAAGCGGCTGCTGAAGTGAGCTCCTCCCCCTCCGACGACCGGGCCGGCTCCGCCGGGCACGGCTCGACGCCCGTCCCCGCCGGGCCGGCCGCACGCACCCCGCTGCCGCGGGAGTTCTTCGACCGCCCCGTCCTCGACCTCGCCCCGCTGCTGCTGGGCTGCGAGCTCGCCGGGCGGGGCGTGCGCCTGCGCATCACCGAGGTCGAGGCGTACTGCGGGGCCGTCGATCCCGGATCCCACGCCTTCCGGGGCCGCAGCGCCCGCAACGCCACCATGTTCGGCCCTCCCGGGCACCTGTACGTCTACCGGCACATGGGGCTGCACGTGTGCATGAACATCGTCGCCGATGCGGAGGGGGTCGCCACCGGGTGCCTGATCCGCGCCGGCGAGATCGTCGAGGGGGCGGATCTCGCCCGCGAGCGCCGCAGCGCCCGCGGCGTCACCCGCCGCGACCGGGACCTCGCCCAGGGGCCCGGTCGTGCGACGGTCGCCTGCGGCGTCACCTGGGAGGACGACGGCCTGGACCTGTGCGCCGGCCCGCTGCGCGTCCTCCCCCGGGACCCGGCGCTGCCAGCCCCCGTCGTGGCGACCGGGCCGCGGATCGGCCTGCGCACCGAGGCGAGCGACCCGGTGCGCTTCCCCTGGCGCTTCCGGATCCTCGGCGACCCGACCGTCTCCGGCCCCGCCGCGCTGAACCGCGCAGCCCCACCGCCCATCGCCTGAGACCGGACGCCGCCGCGAGCGCGAGCGGCAGCGGCCTGTGCTCGCCCGACGGCGGAACCTGACCGGTCCAGCGCTTGCCCGGCCGGGATCCGGCGCCTCCGGGGACGCCCGGTCGGACCCCTCGCCGCGAGCCTGGCCGCGCGCTGTCCGCGCTCCTACAGTGGCCCCAGGCGCAAGGACGCGCCCCGGGGTTCCGGCCACACGCCGCGGCCCCCGGTCAGGTCTCCCGATCGGGAGCAGCGTGGAAGGCACCAGCGACGATGACCGCGACATACGTGTACCCGTTCAGCGAGGGCTCCAAGGACCAGAAGGACCTGCTGGGCGGCAAGGGGGCGAACCTCGCCGAGATGACCCGGCTGGGCCTGCCCGTGCCGCCCGGGTTCACGATCACCACCGACGCCTGCCGCTGGTACATGTCCCACGGCGAGAACCCGCCCGAGCTGGCCGACCAGGTCGCCGCCGCCCTCGCCGACGTCGAGGAGCGCCTGGGGCGGAGGTTCGGCGACCCCGAGGACCCGCTGCTGGTCTCGGTGCGCTCGGGGGCGAAGGTGTCGATGCCGGGGATGATGGAGACGGTCCTGAACGTGGGCCTGAACGACGAGACCGTCCAGGGCCTGGCCGCCCGTTCGGGATCGGAGCGCTTCGCCCAGGATTCGTACCGTCGCCTGCTGCAGATGTTCGGGCGCACCGTCGAGGAGATCGACGGGGAGCGCTTCGAGGAGGTCATGGACCGCGTCAAGGCGCAGCGCGGCGTCGCCTCGGACGTGGATCTGACCGCCGAGGATCTCGCCGGCGTGGTCGCCGCGTTCCAGCAGATCATCCTCGAGGAGACCGGCGAGCCGTTCCCGCAGGACCCGCGCGAGCAGCTGCGCCGCTCGATCCGCGCCGTGTTCGACTCGTGGAACGCGCCGCGCGCGGTGGTGTACCGCAACACCGAGCGGATCCGCCACGACCTGGGGACCGCGGTGAACGTGTGCTCGATGGTCTTCGGCAACCTCGACGACCGCTCCGCGACCGGGGTGTGCTTCACCCGGGACCCCGCCACCGGCCAGCTCGGCGTGTACGGGGACTTCCTCGTCAACGCGCAGGGCGAGGACGTCGTCGCGGGGATCCGCAACACGCGCTCCCTGCCCGAGCTCGAGCAGGTCCTGCCCGAGTGCTACGCGCAGCTCACCGGGATCATGGACACCCTCGAGGCGCACTACAAGGACCTGTGCGACATCGAGTTCACCATCGAGTCCGGGACGCTGTGGATGCTGCAGACCCGCGTCGGAAAGCGCACCGCCGCGGCGGCCTTCCGCATCGCCACGACCCTCGTGGACGAGGGCGTGATCGACGAGGAGGAGGCGCTGCGCCGCGTCGACGGCGGCCAGCTGAGCCGCCTCATGTTCCCTCACTTCGCCGAGGGCTCCGGCGCGGAGCCGATCACGACGGGGCTCAACGCCTCCCCCGGCGCGGCCGTCGGCCAGGTCGCCTTCGACTCCGCGAGCGTGGCCGCGCGGGCCCGCGACGGGATCGCCACCATCCTGGTGCGCCGGGAGACGAACCCCGACGACCTCGCCGGGATGCTGGCCGCCGCCGGGGTCCTCACCTCCCGCGGCGGCAAGACCAGCCATGCCGCGGTGGTCGCCCGCGGGCTGGGCAAGACCTGCGTGTGCGGGGCGGAGACCCTCGAGGTCGACGAGAAGGCCCGGGAGATCCGCATGGGCGGGGAGGTGATCGCCCGCGAGGGCGATGTCATCTCCATCGACGGGACCAGCGGCGAGGTGTACCTCGGGGAGGTTCCCGTCGAGCCCAGCGAGGTCGTCCAGTACCTGGAGGGAGATCTCGCGCCCGATGATCCGGCCGCGAGCGATCTGGTGCGCTCCGTGCACCGCCTGATGGGCGTGGCCGATTCCCTGCGCACCCTCGAGGTGCGCGCCAACGCCGACACCGCCGAGGACGCCGCCCGGGCGCGCCGGATGGGCGCCCAGGGCATCGGCCTGGCCCGCACGGAGCACATGTTCCTCGGCGAGCGGCGCGTTCTGGTGGAGAACCTCATCCTCTCCGCCGACCAGGAGCAGCGCCAGGAGGCGCTGGACGAGCTCGCCGAGGTCCAGCGCGGCGACTTCGTCGGGCTGCTCGAGGCGATGGGCTCCCTGCCCACGACGATCCGCCTGCTGGATCCGCCCCTGCACGAGTTCCTCCCCGACATCACCGAGCTCAGCGTGAAGGTCGCCAAGCGCGAGGCGGCCGGCAAGAAGAAGTCCAAGCGGGACGTGACCCTGCTGGGGGCCGTGCGGCGCCTGCACGAGCAGAACCCGATGCTGGGGCTGCGCGGCGTGCGCCTGGGGCTGACGATCCCGGGGCTGTACGGCATGCAGACCCGCGCGATCCTCGAGGCGGAGGCCCAGGTGCGCCGCGCCGGCGGCGACCCCCACATCGAGATCATGGTGCCGCTGGTGTCCTCGATCCGCGAGCTGTGGGAGATCACCGCCGAGATCCGGGCGGTGCGCGACGACGTGGCCGCCGAGCAGGGCATGGACCTCGCCTGCCGGATCGGCACCATGATCGAGCTGCCGCGGGCGGCGCTGCGGGCCGACGAGATCGCCGAGGTCGCCGAGTTCTTCAGCTTCGGCACCAACGACCTCACCCAGACCACCTGGGGCTTCTCCCGCGACGACGTGGAGGCCGGCTTCTTCTTCACCTACAAGGACCGCGGCATCCTGCTGACCAGCCCCTTCGAGTCGCTGGACCAGTACGGGGTCGGGGAGCTGGTGCGCATCGGCGCGCAGCGCGGCCGCTCCACCCGCCCGGACCTCACGCTGGGGGTGTGCGGCGAGCACGGCGGCGACCCCGACTCCATCCACTTCTTCCACCACGTGGGGCTGGACTACGTCTCCTGCTCCCCGTTCCGGGTGCCGGTGGCGCGCTTCGAGGCCGGGCGGGCGAAGCTGCTGGAGGACTCCTTCGAGCTGCACCACTGAGCCGGTCGGGCCCCGTCGGGGCGGCCGGGCCGACGCCCGGGGCCGCACCGGCGGGCCGGGCCCGCGACCCCGCCTGGCGCACGACACGGCCGATGCCCGCGACGGGGCCGGTGCCCGCGACGGGGCCGGCGCCCGCGACGGGGCCGATGCCCGCGAGGGGGCATCGGCCCCGTCGAGCCTCAGCCGCGGGGGCGGACGTTCAGGGACTCGATGACGGCATCCTCGCCCAGGCGCAGGGCCAGGCCCACCGTCGCGGCGACCGACTCCGGGCGCAGGTACTTCTCCACCTCGTAGGCGCCGTCCTCGAAGGAGCGCAGCTGGCGCTGCATGTCGGAGTCGACGCGGCCGGGATGGATGGAGACCACCCGCACGCCGTGGGGACGCTCCTCCTGGCGCAGCGCGTCGGTCAGGGCGCGCAGCGCGAACTTGGAGGCGGCATAGGCCCCGCCGCCGGCCCCTGCCGTGTACCCGCTGCCGGAGTTGATGGTCACCACGGTGCCGCGGCGTGCCCGCAGCCCGGGCAGCAGCAGCCGCGTGAGCTCGGCGACGGCGGTGACGTTGGTGGCGAAGGAGCGCGCCCAGTCCTCGGGGGCGAGGTCCTCGACGGTCCCGGGGACGAGGATCCCGGCGCTGTGCACGACCCCGTCCAGCCCCGCAGCCAGTCCGAGCTCCTCGACGGCGCGGGCGACCTGCGCGGCGTCGGTGAGATCGGCGGCCAGCAGCTGCGGTGCGGCGCCGCCGGCTTCCTCCAGGGACGCGGCGAGCTCGGCGAGGGCCGAGGCGTCGCGGCCGCCCAGCACCAGGTCATGATCGGCGGCGAGCTCCTGGGCGACGGCGCGGCCGATGCCCCGGGTGGCACCGGTGACGAGGACGAGCGGGCGGGAGGGGGCAGCAGGCGCAGGCGTGGTCATGCCTCCATCCTTCCACTGCCCCGGCCGAGGTGGGCCAGGGCCGCGACGACGTGGGCGCTGGTCATCGCCTCCAGCGTCGGTTCGATCACCGGGGCGAACAGGGGCGAGTGGTTCACCGGGAGCGAGGCGGCGCCGCCGTCCTCCCGCATCGCCGCGGCGAAGGCCTCCGGGTCCCCTCCCCCGACCAACCAGTAGGCGTAGGGCACGCCCAGCGCATCGGGGATCACCGAGAAGTCCTCGGACGCGGTGACCTGGGGCATCGGCACGACCCGGTCCTCGCCGAAACGATCGCGGAAGGCCGCGGCCACCCGCTCGGCGGTCTCCGGGTCGTTGAGGGTGGGCGGCAGCTGGTGCTCGAGGACGATCTCGGGGTCGCGGGGCGCTCCGGAGGCCGCGCACTCGGCGCGGACCACCCGCTCGACCGCGGCGAGCACGCGGTCCCGCACCGCCGGGTCGTAGTGGCGCATGTTCACCTGCAGCTCCGCGCGGTCGGCGATGATGTTGGGCCGGGTGCCGGCGTGCAGCGCCCCGATGGTCAGGACGCTGAACTCCCCCGGGGCGACCTCGCGGGAGACCACGGTCTGCAGGCGCAGCACCACGCTCGCGGCGAGGACCACGGGGTCCACCGAGAGGTGCGGCATGGAGCCGTGGGCGCCGCGGCCGTGCAGGGTGATGCGCAGGGAGTCGCTCTGCGACATCACCGGGCCGGGGCCCACCGCGATCATCCCGGCCGGCATCGGCATCACGTGCTGGCCCAGCGCCACGTCCGGGTGCGGGATCCGCTCGGCGAGGCCGTCCTCGACCATGGCCCGGGCGCCCTCGCCGGTCTCCTCGGCGGGCTGGAACAGGGCGATGTAGGTGCCGGACCAGGTCCCCGGGTGCGCGAGCAGCTGGCGCACGGCGCCCAGCAGCGCGGTCACATGGGTGTCGTGGCCGCAGGCGTGCATCACCCCCTCGACCTCCGAGGCGTACGGCAGTCCCGTCCGCTCCTGCACGGGCAGGCCGTCGATGTCGGCGCGGGCCAGCACCACGGGCCCTTCGCCGTGGGTCAGCACGGCGACCACCCCGGTCCCGCCGATCCGCATCGGCCGCGCCCCCAGCGCCTCGAGCTCCGCGGTGATGCGCTGCGCGGTGGCGGTCTCCTCGAGGCCCAGCTCGGGGTGACGGTGCAGGTCGGTGTACAGCTCGCGGCGCCAGTCGCGATGCTCGGACAGGTCGCGCAGAGCGGCGTCCACGGCCTCCGCAGCCGGCTCGCCGGCGGCGGGCGCGGCGGCCCCCGGGGACGAGGCAGGGTCGGGCTCGGGGACAGAGGCGGCAGCGGGCTCAGGCACGGACACGGTGGGTTTCCTTCCGACGACGTTCTCGGGGAGGACACCGTACGCCTGCCGGATGAGCCCCTCCCCCGGGCCGCGGCGGCCGCGCGCCTGGCACGATGTGCCCGTGAGCATCGTCATCCCCGCCCGCCTGCTGCGCGCCGAGATCGTCGTCGTGCTGGCGCTGTCCCTGGGCCGCAGCGCCGTCTATGCGGTCCTCGCGCTGGTGGAGGCGATGGCGCGGGGCCCGCTGGCCGAGCAGAGCGTGGCGCTGAACGCCTCCGCCTCCGAGATGCCCTGGGCCGATCTGGCGCGCCAGCTGCTGGGGATCGTCTTCACGCTCGCCCCGGTGGCGCTGGCCGTGCTGCTGCTCGCGCTCACCGCCGGCTCGGTCCGGGCGGCGCTGGCCGATCTGGGACTGGACCTCGCCGCGCCGCTGCGTGATGCGCTGGCGGGCCTGGCCCTGGCCGCCGGCATCGGCCTGCCGGGACTGGCCGTCTACGCGGCGGGGCGGGCGATCGGCGCGACCGTCGAGGTGATCCCCGCGGCCCTCGCCGAGCACTGGTGGACGGTGCCCGTGCTGGTGCTGCAGGCGGTCAAGAACGCCGTGGTGGAGGAGGTGATCGCGGTGGGCTACCTGTCGCGGCGCCTGGAGGCGCTGGGCTGGGGGCCGGGGCGGATCATCCTCGCCTCGGCGCTGCTTCGCGGGGCCTACCACCTGTACCAGGGGATCGGCCCCGGCATCGCCAACGCCGTCATGGGCGTCGTGTTCGCCGCCTGGTTCCGGCGCACCGGCCGGACGATGCCGCTGGTCATCGCCCACACCCTGCTCGACGTCGTCGCCTTCGTCGGCTACGCCGTGCTGAAGGACGCGATCAGCCTCTGAGGCCGGCGGTCACAGGACGTAGGGCTCGCCCTCGCCGTCGGAGACCATCGGCAGACCGGACTCGAACCAGATGTCCATCCCGCCGGCGACGTTGATCGCGTCGTAGCCGTTCTGGTTCAGCCACTGGCAGACCTGCGCGCTGCGCCCGCCGCTGCGGCAGACGATGTACAGGTCGCCGTCCTCGGGCAGCTTGTCGAGGTTCTCCAGCAGGGTGCTGGCGGCGAGGTGCTGGGCGGTCGGGGCATGCCCGGCGTCCCACTCGGACTGCTCGCGGACGTCGATGAGGTGGGCGCCCTCGGGCACCTCGGCCGGGGCCACGGATTCGAAGTTCATGACGTCCAGCGTAGCGACCGGACCGGCACCGCGGGACGTCCCCGCCGCCGCGTCGACGCACCGGCCGAGGATCCACGGGACCAATACGGGGACACAGCGCCATATACCGCCTGTGTCCCCGTATTGGTCCCGCGAACCCCTCGTTGGTCCCGCGGCCCCCTCGCCCCGGGCTCCCCGTCCGGTCAGGCCTCGCTGCGCGCGACCCGGGACACGAGCGGGGCGCTGACCAGGACGCTCACGGCGACCAGGCCCAGGGCCACCAGGGCGCTCAGCAGGTACTGCACCAGCGGGCCCAGGATCGCCGCCCCGCCCAGGACCGGCATGATCAGCCCCGCGGCGCTCACCCCCGCGATGATCGCGGCGATCGCGAGCGGCAGCCCGATCTCGGCCATCCGCGCCCGCTGCAGCGCCGAGATCGGCGCGCCGGAGACGTGCTGGGAGCGGTAGACGCCCGCCTGGTCCAGGACGCGGGCGGTCTGGGTGACGCCGGTGGACACCGCGGCGAGCACCGCGGCGATGCCGAGGGTGAGGTAGCCGCCGGTGTTCAGCGCCGTCATGAGCGCCGCCTCCGCCGGGTCGGTGGAGCGGCCGAAGATCGTCAGCAGGGTCAGGAAGCCGGCGATCACCAGGCCGAAGGTCACCCCGGAGACGCTGCGCCAGCCTGCGCGGGGGTCCGCGGCCAGGCGCCGCGCCCCCACCAGCAGCGCCGGGCGGGGCGCCACGGCGGCGAGGATGCGGGCGGCGAGCCACACCACGAACGGACCGACCAGGTTCACGCTGCCCACGAGGACCGCCATGAAGACGGCGAGCACGACGGTGGTCACCAGCAGCGGGTCGTCCGCGGTGCCGGCCAGTCGCGGCACGATCTGGAAGGCGGCGCCGAAGCCGATCACGAGCAGCACCCAGACGGCGAGGCGGATCACCGACATGCGCACGATCCGGGAGTCCCGGGCGACGCCGAGCGGGGAGATGACCACGCCCAGGAGCCCGAGCGCCGCGGAGAACGCCGACAGCAGCGCGACGGCGAGGACGAGCACCGGATAGCCCCAGACCGGGAGCATGAGCTCGCCGATCGTGAAGGGCGCCAGGCCGAAGTCGAGACCGGTCAGGGCCGGGGTCACCGCGAGGTGCAGGCCGATGCCGGCGAGGGAGCCGATCAGCGCCTGCAGGACGACGTCGAGCACGGCGATGGTGCCGATCTGCGCGGACGTCCCGCCCACCAGGCGCATCGAGGCGAGGTCGCGCTCGCGACGGCTGAGCGACAGCTTCGCGGCCGCGCTGCCGAGGCCCATGGCGCTCGGGACGAGCAGGGCCGTCGCGACCGCGGCGCAGGTCAGCAGGAACGGCAGGTTCGCGCGGGGATCGGAGAAGTCCACGCCCTCCGGGACGACGGCGGCCCTTCCCAGGAATGCCGTGAGGCCGCCGAGGACGGTCGCGAGGATCGCGGTGGAGGCGGCGAAGCCGATGATCGGGAGGATCCCGGCGATCCCTCCGCGGCGGCGCAGGACGAGGGGGGCGACGTTCAGCAGGGTCATCGGACCTGTCCCTCCGCGGCGCTCCGGCGGCGGAACTGCTGCTCGATGCGCCCGTCGCGCATGGCGATGGTGCGCTCGCACACCGCGGCGACCGCCGGGTCGTGGGTGACCATCACGAGGCTCGCCCCGGCTTCGCGGCTCGCCTCGGTGAGGACCTCGAGGACGGCGTGGCCGGTGGCCTGGTCCAGGGCGCCGGTCGGCTCGTCGGCGAAGACGACGGTGGGCCGGCCGGCGAGCGCCCGCGCGATCGCGACGCGCTGCGCCTGCCCGCCGGAGAGCTGCCCGGGACGGCGGTCGTGCAGGCCCGCGAGCCCCAGCCGGTCCAGCCAGCCGCGGGCGTCGGCGGTCGCGGTGCGCCGCGAGGACCCGGCGAGCATGCGCGGCAGGATCACGTTCTCCAGCGCGGTCAGCTCCGGCAGCAGCTGGCCGTCCTGGAAGACGAAGCCGAACGCGCTGCGGCGCAGGCGGGTCCGTGCCGCGTCGGACAGGTCCTGCAGCGGCTGTCCCCCGTGGTGGACGGTGCCGTCGGTCGGGGCGATGATGCCGGCGAGCACGTGCAGCAGCGTCGTCTTGCCGCAGCCGGAGGGGCCCATGACGGCGAGCGACTCGGCGACCTGGATGTCGAGGTCGATCCCGTTCAGGGCGGGGGTCGCGCTCGCGGACTTCCCGTAGGTGTGGCGCAGGCGGCGGGCCTGCAGGACCGGCGGCGGTCCGGCCGGGAGGGGCTGCGGCTGCGGGGCGAGGCCCGCGACCGGCGGGACGGGCAGCGCGGGGGCGCTCTGCGGGACGGCGGAGGGATGCGTCGTGTTCATGGCTCCACGATCCCGCCGCCGCCCCGGGACGCGCATCGGCCCCGGGATCGAACTCCCGGGGCCGGCGTCAGACCGTGGGGGGACGGCGCCGTGCGACCGGCGACCGCCCGCGGATCACCCGAAGCGGCCGGAGATGTAGTCCTCGGTCTGCTTGTTCTCGGGGTTGGTGAACATCTTCTCGGTCTCGTCGATCTCGATGAGATGCCCGGGCTTGCCGGTGCCGGCGATGTTGAAGAAGCCGGTGCGGTCGGAGACGCGCGAGGCCTGCTGCATGTTGTGGGTGACGATGACGATGGTGAAGTCCTGCTTCATCTCGTGGATGAGGTCCTCGATCGCCAGGGTCGAGATCGGGTCGAGCGCGGAGCACGGCTCGTCCATGAGGATGACCTCGGGCTTGACGGCGATGGCGCGGGCGATGCACAGACGCTGCTGCTGGCCGCCGGACAGGCCCATGCCGGGCTTGTCGAGGCGGTCCTTGACCTCCTCCCAGAGGTTCGCGCCGCGCAGGGAGCTCTCCACGAGCTCATCGGCCGTGGACCGGGAGATGCGCTGGTTGTTGAGCTTCACGCCCGCGAGCACGTTGTCGCGGATGGACATGGTCGGGAAGGGGTTCGGCTTCTGGAAGACCATGCCCACCCGGCGGCGGACGTTGACGGGGTCCACGCCGCTGCCGTAGATGTTCGCGCCCTCGATCTCGACCGAGCCGGTGGCGTATGCCCCGGGGATGACCTCGTGCATGCGGTTCAGGGTGCGCAGGAAGGTGGACTTCCCGCAGCCCGAGGGGCCG
Source organism: Brachybacterium phenoliresistens (assembly GCF_000576425.1). Lineage (GTDB taxonomy): Bacteria > Actinomycetota > Actinomycetes > Actinomycetales > Dermabacteraceae > Brachybacterium > Brachybacterium phenoliresistens. The sequence goes on along the minus strand of NZ_KK070000.1, from coordinate 62,991 downwards.
ATGAGCGCGGTCACCGAGCGGGGCTGGATCGTCACGTTGACGTTCTCCACGGCGAGGAACTCGCTGTAGTAGATGTTCAGATCCTCGACGTTGATGGCCTGGGCCATGGAGATTCCTTTCGATGCGGCCGGCGGGAGCGGCTCAGCGGCCGAGCTTCGGCGAGAAGTAGTAGCTGACCAGGCGGGCGATGACGTTCAGGAGCATGACGATGAGGATCAGGGTGAGCGCTGCGGCCCACGCCCGGTCGTAGTTGATCGTGGTCGAGCACGCGTAGTCGATCTGCGTGATCGGGTTCGTCATGACGTCGGAGTTGCACACGGCGTTGCCCGAACGGTACTGGCTGTTGATGAACGTCGGCAGGGTCTGCATGCGGCCCTCGAACAGGTTGGCGTTCATCAGAGGCAGGGCGCCGACCGTCAGCAGCAGCGGGGCCGTCTCGCCGATCACGCGGGCGACGGCGAGGGTGACCGAGGTCGTCAGGCCGGCGATCGCGGTCCGCAGCACCACCCGGACGATGGTCAGCCACTTGGGCACGCCCAGGCCGTAGGCGGCCTCGCGCAGCTCCATCGGCACCAGGCGGAGCATCTCCTCGCTGGAGCGCACCACGGTCGGGATCATGAGAACGGACAGGGCCACCGATCCCATCAGGCCGATGCGGATGCCCGGATCGTTGGTGATGGTGATGAACAGCGCCAGGCCGAACAGGCCCGCGACGATCGAGGGGATGCCGGTCATCACGTCCACCAGGAAGGTGACGCCGCGGCCCAGCACCTTCAGCGCGCCGTAGCGGGCGTACTCGACGAGGAAGATCGAGGTGAACAGGCCGATCGGCACGGAGATCAGGGAGGCGCCCAGGGTGATCAGCAGCGTTCCCACGATCGCATGGGAGATGCCGCCGGTGTCCATGCCGCCGATCACGCCGGCCATGTCCATGGTCCAGAACTGCAGCGGGATCGGGCCGATGATGCGGACGATGCCGCGGTGCAGCACCTCCCACAGCAGCGAGATCAGCGGGATCATCGCCACGGCGAAGGCGCCGTACACGAGCATCGTCACCAGGCGGTCGGCGGCCCAGCGGCGGCCCTCGCGGACCCGCGAGTAGAGATAGCCGATCACGAGGTGCAGGCCGTAGCCCAGCACGAGGACGCCGCCGATGCTCACCGACCCGAACAGGGCCAGGACCAGCACGGCCAGGAGGACGGCGGCGAGGGCGGTCAGCAGCATGTGCCAGCCCGGGAGCCGGTTCTCGGCGGTCGCCGAGCCGGTCAGCAGCTCCGAGTGCGTGGGCTTGGAGGTGGTCGTGGTGCTCATGGTTCCCTCTCAGCCCTGGGTGCTGCGCGCCACGACGGCGCGGGCGATCGCATTGATGACGAAGGTGATCACGAACAGCACGAGCCCGGTGAAGATCAGGCGGGCCATGACGTCCGGGGTGGCCTCGGCGCTCTGGGAGGCGATGTTGGCGGCGATCGAGTTGTGCCGGCCCACCTCGAGGATGTGCAGCGAGAACGAGGAGCCGGGCGAGAGCACCATGAGCACGGCCATGGTCTCGCCGAGCGCGCGGCCCAGGCCCAGCATCGAGGCGGAGACCACGCCCGAGCGGCCGAAGGGCAGCACCACGGTCCGGATGGTCTCGAAGCGGGTGGCGCCGAGGGCGAGGGCCGCCTCCTCCTGCAGCCGCGGGGTCTGCAGGAAGACCTCCCGCGACACGGCGGTGATGATCGGCAGGATCATCACCGCGAGGACCACGGAGGCGGTGGCGAGGTTGCGCATCGGGGCGCTGGGCTCCCCGGCGAACAGCGGGATCCACCCGAGATACGTGTTCAGCCACATGTACAGCGGCTCCAGGCGCGGCACCAGCCAGACGCCGCCCCACAGGCCGAAGACCACCGAGGGGACCGCGGCGAGCAGGTCGATCATGAAGCCCAGCGGCGTGGCCAGGCGCCGCGGCGCGAAGTGCGAGATGAACAGCGCGATGCCGACGGCCACCGGGACCGCCATGAGCAGCGCGAGCACCGCCGCGAACACGGTGCCGAACACCAGCGGGGCGGTGTACTCGAGGAGGGAGACGGCGTCCGCATCGCCGGTGACCTCGCGGCTGGACTGGATCGCCGGGAGGGAGCGGATCGTCAGGAAGACGGCGACGAGCAGCAGGGTGAGGAAGATCAGAAGGCCGGAGCCGATGCTCAGCCCGCTGAAGATCAGGTCACCGGGCCGCTTCGCGGTCCGAGCCTTCGTCTCGGGGGGATCGGACTGCTTCTGCGGCGTGGGGGTGGCCGCGGCGGACGTGCTCACGAACAGCCTTCCTGAGGTGGGGACGAGGAACCCGGTGCGCCGGGTGGCACGGCGCACCGGGTGCTCAGGGGCTCCGCCCCCGGCCTCCGGTGCGCCGTGATGCGGCGGTGCGTCAGGCCGCGGCCTTGATCGACTCGATCGCGGCGGTCGCGTCGGTGGACAGGCCCTCGGTCAGCGGGGCGCTGCCGGCGGCCTGCGCGGAGGCCTCCTGGCCCTCGGGGGACACGACGTAGCCGGCGTAGGCCTTCACCAGGTCCGCGGTCTCCTGATCAGCATAGGTGTCGCACAGGACCAGGTAGGAGACGAGCACGATCGGGTAGGCGCCCGGGTCGTCGATCGTGCGGTCCAGCTCCATCACGATGTCGTGCTCGGAGCGGCCCTCGGCGCGCGGGGAGAGCTCGACGGCCTTGGCGGCGGCCTCGGGGCTGTACTCGATGTACTCCTCGCCCACCTTCACCTTGGCGATGCCGAGGTTGCCGGCCTTGGAGGCGTCGGCGTAGCCGATGGTGCCGTTGCCGCCCTCGACGACGGAGACGAGGCCGGAGGTGCCGTCGCCGGACTGGCCGCCCTCGATGGGCCACTCGTCGACCTCGCCGTGGGTCCAGACGTCGCCCGCGGTCTCGGACAGGTAGGAGGTGAAGTTCTCGGTCGTGCCGGAGCCGTCCGAACGATGCACGGGCGTGATGGCGAGATCCGGCAGCGTCGCCTCGGGGTTGTCCGCGACGATGGCCGGATCGTTCCACGTGGTGATGGTGCCGGCGAAGATGCCCGCGATCGTCGGGGCGGACAGCTGCAGATCCTCGACGCCCTCGAGGTTGAACACGACCGCGATCGGGGAGATGTAGACGGGCAGGTCGAAGGCGGTGCCGCCCTGGCAGGCCTCGGCCGACTGCGCCAGCTCGTCCTCGGTGAGCGCGGCGTCGGAGCCGGCGAACTGCACGCCGCCGGCGAGGAACTGCTCGCGGCCCGCGCTGGAGCCGACGGAGTCGTAGGTGACCTGGGCCTCGGGGTTCAGGGCGATGAAGTTCTGGGTCCAGGCGCCCTGGGCGGACTCCGCGGAGGAGGCGCCGGCGCCGGCGAGCTGGCCCGAGGCCGCGCCCGGCTGCGCACCGCCGGCGTCGGAGCCGCCGTCGGCCGAGGGGCTGCCGCCGCCGCAGGCGGACAGGGCCAGGGCGCCGGTGAGGCCGAGGGCGGCGAGCGCGACGAGCTTGTTCTTGCGAGCGTTCACAGCTGGTCCTTTCGGGGGGCCTTGGCCCACCAAGGTCATGGGGTCTTTTGACGTCCGTCCTCGAAACTAGGGAGTCGAGATGACACACCGCCGCCCCCGATGTGAACGCCAGGTGAACACCCCATCCCGACTGGCATCTCCGCAGGTCAGGCTCATATTACAGGTTCGTCACACCCGCGGTCACGATGCGGTCACGACGCGCCCGGGGTGCCCGTCGGGGGCGCCGGGGCGGCGCGGGGACCGGCCTGCTCACGAGGTGCCGACCGCCCAGACGCCGACGACCACGTAGAGCAGGATCCACAGGACCACGAAGATCAGGTACAGGGTGCCGAGGATGCCGGTGACCAGCCCTGCGATCGCGAGCCCGCGGCCTCCCTGCGTGCCGTCCGCCGTCGCCTTCATGCCCATCACCGCGAGCACGACGGCGACGGGACCGGCCAGGGGCAGGCAGGTCAGGGAGAGGATCCCGAGGATCATCGCGGCCGTGGCGGAGCCGCTGCTGGGCGGGGCGACGTAGTACTGCGGCTGCGCCGGACCCCCGTAGGGCAGGGCGCCGGAGCCGAACTCCGGGCCGGTGTAGCCGGGGGCCGCCGTCGCCGCGCTGCTCGCATAGGGGTCCGGGGCCGCGGCGGCCGACGCAGACGAGCCGGCCGATCCGAGCTCGTCCGCGGGGACGCCGTACGGATCCGTGCCGGGGCTCCCGTAGCCGCCCGCCCCGCCGTAGGTCCCGGCGTACGGATCCGAGGGCCCTGAAGCGCTGTACCGTCCGTAGCCGTCCGAGTCCGTCATCCCCGCTCCTTGCGTGCTGTCGGCGCGGCGCGTTCCGCACCCCGGTGGACCGGAGCGCCCCACCCCGCGGCGATCCGGCTGCGGCCGAGCGGCCGCACGGGCATGCTACGCGGTGCGGCGATCGCGCCGCTCCCCCGGCTCGTCCGCGCCGCCCCCGGCTCGTCCGGGGCGCTCACCGGATGTTCGGGAGGTGCCTCTCGATGGCGACGATCCGGGCATCGGCCGTGCAGTGCAGGATCAGCGCCTCCCCGGCGGCGAGATACGGGTTCGCCCGGGGCAGCTCGAGGGCGACGTCCTGCAGGGCGAGGGCCCGCGCGGCGGCGATCACGGTGGGCAGCACGGGGCGGTGGGTGCACACCACGGTGGGCTGGGCCTCCTGCAGCACCCGGTCCATCACCGCCCGGGTGCGCGAGGGATGGTCGGCGTGCCCGGCCTCGGTGAGCTCGGGCTTCTCGACGATGTCCATGCCGCCGAGCTTCGCGAAGGGCTCCACCGTGTCCCGACAGCGCTTCCACGGGCTGGTGACCACGCGGCCGGGGTCGAAGGCGTCGATCACCGGGGGCAGGGCCTTGGCCTGCTGCTTCCCCTTGCTGTTCAGGGGCCGGGACTTCTCGCCCTTGCGCCATTTGGCCCGGGACAGCGCCGCGGCATGGCGCTGGATCACGATCGGGACCGTCACCAGCTCGTCGCGGCTGCGATAGCGCTGCAGCGCCTCCAGCTGCACGTGGTCCCCGCGCCGGGTGGTCAGCGCCATCGCCTCGTCCAGCGGCACCCAGCGGGTCTCGTCGATCTCGCGGCGGTCCTCGGGGCCGGGCCCGGAGCGCGCCCGCACCGTGGCCGCCCAGTACTGCACGATCTTGGTGCGCCCGTCCGGCAGCAGGTAGACGGAGGCGGGCAGCGGCCGATGCAGCCGCACGCGGTATCCGGTCTCCTCGGCGACCTCGCGCACCGCGGCGGCGGGGAACGTCTCCCCGCGGTCGAGCTTGCCCTTGGGGATGGACCAGTCGTCGTAGCGCGGCCGGTGCACGAGCAGCACGTCGATGCCGCCGCGCTTCTCGCGCCACACCAGGGCGCCCGCGGCGAGGACAGGGGCCGGGCTCCCGGAGGCCGCCAGCACGCTCATGCCTCCTGCGCGCGGCGCAGCTGCACGTCGCGGCCGATGGTGCTGAAGCCCAGGCGCCGGTACACGCTGAGCGCGGGGGCGTTGTCCCCCTCGACGTAGAGCACGGCGCGACGGCAGCCGGCACGGGCCAGATGGTCGAGGGCCCGGACCATGAGCAGCCGGGCGACGCCGCGGCCCTGCGCGACCGGGGCGGTGCCGACGACGTAGATCTCGCCGTCCTCGGCGGCCTCGCCCTCCCGCTTGGTCCACACGAAGCCGACGAGCTCGCCGCGGTGGCGGGCCAGGAAGAATCCCTCCGGGTCGAACCATGGCTGGGCGGCGCGCTCGCGCAGGTCCGCGAGGGTCATCCGCCCCTGCTCGGGGTGGGAGGCGAAGGCCACGGCGTTCAGCGCCACCCACTCTTCACCATCCCGGTCCAGGTCGAAGCCGGTGATCTCGAGCGGCTGCAGGGAGGACTCGGCGGCCGGGAGCGCCGCCCCGGGAAGGGGACGCCCGAGGGTGAGCAGCGTCCTGCGGGGGGTGTACCCGGCGCCCTCGAGCAGGGCGAGCGCGCCGGCGAGCGCGCCGTGCGCCCAGACGGCCGCATCGGGCCGGAGCGCGGTGACCTCGGCGAGCAGCCGGCGGCCGATGCCGCGGCGCCGGTGCGGGGGATCGACCATCCCCTGCACGGTGCCGTCGGCGAGCACGCTGGCATAGCCCAGCACAGCGCCGGGGTCCTCTGCCTCGGCGCCCTCGGCGGGGACCAGCAGGTGGCGCGGGCCGGCGGAGGGGTCGGCGGGGGCGGCGGCCAGGGCGAGGCGGGCGGCCTCGTCCAGGGGGCTCACGCCGTCGGCCTGGGCGCAGGCGTCCAGCAGACGCCCGATCCCGCGCCGAGCGGCAGGAGTCAGCCGGTCCGTGGTGATCATCCCGAGGGGTCCTTCCGAGGCGGTCGAGCGGGCGCGGGGCGGGGCGCGCTGCGCCGAAGGACGCGCAACGGCTCGTAGACTGCCCACTGTAGCGCTCGCGCAGGCCCCTTCGGACGCCGTGCCCGAGCTGTCCGCCCGCGACCCCCTGGAGGCCCTATGACCGCGCCGGAGCGGGCTCCCCTGGGGGCCGCCCTGGCCCTGCTGCTGACCGTGACGTCCCTCGCGGGCCCCCATGCGCCGGGGCTGATCGCGGTCGCGGTCGGCGCCATGGCGATCATGGTCGCCGCGGGGTGGACGGAGCTGCTCGAGCTGCCCGACGCCCTCGGCTCACGGGTGGTGATCGCGGCCACGGGAGTGGTCGGCGCCGCGCTGACGCTGCTGGGCACCGACCGCCCCAGCCCCCTGCAGGGGGTGGCGGTGGTCGCCGCCGTCGGCCTGCTCGCGGCGTTCGTGCAGCAGATGCTGCGCCGCGAGCGGCGGGCGCTGACCCTCTCGCTCACCGGGACCGTCAGCGGCTCCCTTCTCGTCGCGCTGTCGTGCTGCTGGACCCTGGCCTCCTCCGAATCGGCGGGCGCCCCGGCGGCGGGCCTGGTCACGGCTGCGGGCGCGGGCCTGGCCGTCGCCCTGCTGATCGAGGAGACCCCGCTGCCCGGCCTGCTGCGCCTGCCGCTGTCGATGCTGGCATCGGCCGCGGTCACCGGCGTGGTCGCGGCGGAGCTGGGCGCGAGCGTCCTGCCCGTGGGGGCGGCCCTCGGGCTGCTGGTCGCCTTCGGCGCCGGCGGCGTGCACCAGCTGCTGGGATCGATCCTCGTCGCCCGGGAGCCCACCGCCTCCCTCGCCGTCGCCGCCGCACCCGTGGCCACCACCGGCGTGGTGGTGCTGATGGCGGTGCGGATCCTCGGCTGAGACCCCGCCGGGCCCCTGCCGCGGCGCCGCCCGCGGCACGCCCGCCGGGCCTGCCGCGTCTGTAGACTGGCGGCCATGACTGCACTCTCGCTGTTCTTCCTGACCCTGGTGGTCCTCGTCGGCCTCGGCACCGCCGCCTTCGCTGTCCTGGTCCTCGCCCGCCTGTTCGATCGCTGATCGGGAGGCCGCGCCTGTGCCCATCGTCCTGGACCCCTCCCTCCCGGAGCCGCTCTACCCCCTGGCCTGGCTGGTCGGCCGGTGGCAGGGCTTCGGCGCCATCCAGCTGAGCGAGGAGGACGGCACCCCCGGCTCCCGCCGCATCGAGCAGGAGCTTCGGGCCGAGCCGACCCCCGAGGGCACCCTCTCCTGGACCGCCCGCACGGAGATGGTCGACACCGCTGCCCCCCTGCCGCCGACGAGCGCCTTCTCCCGGGAGGACGCCCCGGCCCCCGCGGCGCCGACCGGCACCGGGCAGCGCACCCTGCTGGCGAAGGAGCGCGGGATCTGGCGCGTCCTGGATCCGCTGCCCGGGCAGGATCTCGAGGCCGCGCGCGCGGCCAAGCCCGGAGACCCGGCCGGGATCATCTCCTACGGCCTCGAGGCGAGCATCGAGCGCGAGGACGGCCACGAGGTCTGGATCGGCGAGCTGCGCGGCCCGCGCATCCAGCTGGCCCTGCGCACCTCCCCCGATGCCCGCGCGGCGGACGGCTCGATCGCGGCCACCCGCATGTTCGGCTACGTCGGCGGGCGCCTCATGTGGCTGTGGGAGCGGGCCACGGACCCGGCCGCCCCCACCGAGCTCGCGCCCTACCTCTCGGTGGAGCTCGATCGTGTCTGAGCGCGCCCCGCTGCTGCGCCACGGCGCGATCCTCGCCGACGGGGCCGATGCCGCCGTCCCCGCCCACTACGGCGAGCTGCTGCGCGAGCAGCGGCGCCTGCTGGGGGGCCGCGCCGTGGTGGACCTCGGCCAGCTCGAGCTGCTGGAGATCTCCGGGCCCGACGCCATGACCTGGCTGACCACCGTCACCTCGCAGGTCCTCACCGGCCGCGAGGTCGGCGAGAGCACCGCCCTCGCCGTGCTGTCCCCGCAGGGCCGCGTCGAGCACCTGGCATCGGCCGCGATCACCGGGCCGGACGCCGCGCTGCTGATCACCGACCCCGGGCATCGCGCCGGGCTGCGCCGCTACCTGGAGATGATGCGCTTCGCCGCCCGGGTGGAGATCACCGACCGGGACGACCTGCGGGTCCTCGGCGGGGTGCGCCGCGCCGACGAGATCCCGGCCCTGGTCGAGCTGGGCCTGCCCGAGGCCGCGGCCGTGTGGACGGACCCGTGGCCCGCCGTCGCCCCCGGCGGCGTCGCCTATGGCCCCGACCCGGAGGACCCGGCCGGCTGGGTGCTCACGGTCCTCCCGGCCGAGGCGCTCGCCGCTCTTCCCTGGCACCGGGACGTCCTGGCCGGGATGCATGCGGCCGAGGCGCTGCGCATCGCGGACCATCGGCCGCGCCATGCCACCGAGGTCGACGAGCGCAGCATCCCCCACGAGCTCGACCTGCTGCGCACCGCCGTGCACACCGCGAAGGGCTGCTACCGCGGCCAGGAGACGGTCGCGAAGGTCCTCAACCTGGGCCAGCCCCCGCGCCGCCTGGTCATGCTGCACCTGGACGGCTCGCAGGACGTCCCTGCCGCCGCCGGCGGCCCGGTGCATCTCGGCGGCCCCGAGGGCAAGCTCGTGGGCACCGTCACCAGCGCCGCCGTGCACGTGGACCTGGGCCCCATCGCCCTGGCCGTGGTGCGCCGCGCCGTGCCGGTGGACGCCCCGCTGAGCGTGGGCGTCACCGTCGGCGACGAGCACGGCCAGCAGCAGCTCTGGCTCGACGCCTCCCAGGAGCCGATCGTGCTCGAGCGCGAGCACGGCGCCCGCCCGCAGACGCCCCGCCTCTGACCGCCCCCTCGCGCCGCCGCCGCAGGTCCTCCGCATCTGCACAGGGCGTGCACGGGCCTCGCGCGTCCTCGCCACCCCGAGCGCGCCGGCGCCTGCCAGAATGGAGTCATGACGGCGAGCGCAGGACAGGGCAGGGCATGGAGCGAGCAGCGCGCGGAGGTGCTCGCCACCCAGGAGCGCGCCCTGGCCGCCGCCCGCCGCGAGGAGCATGAGAAGGCCACCGCCCTGATCCGCGAGGCCATCGGCCGCTTCCGGGCCGCCGGGATCGATCCGGTGCCTCTGCGGGCCCTGCCCTACAAGGGCGGCGGCAGCATCCGCACGCAGCTGCAGGGCTGGTACCTCAAGCACGACCGCTCCGTCGCGGTGGACACCGAGGCCCGCTACTACATCCTGCGCGTGGACGGCGGGCTCCGCTCCCGCCTGCGCGGCGCGACTCCGGATCCCGTGGACGCGCCGATGGTCGTGGGCCGCGGCGGCCGCGACGGCGAGTCCTTCGATCTTCCCGAGCTGCTGCAGATGCGGCTCGAGGACCCGGTGCGCCCGTGAGCACCGGCCCGATCCCCGCCGATCGCCCCTCGCTGCCCCGCCGGGCCGCCGATGCGCTGGCCGGGCGGGTGCGCGCCGGCGTGGGCCGCGGCCGCAAGGACTGGCTGATCATCCTGCGCGCCGCCTTCGCCGCCTCGATCGCCTACATGGTCGCCGGGCTGCTGTGGGGCCACCAGTTCCCGTTCTTCGCCTCCATCGCCGCGTTCGTGATCATCGGCTTCTCGGCCGATGCGAAGATCCGCAAGGTGATGGAGATGTCCTGCGGCGTGATGATGGGCGTGCTCCTGGGCGAGCTCGCCCACGTCACCATCGGCGCCGGCACCTGGCAGATCTTCGTGGTCATCTTCTGCGCCGGGATGCTGGCCCGACTGCTGGACTCCGGGGTCATGTTCGGCATCCAGACCTCGATCCAGTCGCTGCTGGTAATGATCATGCCCGCGACGCCGACGATGACCCCCGGCGGGCGGATCCTCGACGCGATCACGGGCGTGAGCATCGCGATCCTCGTGCATCTGCTGCTGTCGGGGGACCCGCGGCGTATCCAGCGCCGCGCCGCGGAGGTCTTCTTCCAGGAGCTCGACGACGCCCTGGTCGCCCTGGCCCTGGCCGCGCGCACCGGCAGCGCCGAGGTGGCCCGCGCGGCACTGGTCAGCGTGCGCAAGAACTCCCAGAAGCACACCGACGAGTGGCGCCTGGCCAACGACGCCGCCAACGAGATGGCGACCTTCTCCCCCACCGGTCTGCGCCATGCGGCCGATGTCCGACGCATGCAGCAGCTGCTGGTCGGCTCGGACCGCGCCATGCGCAACGTCCGCGTGATCGCCCGGCGGGAGGTCGAGTTCCTCTCGGTGGTCGACGGCGCCCCGCATGCCCGGCTGGCCGATGCCCTGCTCGCGGGGCGCGACGCCGTGACCGCGATCCGCGACGGGATCGAGTCGGACGTCGACTTCACCGCCGCCCGCCGCCGGCTGCGCCTGTTCACCTCGTACCTGACCCCCGAGACGCTGCTGCTCAGCGACGAGGGCGTGCGGCCGGGCCGCGCCGGGCACTTCGAGGGCGTGACCCTGGTGATCCAGCTGCGCTCGCTGGCGATCGACCTGCTCGAGGCGACGGGGCTGCCGCACAAGGACGCCAAGCAGTTCCTGCCCAGCCTGCTGGTGGCCGCCGACGGCGACACCGTCGGCCCCCGCCCGATGACCCGGGAGATGCAGGCGGTCGAGCCGCCGGCCACCACCGAGGCCCTCGAGCTGCTGATCGCCGACCGCTCCGACCCCGACCGCCGCCGCTGAGGGCCGCGCGGTCCTCGCGCAGACCCAGCAGGCCCGCGAGCCGCCCCGGCCGGCAGGTCCAGGAGGTGCCCCGGCGGGCCGGTGCGGGCGGTGCCCCGCCGGGCCGGTCCAGGAGCCGCCCGGACGCGAGGACTATCCTGAGTCGCATGATCTTCGCCGTGCAGCAGTGGATTTTCGCCGTGCTGGCCCTCGCCCTGTTCGTGGCGGAGCTGTGGGCCTTCGTCAACGCGGTGCGATACCGGCCCGATGCGTATCTCGCCGCGAGCAAGCGCACCAAGAACTTCTGGATGCTGCTGACCGGGCTGGCGGTGCTGCTGGGCTTCCTCTCCCTGCCCTGGCCCATCGGGGGCGGCGGCGGGACCATGCTGTTCATGATCGGCGGGATCGTCATCGCCGGGGTGTTCCTCGCCGACGTGCTGCCGGCCCTGCGCGCCGTGATGGGCCGCGCCCGCAACAACCGCTACTGACCCCGGCCCTCCCGCCGAGGCGCCGCCGGCGCCCCATCGGGACGCCGCCGGACGGCCGAAGGGCCCCGCCGGGATCGCGGACGATCCGGGCGGGGCCCTTCGGGGGTCGCGGCCGCGTCAGGACGGGCCGTGCCGGGAGAGCAGGTCTCAGGCCTTGGTGCCGGCCGAGCGCAGGTTCTCGCAGGCCTCGACGACGCGCTTCGCCATGCCGGCCTCGGCGAGCTTGCCCCAGGCGCGGGGGTCGTAGGCCTTCTTGTTGCCCACCTCGCCGTCGACCTTGAGGACGCCGTCGTAGTTGGTGAAGAAGTGGCCGGCCGCCGGACGCGAGAACGCGTACTGGGTGTCGGTGTCGATGTTCATCTTGATGACGCCGTTGTCGACGGCCTCGCGGATCTCCTCGAGGGTCGAGCCGGAGCCGCCGTGCATGACGAGGTCGAACGGCATGTCCTTGCCGTACTTCTCGCCGACGGTCTTCTGGATGTCGAGCAGGATCGACGGGGTGAGCTTCACGTTGCCCGGCTTGTAGACGCCGTGCACGTTGCCGAAGGTGAGAGCCGTGATGTAGCGGCCCTTCTCGCCCAGGCCGAGCTTCTCGGCGGTCTTCAGGCCGTCCTCGGGGGTCGAGAAGAGCTTGTCCTCGTCGACGTCCGCCTCGTAGCCGTCCTCCTCGCCGCCGACGACGCCGACCTCGATCTCGAGGATCTTCTTGGCGGCGACGGACTTCTCGAGCAGCTTCTCGGCGATCTCGAGGTTCTCGTCGACCGGAACGGCGGAGCCGTCCCACATGTGGGACTGGAACAGCGGGTCCAGGCCCTTCTTCACGCGGTTCTCGAGGTCCCACTCGATGAGGGGCTCGACCCAGCTGGCCAGGTTCTCCTTGGCGCAGTGGTCGGTGTGCAGCGCGATGGTGACGCCGTAGTCCTTGGCGACCTCGGTGACGAACTGCGCCAGGGCGATCGAACCGGAGACGCGGTTCTTCACGGTCGAGCCGGAGAGGTACTCGGCGCCGCCCACGGAGACCTGGATGATTCCGTCGGACTCCGCCTCGGCGAAGCCGCGCAGCGCCGCGATGGCGGTCTGCGACGACGACACGTTCACCGCGGGGTAGGCGAACTTGCCGGCCTTCGCGCGGTCGATCATCTCGCCGTACTGATCAGGGGTTGCGATGGGCATGGATGCTCCTTGCACGCAGGGTCACGGTCTGTGGGCGCTCGGGAGCTCCCACGCGAGCCCGATTCTCTCATGGTCCGGGCCGAGGGCAGCGAGGCGTCCCCGCCCTCGGGACGCCGCCCCGGCCCGGCCGCGCGATGCCTCCCTGACCTGCACGGATTCTGCCGGGGCCGGGGCTCTGCTCAGGGCCGCGGTCCGGACCCGTGGGCGAGGACCCAGGTGTGCATGGCGATCGCGGCCGCGGCCGCGACGTTCAGGGAGCGGGTCGAGCCGTACTGGGTGATGGCCAGGACGTCGCGGCAGGCGTCCAGCAGGGCCGGGCTGATGCCGGGGCCCTCCTGGCCGAACACGAGCACGGCCCGCTGCGGCAGCACCGCCGTCTCCAGGGGGACCGAGCCGGGCACGTTGTCGATGCCGATCAGCACCCGGTCCTCGGCTCGCGCCCAGGCGACGAGATCGGCGACGTCGGGGTGGTGCATCTCGTGCTGGTAGCGGTCGGTGACCATGGCTCCGCGCCGGTTCCAGCGGCGCCGCCCGACGATGTGGAAGGCCTCCACCGCGAAGGCGTTCGCGGTGCGGACGATGGAGCCGATGTTCGCGTCGTGCTCGAGGTTCTCGATGGCCACGTGCAGGCCGTGCCGGCTGCGGTCGAGGTCCGCGATGATCGCCTCGCGCCGCCAGTACCGGTAGCGGTCCACCACGTTGCGGTGATCGCCCGCCGCGAGCAGGGCGGGGTCCAGCCGCGGGTCCTCGGGCCAGGGCTCCGGGTGCGGGCCGACGCCGACGGGACGGCCGTGCCGCGCCTCGGGCCCGTCGGGCGCGCTCGCCGCCGCATCATCGTTCGCGGTCATGGTCCGTCATCGCCTCCAGCTCGTCGGCATCGGGGTCGGGCAGTCCGGCGGCGCGGCGGCGCCGCTCCCGGCGCAGCAGCTGCACGAACCACCACCCGACCAGCAGCGCCACGATCGCGTAGACGACCGTGGAGACCGCGTCGGTGTACGGCTCGATGACGTGCCAGTTGCTGCCCAGGGTGTACCCGAGGGTGAGGAACAGAGTGTTCCAGAGGGAGCTCCCGGCCGCGGTGAGCAGGGTGAAGCGGCCGATGGGCATCGCGTACAGGCCCGCGGGGATCGACACCAGCGAGCGCACGCCCGGCACCATGCGGCCGAAGAAGATCCCCTTGGTCCCGTGCCGGTCCATCCAGCCGACCGTCCGGTCGTAATCCTCGACGTGCACCAGCGGGAGGCGGACGACGAGGCGGCGCAGCCGCACCGGGCCGAGCGCGCGGCCCAGCCCGTACAGCAGCCATGCCCCGCTCACGGAGCCCAGCAGGGAGAAGGCCAGCATCCCGAGGAAGGAATGGTGCGGCCCGGCGGCCGCGACCCCGGCCAGCGGCAGGATCACCTCGGACGGGATCGGGGGGAAGACGTTCTCGAGGAAGATCAGCAGCGCCACCCCGAGCCCGCCGAAGCGCTCCATCGTGCTGACCGCCCAGTCGACGATGTTCATCGGCCCCTTCCCGCCGATCCTTCCGAGAACCCGCGTCGCAGCACATCGTAGGGCGGGCCCCTCCGAGGAGCCTCCAGGCACGCCCTGTGCCCCTGCCGGGGCGGCGCTACTGTGTGGCCATGACCTTCAACCCGAATGCGGAGATCCGCTCCGACAACGTCTCGAGCTCGGGCGGCGGGGGCGGGATGCTGGGCGGGGGCCGCGGCCCCCGCGGGAGGATCGCGCTGGGCGGCGGCGGAGGCTGCCTGCTGCTGATCATCGTGATCATCTACGCGCTCGCGGGCGGGAACCCGCTGGAGCTGCTGGGCGGCACCACCACGGGGCAGGAGCAGCCGGTGACGGGCGAGGCGCTCGCGGGCTGCGAGACCGGCGAGGACGCCAACCGGCGCGACGACTGCCTGGTCCAGGCGACCATCGAGTCCGCGGACTCGTTCTGGTCCCAGGCCGCGCCCGCGGCGGGGATCGACTTCTCGGAGCCGCGCGGCACGCTGTACCCCGGCCAGGTGCAGACGGGCTGCGGTCCCGCCACCAGCGCGGTGGGGCCCTTCTACTGCCCGGCCGATGCGACCATCTACATCGACGCCAGCTTCTTCGAGGAGCTGGAGTCCCGGTACGGGGCCTCGGGCGGCCAGCTGTCCAAGATGTACGTGGTCGCCCACGAGTACGGGCACCACATCCAGAACCTCGACGGCACCATGTCCCGCATCGACCGCAGCGGCACCGGCCCGCAGTCCGACGGGGTGCGCCTGGAGCTGCAGGCCGACTGCTACGCGGGCCTGTGGACGCGGCACGCCACCAGCACCGTGGACGAGAACGGCACCGCCATGCTCGCCCCGCTCACGCGCCAGGACATCGAGGACGCCCTGTCCGGGGCGAGCGCGGTGGGCGACGACCACATCCAGGGGGAGGTCGCCGGCGGCGAGGTCAACCCCGACTCCTGGACCCACGGCTCCTCCGAGCAGCGCCGCACCTGGTTCCTGCGGGGCTACGAGGAGGGCACCTACCAGGCCTGCGACACCTTCTCGGAGGCGGAGGTCTGAGGCCCCAGGGCTCCGCGCGCCCGAGGCGCCGCGCGGCGATCCCGGTCGACCCGCGGCGCGGCGCCTTCCCGGGCACGGTGCCCGGGCGCGCGGCTCAGAGGCCCAGCTCGTCCAGCTCGTAGGCGTACAGGTAGCGCAGCCCCGCGCTCTCGACGGCCTCGCGGGAGGCCTCGGAGCGGTGGACGATCACGGCGACCGCGTCGATCCGGGCGCCCGCCTCGCGCAGCGCCTCGACGGCGGTCAGCACGCTGCCGCCGGTGGTGGAGGTGTCCTCGACGGCGACCACGCGGCGGCCGGTGACGTCCGGGCCCTCGATGCGGCGCTGCAGTCCGTGCGCCTTCTGCTCCTTGCGCACGACGAAGGCGTCGATCCCCAGACCGGCGGCGGCGCTCGCATGCATCACGGCGGTGGCGACCGGGTCCGCGCCGAGGGTCAGGCCGCCGACGGCCTCGACCCCGGGGACCAGGCCCGCCTCGCGCAGCACGTCCAGCATGACCGTGCCCACCAGCGGCGAGGCCTCGTGGTGGAGGGTGATGCGGCGCAGGTCGACGTAGTAGTCGGCCTCCGCGCCGGAGGAGAGTGTGACCTTCCCGCGCACGACGGCGAGGTCACGGATGAGCTGGAGCAGGCGGTCGCGAGCGGCGGTGTCGGTCATGGCCCCAGGGTAGCGGCCATGCCCCGCCTCGGCCTCCTGCGCCCGCGGCCGCCGGCTCACTCCTCGCTCTGCTGCCAGGGGGCGTGCAGATCGCGCCGGGAGGCGCGGCGGCGGGCCCGGGAGACCTTCTTCTCGATCAGCCGCTGCTGCCAGCGCGGCGAGGCCAGGCGCCGCATCAGGCTGCGCGGCGCGATGCGGGAGAACTCCCCGGCGGTGCGGTACTTCACCGAGGGGATCGAGATGACCTGGCCCTTCGCCGTGTCCTTGAGCGCCTGCTCGACGACATAGGGCGCCTTCAGCCAGGTCACGCGCGGCAGCCCTTCGACGTTCATGCAGGCCCGTTCGTGGAACTCGGTCTGGACGAACCCGGGCAGCAGCGCGGTCGCGGTCACGCCCGTGCCCTTGAGCTCGGTCGCGAGGGACTCGGTGAACACGGTCACCCAGCTCTTCGAGGCGGCATAGGGGCCGGTGGCCGTGTAACCGGCGAGCGAGGACACGTTGAGGATCGCCCCGCGGCGTCGCTGGACCATGACCCGGGCCGCCGCATGGGAGAGCACCAGCACGGCGCGCATGAGCGTGTCCATCTGCCGCTCGTGGTCCTCGACCGGGACCTCGAGGAAGGTGCCGCGCAGCCCGTAGCCGGCGTTGTTCACCAGCAGGTCGATGGGGTCGACGGGATCGGTCAGGCGCCGGGCCACGGCGTCCAGGCGGCGCCGGTCGGAGAGATCGGCCGCGAGCACGTCGACCTCCACGGAGTGGACGTCGCGGATCTGCGCCGCGATCGCGTGCAGGCGGCCCTCGTTGCGCGCCACGAGGACGAGGTCGTGGCCGGTCCCGGCGAGCTGCCAGGCGAACTCCAGGCCCAGGCCTGCGGTGGAGCCGGTGACCAATGCGCGCGTCATAGGCCGATCGTACGGCGAGCCGGGCATCTGCGCAGGTGCCCTTCACGGACCCTTCACCCGGGGCCGGCGTCGGTGCGCGCCGTTAGGATCGGGAGCATGCGAATCGCCACGTGGAACATCAACTCCCTGCGCGCCCGGACCGAACGCGTCGTCGCGTTCCTGGATCGCCACCAGGTCGACGTCCTGGCCCTGCAGGAGATCAAGGCGAAGCCGGCGCAGCTGGTCCTGGATCCCCTCCTCGAGGCCGGGTACGAGGTCGCCGCCCATGGCCTGAACCAGTGGAACGGGGTCGCGCTCATCTCCCGGGTCGGGCTGGCCGACGTGCGCCGGGAGCTGCCGGCGGTGCCGACCTGGCCGGAGGAGCCCGGAGGCGTGGTCGAGGCCCGCGCGATCAGCGCGGTGGTGGGCGACGGCCTGCGGATCTGGTCGCTGTACGTGCCCAACGGCCGGGAGATCGATCACCCCCACTACGCCTACAAGCTGCGCTGGCTGGAGGCCCTGCGCGCGGAGGGCGCGCGGGAGCTCGCGCAGGACCCCGCCGCGCGGGCGGTCCTGTGCGGCGACTTCAACGTGGCCCCGCAGGACGAGGACGTCTGGTCGATGGAGTTCTTCGAGGGCCGGACCCACGTCACCGAGCCCGAGCGCGCGGCCTTCCGCGCCGTGGTCGAGGCCGGCTACGCCGATCTGGTGCGCCCGGAGCACCCCGGCCCCGGCGTCTACACCTACTGGGACTACCAGGCGCTGCGCTTCCCCAAGAAGGAGGGCATGCGCATCGACTTCCTGCTGGGCTCCCCGGCCGTGCAGGCCGCGACGACCGGGTCGTTCATCGACCGCGAGGAGCGCAAGGGCAAGGGCGCCTCCGACCACGCGCCGGTCGTCGTCGACGTCGACCTCTGAGGACCTTCCCGCGCACAGGTGCGGCCCGCTCTCCGCGACGTGCGGGGGCGGGCCGTCCGCGTCCGGCGCCACCTCGCCGGGCTCCGGCGCCGCGGTCCTCCCACGGCGCCGCCTCGACGCGGTCGGGACCCGGGATCAGGCGTGCACCTGTTCTGCTGTCGAGGAGCTGTCGGCTCCCCGCAGCGGGTCCGTGTCGTGGACCGTCCGCACGTGGGTTCCGAGCCCCTTCCGCGTCGATGTGAGGTACACCATACTCCCGGCGTCGGCCGTCGACAAGAGCCTCTGACCTGCACGGACGCCCCGTCGATCCGCAGCGGCCGGGGCGGCTGGGCCGCTGTTCCTCCCCAGCGCCGACTTCTCCCCAGAACGGCCGCGGCCGATGCGCCGGCACGCGTCCCGCGCCCACGATGTGGCGCATGGCAGCTCCTCCCGCAGACCTCCGCACCCCCGATGTCCGGCGCCCGCCCTCCCGCTTCCCCGCCGTGCGCGGCCCCGCCGTGCCGGCCCCGGCTCCGGCCCCCGCGGACGGCGCCGACCCGGTCCGCGCGCCCGCCGTCCCGTCGGCCGCGGGGGCGGCGAGGACGACGGGGGGCTCGAGGGCCGAGGCCGAGGCGACCGCCCCGCGCGACCGCGCCCGGTCCGCGCCGCGGGTGCTGTGGTGCGGGGACGACCAGGGGCTGCGCGGCCTCGTGGGCGATCACGTGGCCGCCGCCGGCGGCATCCTCGCACCGCAGACGGAGGCCGACGCTCCCCCGGCACCCGGCTCGGGCAGGGCGGACCTCGTCATCGGCACCGTCCCGGGGCTCGCCCGGCGCTCCCCTGCCGCGTCCCGGTCCCGCGAGAGCGCCCCGACGCTGATCGCGGTCACCGGCGAGGCCCCGCTGGACGACGAGGAGTGGCGCCTCTGCCTCCGTCTCGGCGTGGAGGCGGTGGTGCGGCTGCCGCAGGAGTCGGGACAGCTGCTGGACCTGCTGGGGCAGGCGCTGCGCCCGCGCGGCGGCGCGCTCGTGCTGGGCGTGGCCGGAGGCTGCGGCGGCGCCGGCGCCAGCTCCCTGGCGGCCCGCCTCGCCGGAGCCTGGGCGCGGCGCGGCACGCCGACCGTGCTGGTGGATGCCGATCCCCTGGGCGGCGGCCTGGATCTGCTGGTGGAGGCGCCGGCCTCGCGCGGCGGCGCCTGGGAGGACGTGGGCCGCCTGGACGCCCAGGACGGAGCCCAGCTGCGCGAGGGCCTGCCGGTGGTCGACGGCGTGCACCTGCTCACCGCCCGGGCCGGGGGCGCTCCGAGCCCGGAACGGACCGCGGCCGCGCTGGCCGCCCTGGCCCCGCTGGACGGCGTCGTGGTCGCCGATCTCGCCCCCGGCCACGTGCCGGCCGCCCTCGCGCACCTGGACCGCCTCGCGCTGGTCGTCCCTGCCGCGGAGCACGCGGTGCGGGCCGCCGCCCGGCGCCTGGCCGGCTGGGACGGCGCCCGCGGCCGCTGCGAGCTGGTGGTGCGCCGATCGCGCGGGCCGCTGCGCCCCGGGGACGTCTCCGCCGACCTCGGGCTGCCGCTGGCCGGGCATTTCGCCGACTCCTCCCCGCAGCTGGTCCCGCTGCTGGACGTGCGCCGCCGTGGCGCCGACAAGCTGTGCGCGCAGCTGGCGCGGCGCTGGCAGGAGACGTCGCGATGGACGAGCTGATCCGGCGGGTCCGCGACGATCTGGTGCGCTCGCCGGGGCCCGTGGACGTGCCGCGCGTGGCGCGGCTGCTGCGCGACGCCGGGCAGGTCGTCGGGGCCGCCGAGCTGCTGCGCACCACCGCGATGCTGCGCGACCACGTGCACGGCCTCGGCCCCCTGCAGGGTCTGCTCGGCCCCGGGGTCACGGACATCCTCGTCAACGGCGACGGCAGCGCCTGGGTCGACGCGGGCGAGGGCCTGCAGCGCAGCGAGATCGTGCTGAGCCCCGCGCAGGCCCGGGACGTGGCGGTGCGCCTGGCCACCCTCGGGGGCCGCCGCCTGGACGACGCGGTGCCGTTCGTGGACGCGCACCTTCCCGGCGGCGCGCGCCTGCACGCTGTGCTGCCGCCGCTGTCGACCGCCGGGACGCTCATCTCGCTGCGCCTCCCCGCGGCCCGCGCCTTCGACCTCGAGGGCCTCGAGCGCGCCGGGGCCTTCGATGCCCTGGGCCGGGAGGTCCTCGAGGCCGTGGTCGCGGCCAAGGTGGCGTTCGTCGTCTCGGGCGGCACGGGCAGCGGCAAGAGCACCGTCCTGGCGGCGATGCTCGCCCGCGTGCCCGCCCAGGAGCGGATCGTCATCGTCGAGGACGCGCAGGAGCTCGAGGTCGATCACCCGCATGCCGTGTCGCTGCAGTCCCGCCATCCCAACAGCGAGGGCGCGGGCGGGGTGGACCTGTCGGTGCTGGTGCGCCAGTGCCTGCGCATGCGCCCGGATCGGATCGTCCTGGGCGAGTGCCGCGGCGCCGAGGTGCGGGACCTGCTGCAGGCCCTGAACACGGGGCACGAGGGCGGCTGCGGGACGCTGCATGCGAACACCGCGGCGGACGTCCCTGCCCGGCTGGAGTCCCTCGGCGCCCTCGGCGGCCTGGACCCGCGGGCGCTCGCCGCGCAGGCCGCGAGCGCCCTGGACGTGGTCATCCACCTGGGGCGGCACGACGGGAGGCGTCGCCTCGAGCACATCGCCCTGCTGCATCGGGCCCGCGGCGGCGAGCTCACCACCACGCCGGCCCTGGACCTCGCCGGGGAGGCGCCGGCCGCCGGACCGGGCTGGGAGGAGCTGTCCGCCCGCCTGGCCCTGCCCGAGACGCTCACGACGGCGCGCAGCGCGGGACGGAGGGCCGCCCCGTGATCCCCGCTCTCGTGCTCGCCGCCCTCCTGGTGCTCCTGCTGTGGGTGTGCGCCGCCGCCCCCGCTCCGGTCGTGGCGCCGACGGCGGGGACCGCGCCGCCGCCGGGCCGGCGGGGCAGGTCCCGGCCGGATGCGCTGGACGTGGCCCGCATGGTCGAGCGCCTGGCGACGGTGCTCGGCAGCGGCGTCAGCATGTCCGAGGCCTGGTCGAGCGTCGCGCGGTCCCTCCCGCCCGGTGAGCTCGCGGAGTTCTCCCGCCGCCTCGCAGCGGGCTCCACCCCGCGCGCCGCAGCCGGTCCGGCGCTGCGCGGGCTCGGGGAGGTGGCCTCCCTGCAGGCGGCGCTCGACGTCTGCGCCCGCACCGGCGCGCCCGCCTCCGGGGTGCTGCTCTCCCTCGCCCAGGCGCTGCGCGACCTCCACGATGCCCAGCTGGCCCGGGGCTCCGCCTTCGCCGGGCCGCGCAGCACCGCCCGGATCCTGCTGGTGCTGCCGCTGGCGGGGATCGCCCTGGGCACGCTGATCGGGGTGGATCCCGTCGGCGTGCTGCTGGGGACCCCCTCCGGGAGGGCGCTGCTGGTGATCGGTTGCGCCCTGACGGCCGCGGGCTGGTGGTGGATGCACCGCCTGCTGCGGTCCGCCTCGGGACGTCCGCGGGTCGAGGTCGACCCCTCGGTCGTGCTCGAGCTGATCGCCGGGCCGCTGGTCGCCGGGGTCCCGCTGGCCGGTGCGGTCCGTGCCGTCGGCGAGGCGATCCACCCGACGGCCGCGGGCGCGCGCCTGTGCGCCTTCGCCGCGGCGCTGACCGCCGGGGTCGGCCCCGAGGCCGCCACCCGGGAGCTCGGGCCGAGCCTGGCGCCGCTGCGGGAGGCGGCGCTGCTGTCCCATGGATCCGGCGCGGACCTCGCACAGATCCTGCGCTCGAGCGCCGCCGACTCCCGCCGGATGCTCGCCCGCGGCGCCGAGGCCGCGGCCGCGCGGCTCGCCGTGCGCCTGGTGCTGCCCACCGGGCTCACCCTGCTGCCCGCCTTCGTGGTGCTCGGCATCATCCCCACGCTCAGCTCCCTGCTCGGCGGGGCCTTCGAGGGCGGGACGCTGCTCTCCGCCGGGCCCTGACCCGCACCCGAGACTCCCGGAGAGCTCTCCGGGCCGGGCGGCCGCTCCGGTCGCCCACCCCGCGGCGCTCGCGCCGCCCGACGAAAGGAACACCATGTCCATCACCCTCACCACCGTGCCGGAGCTCTCCTCCCCCGCGGACGAGCTCTCGCACTCCCTCGCCCCGGTCCCCGGCGAGAGCCCCGCAGCCCGCGGCTCCGAGGTTCCCGCGGGCCACGACGTCGACGGCCCCGCGGCCCGAGGCCC
Source organism: Brachybacterium phenoliresistens (assembly GCF_000576425.1). Lineage (GTDB taxonomy): Bacteria > Actinomycetota > Actinomycetes > Actinomycetales > Dermabacteraceae > Brachybacterium > Brachybacterium phenoliresistens. The sequence goes on along the minus strand of NZ_KK070000.1, from coordinate 41,127 downwards.
CGAGGCGACCACCGCCCAGGACGAGATCGAGGAGCCGTGGCTCCTGGACGCCCTGGCCGATGAGACCGGCGCCTCGACCGCGGAGTACGCCATCACCGTCCTGGCCGCCTGCGGCTTCGCCGCGGTGCTGGTCGTGCTGCTGAAGTCGGGAGAGGTCCGCGGCATGCTGATGAGCATCATCACCACCGCGCTCTCCCTGGGGCAGTGACCGGAACACCCCGGTCCGGCCGGCCCCGGTCCTCCTCGCTGCGGGAGGACCGGGGCTCCGCCACCGCCGAGACCGCGATCGTGCTCCCCGTGATCGTGGCGCTCGTCCTGGTCATCGCCGTGGCCGGGGTCGGACTGTCGCTGCAGGTGCGGCTCGAGGCAGCGGCACGGGCCGGGGCCCGCGAGCTGGCCCGCGGCGAGAGCCCCGGATCGGCCCGGGAGGCGGCGCAGCGGGTCGGCGGCGCGGACACGCAGGTGTCCATCGGCGGGGACGGGACGTGGGTGCGCGTCGAGACCAGCCGGACCCTGCACGGCCCAGCCGGCCTCCTGTCCGGGGCGCGCTGGACCCTGCGCGCCGATGCGGAGGCGCGCCGTGAGCCGCATCTGCTGGACGGCGCCGCGTTCGCGGTCGCCGGGTTCCCGGCGCGGCGACGGAGGGGACCGTGAGCGCGGAACGGCGCGGCGCCCGGGCCGCGATCGTCTCGGATCGCGGGTCGGCGCCCGCGGCCGTGATCGCCTGGGTCGGGATGGCCGTGACGATGCTCGGGGCGCTGTCGCTGCTGGGCCTGGGGGCGGCCGCGCAGGCGAGGGCGGACACCGCCGCGGACCTCGCCGCCCTGGCCGGGGCCGATGCGCTGGCCGCAGGATCGGGGGATCCGTGCCCGATCGCCGGCGAGGTCGCCCGGCGCAACGGCGCGCAGCTCGCGTCCTGCACCGTCGCCGGGAGGGACGTGATCATCGCGGTCGCGGTCGATGCCGGCGCCCTGCCGGCGGTCTCCGGCCGGGCCCGGGCCGGCCCCGCCCCGTCGTCGGGCCTGCCCCGATGAGCTGCGCAGCCGCCCGGGGGCGGCGGGCCGCGGTCAGTCCGTCCCGGCGGGCCGCAGCAGGTCCAGCAGCAGCGCGGCCCCCGCCTTGCTCAGGGGCTCGTTGCCGTTGCCGCACTTGGGCGAGACGACGCAGGCCGGGCAGCCGGATGCGCAGGGGCACTCCGCGATCATGTCGGCGGTGGCGCGCACCCAGGCCGCAGCGTCCTCGAAGCCGCGCTGGGCGAAGCCCGCCCCGCCCGGGGCGCCGTCGTAGACGAAGATCGTCGGCTCCCCGGTGTCCTCGTGCAGGGCCGTGGACACCCCGCCGATGTCCCATCGGTCGCAGGTCGCCAGCAGCGGGAGCATCGAGATCGCAGCGTGCTCGGCGGCGTGCAGCGCGCCGGGCAGCATCTCGCCGGAGAGCTCGTGGGCATCGGTCAGCGTCTGCGGCACCACCCACCACACGGCGCGGGTGGTCAGGGTCCGCGGCGGCAGGTCCAGGGGGTGCTGGGCGAGCACCGCCTGGGTGAACACGTCCCGCACCTGGTACCCGGTGACGTGGTCGGTGACGTCGACCGTGCCGAAGCACAGCGAGATGCCGCCGGCCCAGGGGATCTGCTGCTCGACCTGCCGCACCCGGATGCTGGAGGTCGACTGCGGGTGCGTGGAGTGGAGGGGGTCCTCGCGGTGGACGAAGGCGACGGCCTTCTCCACGTCGAGGTGGTCGACCACGAAGGTCCGCCCCTGGTGGAGGTAGACGGCGCCGTCGTGGACCTGGGTGTGCGCGCTCGCGGCATCGACCGTCCCCAGCAGCACCCCGCTGCCGGCGTCGACGATCCGGACCGGCTCGCCTCCGCTGCCGCGCAGGTCGGTGAGGTCGTGGGCGCTCTCGGTGAGGGTCCAGTACCAGCCTGCGGTCCGGTGCCGCAGCACGCCGCGCTGGGAGAGGGTCAGCAGCAGGTCCCGCGCCGTGGGCCCGAAGATGCCCTCGGTGCCGTCCCGGATGGGCAGCTCGGAGGCCGCGGCGCACAGGTGCGGGGTCATCACGTACGGGTTGGCGGGGTCGAACACGGCGGCCTCCACCTCCGTGCCGAACAGCGCCTCGGGATGGTGCACGACGTAGGTGTCCAGCGGGTCCTCCCGGGCGATCAGCACCGCCAGGGCGCCGCCGTCACCGTCCTGGCGCCGTCCGGCGCGCCCGGCTTGCTGCCACACCGAGGCCCGGGTCCCCGGCCAGCCGGCGATCATCACGGCGTCCAGTCCCGCCACGTCGATGCCCAGCTCGAGGGCGTTGGTGGAGGCCAGCGCCCGCAGCGCGCCCGAGCGCAGGGACTCCTCCAGGGCGCGCCGCTCGGAGGCGAGGTACCCGCCGCGGTAGGCGGCGATCCGTCCGGCCCGGTCGGCGAGCTCGGCCGAGGAGCGCTGCTGGGCCTGCTCGCCGAGCATCCGGCGCGCCCCGTCGGCGACGAGCTCCGCGCCGCGCCGGGACCGGGCGAACACGAGGGTCTGCACATCCCGCGCGACCAGGTCCGCCAGCAGCGACGCCGCCTCCGTGGTCGCCGAGCGGCGCAGCATCTCCTCCCGGTCGGCGTCCGCCTCCTCCCCATCCTGTGGATCGGGCTCCGCAGAGCCGGTCGCCGCGCCCGGGGATGCGGAGGCCCCGGCCGCGCCGGAGGGCTCGCCGGCCGGGTCGGTGCCCCGGCGGGCGCCGGGGGTGCGGGTGCCGGGCTCCCACAGCGCGAACGTGAGGCCCGCCCGGGGAGAGCCGTCCTCGGTGACGGCCTCGACGTCCGCGCCGATCAGCCGGGAGGCCGACAGCTCGGGGTTCGCGGTGGTCGCCGAGGCGAGGATGAAGGTCGGGTCCGCGCGGTAGTGCGCCGCGATGCGGCGCAGGCGGCGCATCACCATCGCCACGTGCGAGCCGAACACGCCGCGGTAGCTGTGGCACTCGTCGATCACCACGTAGCGCAGGGCGCGGAAGAAGTGCGCCCACTGCTCGTGGCCGGGGAGGATCCCGAAGTGGAGCATGTCGGGGTTGGTCAGCACGAAGGAGCCGTGGCGGCGGATCCATCGGCGCATCTCGGTGGGCGTGTCCCCGTCGAAGACCGCCACCCGGGCGTCGCGGATGCCCGCGCCGTCGGCCAGGGCGACGATGTTGGTCATCTGGTCCGCCGCGAGCGCCTTGGTCGGCGAGAGGTAGAGCACGCTCGCCCGGCGCTGCTCCGGATCGAGCTCGCGGGCGCCGATGGCGGTGAGCGCGGGCAGCAGGTACGCCAGCGACTTCCCCGAGGCGGTGGCGGTGGACAGCACCACGTGCCGGCCCTCGTGCGCGAGCCGCGCCGCCTGCTCCTGGTGGATCCACGGGGCATGGATGCCCTGGTCCGCGAGATGCTCGAGCAGCCGGGGGTCGGTCCAGTCGGGGAACCGGCCGGTGCGTCCCTCCCGCCGCGGAAGGTCCTCGACGTGGGTGATGCAGGAGCGGCGGGTCAGCGGCTCGGACAGATCGCGCAGCAGATCATGGGCCCTGCCTCGGCGCACCGTGTTCCTCGCTTCCCCGACGGATCCGCGCAGTCCCCTCACAGGGCCTCCCCGGGCGCCCCTCGGGCGCTGGGGCACAATCGTAGCCATGCCCACACCGCCGCCTGCGGCCCCGCCCCGCCCGCTCCCCCACCTGCTGCCCGCGCTGCGCTCCGACCTCCGCGCGGCCGACTACTCGGTGGCCCGTGCCGAGGAGGTCCTCGGGCCTGTCGCGGTGGGCGCCCTGCGCCGGGAGGACCCGGCGCCGGCGCGCCGCGTGCTCGCGGCGCGCACCGATGCGTTCTCGGTGCTCTATGCGCTGTTCACCCTCGGTGCCCGGCCTCCGCGGCCCGCGCTCGAGCAGGCGCTGCCCGCCCTCACGGTCGACGGGGCGATCGCCCTGGGCCTGGTGCGCGAGGAGGCGGACGGGACCGTCGCCGCGCAGGTGGACCTCTCCCCGTACGCCGCCTCCGACGACCTCGGCGAGATCCGCTGGTGGATCGCCTCGGACCTGTCCGAGCTCGCGACCGGTGCCCCGCTGCACCCCGACCATGTCCTCGGCGTCGGCGGCGCGTCCCTGACCCTGGCCCGGATCACCCCGCGACGCCGGGTCGACAGCGTGCTGGACCTGGGCTGCGGCGGAGGGATCCAGGCGATGCACGCCTCCCGGCACGCCCGCCGGGTGGTGGCCACCGACCTGTCCGCGCGCGCCCTCGCCTTCGCAGGATTCACCGCCGCGCTGAACGGGATCGAGATCGAGCTGCGCGAGGGCTCCCTGCTCGACCCCGTGGCCGGGGAGACCTTCGACCTCGTCGTCTCCAACCCGCCGTTCGTCATCACCCCGCGCGGCGAGGAGTCGGCGTACACCTACCGCGACGGGGGCCGTGCCGGGGACACGCTGCTCGCCGCCCTCCTGGAGGAGCTGCCCGCGCACCTGGCTCCCGGCGGCACCGCCGTCATGCTCGGCAACTGGGAGATCTCGACCGGCGCCGCCTGGGACGAGCACCCCCGCGCCTGGTTCGCCCCGGCGATCGCCGACGGCGTCCACGCCTGGGTCGTCCAGCGCGATCGCGAGGATCCCGCGGCCTACGCGGCCACCTGGGCCCGCGACGGCGGCGTGACCACCCGCGATGCCCGGTGGGAGCCGCTGATCGGTGCATGGCTGGACGACTTCGAGGCCCGGGACGTGGAGGGCATCGGCTTCGGCTACCTGCTGCTGCGCCGCCCGGCCCGGCCGACGACCGCCCGGCTGGTCGCCGAGGAGGTGCACGGCACCGGCAGCGGGACCCTCGGCGCGCACATGGGCGAGAGCCTGGACGCCCTGGAGCATCTGGCGGACCTCGGCGACGAGGAGCTCCTGGCCTCCCGTCCGGTGCGCGCCGAGGACGTCGTCGAGCGCCGCCACCTCACCCCCGGGGCCTGGGACCCGATGCTCATCGAGCTGGTCCAGGGCGGCGGGCTCGCCCGGGCGGTGCCCCTGTCGCAGACGCTCGCCGCGACGGTCGGCGCCTGCGACGGCACCCTCACCCTGGGCCAGATCATCTCCGCCGTGTGCGCGCTGACCGATGCCGACGAGGCGCAGGTGCGCGCGGAGGAGACCGGCCGGCTGCGCGAGCTGGTCCGCACCGGGATGCTGCAGCTGTGAGCGCCGTCCCGCCCTCGCCGGCCACGCCCGAGCTGCCGCCCTCGCCCTCCCCCGCCCCGGCCGACGCCCCGGCACCGGTCCCAGCCCCAGCCCCAGCCCCAGCCCCGGCCCCGGCCGACGCTCCCCCGCAGCCCGGACCGCCGTCGCCCGCCGCGCGCACCGGACGCGCCGGGCACGTCGTGCGGGCGGTGAGCGCGCTGCTGGCCGCCGTCGTCTGCGGGCTCGGGACCTGGCAGCTGGTCCGCTTCGCCGTCGGCACCGCGCGCGGGCAGCGCCTGGACCAGCTGATCCTCAGCGCCGCGCAGGCCGACGGCTCCTTCGTCGCGCAGCTCGTGTTCCCGGCGATCTCCACCGTGACCGTCCCGGTGATCATCGCGATCCTGCTGGCCGCGGGGGTGCTGTGCATCGCCCGGCGGCGGGTGGGGCTGCTCGCGCAGATCGCCGCGATGGTGATCGGCGCGAACCTCACCACCCAGGTCGTCAAGCATCTGCTGGTGCCCCGCGACGTCCTCGCCGAGGGCATCGAGGTCACCCCCAACTCCTTCCCCTCGGGGCACACCACCCTCGCCATGGCGGCGGCGGTCGCGATCGTGCTCGCCGTACCGGACCGGCTGCGGTCCCTGGCGGCCGTGCTCGCGGCGGGCTGGGCCGTCGGCGCCGGCGTGGGGACGATGGCCGAGGGCTGGCATCGGCCCAGCGACGTGGCCGGGGCCGTGCTCGTGGTGGGGGCATGGACCTTCCTCATGCTGGCGCTCGACGCCGCGGCCGCGGCGGCCGGCGGCCCCGCGGCCCCCGCGCGTCCGAGGGCGCGGGAGGGCGCCCCGGCCCGCCGCTCCGGAGCGGCCGGAGCCGTGCTGCTGATCGCCGTGGCGATCGTCGCCGTCGCCGGTGCGCTGCTGGCCGGCGCCGCGATCCCCACCCCGCTGCAGCTGGAGGACATCGCCCACCAGCGGACGGCCTATGCCGCCTCGATCCTCGCGATCCTCGCGGGCACCAGCGCTTTGGTCGGAACGGTGCTGGTGCTTCGGGTAGACCACACTTCTCGGTGAGGCCCGGCCCGGACCGTGTACCGTGATGGATCGCCGGGGCGATGGGCCCCGATCTTCCGGGGGATCCGCCGTGCGGCGCGAAGAACACCCCCGGTCCTGCCCTGGAAGGAAGTGTGATCGTGACTGGCGCACGGCATCTGGTGATCGTCGAGTCCCCCGCGAAGGCGAAGACCATCGGGCGGTATCTCGGGGATGACTTCGTCGTGGAGGCATCCGTCGGCCACATCCGGGACATCCCCGTCCCCCGGGACCTCCCGGCGGAGATGAAGAAGGGCCCCTTCGGCAAGTTCGGCGTCAACGTCGAGGAGGGGTTCGAGCCGTACTACGTCGTGGACCCCGACAAGAAGAAGAAGGTCGCCGAGCTCAAGAAGCTCCTCAAGGACGCCGACGCCCTCTACCTCGCCACCGATGAGGACCGCGAGGGCGAGGCCATCGCCTGGCATCTGCTGGAGACCCTCAAGCCGAAGAAGTCCCTGCCGGTGCACCGGATGGTCTTCCACGAGATCACCAAGGACGCGATCCAGCAGGCGCTGACGAACACGCGCGAGCTGGACACGAACCTCGTCGACGCGCAGGAGACCCGCCGCATCCTGGACCGCCTGGTGGGCTTCGAGCTCTCGCCGGTGCTGTGGCGCAAGATCCGTCCGAGCCTGTCCGCGGGCCGCGTGCAGTCCGTCGCCACCCGCCTGGTCGTCCAGCGCGAGCGCGAGCGCATGGCCTTCGTCGCCGCCGGCTACTGGGACGTGACCGGCACCTTCGCGACCGAGGAGGCCGAGGGCTCCGCCTTCACCGCCAAGATCACCACGGCCGACGGCGCACGGGTGGCCAGCGGATCGGACTTCGAGGACGACGGCACGCTGAAGACCCGCGCCAAGAACGCCGTCGTGCTCACCGAGGAGAGCACCCGCGAGCTCGTCGCGGCGCTCGAGGACTCCCCCGCGACCGTCACCTCGCTCGAGTCCAAGCCGTACACCCGCCGTCCGGCCCCGCCGTTCACGACCTCCTCGCTGCAGCAGGAGGCCTCGCGCAAGCTGCGCCTGGGCGCCCGTCAGGCGATGCGCGTGGCGCAGGGCCTGTACGAGAACGGCTACATCACCTATATGCGAACGGACTCGGTCGCCCTCTCGGGCGAGGCGATCCGGGCCTCCCGCGCCCAGGCCTCCGAGCTGTACGGGTCGCAGTTCGTGCCCGACAAGCCCCGCTACTACCAGAACAAGTCCCAGGGAGCGCAGGAGGCGCACGAGGCGATCCGCCCCGCGGGCGACACCTTCCGCACCCCGGCGGAGGTCGCCGGGCGCCTGACCGGCGACGAGTTCCGTCTGTACGAGCTGATCTGGAAGCGCACCGTCGCCTCGCAGATGGCCGATGCCAAGGGCACCACCTCCACCGTCGAGCTGGAGGTCCAGGGCTCCGGGCGCTCGGCGACGTTCCGCGCCGCCGGCACCGTGATCACCTTCCGCGGCTTCCTCGCCGCGTACGAGGAGGGCCGCGACGCCAGCCGCTACGACGACGAGGGCGGCGACAAGCGCCTGCCGCAGATGGAGGAGGGCCAGCAGCTCGACGTGCGCGAGCTCGTGCCCGACGGCCACACGACCACCCCGCCGCCCCGCTACACGGAGGCCTCGCTGGTGCGTGCCCTCGAGGAGCGCGGCATCGGCCGCCCCTCGACCTACGCCTCGACCGTCACCACGATCCAGGACCGCGGCTACGTGCTGCGCCGCGGCAGCGCGCTGGTGCCCAGCTGGACGGCGTTCGCCGTCGTCCGCCTGCTCGAGGACCACTTCGGCACGTTCATCGACTACGACTTCACCGCGCAGATGGAGCAGCAGCTCGACCTGATGGCGCGCGGCGAGCTCGATCGCGGCGACTACCTGCGCGACTTCTACACCTCGGACGGATCGAGCGGGCCCATCGGCCTGCGCCCGATGGTCGAGAACCAGGGCGACATCGACGCCCGGGAGATCAACAGCATCCCCATCGGCGAGGGCATCACCCTGCGCGTGGGCCGCTACGGCGCCTACGTGGAGCGTGCGGCCCGCGGCGAGGACGGCGAGATCATCGAGGGCGCGGATCCGCAGCGCGCCTCGGTCGGCGATGACATCGCCCCCGACGAGCTCACCGTGGAGAAGGCCCGCGAGCTGCTCGAGCGGCAGAAGGACGACGGCCGCGTGCTGGGCACCGATCCGGAGTCGGGCCACGAGATCATCGTCAAGGACGGCCGCTTCGGGCCGTACGTCACCGAGGTGCTGCCGGAGGATCCCGAGGACAAGACCCCGAAGTCGAAGCGGCCCAAGCCCCGCACCGCCAGCCTGCTGCAGTCGATGGACCTGGCGACCGTCGGGCTCGAGGACGCGCTGAAGCTGCTGAGCCTGCCGCGCGTGGTCGGCACCACCGAGGACGGCACCGAGATCACCGCCCAGAACGGCCGCTACGGGCCGTATCTGAAGAAGGGCACCGACTCCCGCTCGCTGGAGTCGGAGGAGCAGCTGTTCACCATCACCCTCGAGCAGGCCGAGGCGATCTACGCCCAGCCCAAGACCCGGGGGCGCGCGGCCGCGAAGCCGCCGCTGAAGGAGCTCGGCACCGACCCGACGAGCGAGAAGCCGATCGTCGTCAAGGACGGCCGCTTCGGTCCCTACATCACCGACGGCACCACCAACGTGACGCTGCGCAAGGACGACGCCCTCGAGTCGCTGACCCACGAGGTCGCCGTCGAGCGCCTCGCCGAGAAGCGCGCCAAGGGCCCGGCGAAGAAGAGCACCACGCGCCGCACCACGACCCCGCGGAAGAAGTCCTCCACCGCGAAGAAGTGATCCCGTCCCTCGCCCGAGGGATGCAGGGCCCGGTCTCCTCGGGGAGGCCGGGCCCTCGCGCGTCCCCGGCAAGGCGCCGGGAGCCTCGCAGCGCTTGACCGAAGCGCGTCATTGCCGCCGATGGAACGGTCAGGATCGCGCGCCAGGGTTACCGTGCGGACACGGGACGTGCCAGGACCCCCGGGACGAGTGCCGGGCAGGCCGGAACGCCATAGAGTGACCCTCAGCACACCAGCCCGTCCACGAAGGAGTGACCATGATTCGACGTCCGGGCAGGCGCACGGTCCTGGCAGGGGCTGCCGCGACGGCGGCCGCGGGCCTCTCCGGCTGCCTGCAGAACCCCGATCCGAACAACGGCGGAGGAGGCGGCGGCGCGCAGAAGTACACCGAGGGCGACACCCCCGGCACCGGCACCGTGACCATCCTCGGCGCCTTCGGCGGGCAGGAGCAGTCCGCGTTCGAGGAGTCCCTCGCAGATTTCCAGAGCGAGCACGACATCACGATCCAGTACACACCGGACCAGGACTTCACCACCACCATCCAGCAGCGGGTCGGGGCCGGCGACGCCCCCGACATCGCCCTGTTCCCCCAGCCGGGCGGCATGTTCGACCTCGCCGCCCAGGGGCACATCACCCCCATCGACGTCTATCTCGACTACGACGCCCTGGCCGGCACGCTGATCCCCGGCTTCCTCGACTCCGCGCGCCTGCAGGGCCGCGTCTACGGGGCACCGATGCGCATGGCGTGCAAGTCGCTCATCTGGTACCCGAAGAAGGCCTACGAGGCCGCGGGCTACCCGAACGACCCGGCCACGATGCAGGAGCTCTACGCGATCGCCGACCAGATCAAGGGCTCAGGCATCGCCCCATGGTCCGACGCCTGGGGCGCCGACCAGGCGACCGGCTGGGTGGGGACCGACTGGATCGAGGAGTTCATGCTCCGCGTCCACGGTCCGGAGATCTACGACGACTGGATCTACCACCGGATGCCGTTCAACGCCCCCGAGGTGGTCGAGGTCTTCGGCCTGGTCGGCGAGCTCCTCAAGGGCGAGGGGAACGTGCTCGGCGGCACCGCCACGATCCTGAACACCCCGTTCTCCGAGGCTCCGCTGCCGCTGTTCGCGGAGCCGCCGCAGGCGATGTACGTGCGTCAGGGCAACTTCGTCACGGGCTTCCTGCCGGCCGATATCCTCGAGAACCTCGACGAGGAGGTCGGGGTGTTCGCGATGCCCACCTGGGAGGGCGGGTTCGAGGGCCAGCCCATCCTGGGCGGCGGCGACCTCGCCGCCCTGTTCACGCTCAACGACGACACGGTCGAGGTCATGAAGTTCCTGACCTCCCCCGAGTTCGGAGGCCCGTGGGCGCAGGCCGGCGGCTGGCTGAGCCCGCACAAGACCTTCGACGCCTCGCAGTACGCGGACGAGACCACCCGGCGGGTGTTCGACATCGCCGCCAATGCCCAGGTGTTCCGCTACGACGGCTCGGACGTCATGCCCAATGCCGTCGGCGGCGGCTCCTTCTGGACGGGCATGGTCGAGTGGCTGCAGGGCGCCAAGGACGCACAGACCGTGTGCGACGAGATCGAGGCCGGGTGGCCGTCGTGACCACCACACCCAGCACCTCCCCCGGCGCGGCCGCGGCCGCGCCGGAGCCGGAGCGTCGCGCCGGCTCCCCGGCGCGCCCCGTGCGGCTGCTCATCGGCGCGGTGGGGATGGTCGTCACGGCCTGGCTCGTGTGCAACATCTTCCTCGCCTTCGCCTACTACCCGCAGTGGTTCGCCGGGTCCGGGATCCTCATCGGCCTGCTCGGCCTGATCGTCGGCATCGGCGGCTCGGTCGTGTTCTTCTACTTCCTGAACCTCTGCATCGAGGGGTTCCCGTCCCGCTTCTCCGAAGGGCTGATCCCCTACGCCTTCCTGCTGCCGGGATTCAGCCTCATCGCGATCCTGCTGCTGTACCCCACGGTGCAGACCATCGTGTACTCCTTCGCGAACAAGGACTCCACCGCCTGGGTGGGGCTCGAGAACTACCAGGCGATCTTCGGCGACGCGGGCTTCTGGTCCGCCCTGCTGAACAACCTGCTCTGGATCCTCATCGTCCCGATCCTCACCGTCGCGTTCGGCCTGGCCGTCGCGGTGCTGGCGGACAAGCTCTCCGCCACCGGGGAGCGGATCGCGAAGTCCTTCATCTTCCTGCCGATGTCGATCAGCTTCGTCGGCGCGGCGACGATCTGGGGTCTGATCTACGCCTACAACACCCCCGGCAGCCCGCAGACCGGCCTTCTCAACGCCATCGTGGTCGCGCTCGGCGGCGAGCCCCACGCCTGGTACCAGATCGACACCGCCCGGCTCAACTCGCTGCTGCTCATGGTCATCCTCATCTGGCTGCAGACGGGCTTCGCCATGGTGCTGCTGAGCTCGGCCATCAAGGGCGTGCCGGAGGACACCATCGAGGCCGGCCGCATGGACGGGGCCAGCGAGGGCCGCATCTTCTGGCAGATCGTGTTCCCCCAGGTCCGCCCCACCATGCTGGCGGTCTTCATCACCGTGCTGATCCTGGTGCTGAAGGTCTTCGACATCATCTACGTGACCACCAACGGCCGTGACAGCACCGACGTGATCGCGAACCTGTTCTTCCGGAAGCTGTTCGTCGAGCAGCAGGCCGGGCAGGCCTCCGCCGTCGTGGTGGTGCTTCTGATCCTCGTGCTCCCGATCCTGGTGTACCAGGTGCGGAGCTTCCGTCAGCAGGAGGCGAACCGATGAGCGGCACGATGAAGGACGGGCGGCGGCGCTCGCCCCTGGCCATGATCGCCATGCCCCTCATGGTGATCCTGTGGACCATCCCCACCGTGGGCCTGCTGGTCACGAGCTTCCGCACCCGTGAGGAAGCCGCCACCAGCGGCTGGTGGAGCTCGATCTTCGGAGGCGGGTGGACCCTCGACAACTACCGCGGCCTGTTCGAGAACACCAGCATGGGCAGCTCGCTGGTGAACTCGATCGTGGTCGCCGTGCCCGCCACGGTGCTCCCCATCATGTTCGCGGCCTTCGCCGCCTACGCCTTCACGTTCATGCGCTTCCCCGGCAAGGATGTGCTCTTCATCGTGATCGTGGCCGTGATGGTGGTGCCCATCCAGGTGGCCTTCCAGCCGATGCTGGACCTCCTGGGGCCCCGCGGCCTGGGCATCAACGGCCAGTTCGTGGCCGTGTGGCTCCTGCACACCGGCTTCGGCATGCCGCTGGCCGTCTACACCCTGCGCAACTACATGGCGACGCTCCCGAACTCGGTCGTGGAGAGCGCGAAGATCGACGGCGCCTCCCACTTCCAGACCTTCTGGAAGCTCGTGGCGCCGATGTCCTCGCCCGCGATCGCGGCCTTCGCCACCCTGCAGTTCCTGTGGGTGTGGAACGACCTGCTCATCGCGAAGCTGTTCATCGGCGGCGGAGCGAACAAGACCGTCATCGTCGACCTCCAGCAGATGCTGGGCACCCAGGGGCAGGGCGCGGAGCTGCTCACGGCGGGCGCGTTCCTGTCGATGGTCATCCCGATGATCGTCTTCTTCAGCCTGCAGCAGTTCCTGGTGCGCGGCATGACCTCCGGCGCCGTCAAGGGCTGATCCGCCGCTGCGGCATGCGGCGCACGACGGACCCATCGGCTGTCCACATCGGACAGCCGGTGGGCCTCGTCCGTCGGCGCAGCCGATAGATTGGTGCCATGACTTCCCGCCATGCCGAGGGCGACCTCGCGCTGCCGCCGTCCCAGGTCCCCGACCCCCGCGAGGCGCCCGCGCTGCGCTGGGGCGTCGTCTCCCCCGGCCACATCGCCACGCAGTTCACCGAGACCCTGCACCGCGCCTCCGCCTCCCGCGTCGTCGCCGTGACCTCCCGCTCCCTCGAGCGCGCACAGGCCTTCGCGGCGGCCCACGACGTCGAGGGCGCCCACGACGACCTGGGCGCCATGCTCGCCGCCGGCGGGCTGGACGCGGTCTACATCGCCTCGCCGATGGCGCAGCACCACGCCATGGCCCGCCAGGCCCTCGAGGCCGGCGTGCCCGTCCTGCTCGAGAAGGCCTTCACCCTCAACGCCGCCGAGGCCGAGGATCTCGTCGCCCTCGCCCGGGAGCGCGGAGTGTTCCTCATGGAGGCGCTGTGGGCGCGCTTCCTGCCGCAGTTCGACGTCCTGCGCCAGGTCCTCGCGCAGGGGCTGATCGGCGAGACCGTCCTGGTCCAGGCCGACCACGGCCAGTCCTTCCCGGAGGACCCTGCGCACCGGCTGCACGCCCCCGAGCTGGGCGGCGGCGCCCTGCTGGACCTCGGCGTCTACCCGATCAGCTTCGCCCAGATGGTGCTGGGCGACCTGCAGGATCTCGCCGCGCTCGGCGAGCAGACCTCCCTGGGCGTGGACGCCACCGTCGCGATGGTCGCCCGCGGTGCCCGCGGCGGGCATGCGACGCTGTCGACCACGCTGCGCTCCCTCACCCCCATCGAGGCCGTCATCAGCGGCACCGAGGGCCGCGTGCGCCTGGACGGCGCCTTCTTCGCCCCGGGGACCCTGCGCGTCGAGCTGCGCGACGGGCGCTCCGCCTCGTTCTCCCATCCCGGCGATCCGGCCGACGGCCTGGTCTACGAGGCCGCCGAGGCCGCCCGGTGCATCGCCGCGGGGCTCCTCGAGTCCCCGCTGATGACCTGGGAGGACAGCATCTCCGTGATGCGCTCGATGGACCAGGCCCGCGCCGCGCTGGGCGTGGTCTACCCCTCGGAGGCCCGCGCGTGAGCCACGATTCCCCGGCCCCGCCGCCCGTCCCCGGCCTCGCCCCGCCGTTCCTGCGCATCCCCACCCCGCACCGCCCCCGTCGCGGGCTGCTCATCTCCTTCGAGGGCGGCGACGGCGCGGGCAAGACCACGCAGATCTCCCTGCTGCAGCAGTACCTCGTCTCCGAGCGCACCGTCGACGAGGACCTCGTGCTGGTCACGCGGGAGCCCGGCGGCACTCCGCTCGGGGAGCGGATCCGCGAGCTCGTCCTGCACGGCGACCATGTCGAGGACAAGGCGGAGGCCCTCCTCTACGCGGCGGACCGCGCCCACCACATCGCGTCCGTGGTGCGCCCGCACCTCGCCCGCGGGGGCCTGGTGCTCACCGACCGCTACCTCGACTCCTCGATCGCCTACCAGGGCGCGGGACGGGACCTGGACGGCGACGAGATCGCCGCCCTGTCGCTGTGGGCCGTGGGCGGCATCATCCCCGATCGGACGATCCTGCTGGACCTGCCCCCGGAGGCTCTCGCCGAGCGCCGTGAGGCCGGCACCCTGGACCGTCTCGAGCAGGAGGGCCAGGAGTTCCACGGGCAGGTGCGCGAGAAGTTCCTCGAGCTCGCGGCGGCGGAACCGGAGCGCTTCGAGGTCATCAACGCCACGCTGCCGCGCGAGGAGATCCATCGCCGCGTCCTCGACGCGATCGCCGAGGACCTCTCGCGCTTCGACCCGACCTTCGAGCCCGCGCCCCCGCCGTCGCGCCGCGACGAGGAGTGAACGCCCCGATGCCCTGCAGCACCCCGAGAGGACGGCACGCATGAGCGTGTGGGACGACGTCGTCGGCCAGGAGAACGCCGTCGCCGGCTTCCGCCGCGCCGCCGCGCCCGGCGGCTCCCTCGCCCAGGCCTGGCTGATCGCAGGCCCGCCCGGCTCCGGGAGGTCCACCGCCGCGCGGGCCTTCGCCGCGACCCTCCAGTGCGAGGACGGCACCGGATGCGGCTCCTGCCTGGCCTGCCGCACGGTGCTCGCCGGCACCCACCCCGACGTGACCGTCGTGGCGACGGACAAGCTCTCCATCGCCAAGGAGGAGATCCGCTCCCTGGTCCAGACGGCGCAGCGTGCCCCCGCCACCGGGCGTCACCGCGTGATCGTCATCGAGGACGCGGACCGCATGAGCGCGGGGACCTTCAACGTGCTGCTGAAGTCCATCGAGGAGCCGCCGCCGGCCACGGTCTGGATGCTGTGCGCCCCCTCCCCGCAGGATCTCGCGCCGACGATCCGCTCCCGCTGCCGGGTCGTCACCCTCACCGTGCCGGCGGCCGATGTGGTCGCCGAGCTGCTCGTCCGCCGCGACGGCGTGGAGCCGGAGCTCGCGGCGCGGGCCGCCCGCGCCGCCCAGGGGCACATCGGCCTGGCGCTGCGCTACGCCACGCAGGACGGCGTCCTCGCGGCACGGGAGGACGCCGCCCGCACCCTGCTGGGCCTGCGCTCCAGCGGCGAGGCGGTGCTCGCCGCCGCGGCGCTGGTGGAGCGGGCGACGGCGGAGGCGAAGGAGCACGCGGACCAGGTCGCCGCCGAGGAGCGCAGCCGGTTCCTGCATTCGGCGGGGATCGACGACGGCAAGGTGCCTCCGGCGCTGCGCAGCCAGGTCAAGCAGCTCGAGGACGATGCCAAGCGCCGCCAGACCCGCCTGGTGCGCGACGTGCTGGACCGCTACCTGCTGGATGCCCATTCCGTGCTGCGCGACGTGCTGACCCTGCAGATCCGCACCGGCAGCGACCTGGTCAACCCCGGCGTCGAGACGGAGATCCGCGTCGCCGCCGAGGCCGGGGACGGCCGCACCACGCTCGCGCTGCTGGACGCCGTCCAGCGCACCCGGGCCCGCATCGCCGGCAACGTGCCGCCGCTGCTCGCGATCGAGGCGCTCCTCTCGCGCATCGCCGTCACCCTGCGCTGACCCCGCCCGAGCACCGCGCCGCGCGCGGCCCGAGCACGCGTCGCGCACCGCATCGCCCGGCACGGACCTGCACCTCGTGCCGGGTGACGTCCGCGCCGTCTCCGGCACCACCTTTTCCCGGGCCCCTGGGCCGGCGTCACGAGACCGTCCTGGAGGCGCGGAGGGGCGCCGGTGATGACACGCCGGGCGGAGTCCGTCGGAATCGAGCGGAGTGACGTCGTCGCTACGAGAACGAGCGGAGTCATCCCGTCGCTTCCCGTGAAGGAAGCGACGACATGACTCCGCTCGATGTCCCGGCCCGCCCCGCGCACGCGCGAAGCGGGGAGGGATCAGTTCTCGGTCGGTTCCTCGGAGGAGTCCGCGGCGCCGCCGTCAGTCGCGGCCTTATCGGTCGCGGCCTTATCGGTCGCGGCCTTGTCGGTCGCGGCCTTGTCGGTCGCAGTGTTGTCGGTCGAGCCGTCAGCGTCGGCCGAGGCGTCGGCGTCGGTCGCGGTGTCGTCGCCCGAGGTCGGGATCAGCTCGTAGTCGACCTGCAGCTCGTCGACGACCACGGACTCGGCGATCGCGAACTCGCTCGCGGCGGCCTCCTCCTTGCCCGTCTCCGAGTGCGCGCCGCAGCCGTACTGGAGATGGACGACGCGGCCATCAGCCGGGGACCACTCGTTCGTGCAGACGCCGAACTCGCCGCGCAGGGCGCCGGACAGCTGCGAGAGGAAGCCGCAGCTCGAGCAGTTGGCCGTGACCGTGCCCTTGCGCCCCCGGGAGGACGTCTCGCGCGGCCCGAACTCCCCGCCGACCCATCGCTCGGCGGCCTCGGCGCGCCCCTGCGGGGACAGCACGCGGGGGCGGCCCAGGCCGAGCTCCCACAGCGCGACGCGGTCGGCCTCCTCGTCGTCGGTCTGCTCGTAGCCGAACTCGAGGCGCTCGTCCTCGTCGCGGTAGGGCAGGAGGTCGTCGGCGCCGACGTCGGAGGGACGCAGACGCTCGGACCAGGGCTCCCAGTCGGGCGCGAGCAGCGCGCCCTCGCCGGGCAGGAGCGCCGTCTCCGCGACGGTCGCGACCTTGGCGCGGGACGCGCGCACCACCGTGACGTGCCAGGACCATCCCCGGTAGCCGGGCATGGCGCAGGCGAAGACGTGGTCGACGATCCGGTCGCCGGTGGCCTCCACCCGCAGATGCTCACCGACCTGGCCCGGCTCGGTGACCTCCTCGAGCGCCGCGCGCGCCATCTCGACGGCATCGGCGGCGATCGCGTCGAGCTTCGGCTTCGCCTTCCCGGAACGGGTGCGGGCGGGCCGGCCCGCGGAGGGGGCGGTGGCAGCTGTCATTCTCAGGCCTCGAAGTTCTCGGCGACGGCGCGCAGGACGGTGGCGATCTTCTGGGAGTGCCCGCGATCGGGGTAGCGGCCGTGATGCAGCCCGGTCGAGGCGTCGTCGAGCAGACGGATCAGGTCCTCGACCATGACCGCCATCTCCTCGGGCTTCGTGCGGCGCGCCCGGGACACGGACGGCGCGGACTCGAGCAGACGCAGGGAGAGCACCTGCGGACCCCGGCGGCCGTCGGCGACGTCGAAGTCGACCTTGGCGCCAGGACGCAGCGTCTCCACGCCCTCCGGGAGCGTGGTGGCGTGCACGTACACGCTCTCGCCGCTCTCCTCGTCGAGGACGAAGCCGAAGCCCTTCTCGGCGTCGTAGAACTTCACCTTGCCACGTGGCACCGCGGATCCCGTTCCTTGCTGGTTCATCGGTCTGCCCGGGGGCCGGTCGGCCCGCGGACGGAGACGGCGCAGAGCCGCCTCGCGACCTGTGAGTCTACCGCGCGCGCAGGGCTGCGGGCAGAGCCGTCTGCTCGAACGTGGGACCGCTCACGCCACCGCCGCCGCGGCGGTCCTCAGGAGCCTCCGGGGTGCGGTCCGCGCGGGCGGGTCGAGCCCTCCATCCGGCGCAGCGGAGGGATCTCGGTGCGAGGTCCCTGCGGCCCGGGGACCTCGACCACGTGGCGCAGCACGGCCTCGAGGAGGTAGGCGGTGAAGCCCCAGACGAAGGCGTCCTCCGGCAGGTCGTAGGCGGTGCCCACATCGCGGCCGTCCAGCAGGGCGGTGCGGCGCACGGCGGGGTCGCTCAGCGAGCCGGGGCCGATCAGCGGCGCCCAGACGACGCGCTCGACCTCGCGCGGCTGCGCGGCGTGCAGATCGGGCACGTGCGGGGACCAGGCCAGGACGGGACGGACCTCGTACTCGCGCCACGGCATGGGGATCGGGGCGAAGGAGCCGATCACGTGGACCTCCTCCGGGTCCAGCCCCACCTCCTCCTCGGCCTCGCGCAGCGCGGCCGCGGCGTCGTCGGCATCGGCCTGCTCGACCCCGCCGCCGGGCAGGGAGAACTGGCCCGGCTGGGAGCGCAGGCCGTGGCCGCGCTCCTCGACGACGATCCGGGCGCCGTCGAGGGTGTCCCCGGCGATGAGCAGCAGCACCGCTCCGCGCCGCGGGGACCACGCGGCGGGGACCGGGGTGCCCAGGTCGATGAGCTCGGCGTCGCCGGTGGACGCCCGGGCGGCGAGGGCGCGGAGGAAGCCGGGGATCCGCGGGGCGTCCGGGGCGCTCATGCGATGCCCGCCGACGGGCACAGCGGGGCGAGGACGCAGTCGTCGCATCGCGGCGACCGGGCCGTGCACACGCGGCGCCCGTGCAGGATCAGCAGCAGCGAGAGGGAGGTCAGGTCGACGGCCCCGCTCTCTTCCGGCCCGGGCGCGGCCCGCCCCGACGGGCGCGGTGCGGTGCGCTCGACCAGGTCGACCACGTCCTCCTCCACCCGGCGGGGATCGCTGTGCCCGGTCCAGCCCAGACGGCGCGCCAGGCGGCCCACGTGCGTGTCCACGGCCAGCGCGCTGCGCCCGAACCAGGTCCCGCGCACCACGTGGGCGGTCTTGCGCCCCACCCCGGGCAGCCGTTCGAGGGCGTCGTGGTCCTCCGGGACCTCCCCGCCGTGGTCCTCGCACAGGCCGGCGGCCAGGCCGATGATCCGCCGGGCGCGCGTGGCGCCCATGCCCAGGGGCCGCACGACGGCCTCCACCTGCGCGGGGTCGGCGCCGGCGAGGGCGGCCGCATCGGGCCAGCGGGAGAACAGCTCCGGGGTCACGGCGTTGACCCGCACGTCGGTCGTCTGCGCCGACAGGACGGTGGCGACCAGCAGCTCGAAGGCATCGCGATGATCCAGCTCCGTGCGAGCCGGCCCGTGCAGGGTCTGCAGACGGCGGTGGACCTCGGCCGGATCGGCCATCGGCCGGCCCGACGGGCCCGGGGCGGCAGCCCCGGATGGGGCGGCGTCCCCGGGGGCGGAGCGGGGCGGGGCGGGACGTCCGGGCACGTCTCTCCTTCCCGATGGCACTGGTCCGAGGCCATGATGTGTAGCATCATCGGGTCCCGACGACGCGCGAGCTGTGACCGCAACCACGCGGCACGAGGCTCTTTCGGTCACAATGGGAGTCGACATCGTTGGTCCCGCACCCACGGGACCCAGTAATCAGGAGGTTCCGTGGACGAGAACATCGTACGGTCGTCACCGCTGTTCGCCGCACTCGACGACAACGGCAAGCAGGCAGTCCTCGCGTCGATGACGCAGGAGGACTTCCACCGCAGCGCCGTGATCTTCCGGGAGGGGGAGCCCGGCGACCGGCTCTTCATCATCGGCACCGGCAAGGTCAAGGTGGGCCACGCCTCCGGCGACGGCCGCGAGAACCTGCTGGCCGTCCTCGGGCCGGGCGAGACGCTGGGCGAGCTGTCGCTGTTCGACCCGGCGCCGCGCAACGCCACGGCCACCGCCGTGGCGGAGACGACCCTCTACTCCCTCACGCAGCAGGACCTGTACCGCGTGCTGGCGCAGCGTCCGGAGGTGGCCCGTCACCTCCTGGCGAGCCTCGCCCGTCGCCTGCGCAAGACCAACGAGTCCCTGGCCGACCTCGTCTTCGCCGACGTCCCCGGCCGTGTCGCCAAGAACCTCCTCGACCTCGCCCAGCGCTTCGGTCGGCAGACCGATGACGGCGTGATGGTCGCCCACGGCCTCACCCAGGAGGAGCTCGCCCAGCTGGTGGGCGCCTCCCGCGAGACCGTCAACAAGGCCCTCGCCGATTTCGCCTCGCGCGGGTGGATCCGCCTCGAGGCGCGCGCCGTGCTGCTGCAGGACGTCGAGCGCCTGCGCCGCCGCTCGCGCTGACGCGGCCCCGAAGACGCCCGAGGGCGGCTCCCGGTCGGGAGCCGCCCTCGTCTGCGTGCGCTGCGGGTCAGCGATCCGTGCGGGCCAGGTGCTCCAGCGCGGCGCGCAGGTTCCAGCTCGCCGCCTCGCGCAGCCGGCCCTCGAGCTCGTCGCCGTAGATCTCCCGGATCAGGCGGTCCAGGGTCAGGACCCCGGCGGCGCGCGCCGCCCGCACCTGCTCGATGCGCTGCTCGCGATGGGCGATCGCCTCCTCGATGGCCGCGAGGGCCGCGGTCGGGGAGTCGATCGGCTCGCCGTGCCCGGGATGGATGCTGGAGATCCGGCCGTCCAGCGCCATCGCCCGCAGGATCGCCAGGGACTGCAGGTAGTCCGTGAGGCTGCCGTCCGGCGGCGCGATCACCGTCGAGGAGCCGCCCAGCAGGGTGTCGCCGGTCAGCAGGCGGCCGCCCTGGACGAGCAGCGCGATCGAGTCAGCGGTGTGGCCCGGCAGGGAGATCACGTCGGCGACCAGGCCGGAGTCGCCCTCGAGCGCGACCGGCGGGGGCTGGGCCCCGGGCAGGGCCTGCGGGTCCGCCGCCCACAGGGCGACCGTGCGACCGCTGCGGGCCTCGAGCTGCCGGCGCAGCGTCCCGGCGCCGTCGGCATGGTCCTCGTGGCGATGGGTGACGATCACGCCCATCGGGCGACGGTCCTCCCCCGCCGAGAGGCGGATCAGCTCGGCGAGATGGTCGGCCCGGCGCGGGCCCGGATCGACCACCCAGCACTGGCGCCCGTCGCGCAGCACGTACGCGTTGGTGCCGGTGAGGGTCATCGGCCCGGGGTTGTCGGCCCGGCGCCGCAGCACCTCGACGCTCGCGGCCTCGGGGTCGCGGCGCGGGGACTGCTCGGTCATCGGGGCCCGCCGATGGTGACCGCGGCGGGCACCTCAGGCCTCCGCAGCCGCCGGGTCGAACTCGACCACGAGGTCCAGCTCGACCGGAGCGTCCAGCGGCAGCACGGCCACGCCGACGGCGCTGCGGGCGTGCGCCCCGGCCTCGCCGAAGATCTGCCCCAGCAGGTCGCTGGCGCCGTTGATCACGGCGGGCTGCCCGCTGAAGGAGGGGTCCGAGGCGACGTAGCCGGTCAGCTTGACGACGCGGGTGACCCGGTCGAGGGAGCCGATCTGCGCCTGCACGGCGGCGAGGGCGTTGAGGCAGCAGGTGCGCGCGAGGTCCTGGGCGAGCTGCGGATCCACCGCGGCGCCGACCTTGCCCGTGGCCGGCAGCGCGCCGTCCACCAGGGGCAGCTGGCCGGAGGTGTGGACCCACGAGCCGCTGACGACGGCCGGGACGTAGCTGGCGACGGGGGCCGCCACCGGCGGGAGGGCGAGGCCGAGCTCCTGGAGCCGGGCCGTCACCGATCCGGCCGGGGCCATCAGGCCTGCTCCAGCGGCCGCTTGAGGTAGGCGACCAGGGACTCGGGGTTCGGCCCGGGCACCACCTGGACGAGCTCCCAGCCCTCGGAGCCGTAGTTGTCCAGGATCTGCTTGGTCGCGTGGATGAGCAGGGGCACGGTCAGGTATTCCCAGCGGATGCGTTCGGTCATGGCGCGAGCCTACCGGCCGCGCCTCCGGGACGCGGTCGCGGTCTCGCAGCGCAGGAGGCGCTCACTGCCCCGCGGCCCGCTGCGCCACGCGCGTGAGCACGGCGTACCAGTCGCGGATCCCCGGGTGCTGGCGCAGCAGGCGGCGCCGCTCGCGCTCGGTCATCCCTCCCCACACCCCGAACTCGACGCGGTTGTCGAGCGCGTCGGCAAGACATTCCGTGCGGACCGGACAGCTCAGGCAGGTGATCTTCACCTTCTGCTGATCCGCACCCTGGACGAAGAACCCGTCGGGGTCCTGATCCGTGCACGCACCGCGGGCGGCCCAGCCTTCCCGCTCGGTGACGGCACTCCTGGTCACGCTGATGGTCACAGGTGTCCCCTTTCGAATCATCGTCGACTCGTGGAGGCCCATAGTAGGGATTCCCAGCGAACATGCAAAATGCGCCATGGCCGCAGGTCCTGCGCACGAGCCCGGTGACCCCGGTCCCGGGACGTGGAAGCGCCCAGCCGTCCGACGTACTGTAGGACCATGGCGGACCACGACTCTCGTTCACCCCAGGCCGGCGCCACCGCGGCGGGCACCTTCCTGCAGACGGTGTACCTGCTGGTGGGCCTGCTGGCCGTATCCGGCATCGCCGGCGTGCTGATGGCGGGGTTCTTCCTCCCGATGGTGTCGCTGACCTCCACGGCCACCGAGGACGGGGTCGAGCTGTTCGAGTCCCTGCCCTCGGAGCTCGAGGTGCAGCCGCTGAACGAGTCCAGCCGCATCGAGGCGTCGGACGGCTCGCTGCTGGCCACCTTCTACTACCAGAACCGCATCATGGTCCCGCTCGAGGACATCTCGCCGTACATGCAGCACGCGGTCGTGGCCCAGGAGGACCGGCGCTTCTACGAGCACGGCGGCATCGACATCCGCGGCACCGCCCGCGCCCTGCTGAGCAACGCCGGCGGCGGCTCCACGCAGGGCGGCTCGACCCTGACCCAGCAGTACGTGAAGAACGCGCTGCTCATGGACGCCGTGCAGCGCGGCGACGACGAGGCCAAGGCGGAGGCGACCGAGCAGACCTACGGCCGCAAGGCCCGCGAGGCCAAGCTGGCGATCTCCCTCGAGAAGAACTGGTCCAAGGAGGAGATCCTCAACGGGTATCTCAACGTGGCCCAGTTCGGCCCCTCCCAGTACGGCGTGGAGACCGCCGCGCAGCACTACTTCTCCAAGTCGGCCAAGGACCTCAACCCCGGCGAGGCCGCGCTGCTCGCCGGGATCACGAACGGCCCGGCGATCTATGACCCGGTCAAGCACCCCGAGAACGGCGAGCGGCGGCGCAACGACGTGCTGCGCGCCATGCTCCGCGACGGCTACGTCACCCAGGAGGAGTACGACCAGTACTCCGCCCAGCCCGTCGGGGAGATGCTGAACGTCAAGAACGTCTCCGCCGGCTGCGCCACCGCCGGGCGCTCGGGCTTCTTCTGCGACTACGTCACGCGGTCGCTGATGAACGATCCCGCCTTCGGCGAGACCTCCGAGGAGCGCGCCAAGAAGCTCTACGGCGGCGGCCTCACGATCCGCACCACCCTGGATCCGGCCAAGCAGAAGGTCGCCGAGGATCTGCTGGAGTCCCGCCTGAGCGCGACCGACGACTCCGGCTTCGGCCACTCGATCGTGACGGTGGAGCCCGGCACCGGCAACATCCTCGTGATGGCCCAGAACCGCACCTACAACCCCTACGAGGACGCGGGTCCGGGCGAGACGGCCATCAACTACAACGTTCCCAAGGCGCTCGGCGGCGGCAGCGGATTCCCCGTCGGCTCGACGTTCAAGCCCTTCGTGCTCACCGAATGGCTGGTCACCGGGCACACGCTGTGGGACACCGTGGGCACGGCCCGCAAGACGATGACGAACTTCCCGGGCAAGTGCCTGCCCGGCGGCGCCTGGCGCGAGCGCGCGGGCTACAACCCGGACAACGCCGTCTCCGTGGCGCTGGCTCCGATGGAGCCCGCGCTGAACGCGACGAAGTTCTCCGTGAACACGTCCTACGCCAACATGGCCCAGCAGATGGACCTGTGCGACATCGCCAACCGCGCCCGCACGATGGGCGTGGTCCCGGCGACCTACAACCCCTTCGACCCGGACACCTACTCGATGCCGGTCGAGGACCTCTACGGCCAGGAGCTCGCTCCCGCCGTCGTCGTCCTGGGCGAGCTGCGGATCTCCGCGCTGGACATGGCCGCCGCCTACGCGACGTTCGCCACCAGCGGCACCTACTGCCGGCCCACCGCCATCGCCTCGGTCACCGACCGCGACGGGGAGGACGTCGCCTTCACCGGCAACAGCTGCAAGCAGGTCCTCGAGCCCGAGGTCGCCGACGCGGTCGCCTGGACCCTCGAGCAGGACCTCGTGGACCCGCGCGCCACCGGCAAGGGGAAGGTCATCCCCGGCCATGACGCGGGCGGCAAGACGGGCACCTCGGGCAGCCAGTTCCACACCTGGTACGTGGGCTTCACGAAGCAGATGAGCACCGCCGTGTGGTTCGGCAACCCGACCACGAACGTGAAGCCCGGCGGCTTCCGGGTGGGCGAGACGAACCTCCGCTACGGCAAGGTGTGGGGCAACACCGTCTCCCTGCCCACCTGGCAGGAGTACATGACCCGGGTCCATGAGGGCCTGCCCAACGAGCCGTTCCCCGCCCAGCCGGCCCGAGCGGTCTCGACCGCGCCGCAGAGCAACGGCACCGTGCCCGACGTGAGCGGGATGGTCCTCAGCGAGGCCACCTCGACCCTCGAGGGCGCCGGCTACCGCGTCGAGGTCCGGCGGGAGAACTCCGACGTCGAGCGCTGGCGGGTGATCGGCAGCTCCCCCGGCGCCGGCACCCGTCTGGCCCAGGGCGAGACCGTCACCATCCGCCAATCCGTCGGACGGGGCTGAGGTGGCACGGAGGACCAGGGCCCTCGCGCTCGGCGCCGGGGCCCTCGCCCTCGGTGCCGCCGGCGCCCACGTCTGGGCCCGTCATATCGAGATCCACCGGTACACGCTGCGCGAGCACACGCTGCCGATCCTCCCCGCGGGGGCCCGGACGGTGCGCCTGCTGCACATCAGCGACATCCATCTGATGCCGGACCAGGACCGCAAGCTCGCCTTCCTGCGCCATCTCGCGGCCCTGCGCCCGCATCTGGTCATCGACACCGGCGACAACATCGCCTCCGCCGCCGCGATCGGGCCGCTGGGCCGCGCCCTGGACCCGCTGCTGCACCGTCCCGGCGCCTTCGTGATGGGCTCGAACGACATGTACGCGCCGTCCCCGAAGAACCCGCTGCGCTACTTCCTGCCCGACCCGCGGCCGGAGGGGTTCACGGACTCCGCCCGGGATCCGGATCTTCCCACGCAGGCGCTGCGGGAGGTGCTGGGGGCGCACGGCTGGGCCGACCTCACCAACGCCCGCGCCACGATCCGCCTGCCCGGACTGGACGTGGAGCTGACCGGCGTGGACGACCCGCACCTCGAGCGCGACGAGTTCCCTCGGCCCGTCCCCGCGGGCGCGGGCGACGTGCCGGTGCTGCGCCTGGGCGTCGCCCACGCCCCGTACCGCAGGGTGCTGGACGCCTTCGCGGCCGATGGCACGGACCTGGCCCTGGCCGGCCACACGCACGGCGGCCAGCTGCGCCTGCCCGGGATCGGGGCGCTGGTGACCAACTGCGACCTGCCGCGCTCCCAGGCCCGCGGGGTCTCCGCCTGGGACGGCATGGCGCTGCACGTGAGCGGCGGCCTGGGCGCGAGCCCCTTCGCGAACTTCCGGACCTTCAACCCGCCGGAGGCGACCTTGCTCACGTTGCGCGCCCAGGACCGGACCTGAGTTCGCACCACGCCCCTGGTCGGGGTAGAGTTTCACGTCGGTGAGGCACTTCGGTGGATCACCAGGCGGGGTGTGGCGCAGCTTGGTAGCGCGCCTCGTTCGGGACGAGGAGGTCGCAGGTTCAAATCCTGTCACCCCGACCGCCGGCCGGGAACGCGGCATCATCCACGGATGGTGCCGCGTTTCCGCTTCCGTGGACGGTTTCTGTGGACGACCGCGTGCGATCACCGCTATCGTCCTGCTCGACGGGGACCGCGGCGCACTGCGGTGATCGCCCCCGGGGCGGGGGCGGATCGGGGATCTGCGAGGACGGCAGGGTCGTCGCGCGCCGGGAGCAGGGGCGATGAGGGGCTCGCGCCGATGCGGCACCGGGGAGGACCGGGGAGCCAGGGGGACGTGACATCGGGGAATAACAGCCGTGTAACTAACACAGAGGTTCGAAAAGAGCACGGAACAACACCCCGCACATCCCTCATTCTTGGTAAAAGTTGGGCAAAGCTGCCCGCAAGCCCGCGTAAAGCCAGGCGACAGGCGCACAGGCCAGAACCCTAGAGTGTCGGTGGTGCCGCCAGGACTGGGGCGCCGTCCGGTGTGGTCGCCGCTCCGTCCCCATTCCGGTCACTTCCTCACTTTCCCCTGGGGACGGGCGCTGTGCGCGAGGCGGGAGATCCGTCTCCCGTGCGAGCCTCCGGCGAGGCGAGGAGAAAGAGACGACCGCCATGTTCCAAGCTCCTTCACGTGCCACGCACAGGGCCCCGGGCCGAGCGGTGGTGAACTACCGGGGGATCGCGGCGCCCGTGGGCCGCGGGGTCGGCGGCGTCGCCGTCCTCGGCGCGGTCACCGCCACCGGCTCGCTCGTGGCCATCCCGGAGGCCGAGGCGCTCGCCCCGGTCGAGCTCTCGGCCCTCGCGCCGGGCGCCCCGATCGCGCCCACCGAGTTCTCCCCCGAGGTCCAGCGGGAGATCGACACGTACACCGCGCTCGTGCTGCGCCCGGGTGCCCGCGGCGACGCGATCACCTACCTGCAGAACCGCCTGAACGACCGCGGCGCCGGTCTCCCCGTGGACGGCTACTACAACGTGGCCACCCGCAAGGCGGTCGAGGCCGTGCAGACCAACGGCGGCGTGACCGTCGACGGCGCCGTCGGCCCCTCCACCTGGGACCTCCTGGTCAACACCTCGGCCGAGGAGGTGCCGGCCGTGCTGCCCGAGGCGGCGCCCGCCCCGCGCACCACCGAGCCCGCGGCCGCCTCGACCTCCTCCGTCGGCTCCGACGAGGCGCGCTACGCCCCTCAGGTGCTGCGCTACGGCTCCCGCGGCGAGGCCGTCTCCTTCCTGCAGGCGCGGCTGAACGACCGCGGCGCCGGGATCCCGGTGGACGGGAGGTTCGGCCCCGCCACGCGCAGCGCCGTGCGCACCCTCCAGAGCAACGGCGGGGTCGGCGTGGACGGGGTCGTCGGGCCCGTCACCTGGGACATCCTGTTCAACACCGGGGCGGACGAGGTCCCGGCGAAGGCGAAGAGCTCCGCTCCCGCGACCTCGCCGGACTCCGGCGGCTCGTCCTATGTCGGCACCGTGCTGCGCTACGGCGACCGCGGCGCCGCCGTGACGTACCTGCAGGCCCGCCTCAACGACCGCGGGGCCGACATCCCCGAGGACGGGCGCTTCGGCCCGGCGACGCGGGCGTCGGTGCGTGCCCTGCAGTCCAACGCCGGCATCTCGCGCGACGGCGTCGTCGGCCCCCGCACCTGGGACGTCCTGGTCAACTCCAGCGCCGAGGACGTCCCCGCGCGGTCCACCGGCAGCACGCAGGCCTCCGGGTTCAACAGCAAGACCATGGTCGCGCAGGCCAAGTCCTACCTCGGCACGCCCTACGTGTGGGGCGGCGCGTCGTCCTCGGGCATGGACTGCTCGGGCCTGGTCAAGCTGGTCTACAACGCCCACGGCATCGAGGTGCCCCGGGTGGCCCGCAACCAGGTCTACGGCGGCCGCATCATCCCCAAGTCGGAGGCCAAGCCCGGCGATCTCGTCGCGTTCTCCTCGGGCAACTGGGGCCACATCGGCATCTACATCGGCAACGGCCAGATCATCGATGCCGGCAACTCGAAGGGTCGCGTCGTCCAGCGCGACATCTGGAACTCCCCGCACGTGTACGTGACCTACCGCTGACGCGGAGCACGCACGCAGGACCACGGCCCCTGCTCGATGCGACAGCATCACCGGGAAGGAGCAGGACCCGTGGACGAGGGCCCGATCGGCGGATGCCGGTCGGGCCCTCGTCATGTCCGCGCCCGGGCCTTCCGAGCCTTCCGTGCCGTGCGGCCCGGCGCCGCCGCCGGCCCCGGCCCGACCTGCGACACCGTCCTCACCGGCGGCGGGAGTGTGGAAGGATGGTCGGCGACCCAGATCACAGCGGCGTCCTCCAGGAGTGATGACATGTCGGCACCTCTGAGCCTCGTGCCCCTTCCCCAGCACGTCAGCTGGTCCTCCGGCGTCTGGGACCCGGCGGATCCGTGGGAGGAGCTCTCGGTGGGCCTGTCCGAGGACCTCCCCCGCACCGAGTACACCCTCGCGATCTCCCCTCAGGGCGCGGCCCTCACCGCCGGCAGCGAGGCCGCCCTTGCCGACGGTCGCAACACCTTCGCGCAGATCGTCGCGGGCAGCGACGGCCCGATCCCCTGCGTGAGCATCCACGACTTCCCGCGCCATGCCTGGCGCGGCCTGCACCTGGACGTCGCCCGGCACTTCTTCGGGATCCCCCAGCTCGAGAAGATGATCGACGCCCTCGCCCTGCACCGCCTGAACGTCCTGCATCTGCACCTCACCGACGACCAGGGCTGGCGCGTCGAGATCAAGGGCTACCCGCGCCTGACCGAGGTCGGCGCTCGGCGCGAGCGGACGCTGCAGGGGCACATGTCCGGCGATCCCGAGGAGTTCACCTTCGACGAGACCCCGCACGAGGGCTTCTACACCCAGGAGGAGCTGCGCGGTCTGGTCGAGTACGCCCGCCGCCGCGGCGTGATGATCGTGCCCGAGATCGACCTCCCCGGGCACATGCAGGCCGCGATCGCCGCCTACCCGGAGCTCGGCAACACCCCCTCCGTCCAGGTCGGCGTGCGGGAGGTCTGGGGCATCTCCGACCACGTCCTCGGGGTCTCCGACGAGGTCTTCGCCTTCGTGCGCGACGTCCTCCTGCAGGTCGCCGAGATCTTCCCCGCCCCCTACGTGCACATCGGCGGCGACGAGTGCCCGCGCACCGAATGGGAGCGCTCCACGGCGGCCCGCACCCGCATGACCGAGTGGGGACTGACCCGCGTCTCCGAGATCCAGGGGCGCTTCACCGCCTTCGCGGCCGAGGTCCTCGCCGAGCGCGGCAAGCGGATCATCGGCTGGGACGAGGTCCTCGAGTCCCATCTGCCCGACGACACCGTGGTCATGAACTGGCGCCGGCCCCGCGGCGTGGTCGAGTCCGTGGGCCGCGGCTTCCAGACGATCGTGGCGACCTCCGACGTCCTCTACTTCGACCACTACCAGGACGACCCGGACCTGGAGCCGCTCGCCATCGGCGGCAGGACCACCGTCGAGGACGTCTACGAGGCCGAGCTCGTCCCGGAGAAGGCGCAGGCCGACGGCGCCTCGCTGGTGCTCGGCATCCAGGGGCAGCTGTGGACGGAGTACATCTCCACCCCCGAGCACCTGGAGTACATGGCCTTCCCGCGGGTGTGCGCCCTCGCCGAGCGCGCCTGGGGCTCCCCCCGCCAGAGCTACGAGGAGTTCGAGGAGCGGCTGCGCGGGCACCTGCCGCGCCTGGACGCCTTCGGCATCGCCTACCGCCCGCTGGACTGAGCATGTCGAACCATCACGACGCCCACCCCTACGGCCGCTCCGGCCAGGACGTCCGCCGTCGCACCCTGCGGGAGAAGCGGCTGCGACGCGTGCGGATCACCCAGCTCGTCACCTTCTCGCTGCTGGTCATCCTGCTGGTCGGCTCGGTGGCCTTCGCCCTGATGCAGCTGCGCGGGCCCGAGGAGCCGACCGTCGCCGCGACCTCCGCGGCGCCGGAGGGCTGCCCCGCCCCCGGCGCCGCCCCCGCCGCGCCCGCCGATGTGCAGGTGACGGTGCTCAACGGGACGGACACCCGGGGCCTGGCCGGCACCGTGACCGATGAGCTCGCCGCGCGCGGCTACGTCACCGGCACCGCCGGGAACACCTCCGATGCCGAGGGCCCGGCGACGGTCCAGTACGGCCCGGAGGGCTACCTCGCGGCCGCCTCGGTCGCCGCGCAGGTCGACGGCGCGGTGCTGCAGGAGGCGGACCTCTCCGGCACGGAGGTGCGTCTGCTCATCGGCGAGGGATGGGCGGGCCTGCGCCCGGCCGACGCCGCCACCGCCGCCCTGGCCGAGCCGGTCACGCCGCCCGAGGGATGCGCCTGAGCGACGCGCCGTGAGCGCCGGCGGCACGGCCCTGCACGACCCGCGCGCGGCTCCGGCAGGCGGGGTCAGTCCTTCCAGGTCCGGCGGTCGATCTCCATGCGGGTGCCGATCCAGAGCATGGTCCCGCCCGCGAACAGGGTCAGCCCGACCACCGCGCCGAAGACGACGGCGGTGGACGCGGCACCGGGGAGCAGCCCCGCCAGGACCGTGTTGATCCCGGCGGTGTCCTGCGGGGTGGCCGCGCCGGACTCGGCCTCGGGATCGACCTCGACGGCGAAGGTGCCGCGGGAGACGACGCCCGCCGAATCGGTGACGAGGTAGTCGATGCGGGGCGTCGTCCCCACGAAGCCCGCGGCCGGCTGGAAGCTCAGCACGCCGTCGTTCCCGATCGTGAAGACGCCCTCGTCGGGGATCTCCAGGCGGCTGCCCGTCCAGTTCTCCAGCTCCTCGAGGTTGACGGCGTCCAGGGAGCGCAGCCGCAGCGAGGCGGGGTCCAGGGGCTGCCCCACGGCGCCCGGCGTGTCGTTGGCCAGGACGTCCGCGGTGACAGGGGTGCCGGGGGGCGTGCGGGCGTCGTCGGCGCGGATCGTCGGCACGCTGCTCGCGTACTGCACGGTCAGGGTCGAGGTCGTGGCGTTGTCGGAGTAGACGCTCGGCGACTCGATCGTGACCGGCGTGACCACCAGCCCCGGCTCGGCGGTCGCCGGGGTGAACGTGACCGTCTTCGCGTCGACGTCGTAGGCCCAGGTCCCCTCCCCCGGCACCCGCAGGCTCCGGGCGTCCGCGGCGAGCGTCGCGCCCTCGGGGATCGGCGCCGTGAAGGTGATCGCATCGGCCCGCACATCGCGCCCGGGCTGGTCGGCCAGATCGAAGACGACGGGCGAGCCGTGGACCCCGGCCGCGGTGAGATCGGCCATGACCGGATAGCCCGGGTCCAGCAGGGCGCGCGAGGAGGTCGCCCCCTCGCCGTCGCCTCCGATGACCCCCATCGGGGCGGCGACGGTCACCTCGCGGCTGTCCGGGGTGAAGGTCACCGTCCCCGCGCTCCGGTCCAGGCGCCACACGCCCTGGTCGGGGACGACGGCCTCGGTGCGGTCCTCGGAGAGCTCGATGGCGCCGGGCTCGTCCGTCGGGAGCGCGAGCTCGAGGGTCGAGGCGCTGACGTTCTGCATCCCCTCGGCGAGGTTGAAGACGATCGGATCGCCGAACGGCGCCGAACGATACGTGTCCGGGATGACCGGGGTCATCACCGTGACCGTCCCGGCGCGGGCCGGCTGGCCGCTCTCGTCGTAGGAGGCGTAGCGCACCGGGGTGGGCTGGCTCCCCAGCTTCGAGCGCACCGGCGTGAAGGTGAGCGAGAGGCGGTCCTCCGACAGCTGCCAGCTGCCCTGCTGGGGCACCACCAGCCGGGTGCCGTCGCTGGTGACGGTCGACCCGTTCGGCAGGCCCTCCAGCAGCAGCTCCTGCTGTCCGGCGACGAGCTGCGGGTCCTGCTCGAGGAGATGGACGGTCACGGACTGGCCGGCGCTGGCGCGCACCCGCTGGACCACGGAGTCGGGGGCGGCGACGGTCAGCTCGGCCGGCTCGGACCGGGTCTCGTGCACCGAACCGATGGTGAGGGCGACCGGTGTCGCCGCGCCGGGCGAGCCGGGGGCGGGGAGGTAGACGATCTGGGTGCCCTGGATGCTCCAGGTCCCCTCGCCGGCGATCTCCAGACGCCGCCCGTCCTCGGACAGGGTCATGCGCTCGCGGGCATCGGCCGGGGCGTCCTGCGGGATCTCGAGCCGGGTCGAGCCGAGGTCGAGCTCGGGCTCCGCGGAGTCCTCCACGAAGGCGGCGATGTCCACCCGGGTCTCCGTGGCCGGGGCGACGGTGATCTCGGACGTGGTCAGGGGGAGCTCGAAGGGGCCGTCCTCGCCGAGCGCCGCCGCCGGGGCGGCGATCATCATCGGGCCCAGGGCGAGCCCTGCCGCGAAGGTGGCCGCGGCCGCGCGCGTCCTGCGCCGGCCGCCGCTCCGGGGGGTCTCACGAGGGGCGTACGGCACGCCGTCACAGTACCAGGGGGCCTCGGCAGGAGCCGGGCGCGGACCTCCCGGGCATCGCGCGCGCGGTGTGCCCCAGACCACTATCCTGGGCCGATGGACGCGACCACTCCCCCACCGGCGGCCGGCGCCGATCCCTCGGTCCCTGCGCGCGCCGCGGGCACGGGCGGGGCGCCGTCCGCGCACCGCGGCCCCGATCCGATCGCCGGGATCCTCGAGGCGCTGCTTCCCGATCTGGCCGCCTGGCTCCCGCAGCGCCGCTGGTACGTGCGCGAGGGCGAGGACGTGCCGCGCCTCGAGATCCGCGCCTGGTCCCTGCTCGTGCCCGATGCCGAGCGGGACGCCCTGGCCGATCCCCTGGCCCTGATGGTCGTGCTGCGCAGCCGGGCGGAGGGATCCGGCGGCGCACGGGACTACCAGGTGCCGATCCTGCTGCGGGACCGCGACGCCGCGGAGACGGCCGGGGACGAGGCCGACGCCGTCATCGGCGAGGTGCCGTGGGAGGGACGCACCGTGCGCGCGGTCGATGCGACCTGCGAGGACGCGGGCCGCCGCGCCCTGCTGGCGCTGCTGACGCGCCCCGGCCCCGCCGGCGCCGGCGGCCTGCTCCTGCGCCCCGAGGCGGTGCGCGAGGACCGGATCGGCGGCGCGGTCCAGTCCTCCCGCCTGCTGGGCGGGGAGCAGTCCAACACGTCGATGATCTTCGACGTCGAGGGCTCTGCCGCGCTGATCCTCAAGCTCTTCCGCGTGCTGCAGGACGGCGCGAACCCCGATGTGGAGGTGCAGGGGGCGCTGGACGCCGCCGGCAGCGCACGCATCGCTCCCATGGTCGGGGCGGTGCGTGCGGACCTCGCGCCGGGGGCCGATCCGGCGGCCGGCCGGGAGGACGCACCGGCCGGGGCCGTCCCGGGCCCCGCCGCCGGGACGGCGCACTCCCTGTTCGCCCAGCAGTTCCTGCCCGGGGTGCAGGACGCCTGGCGGGTCGCGCTGGAGCAGGCCCGCCGCGGGGAGGACTTCTCCGCCGCCGCGCGGGAGCTCGGCGAGGCGACCGCCGAGGTGCATCGGGATCTGGCCCGCGAGCTGCCCACGGCTCCGGCCGATGACGCGGCGCGCGCGGCGGTCCTGCAGGCCATGCGCGAGCGGCTGCGCACGGTGGCGGCCGCCGTGGCGCAGGTGGCCCGCTACGAGGCGGAGCTGCAGCGCATCATCGACCGGGCCGGGAGCGGCGACTGGCCGCTGCTGCAGCGCATCCACGGGGACTACCACCTGGGCCAGGTCCTCGCGGTCCCCGACCGCGGGTGGATCCTGCTGGACTTCGAGGGCGAGCCGCTGCGCTCCCTCGAGGAGCGCTGCGCCGTGGACAGCCCTCTGCGCGACGTCGCCGGCATGCTGCGCAGCGTCGACTACGTGAGCGCGACGGTGCGGCGGGAGCACGATGCGGACGCCTCCGCCTGGAGCGGCCGGGCGCGCGAGGCGTTCTGGGACGGGTACTGCGCCCGGGCCGGCTGGGATGCCGAGGCCGTGCACGACCAGCTCACGGCCTTCGAGGCGGACAAGGCGGTCTACGAGGCGCTGTACGAGCTGCGGCATCGGCCCGGGTGGATCGACATCCCGCTCGCGGCGATCGCCCGGATCGCCGCCGACGCCCGCTGACCCGCGCGCCCCTGCTGACCTGCCCGCCGCTGCTGACCTGCCCGCCCCTGCGCAGCGGGGGCACGGCGGCCGCCGGCCGCGGTCAGGGGACGGGCCGCGGCGGCGGGGTGATCGGCGAGGTGCTGCTGAGCGGCTGCACGGAGCCGGGCAGGAACGCGCCGCTGATCACCCGCACCGCGAGCCGCCCGGCGCCGATCAGTTCCGCCGTCAGCCCGTCCTCGTCGCGCCATCGCGCCTGCGGCAGGCTCGTCCCGGGCGGCGCCTCGACCCGGTGCAGGGCGAATCCGCGCAGGGGGCCGTCCAGGCCCGATGCCGCCGCCTCGAGCTCGGCGACGGTGCACAGCTCCTCAGCAGGGCGCGCAGACCCGGCGCGGTGCAGGGGCGCCTGCGAGACGAGCAGGCTCGAGACGTGGACCATGGTCCCCAGCCCTTGCCAGCTCCCGCCGGAGGAGCGGTCCCGGAAGGGCCGCGCCTCCTCGAAGCCCTCGATCTCGGGGTGCTGGTCCAGCAGTGCACGGGTCATCTCCGCGAGGAGGGCGCGGACCCGCCCGTGGGTCTCGTCCTGCGTGGGGACGGACGGCTCCGGGGAGGCCGGGACGGACGACATGCTCCGGCTCCTTCCCTGCACGCGCGGATCCCGGCACGGCTGCGGGCGCAGCTCCGGGGGCGACCAGGATATGCGCGGCCGCGGCACGCCGCCGATGGGGAGAAGTCCCCATGGACGCCGGCGCCGCGATGTGCCGATGCGCCGCGAGACGGCGCGGGCCGGACGCCAGGGCGCGCCGAGCACGCCCCTGACCAGGGTGGATGCTCGCCCCGCCGGCCGCCGGGTCAGTCGGGGACGGGCACGAACTCGATCGGGCTGACCGAGGAGTAGCGGTCCTCGCGGATCGAGACCACGCCCACGCCGCCGATGAACGGCGCCAGCGCCTGCGGGTTCTTGCCGGGGTTGGCCAGGACGACCTGGAAGCCGAAGTGCCGGAAGGACTCCATGGCGGCGGTGATGAACTTGCCGGCCCCCTTGGAGAACGCCTCGTCGATGATGATCGGCGCATAGCGGGGCACGTCCACCCCTGTCCCGGCGAGCTGGTACCGCAGCGCGGCGGCGAGGCAGAAGGTCGCCAGGCGCTCGTTCTGCCCGCCGGACAGCGGCCCGCCGGATTCGTGGGCGTGCACGACCGTGCCCTCGGCGTCGACCTCCTCGGCGTGGAAGTGCACGTGGCGGCGCACGTCCAGGATCACGCGGGAGACCGGGTCGTCCTGGGTGCGGGCGTCGGAGATGATGCCCATCAGGTGGCGCAGGGAGACGAAGCGCTCCTCGGCCTTCTCGCGGTCGCGGGTGATGTCGTTCTCGACGGTGTCGGCGACGGCGTCCTCGAGGGCTTTGCGGAACTCGTCGAGGGCGGCCAGGTGCACGGGGCGCATCGACAGCTGCAGGTAGCGCCCGGAGTGGAACTCCACCTGGGCCAGCAGCGAGTTGATCCGCTGCAGGCGCTTGCGCACCTCGGCCGGCTCCCGGGCGATCGCGGTGGCCAGGGCCTGCACGTCCCCGAGGGTGTTGCCGGTGAAGAACTCGAAGAAGCGGTCCTCCACCTCGGGCAGCTTCTCCTCCTGGATCCGCTGGTGGATCGCGAGGTAGTCCGGGGCGGCGTCCAGGGAGGTGTCGGTGTCCCCGGCATCGGCCGGCCAGCGGCGGGCGAACTCGCGCATGGCCGTGCGCATGTCCTCCTCGGCGCGGGAGGTGCGGCGGGTGAGGTCCATCAGCTCCGCGTCCAGCGTCGCCGAGGCGTCCTTGGTGACCCGGTCGATGTTGCCCAGCACGAGGTTCTTCGCGATCGCCCGGAAGCGCTCGTCCAGCTCCTCGCGGACCTCCTCGGACAGCTCGCGCTCGGCGATGCGGCCGCGGGCCTCGGCGAGGCGCTCCGCGGTGCGCTCGGCCTGCTCGGTGAGCTTCCCGGCGCTGCGCACCACCTCGAGCAGCTCCTCGTCGGAGTCCTTGATCGCCTGCTCGACGTCGTCGATCTGGCGGGCCAGCTCGGCGAGGGCCTCCGAGCCGTTCTCCGCCGCACGGACCATGTCGCCGAGGTTGGCGATGCGCCGCGCGATCGAGGCGGCGTCGATGTCGTCCCAGGTCACGGCGGAGAGCGCCTGCAGGGCGAAGAGCCGTTCCCGGCGCCGCTCGGCGTCGCTCTCGACGTCCTTGCGCCGGGCCTGCGCCTCGAACAGCTCCTGCTCGGCGCGCACCCGCTCGTTCTCGAACACGGTCCGCTTGGCGCGGTTGTCGAAGCCCAGCACCCACTGGGAGCGGTCGTTGATGGAGCGGTCGGCGTTCTTCTCGTGCCGGGAGGCGGAATGCTTGATCTGGCCCGAGCGCAGCACCGCGCGGGGCAGGCGCGTGAACTCCTCGAGCCCCTCGGCGCACACGTAGTCCATGCGGGCGGCGATCTCGCCGACCAGCCAGCCGTGGAACTCGCCGTCCTTGACCTCGAGCTTCGCGGCGAGCGTGCGCTCGTCGATGCTCCGCACGGGGCGGTGGAGGTCGGTGTTGACGCGGTTGTAGGAGATGCGGCGGCGCAGCTTGGTGCGGTCGATCGCGGCCGCCACGTCCCGGTAGACCCGATCGGGGACCAGGATCGAGCGGGCGAGGCCGCGCAGCGCCTGCTCGGCGGCGGCGGTCCACTCCTCCTCGCCGGCGCGCACCTGCAGCAGCTCCGCCGCGAACGGCAGATCGGTGGGGGCGACGCCCACCTCCCGGGCGATGTGGTCGCGCAGCGCCACGTCCTCGGAATGGAGGTTGGAGGCGCGGGTGGTGAGGGACTTGAGCTCCTGCGTGGTCCGCTGCAGCGCCTCCTGCCATTCGCGGACCTTCGCCTCCGCGTCCCAGCGGGCGCGGTCCGCGCCGCGCTCCTCCTCCTCGAGGGAGGTGCGCAGGGCGGCGACCTCGCGCTGGGTCGCCAGGAACAGGTCCTCGCTGATCGGGGTGCGCAGGTCGACGGTGGCCAGCTGGGCCGCGAACTCCGTCGCCCGCTCCTTGCGGCGCGTGCGCTCGACCTCGAGACCGGCGATCTGCTGCTTCCAGTCGTCGATCTCCCCGCCGCCGGCGCGGCGGCGCTGCTCCTTGAGCTGGGCGAGGTCGGCGCGGGCCTCGCCGACGTCCTGGGTCAGCCGGCGCTGGTGCGCCTCGAGCCGCTCCTTCTCCAGGCCCAGCCGGTCCTGGTCCTCCCCGAGCAGGCGCACCAGGTGCTGGGCGGCGAAGAGGTCGATGTCCGCGCGCCGGTCCACGAGCTCCGCGCCGCGGGCGCGCATCGCGGTCCACGACTCGTGGGCCTCCTTCAGGCCCGCCAGCAGGTCCCGCTGCTCGCGCGCGGTGACGAGGGCCTCGTACACCTCGGAGAGGTTGTGGAAGTTGGCGAGGGCCTGGTCGGCCAGCTCGAAGGTGCGCGGCTCGTCGAGCATGTAGTCGCGCAGCAGGGCGTTGACGTCGCCCAGCTCCTTGGCGGACTGGATCTTGTGCAGCAGCGCGAGCGCCTTCTCGTCGGGGATGCCGAGGATCTGGCTGAACTTGGCGCGGTACTCGCGGAACTGGCGGAAGGTCTCGGTGCCCGGGTGGGCGGCCTCGAGCGCCTTGCCCTCGATGCTGCTGGCGACGAACTTGCGCAGGTCCGAGACGTCCAGCGGGGTGCGAGCGATGACGTAGAGGCTCTTCACGTCGGAGTCGGCGGTGTGGCCGGCGTGCAGCAGCAGCAGGCGCGTGAGCTGCACCGTGCCGCCCGTCCCGTCGGAGTAGCGCAGCGTGATCACCGACAGGGTGCTCTTCTCGCGCAGCACCTCCTGGCTGAACTCGCCGGTGGCGGCGTCATAGTGCATCGCCCAGGCGCCGCGGACATAGCTCGCCACGGTGCGGCGGTACTTCGAGCGGGCCGGGCCCGCGTCCGATGCCGCCGCGTTGAAGTGCAGCGTGCGCGGGGGCGTGAGCAGGGCGCTGATGGCGTCCAGCAGGGTGGACTTGCCGGTGCCCGGTCCCCCCGTGAGGAAGAAGCCCTTGGGCGAGATCTCCAGGTCATGGGTGCCGTGGAAGGTGCCCCAGTTCGACAGCTGGACGTGCGTCAGCCGCCACTGGCCGGGGTGGGGATGCTCCGCGTCGCGCACGGCGCCGTCGTCGGCGGGGCGCTCCTCGGGAGCCATCCCGGGCAGGTCGAGGGTCTCGGTCACGGAAGCCACCGCACAAGGGTACCGGTGCGGGGATCCGCTCAGATCCCGCGGCGCAGGATCCGCGGCACGGCCCAGGCCGAGAGGGCCGGCAGCGCCGCCAGCAGCAGCCAGGGCAGCCCCGCCGCCTCGGGACGGGCGGCGCCCACGTCCAGCAGCCGGCCCACCGCCGTGTTGCCCAGCAGCACCGCCGCTCCCCCGCAGGAGGCGAGCAGGCCGAAGTACGATCCCGTCGGCCCGCCCGCGGCGAAGCGCGGCACGAGGCCGAGGGCGGTGGGCGAGGCCGCCAGGTGCCCGATGATCAGCAGGGTCGCCGCGCCCAGCACCGCCGCCGTCCCCGGGCCGCCGGCGCCTCCGTCCGCCGCCCCGCCGGCTCCCCCGGCATCGGCCGCAGGACCGGCGAGGGTGGCGAGCAGCAGCACCACGAAACCGCCGGCGGTCAGCAGATACCCGGTCCGCAGCGCCGCCGGCGCCCCGACGCGCACGCTCCAGCGGGAGACCGGGATCTGCAGGGCGAGGGTCAGCACGGAGACCCAGGCGAACAGGAGGCCGACCGCCTGCGGGCCCTGCCCGCTGCGGGTCAGCGCGAGCGGCAGCGTGAGGTACAGCTGGTTGTAGGCCAGCAGGTCGCTCGCATGGAAGCCGGCCAGGGCGAGGAAGCGCCGATCGCGCAGCGCGGCCCACGAGCTCCCCCGGGCCGCAGGGCGGGGCCGGTCCGGCGCGCGGTCCGCCGGCGCTCCCGGGGCGGTGCCGGTCGGCGCCGCCCCGGGGGCGGGGACGGGGCGGGCACCTCCCGCCGCCGGCGGGCGCCGCGGCAGCGCCCACGCCAGGAACAGGCCGATGCCCGTGAAGAGCGCCGCTCCCCCGGCGGCGACGGCCGCGAAGCCCCATCCCAGCATGGCCGCGCCGAGCAGCGGTCCGACCACGGCGCCGATCTCCCCGCTCACCGCCAGCCACGCGAACAGGGTCGCGCGCCCGGGCGATCCGGTCCAGGGGCGCCGGGACTCCGCCTCGGCGACCAGGACGTTCAGGCCCGGGGAGAACAGCGCCCCGCCCAGCCCGGTGAGGATCGTGCCCACCACGAACAGGGCCAGCAGCGCGGGCCGCGCCTGCACCGACGCGGCCAGGGTGAGGAAGCCGGCGATCCGCACCCCGCACCCCAGGAGGATGACCGCCCGCGCGCCGCAGCGGTCGGCCAGCGCGCCGCCGAGCAGGAACATGCCCTGCTGGGCGAAGGTCCGCACGCCCAGCACGATGCCGACCGCGGCGCCGCCGAGGGCGAAGTCCTCGCTGAGGACGACGGCGATGAAGGGGACGACGGCG
The DNA here is from genome assembly GCF_000576425.1 of Brachybacterium phenoliresistens. Classification (GTDB taxonomy): domain Bacteria; phylum Actinomycetota; class Actinomycetes; order Actinomycetales; family Dermabacteraceae; genus Brachybacterium; species Brachybacterium phenoliresistens. Next base: position 2,085 of record NZ_KK070000.1, on the reverse strand, counting down.
AAGAAGCCGACGTTGAACAGGGCCTGGGTGCCCAGCAGCGTGCCCGCGCGCCCCCGGATCCGCGGCGGGCGCGGTCCTGCGGGCCGGGGCGGCTCAGACGTGAGCCTCCTCGGCGGGCTGCGGCGACCCGTCCCCGGCGTCGCCGTCCTCGACGTCCTCCGCATCGGCCGGGTCCTCGAGGGTGTCCGCGCCGGCCAGACGGTACAGGCCGATGAACTCCCGGGCGGTGTCCGGGCCGATCATCAGGCGCAGCACCGGGGAGACCTCGTAGGAGTCGCCCTGCTCGTCCAGCAGACCGGCGCGCTGGACCTTGGCGATCGAGGCGCGCACGTCCTTGGCGAACCCGGCCTCGTCGGTGGAGGTCGAGCGGCGGTACGCGGCGAGCGCCTGCTGGATCTCCGCCTCGGAGACGACGGCGCGCTGCCCCCGGGAGGACTGCGTGAGCAGCATCTGCCGCAGCACCAGCAGCAGCACCGAGTCCAGCCGGTTCAGGCCGGTCAGTCGGCGCAGCAGCTTGGGGGCGTCGGCATCCTCCTCGCTCTGGCGGACGAAGGCGACCTGGGCGTCGTCGTCGACGACCAGCTCGAGGAACAGGTCCGCCAGCCGCGCCTCGATCGCAGCGCGGTCCCGCAGCAGCTGGGAGTAGCGCACCGCGTCCTTGCGTCCGTCCAGGAAGGGGCCCTGCAGCAGGGCCACCAGCACGCGCCGCGACTCGTCGACCAGGCGGTGCAGGATGACCGAGCGGCCCGCGGCGCGGTCATCGGCCTCGTTCGGCGTGGAGGGGGAGATCGTCACGGGTCACGAGGGTACCGGTTCGCGCGGCCCGAGCCGGCCTGGGGCACGCACCGGCAGGTGCGGCCGAGCCGGCCCGGGGCACGCACCGGCAGGAGGCCGTCCCGGGGAGCACGGCCCGGAGGATCACAGCTCCGGATGCTCGGCGAAGGACCGTTCGGCCGCCCGGCGCAGCTCCCGCAGATCCGCGCCGGCCTCCCGCAGGCTGCAGCCGCGGCCGTTCGGCTTCACCCGGATGCCCTCGGCGTCCCAGTGCGGTCGCGCCCGCGCCAGCAGCGGGGCCGGCAGATCCCCGGACGCGTTGGTCACGCGCCACCACGTCACCGAGCCGCCCCAGTCGCGCATGATGCGGCCCACCAGGCGCGGGCCCACTCCGCAGATCTCCCCGATCTGCCCGTACGCGGCGACGCGGCCGGGCGGGATCGCCTCGACCGTGCGCAGCACCCGCTCCACGGTGACGTCGTCCAGGCGAGGGCGGGCAGGTGCATCGGACATGACGCCAGTGTCCCACCGCCGACCGATCGGGAGGAGATCCGGGCCGCGCCACGACCTGCATCGACGTCGCGATCCCCGCACCGGTTCGTGACCGGACCGTGACGTGGGCCTCAGGACGTGGTGTGATCGAGGGGTCCGCAGGATCCTCTCCGCCTGCTCGGCGAAGAGGCCGACGACAAGGAGCTGATCATGAACGACCTGCCCATCTCCACCCCTGTCATCATCGCCATCGTCATCCTCCTGGCGCTCCTGGTGATCGTCCTGATCGTCGCCGGGGTGGTCGCCTCGCGCCGGCGGCGCGCCGCCCAGCTCGAGGCCGACAGGGCTCGCGCGGCCCAGCTGCGCGAGCAGGCGCAGCGTGAGCAGCAGGAGGTCCGGGAACGCGATCTGTCGGCCCGCGCGACGGAGCTCGAGGCGGAGCGGTCCCGTCTGGACGCCGAGCAGAAGGCCACGGAGGCCGAGCAGGAGCGCCTCGCCGCCGAGCGCCGGGCCGCCGAGGCGGAGCACGAGCGCGCCGATGTCGAGAGCTCCCGCGAGGCGGTCGCCGAGCGCCTCGCCGAGGCGGACCGCCTCGACCCCGGCCCCGGCGAGGACGACCGGACCGCGGCCGGCCGCTCCCCGCGGCCCGACGACGTCCACGACGACGTCGACCGCGAGTCCGTCGACCGCGATTCCGTCGACCGTGAGGCCGTCGACCGCGACGATGCCGACCGCGACGATGCCGGGAACCCGCGCCGCGGCGAGGTCCGTCCGACGGCGGCCGCCGTCGCCGCCGGCGGCGGAGCCGGCGTGGGCGTC
>NZ_KK069999.1 GCF_000576425.1 Brachybacterium phenoliresistens | reverse complement strand
CCTGCGCCGTCGCGCGGGGGCCGCCGGCCGGGTCCGGGCCCGCGGGCGCCGCCGGCGCGGCGAGGGCCGGTGCGGCGCTCGCGGCGAGGGCGGCGGCACCGGCCGCGGAGCCGAGCAGGGCATGGAACCGCCGGCGGGTCAGGGCGGGGGCGGGGACGGAGTCGGAGGAAGAGGAGGCAGGGGAGGAGGGAGCGGGGCTCATGATCGTCCTTGATCGTCGGGTCTTCTCGGGTCTTCTCGGGTCTTCTCGGGTCTCGTCGGGTCTTCTCAGGGTGGGGGCGGGCCGGCGTTCCCGGGGGAGCGCCGGCCCGATGGCCGGTCAGGCCCAGGGCGTCCAGTCGTCGTCGCCGCGCAGGTAGGTCTCGCGGGTGTGGACGGCGGCCTCCTCGGGCGTCAGCTGCGGGCGGCCGGTCGTGTCCCCGCCGGCGGGCACCGCCCCGGGGCCGGTGTTGGCGTGCTCGCGCAGGAAGTCGTCCTGCCAGGGCCAGCCGCTCATGTCCGACCAGGCGGGCGTGCGGATGTGCGCGCCCAGGTGGGAGTCGCGCACCACGCAGGACGGCTCGACGTTCGGGTCGCTGGAGGGATGCCAGGGCCGGCCCAGGTGCACGGTCCCATCGGCCGCGGAGGAGGTGAACTCGCAGCCGGTGAACAGGATCCCGAAGGTGTCCTGCGCGGTCGCCGGGGCGGCGACGTAGCCGTTGTTGCCGCCGGGGCCGGCGCCGCGGTCGTAGGAGCGGATCTCGCAGCCGTCGAAGACCATCGTGGCCCGGCCGTAGATGAAGTCCACGTCGCCCTCGACGAAGGAGTCGCGCACGTACACGCGGGCCACGACCCCCTTGGAGACGGACTCGCCGAGGAAGGTGTCCTGGTTGCCCAGCAGCCGCACCCCGTCCAGCACGATCCGATCGCCGACGGTGCGCAGGGCCTGCGCCTGCGACCCGCCGTGCAGCGCCTCGTCGTAGCCGTTCTCGACGGTGAGGTCCCGGACGGTGACATCGCCCGAGAGCACCGCGAGGGTCGCCGCGCCGGTGCCGCCGAAGTCGCCGCCGTAGAACTTGTCCGTCCCGGCCGCGAGGTCGTAGGTGAGCACCACGTCGGTCGCCTCGCCGGTGGCGCCGCGGATCACGAGGCCCTCGCAGCCCGGCCAGACCCGGACCACCTCCCGGTAGATCCCGGGCTCGACGACGATCTCCACGGGGTGGGGGCTGCGCCAGGCGGCGCCGACGGCCGCGCCGATGCTCGCCACGTCCCCGCTGCCGTCCAGGGCGACCCGGATCCGCCGGCCGGTCCTCTCCTTCCGGGCGTGCGGCCCGGCGTGCGCGGGCACGAGGGCGGGGACCTCGTCGCGGGAGTCGGCGACATAGGCGTAGTGGTCGGAGGCCTCGAAGGTCGCCCCGGTGTGGTCCTTGCGCCCGCGGATCGCGGTGAAGCGGTTGTGGCGCGAGTCGATGCGCGAGTCCGGGTCCTTCGCGACCAGGGCGTCCTCGCCGTCCTCGAACACGCACTGCTCGACCAGCAGCGACGAGGCGCCGCGCGACATCATCCCGTAGTGGGTCTGGCCCTGCAGCAGGCAGCTGTACACGTGCCCGTGCAGGACGTTGTCGATGCTCGCATTGCGCTGGTAGGTGCTGGAGAACCACAGATGGTGCAGCGTCAGCGTGGTGACGACGTTGTCCGTCCAGCCCACGCCGAGGGTCTTGTTGTGGTCGCGGAAGATCGACCAGGAGACGGTGACCTCGCGCGAGTCCTTGCGGATGTCGACCTGCCCGTCGCCGAGGCGCGCGAACTCGCAGTGGTCGATCCACACGTGGCGCGAGGTGTCCACGCGGATGCCGTCGTTGTCGTTGTCGTCGAACTTCCCGTCCCAGTCCCCGGCGACGTAGGAGTCGCGGAACGTGAGGTTGCGGATCACGACGTTGCTCACCCGGTCCAGGTGGAGCCCACCGCCGACGATCTCCGCGCCGCGGCCCACCCCGAGGATGCTCGTGTCGCCCGCGATCTTGAGGTTCGCCCCGAAGGGCTCGATGGTCAAGGAGCCGTCGACGAGGACGACGGTCGGCTCGGTCCGGGCGATCGCCTCGGCGAGCTGCGCCGCGGTGGTCACGGTGATGATCTCGCCGCCGAGCCCGCCGACGGCGCCGTCGGGCAGGCCCTCGCCGGGCACCCCGGCGAAGCCCGTCGCGAGCGGCGACCAGACGGGCCCGTCGGCCGTGGTCGCGTCCTGGTCCACGCGCATGCGGCGCAGCAGTCCGCGGGCCTGCGAGGCGGTGTCGTCCCCGGGGTCGGCCTGGGCGGGACGGGCGGTGAGGGCCGATGCCGTGAGGGCGGCGCCCCCGGCGGCGGCTCCGAGGAGGACAGGGAGGTGACGGCGGGCAATGGAATGCATGATCTTCCTTGATCTGTCGGTCCATCTGGGGTGGTGGGGAAGGGCGGGGGCGCCGCGGGGCGCGGCGCTGCGCGCGGCGAGCGAGGCGCGGCGCGGAGGGGAGGGGACGACGAGCGGTCCCGGAGGACCGGGGCTGGGGCTCGGGACCGGAGCTGGGTCTCTGGGCTGGGGCTGGGGCTCTGGGCTGGGGCGGGGCGCGGCGGCGGGTCAGCCCTGCTCCTCTGGCTGATCTCCTCGGCACCGGCCTGCGGAGGCGCTCGTTCCTCGCACCTCCTCCGGCCGGAGCCTTCGTCGATCAGCCCTTGACGGAGCCGATCATGGCGCCCTTGACGAAGAAGCGCTGGACGAAGGGGTAGACCATGAGCATCGGGAAGGTCGCCACGGCGATGACGGCCATCTTCACGCTCTGGGCGGGCGGGACGACGTCCACGACGGTGGCATCGGCGTTCATGCCGCTGGAGACGATGACGACCTGGCGCAGCAGCACCTGGATCGGCCACTTCGAGGAGTCGTTGATGAACAGGACGGCACCCATGTACGTGTTCCAGTAGGTCACGGCGTAGAACAGGCCGATGGTCGCGATCGAGGCCAGGGACAGCGGCAGCACGATCCGGGCGAACACGCCCACCTCGCTGCAGCCGTCGATCCGCGCGGCCTCCTCGAGGCTCGCCGGGATGCCCTGGAAGAAGTTCCGCATGATCACGAGGTTGAAGGCGTTCACGGTCACCGGCAGGATCAGCGACCACAGCGAGTCCAGCAGCCCCAGCTTCGAGACGACGATGAAGGTGGGGATCATGCCGCCGCTGAACAGCATCGTGAAGATGACCAGGAAGTTGATCCAGCGCCGGCCCAGCAGCCCGGGCTTGGACAGGGCGTAGGCCATCATCGAGGTCACCAGCAGGCTGAGGAAGGTGCCGACCACGGTGACGAACACCGAGACGCCCATGGCCCGGAAGATCGTCGGCGTGGAGAGGATGTAGCGGTAGGCCGCCAGCGACCATTCGCGCGGGATCAGCACGAAGTTGCGGGTCGCGAGCTCGCCGGGGGTCGCGAAGGAGCTGCCGATCACGTGCACGAACGGGATCAGGCAGATCAGCGCGAAGGAGGTCAGGACCACGCCGTTGACCACCGCGAAGACCTTCTCGCCGGGGGTGCGGGGGCGGCCCGGGCGGGAGGTCCGCCGCGGGGGCGCGGGCCGCGGCTCCTCGGGCCGGATCGCGGCGTCCGGGACGGCCACAGGGGTCGCATCAGCGGAGATGGAGGTCATCGGAGGCTCCCCTCGGGAACGGGACGCAGCGCGAACAGCGCGGCGGCCGCGAAGAACAGGAATGCGATCGGGAACAGGACCAGCTGGCTGCCCAGCAGGCACACCAGCCCGGCCACGAGGAACAGCAGCCCGGTGCTGCGGCGGTGCGGCCGCATCCGGGTCAGCGCCAGCCCGGCGGCGCTGACCAGCAGCAGCACCACCAGGGAGATGCCGAACCAGGCGGCGAGGGTGCGGGCGGAGGCGTAGGCCTCGGCCGCGCCGGCGCTCTCGCCCACCAGCGAGGGCATCACGGCCTCGGCGAAGGTGGCCTGGTCGATCGTGTTGATCACGAGCGTGAAGCCGCCCATGAGCACCAGCGACCCGGCGATGCCGAGGCAGACCAGGACGATCTCGAGGGTGCGGCGCATCCGCGGGGCGGGCCCGGGGTCGGCGGACGGCCGCGGGGCGGGACGGTCGGTCATGGTGGTCACCTCTCGATCACCTCGGCGTGCAGATCCGGGCAGTCCTGCGCGACCAGGGCCTCCCCGGCGGCGCCCTGCACGCGGATCCGCGCCAGGTGCGCGCCGCGCAGGTGCCCCAGGCGCAGCCCCTCCCGGGCGACCGGGCCCAGGCCCGCGGCCATCTCCGGGGTGCCCGGGGCGGCATCGGCCGCGAAGGAGACCGAGAGGTCCTCGATGGCGAGGTCCACGAGCGGCGCCTCCGGCAGCCCGAACACGTGCCCGGCGCTGGCGTGCACGCGGGTCGCAGTGAGGTGGGCCAGGTGCAGTCCGCGGATGCGCGGGGTCCCCGCGTCGACCGTGCGGGCCGCGCGGTCGCCCACGTGGGGGAGCTTGCCCTCCTCGCCGCAGAAGTAGAACGGGTTCACGGTGATCGGGCACAGCACGTCGTCCATGACGATGTTCGACACCCGCAGGTTCTCGATGACGCCCCCGCGGCCGCGGCGCGTCTTCAGGCGGATCCCGCGATCCGTGGACTGGAACACGCAGCCGGTGATGACGACGTTGCGCACGTCGCCGCTCATCTCGCTGCCCAGGACCACCCCGCCGTGCCCGTGCACCATCGTGCAGTGCGAGATGATGATGTTCTCGCAGGCCACCTGGGTTCCGGCGTGCTCGGTGCCGGCCTTGACGGCGATGCAGTCGTCGCCGACGTCGATGTGGCAGTCGTGGATCCGCACGGAGCGGCAGGACTCGGGGTCGATGCCGTCGGTGTTGGGGGAGTCCGCCGGGTTGCGGATGCTGATCCCGGAGATGGTGACCTGGTCGCACAGGGCCGGGTGCACGGTCCAGGCGGGGGAGTTGCGCAGGCTCACGTCGCGCACCACCACCCGCTCGCACTCGTGCAGGCCGATGAGCGTGGGCCGCGGGTTCGGCAGGCGGGTCGCCGGGTCGCGGAAGGCGTCCCACCACGCCTGGCCCCCGCCGTCGATGGTGCCCAGCCCCGTGACCGCGACGTCGCGCTCGCCGTGGGCGTACAGGCAGGGGGCGTGGATCTCGCGGGGCGAGCCCTCCCAGCGGGCGGTGACGATCGGGTACAGGTCGGGGTGGGCGACGAACTGCAGCAGGGCGCCGGCCTCGAGGTGCAGCTCGACGCCGGAGCGCAGGCGCAGGGAGCCGGTGCGGTGCACCCCGGGGCCCACGCTCACGCGCCCGCCGCCGCGGGCGGCGGCGTCGTCGATCTCCCGCTGGAGCTGCTCGGTGACGAGCGAGCCGGCGGCCGGTGCCTCGGCGGTCAGGAGCGTCATCCCTGCACCGCCTCGTAGGCCTCGGTGTACTCGGCGATGACGTCGTCCAGGCCCTGGCCGCGCAGGGTCTCGATGGTGGCCTCGTAGTCGGCCATCGTGGACTGCCCCATGATGAAGGTGCTGTACGAGTCGCTGAGCGCCTGCTCGATGGTGGACCACGAGCGGTCGAAGGTCGGGGAGGACAGCTGCTGCGCGGGGTTGGTGACGACGAACTCCTCGTTCTCGGCCATCATCTCGTGGGCGAGGTTCACGTAGTCGTTGGTGGACTTGTACAGCTCCACCAGGTACGACGGCCGCGAGCCGTTGTAGGGCTGGACCTGCTGCTCCCACAGGGCCTGGTCGATGATCTCGAGCGCCCCCTCGTCGTCGAACGCGAAGTGGGTGCCCTCGACGCCGTTGGTCATGAGCTGGAAGTTCGGCTCCTCGTGCAGGGCGTCCATCAGCGCCAGGGCGCCTCGCACATCGGCCTCCTCGGGCAGGGTCCGCGTGGAGAAGGAGAACAGGCCGCCCATCCCGCCGTTGGTGTCCGAGACGATGCGGCGGGGGACGTCGGCGTAGGTGATGTCGTTGATCAGCGTCCACCGCACCTCGGTATCGGGGCTGATCGACTCGGCGAGGCTCACGTAGTTCTTGGCCTCGAACAGGCCGGTGACGACGATGCCGCCCTTGTCCTGGGCGATCGCCTGCTGCTGGTTCTGCTTCTGCGTGGTGATGAACTCCTGGTTCACGCCGCCGGCCTCGTAGACGCCGCGGTACCACTCCATGGCCTGCTTCCACGGCTCGCTGATCGCGGCGGGGATCAGCTGGCCGGAGGCCTCGTCCAGCTGGAAGCGGTCGCCCGCCCCGAAGTAGCCGGCCAGGGTCCGGAAGGCGACGCCGAAGCTCTCCTGGCGGTCGATGAACCCGGTGACCTTCGCGCCGGTGCCGGTGGGGTCGCCCTCGGCGAAGGCCTTCGCCACGGCCTCGAGCTCCTCGATGGTGTGCGGGACCTCCAGGCCCAGCCGGTCCAGCCAGTCCTGCCGCACCAGCACGCCGTACCGCGCGACCTCCTTGACCATCGGCACCCCGTAGAGCACGCCGTCGATGCGGCCGGCGTCCAGGGTGGTGGGGTTGATCGCCGCGAGGTTCGGGTAGTCGGCCAGGAGGTCCTCGACCTCCCAGAACATCCCCGAGCTCAGCGCCTGGCGCACGGAGGAGGTGTTCCAGGAGATGTTGGTGGTGATGTCGGCGATGTCGCCGGAGGCGAGCACCGCGTTGATCTTCTCCTCCCAGGACGCCGCCGGGACCCACTGGAGCTCGAAGCTCTGCCCGGTGCTCTCCTGCAGGCCCTTCTCGACCGGGCCGCCGGCCTGCGGGGTGGTCGGCGTGTGCAGCACCGACATCCAGGTCAGGGGACGGGAGCCGTCGCCCCCGGTGCCGCCGGAGCTCCCGGAGCCGCAGGCGGACAGGCCGGCGGCGCCGGCGGCGGCCAGGGGGAGGGAGGACAGGACGTGTCGACGAGAGATCATCGGGGGCTGCTTTCTGCGAGGGGGACGGGCGGAGCGGGACGCGCGGGCGTCAGTTCACGGCCTCGTAGGCCTCGGTGAGCTCGGCGATGATGTCGTCCAGGCCCTGGCCGCGCAGGGTCTCGACGGTCGCCTCGTAGTCGGCCATCGTGGACTGGCCGGTGATGAAGGTGTTGTAGGCGTCGTTCAGGCCCTGCTCGATCGTGGACCACTGGGCGTCGTAGGTCTCCGAGGAGAGGGACTGGGCCGGGTTCGTGACCGCGAACTCGTCGTTCTCCGCCATCATCTGGTTGGCGAGGTTCACGTACTCGTTGGAGGACTTGTACTGCACCACCTGGTCGGAGGGGCGTGAGCTCGAGTACGGCTGGACCTGCTGCTCCCAGGCCGTCTGGTCGATGATGCTGATGACCCCGTCGGCGTCCTGCTCGAAATGGGTGCCCTCGACGCCGTTGGTCATGAGCTGGAAGGCCGGCTCGTCGAGGAGGGCGTCGATGAGGGTGAGGGCCCGGGCGAGGTCCTCCTCGCTCTTGAGGGTCCGGGAGTTGAAGGCCATCAGACCGCCCATGCCGCCGGAGGTGTCCGACACGATGCGGCGGGGGACGTCGGCGTAGGTGATGTCGTTGATCAGGGTCCAGCGCACCTCCGTGTCGGGGGAGATGGACTCGGCGAGGCTCACGTAGTTCTTGGCCTCGAACAGGCCGGTGACGACGATGCCGCCCTTGTCCTGGGCGATGGCCTGCTGCTGGTTCTGCTTCTGGACGGTCACGAACTCCTGGTTCACGCCGCCGGCCTCGTAGACGCCGCGGTACCACTCCATGGCCTGCTTCCACGGCTCGCTGATCGCGGCGGGGATCAGCTGGCCGGAGGCCTCGTCCAGCTGGAAGCGGTCCCCGGCGCCGAAGTAGCCGGCCAGGGAGCGGAAGCCGACCGCGAAGCTCTCCTGGCGGTCGATGAACCCGGTGACCTTCGCGCCGGTGCCGGTGGGATCGCCCTCGGCGAAGGCCTTCGCGACCGCCTCGAGCTCCTCGATGGTGTGCGGGACCTCCAGGCCCAGGCGGTCCAGCCAGTCCTGCCGCACCAGCACGCCGTAGCGGGCCATCGGCTTCTGGAAGGGCACGCCGTAGAGCGTGCCGTCCAGGCGGGCCGCGTCGATGATGCGCGGGTCGATCGCGGCGAGGTTCGGGTAGTCCGCCAGATGCGGCTCGACGTCCCAGAACAGGCCGGACTTCAGCGGCTCGCGCACCGAGGCCATGCCCTGGTTGAGGGTGTTGATGTCCGCGAGCGAGCCGGAGGCGAGCGCCGCGTTGATCTTCTCCTCCTTGGAGGCGTCGGGCACCCACTGGAACTCGAAGTCGACGCCGGTGAGCTCCGCCAGGCCGGTCATGACGGGGCCGTCGGCATCGGGCGTGGTGGGGGTGTGCAGCATCGACATCCAGGTGAGAGTGCCGCCGCTGCCGCCGGAGCCGCCGGATCCGGAGCCTCCCGAGCCGCAGGCGCTGAGGGCGGCGGCGCCGAGCGCGGCGGCGGGCAGGGACGTCAGGAGGGTTCTGCGCTGGATCATGCCGGGGTTCCTTCCGGAGAGGGGGCTGCCCGGTCCGCGGTTCGGATCGGGCCGGAGGCGGACGCGTCGTCGCGCCGCAGGGTGTCGTTCTGGTCGGGGGCCGGCAGCGCGCCGCGCAGGATCGCGGCGACGGCGACGGCGGGCAGGGCGATGCCGAGCAGGGGGAACAGCGGGACGGCGAAGCGGAGCATGAGCGCCCAGCTGATCGCGACCCCGACGGCGCCGAGGATGCTCCAGTGCAGGGAGCCGATGCCCAGCAGCAGCGCCGTGGTGATCTGGCGGCGGATCCCGGTCACGTCCGTGGCGGCCATGACGAAGAAGACGAAGCAGCCGATCATCAGCAGGGCCCCGAGGGCCGCGAGGTTCGCCGCCCGCAGGTACCAGTCGGTGAGGCTGAGCAGGTTCACGCCGATCACGGCGCCGGCGCCCAGCAGCACCCAGCCCATGAGCATCGGGCGGATGCCCTGGGTGCGCAGGCTGCGCCAGACGGCGCGGGCCGGCGGCGGGGTCTCGCCGTGGCGGAACCAGCGGTCCAGGTAGGCGGCCAGGGCGTAGCTGGCGGGGCCGAACCCGAGCACGCCCAGACCGAGCACGGTCACCAGCGTCCACAGCACGTTCAGCCAGATGATCCGCCAGAACCCGCCGAGCCAGCGGTTCAGGGTCGCGAACTGTTCGAAGGAGAAGAGCATGGGGGCACCTCCTGCCGGCGCGGGCCGGTCAGTACACGCCTTCCTCGCCGAGCTTCTTGGCCAGGGAGTTCGCCATCATCACGAGGATGAGCCCCACCAGGCCCTTGAACAGGCCCACCGCGGTCGCATAGGACAGCTGTCCGTTCTGGATGCCGGCGGTGTACACGTACGTATCGAAGATCTCGCCGACCTCGCGGTTCATCGAGTTCAGCAGCAGGAACATGTGCTCGAAGCCGAGCTCCAGGAAGTCGCCGATCGACAGGATGAACAGCACGATGATGGTCGCGCGGATCGCCGGCAGCGTGATGTGCCAGGTCTGCTTCCAGCGGTTGGCGCCGTCGATCTCCGCGGCCTCGTAGAGGTTCGGGTCCACGGCGGTCAGGGCGGCGAGGTAGACGATGGTGCCCCAGCCGGCGGTGCGCCAGATGTGCTGGAAGACGTACATCGGCCGCAGCCAGTCCGGATCCGTGAGGAAGCCGATCGGCTTCCCGCCGAGCGCGGCGATGAGCTCGTTGATCGCCCCGCCGTCGGTGGTGAGCATGACGTAGAAGATCGACACGACGATCACCCACGACATGAAGTGGGGGATGTAGATGATCGTCTGGATGCTGCGCTGGAAGAGCTTGGTGCGCACCTCGTTGAGCAGCAGCGCCAGGATGATCGGCACCGGGAACGAGATCACCATCAGCAGCAGCGAGAGCACCAGCGTGTTGCGCAGCAGCATCCAGAAGGTGTCCTCGGTGAACAGGCGCACGAAGTGCTCCAGCCCCACCCAGGGGCTCTCCAGGATGCCGAGGAACGGCTTGTAGTCCTGGAAGGCGATCACCAGCCCGCCCATCGGGACGTACTTGAACACCAGGAAGTAGGCGATGCCCGGCAGCGCCATGAGGTACAGCGTGCGCTGCTGCCAGATCCGGGTGCGGACGGGCCGGACGCGCAGCGCGGGCCGGTCCGGACGCCCGGTCGGTGCGGGGGTCGTCGCGACGGCACCGCTGGGGGGCGCGATCGATCTCTCTGCCGTCATCGGCCTTCCTTGCTCCTCGTCGAGTTCGGGAACACAGGGCCGATGAGAAACCGGTCTCCCGTGTGGCGACCAGTGTGCGGTGTGGGCCGCGTCATGTCAACGCCGCGCGGCGATCCGGTGCCCGACGAAGGGGAGGTCGACCCGTTGTATGCGGTCAATGCGCAGGTCAGCGACGGGATCACGATGCGATATCGGTCGCGGAGGGAGCTGTCGGGCCGATCTGGAGGGCGTGCGGAGGCCGCTCTCGACCGCCTCGCGGGCGCCTGCTACAGTCGGTCCCGATCGCTGCGAGAAACCGGTTCCTGAGTACGTTTCCCACGTCGCTCGCGGCCGTGGCACCCCCGGGACGCCCGCGCCGGCGGTCCCCGCACCCCCTGGCGAAGGAGTCAGCATGCACCGCCGTTCCAACCCGGTCCTCGACGCGGACTGGCCCGACCCCGATGCCATCCGTGCCGAGGGCGCGTTCTGGATGATCGCCTCGAGCTTCCACCGCGCTCCGGGGCTGCCGGTGCTGCGCTCGGAGGATCTCGTCACCTGGGAGCACGTCACCAACGCCCTGCCGGCCCTGCCGCCGCAGGACCACTACGCGCTGCCGCGCCGGGGCAGCGGGGTGTGGGCGCCCAGCCTCCGCGAGCACGCCGGGACCTACTACATCGTCTACCCCGACCCCGACCACGGGATCCTCGTGCTCTCGGCCCCGCACCCCGCCGGCCCCTGGAGCGCGCCGTGGACCCTGCTGCCCGGCCGCGGGCTCATCGACCCCTGCCCGCTGTGGGACGAGGACGGCCGCGCCTACCTCGTCCACGGCTGGGCGCGCTCCCGGGCCGGCGTGAAGAACCGTCTCACCCTCGTCGAGGTCGCCCCCGACCTCACCGCCCCGCTCGGCGCCGGCGAGGTGATCATCGACGGCGACGCGCTGGGCATGACGACCCTCGAGGGGCCCAAGGCATACCGCCACGACGGCTGGACCTGGATCTACGCCCCGGCGGGCGGGGTCGCCACCGGCCACCAGGTCGTCTTCCGGGCCCCGGACGTGCACGGCCCCTACGAGCACCGGATCGTCCTCGAGCAGGGCGACAGCGATGTCAACGGCCCGCACCAGGGCGCCCTCGTCGAGGACGAGGACGGCTCGCGCTGGTTCCTCCACTTCCAGGACCGCGGCGTCTTCGGCCGCGTGGTCCATGTCCAGCCGGTCACCATGGGCGAGGACGGCTGGCCGCGGATGGGCGAGCCGATCGACGACGTGCGCGGCCGCCCCGTCGCGCTCGTCCCCGTCGACGAGGACGGCGGGGAGTACACCGAGCCGATCCGCTCCGACGACTTCTCCGCCACGGTCCTCCACCCCCGCTGGCACTGGCAGGCGAACCCGCAGCCGGGCTGGTCCCGCCTCGCCGGCGACGGCCGCCTGCGGCTGGCCTTCGCCCCCAGCCCGCGCGGCGACCTGCGCGACCACGGCGCCGTGCTGGGCCAGCAGATCCCGGGCAGGCCCAGCACCTGGGAGGTCGAGCTGACCCTGCCCGGCCTGGGCCCCGATCAGGAGGTCGGGCCCGATGCCGAGCGCGCGGGGTTGATCGTGCTGGGGCGGAACTACGCCTGGGCGGGCCTGGAGCGCAGCCCCGCCGGGGTGCGCCTGGTGGCCCGGACCATGGCCGCGGACCAGGCCGACGAGGTCGAGGTCGCCGCCGTGGACCTGAGCGCGGATCCGCGCCGGGAGACGTCCGTCCACCTGCGGCTGGACGTCGACGCGGCCGGCCGCATCGGCATCACCGGCGCGGGCCGCACCCTGCTGACACAATGGCAGGCCATGGAAGGGCACTGGATCGGCGCCGAGATCGGCCTGTTCGCCGCCGGTGCAGGGCCCGTCCGCGAGGACCTCTCCGCGCGGGCGGCGAGCTTCGGACCCGTCCAGGTGCGACGCGAAGGACGTGATGCATGATGCCGCGAGGTGGAAGCGGGCCGACGATCACCCAGGTCGCCGAGGAGGCGGGCGTCTCCCGGGCGACGGTCTCGCGCGTGCTCAACGGCCGCAGCACGGTCGCGGCGGACATCGGCGAGCGGGTGCGCCAGGCCGCCGAGCGCCTGCAGTACCGCCCGAACCTCACCGCCCGGAACCTGTCCACCGGGCGCACCATGACCATCGCCCTGGTCGTCCCGGACCTCGGCAACCCCATGTTCCAGACGATCCTGCGCGGGCTGCAGCAGGCCGCCGAGCGCGACGGCTACAGCGTCCTGGTCGCCGAGGCCGGGGACGTGCGCCGCGAGGCCGAGGTCGTGCGCGAGGCCCGCAACCGCTGCGACGCCGTGGTGGTGGCCTCCCCGCGCACCGGCGATGAGACCCTGCGCGAGCTGCTCGCCCAGGTCGCCCCGGTGGTCCTCATCAACCGCCGCACCACCGTGCCGGACGTGGCCACCATCCGCGTGGACTACGCCCAGGGCATGACGCTGCTCATCGAGCACCTCGAGGCCTACGGGCACCGGGACTTCCTGTTCCTGTCCGGCCCCGAGGGGAGCGTCGCCAACCGGATCCGTCGCCAGGCGCTGGAGACGGCGAGCATGAGCGTGCCCGGGGCCCGGATCCGCACCCTGGACTGCGGCTCGAGCATGTCGGCCGGGTACCAGGCCGCCGACGGCGCGCTCGCCTCGGGCGCGACCGCGCTGCTCGCCTTCAACGACCTCGTCGCCTTCGGGGTGCTGGCCCGGCTCAACGAGATCGGCGTCAACGTCCCCGGGGACGTGTCGGTGACCGGCTTCGACGGGATCGACCTCGCCCGCTTCGCGGTGCCCTCGCTGACCACCGTCGGCCAGCGCCAGCGCGACATCGGCGCCGAGGCCTGGGCGCTGCTGCTGCGTCGCATCACCGGCGGGGCCGAGGGCGGCGGCACGCTGCCCGGCATGAGCGAGCCCGATCTCGTGCTGCCCCCGCAGCTCGTGGTCGGCGACAGCACCGGCCGGGTCCCGCCGGCGCGCGTGCTCGGCGGCGACCGCGCCGCCCCGGGCGCTCCGGCCGCGGCCGACGGCGCCCTCGGGCAGCGGCTCGGCTGGGAGCTCGACGGCGAGGAATGGACGCTCAGGCTGGGGGATCGCCTGGTGGCCGCGCAGGCCAGCGGCGCGGGGATGACGCCCGTGCACAGCCCCCGCCCGCACCTGCACCCCGTGCGCACCCTCGCCGGCATCGCCATGACCGGCACCAACCCCACCGACCATCGCCACCACTACGGCGTGTCCATGTGCAGCCCCGACGTCAACGGCACCACCTACTGGGGCGGGCGCACCTACGTCGAGGGCCGCGGCTCGACCCTGCTGGCCAACCACGGCCGCCAGGTGCTCGGCGCGGCCGAGGTCGAGGCCGGCGGCCGCGACCTCCTCCAGCCGGTGCGATGGCACGGCCACGACGGCCGCGACCTGCTGCTCGAGCAGCGGCGCCTGTGCGCGTTCCTGCTGCCGGAGGAGGAGGGCTGGGCGCTGCGCTGGCGCAGCCGTCTGCGGGCCGATGCCGAGCCCGTCACCTTCGCCAGCCCCGCGAACCGCGGCCGCGTGGGCGCCGGCTACGGCGGCTTCTTCTGGCGCCTGCCCGATGCCGACGAGACCCGTGTGCTCGTCGAGGAGGGCGAGGGCGAGGCCGCCGCCAACGGCTCCCGCGGCGCCTACGTCATCATCCAGCGCCGCCACGGCGACGCCTGGACCAGCCTGATCCTGGTGCAGGACGAGCAGGCCCAGGGGCGCCTGGACCCCTGGTTCGTGCGCGCCACCGACTACGTCGGCGCCGGCTCCGCCCTCGCCTGGGACCACCCGTACTCGCTGCCCCTGGGCGGCTCGGTCGAGTTCGACATCGTCGCCGGGGTGCTGGACCGCGCGGCCGATGCCGCCGATGTCGCCCGGCTGCTGGCCGCCTGCCCCGCGCCGAGCGAGGACCCGGCCGCGGAGAGCGCCCGATGAGCGGCCCGGAGCGCCCCGCGCGCCGACGCCGCGTGCTGCTGGCCGGGGATTCGACCGTCGCCCCGTACGTCGCCCCCGAGTTCCCGCTGTGCGGCTGGGGCGCGCACCTGGGCGCGGCGCTGAACGCCCTGCTCCCGGCGGGGGAGGGGCCCGTGCACGTGGTCGACCTCGCCAGGAACGGCGCCACCACCCGCAGCCACCGGGAGGAGGGGCTCTGGGACGCCCTGCTCGGCGGGACGACGGCGAGGGACACGGTGATCCTCCAGTTCGGCCACAACGACCAGAAGCACGCGGACCTCGACGCCGCCGGCGGCTACACCGCCCGCCTCGCGCAGATGGTCCACGAGGTCCGCGAGCGCGGGGCGCAGCCCGTGCTGTGCACCCCGGTGGCCCGGCGCCACTACGCCGAGGGCCGCCTGCTCGAGACCCACGGCGACTACCCCCGCGCCGTGCACGAGCTGGGCCGCACGCTCGACGTCCCGGTCCTGGACCTCCATGCCGAGACCCGGGCGCTGATCCTGGACCTGGGCGAGGAGGGCTCGCAGCGCCTGTTCGGGCGGATGGCCCCGGGCGAGAGCCCCCTGCGGCCCGACGGGCTGGTCGACGACACCCACTTCTCGATCGACGGGGCCATCGCCGTCGCCGACCGCGTCGCCCCGCTGCTCGCCCCGCTGCTCGCGCCCGACCTCGCGCCCGTGCCTGCAGCCCAGCGGGCCTGACCGGACCTCGGGCCTCACCCGACCCACCGGGCCCGACCGGACCCCACGAGCCCGACCGGACCCACCGGGCCTGACCGGTTCGAGCCCGCCGACGGGCGGCAACGTCCCGGCCCTCCCGCGGGATGTCAATCTGCGTCGCTTCAACGGGGTCCGAAGCGACGCAGAATGACATCTCGCGGAGGGCGCCACCTCCGGAGGGCCGCCTGCGGAGGTGCCGCGCCGGACCCGCCCCTGGAGGTGCCGCCCCGGGCCCGCCTCTGGAGGTTCCCTCTCGGGGCCGCCCCGGGGGACGGGCCCCGTCGCGGGCTACGCGCGGGATGCGGCGCGGGCGCGGGGCGGGCCGGCGGCGATCATCGCCAGCGCGGCGGCGCCCAGCGGCAGCAGCACCGGGACGGTCAGCACTGCCGTCGCGACCACGACCATCGCGGCGACCGCGCCGGCGGTGCGGACGGGGTGCGCGGCGCAGTCCAGGGCCGCCTCCCGCAGGATCGGCCGGGCGCGGCCCAGGGACTGCGGGTCCCGCTCTCCGCGATCGGCCTCGAGCGCCGCCCGGCCCAGCAGGGCGCAGAACCGGGCGCCGACCGCGCAGCTGCCGCCCAGGGCGAGCACGCCGGCGGCCGTCGCCGCCGCGGCGGGGAGCATCGGCGGCGACGTCGCCGCGACCCACAGCAGATCCACCGTGCCGACGGCCGCCGGGGCCAGCAGGACCAGCTGCCCGCGCAGCCCCGCTCCCAGCGCACGCCGGAGGGCCGCGCCGAAGACGCCGCGCACGGAGACCGGGAGCCCGCGCCGCCAGGCGTGCACCACGGCGCACAGCGCCGCCGTCGCGACGAGCACCGTGAGCAGCGGAAGGCAGGCCAGCGCCCACAGGATGCCGAGCGCGACCACATCGGCCCCGCGGGCGAGGACCTCCCGCATCGTCCATCCGCCCTCGGCGCGCCCGCGGGAGCGCCGCGGCGCGGCCACCGCGCTCATCCCTTCATCCCCGACAGCACGACGCCCTCGAGGATGTGGCGCTGGGCGAAGAAGAACACGACGATCACCGGGGCGACCACCATCAGCGAGGCGGCCATGAGGAAGCCCCACTCGGTGCTGTACAGGGACTGGAACGAGGCCAGGCCCAGAGCCAGGGTGTACTTGCTCGAGTCGCTGATGTAGATCAGCGGGTTGAACAGGTCGTTCCAGGTGGCCATGAACGTGAACACGCCCACGAGGATCAGCGCCGGCTTGGACAGCGGCAGGACGATCCGGGAGTACACGTACAGCGGGCTCGCCCCGTCGAGGTACGCGGCGTCGTCGAGGTCGTTGGGGATGGTCAGGAAGAACTGGCGCAGGAGGAAGATGTTGAACGCCCCGCCGGCGCCGAGGATCGCCGGGACCGTCAGCGGGAAGTAGGTGTTCAGCGCCCCCAGCTGCTGCCACAGCACGAAGGTGGGGATGAGGGTCGCCGCCCCGGGCAGCAACAGGCTGCTCATGAGCGCGGCGAACACGATCCGGCGCCCGGGCCAGCGCATCCGCGCCAGGGAGAAGGCCGCCAGCGACGTCGACAGCAGCACCCCCGGCACCACGATGACCTCGAGCAGCAGGGTGTTCAGGAGGTACAGGCCCAGCGGCTGGGTCTGCAGCGCCCCCGAGAAGTTGCCCCAGGCGACGGGGCTGGGCCACCACTCGGGCGGGAAGGCGAACATCTGCTCGTCGGTCATCAGGGCGCTGCGCACCAGCCACAGGAACGGCGCCAGCGAGGCGAGGCCGCCCAGCGCGAGCAGGACGTGGACGACGATCCGGCCGATGCGCCGCATGCGGCGGTGGGCCTCGTCCTGCGGACCCGTGGGCGCGGACCGGGGGGCGCCGGCGCGGGCCGGCGGGGTGCTCGTGACCGTGCTCATCGGGCTCGGCCTCCTTCGTAGAAGACGCCGCGCTGGGCGATGCGGAAGGTGATGACGGTGATGATCACGACGATCACGAACAGGATCCAGGCCAGGGCGCTCGCATAGCCCAGGCGGCCGTCGCGGAAGGCCGCGTAGTAGATGTTGAGCACGTAGAACAGGGTCGCGTTGTTGGGGCCGCCGCCGGTCATGACGAACGCCTGGTCGAAGACCTGGAAGGCGGCGATCATGCCGGTGATGAGGTTATAGAGGATGATCGGGCTGAGGTAGGGGATGGTGACGTGGCGCAGCTTGTACCAGGCGCCGGCGCCGTCGACCTCGGCCGCCTCGTACAGCGAGCGGGGCACGCCCTGCAGGCCCGCCACGAAGATGAGCGCCATGTTGCCGCAGGCCCACACCGCCATCAGCGCGATCGACGGCACGGCCGAGCCCTCGCCGAACACCCACAGGGAGGTGGGCAGGCCGACGGCCCGCAGCACGGCGTTGGCGAGCCCGAAGTCGGGGTTGTAGATCCACATCCACAGCACGGCGCTGGCCACCGCCGGCACCAGCACCGGCAGGTAGAAGATGGTGCGCAGCACGCCCTTGCCGCGCACGTCCTGGTTCAGCAGCACGGCGATCCCGAAGGCGACCAGCATCGAGCCGGGCACCGCGATGATCGCGTACAGGAACGTGCGGCGCAGGGAGATCGGGAAGTACGGGTCCGCGGTGAGGATCTCGACGAAGTTGTCGACCCCCACGAAGCGGGGCGTCCCGCCGATGCTCCAGTCGGTGAGGCCGATGACGGCCGAGGCGATCATCGGCCCCACCGTGAACAGCAGGAACCCGAGGACGACGGGCGCGATCATGAGCGGGCCCCAGCGGCGCTCGAGTCGCTCCACGCCGGAGCGGCGGCGACGCCGCGGGGCCGGCGGCGGGGGCGCGGGCGCCGCCGCTCCCGCCCGCGGGGTGGTGGTCGTGGTGCTCACAGCGCGGCCTCCTCGTATCGGCCCTGCAGGAGCCCCTCGAGCTGGGAGTCGAGGGCGGCGCAGGCCTCCCGCGCCGGCGTCTCGCCCGACCAGGCGCTCGAGAGGATGTTGCCGATCTGGGTGTCGATGCGGTCGTAGTCCCGGATGGAGTAGTGCGGGGAGGGGATCGCCGCCTCGCGGGTGGCGTCGATGCACGCCTCCCGGTAGCCGGGCGGGTACACCTCCCCGGAGGTCCAGCGGGCGATGAACTCCTCGTCGCGGTAGCAGTGCTCCTGCACCGGCATCCACAGGCCGTTGGTGAACAGGGGGTTCACCTCCGGATCGGCGAGCATGTTCATGAGCTCCCAGGTCTCCTCGAGCCGCGGGCTGGAGGAGAAGACGGCGTTGGCGCCGGAGTACGTCATCACCGCCGGCTGCCCGAAGCTGGGCAGGACGGCGACGTCGTAGGGCATCTCGGTGCCGGTGAAGTTCAGCAGCTCCCACTGCCCGGTCGAGACCATGGCGACGCGTCCCGATCCCAGCTGGCCGGGGGCGTCGCCGCCCACGGACTGCATCTGCGCGGGGCTGGGCATCACCCGGTGCTCGTGGATGAGCTCCTGCACCCAGGTGACCACCTCGACGGCCTCCGGGGTGGAGAACAGCGAGCGCGTGCCCGCCTCGTCGAACACCGGGCAGCCGTTGGAGTGCAGCAGGTTGTACAGGCTCTGCGTGCCGGAGAGGCCGGAAATGCCGTAGCGCTCGATGCTGTGCGGCGCGAACCCCGCCTCGGAGGGGTGGCGGCCCTCGCGGTCCACGGTGAGGGCATCGGCCGCGGCGACGAAGCCGTCGGGGTCGAAGGCCTCGTCCAGCCGGGTGGGCGGGGCGACGCCGGCGGCCGCGCAGACCTCCGGGTCGATGTAGAGCATGATCACCTCGACGGCGCTCTGCATGGTCCCGCTCCCCGGCGTCCACTGGTGGACGGCGCTGGGCATGAGCCCGGTCAGCTTCGGGTACCGGTCGCCCTGCGCGAAGAGGTCGTCGATGCGTCCGGCGGCGCCCAGGCGCATCGCCATGGCCTCGGGGAGGTAGCCGGCATCGGGCTCGATGTTCCCGGCGACCAGGGCGTTGAGCTTGGTCGCGTAGTCGCCGGGGATGTGCTCGGCCACCGTGGTCACGCCGCTGGTGCCGGTGTACATGTCCATCACCGAGGTGACGGCGTCCTTCTCCTCGGGGGAGCCCCAGAAGGTGAAGCGCAGGGCGTCGGGGTCGGTGTCGGCCGTGAAGTAGCTGCAGCCGCTCAGGGCGGGCGGCAGCGCGATCCCCGCCGCGGCGATCCCGAGCAGGGACCGCCGCGAGGGGCGGGCGCCGCGGGGCGGCGCGGGCGGGCGGATGCCGGTGCGCGGGCGGATCGTCGCCATCGTCGATCCTGCGCTCAGGCCCCGGCGGCGGGGAGCCAGACCCGCATGGGGCCCACCTCCCGGTTCGCCCAGGCGTAGTAGGGGATCGCCCGCCAGGTGCACGGCGCGCCGGGCACCGCCGCTGTCGCGCTGACGGGACGGTAGGGCCACGGCGCGTCCACGTCGACCTGCGGGGCGGGGCTCGCCCAGCCGGCCACGTCCAGGGCGACCACCCCGTCGAGATCCTCCAGGGGATGCTCCGCGACCGGGGCGGCGGGATCCACCAGCGCATCGTCCACCAGGGCGGGGCCGGTCTGGTCGACCTGCTCGAGGGCGTAGACCAGCGGCCCGCGCTCCAGGGCGACCGCGCCGCGGGAGGCGTCCAGGCGGTGGGGCGCGCCGACGAAGCGGGCGCCCAGGTCCAGGCGCAGGGTCAGCTCCTCGCCGGCGACGAGCACCCGGCGGATCGTGTGCAGCCCCGGGCCCAGCTGCTGGGTCCCCTCGCGATCCTCGAGCTCGGCCGATGCGGACCAGGCGGGCACGCGCAGGGAGAGCGCCGCCTCGCCGGCCGGGGCCTCCAGGATCCGCAGCCGCACCTGCCCGGCGTGCGGGTAGCCGGTGGCGACCTCGACGCTCAGCGCCTCCTCGCCCAGGCGCGCCGTCCACACGCCCTCGGCGTACTGGTGCAGCTGCAGGCCCTCGGCATCGGCCGTGGCGGCGTACTGGTCCAGGCTCGCCAGGGTGCGCATGACGTTGGGCGGGCAGCAGGCGCAGTCGAACCAGGCGCCGCGGCCGTTGACGGCCTGCGTCGCGGTGGTGGCGTGGGCCTGCGAGCGCAGCTGGAGGGCGTTGACGTAGAAGTACTCGGTGCCGCTCAGCGACACCCCGGGCAGGACCGCGTTGTACAGCGCCCGCTCGATGAAGTCGGCGTACTGCTCCCGGCCCGTGGCCAGCAGCAGGCGCCACGCCCACTGCACCGCCGCGATCCCTGCGCAGGTCTCCGCATAGGCGCGGTCCGGTCCCAGCTCGTAGGGGTCGCCGTAGGCCTCGCCCTCCCAGCGCGAGCCCATGCCGCCGGTGACGTAGGTCTTGGTGGCGAGCATCGTCGCGAACAGCTCCTCCTGGCGGCGCAGGAGCTCCTCGTCCCCGTCCTCGATCGCGAGGTCGGCGACGCCGGAGGCCAGGTAGAGCGCCCGCACGGCGTGGCCCTCGACGGTCCTCGCCTCGCGGACCGGCACCCGGTCCGAGAAGTAGGTCGCGTCGCGGATCCCCTCGGCGAGGATCGCGCCGTGGCCGCGGCGCTCCAGCAGGAAGCGCGCCAGGTCCAGGGCGTCGCGGCGGCCGGTGTGCCGGTACAGCTCCACCAGCGCCATCTCGATCTCGGGGTGCCCGGCCACGCCCTCGTGGCGGCCGGGGCCGAAGACGCTCCCCAGATGGTCGAGGGCCCGCAGCGACACCTCGAGCAGCGCGTCGTCGCCGGTGCACCGGGACTGGGCGACGGCCGCCTGGAACAGGTGGCCGTAGCAGTACAGCTCGTGGTTCCAGGCGAGGTTCGTGTACCGCTCCTCGAGCCCGTGGCGCAGCTGGTGGACGCTGTTGAGGTAGCCGTCCTCCGCCTGGGCGGAGGCGATGACCGCGGTCACGGACTCCTGCATCTCCCGCAGCTCGGGGTCGTCCTCGCGGCCGATCTCGAAGGCGACGGCCTCGAGCCACTTGTAGGCGTCGGAGTCCTGGAAGATCGGCCCGCGGGCCTCGCCCTCCCGGGTCCCCGCGGCGATGCGGAAGTTGTCCAGGGTGCCGAACTCCTCGAGCTTGGCGTGCCCCTCGCGCAGGGCGACGGAGCGGTTGCGCTGCTGGCGCACGGACCAGAAGCCGCCGGTGATGCGGGCGTCGCCGGGGGCGAGCGGCCGCAGGCGCACGGGGGCGGTGGGGGCGACGGGCGGGGCCGTCCAGGCGGTGCGGGTGGTCGGGGAGGCGGTCGCGGTCGATGGTGCGGAGGTCATGCGGGGTGCTCCTCGGGGGATCGATGCGGTGGGACGTCAGGGCGTCAGGGGCTGCAAGGGCGTCGGGGGCGTCGGGACGGCATCAGGGGTCGCGGGTGCCGGCGGGCTCGGGCGGCCGATGGCGCGGGGCAGGGCGGGGTTCCGGACGGGGCGGGCCTCCTCGATGAGGCACAGGGACGGAAACTAGGCAAACGTTTGCCGTGCGCCACAGTATGCGTCGACCGCTCCCGGGCGCGCAAGCCCTGGCGTACAGTTCTTCCATGTCCCCCCGCGCATCGTCCCCCGCCACGGTGAAGATCGGCGATGTCGCGCGCGCAGCGGGCGTCTCGCTCGGAACCGTGTCGAAGGCGCTCAACGGCACGGGCAGCCTGCGGGAGGAAACTCGTCGTCACGTCCAGGAGGTCGCGGATCGCCTGGGCTTCGTCCCCGATTCCCGGGGCCGGGGCCTCGCCAGCGGCCGCACCTACACGGTCGGGTTCCTCACCACGGACAGCTTCGGCCGCTTCACCCTGCCCATCCTCATGGGGGCGGAGGACGCCCTCTCCGTGGGCCGGATGGCGGTGATCCTCTCCGACACCCGCGACGACCGCGCCCGCGAGGAGCACCTGGTGCGCTCCCTGCGCGGGCGGCGCGTGGACGGCCTGGTCGTCACCGGCCGCTCCACCGACGAGCGCGCCCGGGTCGACATCGACATCCCCGTGGTCTACGCCTTCACCCGCCCCGACGACCCCGAGCAGTGCGCGGTGCTCAGCGACGAGGCCGCCGGCGCCGCGCTCGCCGCCCGGCACCTGCTGTCGCTGGGACGCTCCCGGATCCTCCACGTCACCGGCCCGCAGCGGCACCGCTCGGCGCGGGTGCGGGCCGAGGCCGTCGTCGACACGGCCGGGGACGCCCTGGTGGGCGAGCCGATGTTCGGCACCTGGAGCGAGGAGTGGGGCCGCCGCGCGATCGACATCGCCCTCGCCTCGGGCCTGGACGTCGACGCCGTGTGCTGCGGCTCGGACCAGATCGCCCGCGGGGTCCTGGACCAGCTGCACGAGCGGCGCATCGCCGTGCCCGAGCAGGTCGCGGTCACCGGCTACGACAACTGGGACGTGATGGCCCTGGCCGCGCGCCCGCCGCTGACCACGGTCGACATGAACCTCGGCGAGGTGGGCCGCCGCGCCGGCGAGATGCTCCTGGAGCTCATCGACGGCCGCGAGCCCGCCCGGTGCGAGATCATCGTCCCGCCCCGCCTGGAGATCCGCGGCTCGACCGTCTGAGGGGGCTCGAGCCGCGGCTCCGGCGGGCGCTCAGAAGAGGTACGTCTCCACGTACGCGTTGCGGAACGTCCCCTGCGGGTCCAGGCGCTCGGCGAGGGCCTGGAACTCCGCCAGGCGCGGGTAGCAGGCGCGGACCTCCTCGGCCGGCGTGGTGAAGACCTTGCCCCAGTGCGGCCGCGGCGAGAACGGCGCGAGCGCCGCCTCGATCTCCGGCAGCAGCGCCTCGACCTCGTCCGGCATCTGCTTCCACGTGAAGTGGACCAGCGCGCTGTCGCGGTCGTGGGCGGGGGAGAGCCACAGGTCATCGGCCGCGACCGTGCGCACCTCGGAGGCGTGCAGCAGCGGGCGGATCCGCTCGCCCAGCGGCATGACGGCCGCGAGGGCGTCGGCGATCTGCGCGCGCGGCACGTAGTATTCGCTCTGGATCTCCTCGCCGTTGGACGGCGTGAACTCGAGGCGGAAGTGCGGCAGGCGCTCGTGCGAGGGCCCGGGCGCCCCGGTCTGGTCGGTGCAGAAGTCGCCGGGCATGCCGGGAAGCGGGTGCATCGGCCCGGAGGCCAGGCGCGCGCCGTGCCACACCTCCGGGAAGGGGGACTCCGGATCGGTCGGCAGCCCGGGGGTCCCGGCGGCCTCCGCGGCGGCGGCGCGCTGGGCGGCGTCCCCGGCGAGGACCGCCTGCTTCGCCCAGATCTGCGCGCCGGTGCCGTCCCAGTGGTGGAAGATGCTCACGCTGTACGCGCCGGCGAGCACGGCGTCCAGTCCCGCACCGCGCAGCTCCTCGGCCGGCAGGTCGAGGTAGACCCGCTGGCGCACGTCGAAGGCGGGGACCACGTCGAGGGTGAGGTGGGTGGCCACGCCGAGGGCGCCGAGGGCGAGCACGGCGCCGCCGAAGACCGCCTCGTCCCCCTCGCGGCTCAGCGAGACGATGTCCCCGCCGGCGGTGACGAGGTCGATCGCCCGCACCGAGGCGGCGAGGGCCTGGTTGCGGTCCCCGGAGCCGTGGGTGCCGGTGGCGCTGGCACCGGCGACGGAGATGTGGGGGAGCGAGCCGGTGTTGGCCAGCGCCAGGCCGTGCCGGGCGAGCTCCAGGGCGAGGGTGCCGTAGCGGACGCCGGCGGTCACGCGCACGGTGCGGGCGGCGGAGTCGACCTCGATCTCCTCGGGCAGCCCCGCCAGGGTCACGAGGTCCGCGTCCGATGCCGCCACGCGCGAGAACGAGTGCCGGGTGCCCAGGGCACGGATGCGCCCTGCGCGGGCGACCACCTGCTGCAGCTCCGCCACGGTGCGCGGGGCGTGCAGGGGGCCGGGGCCGTAGTCGACCGTCCCGGACCAGCTCAGGCCCGGGCGGGCATCGGACGCGGACATCTCAGAACCCCTGGGCCAGGCGGTGGAAGACCTGGTTGGTGCGCAGGTCCTGGGCGAAGCCGCGCACGGTGGTGCTCTCGTCGATGACGGCGAGCTCGATCCCGGCGATCTCCGCGAGGTCCTCGAAGACCTCCAGGCCCAGCGCCGTGGTCATCACGGTGTGGTGGGCGGCGCCGGCGGTCAGCCAGCACTCGGCGGAGGTCGCGAAGTCGGGGCGGGGCTCCCACACGGCGCAGGCCACGGGGAGGTTCGGCAGCTCCGCATCGGGCTCGACGACGTCGACGACGTTGGCGACCAGGCGGAAGCGCTCGCGCATGTCCGAGAGGGCCACGACCACGGCGGTGCCGGGGTCGGTGGTGAACTTCAGGCGCACCGGGTCCTCGCGGTCGCCGATGCCCAGCGGGTGGATCTCCAGGCTGGGCTTCTGCGTGGTGAGCGAGGGCGAGACCTCGAGCATGTGGGCGCCGAGGATCTTCTCGCCGCCGGGGGTCATGTCGTAGGTGTAGTCCTCCATGAGGGACGCGCCGCCGGGCAGGCCGTAGCCCATCACGGCCGCCGCGCGCACCAGGATGGCGGTCTTCCAGTCGCCCTCGGCGCCGAAGCCGTAGCCGTCGGCCATGAGGCGCTGGACCGCGAGGCCGGGCAGCTGCTTCAGGCCGCCGAGGTCCTCGAAGTTGGTGGTGAGGGCGCCGAAGCCGCCCTCCTCGAGGAAGGTGCGCAGGCCCAGCTCCTGGCGGGCGCCGTAGCGCAGGGACTCGTGGCGCTCCCCGCCCGCGCGCAGCTCGGGGGCGACCTCGTAGGTCTCCTCGTACTCGGCCACGAGGGCGTCGATCGCGGAGTCCTCGACGGCGTCGACCACGGCGACGAGGTCGTTGACGCCCCAGGTGTTCACGGAGACGCCCAGGCGCAGCTCGGCCTCGGTCTTGTCGCCCTCGGTGACGGCGACGTTGCGCATGTTGTCGCCGAAGCGGGCGAGCTTCAGGGAGTGCATCTCGGCCCAGCCGGTGGCGGCGCGGGCCCATCGGCCGATCTTCTCCTGCACGTGCGGGTGGCTCGCGTGGCCGACGACGGTCTTGCGCGCCACGCCGAGGCGGGAGGCGATGTACCCGAACTCGCGGTCGCCGTGGGCGGCCTGGTTGAGGTTCATGAAGTCCATGTCGATGCTGTCCCAGGGCAGCTCGACGTTGGCCTGGGTGTGCAGGTGCAGCAGCGGGGTCTGCAGGGCCTCCAGGCCCAGGATCCACATCTTCGCGGGGGAGAAGGTGTGCATCCAGGCGATGACGCCGACGCAGGCCGGGTCGGCGTTGGCGGCCAGCGCCACGTCGCGGATCGCGTCGCGGTCGGTGAGGACCGGCTTCCAGACGATCTTCACGGGGATGTCGGAGGCGGCGTCGAGCGTCTGCGCGATGGTCTGCGACTGCTCGGCGACCTGCTCGAGCGTCTCGGGGCCGTAGAGGCCCTGGCTGCCGGTGAGGAACCAGATTTCGCGGGTCTCGAAGGGGTTGTGCACGAGGGCTCCCTCGGTCGTGTCTGTACGGGGTCGGTGCGCCTCGGCCGTCGTCGGCGGGCACCACCCCAGTGTGAACGTTCACATCCTGGGCTGTCAAGACGCGCGCGACCCCCGGCCGCGCCGGGGGCGGGCCGGGGGAGCATCGGGCGCCCGGAGCGGCCTGCCCCGGGATGCACGGAAGGGGCCGGTCCTCGGACCGGCCCCTTCCCGGGGTGCGTGCCGCCGCCTGCGGCGCGGCGGCTCAGCGCATCGTCACTCCTGCGCGTCGCGTCGCGGGGCGGAGCCGCCCACGGCGCCGGAGCCCTCGCCCTTGGGGCGCTTGAAGGCGCCGCGGGTGCGGGAGAGGCGGTAGTCGATGCGATCGTCCACGAAGGTCTCCAGCTCGCTGCTCTCGGCGAAGCTCGAGGACAGCTCGCCGGTCAGATGCGAGGTCAGGGCCTCGAGCCGCTGCGTGCGCTCGTGCTGCTGGAGCACGGCGTGGTCCAGGCCCAGGGCCTTGACCAGAGCGATGCACATGAGGATCAGGATCACGCTGAAGGGCAGCGCCGTCACCAGCGAGCCGGCCTGCAGCGAGGTGAGCCCGCCGGACAGCAGCAGGGCGATCGCGAGGAAGCCCTCGAGGCAGGCCCATAGCACGCGGGACCAGATCGGCGGGTTCGGGTGGCCGCCGGAGGCGAGCATGTCCACCACCAGCGAGCCGGAGTCCGAGGAGGTGATGAAGAAGATCGTCACCAGCACGATGCCGAGGATCGACAGCAGGCCCGTCAGCGGGAAGTCCTCGAAGATGCGGAACATGGACTCCGGGGCGGTGATGTCGCCCAGGTCGCCGGCGCCGAACCACTGGCGGTACAGGCCGTTGCCGCCCCAGATCGAGAACCAGATCATGCCCACGAAGGAGGGCACCAGCAGCACGCCCGCGATGAACTCGCGCACGGTGCGGCCGCGGGAGATGCGCGCGATGAACACGCCCACGAAGGGCGCCCAGGCGATCCACCAGCCCCAGTAGAACAGGGTGTTCCCGGAGAACCACTCCTGGGCCTCGGTGGAGCGGTCGTAGGCGCCCACGTCCAGGGTGATGTGGAAGAAGTTCGTGAGGTACACCCCGAGGGCCTCGACGAAGTTCTGCATGAGGAAGACCGTCGGCCCGAAGATCAGCGCGACGATCATGAGCAGCCCGGCGAGGGAGAGGTTCGCGTTGGAGAGCCACTTGATGCCCACGCCGACGCCGCTGACCACGCTGAGCGTGGCCAGGAAGGTGATCACGACGATCAGCACGATGAGGAAGCCGTTGCTGGCCTCGCCGACCACGCCGATGGCGGACATGCCGGCCGCGATCTGCTGGACGCCCAGGCCCAGGGAGGTCGCGATGCCGAAGACGGTGCCGAAGATCGCCAGCACGTCGATCACGTCGCCGACCCAGCCCTTGACGCGCTCGCCGAAGATCGGCTCGAGGGCCCAGCGGATCGAGACGGGGCGGCCGCGGCGGTGGATCGCATAGGCCAGCGCCAGGCCGATGACGGCGTACGCCGCCCAGGGGTGCAGGCCCCAGTGCATGAAGGTCTGGGCCATGGCCAGGCCGGAGAGCTCGACGCCCTCGCCGTTCCAGCCGGGCTTCGCGTTGCCCGTGGTGTAGCCCAGCGGCTCGGCCACGCCGTAGAAGACCAGGCCGATGCCCATGCCGGCGGCGAACAGCATCGCGAACCACGAGAACAGGCCGAACTCCGGGGTGTCGTCGTCCCGGCCCAGCCGGATCCGGCCGTAGGAGGACAGCGCCAGCACGATGGCGAAGGCCACGAAGCCGCCGATGGCCAGCATGTAGTACCAGCCGAGGTCCGCGACGATCCAGCCCTGCAGGCCGGTCATGACCTTCGAGGAGGTCTCGGGGAAGAGCACGGAGAGCATCGCGACGGCGAGGATCACGATCAGGGCCGGCCAGAACACGGCCGGCGCGATGGTCCCGGCGCCGATGCGCGCGCCCTGCCGGCGCAGCTTCGCGGTGATCTCCTCGTCGGTGTCGTCCTCGGCGATCTGCATGGAGCGGGGGAGATGGACGGTCTCGGGGAGGTGCTCCGGCCAGGCGGTGGGGTCCGTGACGGCGGGACCTCCACCTCCGTTCTCGGCCGTGTCGGAGTCGGTCATGGCAGTCCCTTTCCCTGGCGTCACGTATGAAAGTCGTTTCCTCTACGGTGTCCAGCCTGTGCCGTACTCAGCGAGCTTTCAAGTTCTCGCCGTGATGTCGGCCACACGGGAGCGCATCATGCCAGGTCACAGCGATGGCGTGGAGGATCTGACATGAGAGCGCCCCGACATCTCCGGGGAGTTGACGGGGCGCTGGGTCCGTGCGGGGACGGCTCAGGCGTCCTCTCCCGCCGCCGCGGGCTGGCCGTAGACGTTCTGGTAGCGGTCGAAGAGCGCGTCGATCAGCTCGGGCGCGATGGGCAGCGGATCGCCCAGCTGGCGGGAGATGTGGACCGTGCGGGCCACCTCCTCGCACATGACCGCCGCCTTGACGGCGTCGCGGGCGTCGGAGCCGATGGTGAACGGGCCGTGGTTCTGCATGAGCACGGCGCGCGAGCGGGAGCCCCGCAGGGTCTCCACGATGCCGCGGCCGATGGAGTCGTCGCCGATGATGGCGAAGGGCCCCACGGGGATCGGCCCGCCGAACTCGTCGCCCATCATCGTCAGCACGCAGGGGATCTCCTCGCCGCGCGCGGCCCAGGCCGTCGCGTAGGTGGAGTGGGTGTGCACGACCCCGCCGACGTGGTCCATGTGCGCGTAGACGTACGCGTGGGCGGCCGTGTCGGAGCTGGGCTGGAGGTGCGCGGGGGTGCCGTCCTCGATCTTCTTCCCGTCCAGGGTGCACACGACCATGGCGTCGGGCGAGAGGTCGTCGTAGGAGACGCCGGAGGGCTTGATGACGAGCAGGCCGGGCACGTCCTCCTCGCCCTCGACGGCGGGGACGCGCTCGGAGACGTTGCCGGCGGTCCACACGACCAGGCCGTTGCGGGGCAGCTCGGCGTGCAGGTCGCTGACGCGGCGACGGGTCGCGGCCACGGCCTCCTGGACGGCGTCGGGAAGGTCGGACAGGACGATGGTCATCGGGTCTCCTTGTCGGGGATGAGCTCGCCGGCGAGCCGCTGGACGGGCAGCGCGGCGCGGTAGGCGTCGAGCCAGCGGGCGTAGCCCTCGGCGCCGACGGGATCGGGGGCGGTGGTCTGCGTGGAGCGGTGCGCGAAGATCCGGGTGCGCAGGTGCTCGTCCAGGCTCGCGGCGGAGCCGGCCGTGCGCTCGGCGGTGTAGGCGGCCAGCAGGGCCATGCCCCAGGCGCCGCCCTCGCCCGCGGAGTCGTCCACGGCCACGGGGGTGCGCAGCGCATCGGCCAGGATCTGCTGGGCGACGCCCTTGGTGCTGAAGATCCCGCCGTGGGCGTACAGGGTGTCCAGGCGGACCTTCTCCTCCTCCAGGAGGATCCGCATGCCCGTGGCGAGGGCGCCGAAGGCGCCGTACAGGTGGGCGCGCAGGAGGTTGGGGAGGGTGAAGCGCGCGTCCTGGGCGCGCACCAGCATCGGCCGGCCGGACTCGACGCCGGTCTGGTGCTCGCCGGAGAGGTAGTTGTAGCTGATCAGCCCGCCGGCGTCGGCCTCGCCCTGGAGGGCCAGCTCGAACAGCGGCGCGTACAGCTCGCCCGGCTCCTTCGCGGAGCCGATGAGGCCGGAGAACTCCGAGAGCACCCGCAGCCAGGCGTCCAGGTCGCCGGTGCAGTTGTTGGTGTGGATCATCGCGACCGGGTCGCCCGCGGGCGTGGTCACGAGGTCGACCTCCTCGCGCGGGGCGGAGAGCTCGCCCTCGAGCACGACCATCGCGAAGGCGCTCGTGCCCGCGCTGACGTTGCCGGTGCGCGGGGCGATCGCGGAGGTGGCGACCATGCCGGTGCCGGCGTCGCCCTCGGGGGCGGCCAGCACCGCGCCGGGCCGCAGGGTCCCGCTCGGGTCCAGCAGGCGGGCGCCGTCCTCGGTGAGGGTGCCGGCGTCCTCTCCCGCCACGAGGATCTCGGGAAGGATCTCGGTCAGCGGGCGGCCGATGGCCTCCAGCTCGGGCAGCGCCTGGGCCTTCGCCAGGCGCTCGGCGTCCCAGCTGCGCCCGTCGGCCGCGATCGGGAACATGCCCGAGGCGTCGCCGACGCCCAGCACGCGGCGGCCCGAGAGGCGCTCGTGGACGTAGCCGGCCAGCGTGGTGAGCGCGGCGATGCGGGAGACGTGCTCCTCGCCGCCGCGGGCGGCGTGCAGCAGGTGGGCGATCGACCAGCGCAGGGGGATGTTGCGCCCCAGCAGCTCGGAGAGGATCCCGGCGGCCTCGCCGGTGTAGGTGTTGCGCCAGGTGCGGAAGGGGGTCAGCAGCGCGCCCTCCGCGTCCAGGGCGAGGTAGCCGTGCATCATGGCGGAGACGCCGAGGCTGCGCACCTGGGCGAGCTCGGCGCCGTGCTGCTCGCGCACGCGCCGCGCGAGGTCGGCGTAGCAGGACTGCAGCCCCGCGTGGACGTCCTCGAGGGAGTAGGTCCAGCTGCCGTCCTCGAGGCGGTTCTCCCAGGCGTGGGAGCCGGTGGCCAGCACGGTGCCGGCATCGTCCACCAGGGCGGCCTTGATGCGGGTCGAGCCGAGCTCGATGCCGAGGTGCGCCGCGCCGGCGCCGATGAGGGCGGCGGGATCGGCCGCGGGGGAGGGGGCGCCGTGCGGGGCCACGTCGTCGTGTGTCATGAGCTCATCGAACCAGCCGGGCACCCCCGATGTCAACGTTCACATCGGGGTGTCCGAGGACCTCGGCGGGTCGCCGCCGAGGAGCCCAGGATCACGACTCGGCAACGGCGCGGGGCGAATCCGCAGGTCACGATGTCAACGTTCACATTCATGGCTGCCGGTTCTGCCTCGACGTGTTGACGCCATGTATGCAACGTTGTAAGTTCACTGCACGTATCGAGCCCATCGGGACTCCGGACCGCAGCGACCCGCTGCGCGCCCGGCCCCCACCACGAAGAGGTGGACAGGATGACGCACCTTTCTGCCGGCCCCAGCGCCGGACCGCCCCGATCCGGCGGCATCGACCGTCGGTCGCTGCTGCGAGGAGCAGGCGGCCTCGGAGCCCTCGGGGCCCTCGGCGCGCTCGCCGGCTGCGGCGCCGCCGCCCGCCCCGCCGACGACATCGCCTTCTGGCACCTCCTCTCGGGGCCCGACGGCGTGACCATGAGCGAGCTGCTGGACGGCTACATGGCCACCGACGGCGCCGCCACGGTGACCCCGACGGTCCTCGCCTGGGGATCGCCCTACTACACGAAGCTCGCGATGGCCTCCGCCGGCGGCCGCGCCCCGGACGTCGCCGTCATGCACGCCGCCCGCATCCCCGGCTACGCCCCGGGCGGCCTGCTCGACGAGTGGGACCTGGACCTGCTCGGCGAGTTCGGCGTGCGCCAGGAGGACTTCCCGGAGCTGATCTGGGACAAGATGATGGTCGAGGGCAAGCTCCTGGACATCGCCCTGGACTCGCACCCCTTCGTCATGTACTACAACACGGAGATCGCCGAGGCCGCGGGCCAGCTCGGCACCGACGGGCTGCTGCTGCCCGTCTCCAGCCCGGAGGAGTACCGCGAGCAGCTGCTGGCGCTGGGCGCGCAGGCCCCCAGCGGGTTCGGCCTCTCCTGGGGGTACCTGGGCGACGGCTCCAACCAGTGGCGCATGTTCTGCACGTACTACACCCAGCTCGGCGGCACCATCGAGCTGCCCGAGGGCGGCACGATGCAGTACCAGGAGGAGCTGGCGATCCAGGCGATCGAGTACATCCTCACGCTGATCGACGGCGAGGTCGGCAACTCCTCGCACGACGGCGGCACCGCCATCTCCGAGTTCGCCACCGGTGGCAGCGGCGCCTTCTACGGCGGCGTGTGGGAGATCGGCAGCTACCGCAACGAGGGCGTCCCCTTCGACATGCAGGTCATCCCCGGGGTGCTGGGCAGGCCCGCCGCCTACGCGGACTCCCACTCCTTCGTGCTGCCGCACCAGAGCTCCCCGAACGAGGAGCGCCGCCGCAACGTCCACGCGATGGTCGCGTACATCCTCAAGAACTCGATCCAGTGGGCCAACGCCGGGCACATCCCCGCCTACAGCCCCGTGGTCCAGGACCCGGCCTACGCCGACCTCGTCCCGCAGTCGCACTACGCCGACGCCAGCGACTACCTGGTCTACGACCCGCCCGCGTGGTTCACCGGCTCGGGCAGCGACTTCCACACGTACTTCGGCAACGACATGCAGAACGTCTGGGCGCGCCGCGCCGAACCGCTCGAGGGCTGGAACGCCTTCGTGGCCCGCATCAACGACCTGCTCGCCAAGCCGAGCCCGATGTGATCCAGCCCGTCGAAGGAGACGACCGATGACCACTGCTGACGGTCTCGCCGCACCGAGCGGCGCCCGCACCGGCTCCGTGCCGGCGGGGGACACCTCGCACCTGACCGAGGGGCGGCGCGCCCGGCGCCGCACCGACACCCTGCGCGGGTGGCTCTACTGCGCACCCTTCCTCATCGCCTTCGGGCTCTTCCTCATCTGGCCCACCATCTACGGCTTCTGGATGAGCTTCACCGGCACCAGCCTCGCCGGCACCAACACCCAGTTCGTCGGCCTGGACAACTGGGTCGAGGCCCTCGGCGACGCCAACGTGTGGACCTCGCTGGGCAACACCGTCTGGTTCACCGTGCTCTCGACCGTCCCGCTGGTCGTGGTCGCGCTCGTGCTCGCCGTGCTGGTGAACACCGGCCTGCCGGGCCAGTGGCTCTGGCGGCTCTCGTTCTTCCTGCCGTTCCTGCTGGCCTCGACCGTGGTCTCGCAGTTCTGGGTGTGGATGTACAACCCGCAGCTGGGCCTGGTGAACACCTTCCTGGGCTGGTTCGGCATCACCGGGCCGACGTGGCTGCAGGACCCGAGCACCGCCATGGTCGCCGTCGTCATCACCACCGTGTGGTGGACCGTCGGCTTCAACTTCCTGCTCTACCTCGCCGCGCTCCAGAACATCCCGGAGTCGCTGTACGAGGCGGCGTCCCTGGACGGCGCGGGCGCGTGGCGGAAGTTCCGCTCCATCACCCTGCCGCAGCTGGCCCCGACCACCGTGCTGGTGCTCGTGCTGCAGATCCTCGCCTCCCTGAAGGTCTTCGACCAGATCTTCCAGATGACCGGCGGCGGCCCCGGCGGCTCCACCCGCCCCGTGCTGCTGTACATCTACGAGGTCGGCTTCACCGGCTACCGCCTCGGGTACGCCTCGGCCATCTCCTACATCTTCTTCTTCCTGATCATCATCATCTCCATCGTGTACATGGTGATCGCGTCCCGACGGAGCGTGAAGGCATGACCGCAGCGACCCCGACCCTCTCCCGTCCCGGCCCGGCGGCCTCCGCCGGCGCCACGTCCCTCGGCCGTCGCCGGAAGAAGATCCCGCCGGCGCGCATCATCGCCTTCGTCATCCTCGTGGTGCTGGCCTTCGCCTGGCTGGTGCCGGTGCTGTGGGCGACCCTCACCTCCCTCAAGACGGAGGCCGAGGCCGCGGCGATGCCCGTGTCGATCTTCCCCAAGAGCGGCTTCACGCTCGGGTCCTACATCGAGGTCCTCAGCGCCGGCCGCGTGCCGCGCTGGGCCTGGAACAGCCTGTTCACCTCGGCGATGGTCACCCTGATCACCGTGATCATCTCGTCGCTGGCGGGCTACGCCCTCTCGCGGATGCGCTTCGCCGGACGGAAGCTGATCATCTCGATGATCCTGGCCTCGATCATGATCCCGGCCCAGATCCTCATCGTCCCGCTGTTCCAGCTGATGCTCACGCTGAACCTCGTGGACACCTACTGGGGCATCATCCTCCCGCAGGTGGTCGCGGCCCCGATGGTCTTCATCCTCATGAAGTTCTTCGACCAGATCCCCTACGAGCTCGAGGAGGCCGCCCTCATGGACGGCGCGAGCCGGTTCCGGATCCTCCTGAGCATCATCCTGCCGCTGTCGCGGCCGATCCTCGGTGCGGTCTCGATCTTCGTGTTCATCGGCGCCTGGAACAACTTCCTCTGGCCGTTCATCGTGGTCAACGACGCGAACCTGATGACGCTGCCGACGGGTCTGCAGACCGTCATCAGCGCCTACGGCATCCAGTACGCGCAGAACATGGCCCAGGCCGTGCTCGCCGCGCTGCCGCTGATCGTGGTGTTCCTGTTCTTCCAGCGCCAGATCATCAAGGGCATCTCCACCACCGGCATCGCCGGCACCTGAGCCGCCCGGCCGACGCCTCCCGCCCACTGCCCGCCCGCCGCGCCGACCGCGCGACGGGCGGGCAGTGCCGTGTGGGCCGACGAGTGCCGGATTACGAGCCCGGATCGGCCCCTCTGCGGCTCGCCACCCGGCACTCGGCGAGCCGATGTCTCCCGGCCCCTGCCCGCCCGCCGCGCCGACCGCGCGACGGGCGGGCAGTGCCGTGGGGGCCACGAGTGCCGGATTCCGAGCCCGGATCGGCACCTCGGCGGCTCGCCACCCGGCACTCGCCGGCTCGCCAGGTCAGCCCTTCAGGCCGGTGCCGGTCACGCCCTCGACGATCTGGCGCTGGAAGACGAGGTACAGGGCGACCAGCGGCAGGGCGGCGAGGATGGCCCCGGCCTGGATGTCGGCGTAGCGCTGCCCGAAGGAGCCCTGCACCGTGGCGAGGCCGACGGGGATCGTCATGAGATCCGGGTTGGAGATGACGAACAGCGGGAGCATGAGGTTGTTCCACACGCCCACGAAGGTCAGCACCGCGACGGCGGCGATCACCGGCCGCGACAGCGGCATGATGACGCGCCAGTAGATCTTCCACAGGCCGGCGCCGTCGATGCGGGCGGCCTCCTCGAGCTCCCGGGGGATCCCGTCGAAGAACTGCTTGAAGATGAAGACCGCGATCACCGCCGGCACCTGCGGGAAGATCACCGCCCAGTAGGTGTTCAGCAGGTTCATCCAGCCGAGCATCTGGAAGGTCGGCACCACGAGGACCTGGCCGGGGATCATGATGCCCAGCAGGATCAGCAGCATCACGGCGTTGCGGCCGCGGAAGACCAGCCGCGAGAGCGCGAAGGCGCACATGGAGGCCAGCAGCAGCGTGAGCACCGTGGTGAGGATCGAGGTGATGGCACTGGCGAGGTACCAGTTCCAGATGTCCCCGGCGCCCAGCAGCGTGGCGTAGGAGTAGAACGTCGGGCTCCAGTCCTGGAGGATCTCCGCCGCGCCGAGAGCCGCGGTGCCGTTGTCGGACAGCGAGGTCTTCAGGGCGAACAGGCTCGGCACCAGCCACAGGACGGCGAAGACCGCCAGCACGATCGCGGAGACGATCCGGAAGGTGCTCCCGCTGGAGGAGCCGGGCCGGGCCGGGCGCTGCACCGGGGCGGCGGCGCTGATCGCGCCTTTCATGCCGGAAGGGGGTGCGGTGGCGGACATGTCTCAGACCTCCCCGGCGCGCCGGGACGCCATGGACTCGGCCACCTGCCGGATCACGGCGATGGCGACGATGATGAAGAACAGCAGCACCGAGGCGGCCGAGGCCGCGCCGATCCGGTTGTCGGTGAACGCGGTGTCGGTGATGAGCTGCAGCGAGACGCGGGTGGAGATGCCGGGCCCGCCGGCGGTCATGAGGAAGACCTGGTCGAAGATCTTCAGGCTGGCGATGATCTGCAGCAGGATCACGAGCGTCGTGGTGCGGTTCAGCAGCGGCAAGGTGATGCGCAGGATCTGCTGGCCCGGGGAGGCGCCGTCGACGGCGGCGGCCTCGTACAGCTCCCGCGGGATGTCCTGCAGGCCCGCGAGGTAGAGCACGAAGTTGAAGCCGATGGTCCACCACACCGTCGCGATCGCGATGCCGATCATCGCGGTGCGGGGGTCGGTGAGCATGCCGGCGGCCGGGGTCGGCCCCAGCAGGTCCTGCACGGAGGCCCACAGGCCGGTGCCCGGGGTGAAGATGAAGACCCAGATCAGGGAGATCGTCGCCGAGGGCAGGATGAACGGCAGGAAGAAGGCGAGGCGGAAGAACCACTGCCCGCTGCGCAGGCGGTTGGTGAGGACCGCCAGGACGAACGCGAGGATCACCAGCGGCGGGACCGTGTAGAGCGTGAACTGGAGGGTGTGCCAGAGCGAGGACCAGAAATCGGACCTGCTGAACATCTCGGTGTAGTTGTCCAGTCCGGCGAAGCTGCCCAGGCCCGCGCGCACCGTGGAGGTGTGGAAGAAGCTGGCGATGAACATCCAGATCGTCGGCCAGAGCAGGAAGGCGAGGTAGAACAGGCCGAAGGGGGCCAGGAACAGCCAGGGGCCCCGGCCGGAGCCTCGGCGTGATGTTCCCGCGGCGGTCCGCGGTGCAGCGGCGACGGTCATCTCGGTGCCTTCCGGTCAGAGGGGGCTGGGGGTGGACAGGTAGACGTCGAGCTGCGCCCTGATGTGGGCCAGCGCGTCCTCGGGCGACTGCGTGCCCTGCTGGACCAGCCCCAGCTGCGGGCCCACGGTGTTCTCGAAGGTCGAGCCGGAGCCGCCGTACCAGGCGGGGTCGTCGTAGTAGGTGTTGTCCGCGGCGGAGGCGTAGTCGGCCTGCGGTAGCAGCGCCGTGTACTCGGCGCTCTCGAAGGTGGGCAGGTAGGTGGGCACGTGCCCGCCCTCGGCCCAGGTCATCGACTGCTTCAGCAGCGAGGCGATGAAGCCCATCGCGCGGGCGCGGTCCTCGGGACTGCGGTCCTTGCGCGGCAGGATGAAGGTGTGCGAGTCGCCCTGGGTGGCGGGCCGGTCGAAGAGGGTCGGGATGGGGGCCATGCCGAAGTCGAGGCCCTCGATGGACTGGGCGGTGGAGATCTCCCATTCGCCCTGCAGGTAGAGACCGGCGTTGCCGACGAACATCTCCGTCTGGGAGCCGGCGTAGTCCAGGGTGCGGTTCAGCCACCCGTTCTCCACCCATGTCTCCACGCGGTGCATGATGTCGGAGAAGATCTCCTCGTCCACGGTGATGGAGGTGCCGCCGTCGGCGAGGAAGGGCGCGGCGCCGTCGTACTGGTTGTACAGCGACCAGAAGAAGCGCCAGGGCGTCGCGTTCTCGCTGACGTTCGCGACCGCCAGGGCGATCCCGCCGGTGACGGCGCTGATCTCCGCGAGGGCGGCCTCGAAGGTGTCGATGCCGCTGAGGTCCGTGATGCGGCCGTCGGGTTCCAGCAGCCCGGCCGGCTCCAGCACCGCCCGGTTGAAGAACATGACGAACGGGTGCGTGTCGAGGGGGATCGCGACGTTCTTCCCGTCGGTGACCTGGGCCTGCCACGCCTTGGCGTTGAAGTCGGCGGAGCTGAGGCCCACCCCGGCGAGGTCCTCCTCGGTGATCGCCTCCAGCAGCCCGCCGTCCCACAGGGGCTTGGCGCGGGTGAGGTGGGCGATCGCGACATCGGGCGGCTGGTTGCCGACGGTGGCGAGGGTGACCTTGGAGTAGTACGGGTTGCCCCAGGCGAAGGTGGTGGCCTGGAGGGAGGAGGGATCGCCCTGCTCCTGGCGGTAGACGTCCTCCATCGACTTCATGCGGCCGCCGTCGCCGCCGCCGAAGAGGTTCCAGTACACCAGGGTGCCGGGGGAGAGCTCGCTGCCCAGGAGTCCGGCGGCCAGGGGCGAGGAGCATCCGGCGAGGGCCGATGAGGCGGCCAGGGCTCCCGCGCCCAGAGCGCCGCGGCGTGTCAGCGTGGGGCGGGAGATCGGTCGATCGCGCATGGCATCACTCCGTCGTGAATGCGGGGTCCCCGGTGGGCGCCCGCCAGCACTGCATGTTTCAGACTAGGTTTCGCCGCGCGGGATGTCGAGGTTTCGGGCGGGGCGGGCGCGGGGGCTGTTCGAGAGGGTGTGATGGTATGTAACATTGCACACCAGAGTCGCGACGGCTGCGGTGACCGGGAGCATCGCGGCCCTCGTCCGCGAGCTGGTGGATCGGACCCTGCGCACGCGGGTCCGCGACCGAGAAGGAGAGACCCGATGACCGACGCCCCTGCCGCCCCTGCGCCTCCTGCCGCCGGCCCGGCCCGCCCGCCCCATGCCGGCACCCGCGCCCCGCGCCTGGCGGAGGTGCCCGCCTTCACCGCGCACATCGCCCAGGGCTGGGACGCCCCGGCCGTGCGCCCCGACCTGGTGCCCGGCACCGCGCGGGCGGCCGCGGAGCATCGCGCCCGGCTCAGCGCCGCACTGCCCGGGAGGACCCTCGTCCTCGCCTCCGGCACCGCGCCGATCCGCAACGACGACTGCGCTTACCTCTTCCGCCCCGACAGCTCCTTCGTCTGGGCCACCGGCTGCCAGGCCGAGGGCGCCGTGCTGGTGATGACCCCCGTCGCCGGCGGCCACGACGCCGTCCTCCACCTGCCGCCGCCCTTCCGGCCGGGGGAGACGGGGTTCTTCGGCGACGCCCTGCACGGGGAGCTGCGGGTCGGCGCCTCCCCGGGGCTCGAGGAGTGGGCCGAGGCGCTCGACCTCGCGGTGCGCCCCCGTGCCGCGCTCGCCGAGCGGTCCGGGGAGCTGGCCGGCGGATCCGCCGCCGCCTCGGTCCCGCAGGAGCTCGCCCGCGAGCTGGGGCTGCAGTCCGATGCGGAGCTGGACCGCACCCTGTCGGACCTGCGCATGATCAAGGACGCGTGGGAGGTCGCCCAGCTGCGCGCGGCGGTCGACGCCTCCGTCGACGGCTTCGCGGCCGTGGTCCGGGAGATCCCACGGGCCATCTCCGAGGGCCTCGGGGAGCGCTGGCTGCAGGGAACCTTCGACCGGCACGCCCGCACCCACGGCAACGGCCCCGGCTACTCGACGATCGTCGGCTCCGGCCCGCACGCCCCCGTGCTGCACTGGGTCCGCTGCGACGGGCCGATCCTGCCGGACGCCTCGATCCTGCTGGACATGGGCGTGGAGGCCCGCAGCCTCTACACGGCCGATGTCACCCGCACCGTCCCCGCCTCGGGCACCTTCACCGCCGCCGAGCGGCAGGTCCACGACCTCGTGGAGGCCTCCCACCGCGCCGGCCTCGCGCAGATCAGCCCCGGCACCGGGTACCTCGACTTCCACTACGCGGCGATGGAGGTCCTCGCCCAGGGCCTGCACGACTGGGGCGTGCTGCCGGTGTCCGTGGACGAGGCGCTGTCCCCGCAGGGCCAGCATCATCGGCGCTACATCGTCTGCGGCACCGGCCACCACCTGGGCCTGGACGTGCACGACTGCTCCCGCAGCCGGTACGAGGAATACATGGGCGCGCCGCTCGCCCCGGGCGTGGTGATGACCGTCGAGCCGGGGCTGTACTTCCATGCCCACGACCTCACCGTCCCGCCGGAGCTGCGCGGCATCGGCGTCCGCCTCGAGGACGACGTGCTGGTCACCGAGACCGGCTCCGAGGTGCTCAGCCGGGCGCTGCCCATCGACGCCGAGGGCATCCAGGAGTGGACCCGGGCCCGGCTCGGGGAGGCCCCGTGACCGGCGCCGCCCCGGCCCTCACCCCGGTCCCGCCGGGCCGCGTCGCCCTCGCGCCCGCAAGCGTCTTCTCCCCGGCGCAGGAGCGGATGCTGCACCTGGCCCGCACCTACCCGGTGGACCGGGCGCTGGCCGTGTTCCGCGCGAACGCGGGCCTGGACACCCGCGGCGCGCCGCCGCCGGGGACCTGGGAGGACCACGGCCATCCGCAGGAGGAGCCGTGGAGCGCCGAGGACTACCCCGGCCGCGAGCAGGCCCGCACCGCCAACCTGCTGCGCGGCCACTACGCCGGGCACCTCCTGTCGATGCTGGCCAAGGCCCATGCCGCCACCGGCGAGGAGCTGCTGCGCGGGAAGGCCCACGCGCTGGTCGCGGGCCTCGCCGAGGTGCAGCAGGCTCTCGCCGCCACCGGCCGGTACTCCCACCCGGGCTTCCTCGCCGCCTACGGCGAATGGCAGTTCTCGCGCCTGGAGGAGCTCGCGCCCTACGGCGAGATCTGGGCGCCGTACTACACGACCCACAAGATCATGGCCGGCCTGCTGGACGCCCACGAGCTCACGGGCAGCTCCCTCGCCCTCGAGGTGCTCGAGGGCATGGGCCGATGGGTCCACCACCGCCTCGCGCCCCTGGACCCGGGGCATCGGCAGCGGATGTGGTCGCTGTACATCGCCGGGGAGTTCGGCGGCATGAACGAGACCCTCGCGCGGCTGGCCGCCCTCACCGGCGAGGGACTGTTCCTCGAGACCGCCCGGATGTTCGACCAGGAGAACCTGCTGGAGGCCGGCGCCGCGGGCCGCGACGTGCTGGACGGCATGCACGCCAACCAGCACCTCCCGCAGCTCATCGGCTACCTGCACGAGCACGACCTCACCGGGGAGGACCGGTACCTGCGCACCGCGATCGCCCTGTTCGACCAGGTCGTGCCCGGGCGCATGTACGCCCACGGAGGCTCCGGCGAGAGCGAGCTGTGGGGTCCGGCCGGCACCGTCGCCGGGGACATCGGC
Organism: Brachybacterium phenoliresistens; assembly: GCF_000576425.1. GTDB lineage: Bacteria > Actinomycetota > Actinomycetes > Actinomycetales > Dermabacteraceae > Brachybacterium > Brachybacterium phenoliresistens. The sequence continues at coordinate 178,895 of NZ_KK069999.1, read as the reverse complement.
CATCGCAACGCCGAGACCTGCGTCGCCTACGACCTCGTGAAGCTCGCCCGGCTGCTGCTGGCCCGCACCGGGGAGGAGAAGTACGCCGCCTACCTCGAGCGCGCGCTGACCAACCAGGTCGCCGGCTCCCGTCGCGCGGTCGACTCCGAGGTAAGCCCCGAGGTCACGTACATGTTCCCGGTGCATCCCGGGGCAGTGCGGGAGTACGACAACGCCGGCACCTGCTGCGGCGGCACGGGCCTCGAGAACCACGTGACCTACCCGGAGGGCCTCGCCCTCGAGGCACCCGGGCAGCTGTGGCTGCCGCTGCTGACCGACGCGGATATCGACGCCCGCACCGCGGGGCTGCGCCTGCGCGTGCGCACCGCCGGCGCCCTCGGCGGCCGCGCCGAGATCGAGGTCCTCGATGCTGCGGCCGATGCGGATGCCGATGCTGTCGACGATTCCGCGGTGGCGCTGCACCTGCGCATCCCGCGCTGGGCGGGGGCGGGTGCGCGCGTGCGCGTGGTCCTGGCCGATGCGGCGAGCATCGGCTCCGCGGAGGCATCGACCGGTCCTGCCGCGCGTCCCGCCCCGGCCGCTGACGCGGAGGAGCCGACCCTCCAGCCCGGCACCTTCCACGTCCTGCCGCGGCGCTGGCGGGCAGGGGACCGCGTCGAGCTGGACCTCCCGGCCGCCCCCGTCGCCGTGCCCACGATAGACGACCCCGACCTGCACAGCATCGAGACGGGGCCCACCGTGTGGCTGGCCCGCAGCGAGCAGTCCACGACGCTGGGCCTGCCCCTGCGCGGGCTGCGTCGCCTGGACGGGTCGCTGACCGGGGCACGGATCGCGCCCGACGCGCAGGGCATGCCCCTGCTCGAGCTCGCGGGCCTCCCCTTCGAACCCACCTGGTCGGGTGCGGAAGCCCGCTATCACCTGTATGTCCGTGCGGCCGATGACGAGGTCGCCTTCGCCGGCACGGCGAGCGGCGTGCCCGAGCGCCGCAGCGCCGAGGGCACGACGCTGCTGGCCGAGGTGTGGGCCGAGCCCGCGCCCGCCGACCGCGCCGCCTTCCTCGAACGGGTCCTCGACGTCGCCGCGCAGCGCCTGCGCACGGGGCTGCTCTCCCGGGACGAGGCCCGGGCCGTCCTCGAGGCCGCGGCGCGCGCCGACATCGACGGCTCGGGTGCCGAAGCCGGCGGTGCGCCCGATGCCGCCCCGACCCCCGAGCCCGCTCTGACCCCTGAGCCCGCTCCATCGGCCGGGGCCGCTGCGCCTGCCGGGCCCGAGCTGTCCGCCCTGCTCGCCCGTCTGCCTGCGGTGGATGCCCGCGCGATCCCGCCGACCGTGCGGATCGTGCTGGACGCGCAGCCCGCCGCGAGCGGCTGGTTCACCTCCGCGGTCCATGCCGACCTGGAGGTCCTCGGTGCGGAGGCAGCGGCCCGCGAGCTGCGCCTGGATACGGTGCGATGGCAGGAGGCGCACGGCCCGATCGCCGTGCCCGAGGGCGTCCACCGGATCGAGGCGCGGGTGCGCACGGCCGGCGGCGCGACCGCCCACGCGGTCCGGGAGGTCGCCGTGGACACCGTGCCGCCCGCCTCGACCGCACGGGTGAAGGACCTCGGCAGCGCCTGGGAGATCACCCTGGACGCGACGGACGAGACCTCGGGCCTGGATCGCATCCAGTGGGAGGGTCCCGGCACCTTCTGGGGCACCTTCCACGAGGCCTTCGTGCGCACCCTCACCGACACCGAGCAGGTCCTCGAGTTCGCGGCCACCGATCGCGCCGGCAACCAGGAGCCCCGGCAGCGCCTGGTCCTGCCGGCCCTGCCGGGCTGAGACGCCCCGTCATAGGCGGGCCCGGGCGGGGACCTCGCGGGCCAGCAGCAGCGCGACGGCGCCCAGCAGGGTGCCCGAGATCCAGCGCTGCCACCGCACCCAGCGCGGACGCTGCGCGAGGACGGCGGCGACCGAGCCCGCGGCCAGGATGATCAACGCGTTCACCGCGAGGCTCACCGTGATCTGCACGAGCCCGAGGGCGAGCACCTGCAGCAGGGCGCCGCCGCGCGAGGGGTCGAGGAACTGCGGGATCACGGACAGGTACAGGATCGCGGTCTTCGGGTTGAGCAGGTTCGTCAGGAGGCCGGCCCGGAACAGGCGGCCGGCGCCGTCGGGAGGGAGATCGCTCGCCGCGAGCACGCCCCGCCCTCCCGGGCGCAGCGCCGTCCAGGCCAGGTGCACGAGGTAGAGGACGCCGAGCGCCTTGATGCCGATGAACAGCCAGGGCACCGCGACGAGCACGGCCGCCAGGCCCAGCGCCGTCAGCAGCAGGTACGCCAGGAAGCCGGTGCCGGTCCCCGCGAGAGACACGAGCCCTGCTCGGCGTCCCTGGCCGATGCTGCGCGAGGCCAGGTAGACCATGTTCGGGCCCGGCGTGAGGACCATGACCAGGGCGGTGAGGGCCATGGCGGCCGCCGCGGCCGGGGACACGGGCAGCACGAGCGATGCGGGGATCATGCCCCGCAGTCTGGTGTCATGGTCTTATGCACCTCAACCCTTACGGCGAGTACGCGGTCCTGCTGGCCCGATCCCTCGCCGAGGACTGGCCGGCCGATCGCGCCGGCATCGTGGCGCGCACCCGCGAGTTCGGCATGAGCATGCCCTTCCCGGAGCGGGCCGGCGATCATGCGCGCTGCCGCGAGGTCCTGGACGAATGGCTGCGGGTGGTGGACGCCGACGCGAAGGCCGAACGGGCCGCGCTGCTGAACGCGATCATGGCGGAGGCCTCGGCCTACCCGCGGCTCACGGACCACCACGGGGAGGGGTGGCACCTGCACTACCGCGACGGCGACGACGACCTGCCGCTGGTCCTGCGGGCCGTGCTCGGCGTCGGCACCGCGCTGTTCCTCACCACCCGCGGCATGGGCCGGCTGGGGCGCTGCGCCGCCGCCCCGTGCACGCGGGTCATCGTCGACACCTCCCGCAACGGCACCCAGCGGTACTGCTCGCCCCGCTGCGGGAGCCGCGCCGCCGTCCGCCGCCACCGCGCCCGGCGCCGCCCCGCCTGATCGCCCGGGTCAGCCCTGCCAGATCGCCCGAGGAGGCCCCGGCGTCCGCCGCCGCGATGGGAAGGCGGTCAGCGATGCGTCAGGGGCGTGGCGCCGGGCACGCGCTCGCCGTCGACCAGGCGGGGGATCCCCAGCGGGTTCGCCTCCTGCAGGGCCGGGGGCAGCAGGACGTCGGGCAGGTCCTGGTAGGCGACGGGCCGCAGGAACCGGCTGATCGCGGCGGTGCCCACGCTGGTGGAGCCCGGGGCGGTGCTCGCCGGGTACGGGCCGCCGTGCTGCTGGGCGTGGGTGACGGAGACGCCGGTGGGCCAGCCGCCCCACAGCACCCGGCCCGCCCGGCGGGACAGGATCGCCAGCAGCTCGGCGACGTCCTCGTCCTCCTCGGCATGGAGGGTGGCGGTGAGCTGGCCGGTGAAGCTGCGGGCGATCTCCCGCAGCTGGGCGGTGTCCTCGTACTCGACCACCAGCGCCGCCGGGCCGAAGCACTCCGCCTCGAGCGCCTCGGGCTGCTCGAGCAGGCGCCGGCCGGTGGTACGCAGCAGGGTCGGTGCCGGGGCGGCCGGGCGTCCGTCCTCTCCCGCCCGCAGCACCTCGACGCCCTCGGTCTCGCGCAGGGCGGCGAGGGTCTCGGCGAAGCCCTCGGCGATCCGCTCGCCCAGCATGTCCTGCGCGGCGGGGAGCTCCGCCTGCTGCAGGTGCTCCAGGATGCGGGCGCCCGCGGGGACCAGGAGGGTGCCGGGCTTGGTGCAGAACTGCCCGGCGCCCAGGGTGAAGGAGCCGAGGAACCCGGCGGCGAGCTCCTCGGCGCGCGCGGCATCGGCCCCCGGGGTGAGGACGACGGGGTTGTTCGAGCCGAGCTCCCCGTAGAAGGGGATGGGCTCGGGCCGGGAGCAGGCGAGGTCGAACAGGGCCCGGCCCCCGGGGATGGACCCCGTGAACCCGGCGGCGCGGATCTGCGGATGCGTCACCAGGGCCGGCCCGGCCTCGAAGCCGTGGACCACGCCCAGCACCCCGGCCGGCAGGCCCTGCGCGACCAGCGCCTCGCGCAGGATCCCGGCGACGGCGTCGGAGAGCTCCGGATGCCCGGGGTGCGCCTTGACCACGACGGGGTCCCCGGCCGCGAGCGCCGAGGCGGTGTCCCCGCCGGCGACGGAGAAGGCGAAGGGGAAGTTGCTGGCGGAGAACACAGCCACCGGGCCGATCGGCTCGAGGACGCGGCGCAGGTCGGGGCGGGGCGCGCCCATCGGCCAGTCCGGGTCGGCGTGGTCGATGCGGGCCTCGAGGTGGGCGCCCTCGCGCAGGACGTCCGCGAACAGGCGCAGCTGGAAGCAGGTGCGCAGCAGCTCGCCGCGCAGCCGCGGCTCGGGCAGGTGCGACTCGGCGCGCGCGATCGGCACCAGGGTCTCCTCCTGCGCGGCGAGGGCGTCGGCGAGGTGCTCGAGCACCGCGGCGCGGCGGGCGGGGGTCAGGGCGGCGAAGGCGTCGGCGGCATCGGCCGCGGCGGCGACCGCGGTCTCGACGTCGGGGTGGCGAGCGGGGATGTCGCGGGTCATGCGGTGTCCTCTCGGTCGGGGAGCCCGGCAGCTGCCGGGCCGGTGGTCGGAGCGGGGCGGACGGGCGGGGTCCGGTCAGGGGCCGGGGCGCCGGCGGAGGCGTCGGCGGGGCCCTCGGGCTGCCCGAGGGTCGCCAGCGCCCCGAGGGTGACGGGGACGGAGAGCGGGCGGCGGGAGGCCGCGGCGAGGGCATCGGCGCCGGGGCGCCCGCCCTCGGCGGTCAGGCAGCCCACCGCGAGCGCGCACTCGCGCCCCTGGCACCATCCCATGCCCGCCCGGGTGAAGGACTTCGCGCTGCGGATGTCCCGCCCCTCGAGATCGCGGCGGGCGGCGAGGATCTCCCCGGCGCCGACCTCCTCGCAGCGGCACACGACCGTGTCCTCCTCGAGCAGGTCCGGCCAGGCCTCGGGCAGCGGGTGGGCGCGGTGCATCGCGCCGGCGACGGCGCGCAGGCGGCCGATGCGCCGCGCCGAGCCCGCCGGGACGGGCCTCCCGGCGGCGGTGCGGCCGATGCGCAGCCCCTCGGCGAGCGCGAGCGCGGCTCCGCCCACACCGGTGGTCTCGCCGGCGGCGAGCAGCCCGGGCACGGAGGTGCGGCCGGCGTCGTCGACCTCCAGCACGAGGGAGCTGTCGGCGTCGAGGCGGGTCGCGGCCCCCAGCGACAGGGGCAGCTCGAGCAGCGGGGTGAAGCCCCAGCCCAGGGCCAGCAGGTCGCAGTCGATCCGCCGCGCGGTGCCGGGCAGGACGGCGCCGCGGGCGTCGACGCGGGCGATCTCCACCGCCTCCAGCCGGTCCCGGCCCAGGGCGCGGGTGACGGCGGTGCGGGGCCGGTAGGGCACGCGGCGGCGGGCGAAGGCGGCCGCGTACTGCGCGCCCTCGAGCAGCTTCTCGGGCGCGGCGGCCAGGCGGTGGGCGTGCGGGAGCCATCGGCGCGGGTCGTGGGCCTCGCAGACGGCCAGCACGCGCGCGCCCGCATCGGCGAGTCCCGCGGCCACCGGCAGCAGGAACGGTCCGGTGCCGGCGACCACGGCGCGGCGCCCCGGGGCGGTGCCGGTGGTCTTCACGAAGGCCTGCGCGCCGCCGGCGGCCAGGACCCCGGGCAGGTCCCAGCCGGGGATCGGCAGCTGCCGGTCGTAGGCTCCGGTGCACACGGCCAGCTGCCGGGCCTCGAGCGCGCGGGTGCTGCCGGGGCCGGGGCCGCCGGGGGTGCGGGCGGCGCTCGCATCGGCGCTGGGGGTCACGTGCACGCGGAAGCCGGCCGGGCCACCGGCGCCGGCGATCGGTTCGATCATCCAGGCGTGGGTCGCGGGCAGGACGGCGATCCGTCCTGTCCCCACGTGGTGGGCGAGCCGTGCGCGCAGGCGGGTGAAGGTGCGCCAGCCGTGGTGTCCGTGGCCGTGCGCGGAGGGCACGTGCGCGGCGCCGTGGCGCCAGAACTGCCCGCCCGGGCGCAGGTTCGCGTCCACGAGGGCGACGGCGATGCCGGCATCGGCCGCGGTGACGGCGCAGGCCAGCCCGGCCGGGCCGGCGCCGATGACGATCAGGTCGCTGCTCATCGGCCCTCCTCGGGGTCGGGAGCGGGGGCGCCGGGCTCGCCGAGGACCATGCCGTCGGCGACCTCGACCAGGCAGGCGCGCTGGTCGGCGTATCCGTCGATGCGCAGCAGGCAGTCGTAGCAGACGCCGATCCCGCAGAACATGCCGCGCGGCCTGCCGCCCCGGCGGGTGGTGCGCCAGGCGTCGATCCCGGCGGCGATCAGCGCGGCCGCGACGGTGGTGCCCTCCGGGGCGGTGATCCGCCGGCCCTCGAGCGTGAGGGCGACCTCGCGCGGGGCCGGGGCCTGCGCGTCCCGGGAGCGGGCGGGGCGGCGGCTCATGCGGCCTCCTCGAATCGGGCGGGGGAGAAGGGTGCGAGATCCAGGGCGGTCTGCTGCCCGGTGAGGGCCTGGGCGAGCAGCACGGCCGTGCCGACGGACAGGCCGATGCCCGCGCCCTCGTGCCCGCAGGCGTGCCACAGCCCGGGCGCGCGCGGGTCCGGGCCGATCACCGGCAGATGGTCCGGGCAGTAGGGGCGGAACCCGTGGTAGTGCCGGAGGATCCGCACGTCCGCCAGGACGGGGAACAGGGCGGCGGCGCCGCGGGCGATCGCGCCGAGGGCCTGCGTGCTCACGGCGTGGTCGAAGCCCACCCGCTCCCGGCTGGAGCCGATCAGGACGGACCCGGCCGGGGTGCCCTCGACGACGGGGGAGGACTGCAGACCTGCCGCGGAGGAGCCGACGTTCCCGACGTACTCGGCGGCGTAGACCTTGTGGCGGATCATCGGCGGCAGCGGCTGGGTGACCAGCACGAATCCGCGCCGGGGGAGGACGGGGATCCTCGCCCCGGCCATCGCGCCGATGTCCGAGGCCCCGGTGCCGGCGGCGTTCAGCACGGCATCGGCCTCGAGGTCCCCGCCGGGGGTGCGCACGCCGGTCACGGCGTCGCCGCGGCGCAGCAGTCCGGTCACCGGGGTGCGGGGGCGCAGCTGCGCGCCGCGGAGCCGGGCCAGGCGCAGCAGGTGTGCGGCGGCGAGCATCGGCTGGACCTGGCAGTCCTGCGGGTAGAGGGCGCCGGCCAGGGCATCGGGGCTCAGGTGCGGCTCGGCCTCCCGCAGCGCCGCGGAGTCCAGCCAGGTGGCCTCCACCCCGTGCTCCGCCTGGGTCGCGACCAGGTGCTCGAGGCCGGCGACGCTCTCGGGGGTCGAGGAGACGATCACCCCGCCCTTGGCCTCGAACTCCCACAGCGGCGCGAACTCGGCCAGCTCGGTGCGCCACACGTCCAGGCTGAGCCGGGCGAGCGCCAGCTCGGGGCCCAGCTCCTTGTCCGAGAGCAGGAGGTTCCCCTCGCCGCGCGAGGACGTTCCCGAGGCCGGCAGGTCCCGGTCCAGGACCACCACCTCGATCCCCGCCCGGGCGGCGAAGTAGGCGCAGGCGCTGCCGAGGATCCCGGCGCCGATGATGATCAGCCGCATCGGACCGCCTCCGCGCCGGAGCCGCTCACTCCTGCTCCGCGCCCGCCCATTCGTGGCGCACGTGCTCGATGTGCTGGTGGGTGAGCTGCTCGAGGCCCGCCGCGTCCCCGGCGAGGGCCAGGTCCACCATCTCCTCGTGCTCCCGGGCCAGGGAGACGAGGGTGCCCTTCTCGGCCAGGGACTCCAGGCCGAACAGCCGCGAGCGGCGCCGCAGGGCCCGCACCTCCTGGACCAGGCGGTCGTTGCCGTGCAGGGCCAGGAAGTCCAGGTGGAAGCGCAGGTCCTGGTCGATGTACTGCACGAGGTCCCTGCGCGAGGCGCTCGCGACGATCTCCTGGGCGACGGCCCGCAGCGCCTCGACCTGCCCGGTGAGCTCCGCCGATCCCGGGACGCGCCGGGCGATGCGCGCCATCACCGGCGGCTCGATGAGGCGCCGCAGCTCCGCCAGCTCGTCCAGCTCGCGCGGGGACAGCTCCAGCACCCGGAAGCCCTTGTTGCGCACCGTCTCGATGTGCCCCTCCATGACGAGGTCCAGCATCGCCTCGCGCACCGGCGTCGCGGAGACCCCGAACTGCGCGGCCAGGCGCGGGGCGGAGTAGATCTCCCCGGGCTTCATCCGGCCGGCGATCACCAGGGCGCGCAGGGAGTCGGCCACGCTCTGGCGCAGGCTCTGCCGCTCCCCGAGCGCCGGCACGTCCCACGCGTCCTCGCCCTCGGCGATGGTGGACATGGGTGCCTCCGCTCTGCTCGTCGATGCCCGGCAGCCGTGCTCGGCGGTGCCCGTGACGTCCCTGGAACTGTAGTGGATCGTGCGGGGACGGGACGGGGAAGCACTCAGACATGGCCGGCGGCGCTCCCGTCATCCTCGGCGTCCAGCTCGAAGCCCTCCGGGTAGGGGTCGGTGGGGTCCAGCAGGTACGTCGCCGTGCCGGTGATCCAGGCGCGGCCGGTGATCTCGGGGATCACCGCCGCGCGCCCGGCGACCTCGGTCGTCCCGATCAGGCGGCCGGTGAACCGCGAGCCGATCAGCGAGGCGTTGACGAAGTCCTGCCGCAGCGCCAGCTCGCCGCGGGCGTGCAGCTGCGCCATGCGGGCGCTGGTGCCGGTGCCGCAGGGGGAGCGGTCGATCCAGCCGGGCCGGATCACCATCGCGTGCCGGGAGGAGCGGGCGTCGGAGCCCGGGGCGGCGACGTACACGTGGTGGACCCCGGCGATGTCGGGGCGCTCGGGATGGACGACCCGGCGCTGCGCGGCGATCGCGTCCAGCACCGCGAGCCCGGCCGCGGTGAGTGCGGAGGCGCTGCGCCGGGCGAAGGGCACGCCCAGGTCCTCGGCGCGGACGATCGCGTAGAAGTTCCCGCCGAAGGCCAGGTCGTAGGGCACGCGGCCGATGCCGGGCACCTCCACGTGGGCGTCGAGGTCCACCGCGAAGGAGGGCACGTTGCGCAGGGTGACGGCCCGGGCGGCGCCGTCCTCGACGGCCACGCGCACCGGCACCAGCCCGGCCGGGGTGTCCAGGGTGATCTCGGTGACCGGTTCGCGGACCTCGACCATGCCCGTCTCCACCAGCACGGTCGCCACGCCGATGGTGCCGTGCCCGCACATCGGCAGCACGCCGCTGACCTCGATGAACAGCACGCCGTGGTCGGCGCCCGGGACGGTGGGCGGCTGCAGGATCGCCCCGGACATGGCGGCGTGCCCGCGCGGCTCGCGCATCAGCAGCCGGCGCAGCCCGTCGCGCTCGGCGACGAAGCGGTCGCGCCGCTCGGCCATGCTCGCGCCGGGCAGGGTGCCCACCCCGCCGGTGATGACGCGGGTGGGCATGCCCTCGGTGTGCGAGTCGACGGCGCTGTAGGCCACCCTCGAGCGCATGTCAGCGCAGCCCCGCGTCGAGGTGGCGCTGCACCAGGGAGCGGACCTCGGCCTCCTGCTCGGGCAGCAGCGGCTGGCGCGGCGGCCGGCACCGGGCATGGGGCGCACGGCCGATCATCTCCTGGCCGATCTTGATGGCCTGCACGAACTCCGTCTTCGTGTCCCAGCGCAGCAGGGCGTGCAGCTCCCGGTACAGGGGCAGGGCGGTGGCGACGTCCCCGGCGACGGAGGCCTCGTACAGGGTGCGGGTGGCCTGCGGGAAGACCTGGCTGAAGCCGGCCACCCAGCCCTTCGCGCCGCACAGCCCGACCTCGAGCACCGAGTCATCGGTGCCGATGATGAGGTCCATCCCGGGGGCGAGCTCGGCCAGCTCGTAGCATCGGCGCACATCGCCGCTGAACTCCTTGACCCCCACCACCAGGCCCTCGTGGTGGAGCTTCGCCAGCAGCCGCGGGGTGAGATCGACCTTGGTGTCCAGGGGGTTGTTGTAGGCGGTCACCGGCAGCCCGGCGGAGGCGATGAGCTCGAAGTGCTCGAGGATCGCCCGCTCGTCGGCGCGGTAGGCGTTGGGCGGCAGGGCCATCACCGCCTGGGCGCCGAGGTCGCGGGCCGCCTGCGCGTGGCGCAGGGACTCGCGGCCGGAGTAGGCGCCCACGCCCGGCATCACCGTGAACCCCTCCGGGGCGGCGTCGATCGCGGTGGCCACCACCGCGTCGCGCTCCTGCCAGGACAGGGACTGGTACTCGCCCAGCGAGCCGTTGGGGGCGACGCCGTCGCAGCCCTGCTCGGCGAGCCACGCCACGTCCGCGGCATAGGCCTCGTGGTCGATCTCCAGGTCCTCGCGGAACGGGAGGCTGCTGGCCACGATGATCCCGTGCCAGGGCTTGCGGTCGGTCATGGGTGGTGCTCCTTCGGGAGGTCCCGGGGTCGCCGCTTCGGCGGGGACGGTGGGGTCGTGGCAGGAGAGGGGACGGGGGCGTGCTCGGCGACGGCCTCCTCGACGTCGAGGCAGGTGCGGGCGCGCCCCTCGGGTCGATGATCGCCGGGCGGGCCGCCCGGCGCGCATCCGTCTCGGGATCGCAGAGGCGAGGGCTCGTCGCCGCGGCGGATCCGTTCCGGTGCGGCGCCGCACCCTGAGGGAAAGGTAACACATGATATGTACCATTGCACCAGTGAGCGCGCCGTCCCGCGCGCCGTCTCCGGCGGCGGTCCCGGGACGGGCGAGGGCCCCGCCCTCCCGCCGGGCCGGCGGGAGGACAGCGCCCCGGGGGTCCTGCGGGCGGGGTCAGCCCGCCTTGGAGCCCCACAGCGCGCGGCCGTCGGCGCCCATCACGGAGAAGGTCGGCGTCCACGCGGCGGCGGTCTCGTCCCAGCCGGGCGTGAAGACGCCGTCGAAGCGCTGCCCCTGGATCTGCAGCACCGCGCGGTGCCCGGCCTCCAGGCGCCACGTGCCCGTCACCGCGCCGGAGACGGAGCCGTCCTGGGCGAGGGTGATCTCCTGCGAGTCGACGATCTCGGGGCTGATGGCGCGGCCGTGGTCGACCAGGCGCCAGGAGCCGACGACCTCGGCCCGCTTCAGGCGGGTGCTCTTCGCGCCGGCCGCCGCCTCGCCCGCATAGCGGTGGGGGGAGACGACGGGCCAGCCGTCGCGGGTGTAGTGGATGCGGTGCACGCGCACCTGGTGGAACTCGCCGGTGCGCGGGAACCGTGCGTGGAAGATGAGGAAGACGTTCTCGGTGCCCGGCTCCGCCCAGGCGGAGACGTGCCCGGGGGAGACGTACCCCGGACCGCGCACCGCGTCCTCGCCCGTGCCGGTGACGAACTCGTGGTTGCCCATGAGCTTGAGGGCGTACGGCTCGATGGAGGCGTCGTCGAACAGCGGCAGCGAGGGATCCGCCTTGCACTCGCGCAGGTCCTGGCCCATCGGGTCGAGGTAGGGGCCGGTCACCGAGCGCGAGCGGCCCACGCGGATGTTGTAGCCGCCGTTCGCGTCCAGGCCGCCGAAGGTCAGCAGCAGGTAGTAGTAGCCGGTCTGCTCGGAGTAGAGCATGTACGGCGCCTCGATGCGGGCGTGGTTCCCGCCGATGAGGTGGGTGCCGTAGCCCTGGCCGGGCAGCGGGCGGCCGGTGACCGGGTCCACCTCGAGCACGAAGATGCCGCCGGAGTAGGAGCCGTAGAGCAGCTGGTGGCGGCCCTCGGCGTCGACGAACTCGTGGGGGTCGATGACGTTGGGGTGGACGGTGGCGTCGTAGATCGTCCCGTCCTCGCTGGGCTCGCCCCACATGCCCGAGCGCAGGAAGACGCCCTCGTCGACGTAGGGGCCCTCGATGCTGTCCGCGATCGCGGAGCCCATCGCCGAGCGCGGGGAAGAGCCCTCGCAGGCGCAGTAGTACATCCGGAAGCGGCCGTCGACGGTGTCGGTGACGTCCGCGGCCCAGAGGGTGGTGGTGTTCGCCCACTCGAAGGCCTCGGCCAGCTCGAGGGTGACGTCCTCGAACAGCGGGTTCTCGGGGGTGACGAGGTCCGCCACGCCCTCCCAGTGCAGGAGGTCGGGGGTCCGGGCGGCCGCCAGGTGCGAGCCGAAGACGTAGAACTGGCCGTCGGCGCGGATCACGGAGGGGTCGTGGACCGAGACGTCGGTGAAGCTGGGATCCGGCAGGTCCGTGCCCCCTCCGACGGGGCCGGCCTGCGCCGCGGCGGGCAGCAGGGCGGAGCCGCCGGCGGCGGTGGTGAGCACGAGCGTCGAGGTCAGCAGACGGCGTCGGGACAGGGGGTTCATGCGGGGACTCCTTCGTCCGGGGGAGGGTCGGCGATGATCTGCCCGGGACCTTACATCGTTGTAAACAACGATGGCAAGAGGCTGTTCACCACGGTGCGGAAGGCGCTCGGGTCAGCGCGCCGTCGCCGGCGCGCTCTCGCGGACCACCAGGGTGTGCGGGACGGTGGCCGTCCGTCCCGGGCCCTCGAGCCCGGCGATCCGCTCCAGCAGCATGTCCAGCGCGACCCGCGCCAGCTGCCGCGTGTCCGGGCTGATGGTGGTCAGGGCCGGGGAGGCGAAGGGAGTCTCGGGGATGTCGTCGTAGCCGGTCACGGCCACGTCCTCGGGCACGCGCAGGCCCCGCTCGCGCAGCGCGGTGAGGGCCCCGAGGGCGAGCTCGTCGTTGGCCGCCGCGATCGCCGAGACCTCGGGGTGCGCATCCAGCAGGGCGTGGGTGGAGACCCGCCCGTCGTGGCGGTGCCAGTCCGGGGCCGTCTGCTCGAGGGCATCGGCCGGGTCGAGCCCGGCCCGGGCCACGGCCTCGCGGAACCCGGCGATGCGCAGGGCCGCGGTGCTGTGCGCGGGCACCAGGTCCCCCGCCGGCAGGACGCCGAGGAAGGCGATCTGCCGGGGCTGGGCGGCCAGCAGGTGGGCGGTGGCCTCGGCCATGGCGGCGACGTTGTCCACCCGGGCGTAGTCCACCCCGTGGGGCAGGGCCTCCGGGTCCACGTGCTCGCCGATCAGGACCATCGGCTGCGGCAGCGACGCGAGCGCGGCGAGCCGCTCCTCCGGCAGCAGCAGGGGGTTGAAGATGATCCCGTCGCCCAGGGTCTGCCGGTGTCCCTCGATGAGCTCAAGCTCCTGCTCCAGCCCCTGGGAGAGGCTGTGCAGGAGGATCGTCCGCCGGCGCGCGCGGGCCTCGTCCACGAAGGTCTGCGCGAGGTCCGAGAAGTAGGCGAAGGTCAGCGAGGGGACCGCCAGGGTGAGGATGTCGCTGGTGCCCGAGCGCAGCTGCTTGCCCGCGATCTGCGGGCGGTACCCGAGCTCCTCGATGGCCGCCTGCACCTTCGCCCGCATCGACGGGCTCACGTGCGGGAAGTCGTTGACGACGTTGGAGACCGTCTTGACGGAGACGCCCGCCAGATCGGCGACGTCCCGCAGCCGCGGCGGGCGGCGACGGGGAGAGGGATCGGCGGGCATGGGTCGATTCTGTCACCGTCCCGGCCCCGGGGTCCCGTCCGTGCGGCGACGAGGCCCGCGCGGCGCCGCCGCCGCTGTGCTCCGGCGCCGCCGCGGGAGCGCGCCTCGCGCGCCGATGACGACGTGGGATTCCGGGGGTCGGAGGCCATTCGCGCCAGGGCGGACCAGGGGCGGACTGACGAAACAGCAGGTCAGAGGGCTAGCTCCGAACAGCGGCCCGTGCGGACCGGCGCGGGAGATGTGTTGCCGAGACGTGATCCGCGACACGGATTCTCACGTTAAACTCGGCCCAGCGCCGCAGTGCCGCGGCGTCTCGGAGCCTCGAAGGAGACGGCCATGACGACTCGTACGCGATTCACCCGACGCGGAGCGCTCGGTCTCGGAGGGATGGCGCTCGCCGGCGCCGGCCTCGCAGCCTGCGGCGGGAACACCGGGGGCCTGACGGACCCCGGCGGGGGAGGCGGCGGCCTCTCGCAGTGGTACCACCAGTACGGCGAGGAGGGCACGCAGGACGCCGCCAAGCGCTACGCCGCCGACTACGGGGAGGCGACGGTGACGGTCAACTGGGTCACCGGCGACTACGCCGCACGGCTCTCGACCGCTCTGCTCTCCGGCGGCGGCGTCGACGTGTTCGAGAACAACGCCATCGCCGTCGACCAGGCCGATCAGGGGCGGTACGTCGACCTCACCGACATCATGGAACCGGTCAAGGACCAGTTCAACGAGGCGTCCCTGGGCCCGGTCACGATCGACGGCCGGATCTGGGGAATCCCGATGATCCTGGACCCCCAGCACTTCTACTACCGCAGGAGCCTGTTCGAGAAGGCGGGCATCGCACCCCCGGAGACCTTCGACGACCTCGTCGCCGCGGCCACCGAGCTGACCACCCCCGACCAGAAGGGCCTCTTCCTCGGCAACAACTTCGACGCCTGCACCTGGCCGATGGTGTGGGCCGCGGGCGGCTCGCCGCTGAACGAGGCCAAGGACGCCGTCGCCTACAACACCCCCGGCTACGCCCAGGGCCTCGCCGCGATCCAGAGGATGATCAAGGACGACGTGCTCCTGACCGGAGCCCCCTCGGACTGGGCCGATCCCGCCGCCTTCGCCTCGGGCCTCGCCGCGATCACCTGGGGCGGCTGCTGGGCGCTGCCGGCCCTCGAGGACGCCCTGGACGACATCGGCGTCTTCCCGCACCCCGCCGTCGGCCCCGAAGGGCGGCAGGTCGCCTTCATGGGCGGCTGGAACGAGCAGGTCGCCGGGAATAGCGAGAACATCGAGGCCGCCATCGCCTACGCGAAGTGGCTGTGGATCGACCAGACCGAGCACCAGACGGACTGGGCGCTGAGCTACGGCTTCCACATCCCGCCGATCACCGCCGTCGCCGAGCAGGCCGAGGCCCTCAAGGAGGGCAACGGGCTCGAGATCGCCACCATGGCCGCGGAGATGGGGGTGACCGGCCCGCCGGAGTACACCGGCGACGTCGGCACCCCGCGCGACGACGCGATCAGCAACATCCTGAAGAACGGCGCCGATCCGGCCGAGGAGCTCGCCAAGGCCGAGGAGGCCAGCAACCGGGCGCTCGGCGCATGAGCGCGCGGACCGCGGCGCCGGCCGCCGTCCCCGTCGACCGCGCCGCGCGCAGCGGCCCGACCAGGATCCGCGGGAACGGGCTCGCGTTCTGGCTGTTCTTCACCCCGTTCCTGGTCGGGCTGCTCGTCTTCACCGTCCTGCCGCTGATCTGGGGCGCGACGCTGAGCCTGTTCGAGGCCCGGGGGACGGTCCTGCCCACCGAGTTCATCGGGCTGGACAACTTCCGCGGCTTCCTGGTCGACACGGCGTTCCTGCAGTCGCTGCGCACCTTCATCGTGTTCGCGCTGTGCATCGTGCCGGTGACGATGGCGGCGTCCCTCGCCCTGGCCGTCCTCGTCAACGGCCTGCCGCGGTTCCAGGCCTTCTTCCGCTCGGTCTTCTTCCTCCCCACCGCCTGCAGCTATGTCGTCGCCTGCGTCGTGTGGAGGCTCTCGCTGTTCAACGGGCTCGAGTCGGGCGTCGTGAACCAGATGCTCGGCCTGGTGGGGATCGACGCGATCTCGCAGTGGCTGTCCGCCTCGCCGTACTGGTGGATCGTCCTGGTCTCGGTGCGCCTGTGGCTGCAGGTCGGCTTCTACATGCTGCTGTTCCTGGCCGGGCTGCAGGCGATCCCCGCGCAGCTGTACGAGGCGGCCGCGGTCGACGGGCTGAGCCCCGGCGGCTTCTCGATGTTCCGCCTCATCACCCTGCCGCAGCTGCGCACCACCTCCGCGGCGGTGCTCCTGCTGCTGCTCATCGCGGCCTTCCAGGCGTTCGACGAGTTCTACAACCTCACCGGCAACAATCCCGAGACCCGCCCTCCGCTGGTCTATCTCTACAACGTCGCCCTGGGCCCGCAGCAGGACTTCGGGCGCGGCTCCGCGGGAGCCCTGGTCCTCACCGCGATCATGGTCCTCGCCGGGCTCCTGCAGACCTGGCTGATCGGCTTCGGGTCCGATGATGACACCCCGCGGCGCCGCCTGGGACGGCTGCGCCGCCGCGGAGGGCGCCCCGCCTCCCGCCCGGACCAGGGGGAAGCGGCATGAGCGCGCAGCTGCGCATCGTCGGCCAGAACCGGGGGAGCGCCGGCCTCGTGCTGCGCTACGGGATCGCGGGAGTGCTCGCGGTGGTCTTCCTCGTCCCGTTCTACGCGATGATCAAGACGGCCCTGTCCCCGAACGACGAGATCTACTCGCAGGACTTCGTGCTCTGGCCCCGCGACCCGCAGTGGCAGAGGATCCCCGAGCTGCTGGCGGACCCGCGCTATCTCGACGCGCTGAAGAACTCGGCGATCATGGCCGTGGCCTCGACCTCGCTCACGATCCTCATCGCGGCGCTGGCCGGGTACGCGCTGGTGCGCATCCCGCATCGGGCCGCGCGGCCGATGTTCGTGCTGGTGATCGTCGTCCTGCTGGTCCCGGCGACCACCGCGTTCGTGCCCAACTTCATCATCGTCGCCTCGCTGGGCTGGATCGGCACGCTGCAGGGTCTGATCGTGCCGGGCCTGTTCAGCGCGTTCAACGTGTTCCTGTTCCGGCAGTTCTACGTGAACTTCCCGCGCGAGATCGAGGAGGCCGCGTACATCGACGGCGCCGGGTTCTTCCGCACGTTCTTCCGGATCGTCTTCCCCAACACCCTGCCCTTCGCCTCGGCGCTCACCGTGCTCGGGCTGATCGGGTCCTGGAACGCCTTCCTCTGGCCGCTGGTCGTGGCGGGCGACGGGCAGAACGCGATGACCGTGCAGATCTACCTGTCCTCCTTCCTCACCGCGCAGACCTTCGACTACGGGGGACTGTTCATGGCGGCGACGGTCAGCCTCATCCCGGTGCTGGCCGTGTTCTTCGTCCTCCAGCGCTACCTGGTCGCGGGCATCGCCGCGACGGGGCTCAAGGGATGAGGGCCGACGGCGCGGGGCCGGACCCTCAGCAGGCTGCCTCCCGGGCGACCCCCGCCTGGGAGGCGCCCCTCGCGGACCCGGCCGTGGTCCGCGTGCCCGGCGGCTGGATCGCCTACGGCACCGGTCCCGTCCGGGACGGGCGGGCGGCGCCCGCGGCGGTCTCCGCGGACCTCGTGACCTGGGTCGGGATCGGGGGCGTGCTCGAGGCCCTCGGGCCGGAGGCGGGGGACTCCTACTGGGCGCCGGAGGTGTGCGCGCGGGACGGCGCATGGTGGATGTACTACTCCGTCGGGCACGGCGATCGGGGTCATCGCCTGCGCGTGGCCCGGGCCGACGGGCCCACCGGGCCTTTCCGCGACCTGGGGGTCGTGCTCACCCCGGACGAGCTGTTCGCGATCGACGCCTCGCCGTGCCGCCTCGAGGACGGCAGCTGGTGGCTGTTCTTCGCCCGGGACGTGCTGGACCACGACCGGCCGGGGACGCACCTGGCCGCGGCGCCCCTGCTCACACCGACCGAGCTGGGCGAGACCGTCCCCGTCCTCGCGCCGTACGACGACAGCCAGATCTTCGCCCGGGAGCGGCCCATGCACGGCGGCACCCATACCTGGCACACCCTCGAGGGCCCGCACGTCGTGGCCCGTGACGGGATCCTGTTCCTGACCTTCTCCGCCGGATCGTGGCAGGGAGCCGGATATCGCACCGCCTGGGCCTGGGCCGCCTCCCCGCGGGGACCGTGGACGGTGCCGCCGCCCCCGGACGACGTGCTGCTGCGCAGCGACGGGGAGTTCATCGGCCCCGGCCACAGCTCCTGCACCCGCGGACCCGACGGGCAGGACGTCATCGCCTTCCACGCCTGGGACGAGGCCGCCAGCGGCCGGTACATGCATCTGCGTCCGCTCGAGGTGGACGCCGCAGGGCCGGCGCTGCGGGTCCGGCGGGATCAGCGGGAGTAGCGCAGGATCCGGTAGCGCAGCCCCGAGGCCGACTCGTGCCAGCCCTGCGGCGGGTCGGCCTCGGCGAGGCGCGCCTCGCCCGGGATCTCCGGGGCGGTGGTGTCTCCCGCGACCTCGAGGTCGATCTCGGTGACCACGAGCAGGTCCGCCCGGTCCATCGCCTCGCGGTAGACGCGGCCGCCGCCGATCACCCAGGTCGTCCCCGCCTCCTGGCCCTCGGCCTCGCGCCGGTCCAGGTCCGCGGAGGCCAGCGCGAGCGCCTCCTCGAGATCGCGGGCACGCCGCGCACCCTCGGCCGCGAAGGCGTCGTCCGAGGTGATGACGATGTTCGTGCGACCGGGCAGGGGGCGGTACCGCGGCGGGAAGGACTCCCAGGTGCGCCGCCCCATCACCACGGGCGATCCCGCCGTGGTGCGCGAGAAGTGGCGCAGGTCCTCCGGCAGATGCCAGGGCATGGTGCCTCCCGCGCCGATCACGCCGCCGCGCGCCTGCGCCCAGATCAGACCGATGCGCCGCGCTGCGGGGCCTGTCCCTGGTCCGGGACCTGCCTCCGGTCCGGGGCCTGCCTCCGGTCCGGGGCCTGCCTCCGGCCCGGCGACGCTCACACCGCCACCGGCGCGGCGATGCCCTTGTGGTGCTGGTAGTCCACGATCTCGAAGTCCTCGAGGGCGTAGTCCAGGATGCTCTCCGGCCGACGGCCGATGCGCAGCGTCGGCGCGGGGAACGGATCGCGGGCCAGCTGCCGCTGCACCTGCTCGACGTGGTTGTCGTAGATGTGGCAGTCCCCGCCGGTCCACACGAAGTCCCCGACCTCGAGATCGGTCTGCTGGGCGACCATGTGGGTGAGCAGCGCGTAGCTGGCGATGTTGAACGGCACCCCCAGGAACAGGTCCGCGCTGCGCTGGTACAGCTGGCAGGACAGCTTCCCCTCGATCACCGCGAACTGGAACAGGGCGTGGCAGGGGGCGAGCGCCATCTGCGGGATGTCCGCCGGGTTCCAGGCCGAGACGATCAGGCGGCGGGAATCGGGGTTCGTGCGGATCTGCTCGACGACCTGCGTGATCTGGTCGATCACGCCGCCGTCGGGGGTGGGCCAGGAGCGCCACTGGGCGCCGTAGACGGGGCCCAGGTCCCCGTTCTCATCGGCCCATTCGTCCCAGATGCTCACGCCGCGCTCCTGCAGCCAGCGCACGTTGGTGTCCCCGCGCAGGAACCACAGCAGCTCCAGGGCGAGGGAGCGGAAGTGCACGCGCTTGGTCGTGATCAGCGGGAAGCCCTGGGAGAGGTCGAAGCGCAGCTGGCGGCCGAAGACGGTGCGGGTGCCGGTGCCGGTGCGGTCGCCCTTGGGGGCGCCGGTCTCCAGCACCTCGCGCAGGAGGTCCTCGTAGGGGGTGGGGATGGTCATCGGGCGGGCTCCTTCTCGGCGGGCGGGGCGGCGGCGGTCTCGGGGGCGGGGCCCGGTGGGGCGGTGCTCTCGCGCACCACCAGCGTGTACGGGGTGAGGACGACCCGCGGCGGGCCGTCGTGGCCGCGCACGCGCTCGGTCAGCAGGTCCAGCGCGGTGCGGGCCAGGGCCTCCTTGTCGGGGGAGATCGAGCTCAGCGGGGGAGCGGTGAACAGGGCGTCGGGCACGTCGTCGTAGCCGATCACGGCGACGTCCTCGGGGACCCTCCGGCCCGCGCGGCGCAGGGCGGCGAGGGCGCCGATGGCGAGCTCGTCGTTGGCGCAGACCAGCCCGTCCACGTCGATGCCGCGCTCCAGCAGCGCCTCGGCGCCCGCCAGCCCGTCGGAGCGGTGCCAGTCCGCGACCTCCTGGACGATGGCCTCGCGCGGGTCGATCCCGTGCTCGGCCAGCGCGCTGAGGTAGCCGTCGCGGCGCAGGGTCCCCGAGCTGTGCGGCTGGGCGCCGACGGCCGTGGTGATCTGGCCGATGAACGCGACCTTGCGCCGCCCGGTCTCCAGCAGGTGCGCCGTCGCGTCGTGCGCGGCAGAGACGTTGTCGATCTTCACGTAGTCGCAGCCCTGGGGGAGCGTCTCGGGGAGGTGCTCGCCGATGAAGACGGTGGGCTGGCTGGTCCGCTCCAGGGCGGCGATGCGCTCCTCCTCGAGCAGGAGGGGGCTGAAGACGACGCCGTCGCCGAGGACGCGCTTGAAGCCCTCCAGCACGTTGCGCTCCTCCTCGGAGCCGGCCCGCGTCGAGTGCAGCAGCGCCGTCTGGCCGCGCCGCTGCGCCTCCTCGATGAAGGCCTGGGCGAGGTGCGAGAAGTAGGTGAACGCCAGCGACGGCAGCGCCAGGGTGATCAGCCCGCTCTCCCCGGTGCGCAGCTGCTGCGCGGCGACCTGGGGGCGGTACCCGACCTGCGCGATCGCCGCGCGCACCCGCTCGCGGGTGGCCTCGCTGACGTGCGGGTATTCGTGCACGACGTTGGAGACGGTCTTGATCGAGACGCCCGCGATCCCGGCGACATCGCGCAGCGTGGGTGGGCGATGGGGGCCGGAGCGGGCGGTCGTGCTCATGGCGCCGATTGTTGCATCCCCCCGGCGGCCCCGGGGCGGAGGGACGCGGCCGAGCCCGCCGGGCCGCCCCGGAGCGGCGCGCATCCGGCGGGGGTCCGCGGCGCGGGAGCGGCGACGAGAGGCCGCCGGGGCGTTGACGGGGGAGGGGGCATGTGCCAAAGTTGTACAACGTTGTATAACGGGTCGTGCGAGGACGCTGCTGCGCCCTCGGGCGCCCGTCCGAGCCCCAGCACCCCGAAGGACGCCGACGCCGATGTCACCGACCGTCACCATCACCCTGGATCCCGCCTTCCGCATCGCCCCCGTGCGCCCGCGCACCTTCGGCTCCTTCGTCGAGCACCTGGGGCGCTGCGTCTACACCGGCATCCACGAGCCGGACCACCCCACCGCCGACGAGGACGGCTTCCGCACCGACGTGCTCGAGCTGACCCGCGAGCTGGGCGTCACCTCCGTGCGCTACCCCGGCGGCAACTTCGTCTCCGGCTACAAGTGGGAGGACGGCGTCGGCCCCGTCGAGGAGCGCCCCGCGCGCCACGACCTCGCCTGGCACACCACCGACCCCAACACCGTGGGCCTGGACGAGTTCATGGCCTGGGCGAAGAAGGCCGGGGTCGAGCCGATGTACGCCGTGAACCTCGGCACCCGCGGCGTCGCCGAGGCCGTGGACGTGCTGCAGTACGCCAACGCGCCGCAGGGCATCGCCCTGTCCGACCAGCGCGCCGCCAACGGCCACCCCGAGGGCTACGGCATCCGCATGTGGTGCCTGGGCAACGAGATGGACGGCCCCTGGCAGACCGGCCACAAGACGCCGGAGGAGTACGCGCGCCTGGCCACCGAGACGGCGCGCGCCATGCGCCAGGAGGATCCGGACCTCGAGCTCATCGCCTGCGGCTCCTCAAGCTCCTCGATGGAGACCTTCGGCGCCTGGGAGAACATCGTCCTCACCGAGGCCTACGACTTCGTGGACATGATCTCCGCCCACGCCTACTACGCCGAGCACGACGGCGACCAGGGCTCCTTCCTCGCCTCGGCGCAGGACATGGACTACTTCATCGAGTCGGTCGTCGCCACGGCGGACCACGTGCGCGCCAAGCTCAAGCGCGAGAAGCGGATCCACATCAGCTTCGACGAGTGGAACGTCTGGTACCAGAAGCGTGCCGAGTCCCGCCCGCCCAGCGGCGACGACTGGCCCGTCGCGCCGGTCCTGCTCGAGGACCACTACACCGCGATCGACGCGGTCGTCGTCGGCAACCTGCTCATCTCGCTGCTGCGCCACTCCGACCGCGTGGCCTCCGCCTCGCTCGCGCAGCTGGTGAACGTCATCGCGCCGATCATGACCGAGCCCGGCGGCCGCGCCTGGAAGCAGACCACCTTCCACCCCTTCGCGCTGACCGCCCGTCATGCCTCGGGCGAGGTGCTGCGCCTGGCGATCGACGTCCCCACCTACGAGAACGCGCGGTTCGGGCAGTCCGACCTCGCCGATTCCGTCGCCACCTGGGACGAGGAGTCCGGCGAACTGACGATCTTCGCGGTCTCGCGCGCCACCGAGGGCGACCTCGACCTGGCCGTGGACCTCTCCGCCTTCGGCGATCTCGAGCTCGTCGAGGCCCTCACCCTGCACCACGAGGACCCCTACGCCCGCAACTCGGCCGATGCGCCCGACACCGTCGCGCCGCAGGCCAACGACACCGTCGCGCTCGAGGGCGGGAAGCTCACCGCCGCCCTGCCGGCGATCTCCTGGAGCATCCTGCGCCTGAAGCGCGCCTGACCTCCGCGCCCGCCGGGAGATCCGGCGGGCGCACGACGGGGCCGAGGGGGAGCGATCCCCCTCGGCCCCGTCTCGCTGTCCTCACGTCCCTCAGCGCCGTCCTCCCTTCCCCGTCGTGCCGTCCTCCCTTCCCCGTCGTGCCGCCGCCCGAGCCATCGTGCTGCGCCCAGGCCTCCGTGTGCCTATCTGTGCAGTGCAGTCGCCCCGTCGCTCCGGCGGTGCGCAGGAGGACGGGCCCGGACCTGGCGGGGACCCTGTGCGGGGAGGCTCGGGACGACTGATCGATATCGACCCCTATGGCGCGCTCTCAGGGGCGCGAATCGATCACCCGCGCAGAGCGTGCGGGACGCGGCTCCCCGAGGCCATGTCGGCCTGCCGTGGAGGTCGGCCATGCCGGCGCCCGTGGAGGCCGACCATGCCGGCCCGCCGCAGAGGTTCCGGGGAGCTGCCGAACTTTATTCAACTCAGGGGTTGACGACCGGGGTGGGCGGGCGTAGCGTCCTCCTTATCAACCGGATAGTTGAACAAGGAGGGCGATGCAGAACACCGACGACATCGACACCCTGTCCCGGGCCTTCGCGGCCCTCGCCGATCCCACCCGCCGCGACCTCGTCGCCCGGCTCACCCTGGGCGATGCGACCGTCGGCGAGCTCGCCGCCCCGTACGACATGTCGCTCCAGGCGGTGAGCAAGCACCTGAAGGTCCTCGAGGAGGCCGGGCTCGTCACCCGCAGCCGGGACGCACAGCGGCGTCCCGTGCACCTCGAGACGCAGGCGCTGGGGGAGCTGACCCGCTGGATCGACCAGCATCGGCATCGAGCCGAGGCGCGCATGTCCCGTCTCGAGTCCCTGCTGTCCCGCATGTCCGCCCCGTCGGCCCCGGACGTTCCCGCCCCGCAGGGAAGCCCCACCCCGCAGAGCACGCCCGCAGCACCGGTCGCCTCCGCAGCACCGAACACACCCGCAGTATCGAACACACCCGAGGAGCCATCGTCATGAGCACCACCGAGCACATCACCACCGCCACCATCGAAGCGGACCCCGAGGTCCCGATCATCCGCATCACCCGGGACTTCCAGGCCGCGCCGGAGCAGGTCATTCGCGCGCACACCGATCCGGAGCTGGTCACCCAGTGGAACGGCCCCGACGGGCTGACCATGACCATCGACCACTGGGATGCCCGCACCGGCGGGTCCTGGCGCTTCGTCCACGCCGACGAGAACGGGGAGTACGCCTTCCACGGCTGCTTCCACGAGGTCTCCGACACCCGCATCGTGCAGACCTTCACCTGGGAGGGCATGCCCGATCACGTCTCGCTGGAGACGCTGACCGTCGAGGACCTCGGGGACGGCTGGACCCGTCTGCACGCCCAGTCCCTCGTGGACAGCTTCGCCGGGCGCAACGGCTGGCTCGAGTCCGGCATGGAGGTCGGCGTCAACGAGGGCTACGCCAAGCTCGACCGCGTCCTCGCCGGAGAGACGCCCCGGTCCTGACCCCCCCCGCCGCCTGCCCGCCCTGCCCCTCACATCTCCGCCCCGAGCAGCCCCAGGGCCCCGCACCGCGCATCTCCGCCCCGCGCAGCCCCAGGGCCCCGTGCCGCGCAGCACCACGCCGAGAAGTCATTCTGCGTCGCTTGAATCCTTGTTCAAGCGACGCAGAATGACTTCTCGGCGTGTTCGGGGAGGGGCCGGTGTGTCATGGGAGGGATCGGGGCTCGGGGTCGGGCTCGGAGCCGGCGCCTGGCCAGGCTGGGGCTGGGGGCCGGGCGTGCCTGCGGGCCGGGCCCGGGGCGCGGGATGCGCGCCCGGGCCCCGGGTCAGGCGGCGGCGGGAGCGGCGGCGGGGCCGGGCTCGGCCGAGGCCTCCCGCTGCACCTCGCGGCGGAACTTCCGGGCTCCGAAGTAGCCCAGGACCAGGGCGAGCACGAACCAGCCGGACAGCCACAGCAGGTCGCCGCGCGGGTCGATCCAGCCGCCGCCGATGGCGCCGCGGAAGGCGTCGATCGCGTGGGTCATCGGCAGGTACGGGTGGATCACCTGGAAGAACTTCGGCAGGGTCTGGACGGGGTAGGTGCCGCCGGCGCCGGAGATCTGCAGCGCGACCAGGACCAGCGCCACGAACTTGCCGATCGGCCCGAACATCGCACCGAAGCCGTGGTTCAGCGCCACGAACACGAGCGAGGTGAGGACCGACAGGCCCGCCAGCAGCGGCACGTCCACCGCCGTGATCCCGACGGCCATGTGCAGCACCGCGACGGCGATGATCGCCTGGACGGCGCCCAGCAGAAGCGCCGGCAGCAGTCCGCCGCCGAGCAGGGCGAGCGGCCCGCGGCCCTCGGCCGCCGCGCGGCCGGAGAACGGCGGCATCATGAGGAAGATGGCCATGCCGCCCACCCACAGGCTGATCGCCAGGAACAGCGGCGCCAGCCCCTCGCCGAAGCGGTCCAGCCCGTTCTCGCGGACGAAGTCCATGCTCACGCCCTCGGAGGCGGAGCCGGCGAGGTGCTCGCGCTCGGAATCGGTGTAGGAGGGGACCTGGTCGCGGGCGTCGGTGAGCCCGTCGGTGAGCTCGGCCCCGCCGTCGGCGAGCTGGCCGGCGCCGTCCTCGAGCTGACCGGAGCCGTCCTCCAGCTGGACCGCCCCGTCCTCGAGCTGGCCGGCGCCGTCCTCGAGCTGCTCGGCGCCGCCGACCGCGGAGCCGAGGCCCCGGGTCAGCTCCCCGGTGCCGTCGGCGAGCCGGCCCGCGCCGTCGGCCAGCTGGTCCGCGCCGGTGCTCGCGGTGGAGACGCCGCCGGTGTACGCCTCGACGCCCTCGTGCAGCGTCTGGGCGCCGTCGGCCGTCTGCCGGGAGCCCTCGGCGAGAGCGGTGGCGCCGTCCGAGAGCTGCTCGGAGCCGTCGGCCAGCTGGTGCACGCCGTCGGCCCCGTCGCTGAGCGTGCGGTACGCGTCGGGCAGCGCGAGGGCGACCTCGCGGGCCTGGGAGGTGAGCTCGTCGACCTGGTCGCCGACGCCGGGGGAGGCGTCCGTGGCGTCGGAGGCCAGCTGCTCGGCGGAGGCGATGTCGTCGGCGAGGGTGCGGGCGTCGGTCGCGATGCCGGACAGCGGGGTGGCGATGCCGTCGGTCACGGTGGCGATGTCCTGGGTGGTGGTGACCAGGGACTCGGCGGTGCTCGTCATCTCTCCGGCGGTGTCGGAGATGCCCGATGCGGACTCCGACAGGGACTGCGAGGAGTCCGCGGCCGTGCCGATCGACTCCGAGGCCGAGGCCGTGTCCGATGCGGTGGAGGCCGCGTCGTCCCGGAGGCCCTGGGAGGAGCCGGCGAGGTCGGTGAGGTCCGCGCAGAAGGACTCGTCCGCGCCGGATTCGGCGCAGCGCGCGGCGAGGCCGTCGACCCCGCCGGTGTAGGTGTCGACGTCGTCCTGGAGGGCGGCGGCGGATTCGGCGGCGGTGCCGGCGGCGTCGTCGGCCGCGGTGACCTGCTCGTCGACCGTGCCGGCGTCCTCGACGAGGGGCTGGGCGGCGGTGACGACGTCCTGCGCCTGGGTCTGGAGGGTGGTGGCGTCGCTCGCCGCGCCCTGGGCGGACTCGTCGATGTCGGTGACCGTGCTGGAGAGGGACTCGGCATCGGTCGCGAGGGTGTCCGCGGCGGTGGTGGGGCCGGCCAGGGCGTCCTCGACGTCCTGGACGAGGCCGGTGAAGCCGTCGATCGCGGTGACCAGGTCGGTGCTGGCCTGGTCGACGCTCTCCTGGGAGACGCCCATCTCGTCCAGGCGGTTCTGGGCGTCGGTGACGGCGGTGTCGAGGGTCTCGGTGCCCTCGGCGACCTGCTGGGCACCCGCTTCCAGGTCGGAGGCGCCGTCGGCGACCTGCCCGGTGCCGGTGGCGAGCTGCGAGCTGCCGTCGCGGAGGTCGGAGCCCTTGGAGTCGAGCTCGTCGAGCCCGGTGGCGAGCTGCCCGGCGCCGGAGTCGAGCTGCGCGGCGCCCTCGCCGAGGGTGACCGAGCCGTCCTCGAGCTGGCGCAGGCCCACCACGAGCGTCCCGGCGCCGTCGGTGAGCTCGCCGGCGCCGCCGGCGAGCTGCCCCGCGCCGTCGGTGAGGTCGCCGGCGCCGTCGCGCAGCTTCTCGGCGCCGTCGGTCAGCTCGCCGCTGCCGTCGACGGCGTCCACCAGGCCGTCGTGCAGGGTCGTGAAGCCGACGTAGACGTTGTCGAGGTACTCCTCCAGGACGCTCTCGCGCAGGGCCTCCGTGACCGCGGTGCCCACGGACTTCGTGAAGTTGCCCGAGACGTAGTTGACGGTGTCGTTGGTGCGGACCGTGAGCATCGCGGGGGTCGCGGCGGAGGCGTCGTCCCCGCCGATCGAGCCCACATCGGCCGAGAAGGTGGCGGGCACCTCGATGGTCGCGCCGTAGGTGCCGTCGGCGAGGCCGACCTCGGCCTCCTCGCGGCTGACCTCGACGAAGCGGTAGACGGTGCTCTGGTCCTTCTCCAGCAGCGTCTTCGTGAACTCCTCGCCCACGTCCAGGTGGCGCACGTCCCCGTCGGGGCCGGTGACGTCCGCCCCGGTGTCCTCGTTGACCACGGCGGCGGTGACCTGGTCCAGGTGGCCGCTGGGGTCGTCGAAGGACCAGGTCATGTTGCCGGAGTAGATGATCGGCACCAGCGCCAGGCCCGTGACGAACAGGGCGGCGATGGGCTTCTTCCACTCGGCGGGCAGCAGGGCGAGGAGGCCGGAGAGGAACGATGTGCGGGGACGCTTCGCGGTGGACACGCCTTCACGATACATTCGTGTATCCGATACGTAAAGGTATTGAGATGGTGATGCGGGCGACCGTCCCGGGCCGGGCGGAGTGCGCCACATCGACCGTCCGCGCGGCGGCGGCGCCGAGGGCGGGCGCTACTCTGGTCCGGTCTGCCCCTGCGCGGCCCTGCGGGCGGCGCGGCGGGCCTCCCCACCCCCGAAAGGTACCGCCTCATGGGCGAGATAAGCATCACCTTCGAGGTCATCGCGCTGGTCGTGCTGACCGCGATCCTCATCCTGGACCTGCTGCTGGTCCTCAAGCGCCCCCATGAGCCCTCCATGAAGGAGGCCTCGCTGTGGATCGGCTTCTACGTGTCGCTGGCCCTGATCTTCGCGGTGGTCCTCGCCATCGCCTCCGATGGCCACACCGCGTCCCAGTTCCTCACGGGCTGGCTGCTGGAGTACTCCCTGAGCGTGGACAACCTGTTCGTGTTCATCGTGATCATGGGCAAGTTCGCGGTCCCGCGGAAGTACCAGCAGGAAGTGCTGATGGTGGGCATCATCATCGCGCTGATCGCCCGTGCCGCCTTCATCCTCGCCGGCTCGGTGATCATCGACCAGTTCGCGGGCGTGTTCTACATCTTCGGCCTGTTCCTGCTGTACACGGCGTGGAAGCAGACCAAGGAGGAGGACGACGACGAGGGCGACTCCTTCATCATGCGCTCGGTGCGCAAGGTCCTCCCGGTGCACAACGAGTACGACGGCAACCGGCTGCGCACCACCGTCGATGGCAAGAAGCTGTTCACCCCGATGCTGCTGGTGTTCATCACTATCGGCCTGACCGACGTGATGTTCGCGCTCGACTCGATCCCCGCGATCTTCGCGATCACCACCAACCCGTTCCTGGTCTTCACCGCGAACCTGTTCGCGCTGATGGGCCTGCGCCAGCTGTACTTCCTGCTGGGCGGCCTCATGGACCGCCTGAAGTACCTGCACTACGGCATCGCCGCGATCCTCGCGTTCATCGGCGTGAAGCTGATCATCCACGCGATCCACGAGGCCCCGCTGCACTGGCTGCCGGGCTTCGATGCCCTGGAGCGGATCCCCGAGGTGCCGATCTGGCTGTCGCTGACGGTCATCGTCGTCTCGATGGGCGTGGCCACGATCGCCTCGCTGATCGCCTCCGCCCGCGACACGACCATCGAGGAGAACACGCCGCAGGCCTGATCCTCCGCGCCCTGCAGCACCCGGCGGCCCCGCCCGGATCCTAGGATCCCGGCGGGGCCGCGCGCGTCCCCCGGGACCACGTCCGAGGCGCGCTCAGGCCGGCAGGTCCACGACCCACGGCTCCCGGGGCAGGGTCGCGGGGTCCCACCGCTCGAGCACGTCCGCAGCGGTGCGGCAGCCGGGCAGCCCCAGCGAGAGGCCGATCCGCGCCATCACGTCGCCGGCGCTCTCCCCGCGGGCGAGGCGGTCGCGCAGGGTGACGGCGCCGTCGCGCTTGGCCAGGCGGGCGCCCTGCGGGTTCACCGCGAGGGGCACGTGCGCGTACTGCGGCGGCCGATGCCCGAGGAGCTCGGCGAGGTGGGCCTGGCGCGGCGCCGAGGTCAGCAGGTCATCGGCCCGCACCACCTGGTCGATGCCGGCGTCCGCGTCGTCGACCACCACGGCCAGGTTGTAGGCGACCACGCCGTCGCCGCGGCGCAGCACGAGGTCGTCCACCGCGGCGGTCACCGCGCCCGCGAACATGTCCTGCACGGTGAGCGCGCGCACGCCGGCGCGCAGGCGCAGGGCCGGCTCGCGGCGCAGCCGATGCATCCGGGCGCGGCCGGCCTCGCGGGCGGCCGAGGAGAGGTCGCGGCAGGTGCCGGGGTAGGCGCCGGGCGGCGCATGCGGGGCCGAGGGGGCCTCGAGGATCTCCCGTCGGGTGCAGTAGCACTCGTAGACCAGGCCGGCGGCGGCGAGGCGGGCGATCGCCTCCTCGTGCTCCGCGCCGCGCTCGGACTGGCGCACCACCGGACCGTCCGCGGTGATGCCGATCGCCGCGAGGTCCTCGAGCTGGCGGGCCTCGGCGCCCTCCTGCACCCGGTCGAGGTCCTCCACGCGCAGGCGGAAGGCGCGCCCGGACCGCCGGGCGAGCACCCACGCGAGCACGGCGGTGCGCAGGTTCCCCAGGTGCAGGTCCCCGCTGGGGGAGGGGGCGTAGCGCCCGGCGCCGGCGGTCGGGGGCGGGGAGACGGTCACCGGGCCAGTCTAGGAAGCCGGGTGCTCCGGCGGGGCGTGCCGATCCGGCAACAGGACGGGACACGCCGCCGCAGCGGGCCTACGCTTCGCCGCATGAGCGAGCACACGCATCACCACCACGCCCCCGCGGAGGGCATCGACCCCGTCGCCCACTGGGAGGAGCACTACGGCACCGGCGACCGGGTCTGGTCCGGCGCGGCCAACGCGAGCCTGGTCGCGGTCCTGGAGGAGCTCGCCCCGTCCTCGGGCCCGTCCCGCGCCCCGCGCGCCCTGGACATCGGCTGCGGGGAGGGGGCCGATGCGATCTGGCTGGCGCGTGCCGGCTGGCGGACCACCGGAGTGGACATCTCTCCCACCGCCATCGGCCGGGCGCAGGAGGCGGCCCGGGAGGCCGGTCTGGGCCCCGAGCAGCTGCGGCTGATCGCCGCGGACCTCTCCGACCCGGTCGTGGACGCGGGCCTCGGCGGGCCCTTCGACCTGGTGACCGCCTCGTTCTTCCACTCCACGATCGCCCTGCCCCGCACGGGGATCCTGCGGCGGGCCGCGGCGCTGCTGGCCCCCGGCGGGCGCCTGCTGGTCATCTCCCATGCGGCGCCGCCGCCGTGGGCGCGCGGGGACTTCGCCCGCCATCGCGAGGACCTGCTGGACCCCGACGCGGAGGTCGCCGCGCTGGACCTGCCGGCCGCGGATTTCGCCGTCGAGCGGGCCGAGCTGCGCCGGCGTGCGGCGACGGCTCCCGACGGGACGCCCGCCGAGCTCGAGGACGGGGTCGTCCTGATCCGCCGCCGCTGAGCCCCGCACATGCGACAGGCCCGGTGCCGAGGGGATTCCCTCGGCGCCGGGCCTGCTGCGGGGCGGACGGTCAGGCGTCGCCGCGGTGGCTGCCGCGCTTGGCGGCATCGCCGGAGGCATCGGCCGCAGAGTCCTTCAGGGACTCGGCGACGTCGCCCGCCTCGGCGGAGCCCACCGAGTCGGACACCGCGGAGGAGTCCGAGTCCGTGGAGCCGGAGGCCGGGTAGTGGGCGCGGGCGAAGTCCGCCGGCGGGGCCCAGGGGTCCTCGACGGGGCGGGTCTTCTTCCAGGCCACGTAGCCGGCGGCGGCGCCGACGGCCGCGAGGCCGAGGACGAGCAGCACCTTGCCGGCGCGGCCCTTCTTCTTGGGGGCGGCGACCGGGGTGAGGGCGGCGGAGCGGATGTCCGACTGGCCCTTGTCGATCTCCTTGCGGGCGGCGTCCACGGCGGCGGTGACGGCCGCCGTGACCACCGTGTTGGTCGCCGCGGCGGTGCGCTTGGCCCGGGGGAGGTAGTCCTCCTGCAGGTCGTGCTTGAGGCGGTCGGCCTGCGGGCCGAGCTTCTCGGAGAGCGAGGACAGCTTCTCGCTCTGGGTGCGGATGTTGTCCTCGACGAGCGGACGGTACTGGTCCACGAGGCCCTCGGCCTTGCCGCGGAACTCCTTCGCGCCCTCGCTCACGACGGGGCCGACGGTGGAGGCGAGCTTGGACAGCTCGGAGAGGGCCTTGTCCGCCTTCGCCTCGACGGTGCTGGTGGCCTCGGCCGCCAGCTCCTGCGCCTTCTTCTCGGCACGCTTGGACGTCTTCAGCGCCATGGCTTCCCCTTTCGATCGATTCCGCCGGCTCGGCCGGCGCGGGTCCAGGAAGCGGCACCGGGCTGCGTACATGCGGTACGGCGACACGCTTCGATCGCACTCACTCTATCGTGACCTGCGGCACGGACATCCAGGGTTCTCCCGGCGGTGGACGGGCGCGGATCGGCGTCCCGGGATCCGCGCCCGCGCATGTGCGAGGATGACCGCATGTTCGCAACTCTGCACACCAACCACGGGGACATCCGCCTGGAGCTGTTCCCGGACCACGCCCCCAAGACCGTCGAGAACTTCGTGGGCCTGGCCGAGGGCACCCGCGAGTTCACCGACGCCGAGACCGGCGAGAAGGTCACGCGCCCCTTCTACGACGGCGTCATCTTCCACCGCATCATCGACGGGTTCATGATCCAGGGCGGTGACCCCCAGGGCACCGGCACCGGCGGCCCCGGCTACACCTTCGACGACGAGATCTCCGAGAAGAACTTCAACGAGCCCTACAAGCTCGCCATGGCCAACGCCGGCAAGCGCATGAACGCGCTGACCGGCCGCCCCGCCGGCACCAACGGCTCGCAGTTCTTCATCACCGTCGCCCCCACCCAGTACCTGCACGGCAAGCACACCGTGTTCGGCGAGGTCGCCGACGAGGAGTCGAAGAAGGTCGTCGACGCCATCGCCACCACCGCCACCGACATGCGCGACCGTCCCCTCGAGGACGTCGTCATCACCTCGGTCACCATCGAGAAGTGACCTCTGCGCGCCGCCGTGCGCGATGACCGATCCCGTCGCCCGGAGCTGCCTCCGGCGGCGGGATCCGTCGTCCCGGGGCCGGGCGCGGGCCCAGGACGCCGACACGGCGGCGCGGCGGGACAGGTTGGTCGTGTAGGAATGAGCGCATGAACCGCCCCTCCTACGGCTACAACGCCGCCGATTCCTCGGAGCCGGGAGAGCAGCCCGTCTGCCCGCGCCACCCCGACCAGGTGACCTATGTGCGCTGCCAGCGCTGCGACCGGCCCGTCTGCGGGCAGTGCCAGCGTCCCGCCGCCGTGGGGGTGCTCTGCGTGGACTGCGAGCACCAGCTCGCCCGCCAGCAGCGCTCGACCCAGCCGCGCAACGCCATGGGCGGCGCCGCCCGGCGCTCCACGCCCTACGTCACCTACACCGTGATGGCGCTGTGCGCGCTCGCCTTCATCGGCCAGAACCTCGCGCCGGACATCGTCTTCCAGGAGCTCGCCTTCGCGCCGTTCCGGGCCCTGGCCATGCCGTGGACCTTCGTGACCAGCGGCTTCCTGCACGGCGGGATCATGCACATCGTGCTGAACCTGTGGGCGCTGTGGGCGGTGGGCCAGTACCTCGAGCAGACCATGGGCCATGCCCGGTACGCCGGGGTCTACCTGGTCTCGGTCATCGCCGGGCACGTCGCCGTGCTCCTGTTCGCCGATCCGACGTCCGTCGCCTGGATGGGCGCCACCGTCGGCGCGAGCGGCGGCATCTTCGGCCTGTTCGGCAGCCTGTTCGTCGTGAACCGGCGCATGGGCGCGCAGGCCACGCAGGTGCTGGTGCTGATCGGTCTGAACCTCGTGATCACCTTCACCGTCCCCAATATCTCCTGGCAGGGCCACCTGGGCGGGCTGGTGCTGGGCACGGCCCTGACCGCGGCCATGTTCTCGCTGCGCCCCAAGGCCGCCCCGGGAGCGGACCGCACGGCCCTGGCCCGCCGCGCCGCAGCGGTCCACGCGGCCGTGATCGGCGCCGGGCTGCTGCTGTGCGTGCTGATCGTCGTCGCGAAGGTGATGACGGTGCCGCAGGGGTACCTCGTCCCGATCTTCTGACCGCGCCCCGCGGCCAATGGGGCCGCGGGGATCCGGTCGGGCGCCGCCGTCGCGGCCCGGGCGCCGGGTCGCGGATGGCCGGGGCGGCCCCGACCGTTCGGGAAGGATTCATCGGCCGTTGGGGCGCGGGTCACCCCCGCGCGGCTGAATGGACGGGCCCCTCGCCCTCCTCGCCCCGGAGATCCCCATGACCCTGCTGCGCTCCACGTCCCGGCCCACCGACCGGATCGTCGTCCCCCGTCGTGCCTTCCTCGCCCTCGCCGGCGCCTCCGCCGGAGGGGCCGCCCTGGTGCCGAGCCCGTCGGCATCGGCCGATCCCTCCGGCCCCTTCGTTCCGCCGGGGGAGATGTTCACCCTGGGCGTCGCCTCCGGCGACCCGCATCCCGACGGCGTGGTCCTGTGGACGCGCCTGGCCCCGGACCCCGTCGCCGCCGACGGCCTGGGCGGCATGCCGGACCGGGACGTGAACGTCGCATGGGAGATGCCGAGGACGAGGGCTTCGCCCGGATCGTGCGCCGCGGCGTCGAGCGCGCCCGCGCCGAGGAGGCCCACAGCGTCCATGCCGAGGTGAAGGGCCTGCGCGCCGACCGCGTCTACTGGTACCGCTTCCGTGCGGCCGGCCAGATCAGCCCCGTCGGCCGGACCCGCACCGCCCCGGCCCGCGGCGCCGCCCTGAACGCGCTGACCTTCGCCTTCGCCAGCTGCCAGAGCTTCCCGGCCGGGCACTTCACGGCCTTCGAGCACATGGCCCGGGAGGACCTCGACGTCGTCGTCCACCTCGGCGACTACATCTACGAGAGCGGCGGCGCCGGCAGCATCGGCCGGGCGCACCTGCCCGCGGCCGAGGTGTTCAGCCTGGCCGACTACCGCGTGCGCTACGGCCAGTACAAGGCCGATCCCGCGCTGCAGGCCGCCCACGCCGCGGCGCCGTGGATCGTCGCGCCCGACGACCACGAGGTCGAGAACAACTGGGCCGGGGACCACTCCCAACCCGACGACGAGCCCGACCAGGACCCGGAGGTGTTCCGCCGGCGGCGCGCCGCCGCCTACCAGGCCTACTGGGAGAACATGCCGCTGCGCCGCTCCTCGATGCCCGACGGCCCCGAGATGCAGGTCTTCCGCCGCCTCGCCTTCGGGGACATGCTGCAGCTGAACGTGCTGGACACGCGCCGCTACCGCGACCGGCAGCTGCAGGACCCCGCCGGCCGGTGGGACGCGCAGCGCCAGATGCTCGGCGCGGAGCAGGAGGCCTGGCTGCTGGAGGGCCTGGGCGCCTCCGCCGCCCGCTGGAACGTGCTGGCCAACCAGGTGTTCTCCTTCGAGGCCGACCACGAGGCCGGCGAGGCCGTCCGCTACGGCATGGACACCTGGGACGGCTATGCCGCCGCGCGCCAGCGCCTGTTCGACGGCGTCCACCGCCGCGGCGTCGAGAACTTCCTGGTGGTCACCGGGGACGCGCACCGCAGCGTCGCGGCGGATCTGAAGCTGGACTTCTCCGACGACACCTCGCCGGTGGTGGGCGCGGAGTTCCTGGGCACCTCCATCAGCTCCGGCGGCAACGGCTCCGACTCCGACGCGCTGGGCAAGGTCTGGCTGGAGGAGAACCCGCACATGCGCTTCCACAACAAGCAGCGCGGGTACCAGGTGTGCCACCTGGGCCGGGACGCGATGCGCACCGAGTACAAGGTCGTGCCCTACGTCGACCGCCCCGGCGCCCCGATCGAGACCCGCGCGAGCATCCACGTCGAGAGCGGCCGCCCCGGCATCGCCCAGGTGGAGGACTGAGCTCGCGGGCGAATGACACGGCTGTGATTATCCCCAGCTGTGGAGAGGATTGGGGATAAGTCGGGGGTCGATGGGGGACAACCCCGCGCGATGGTGGACAACGCATGTGACCGTGGGGAAACCTCGTGGATCACCGTCCCTCCGTCGCGGCCCCGGACCCGCCGCGCCCCGGCGCGCGGGAGCCCTCGCCCGGCTCCGGATCCCGACCGGGAGGCGGGCGGGCGCTCCCGGGCCCTCTGCCGAGCGCCGGGGAGGCATCGGCAACACCAGGCGGCAGCGCAGCTGTGACCTGCAGTGATATCGACCTGCTGCAGGTCGCGGGGCCGCTCCGTGATCCCGGCGTGATCGGGTCGTGATGCGGCCGTGACCGGGCCGGGCCCCGGGGTGCGGACATGTGCACGGCCGTGCACGGACCGCCGGCACCTGCGGAAGCACACCCGTGTCATTCGTCCCCAGCTGTGGATCCCGCTGTGGATAACTGTGGACCTGCGCCTGAGCCGCCGTGGACAACGGGGCCCCGATCGTGGACGGCGGTGTGCACGGAGGAGTTCTCCCCACCGCCGGCTCCCCAGCGCCACCGCCGGCGCGGAACGGCTCAGTGCTCGGCGCCGCCGGGGATCCGGGCATCGGCCGCGGTGGAGAGCGCAGCCCGGACCATCCGCCCCAGCGCCTCGGCGGCATCGCCAGGCGCCACGACATCGGCCGCGGGGACGTGGACGAAGCCGCCGCGGATGCCGGCGAGGCCGGGCTCGGCGGCGAGGGCGTGCTGCAGGCGGTAGAACACGTCGTTGCACACGAAGGTCCCCGCGCTCTGCGAGACCGCCGCCGGTCCGGGCCGGGCGGCGGCGACCATCGCCTTGATCGGCAGCGTCGAGAAGTAGCCGACCGGACCGTCGGGCACGCACGGCGCATCGATCGGGCGGGCGCCCGCGTTGTCGGGGATGCGGGCGTCCTGCACGTTCACGGCGGTGCGCTCCGGGGTGATCGCCCCGCGGCCGGCGGCGAGGCCCACGGCCACCACCAGCGCCGGCCGCAGCTCCCGGACCTCGGCGAGCAGCGCCTCGGCCGCCCGCCCGAACTCCACCGGCAGCAGCAGCTCGCGGGCGAGGACGCCGCCCTCGCGCAGGGCGGGAGCGGCGCGCCGCACCGCCTCCCAGGACTCGTTCACCGCGGCCCCGTCGAAGGGCTCGAAGCCGCTCAGCAGCACGTCGATCGCCATCGCACGAGGATACGACCAGCAGGAAAGCGCTGGCGGGGACGCCGCGCCGCCCGTACCCTCCTGACATGCCGGACACGCTCGAGACCCTGTACCCGCCGCTCGGACTCACGCTGCACGCGGGGGACCTCACCCTGCGCCTGCTGCGCGATGCGGACCTGCCCGAGTACGCCGCGCTGCTGCGCCGGCCGATCTTCGCCGACGAGGCCGCCGACCACGTCTTCCGCTGGTACGCCGTCGACCCGGAGGACCGGGTGCGCGGCGCCCTGCAGTTCCAGTGGACCCAGCGCGCCGTGGCCGCTCCCGAGAGATGGAACCTCACCTTCGGCATCTGGGCGCGGGACCAGCTGATCGGCACCCAGGACGTGGTGGCCGTCGACTTCCCGCGGCGGCGCACCGTCACCTCCGGCTCGTGGCTGACCCGCGACGCGCAGGGACAGGGCTACGGGAAGCTCATGCGGCAGATGGTGCTTGCCCTCGCCTTCGACCACCTCGACGCCCAGCGCGCCGAGTCCGAGGCGGTGCTCGGCAACGACCCGTCCTTCGGCGTCTCGCGGGCCTGCGGCTATGCCCTGAACGGCACCCGGGTCACCGTGACGGGGGACCGCCCCCTGGTCCACCAGTGCTTCCTCGTCACGCCGGAGACCTTCGTGCGACCGCAGGTCCCCGTGACGGTCGAGGGCCTGGTCCCGGCGCTGCGGGCGATGCTCGGCGCCTGAGCACCTGCTCCGCGGCCGAGGGGGGCGGGCCCGTGCCTCGGCCGCCCGGCGTGCTCAGAGCGAGCCGGCCAGCGCCCGGGCGATCGCCGGGGCCTGCGCGAATCCGCTGCCCGTCTCCTGCACGCAGCGCGCGAACAGCCAGGCGCGCACGCGGCGGGGGTCCAGGCCGGTCTGCGCGGCCATCCGCGCGCAGGCGCCGAGCGGGTCCGCCAGCACGCGGTCGGCGCCGTTGAGCATCTGCTGCAGCACGTCGTAGTGCGGGTCGCCGACGTAGGGCTTGGGATCGATGAGCGCCCAGTCCGCCAGGTCCGTGCCCGGCTGCTCGCGCCGCGAGAGCACGTTGTGGTGGTGCAGGTCGGTCGCCAGGAGCACCGGCTCCCCGTCCCAGTCCCGCGGCAGCGTGCGGAACAGGCCCAGTCCGTGGTCGACGACATCGGCCGGCAGCTCGGTCCGCGCGCGGTCCTCCGCCTCGTCGGCCCACCACGCGCACATCTGCGCCAGGGGGCGGAACCCCGCCTCGGCCGGCGCGGGGATCCACAGCCGGCGCAGCAGCGCGCCGATCACGGCGTCCCGCTCGGCGTCGGGCAGCTGGGAGGCGAGGGTGCGCCCGGGCCGCACCCGCTCCATGAGCAGCGCGGAGCAGTCGCCGACCCGTTCGTGGCGCAGCACGCCGGCGGCGCCGCGCCCCTGCCAGGCCGCCATCCCGGCGGCCTCGTCGCGGGCCTCGTCGTGCGCCCAGCCGACCTTGAGCAGCAGATCGGAGCCGGCGGCGTCGCGCACCTCGGCGACCCAGGCGGAGGTCCCGCCCGGCTCGAGCGGCGCCCCCAGCTGCAGGGACCACGCCGCGGCGATCCGCTCCACGTGCGCGGGCAGGGCCTCGGCCCAGGCCAGGAGCTGCTCCTCGCCGCGGCCGTCTGGGCCCGGGACGGCCGATGCGCCGCGGCGGGTCAGCTCATCCCGGCGCGCGCGGGCCCGGTCGACGTTCCGGGCGAGATCCCGGGGGAGCGGCCGGCCGGCGACGAGGAGCGGGGAGGCGCAGGGCATGGGGCCACGCTACGGGGCCGCGCCCGCGAAGGGCAGGGGCGGCGCGTCCCTAGAATGGCCCGGTGACCCGCTCCCGCCCCACGCAGCTCGACGTCGCCCGCCGCGCGGGCGTCTCCCGGGCGCTGGTCTCGCTGGTGGTGCGCGGCAGCGACAGCGTGAGCCCCGAGCGCCGCGAGGCCGTGCAGCAGGCCATCGACGAGCTGGGATACCGCCCGCAGGTCACCGCCGCGCATCTCGCCTCGCGCCGCACCGACACCATCGGCGTGGTCGTCCCCGACCTGCGCAACCCCTTCTACGGGGAGCTCGCGGAGGCGCTGCGGGAGGCCGCCGCGGCCACCGGCCGGCGGGTCCTCATCGCCCTCGGCTTCGGCGACGCGCTCTCCGATCGGCGCGGCGGCGCGGGCGCCGAGGCGGCCTTCGCCCGTGGGGCGGCCGCTGAGCAGGATGCTGCCGAGGCCTTCCTGGCCGGCCGCGCCGATGCCCTGGTGCTGGTCAGCCCCCGATCCTCGGATGCGGAGCTGGCGCGCCTGGCCCGCGGCGCCCCGGTCGCGGTGATCGGGCACGAGGTCTCCGCGGCGGGCGTCGGCAGCGTGAGCACGGACGAGGCCGCCGGGGCGGAGCTCGCCGTCGGCCACCTGCTGGAACGCGGCGGCACCCACCTGGCGCACCTGGGCCCGGCCGGCAGCCCCTCCGCGGATTCCGCCGCCGCGGTGCGGCGCGAGGAGTTCCTGGCCAGCGCCGCCCGCCACGGGGTCCCCGTGCGGACGGCGGCGCTGTCCGAGGCGACCACCCCCGCGCAGATCGAGGCGATGGTCGCGGGGCTGATCGCCGACGGCGTCGACGCCGTCGGCGTGCACAACGACCGGCTCGCCATCGGTCTGCTGACGCTCCTGGCGCGCGACCGCTTCGTGGGCCTGGTCGGCTACGACGACATCCCTGCCGCCCGGGAGCCGATCATCGGCCTCAGCACCATCGACCAGCGTCCCCGGGAGCTGGCCCGGCATGCTCTGGCCCTGCTCGAGGCCGATGCGGACCCCGGCCGGGCCGGCTCCGGGCACGTGCGCCTGGCCCCGCGGCTGCGGGTGCGCAGCACCTGATCGGTCGGCGCGCCGTGCCCGGCGCGGGTCAGCGCGGGGCGCGGATGCGCTCGGGGAGGTCGACGTCGCCGGCGGGCAGCAGGGTCTGGCCGGTGATCCACAGCGACGCCGGCCGCAGCCCTTCGGGCCCCGGCACCAGGCGCACGCGCAGCGGCTCCGCCCAGGCGCCGTAGCCGGAGTCGCCCCAGGCCGGCAGCTCGAGCAGCACGGGGTGCGCCGGCCCGGCGTCCGAGGGCCCGTCGACCACGGCGCCGATCCGCAGCTCGAGGGCGGTCTCCGCGGGGTCGAGCGCGTCCTCGTCCAGGGCGAACAGCCGGCCGCCCAGCACGGCCAGCCGGGTGCGGCCCCACAGCGAGTCGTAGGAGCCCGCGACGATGCCGGCGAGCTGCGCGGCGGGGACCGGCGCGCCGCCGATGGTGACCTCGTCCTGCTCGGCCAGCGGCTCCGGGCGGCGACGGCCGTCGGAGCCGCCGCCCAGCGCCCCGGACCGCTCGTGGGCGGCGGCCTTCGCCGCCGCGGAGCCCGAGGCCAGCGCCAGCAGCCCCAGCACCCCGGCGGCGAGATCGGAGGACAGGGCATCGATCGAGGTGCCCAGCACGGAGACCGCCAGGTGCGAGGCGGGCACCGCCCAGGTGCGCGTGAGCCCCGTCGGGAAGCCGCCCGAGTGGCCGATCGCCGAGAGCCCGTGGATGATCGCCTCCTGGAGGCCCAGCCCGTAGCCGGCGCCGTCGGCGACCGTCCACACGCGGCGGCGCATGCGCCGCAGCCCCGCCTCGGAGACGACCGCGTCGCCGGTCAGCGCCCTGCCGGCGAAGGTCGCGATCGCGCCGGCGGTGGCCCAGAAGCCGGTCGCGGCGGCGAGCGCCCCGGTGGGGACCTGCTCGACGGCGCGGCGCTCCCCGTGCAGCGGCGAGGTGTGGCCCAGCGCGAAGCCGTGCGGGTCCTCCGGTCCGGGCGCATCGGGCGGGAGATCGGGGCCGATGTCCCCGGCGCCCGCCGGGTCCAGCACCAGGGCGCGGACGGCCTCGTCGAAGGGCGCGCCCGCGGTGTCCTCGATCACGAGGCCCAGCAGGCCGTAGCCGATGTTCGAGTACTGCAGGTGCAGCCCCGGCTCGAGCACCACGGCGCTCGTCCGGGCGATCTCCAGCAGGGCCTCGCGATCGGGGAAGGGACGCTCGAGGTTCCACCAGGAGGCATCGGCCCCGTCGCGGGTCAGGCCCGCGGAGTGGGAGAGCAGGTCGTGCAGGGTCAGCGAGGCGACGGGGGAGCCGGCGAGCTCGGCGACGCGCTCGCCGAGCGTGTCGTCCAGGCGCAGCGCGCCCTGCTCCGCCAGGTGCATCACCGCGAGCGCCGTGAACCTCTTGGAGTGGGAGGCGATCCGCAGGCGGTGGGTGGTCGCCAGCTGCGCCCCGGTGGTCCCATCGGCCGTGCCGACCGCGACCTCGCAGACCAGCTCGCCGTCGTGCCAGATCGCCGCCTGCACGCCGGTGAGGCGGCGCACCGCCGACACCGTGGCCAGCCAGTGCGGCAGGATCGCCGCGACGGAGAGGACGGCCTCGCGGTCCACGGGGGAGACGG
Source organism: Brachybacterium phenoliresistens (assembly GCF_000576425.1). Lineage (GTDB taxonomy): Bacteria > Actinomycetota > Actinomycetes > Actinomycetales > Dermabacteraceae > Brachybacterium > Brachybacterium phenoliresistens. The sequence goes on along the minus strand of NZ_KK069999.1, from coordinate 138,897 downwards.
CGGCCCCGCCGGCGCCGCCCGGGGAGGACGGGGCCGGCGGGGCCGGTCGCGGGTCGGGGCCGGTGGGGCCGGGGTGCGCATCGGACACGGGATCTCCTTCGCCGGTGGGGGATCCCTCGATCCTAGGCTCCGCCGGGATCCTCGGCTCCGCCGGACCGGGGGCGCCGGTCAGAACAGCCAGCGCAGCACGAGCACGCTCACGGCGCCGATGGCGGCGGCCGCCGGGAGGGTGATCACCCAGGCCAGGGCGATCGGACGCATGAGGCTCCAGTTCGCGGCCCGGTTCACGATGCCCACGCCGAGCACGGCGCCGATGAGGATGTGCGTGCTGGAGACCGGCAGTCCCAGCACCGAGGCGGCCATCACGACGCCCGCCGCGGAGAGCTCCGCCGCGAAGCCGGAGGCGGGATGCATCGACGTCAGGCCGGTGCCGACGGTCGTGATGACCCTGCGGCCGATGAACCACAGCCCCGCCACCAGGCCGACGCCGCTGACCAGCATCAGCGCCGCCGGGACCGGTGCCTCGCCGTTGATCGCGCCGGTGTGCAGCACGTCGAAGACCGCCGCGAACGGGCCCACCGCGTTGGCGATGTCGTTGGATCCGTGGCTGAAGGCGAAGGCCGAGGCCGTGAACACCTGCATCCAGCTGAACAGCAGGTACGTCGAGCGGGACAGGTTCTGGTTGCGCAGGGTCTTGGCGAAGATGAACACGGCCATCCACACGGCCGCGCCGACCATGCCCATGATGAGGAAGTTCCCGGCCGAGTCGATGTTCAGGTGCAGGTTCTTCAGGCCCTTGAACAGCAGCATCGAGGAGATGACGATCGAGCCGCCGGCCGCCAGCAGCGGCACCCAGGTCTGCAGGGCGCGGTGGGCGTCGAGGTTCTCCGCCTTCTCGTCGATCGCCCGCAGCTCGCGGTAGTAGTCGGACTCGAGCTCCTCGGGGTCGAAGTCGGGGCGGGTCGCGGTGACCGCGTCCTGGGCCATCGCGTTCGTGTACGAGATCTGCTGGATCTCGTCCAGGCGCTCGAAGGCCTGGCGGTGGCGGGTGCGGTGGGCGATCCGCTCCTGCTTGATCTCGCGCAGCTTCTGGTCGGCCTCCTCGTTGTAGACGAGGATGTGGCGCTTGATCGCGCCGAACAGCACCCAGGCGACCGCGCCGCCGAGCACGGGGGAGAGCACCCAGGAGACGGCGATCTGGCCGATGCCGCCCCACTGGACCATGTCCCAGCCGCCGGCGCCGGTGCTCAGCCCCAGGGTGAGCGCCGCGCCGACGATGCCGCCGATGATCGAGTGGGTGGTCGAGACGGGCCAGCCCATGCGGGTGGCCACCAGCAGCCAGACGGCCGCGCCCAGCAGCGCGGACATCATGATGAAGGCGAAGTCCATCGGCTCCAGGGAGATCGCCTCCAGATCCACGATCCCGCTGCGGACGGTGTCGGTGACCTCGCCGCCGGCCAGCACGGCGCCGCTGACCTCGAAGACGGCGGCGACGACGAGGGCCTGCTTGAGCGAGAGCGTCCCGGCGCCCACGCTGGTGCCGAAGGAGTTCGCGACGTCGTTGCCGCCGATGTTGAAGGCCATGAACAGGCCGAAGGCGATGGCGACCAGCAGGATCACCCGGCTGGCCCCGTCGCCGATGTAGTCGAGGGACCACAGCGTGAACACGATCGTCGCCACGGCCAGCAGCAGGCCGAAGAACAGGTGCCACGAGCGGTCGGAGCGGGGGAGGTCGGTGCGCACCGGCGGCGCGGAGGTCTGGGTCATGGTCGATCCCTGAGGAGGAGGGGATGAAGCGGACGGGCACACCGTCCCGCTCCCCATCGACATCCGCGTGAGCGACAGGTGTCCATCAGATGGTGATCCGATGGCGGATCCCGGCGCGTGCCGGTCAGAACCCGATCGTCGTCCCCTCGACCTCCGGCACGTCCGTCCACGCCCGGGAGGCGGCGGAGCGGACGATGGCGTCGCAGACCTCCGCGGCGGCCAGGCCGTCGGAGGCGTTGGGCGCCGTGCGGGACCCGGTGGCGACATCGGCCAGGAACCGGGCGGCCTCGATGGTCTTGAGGTCGTCGAAGCTCAGGGGGATGCCGGGGCCCGGCTGGAAGCGGGAGTACTCGCCGTGGTCGCCGCCGGCGAACACCGTCGTGTAGCCGTGCTCGGCGCCGCCCTCGCCGAGCATCACCTCGAACTCGTTCATGCGGGTGAAGGACCAGCGCGCCGAGCCCTCCGTGCCGTACACCTCGATCGCGTAGTCGCTGCGGTGCCCGCGCGCCACCCGCGAGGACTCGAGCGTCGCATGCGCGCCGCCGGAGAGCGTGGCCAGCGCCGCCACCCAGTCCTCGTTGGCGACCGGGCCGCGCGCGGAGCCGACCTCGATGCCGCCGTGGCCCACGCCCACGGAGGTGGGGATCGGCCGCTCGGGGATGAACACGTCCGTGCGGGCGCTGACCTCGGTGATCCGCTGCCCCGTCACATGGGCGACGAGGTCCGCGCCATGGGACAGGAGGTCGCCGATCACGCCGCTGCCCGCCTTCTCCCGGTCGTAGCGCCAGGTCAGCGCGCCGTCGGGGGAGGAGGCGTAGTCCGCCATCAGCCAGCAGCGCATGTTCGTGATCCGGCCCAGGCGGCCGGAGGCGACCAGGGCGCGCAGATGCGCGACCGCCGGGGCGTGACGGTAGTTGAAGCCGACGGCCGTGGCGACCCGGGCATCCTGCGCGGCCGCGCGGATCTCCCGGGACTGCGCGGCGCTGACGCCCATCGGCTTCTCGATCCAGAACGGCTTCCCGGCCTGCGCCGCCGCGACGGCGAAGTCGCGGTGCAGGAAGTTGGGGGAGCAGATCGACACGGCCTCGACCTCGGGATCGGCGAGGACCTCCTCGATCGAGGCGACCGCGCGCGCGAAGCCGAACTGCTCGCGGGCGGCCTCTTGGTTCGCCGGGACCGGGTCCGCGGCGACGACCAGCCGCGGCCGCAGCCCCAGCTCCGGGAAGCGCGCGGCGATGCGCTGGTAGCTCGTGGAGTGCAGGCGCCCCATCCAGCCGAGGCTCACCACGCCGATGCCGATCTCCCGCATCGGGCTCACTCCCCGCCGAGCTCGGCGAGGATCCGCTCGCGCATCCGGCGAAGGATGGCGTCGGCGTCCTCCTCCCAGCCGAACACGCACACCGACACAGTGCCGTCGTAGCCGCGATCGCGCAGGTAGCTGAAGGCGCGGTCCCAGTCGATCTCGCCGTTGCCGATCTCGTTGTGCTGGTGCACGCGCGCATCGACCCCGGGCGGGTTGACGATGTAGCGGTTGCCGACGTTGGCGGTGTGGTCGAAGACATCGGCCACGTGCAGGTGGCGCAGGCGCTCGCCGGCGTAGTCCATCATCTCGCCCACGTCGCGGGCGCCGCGGCCCAGGTGGAAGGCGTGCGGGAAGCAGAACTCGTAGTTCAGCCAGTCGCGGTCCACCCCGCGCACGATCTGCACGGCCCGGTCGTTGTCCTCGACGAAGTCGTAGGGGTGCGCCTCGATGGTGCACTCCAGCCCGTACTTCTCGAAATCGGGGATGAGCTCCTCGATCGAGCGGTAGAACTGCGCCTCGCTCTGGCGGGGCCGGTTCGGGTCGCCGGAGAACTCGGTGGCGATCAGCGGCACCTCGAGGGCGTCGGCGATCTGCAGCAGGCGCCGCCAGTTGCGCACCTGCGCCTGGCGCTCCTGCTCGTCCGGGTTCGCCCAGTCGAAGACCGGGTTGAATGACCAGATCTTCACGCCGGTCGCGGCCATGGCGGCCGTGACCTCGGCGATCTGGTGGCGGTCGACCTTGGGGTAGTGGTGCCACTCGTGGAAGTCGGCGCGCGGGGACAGCTCCAGGTAGCGGTAGCCGAGCTCGGCCGCCTTGTGCAGCTCGCCGGCGACGCTGAGGTGCGGGTGGTACATGCTCGGATCCAGCAGGACCTTCACCATGACGGGGTCTCCTTCGGGCCGGGGCCGGTCATCGCACGCCCAGGCCGCAGTCGGCCAGGAACTCGCGGGTGGCGATCGCGTTGGGCAGGGGCAGGCCCGGGTCGCACGGGTACAGGTCCTGCTCGCAGATGACGTACAGCTCCTTGTCCATCGCCGCGAGCCTGGCGACGAGGTCGCGCATGTCCGGCAGCCCCGCCGGCGGGCGCACCGAGGCGCCCTTGGCGACGGCCTCCCCGAAGGGCCAGTCCTTCTCGTGGGCCTCCCGGGTGATGTCCGGGTCGAAGGCCTTGATGTGCACGTAGCCGATCCGCTCGGGGTACTCGTCGATCATCGAGATCGGATCGCCGCCGCCGTAGACGATGTGCCCCGTGTCCAGGCAGAACGACACGAGCTCCGGATCGGTCGCCGCGAAGACGCGGGCGATCTCCTCCGGGGTCTCGATGTGGCTGTCGCCGTGCGGGTGCAGCACCATCGTCAGCCCGTAGTCCTCCTTCATGATCCGCCCCAGCTCGTTGGCGTTCTCGACGTAGCGCCGCCACGCCTCGCCGGTCAGCTCGCGGTCGTCGGTGAACTGCCAGGTCTTCTCGTCGCGGTACATCGGCGGCAGGTGCACCATGTACTCCGCGCCGACGGCCGCGTGCGTCTCCGCGATCGCGCGGAAGGTGCGCTCGGTCTCGGCCCAGGCCTCCTCCTTGTGCAGGATGCCCCAGCCGGTGCCGGCGACGACGCGGAAGCCGTGCTCGTCCATGACGGAGCGCAGCTCCTTCGCATCCTTGGGGAAGTAGCCCCACGGCCCGGTCTCCATCACGGAGAACCCGGCCTGGGCCATCTCCGCCAGGGCGGTGCGCCAGGGGATCTGCTTCTCGTCCTCGGGGAACCACACGCCCCACTGGTCGGGGCACACGCCGATGGTGAGCTTGTCGAACGGCGCCTCGGGGTTGCGCGAGAGGTCGGCGGAGGCGGGGGTCTGTGCGGTCACGGCGGGAAGGCCTTTCGAGAGGGGCGGGTGTGCCGGCCGGGTCAGTCGTGGGTGGGGAAGCTCATCGAGGACTCGAGGTGCTCGTCCTGATGGGGCCAGCGGGTGGTGATCGCCTTCTGGCGGGTGTAGAAGGAGACCGCCTCCGGGCCGTGGGCGTGGTGCTCGCCGAACAGCGAGTCCTTCCAGCCGCCGAAGGAGTAGTAGCCCACCGGCGTCGGGATCGGCACGTTGATGCCGATCATGCCCACCTGGACCTCCTCCTGGTAGCGGCGCGCGTAGTGGCCCGAGGCCGTGAAGATCGCGGTGCCGTTGCCGAAGGGGGAGGAGTTGACCAGCTCGAGGGCCTCGTCGAAGTTGTTCACGTGCATGACCACCAGCAGCGGGCCGAACACCTCGTCGGTGTAGGTGCTGTGGCCGCGGTCGAGGTCGGTGATGACCGTCGGGCCCACGAAGTTGCCGTTCTCGTGGCCCTCCACCACCAGGCCCCGCCCGTCGACGACGATGGTGCCGCCGGCCTGCTCGGCCTCGTCGGTCATCCGGATCACCCGGTCGCGGGCGTCCTTCGTGATCACCGGGGGCATGTCGGTGCTCGGGTCCTCGCCCGGGCCGACGACGATCTTCTCCGCCTCGGCGCGGATGGCGGCGAGGAAGGGCTCGTGGGCATCGCCGACGGTCACGGCGACCGGCACGGCCATGCAGCGCTCGCCGGCGGAGCCGAAGGCGCCCGAGGCGATCTGGCCGGCGGCGAACTCGATGTTCGCATCCGGCATGACCACGGCATGGTTGTTGGCGCCGCCGAGGGCCTGGACCCGCTTGCCCGCGGCCGATGCCACCCGGTGCACGTGCTGCGCGATCGGGGTCGAGCCCACGAAGGACACGGCGGAGATGCCGGGGTGCTCGCACAGGGCGTCGACGGTCTCCTTGCCGCCGTGGACCACCTGGAAGACGCCGTCGGGCAGGCCGGCCTCCTGGTAGAGGCGGGCGACGATGTTCGAGGCGGAGGGGTCGCGCTCGGAGGGCTTGAGGATGAAGGCGTTGCCGGTCGCGATCGCGACAGGATGCATCCAGAAGGGCACCATGGCGGGGAAGTTGAACGGGGTGATGCCGGCGACCACGCCGAGCGGCTGGCGCATGGTGTGCGCATCGACCCCGGTGGAGACGTTCTCGGAGAAGCCGCCCTTGAGGTCCTGAGTGATGGAGGTGGCGAACTCGAGGGTCTCCAGGCCGCGGGCGATCTCGCCCTTGGCGTCGCCGATGGTCTTGCCGTGCTCGCGGGTGATCGCCCGGGCGATCTCCTCGACGTTCTCCAGCATGAGCTGGCGCATGCGGTAGAGGATCTGGGTGCGCTTGGACAGCGAGACCTGCGCCCAGTCGCGCTGGGCGGCGCGGCCGATCTCGACGGCCCGGTCGACGGTGGCGGCGTCGCCCAGGTGCAGGGTGCCGACCTGGTCGCCGGTGGCGGGGTCCAGGATCGGCTGGGTGGCGCCGGTGCCCTCCTCGGGGCGTCCGGCGATCCAGTGCGTGACGTCGTACATGGGTGCTCCTTGGTCGGGGCGGTCGGGTGAGCTCAGAGGTAGTGGCGCTGCGGGGCCTTGGCGGCCTCGTACACCGCGGAGGCCTGCTGCGTGGACTCCAGGCGCGAGACCTGGGAGACGGGCACGTCCCACCAGCCGGTGCCGGGCGGGTTCGGGCCGTAGAGGTTCGTGTTCACGACGATCGCGGTGGCCTGCGCGGAGGCCTCCGCCCGGCGGTAGGCGCCGCGGAAGTCCTCGGTGGAGGAGACCTCCTGCACCTCGATGCCGTAGCTGCGGATGTTCGCGGCGATGTCCATCGGCAGCTTGGGGCCGTCGAGCTGGCCGGACTCCTTCGAGCGCATCCGGTACTTCGTGCCGAAGCGCTGCGAGCCGTGGGACTCCGAGAGGGCGCCGATGGAGGACCAGCCGTGGTTCTGGAGGATCACGAGGATGACCTTGACGTCCTCGGCGACGATGGTCGCGATCTCCTGCGGGGCCATCTGGAAGGTGCCGTCGCCGATGATGGCGACGACCTCGCTGTCCGGGGCGGCCATCTTCGCGCCGAGGGAGGCGGGCAGCTCGTAGCCCATGCACGAGTAGCCGTACTCGAGGTGGTACTGCAGCGGGGACTTCGCGCGCCACAGGGCCTGCAGGTCCCCGGGCATGGAGCCGGCGGCGTTGATGACGATGTCCTCATCACCCATCATCTCGTTCAGGGCGCCGAAGATCTCCGTCTGCGCGGGCAGCTCCTGGTCGTGCGGGGCGAAGCAGGGGGCGACCAGCGCGTCCCAGTCCGCGCGCAGCGCCGCGGCCCGCTCGCGCTGCTGCGCGGGGGCCTGCCAGCCCGCGAGCGCCCCGGTGAGGGCCTCGAGGCCGGCGCGGGCATCGGCCACCAGCATCTGCGCGGAGTGCTTGGCGGCGTCGAAGGACTTCACGTTGAGGTTCACGAAGCGGACGTCGGGCTCGCGGAAGGCGGTGTGCGAGGCGGTGGTGAAGTCCGTGTAGCGGGTGCCGACGCCGATCACCACGTCGGCCGTCGCGGCCAGCTCGTTGGCGGCGTCGTTGCCGGTCGCGCCCACGCCGCCGATGCACAGCTCGTGGTCGTCGCGCAGGGCGCCCTTGCCGGCCTGGGTGTCCAGCACGGGGATCCCCGTGGCCTCGGCGAAGGCCTGCAGGGCCGCGCTCGCCTCGGAGTAGATGACGCCGCCGCCGGCGATGACGACGGGGCGCCGTGCGGAGCGGATGACCTCGACCGCCCGCTCGAGGGCGGCGGGCTCGGGGATGGGCCGGCCCACGTGCCAGGTGCGCTCGCGGAAGAACTCGAGCGGCCAGTCGTGGGCCTCGGCCTGCACGTCCTGGGGCAGGCACAGGGTGACGGCGCCGGTCTCGGCGGGGTCGGTGAGGACCCGCATCGCCGCCAGGGCGCTGGGGATCAGCTGCTCGGGCCGCCAGATGCGGTCGAAGTAGCGCGAGACGGGGCGGAAGGCGTCGTTGACGGTGACGTCCATGGCGCGCTCGTCCTCGAGCTGCTGGAGGACCGGGTCCACCGCGCGGTTGGCGAAGACGTCGCTGGGCAGGATGAGGACGGGGATGCGGTCGATGGTCGCGAGCGCCGCTCCGGTGACCATGTTGGTCGAGCCGGGGCCGATGGAGGCGGTGCAGGTCATCGTCTGCAGGCGGTTGCGGGTCCGGGCGTAGGCGACGGCCGTGTGCACCATGTTCTGCTCGTTGCGCGCCTGGTAGTAGGGCATGTGCGCCTCGTCGTCGCCGCCGTCCCCGGCGGCGGGCTCGAGCTGGTTCTGCAGCAGGGCCTGGCCGAGGCCGGCCACGTTGCCGTGGCCGAAGATGCCGAAGGTGCCCGCGATCAGCCGATGGCGCTGGCCATCGCGCTCGCTGTACTGTGCGCCGAGGAACCGGACGAGGGCCTGGCCGACGGTGAGTCGGACGGTGCGAGGGGCATCCGTGCCGGTGCGCCCGCTGGAGCCGCTGTGCTCGCTCAATGCTGCCTCCGGGAGTGGGTCGGCGCCGAGAGCGAGGTCGCCTCGGCGGTGAGTGCGTCGGATCCCAGCATGCCGAGCGCCGCCCCCACTTGTCAACACTTTGTCTGGACAAGAAATCTCCGATGATGTGCCTGCGGACCCTTCCATCGCGGCGATAGCACGTGCTAACGTCCTCGACAGAGCCCGCCAGGCAGGCTTCTGGAGGCATCCGGGGCCCGCATGACCGGACAATTGGGAAGGCATTGTCGCCTCAGGCCCGCGGCGGTGACCCCGGCTCCCTCCCGTCCGGAGCGGCCCCGCCCTCGCCTCGCCCCATCCCGGATCGTCCTGTCCGGCCCTCCGGCAGGTCCTCCCCTCCGGCCGGTCCTGACCTCCGGCCGGCCGACCCTCCGGCCGATCCGGCCGACCCTCCGCCCCGACAGGGCCCCGATCCGGGGCCGCCCGCTCCGTCCGCACATCGCCGTTCCGCACCGAGAGGACGCCCCTCATGACCGCATCCCCCATCTCCGTCGCCGTGATCGGCGCCGGCATGGCCGGCCGCACCCACGCCAACGCCTGGCGCCAGGCCGGCACCGTCTACGACCTGGGCCTGCCGCCCGTGCGCCTGGCCGCGATCGCCGATGCGCACCTGCCCTTCGCGGAGGACGCCGCCGCCCGCTACGGCTACGAGAAGGCCGTGGGGGACTGGCGCGCCGTCGCCGAGGACCCCACGATCGACGTCGTCTCCATCGTGGTCGGCAACGCCCTGCACCGCGAGATCGCGGTCGCCCTGGCCGAGGCCGGCAAGCACGTGCTGTGCGAGAAGCCGCTGGCGGGCACCCTCGAGGACGCGGCCGCCATGGCCGAGGTCGAGGCCGCGCACCCCGAGCTGGTCCTGGCCACCGGCTTCACCTTCCGCCGCAATCCCTCCGTCGCGCAGCTCGCCCGGCTCGTCGCCGACGGCGCGCTCGGCACCATCAGCCACCTCGACGCCCGCTACCACTGCGACTACGGGGCGGACCCGCTGGTCCCCATCGCCTGGCGGTACAAGGGGCCGATGGGCACCGGCGCCCTGGGCGACATCGGCAGCCACCTGGTGGACACCGCCGAGCTCATCGGCGGGCCCATCGCCTCCGTCTCCGGCGCCGTGCTCGTGACGACGATCCCCGAGCGCCCCGTGGCGGGCGCCGCCGTCGCCGGCGGCCGCGGCGTCACCGCGAGCGCCGAGGACCCGACCGAGCCGGTCGAGAACGACGACGTCGCCACCTTCACCGCCCATTTCGCCTCCGGGGCGGCCGGCACCTTCTCCTGCTCGCGGGTCGCCTTCGGCCGCCCCAACCAGATGGAGATCGGCGTCAGCGGCACCCGCGGCAGCGCCTCCTGGGACCTGGCCCGCGCCGGCGAGATCCAGCTGGCCGACGCCTCCAGCCCCGCGGGTCTGGGCGGCTTCCGCCAGGTCCTCGCGAACCCGGGCTTCCCCTACTTCGCGAACGGCTCCTCCATGGCCTTCGCCGGGGTGGGCCTGAACCAGATCGAGCAGTTCACCTACCAGGCCCACGCCTTCCTCCAGCAGGTCGCCGGCATCACCGAGGGCGCCCTGCCGCCCTGCGCGAGCTTCGCCGACGGCTACCGCGAGATGCGCATCCTCGACGCCGTCGCCCGCTCCGCCGCCGCCGGCGGCGCCGCGATCGACGTGGCCTGATCGCCCCGCCCCATCGGCCCCGCCCCATCGGCCCCCGCCCCGTCGGCCCCAGTCCCCTTTGATCCCAGGAGACACCATGTCCCTCACCTACGGCGCCTACACCGCCTGCCTGCAGGACCGCACGCTCGAGGAGGCCCTCGACGTCCTCGCCGGAGTCGGCCTGACCGGCGCGGAGGTCAACACCGGCGGCTTCATCCCCTCGCCGCACGCCCCCGTGGACCTGCTGCTCACCAGCGACCGCGCCCGCCGCGACTACCTGCGGATCTTCGCCGACCGCGGGATGGAGCTGACCGGGCTCACCGCCTCCGGCAACCCGCTGTCCGCGCTGCCCACCGAGGGCCTCGGCCACGCCGAGTCCCTGCGCCGCACCATCGAGCTCGCCGGCCTGCTGGGCGTGCGCGAGGTGGTCGCCATGTCCGGCACCCCCGGCTCGGACCCCGGGGCGCGGTACCCCTCGTGGGTCGTGAACCCGTGGAACGGGATCGATCTCGAGGTCCTCGCGTACCAGTGGTCGGTCGCCGTGCCCTTCTGGAAGGAGATCGACGCCCTCGCCCGCGCGCGGGACGTGCAGGTGTGCCTCGAGATGCACCCGCGCAACCTCGTCTTCTCCCCGCTGACATTCGAGCGCTTCCTCGCGGAGGTCGAGCCCACACACATCGGCGTGAACCTCGACCCCTCGCACCTGTTCTGGCAGCAGATGGACCCGGTCGCCTGCATCGAGCGCCTGGGAGGGCACATCCGCCACGTCCACGCCAAGGACACCGCCGTGCTGCCGGGCGCCGCCGTGCGGGGCGTGCTGGACACCGCCTTCGGGCCCGTCCCCGAGGACCCGGCCGCCCGCGTGCCCACCGGCATCGGCCATTTCTGCGCGAGCTGGCCGGCAGACCCGGCCTGGCGCTTCGTCGCCCTCGGCGAGGGGCACGACGTGGACTACTGGGCCCGATTCCTCGCGGCGCTCGCCGCGGTGGACCCGGACCTGCACGTGAACATCGAGCACGAGGACGCCGCCTTCGGCCGCATCGAGGGCATCGAGCGCGGCGCCCGCACCCTCCTCGCCGCCGCAGCCGCCGCCGGCGTCTGACCCCCCCCCACCGGGGCGATCGCCCCGCCCGGCCCGCCGCGATCCACCCATCCGCCCCGCCCGACCCAGCCGTCACCGCACCGACCCGGCCCGCGCCGGAGATCCAGGAGAGACCCATGCCGCTCGTCCGCATCACCCTGCAGGAGGGCCGCAGCGCCGCCGAGCTGCGGCGCCTGGCCGACATCGTCCAGGACGTCATGCTCGAGCACTTCGCGGCGCCGCCCGGCGACCGCTACCAGATCCTCGAGCAGCTGCCGGTGGGCTCGATCATCGCCGAGGACACGGGCCTCGGGATCGAGCGCAGCGAGGGCGTCACCATCATCCACATCACCCAGCAGGGCCGCGGCGACGCGCAGAAGCAGGCGGTCTACGCCGCGCTCGCCGAGCGGCTGGGGGAGGCCGGGCTGGTCCGCCCCGAGGATCTCATCGTCTCGGTGGTGGAGAACGGCCGGGAGGACTGGTCCTTCGGGCACGGCCGCGCCCAGTTCCTCACCGGCGAGCTCTAGGCCCGACCGAACTTTCCCCCAGCTTTGTATGGACAAATGCTCGACCGGGTGCGAACATGAGTGCAGCACCGGGACCACGAGGCAGAGAGGCATCCGATCCCATGGCAGCAGAACTCGACATCATCACCTTCGGTCGCAGCGGGGTGGACCTGTACCCGCTGGCCGTCGGCACCGGCCTGGAGGACGTCCACAGCTTCGGCAAGTTCCTCGGCGGCAGCCCGGCGAACGTCGCCGTCGCCGCGGCCCGGCTGGGGCACGCCCCGGCCCTGATCAGCGGCGTGGGGGACGATCCCTTCGGCCGGTACGTGAAGCAGGAGCTGGTCCGCCTGGGCGTCAGCGATCGCTTCGTCGTCACCGATCCGGTGCTGAAGACCCCGATCACCTTCTGCGAGATCTACCCGCCGGACGACTTCCCGCTGTACTTCTACCGCAAGCCCAGCGCCCCGGACCTGCAGGTCACCCCGGAGGACCTCGACCTCGCGGCGATCGGCGAGGTGCCGCTGTTCTGGTTCTCCGGCACGGGCCTGTCCGAGGAGCCCAGCCGCTCGGCCCACCACGCCGCGCTGCAGGCCCGCGGCCGCACCCGCCACACGGTCTTCGACCTCGACTACCGGCCGATGTTCTGGTCCTCCCCGGAGGAGGCCCGCGAGCAGTACCGCGAGGCGCTCCAGTACGCGACGGTCGCCGTCGGCAACCGCGAGGAGTGCGAGGTCGCCGTCGGCGAGACCGAGCCCGAGCGCGCGGCCGATGCGCTGCTGGAGGCCGGCGTGGAGATCGCGATCGTCAAGCAGGGCCCCAAGGGCGTGCTCGGCAAGACCCGCGACGAGCGCGTCGAGGTCGCCCCGAACATGATCCAGGTGATCAACGGCCTGGGCGCCGGGGACAGCTTCGGCGGCTCCCTGTGCCACGGCCTGCTCACCGGCCAGGGCCTCGAGGAGACGCTCACCCGCTGCAACGCCGCGGGCGCCATCGTCACCAGCCGCCTGGAGTGCTCCACCGCCATGCCCACCACCGAGGAGATCGACCTGCTCATCGCGGGCGGCGATCCCAACGGCGGCCGCACCATCGAGCAGATGCTCTCCGACATCCGCGCCCGCGGCACCGAGCAGGAGGCCCGCGCGTGAGCACCGACGCCTTCGCCACCAGCTACGACGAGGTCACCGAGGTCCGGGTCCACGATCCGGGCCGGATCGCCCGCCTCGCCGCCGCCCGCTCGCGCCGCACCGTCGCGGACACCGACGGCAACATGCTCATCGTCGCGGCGGACCACCCCGCCCGCGGCGCCCTCTCGGCGGGGACCCGGGCCGATGCCATGGCCAGCCGCACCGAGCTGCTGGACCGCATGCGCGAGGCCCTCTCGGTGCCCGGCGTGGACGGCGTACTCGGCACTGCCGACATCCTCGAGGACCTGCTGCTCCTGGGGGCGCTCGAGGACAAGATCGTCTTCGCCTCGATGAACCGCGGCGGCCTGCAGGGCGGCTCCTGGGAGATCGAGGACCGATTCACGGCCTACGACGCCCCGGCCATCGCCGCCTCCGGCTTCGACGGCGGCAAGATGCTCACCCGCATCGACGTCGACGACGACCGCACCTCCCTCACCCTGGAGTGGTCCGCCGACGCCATCACCGATCTCGCCCGCCACGAGCTGATCGCCATGATCGAGCCGTTCATCTCCACCCGGAAGGGCGGCAAGGTCGTCAACGACCTCAGCCCCGAGGCGGTCATCCGCTCGATCCACATCGCCCAGGGGCTGGGCGCCACCAGCGCCTACACCTGGCTGAAGCTGCCGGCGGTGGCCGACATGGAGCGCGTCATGGACGCGACCACCCTGCCCTCGCTGATCCTGGGCGGGGACCCGGTGGGCGCCGATCCCGACGCGGTGCGCGCCACCTGGCGCGCGGCCCTGGCCCGCCCCAACGTGCGCGGCCTCGTCGTCGGGCGCACCCTGCTGTACCCCGCGGACGACGACGTCACCGGCGCCGTCCGCACCGCCGCCGAGATGATCCGCTGAGGGAAGGACACGCGATGAACGATCTGCACATCCCTGCCGGCACCTCCGCCGAGGGCGCCTTCGACACCGTCATCGCCCCCGGGGTCCGCGAGGGCTGGGTGCACACCGGCCTGCGCATCCTCGCGCTCGCGCCGGGCGCCTCCGAGACCTGGACCGCCGCGGGCGTCGAGGTCATGCTCGTCCCCCTCCAGGGCGCCTGCGAGGTCGCCGTCGGCGGGCAGTCCCATGCCCTGCGGGGCCGGGCCGACGTCTTCGCCGGCCCCACCGACGTGCTCTACGCCCCCGAGGGCTCCGAGCTCACCGTCACCAGCGAGGGCGGCGGGCGGTTCGCGCTCGCCACCGCCGCGGTCCCGGCCGGGCAGGGGAGCGGCCACCCCGTCGCGCTGATCCGCGCGGAGGACGTCCCCGTGGAGATCCGCGGCGGCGGGAGCATGACCCGCCAGGTGCGCAACTTCGGGACCGTCGGCGCCTTCGACGCCTGCGACAAGCTCATAGCCTGCGAGGTGGTCACCCCCGGCGGCAACTGGTCCAGCTACCCCGCGCACAAGCACGACGAGACCACCGAGACCGAGTCGGAGCTGGAGGAGATCTACTACTACGAGATCCAGGCCGCCCCCGACGGCGGCCCCGGCTTCGGATTCCACCAGACCTCCTCCACGGACCCGCAGCGCCCCGTCGACGTGCTCGCCGAGGTCCGCTCCCGGGACACGGTGCTCGTGCCCCACGGCTGGCACGGCCCCTGCGCCGCCGCCCCCGGCCACGACATGTACTACCTCAACGTGATGGCCGGGCCCGCCCCCGAGCGGGCCTGGAACATCACCGACCATCCGGAGCAGACCTGGGTGCGCGGCACCTGGGAGGCCGCCGGTCCCGACCCGCGCCTGGCCTGAGCGCCGGCATCTCGAAGGAGAGACGAACCATGAGCAGCACCGACACCGCCCCCGCGCTCCCCGCCGACGTCCGCGTCGGCGTGATCGGCGTGGGGCAGATGGGCGCCGACCACGTCGAGCGCATCGCCCGCCGCATCAAGGGCGCCCGCGTCGCGGTGGTCACCGACTACTTCCGCGACAAGGCCCAGCAGATCGCCGACTCCGTGCCCGGCTGCCGTGTCGCGGAGAGCCCCGAGGAGCTCATCGCGGCCGATGACGTCGACGCCGTCCTCATCGCCAGCCCCGGCGCGTTCCACAAGGACCAGGCCATCGCCTGCATCGAGGCCGGCAAGGCCGTGCTGTGCGAGAAGCCCCTGGCGATGAACCCCGAGGACGCCTACGCGGTCGTCGAGGCGGAGAAGGCCTCCGGCGGCCAGTACGTCTCCCTCGGCTTCATGCGCCGCTTCGACCGGGAATACGCCGAGCTCAAGGACGCCATCGACTCCGGCGAGCTGGGCGAGATCAGCATCCTCAACTGCAAGCACCGCAACGCCACCACGCTGCCGGGATTCGTGGACTCGATGATGGTCTACGACTCGGCGGTCCACGAGATCGACGCCATCCACTACTTCCTCGACGAGCCGATCCGGGAGGTCCAGGCGATCCTGCCGGTCCCCGGCCCGCGCGCCGCCGAGGGACAGCACGACCCGATGCTGCTGCTGTTCCGCACCGCGTCCGGCCGCATCGTCACCGACGAGCTGTACGTGAACACCGACTCCGGCTACGAGGTGCGCACCGAGGTCCTGGGCTCCCAGGGCATCGCCACCATCGGCACGGAGGTCCATCGCGTCACCACCCAGAAGCCCGGCGGCCAGTGGGGCGGCAGCATCCCGGCCGACTTCCGCCCCCGCTTCATCGACGCCTACGACGCCGAGGTCCAGGCCTGGGTCGCCGCGGTCGCGGACGGCACGAACATCGCCGCCCGGTCCGCCCGGGCCTGGGACGGCTACCTCGCCGCCGCGACCTGCGAGGCCGCGGAGAAGGCCCTCACCGCGGGCACCTTCGTCCCCGTCACCGTGCGCCCCCGCCCCTGAGGGCGGGCCTGTTCGACCGGAAGGAGGAGACATGCAGCTCGGAATGGTCACCGACTCGCTCGGGCATCTGCCCTTCGAGGAGATGCTCGACGTCTGCGTCGAGCTCGGCATCACCCATGTCGAGCTCCCGGTCGGCGGCTGGTCCACCGCGCCGCACTGCGACCTGGAGCAGCTGCTCTCCGACCCCGCTGCCCTGGACCGCTTCACCACGGCGATCCGCGATCGTGGCCTCGTGATCAGCGCGTTCAACGCCAATGGCAACCAGCTGCACCCCGTCACAGGTGCTGAGGGCGACCGCGTCCTGCGCGGAGCCGTCGAGCTCGCCCATCGTCTCGAGGTCGACACCGTGGTCTGCATGTCCGGACTTCCCGGCGGCGCACCGGGGGATCGCACGCCGAACTGGGTGACGACCTCCTGGCCTCCGGAGACGCAGGCGGTTCTGGAGTACCAGTGGAATGACGTCGCACTGCCCTATTGGGAGGAGATGGCTCGCTTCGGAGCCGGGCGCGGCGTCCGGTTCGCCGTCGAGATGCACGGTGCCCAGCTCGTGCACGGAGCTCGTACCCTTCTGCGTCTGCGAGAGGCGATCGGCCCGCAGATCGGCGCGAACCTCGATCCTTCCCATCCGATGTGGCAGGGCGCTGACCCTCGAGCCCTCATCGGGGCGCTGGACGGTGCCATCCACCATGTCCACGCGAAGGACGTCCGGCTGAACCCTCGGATCGTCGAGGTGGACGGCGTCCTGGACACCACCCCTGTGGATCGTCCGCAGGACCGAGCCTGGAACTTCGTGACCCTCGGGCTCGGCGCCGAGGGCGGCGCCCGCTTCTGGGGCCAGCTGCTCTCGGACCTGCGCGCCGCCGGCTACGACGGAGTCCTGTCCATCGAGCATGAGGACATCCATATCGACGCTGTCGAGGGGCTGCGACAGACGGTCGCCCTCCTGGTCGGCGTCATGCCCGTGGCGGCCCCGTCCTGGCGGCCCGCCGCGATCTGAAACCTTCCGCACCGTCACCGGCTGCGGACCGCTCCGCCGCAGAGATCGACCTGCGGCCTGACGGTCAACCCCGAAAATGACAAAGGAGTCATCATGTCCGATCATGAACCACGCTCGGCGGAGACGCAGCTTCCGCCGCTCGGGACGGGTCCGTTCCGGGCCCGCCTCGGCCAGATCTCTGTGATCGCCTGCTTCGGCGGTCTGCTCTTCGGCTATGACACTGGCGTCGCCAACGGCGCCGAGGGGCCGATGGCCCAGGAGCTCGGGCTCAGCCTGATCCAGCTGGGCATCGTCATCAGCTCCCTCGTGTTCGCCGCGGCTGTCGGCGCCCTCATCGGCGGCAAGGTGTCCGACATCATCGGCCGCCGCCGCAGCATCATCATCATGTCGGTGCTGTTCTTCACCGGAACCCTGCTCGTGGTCCTGTCCCCGGGCGGGCCCGAGCTCGGCACCCATTCGGACGTCGGCTACGGGACGCTCGTCGCCGGACGCATCATGCTGGGTCTGGCCGTCGGCGCCGCCTCCACCGTCGTGCCCGTCTACCTGGCCGAGCTCGCCCCCTACGAGATCCGCGGCTCGATCACCGGCCGCAATGAGCTGGCGATCGTCTCCGGTCAGCTCGCGGCCTTCGTCATGAACTACGTCATCGCGGCGACGCTCGGCGATCACATCGTCGGGATCTGGCGCGTCATGTTCGCGATGTGCGCACTGCCGGCGATCGCCCTGTTCATCGGCATGCTGCGGATGCCCGAGTCCCCGCGCTGGCTGGTGGAGAAGCGACGCCACGACGAGGCGCTCGCGGTGCTCATGACCGTCCGTTCCGAGGAGCGCGCCCGGGCCGAGCTCGGCGAGGTCGAGCAGGTCGCGGAGGAGGAGGCCGCCGAGGCCAAGGTGGGCCTGCCGGGTCTGCTGTCCAACAAGTTCCTCATCGGCATCGTGCTCATCGGCATCGGCGTGAGCATGACCCAGCAGCTCACCGGCATCAACTCGATCATGTACTACGGCACCCGCGTCCTGAAGGAGTCGGGCATGACCGAGTCCCAGGCCACGCTCGCGAACATCGCCTTCGGTGTGGTCGCCGTCATCGGCGGCATCATCGCCCTGCGCAACATGGATCGCCTGGATCGGCGCGTCACCTTCCTCATCGGCCTCTCCCTGACGACGACGTTCCACTGCCTGGTCGGCATCGCCTCCGTGGTCCTGCCCGAGGGTGCCGCCCTGCGACCCATCGTGATCCTCGTCCTCGTGGTCGGGTTCGTGTTCTCGATGCAGACCTTCCTGAACGTGGCGGTCTGGGTGTGGCTCGCGGAGATCTTCCCGCTGCACATGCGAGGCCTCGGCATCGGCATCTCGGTGTTCTTCGGCTGGTTCACCAACGGCCTGCTCGCGCTGTTCTTCCCCACCCTGGTGGAGAACATCGGGATCACCGGATCGTTCTTCATCTTCGCCGCGATCGGCGTGGTCGCGCTCACCTTCGTCTGGCGCTTCGTGCCGGAGACCCGCGGCGTCTCCCTCGAGAAGCTCGAGGAGGACGTCACCACCGGAGAGATCCACATCCTCACCCGGAAGAAGCGCATCGTCACTGCGATCGTCAAGAAGCCCTGATCCCTCCGACCGCACCACCTTCACGCCGAGGGGCCGGTACATCGCCGGCCCCTCGGGCACCCCCTCGAAAGGACCCGACCATGGCGCAGGCTCCCCTCCGCATCGGACTCATCGGCACCGGACGGATCGGCCAGGTCCATGCCACGAACATCGCGGCGGATCCCGGCTCAGAGCTGACACTCGTGGCCGATCCCTTCGTCGACGGCGCGACGGCCACCGCGGCCCGCTGCGGCGGTACCGCAACGGGCGATCCTGCAGACGTGTTCCGCCCCGGCGCGGTGGACGCGGTCATCATCGCCTCGCCGACGCCGACCCATGTGGACCTCATCGCCGCCGCGGTCGAGGCCGGGCTGCCCGTGCTGTGCGAGAAGCCGATCGACCTGGACATCGCCCGGGTCGAGGCGCTGCGGCCGGTGGTCGCAGGTGCGGGGGTGCCCGTGGCGATCGGCTTCAACCGCCGCTTCGACGCGCACTTCCTGGCCGCCCGCGACCGCGTGGCGGCCGGCGAGATCGGTGACCTGGAGCAGCTGACCATCGTCAGCCGGGACCCTGCTGCGCCGCCGGCGGAGTACGTCGGCGTCTCCGGCGGGATCTTCCGGGACATGACCATCCACGACCTCGATATGGCACGCTTCTTCCTTCCGGACATCGCGGAGGTCAGCGCCGTGGGCACGGTCATGTTCGATGCGGGCGCCCGGGAGCACGGCGACGCCGACACCGCAGTCACCACGCTGCGGGCGTCCACCGGCGCGATCGTCACCATCGTGAACTCCCGCCACAGCGCCGTCGGCTACGACCAGCGCATCGAGGCCTTCGGCGGAAAGGGCATGCTTCAGGTCGCCAATGCCCCCAGCAGCCTGGTCAGCTTCTCCGGCGCGCAGAGCGTCGAAGCGAAGCCGCCCTATCAGGAGTTCTTCCTCGAGCGCTACTCCCAGGCCTACGCGAGCGAGCTCGCGGAGTTCCTCAAGCTGGCTCGTGGCGAGGAGTCTGCGAGCCCGACCTTCGACGACGGTCGCGCGGCGCTGCTGCTGGCCGATGCTGCGCAGCGCTCGGCCGACGAGGGTGCTCGCGTGCGCGTGGATCTGACCTGACCTGTCCGAGCGCCCGGAAGGAGCACGAACGATGACCTACCAGCTGGCCGCCTGCGCGGAGATGATCCACACCGATCTGCCGTTCGCGGAACGGGTTCGACGGATCCATGAACAGGGCTTCCAGGTGGAGATCTGGGACTGGAGCAGCAAGGACCTGGACGCCCTCGCCGCCACCGGCGCGACCTTCTCCTCGATGACCGGGTACCTGCGCGGCGACCTCACCACGGCCGAGGGCAGCGCGGAGCTGATCGCGACCGCCCGCGAGTCCCTGCGGGCGGCCGACGTCATCGACGCCCCGCGGCTGAACCTGCACGGCACCGGCCTGGACGCGCAGGGCCTGCCGGTGCGGCCCGGCCCGGACCCGAGCGGGGACGACTGGATCCGCGCGGCGGACACCCTGCGGCGCCTCGGCGACCTCGCGGCGGAGGCCGGGCGCACCTTCACCCTCGAGAACCTCAACCTCTCCGTCGACCACCCGGGGACGCCGTTCGCCCGCGCAGACGACACGATCCGGCTGGTCAGCGCGGTAGACCACCCCTCGGTGCGACTCAACCTGGACCTGTACCACGCACAGATCGGGGAGGGGAACCTCATCGAGCTGCTGCGTACGGCGCAGCCCTGGATCGGCGAGATCCAGGTCGCCGACGTGCCCGGCCGCTGCGAGCCCGGTACGGGGGAGATCCGCTACGAGGCGATCGCCGCCGCCCTGGTAGAGATGGGATACGAGGGCGTCGTCGGCATGGAGGCCTGGGCCAGCGGGGATCCGGACTCCGCGCTCGCCGCCTTCCGTGCGGCCTTCGCGGCAGGCCTCGCCGCCTGACATCAGGCCACCCCTCCCGAACCCGGGGAAGCGCTTGCGCAGTCCGGGGCGTATATTTGTCCTGACCATTGCACGCGTACGAAGGAGTCGCCGATGGCCGCCGCCGCGGAGCCGAGGTTCCAGCCCCAGATCACCGTGGACCGTTCCGCCTCCGCGCCGCTGTACCTGCAGCTGGCCGAGGGCATCGAGTCCGCCATCCGTTCCGGGGAGCTCGCCGCGGGGTCGCGCCTGGAGAACGAGCTGGAGCTGGCCGGCCGCCTGGGCCTCTCGCGCCCCACGGTGCGCCAGGGCATTCAGGAGCTCGTGGACAAGGGCCTGCTGGTGCGCAAGCGGGGCGTCGGCACCCAGGTGGTGGAGTCGCAGGTCAACCGGCCCGTGGCGCTCACGTCCCTGTACGACGACCTGGCCCGCGCCGGGAAGAGCCCCACGACCGAGGTCGTGGAGTACCGCATCGGCCGCCCCTCGGCGGAGGCCGCCGGCCGGCTGCTGCTCGAGCCGGGGGAGCTGGTCCTGGAGCTGATGCGGGTGCGCAGCGCGGACGGCGAGCCGCTCGCGGTCATGCGCAACACCCTGCCCGAGCGGATCGCCCCGACCCGCGACGAGCTCGTCGCCCAGGGCCTGTACGCGGCGCTGCGCGAGCGCGGCGTCGTCTCCGCGGTCGCGCACCAGCGCATCGGCGCGATCACGGCCGATGAGGAGCATGCCGCCCTGCTGGGCGAGAGCGTCGGCGCGCCGCTGCTGGTGATGGACCGCAAGTCCTTCGGCAACGACGGGGTCGTCATCGAGTACGGCCATCACGTCTACCGCGCCTCGCGCTACTCCTTCGAGGTCACGCTCGTGAACAGCTGAGGGCCCCGGCGGCCCGCGGTGGCGTCCGCCGCCCCGCGCGGGAACTAGGATCTGCTCGTGAGACCTTTCGTGCTGATCGCGACCCGGGCGGAGGACGACGCCGCCGACACCGAGTACGAGACCTTCTGCGCGCTCACGGGGCTGGCCCCGGAGCAGCTGCTGCGGGTCCGTCTCGAGCGCGACCCCATGCCCGAGCTCGACCTCGAGGAGATCTCCGGGATCATCCTCGGCGGCAGCCCGTACAACGCCTCCGACCCGGTGGAGTCCAAGTCCCCGGCGCAGCGGCGAGCGGAGGCGGAGCTGTCCGCCCTGATGGACCGCGTCATCGCGCAGGACGTGCCGCTGTTCGGCGCCTGCTACGGCGTCGGGGCGCTCGGCACTCACCAGGGAGCCGTCGTCGACCGCACCTTCGGGGAGAAGGCCGGCGCCATCACCGTGCACCTCACCGAGGAGGGCAGGGCCGATCCGCTGATCCGCGAGGCCGGCCTGGGCGAGGACTTCGTTGCCCTGGTGGGCCACAAGGAGGCCATCAGCGCCCTGCCGCCGCACGCCGTGCTGCTGGGCCGCGGGGACGCCTGCCCGGTGCAGATGTTCCGGGTCGGCACCCGGCAGTACGCCACCCAGTTCCATCCCGAGCTGGACTCGGAGGGGCTGGTGGTGCGCGCCGGGATCTACCGCGAGCACGGCTACTACGCGCCCGAGGAGTTCGACGAGCTGGCCGCGCAGGTCCGCGCCGTGAAGGCCGACGAGTCCTCGGCCCTGCTGGGGGCGTTCGCGCGGCTGTTCGCCCGCTGACCGCCCCGCCGCCGGCGGCGCGGTCCGATGCGCCCGCGTGCCGGTGACCGCGCGAGGCAGGCGCATTCCGTAGCATCCTGGGCATGCCCCGCTACTCGCGCGACCAGGTGCGGCGACGACGCCGCACCCTCGCCGGCTGCTGCGCGCTCCTGGTCATCGGCGTGCTCGTGCTGACGGTCTCCTGCACCATCCGGGCCGTCCGCGACGGCGATCCGGTCCCGCCGGAGGCCGCCGCCACCGCCGCCGTGCCCACCGCCGAGGTGCGCGTCGCGGACGCGGAGGCGATGACCGTCCCCGGCACCCCGGCCGATGCCCCCGCCCTCGCGCAGCTCCCCGAGGGCGCCGCGCTCGAGCAGGGCGAGGTGATGGGGATCGACGTCTCCTCCCATCAGGGCACCGTCGACTGGACCGCGGTCGCGGCGGACGGCTACGCCTTCACGTACATCAAGGCGACCGAGGGCAGCGGGTACACCGACCCGATGTTCGCGATCAACTGGGAGGGCGCGGGGGCCGCCGGGCTGACCCGCGGCGCCTACCACTACTTCACGCTGTGCTCCTCGGGCGCGGACCAGGCCCGCGACTTCCTCGCCGCCGCCCCGCCGGACGACGCCGCCCTGCCTCCGGCCCTGGACCTCGAGTTCGACGGCGCCTGCCAGGAGCGCCCGGAGGCGGACCAGGCCCAGGCCGAGATCGACGACTTCACCCGCATCGTCGAGGCCGCCTGGGGCCGGCGCGTGGTCGTCTACTCCTCGAGCCAGTGGCGCGCCCACTACGGGCTGCCGGTCGCCGATTCCCGCCCCGCCTGGCTGTTCGAGGACGACGGCCGGCCCGAGGACCCGGAATGGGCGATCTGGCAGCTGCGCTTCGACGGGACCGTAGGAGGCATCGGCCGCCCCACGGACGTGGACGTGCTGCGCATCGACGTGCTGCGCGAGCACAGCGTGCTCACCGACGAGGAGCGCACCCAGCTGGCCACGACGTCGTAGGTCGGCGTCGCCCCACCCGAAGAGAAGGCCCCGCGATGACCGATTCCCCGCCCGTGCTTCCCCCGGACGAGCTCATCTCCCGGCTCGTGCACGTCGCGACGATCCTGCGGGACGCTCCGTCACCCGAGGAGGATCTGCTGGCGCGCGCTCTCCGAGAGGCCGGCCTGTCCATCTCCGAGCTGCCCGACGATCCTCGGGACGGAGACCTCGACGAGGCGCCGGCGCGGCTGCGCTCGCGGGACGCGGCCCTTGTCGCGCTTCCCGCCACCGACGACCTCGCGGGCTTCGAGAAGCGGCTGCGCCGCGCCATGACCCGTCTCCTGGGGCGTCCCAGCGGAGGCGAACATCTGTGGGACGTCGGCTGTGGGGACCTGGGGCTGTCTATCTGGCTCAGGCGGGTGCGGTTGGTGCTGCGACCCCACGTCTCGTACGCCCAGCTCCGCGCGGCGGCAGTGGAGTGGCTCGATGGGGCTGACCTTCAGGCCTGGCTCATCGAGCACGGGCTCGCCCCGGCGGACATCTCGCCGTCCGACGGCATCTGGGACAGCCCCTCACGCCGACCGTTCCACGCCCGTGTGCAGTCGACTGAGGGACGCGCGACCGTGACGTTCTCCCTCGATCCTGGTGCACGGCCGCCGGGGGACCGCTCCGGATCGGACGATGAGCGGTTCGCGTCGACCCTCGAATACCTCGCGGAGGTCCTCGGGTACAGCGAGATCGAAGGCTTCTGGTACCGCGGATCGCGATCGTTCAGGATCTGGCGGCTGAAGTCCCGCTCCCGCAGCATCGAGTTCCTGCAGGCTCCTGCCGGAACCGTGCGCGGCGGGGCGAGCTCGTGGGAGATCCCCGCGGTGACCGATCCGGACCCCGAGCAGGCAGTGCCCCTGCTCTCGGGGATCGCCGAGCAGATCGGCGCGACGCCCACAGCCGCCGCCTCCGCTCTTGCCGCCGCCGGTCTGGTGGACTTCACCCCGCCCGAATCGACACCGCGCGGGATCGGACTGGTCGATCACCGGGGGCACCAGCTCGAGCTGCTCGTCGCGGACGGTCGGGTCGCGGGCGGCACGGTGCTCTGCGCCGGGACCCGCACCCGTCCCGAGGAGGTCGACGCGATCCTGAGCCGGCAGTACGGCCCCATCGTCGATCGAGAGCACGGACGCTCGCAGTGGCACTCCGGCGACCTGGAGGTCCACGCCTGGCACTCCTCGTCCTTCCAGCGCAACCGGCTCGAGCCGCGGCCGGTCCGGATCCAGCGACGCAGCGCGCCGACGCCCCCGGCGTAGGCGAGCATCATCCCGTCATGAACCTTCGCATCGAGCCCTGCACCGCCGCGGACCTGTCGCGCCTGCTCGCCGGGCCCGTCGACCCGATGTCGGCGGCGCACCACCGCGAGCGCTTCGCGCTGCAGGAATCCGGGGAGGCGACCTATCTCCTCGCCTGGCGCGGAGCGGAGAACGTGGGCCGGGCGACGCTCTACCACCGCTCGAAGTACGCGGCGGTCCGCGCGGCCGAGATCAACGCGCTGGAGGCGACGCCCCAGGGGCAGGGCATCGGCAGCGCGCTGATCGCCGCCGCCGAAGCGATCGCGGCCCGCCGCGGGCATGACGCGGTGGGCCTCGCCGTCGAACCGGGCAACCCGGCTGCGCGCCGGCTGTACGAGCGGCTCGGGTACGTCCCGTGGGGCCACGGGGAGGTCATCGACGTCTGGACCGAGCCGCGCCCGGGCGGGGACGTGGAGCACCGGGACCCCTGCGACTACCTCCGCAGGGCGCTGCCCCGTGAGGATCCCGCGCCCGCTCGGTAAGGTCGGGCGCATCGGCCCGCACATCGCGCGGCCGCACGAGGAGACGAGGTGGGCCATGACTCCGGGCGAGAAGAAGACGGAGATCATCGACGGCGTCACGATCATGTACCACGCGAACGGCACGACGGTGTGGTCGAAGGGGAAGCACGTCCACGGCAAGGAGTCCGGGTACTGGGAGTGGTACCGGATCGACGGCACCCTGAAGCGCTCCGGGCACTTCGACCAGGGCGAGCCGGTGGGGGAGTGGATCACCTACGACAGCCGCGGAGAGCCGTACAAGGTCACCGACCGCGGGTCCCGCTGAGCGGGGCTCAGCTCTCCTCGTCCGCGGCGCGGCGCGCGGCGGCGTCGCGGGCGATGCCGCCGCGCAGCTCCTCGAGCTCCCGGGTCCACCGCTCGAGCAGAGCCTGCCGCTCCGCGGAGCCGAGCAGGCGCTCCTGGTGGATGGCGATGGTGCAGCCGCCCGGCGCCTCCAGCAAGGTCACCTGGAAGACGGTCTCGTGGTCGAGCTGGGGAGGATGCCAGCGCAGCCGCACCCGGCGACCCACATGACAGCCGACCACCCGGCCGCGGATCTGCTCGCCGCGGCGCAGCGGCGCCCCGACCATCTGCGGGATCGAGTCCACCGCGAGCCAGGCGGGGAGCCAGTCCGACAGCAGGCGCTGCCACAGCTCCTCGGGGGCCGCGGGGACGGTGCGGCGCACGCCCAGCTCCCAGCCGGCGTTGAGGGTCAGCCCGGTGGGGCGGGAGCGGTCTGCCAGGGGGCCAGTGTCCATGGCTTCAATCTAGGAGGCCCCGAGCGCCCGGCGGGAGCCGCCGGGCGCACCTGTCCTCGAGCCGACCGGCGGCGTTCCCTGCCCGCTCAGCTCGCGGCCCCCGGGACGTCACCTGGGGGCGCCGCGGCCTCACTCGCCGACGATCGCGTGCAGCAGCTCGTCCTCGACGGTGTAGTCGCCGGAGAACTGCTCGCCGTCGATGTACACCGTCGGGGTCCCGGGGATGCGGTCGGTGGCTTCCGGACCCACGACCTCGTTGATCCACGGCAGGTAGGTCTCCGCGGTGATGCAGGAGACCGTCTCCTCGCCCGCGCCCAGACCGTGCGCGGTCTCCGCGAGATCCTCGCTGCTCAGCGCGGGGCCGTCGGCCTGGGCCTCGAACAGGGCGGTGGACATCTCCCAGAACAGGCCCGGATCCTCGTCATGCACGCAGGTCGCCGCGTTGGCGGCCCGCTCGGAGTAGCCGGCGGAGGAGGCGTTCAGCATCGGCAGCGGGTGGATCCGCAGGTCGATGGTGCCGTCCTCGGCGAGCATGCGCAGGTCCTCGTCGTTGATGCGGGAGAACTCGGCGCAGTGCGGGCAGGAGTAGTCCAGGTACACCTCGACGGTGAGGGAGGAGTCGCTGCCCAGCTGCAGGGACGTGCCGTCGGCGGCGACCCCGGCCGGTGCCTGCACGCCGGGGGAGGGGGCGGGGCCGTCGGGCCCCGGCGCTCCGTCGCCGTCGCGCAGCATGACGTAGCTGCCCAGGCCGACGGCGCCGAGCACGAGGCCGCCCAGCAGGAGCACCGCGCAGACCGCGGCGA
Source organism: Brachybacterium phenoliresistens (assembly GCF_000576425.1). Classification (GTDB taxonomy): domain Bacteria; phylum Actinomycetota; class Actinomycetes; order Actinomycetales; family Dermabacteraceae; genus Brachybacterium; species Brachybacterium phenoliresistens. The sequence continues at coordinate 112,685 of NZ_KK069999.1, read as the reverse complement.
TGATGATGACCGGCGCCTTCGACCGGGCAGGGGCTGCGGGCATGGGAGGGGTCCTCTCGTCGGGCGGCGTCGGGGGAGGCGGTCAGCGCACCATGCGGATCTCGGCCAGGTCCTCGAGGGCGGGGTCGGTCTTGCGGGCCCCGTCCGCGCGGAACCCCATCTTCTCGTAGAAGCGGCGGGCGCGGGGATTGCGCTCGGCGACCCACAGGCTCGCGGGGGAGGAGCCGATCAGCGGCTCCAGGAGCGCCGCCCCCGTGCCGGTGCCGTACCAGGGCGAGAGGACGTACAGCGCCTGGACCTCCAGCGCGCGCACCGGCGGGTCATCGCCCGTCGGGCCGACCAGCGCGAAGCCGATCGCGGTGCCCTGCGCGTCGCGGCCGATCCGCACCCTCTGCGCGAGGCGCTCGGGGTGCCAGCGGGTGATCAGCTCCCAGGTCCGCAGCCGATGCGCCCGCGCCTCCGCGTCGAAGAACCGCGGCGGCAGCAGCGCGCCGTAGGCCTCGCGCCAGCCCGTGACGTGGACGCCGGCGAGCGCGGCGGCATCGGCCGGCCGGGGCAGGTCGATCCGGGCCGGACCGCTCACGGCGCCAGGCGGGTGCGCTGCCAGGATCCCGGGGACCCCTCGACGAGGTCGTAGACGATCCGGTCGTGCAGGCGGTGGGCGCGCCCCTGCCAGAACTCCAGGCGGTCCGGGACCACGCGCAGCCCGCCCCAGTGCGGCGGGCGGGGCACCTCGCGGCCCGCGAACCGCGCCTGCGCCTCCGCATACACGGCATCGAGCGTCTCGCGGTCGGCGACGGCCTCCGACTGCTGGGACGCCCAGGCGGCGACCTGGGACTCGCGCGGCCGGCTCGCGAAGTACTCGTCGGCCTGCGCGTCCTCGACGCGCTCCACGGTCCCGTCCACGCGGACCTGCCGCTGCAGCGCGTACCAGGGGAAGAGCAGGGAGGCGGCGGGCGTCGTGAGCGCCTGGCGGCCCTTGGCGGAGCGCAGGTTCGTGTAGACGACGAAGCCCCGTGGGTCGTGGCCCTTCAGCAGCAGGGTGCGCGAGCGCGGCCGCGGTCCCGCTGCGGTGACCTCGACGGTCGAGAGCACCACGGCCGCCGGCTCCGAGAGGTCCCCGGTCTCCTCGCGGCGGGGGGAGGGGGCCGCNNNNCGCCGGGGAGCCACACCTCGAACAGCTCCATCGGATCGGCGGGAGCGGAGTCGGCGAGGGTCCCGGCGAGGTAGTCGGTGCGCTCGCCGGGCAGGCGGCCGGCGGCGCGCGGTGCGGGGGTCGGGGGATCGAGATCGGCCATGGCCCGATCCTAGGCTCGTGCCTGCGACGCGGGGGAGGCGGGGGCCGGGTCCGCGCCGCCGCGCTCGGCCTCCAGCGCGAGCAGCAGCGGCAGCAGCTCGCTCGGCTGCGCGATGGTGCGGTCGGGGCGCTCCTCGGGGGCGGCCGGCTCGCGGGGATAGCGGGGCGTCCAGGCCATGTGCACGCTGGTGATGCCCAGGCGGTTGGCGCCGGCCACGTCGCGGGCGAGGTTGTTGCCGACCATCACGCAGCGCCCGGCGTCCTCGGGGCGCAGGCCCAGAGATCCCAGGGCGGCGAGGAACATGCGCGCGCTGGGCTTCTCGTGGCGGACGGTCTCCGAGCAGGTGAGCGTCTCGAACAGGTCATGGAGGCCGCAGGCGGTCAGCAGGTTCTCGAAGGAGGCGACGCGGCCGTCGGCCACCAGGGCGATGCGGAAGCCGGCGGCGGCGATGTCGCGCACCATCGCGACCGCGCCGGGGATCGGCGCGCCCGAGAGCACGATGCCGTCCTCGCCGTGGACCTCGGTGCCCTCGTCGATGATGGTGTCTCCGCAGTCCAGCAGGATGATCAGGGCTCGTGGGGTCACCGGATCCATCCTAGGCGGGTCGAGGGGGCGGGGTGCCAGGATGAGGCCATGGACGAGCCTGCCCTCCCCGCCCGCCTCGAGACGCCCCGCCTGGTGCTGCGGCCCTGGCGGGCGGGGGAGGCGCCGATCCAGCGGCGGCTGTGGCAGGAGCGGGACCCGCGGGTCCCGGCCGCGCGGCGCATCGACGCCCAGGGGCGTCCCACCCTCGCGGACCTCGAGGCGTCGATCGCCCGCGGGCCGCAGCCGCCCGCGCCGGGGCTGCTCGCGATCGAGCGCCGCGCGGAGGGCGACGTGATCGGGTACTGCGGGCTCATCCGGGGCGGGCACGCGCCGGCCGACGCCCCGGAGATCGCCTACGAGCTGCTGCGCAGCGCCCAGGGGCACGGGTACGCGACCGAGGCGGGACGCGCCGTGGTCGCCGTCGCCCGCGAGGCCGGGCACCCGCGACTGTGGGCGAGCGTGCGGGTCTGGAACACGGCCTCGCGGCGGGTGCTGGAGAAGCTCGGCTTCACGGAGCAGGGGATCATCGCCCGCGATGCGGTCCACGGCGACACCCTCCTCACCGGGCTCGCGCTCTGAGCGGCCGGTCGATGTACCCGAAACTCCGGGTATCACGAACGGCCGGTATCGGGTAGCCTGAGCGCAGTCACGCCGCCTGTCGAAGGAGACCCCGTGCCCGAGGCCGTCATCGTCGCCGCACACCGTTCGCCCATCGGCCGCGCCCGCAAGGGATCGCTGGCCGCCGTCCGCCCCGACGACCTCGCCGGGCAGATGGTCCGTGCGGCCCTGGACCAGGTGCCCCAGCTCGAGGCCTCCGGCATCGACGACCTCCAGCTGGGCTGCGCCATCCCCGAGGCCTACCAGGGCGGGAACCTGGCCCGCACGGTCGCGGTCGCGCAGGGCCTGGACACCGTCCCCGGGGCGACCGTCACCCGGTTCTGCGCCTCCTCGATCGAGACCACCCGCAGCGCCTTCCACGCCATCCGCGCCGGCGAGGCGCACGCGATCATCTCCGCCGGCGTCGAATCGCTGTCCTTCAGCACCGGGAAGCTGCAGGACGAGGACACCCGCAACCCCGTCTTCGAACAGGCCTGGACCCGCTCCGCCGGCCGGGCCGAGCGCAGCATCCCCGCCCCCTGGCACGACCCGCGCGAGGACGGCGAGCTGCCCGACCCGTACATCCTCATGGGCCAGACGGCCGAGAACGTCGCCGAGCTGCGCGGCATCTCCCGCGAGGCGCAGGACGCCTACGCCGTCGAGTCCCAGCGCCGCGCCCAGGACGCCATCGCCTCCGGGTTCTTCTCCCGCGACATCACCCCCGTCACCGCGCCCGACGGCACCGTCGTGCGCGCCGACGACTCCCCGCGCGCCGGCGTCACCCTCGAGGGCGTCGCCGGCCTCGACCCCGTCTTCCGCCCGGACGGCACCGTCACCGCCGGCAACTGCTGCCCGCTGTCCGACGGCGCCGCCGCGCTGATCGTCATGTCCGATGTGCGGGCGCGGGAGCTGGGCATCACCCCGCTCGCGCGGATCCTCGCCACCGGCGTCAGCGGCATCAGCCCCGAGATCATGGGCCTGGGGCCCGTCGAGGCGACCCGCCGCGCCCTCGCGCTCGCCGGCATGGGCATCGGCGACGTCGACCTCGTCGAGCTCAACGAGGCCTTCGCCGCCCAGGTCATCCCCTCCGCGGAGGACCTCGGCATCGACCCCGACCGGCTCAACGTCCACGGCGGCGCGATCGCGCTGGGCCACCCCTGGGGCCAGACCGGCGCCCGCATGACCACCACGCTGATCCACGGCCTGCAGGAGCGCGACGCGAGCATCGGCCTGGCGACCCTGTGCGTCGGCGGCGGCCAGGGCATGGCCCTGATCCTGGAGAGGATGTCCTGATGACCGACGCACCGCGCACCGCCGCGCCGACCGGGGAGAGCCGCGCCGTGATCCGCGACCTCGAGGCGACCGCGACGACGCCCGCCCAGCTCCTGCCCGCCGAGGCCGACCACTACGCCCTGTTCCAGGACGTGTCCGGCCCCGAGCTCGAGGCCTGGGCCGCCGCCCGCTCCCTCGCGGCCGACGTCCTGCCGATCATCAACGACGCGTGGGAGAGGGCCGAGTACCCGATGCACCTCATCGGCCGCCTCGGAGAGCTGGACCTGCTGGTCGACGGCCTCGACGTGCCCGGGCACCGGGCCCTCAGCCCGCTCGGCGCGGGCCTGGTGAACATGGAGCTCAGCCGCATCGACGGCAGCGTCGGCACCATGGTCGGCGTGCAGGGCGGCCTCGCCCTCCGCTCCATCGTCCTGCTCGGGTCGCCGGAGCAGAAGGCCCGCTGGACCGAGCCGCTGGTCACCGGCGCCGAGTACGGCGCCTTCGCCCTCACCGAGCCCGACCACGGCTCCGACTCCGTCTCGCTGGAGACCACCGCCCGCCGCGACGGCGACTCCTGGGTGATCACCGGGCAGAAGCGGTGGATCGGCAACGGGGTCGGCGGGCACGTCTCCGTGGTCTGGGCCCGCGTCGAGGACCCCTCCGACGAGACGCTCGACGGACAGGTCAGCGGCTTCCTCGTGCGGCAGGACCTGCCCGGCTACACGGCGGAGATGATCCGCGGGAAGGTCTCCCTGCGCGCCATCCACCAGGCCCACATCACCCTGGACGGGGTGCGCGTGGGCCTCGAGGACCGCCTGCCCGGCGCCCGCTCCTTCAAAGACACCTCGAAGGTCCTGTTCGCGACCCGCGCGGGCGTGGCCTGGGGCGCGCTCGGCCACGCGACCGCCTGCTACGAGGCGGCGCTCGAGCACGCCACCACCCGCATCCAGTTCGGACGGCCGCTGGCGAAGGCGCAGCACGTGCAGGTGCGCCTGGCGGACATGCTCGGCACCCTCACCGCCATGCAGCTGACCTGCGTGCGCATCGCCCAGCTCGAGGCCGAGGGACGGATCCGCCCCGAGCAGGCGTCGCTGGCGAAGGTGCAGAACACCCGCGCCGCCCGGGAGATCGCCGCGAACGCCCGCGACCTCCTCGGCGGCTCCGGCATCCTGCTCGAGAACCACGTCGTCCGCCACATGGCCGACATCGAGGCGCTGCACACCTATGAGGGCACCGACACCGTGCAGTCCCTCATCGTCGGCCGCAGCGTCACCGGCACCAGCGCCTTCGTCTGAGACCTCCGGATCCTCGCGGCCCGACCCGGCTCGTTCACGGCGTCGGGTCGCGACACGCCGAGGAGACGTGTACTGGCCGATGAATTCTGTCGATTTGACACGCTCGATAGGCTCTGGACACGTCCTCCCACCTCATCGATGGGGGTGTGCACTTCCTCAGAGCCTACGGCTCGCAGGCGTCCCCTCCAGGGCTCGATCCCGTGCGGAATCACCTGGTCAGGACCGTAAAGTGGAGCCATGGACATCGCCGCGGGGAACCCCTTCGACCTCGATGAGCTCTCCCGCCACCGCCGGCTGAGCCAGCTCGTCGCCGCGGCGCTCACGCTCGCCGTGCTCGCCACCGCCCTCTCGCTCACGATGGAGGCGCTCACCCACCCGGGGAGCCTCGTGCAGCTGCTCGTGATGGCGTTCCTGCTCGTCCTCGCCCAGGCGGGGGCGCTCGGCGCTCTTCTCCTGGGGCCCCTCGCGCTACGGGTAATCGGGGCCGTCGTCGCGGTGGGTGCGCTGCTGCTCCTGGAGAAGGTGGGGCCCGGCGGGTTCTGGATCCTCGCCGTCGCGACCGCCGTCGCCCTCGGGGCGCGGGAGGCCGTCGCCCGGTGGCAGCGCCTGGCCTCCGCGCTGCTGGTGATGTTCGCGGCCGCGGCCGTCGCGATGTGGGGGAACTCGATCGCGACCGCGGGCTTGGTGCGTGCGCCGATGGTCCTCGCCTGCCTCCTCGCACTGCTGGCGGGCCTGCTCCTGCTGCTGAACTTCCTCGCGGGCCGCGATGCCTGGGGCTCGGCGATCGTCGTCTCCGGCGTCAGCCTCGGCATCGGAGGCCTGATCGGGCTGATGGGGTCGACTCTGGATGCGGCCCGCGCCGGGGAGGACTCGCTCTCGCTGATCCTCTTCGGCATCGGCATGCTGGGCGTCTCCCGCCTGGACATGATCCTCGCACTGGTCACAGCGCCCGTGATCGTGCTGGTCGGCCTGGTGCGCATGTTGAGGGGGCCCGAGGGGATCGCGCGCGGGCATGCTCCCGCGTCTGCGCGCGTGCAGGCACTCGCCCTGGTGCTCGCCGGGCTCACCGTGGTCCCCGCGCTGCCGGGCCTGCTCAACGCCGACCTCGGCGCGGTGACCGGCCTGGTCGTCGGCGCGGTGTACTCGATCGTCTGGGTGATGTGCCTGGTCGCCTGGTACCGCGCGCATCGCGGGGTGATCGCGCACCGGCTGCCGCTGACAGCGCTGAGCCCGGACCACGCCCTGGTGCTGGGAACCATCGTCCTCTCGCCGCTCGTGCGCGGTGTCCTGTCCTGGATCGGGATCATCATCGAGGGAGGGCCGATCTTTGCGAACCTCTGACCTGTCCCCGCGCGCACGGGAGCTCCCGCTGCGCCTGCCTGTGCGGATCGTGGCCGCACTGTACGCGCTGAGCATCGTGGGAGGTCTCGTGTGGTCGGTTCAGGACGTCCTGTTCTCCGATCGCCAGAACGCCGCCGGCACCCACGCGGATCCCGCCGCTCTCGAGGTCGGCGAGGAGATCACCGTGAACAAGATGCGGTACCACGAGGGCTGGTCCCTGGCCGAGGACCCCGAGCAGGGCAAGCCCACCGTCGTCGACCTCCGCGTCACCAACGAGCACCGGGACGGCCTGTTCCTTCCCGGGGACCGGGACGTGCTGGTGGACGTGTACTTCTATCGCGGGGACCAGGTGGTCTATGAGGTCCTGTGCGAGTCGCCGGGGGTCGTCGCCCCCGGCGCGACCAGGGAGATGCACTGCGCCCCGTACCTGTACGACTGGACCGAGGACTACGACAGGATCGAGTTCGTCCAGGTCGATCAGAGCTGAGGCGCGGCGGCCGGCGCGGTGGACGTTCCGTCTTCGCAGGATGGACGCTCCAGGGGTTAGGAGGAGGCTGCGCCATGAGCCGCGGCCGGAGTGCCCCGATGGCGGGTACGCGGGAGGATCCTGCGGGTCGATCGATCGGAGTGAATCCGTCGCAATTCGATCGGCCGGACTGAACTCGTCGCATCGATGCATGGGAAGCGACGACTTCACTCCGATGGATCGGTCGCACCTCGGCCCGGCGACGGAGCCGTGGGCATCGGCCCCGCGTCGGATGCGAGCTGTGAGTTCGCCGGAGGGGGCATCGGTCGCGGTGCGTGCGCGGGGGAGCCCGGTCGGGGACCGCGGCGGGTCGCGTTCGCGCCGGCAGGGGTGGCCTCAGGCGAAGCGGTGACCGAACAGGCGCAGGCCGTGACCGCGGTGCTGGCCGTGCCGACGCCGGGCGCGGGGGCCGGCCGCGGGACGAGGGCCGAGGTCGGCGCGGTGGGCGTGCTCGGCGCGGAGTGCGGTCTGCGCCATCTCGAGGTCGCGGGCGTCCTCCCGGGTGCGGGCGGCGCGGATCGCGCGGAGCTCGGCGAGGGCGCCGGCGTCGCCCCAGGCGGGGTCCAGGGGACGGTAGAGGATCGGGGCGTCGACGGCGGTGCGGTCCTGGGCGGTGGGGGTCGTGGTGAACATGTCCCCACCCTCCCGCTCCGGCGGGGTGCGGGGCGTCGGCCGGCGGGATCGACGCCGTCATCCCGGCGGATGATCCTGCCCGCGCCGCTCCCCACCCCCGGCCTGATCCGCCGGGGGATCGCGGGACCTGCGGGCCGGGCCGCCCTTCCCGCGGGAGGGCTCGCCGGCCTACTGTGGGGCACCGTCGTGGAGGAGGAGCGATGACCAGCATCGAGGTCCAGGAGAAGGGCCTGCCCGCGCTGCGGCTGGCCGTGCGCACGGTGACCGTGCCGGACCAGCCGGCGGTGGCCGGGGTCGTCGGTCCGCTGTTCGACGAGGTCGCGGACGGGATCGGGGCCGATGCCGCCGCCGCGGGCACGCCCGTCGCCCTGTACGACATGAACGAGGACGGCGTCGAGGTCACGGCCGGGTTCACCATCGAGGGCGAGCCCGGCGAGGGCTGCGAGCTCCTCGAGCTCCCGACGGTCCCGCGGGCGCTGAGCGCCGTGCACCACGGGACCATGGCGGGGATCGGCGAATCCTGGCGCGCCCTGCACACTGCCGTGCTCGAGCACGGGCTCGTGCCCGACTGGCCCTGCCGCGAGGTCTACCTCGTCTCCGACTCCGAGGACCAGCAGGACTGGGTCACCGAGCTGCAGCAGCCCGTGCAGGAGGAGCCGCTGCACTGACCATCGGCCCGGTCTGCGCTCACGCGGCGGGCCCGCCCTCCCAGGCGACATGCGCCAGGTCGACGCCGGCGGGCCGCGGCGGGTCCCAGGGGTGCACGGCGAGCACCAGCACGGCGCCCGAGGCGATCTCGATCCGGTCGCCCTCCCGCACGATGACGCTGCGCCGCCCCAGCTCGGGGTCGACGACGTCGAGGGCCGCGTGCGCGGTGGCCCCGTCCTCGGCGATCCGCGCCCCCGAGCAGCCGATGGTCGCGCTGCCGATCCGCGCCCGCGCCGTCAGACGCAGGCGGTGCCGCGTGGGCGTCGCGCCGTCCGGTCCGTCGATGCTCACGGTCCTCACCCCCAGTCCTCGGGCGGCGCGCCGACGCCCGTCATCACGATGTTGTTGCCGTAGAAGAAGTCCATCGGAACCGTGACCAGATGCGGCTTGCCGGCGCCGTCGCCCCAGGGGTTGACCAGGACGACCTCCTCGGTCTCCGGGTCGACCGACTGCACCTGGTAGACGTGGGCGGAGGCGAGGTCGCCCCGGAAGGGCATGATCGGATCCGTCATCACGGTGATCGGCGCACCGGTCTCCAGAGCGCGGTGGAGGTCCTCCGCCGAGGGCTGGCCGCCGAGGATGTCGGAGCCATTCGCGCCCGCGCCCGTGATGAGCTCGAGGCCGGCCTGGGGCGTGTCGGCGATGACGGACTCGTAGTCCGGGCCGAGGTGGTTGATCGCCGCCTGCTCGTAGATCGACATGTAGCCGATCTCGTCGTCGTCCCAGAAGTTTCCGCTGCCGTCGTTGTCCACGCGCGCGCCGTCGCGGACCAGCTCGTCGGGGGAGACGGTGACGGTCACCGGCTCGCCGTCCTCGTAGAGCGTCACGTCCCAGGTGCCGTCCTCGCGCAGGGTGATGTTCCGGGCCAGGAACTCCGGATCGGACTGCGCGGCCGCCATCAGCCCGGCGAGGAACCAGCAGTCGCCCAGCGTGCCCTGGCGCATCACCTGGCTCCCGATCGCCTCGGCGGAGAGATCGACATCGGCCGGATCGAAGCCGGCCCCCTCGGGGGAGTCGACGTAGCGGCCGCCGAGGTCATCGATGGTCATCGGATCATCGAACGGGGTCTTCTCCCAGGCGTCCTGGGCCCAGTTGATGATGTCCGACCAGGACTCGCCCTCGAGCAGCTCCGCGTAGCGGGCGGAGTCGATCGAGCCGTCCGCGCTGGAGGCGAGGTCCTGCTGCGCGGCATGGCGGTAGAGGGCCCGCGCCCCGGTGCCCAGGCGCACGGAGGCCTCGCGGATCAGCGGAAGCACCGAGGCCTCGAAGCTCTCGCAGAAGCGGTCGCGATCCGGGCCGGTCCAGCTCGCCCGGGCGATCGCGGCCGACAGCGCCTCCCCGATCTCCTCGAGCCGAACCCCCCGCTGCTCCATCGTCTCTCCCGCACCGATCAGCTGATCGGTGTCGGCCCCCAGGAACCCGCCCATGCACCCCGCCCCTTCCGCACCTCACCGGCATGTGCGCCGTGGTCAGCACTGTAGCCGCGCCCGGCCTCTCCTACGATGGGCAGAAGTCCCCATGAGGAGGGCTCCCGCGATCAGCAGGGGCGGGAACGCAGCACGAGGAGCGCAGCATGATGCGAAGGGATCCCCGGCCGGGATCCACCGAGGCCCGGCTCGGCGCCGCAGCGCTCGTCGCCGCGGCGCTCCTCGCGCTCGCCGGCTGCAGCGGCGGCCAGCCCATCCCGGCGCAGGACGTGGTCGCGCACTACGACGAGGTCGCGGCCGATGCGGCGGCCGCCGGCGCGGCGGGCGGCCGGGAGTTCGAGCTCCAGGCCACGACGCGGACCGTGGCCGAGCGCGACGGCGACTGCCTCTACCGCGCGGGGGACTGGACCTCTTCGGTGCCCTTCGACGGGAGCGCGTCCGACGAGGGGGCCTGGGACGAGTACGTGGCGCCGTACGAGGACGTCCTGCGGGAGCACGGCTTCGGCGGGTTCGGGCCGGTGGCGCGGCGAGGCGCCCTCCACTACGCCGAGGCGCGCGACGAGCACGGGGCGATCTTCACGATCGATGCCCAGGGCAGGTTCTCGATCTCCGACGCGAGGGTGGAGACGGACAGATGCACCCCGGAGGCGCTGGGCCTGGCGTGAGGCGACGTCCGCGTCCGTCCTGACCCTCAGGCTCCCGCCAGCGCCTCCGCCAGCGCCTCCGGCGGCTGCCCCGGGCAGATCGGGACGGTCCGGCTCAGCGACGGGTCGCCCGACCGGGTCATCGTCAGCTCGGCGGCGGCGTCGGAGCAGCCGATCTCGTCCTCGTGGATGAGCACGTCGTTGATGCCTCGCAGCACGGGCGCGCTCCCCTCCCAGTCCAGCGACCGGACGGCGCCGTCGGGGCCGAGCAGGTCCATGCCCTTCCGGGACGCCGCGAGCGTCAGCCGGTAGGAGCCGCCGGCCTCCGGGTCCGGCCCGCCCGGCACGGGGGCGACCTCGAGGATCCAGTCGTCGGTGGGCAGGGCGATCTCGCCGATGAGCTCCTCGCGCGCATCGGCCACGGAGGTGGTCAGGGCGCGCAGCGGCGAGTCCCCATGGCAGTCCTGCACCCGGGAGCCGTGCTCCATCGACCCGGTGACGCGGATGCCGACGCTGGGGATGTCCGTGCAGGGGACGTGCTCCTGCTCGGAGAGCGTCGCCTCCCAGGCGAGGTAGTCCTCGGCCGCCGTCTCGATCCGTGCGCGCTGCGCCTCGGCCAGCGGCGCGGACTCCTCGAAGATCACGAGCCCCTCCGGCAGGCTGACCTGCGTGGTGAAGGTGTCCGCGCCGATGGTGTCGGTGCGGTCCCCGAAATAGCCGAACATGCCGCTGATCGGCAGGTGCACCTCGATCGTGTCGTCCTCGCGGAGGTCGGGGCCGCCGTGGGGGAGGAAGGGCAGCGGCGGGACGCACCCGGCCAGCAGCAGGGCGCCGACGCCGAGCAGGGCGAGCGGGCGGACGATGATGCGCAGGGACGCCATGGGGAGCTCCTCCCTCGGAGGGGCACCAGCATAGGATCCTGCGGCTACGGCGTCCGCACGGCTCCGAAGCTGACCCGGCGGCGCAGGGAGAATCCGAGCTTCTCGTAGGCCTCGATCGCGCCGGTGTTGGAGGCGCTGGCGTGCAGCAGGGCGCGGTCGCCGCGCTGCTGGATGCCGAAGGCGACGTCCAGGACCAGGCGGGAGGCGAGGCCCTGGCGGCGGTGAGCCGGATCGACGGCGACGGCGCTGATCTCCGTCCAGCCCGCGGGATGCAGGCGCTCGCCGGCCATCGCGGCCAGGCGCCCGTCGCGGCGGATGCCCACGTAGCGGCCCAGCAGGTGGGTGCGGGAGAGGAACGGCCCGGGCCTGGTCCGCGCCACGAGATCGAGCATCTCCGGGACGTCCTGCGCGCCCAGCTCGACGGCCTCCTCGTCGGGCCGGGCGTGCAGGCGGTCGGTCTGCACGAGCTGCACGCCGGGGATGCGGAACACCTCGTGCCAGCCCGCGGGCAGCTCCGGCTCGGCGTGGGAGATGCCGACCTCGGCCCCGTGGCCGAACACGTCGAGGATCGCGTCCCACACCTCCGGCACGGCGAAGGATCGGATGCCGACGAAGGGGGAGACGTCCTCGGGGAAGCGCAGCACCAGGTCGTTGCCGGTGGCCAGGTGCGCGTGGTGGCCGCTGAGGGAGGACCAGGCGGGGTTGTCGAGGACGGCGTCGTGCGCGGGCGCGCCGCTGCCCGGCGCGGCGGGAGGGAGGTCGAGGACCATGCGGGGAGGGCTCCTTCGAAAGGGCGGATACGCGGTCCACGCTAGCCCTCCCGGGGCCGCGACGGGGGCCGCGCCGCGGGGCGCCGACGGCGGTGCGTGCGCGCCGCAAAATCGCCCCGGATCTCGGACTGAACGATCGGTAAGCGGGTCTGGACGGGTTGTTACGGGACTGTTACCCTGCGCCCTCCCCGGTGCGGGAGGGGCATTCCGAGAATGTCGGTATCGCCCCTGGCCACCTCTGCATTCTCGCCGCGCTCCGCGGGGTCGGCCGCGGCCGGACCGCCCGGCCGTGGTGCCTCTGACCTGCGTCTATCGGCCCCGTTCCGGCTTGTTCCGCAGACCGGGCCGTGCCAGCCTCGGGGTGCGGGCCCGGGTGCCCCGGACTGCCTGCCGCGGCCTGACCACCGTGGCGGCGGCCGCAGAGAAACGGCACCTGCCCGTATCCGGAGAATGGACGAAGGAGCACTGTGCCAGCAATTTCCGCCGACGGTCTGTACAAGATCTTCGGGCGCAGGCCGCACCGGGGCGTCGAGGCGCTCCAGGCAGGCCGGACCCGCGAGGAGCTGCGTGAGGACGGGCTGACGGCCGCGGTGATCGATGCCTCCTTCAGCGTCGAGCCCGGCGAGATCTTCGTCGTGATGGGCCTGTCCGGCTCGGGCAAGTCCACGCTCATCCGCATGGTCAACGGCCTGTGGCCGGCGACCGCGGGGGAGCTGGTGATCGGCGATCAGTCGATCTCGAGCATGAACGCCGCCGAGCTGCGCGAGGTGCGCCGTCGGCGCATCTCCATGGTGTTCCAGCACTTCGCCCTGCTGCCCCATCGCACCGTCGGCGAGAACGCCGCCTACGGGCTCGAGGTCAGCGGGGTGGGCCGTTCCGAGCGGGAGGCCCGCGCGGCCGAGGCCCTGGAGATGGTGGGGCTGAAGGGCTGGGGCGGCTACCGTCCGTCGGACCTCTCCGGCGGCATGCAGCAGCGCGTGGGCCTGGCCCGGGCGCTCGCCGCCGGGACCGACATCATGCTCATGGACGAGGCCTTCAGCGCCCTGGACCCGCTGATACGGCGGGACATGCAGGACCAGCTCGTGGACCTGCAGCAGCGGCTGGAGAAGACGATCCTGTTCATCACCCACGACCTCAACGAGGCCATGCGGATCGGCGACCGGATCGCCATGATGCGCGACGGGAGGATCGTCCAGGTCGGCACCTCCGAGCAGATCCTCAACGAGCCGGCGAACGACTACGTCGCCCGCTTCATCCAGGACGTGGACCGCAGCCGCGTGCTGACGGCCTCGGCGATCATGGAGCCGCCCCCGGCGACCCTCGGGTCCGGGCAGGGCCCGCGCAGCGCCCACAAGCTCATGCGCGAGACCCAGAACCCGTGGCTGGTCGTGCTGCGCCGCGACCGCACCCCGCACGCCGTGATCTGGGAGGAGGACGTCGCCGCCGCGGTGAAGGACGGCCGCGACGAGCTGCCGATCCCCGCCGAGCCCGAGCTGCCCCTGGTGGATGCGCACACGCCGGTCGCGGACCTGTTCGCGATCTCCGCGCGGCACCGCAGCCCCCTGGTGGTCACGGACGAGGACGGCCGCTTCGCCGGCGTCATCCCGCGCGTGACCCTGCTGACCGCCGCCGGAGCCCTGCAGCCGGACCCGCCGCCGGCACCTGCCCCGCCGCCGCTGCCCGCCTTCGACGCCGCGGAGGATGATGCCCGATGAGCCCCGACGAGTTCTTCCTCCGCATCCCGCTCGGCGAGGGCATCGCCTGGCTGATCCGCTGGTTCAAGGAGAACCTCTCCCTCCTGTTCGACGCCTTCAGCTGGCTGATGAGGGCCCTGGTCGACGGCCTCACCGACACGCTCCTGCTGCTGCCGGCGCTGGTGATGGTGCTGCTGTTCGCGCTGCTGTCGCTGGTGTTCCGCTCCTGGCAGTTCGCGATCGCCACCGCCGTGCTCTTCCTGTTCGCGCTGTGCATCGACGTCTGGGAGCCGATGATGCAGACGATGGCGCAGGTGCTGGTCGCCACCGTGTGCGCGATCGTCATCGCCGTGCCGGTGGGCATCCTCGCGGCGACGAACCGGACCGTGAGCGTGCTCGTGCGGCCGATCCTGGACTTCATGCAGACGATGCCCGCCTTCGTCTACCTGATCCCGGCGATCATCTTCTTCTCCGTCGGCACCGTGCCCGGCCTCTTCTCGACGATCATCTTCGCGCTCCCGCCGGGGGTGCGCATGACCGAGCTGGGCATCCGGCAGGTCGACTCCGAGACCGTCGAGGCCGGGGAGTCCTTCGGCGCGACGCCGGGGCAGATCCTCACCGGGATCCAGCTGCCGCTGGCGATCCCCACGATCATGGCCGGCGTCAACCAGGTCATCATGCTGTCCCTGTCCATGGCGGTCATCTCGGGCATGGTGGGAGCCGACGGGCTGGGCAAGCTCGTCGTCCAGGGCATCACCACCATGAACCTGCCGCTCGGCATCGAGGCCGGGGTCGGCGTCGTGCTGCTGGCCGTGTTCCTGGACCGCCTCACCGCGTCCCTGGGCAATCCCGGCTCCTACCCGACGTCCCTGATCGCCCTCCTGAAGAAGAGCCTGGCGGAGAAGACGGCGCAGCGCGCCGCCGCCGAGGCCTGAACCTCCGGCCCCCGGGCCGCGGATCCCCTGATCACCGTTTCGAAAGGACACCCGATCATGAAGAACCGACGCAACGCTCTCACCATCCCCCTGTCCCGCCGTGCCGCGTTCGCGGGCGGTGCTGCCGGCCTGATGGGCCTGGGCCTGGCCGCCTGCGGCGGCAACGGGGGCTCCGGCGGGGACGGCTCGGCCGACGGCGGCTCCGGGAACGGCAAGACCATCACCCTGGGCTACATCGCCTCCTGGACCGACGGCCTGAGCACCGCCTACCTGCTGGACGACCGCCTGACCGCGATGGGCTACACCGTCGAGCACGAGCAGATCGCCGACGCCGCGCTGCTGTACACGGCGCTGGCGAACGGCGACGTGGACATCTACCCCTCGGCCTGGCCCGAGGTCACCCACGCCTCGTACATGGAGGAGTACGGCGACTCGATCGAGGACCTCGGCGCGTACTACCCCAACGCCAAGCTCACCATCGCCGTGCCCGACTACGTCGACATCACCTCCATCGCGGACCTCAAGGGCCAGGGCGACCGCTTCGGCGGGCGGATCGTCGGCATCGAGCCGGGGGCGGGTCTGACCAAGGCGACCCAGGAGCAGGTCATGCCGCAGTACGGGCTCGAGGACGAGTACGAGCTGGTCACCTCCTCGACGACGGCGATGACCACCGAGCTCGCCGGCGCCGTCGAGGACCAGAAGGACATCGTCGTCACCCTGTGGCGCCCCTTCTGGGCGAACTCCGCCTACTCCGTGAAGGACCTCGAGGATCCCCTCGGCGCCCTGGGCGAGTCCGAGGCCCTCCACTTCCTGGCCCGCGAGGGCTTCGGCGACGACTTCGCCGATGCGGCCGAGTTCATCGGCGGCATCACCCTCGACGACGCCCAGTACGGCAGCCTCGAGGACAAGGTCGTCAACGAGTTCGGCGAGGGCCAGGAGGCCGAGGCCATCGACTCCTGGCTGGAGGAGAACCCCGACGTGCTGCCCGCCGTCGACGAGGGCTGATCCGACCCGGCATCGTCGCGCGCGCCCCGTCCTCCTGCCCGGAGGACGGGGCGCTCGTGCGTCCAGGTCACGGTTCGGGGACGAAGCGCGGGGCCGCGCCGATCTCCTGCTAGATTCCCTCCATCGCCGTGGTCGGGGGGCCTGTCCGGGACCCATGGAACGGCTCTGACCTGGTGAGGCGTTCCATGACGATGTCCCACGACCCGAGCGGGACGCACAGCCCGCCGACGACCGACGACGCGGCCCGGACCGGGGCCTCGTACGCGCACTGGCTCCAGCAGGAGCCCGCGCCCGAGAGCCCGGTCCCGACGCTCTCCGAGCACCCGGCGCCGCCGCCCGCCGCGCCGCGCCGCCGGGCGGCCGCCTGGTGGGCGGCGGGGATCGCCGGGGCGATGGTCCTGGTGCTCCTGGCCTTCGGCGGCGGCGTGATCACGGGGATGGTCCTCCTGCGTGCCCTCGATGCGCAGGACGGGTACGTCGAGGCCGGGATGATGGGGATCGAGGACGACTTCGTCGACGGCGAGGTCACCGACGCCGCCGGGGGCGTGGTCGCCGGATTCGGGGACTTCGACCGCCCGGCGGTGCTCGGCGAGCACCGGCTGGGCTGGGACACCCCGGAGGGCGGTCACCTGCAGGTGTTCGTGGAGACGGTGACCTGGGACGCCGCGGAGCTCGTCGCCGGGGCCGATCCGCAGAACCCGCCGGCGGAGCCGGGCCACGTGTACGTCCAGGCGGACCTCCGCCTGACCTATCGGGGATCCGTGCCGCTGGATCTCCGGGACGGGCTCTGGGTGATGGCGGAGACGGACTACTGGGCGGCCGATTCCTCGGAGGCCTGGGCGGAGCCGGCGGCGCCGCTGCATGCGGTCTCCCGCCTGGACGACGGGGACGAGGTCACCTGCTCGGTCCTGTTCGAGGTGCCCGAGGGCGTGGTCCGGGACGTCGTCTTCTCGGTGGAGCCGTACTGGGCGTCCCCCCTGTACATCAGCCGGGGCTGATCCGGGGCCGCGGCGTCCTCAGCGGACGAAGCCGTGGGTGGGCGGGCCGCCGTTGAGGCTCACCACCAGCGCCAGGGCGACATCGCGCAGCTTCTCGTTGCGATGGTTCGAGGCGGCGGTGAGGATCTCCAGCGCCTCCTGCTGGGTGCACCGGTTCTGGGCCATGATGATGCCCGTGGCCAGGTCGATGGTGGTGCGGGACTGCATCGACGCCCGCAGATCCTCCTCCGCGTCCCGGCCGTCGGCCAGGCGGATCGCCAGCAGCAGGCCGCTGGAGGCCCGATCCACCTCGAGCTGGATGACCTCGATCTTCCGGGGGTCGAAGTCGTGCGGGGAGGAGGAGTAGATGTTCAGCGCCGCCTGCGCCTCGCCGCGCAGCGCGAAGGGCACCGCGAGCACGGAGCGCACCCCCTGCTGATCCGCGGCGGAGTGGAACTGCGGCCACCGGCCGTCCTCGCGCACGTCCCCGACGCGGATCACGGTCTGCTCCCGCATGGCGGTCAGGCACGGGCCGTCGGGGGAGGCGTACTGCAGCGCGTCGATCTCCAGGGCGTGGGGGCCCGAGGTGACCACGGTGGTGGACCGGCGCTGGCGCCGCAGGCTCACGCCGCACCACACCGGCTCGTCCCCGGTGGAGAGGCGCTGCGCGAGGTGCTCGATGAACTCCTCGAGGAAGCCGGCGATGTCCTCGCTCTCCAGGAGCAGCCTCTCCATGGACGTCATCGCATCGCGGGTCTGCTCGGGGGCGGACATGGGGCGCTCCTTCTCGGGGGCCGGCGGCGTGGGGGACGGCATGGGCAGAGTCTGCCACGCCGGGCCCCCGTCCCCGGCGGTTGCGTCGGGGGGCGGGGGGCCATATCCTTCGAGAAGGTCTTGCAGACGGCCGTCGTTCCTGAATTGACAGGCGGTTCTGCCATGCCTCACGAAATCTCGCTCTCGGTGCGCGCCGATGTCGGTCGTGATGCGATCGAGATCGCCGTCACCGGATGCCTCACACGGGATACCTGCGCATTCCTCGCCGACGAGATCGAGAAAGCCTTCGCCCGCGATCCCGAGGCGCTCGTCCTCGTCGACGTCGACGGCGCCCTCCACCTCGAGCCGGCGGCGGTGCGCCACGTGCTCGAGGCCATGAACGGTCCGCAGGCGGGTCACCGCCGCGCCGGGCTGCGCGTCGTCGGCACGCAGCACGAGCGCACCTGCCTGGTGGTCCCGGTGGAGGCGCCGTGACCGAGCAGCTGCGCGAGGACTCAGCCTCGACGGTCGTCGCCCAGGTCAGAGCGCCGGACGCGCGGATTCCGCGTCGCGCGGTCCGGGATGAGCGCCCCCCGGCGGAGAGGATCCTGGACGGGGCGGAGGCGATGTTCGCCCAGCACGGATACACCGGCTCGAGCCTGCGGATGATCGCCGCGTCGGTCAACGTGTCGCATCCGGGGCTGCTGCACCACTTCCCGTCCAAGGCGAGCCTGCTGTTCGGGGTCATCGACCGCCTGGAGGCCGCGGCGCAGACCGCCCTGGACCGGTGCGCCGCCCTGGACGGAGATCCGACGGCCGTCGTCGACCACATCGTGGACGTCCTGGATCCCTGTTCTCCCGCGAATCAGCTGCTGGCCGTGCTGGACACGGAAGCGGTGAATTGCGACTTTCCCGGCAGATTCCGGATCGCCCGCCTGCGGCGGGTGTACGAGCACATTCTCGCCCGATGCGCCGAGAGCCTGTCCCGCCCCGGCGGGCCGCGACGGGACGTCTCCCCGGAGTTCGTCGCCCGGGCGCTCATGTCCCTGGCGATGGGGCACGCCGTGCGCGAGAGGAGCGTGCGCGCGCTGCAGCGCGAGGCGCACCATGACGACCCGCGGGACGACCTGCGCGCGATCGTGGTCCTGCTGCTGACGCCCTGATGCTCCTAGGGTGGTGGCATGGCATGCGATGACGCCCTGCGCCGGTCCCTCGACGTCCTGCCCGGCCCGGCGATCGATCCGCCGGTGCCGCCCCATCCCCGCGGCGCCCGCATCGTCCTGCGCAGCATCCGGGACCTGCCCGGTCGCGGCCCGACGGTGAGCTTCGCGGTCGCCGGCACCGTGCTGCACGACGACGGGGAGCTGACCGTCGTCATGACGCGCCCCGGATCCGGCCGCGCGGCACGGGCCGGCGCCGGGATCGGGCCGCAGGGGCGCCTGGTCTCCGCGACCGACTGGGACGGCCGGTACGACGTGGCCGCCTGGGAGGGGGAGACCGTCGTGCGCGTCCATCGCCGCGGCGAGCGCTGGTCGGTCTGGCGCTGGCACGACGGCACGGACTGGACCCGCCGCTGGTACGGCAACCTCGAGACCCCGTGGCGCCGCACCGCCCTCGGGTACGACACCCGCGACTGGGCGCTCGACGTCGTCGCCGAGGGCGTCCCGGGCACCGAGGACTGGCGGGTCGCGATGAAGGACGAGGACGAGCTCGACTGGTTCGTCGGGACCGGCGCCCTCACCCCCGAGCAGGCGGCCGCGGTGCGCGGGACGGGGGCCCGGCTGCACGGCCTGCTCTCGCGCGGAGAGGGCGCCGCAGGGAGCGGCTGGGAGCCCTGGATCCCGCCCGGGGACATCGGCCCCCACCCGCTGCCCGAGGGATGGCAGCAGATCCCCGGCCCGGGCAGGCCGTCATGAGCCCCGTCGACGAATTCGGGTCGCCGCCGCTCGGGGAGGCGAGCCTCGTGGTCGAGGGGTCCTGAGGCGGGGCCTCAGCCGCGGGCCTGCTCGAGGTGGCTGCGCGCCGCCTGCTCCAGGTGGGTGAGGTCCGAGGCGATGGTGATGAACCGGAAGCCCTGCTCGCGGCGAGCCCGGGCGGTCGCGCCGTCGGGCGTGTGGATGCCCGGGATGACCCCGGCGGCCTGCGCCGCCGCGAGCACGCGCGCGATCGCGGCGGTGTGCTCGGCGGCCCGGTCCGGGTCGCCCGGGAACGCGCCGCCCACGGCGAGCATGAGGTCGGAGGGGCCGATGTACACGCCGTCCACCCCGTCGACCGCGCAGATCTCCTCGACGTTCTCGAGGCCCTCGGGCGTCTCGATCATCACCAGCAGAAGGATCGCCGCATCGGAGTCGCCGGGGACCGGGCCCACGCGCAGCCCCGAGCGCATCGGCCCGTAGGACCGGATCCCGGCGCCGGGGTAGCGGGCTGCCCGCACGGCGCGGCGCGCGTCATCGGCCGTGCTCACCAGCGGGACGATCACGCCGCGGGCCCCGGCGTCGAGGGCCTGGCCGATGACGGCGTCGTCGTTGGCCTCCACGCGCACCAGCCCGGCCGGGCCGTGGGCGGCGTCGATGGCCATCAGCCCCTGCAGGATGCCGGAGTAGCCCAGCAGGCCGTGCTGGCCGTCGATGGCGACGTAGTCGTAGCCGGTCATGGCCACGCGCTCGGTGGAGACGGGGCTGTCCAGGACCGACCAGTAGCCGATCAGGGTCTCGCCGGCCTGGGCGCGGCGGATGACGTCGGCGGCGGGATGGGGCATGGGGGACTCCTCGGGTCGGGCGGGTCGCGGGATCAGCGGTGGTAGGCGGGCATGGGGCCGTGCAGCTGCTCGCCGACGGCGCGGGTGCGCTCGAGGACGTCGGCCGGGAGCGGACCGCGGTCCAGGTGGGCGAGGTTGGCGGCCAGGTGCTCGACCTTCGAGCCGCCCAGCAGGACCGAGCTCGTCACCTCCTGGGAGACGAGCCAGCGCAGCGACAGCTCGGTCAGCGCCATCCCCGCCTCGGCCGCGATCCGGGAGAGCTCGTCGATCGCGGAGAAGAGCTGCGGGTTCCAGTATCGGTCGCGGTACATGCCGGACAGGCGGGAATCGCCGAAGCGGCCGGAGCCGCCGGACTCCTCGAAGCGGTGCCGCCCGGTGAGCAGGCCGCCGCCCAGCGGGTTGTAGACCATCGTGTGCAGGCCGTGGACCTGCGCGAACTCGGCGTACTCGGTCTCGATGCGGCGGGCGAGGAGGTTGTACAGCTGCTGGGCGACGACCGGGCGGGGCAGGCCGGCGCGGTCGGCCGCGGCCTCGAGGTCGGCGATCTGCCAGGCGGAGAAGTTCGAGACGCCCCAGGCGAGGATGCGTCCCTGCTCGAGGAAGGTCGCGATCTGCTCGAGGGTCTCGGCGAGCGGGACGGAGCGGTCGGGCTGGTGAAGATGGAACAGCTCCACGCGCTCGCGGCGCAGGCGCCGCAGGCTGCCCTCGAGGCTGCGGCGCATGCCCTCCGCGGACAGCGGCGAGTGCTCCCCGGCGTCGGGGTGCGGGATGCCGGCCTTCGTCGCGAGGGCCACGCCGTCCCCCGGCGGGAGCAGGGTGCCCAGCATCGTCTCGGTCTGCCCGCCCGCGTAGCCGTTGGCGGTGTCCACCAGGGTCACCCCGGCGTCCAGGGCGGCGTGGATCATGCGCTCGGCGGTCGCCCGGTCGACGGTGTCGCCGAAGGTCATGGTGCCCAGCACGGCGCGGGAGACGGGCTGCGGGATCCCGGGGATCGTGGTGGTGGGGGTGCTCATCGGCGTCCTTCCTCGGCGGGGCGGACCTCGTGGTCCAGCGGCGCTCCGGTGAGCGCCGCGATGATGCTGCGGGCGGCGCTGACGCCCATGCGCGCGTTCGTCGCCCGGGTGTAGGCCCCCATGTGCGGGGTGAGCAGGGTGTTCGGGGCCTCCAGCAGCGGGGAGCCGGTGGGCGGCTCGGCCGTGAAGGCATCGGCCGCGTATCCGGCGAGATGCCCGGAGCGCAGGGCCCGGGCGACGGCGTGCTCGTCGACGAGCTCGCCGCGGGCGGCGTTGACCAGCCAGGCGCCGGGGCGCATGCGGGCGATCGCGGCCTCGTCCAGCAGCGGGCCGTCCTGGCCCCCGGGCAGGTGCAGCGTCACCAGGTCGCTGGTCTCCAGCAGCTCCTCGAGGGTGCCGGTGCGCCGCACGGACCCGAAGGCGTCCGGCGGGAGGAACGGGTCGAAGGCCGCCACGGAGGCGTCGAAGCCCTCCAGGCGCCGCGCGACCCCTCGGCCGATGCGCCCGAAGCCGGCGATGCCCACGGCGAGCTCGCTCAGCTCGGGGCCGGCCAGGACCGGCCAGCCGCCCTCGCGCAGTCCCTGCTGCGCCTCCGGGATGCGGCGCAGCAGGGCCAGCATCAGGCCCAGCACCAGATCGGCGACGGCGCCGCTGTTCAGGGCGGGCACGTGGACCACGGGGATGCCGGCGCGGGCCGCCGCGGCGACGTCGATGTTGTCCACCCCCACGCCGTGCTTGGCGATCACGCGCAGCTCTCCGCGGCGCGCCGCCTCCTCGATCACGGAGGCGTCGACCGCATCGAGGCCGACGATCAGGGCCGCGGCCCCGGGCAGCTGGCCGATGACCTGCTGCGGGGTCATCGGCGCGCCGAGGGCGGCGCGGCGCACCCGCAGACCGGCATCCGCCAGCACCTGCGCGGGCTCGGGGGACCAGCGGCCGAAGCTGGGGGAGAGGACGACGACCTCGGACATGGGGCTCCTTCGGGTGGGGACGGGCGGTCAGGCCGCGATGCCGAGCTCCTCGAGCAGCGCGACCGCGCCGGCGAACAGCACGGCGAGCGTGGAGATGCACAGCAGGACGGTCGAGCGCCGCGAGCGGAAGGTCGCGTCCCCGGTGCGGCGGCGCAGGAACCAGACGGCGATGACCACGGCGAACAGGAACAGCGCCCCGCCGAAGCCGCCGATCATCACCATGATCAGCGGGGCCTTGAGGCCCAGGAAGGTGGCCGCCCAGATGCACGGCATGACGACGGTGAAGATGCGGATGAGCCTGCGGCGCAGCGCCACGTCCGTCCAGTCGAACGCCCCGAGGACGGCGAGGTTGTTCGCCCACAGCCGCGGCACCGAGGCGGTCGAGGCGAGGAAGGTCGAGCCGAGCACGGTCACGGCGCCGATGAGGAAGAGGATCTCCGCCCAGGGTCCGAGGGTGTCGACGTACATCCGCGACAGGGTGCGGATCACCTCGGTGCCCTCGGGGTGCAGGTCCTGGGGGTGCAGCACGGCCGCCCCCATGATGTAGAAGGACAGCGTGCAGGCGGTGGTGACGATCCAGGCGACCAGGAGGTCCAGCTGCATGACGCGGATCCAGCCGCGGGCGCGGGCGGCGCGCTCGGGGGTGCCGTCCTCGGGGCCGGTCCAGCGGGCGTAGCCCTTCTCCATGGTCCAGTAGGTGTAGGTGGTCATCTCGTCGGCGCCGACGCCGGTCAGGCCGAAGACGGCGATGGCGATGCCGGCGGCGCCGGCGGGGATCCCCAGCGTGAACCCGCCGGCGATGTCGGCCAGGTCGTAGCCGAAGGCGGTGGCCGGCAGCGACAGCGCGAGGATCACGGTGAACACGGTGAAGGTGACCACGAGCGCGAAGGCGGTCCGCTCGAGCAGCAGGTACCGGTCGGCGACGTTCACGCCGATCACCACGGCCAGCGCGATCACGGTCCACAGCAGCAGCGAGGGCGTGGACAGCGGCTCGCCGAGGATCGGCCACAGCAGCGACAGGGCGGAGACGGCGCCGCCGATGATCCCGCCGCGCTGGAGCATCTTGGCCAGGTCCATCCCGATCCACAGCACGTTGATCCAGCTCGCGCGGCCGATCCGCGGCGGGACGTCGGCGAAGGCCTGCAGGGCGGGGCGGCCGGAGAGGATGGTGTGCTTGGCGAGCTCGGCCTGGATGAAGACCTTCGCCCCGGTGGACAGGATGATCAGCCACAGCAGGGCGAAGCCGACGCTCGCGCCCATGGTCGTGGTGGTGATGAGCTCCCCGGAGCCGACCACGGCGGCGGACATGAGCATGCCCGGTCCCAGGAAGCGCAGGCGCTGGACGAGGGTCCGCGGTGCGGCGCGGGCCAGCTCGGGGCGCAGGGCGTACGGGTCGGCGACCTCCGCGGCGGTGGGCACGGGCGGGGCAGAGGGGGTCTGGGTCATCATCGACCTCTCGGATCGTCAGGCGGTCCACGGAGCTGCGTGGTGCGCGCAATAGTCTGCACCGAAAGCGCGGAGCGCGCAATCCCGGATCGGGGCCGCGATCAGCCCAGCAGCGCCGACGCCCCGCCGGCCGCCGCGGCCAGGGCGCCGACCACCGAGACGAGGACGGCCCCGGAGTACAGGCGTGCGCTGTCGATCCGGCGGGCGATCGGCCCCGAGGCCAGCAGGCCCGCGGCGACGAAGGGCAGCAGCACGATCGCGGCCCGCAGCTGCTCGAGATGCAGCTGTCCGAGGGCGCCGAGGCTGGCCAGCGACAGCGCGCAGCCCACCACGAAGGTCCCGCTGAGCGTCGCCCGGACCATGCCGGGCTCCTCGCCGCGCAGGATCAGCGCCATCGGCGGTCCGCCGATGCTGGTGGCGGTGCCCAGGGCGCCGGAGGCGCCCCCTGCCAGCAGGGTCGTGGCGCGGGTGCGGTGGGGCCGCCAGCCGGCGAGGCTCAGCGCGACGCCCAGCAGCACCGTGCCGGCCAGCACCACGGTGAGCCCGGCGTCCGGCAGCAGGGCGACGGCCCCGGCGCCCAGCAGCGAGCCGGGGATGCGGCCGATGCTCGCCCAGCCCACCGCGCCCCAGTCCACGTGGGAGCGCTCGCGCAGCAGGGTGCTCAGGGAGAGGGTGGTGGCCAGCAGCAGCACCGTGCCGGGGATCAGCTCCGGGGCGATGAGCGCGATCAGGGGTGCGGCGAGCATGCCCAGGCCGAAGCCGACCGACCCCTGCACGCAGGTCGCGACCGCGACGATCACGCCGATCAGGACGATCTCCATGGCTCTCCTCATCCCCGGGGGTTGCGCGAATCGCGCATTAGGGCCACAATCCTACTCGCACCGCGCAATCCCGCCGAGGGATCGCCTGCAGCGATCGTGTCGATGACGACCCGTCCCGAGGAGTGCCCATGGCCGCGTCCACCGCCCCCCATCCCGCCCCGCCGCAGCGGCGGCCCGACCAGGTCCCGCTGCCCCACGGCATGGGCTGGGTGACGTCCATCGGCCCGGGTCTCGTGCTCGCCATGACCTTCCTGGGCACCGGCGACCTGGTGAGCTCCTCGGTCTCCGGAGCCTCCTACGGCTACGCGCTGCTGTGGACCCTCGTGCTCTCGCTGGTCGCCCGCACCTTCATCATCTCCTCGATCGCGAAGTACACCCTGATGAACCGCCACGGGGACACGCAGATCCTCGACGGCTTCGCCCGGATCACCCCGGTGCTGCCCGGGGTGATGGCGGTGGTCGTGCTGATCGCGGGCTTCATCACCCAGGCCACCTTCGTCAAGGCCGCCGCCATCGGCCTGAACCAGCTCACCGGCGGCTGGGGCGGGGCCTGGGGCGTGTTCGGCTGCGCCCTGGCCGTGGTGGTCGCGACGCTGGGCATGGTGCTGCTGCGCCGCCAGTTCGTGGTCCTGGAGTACATCGCCCGCATCGCCTCCGTGCTGATGATCGGGGCGTTCGCGTACGCCCTGATCGGGATCGGCCACGTCGACGTCGCCGGATTCGTGCGAGGGCTCGCCTTCGAGATCCCGCAGGAGCAGGCCACCAGCGCCTTCGCCCCTATCGTCATCGCCTCGGCGACCATCGGCACCATCGCCGGGAACATGCCCAACCTGCTCTACTCCGGGTTCATGCGCGACAAGGGCTGGGTCGGTCCCCGCTACCGCCGCCTCCAGCAGCTGGACCTCATCGCCGGCATGGCCCCGCTGCTGCTGATCAACCTGCTGTTCTGGACCGTCGCCGCGGAGTTCTCGCGCGAGCACCCGGGGTTCTCCATCAGCGACGAGCACGATCTCTCCGAGATGCTGCACGTGGCCGTCGGGCCGGCCGGGCCGGTGCTGCTGTGGATGTGCATCTTCCTCGCGGCGATGACGAGCTTCCCGCCGCAGTCCCGCGGCTTCGCGCAGCTGGCCGTCAACGGCCTGAACCACGCCGTGCCGGGCTGGCGCCGCTTCCTGGGCAAGGACGAGACCAACCCGCTCTTCCGCCTCCTGCAGGTGGCCGTGTTCATGGTGCTGCCGCTGGTGGCCTCCCTGCCCGGCGCCCCCAACCTCATCGCCCTGAACATCGTCGGGACCGCGGTCTCGACCGTGCTGAGCCTGCCGATCATCGTGGTCTGCATCCTGCTGCTGACCGGCCGGAGGAAGCACATGCACGACTACGCGGTGAACTCGCCCCTGGTCACGATCCTGCTGGCGGTGCTCGGCGTGATCGCGATCGTCGTGGGCGTGCAGATCGCGATGAACATCCCGACCATGTTCGCCACCGCCTTCGGCGGCTGATCCCACCCGTCCGAGAGGATCCCGAGATGACCCCCGAGCTCCCGCTCCTGCCCGCGCTCCCCGCCGACGGCCGCGTCCATCGCGACGAGCACCGCGGCCACCAGGTCGCGCTGATCCCCACGCCGCGCCGCTCGAACCATGCGCCGAGCCTCGCCGTCCTCCCGGACGGGGCCATGGTCGCCGCCTGGTTCGGCGGCAGCGACGAGGGCAACGGCGACGTCGACATCCTGGTGGCCCGCTACGACCCGGCCGCGGCCCGCTGGAGCGCGGGGGAGGCCGTCACCCACGACCCGCTGCGCTCGGACCAGAACCCGGGCCTGTCCCTGCGTCCCGACGGCGAGCTGTGGCTGCTGCACACCTCCCAGGCCTCGCGGCAGTCCGGCATCCCCGAGACCTTCAACCTCCAGTTCACCTCCGAGATCCGGCGCCTGCGCTCGCGCGACGGCGGCCGCACCTGGAGCGGGCCCGACGTCCTCTTCGACCGGCCCGGGACCTTCGCCCGCCAGCCGATCCAGCGCCTGGCCTCGGGGCGCCTGGTGCACACCCAGTGGCTGTGCTTCGACGACGACACCCGCAACGGCTCGGACCAGCCCGTCCTCCAGCTCTCCGACGACGACGGCGCGAGCTGGCGCGAGGTCGCGGTGCCGGACGGCGCCGGCCGCGTCCACCCCAACCTCGTCGAGGTCGCGCCCGGTCGTCTGGTGCTCCTGTTCCGCTCCCGCTTCGCCGACCACGTGTGGATCTCCCGCTCGCAGGACGCCGGGGAGAGCTGGAGCGCCCCCGTCCCCACCGAGCTGCCCAACAACAACGCCGGGATCAGCGCCCTGCCGCTGCCCTCGGGCCGCCTCGCCGTCGTCTCCAACGAGGAGCAGGACCCGCGCGGCGACGGCGTCGTCCACTGGCCCTACGAGCGCACGCGGATGAGCATCGCGGTCTCGGCCGATGAGGGGGAGACCTTCCCCGTGCGACGCATCATCGAGCCGGGCGACGGGTTCACCGGGCCCGGCAACCGCCGCAGCAACCGCCGCCACGAGTACCCGCACGCGGTCCTGGACGCCGCGGGGCGCATCCATGTGCTCTACGCCTGCGACTCCCGCAGGGCCATCAAGCACGTCTCCTTCGAGGAGGCGTGGATCGACGGCACGCCGGATCAGGCGCATCCCGATGCGAAGCTCTGGTCATGAGCCGCGTGCCCGACACCACGATGCGCGAAATGCGCATCCTCGATAGACTATGCGCGAACCACGCACACCGGGAGGGGCGGGAATGATCACGATCCTCGCGGACGACCTCTCCGGCGCCCAGGAGGCCTTCGCCGCCGCCGGCTCCCTGCCGGCCGTCGCCTCCCCGCGATCGTCGGGACTGCTGCTGCTCGGGGCCGATGCCCTCGCCCGGGAGGAGGCCCGGCTCCCGGCCCTGCTGGCCGTCGACCTCGACCTCCGCCACCGGCAGCCCGCGGCCGCGGCCGATGCGCTGCGCGGCGCCCTGGGCACCGCGCTCGGCGCGGGCCGCGGACAGGGCGCCCTCGTCCTCAAGATCGACTCGATCCTGCGCGGACCGGTCGCCTCCCTCGTCGCCGCGGCCGCCGAGCACGCCCCCGTGCTGCTGTGCCCCGCGGTGCCGTCCCTGGGCCGCACCGTCGTCGACGCACAGGTCCGCGTCGACGGGACGCCGCTCGAGGAGACGGGCCTGTGGGCGCTCGAACCGGGCGCCCCGCCCCGCAGCCTCGTCGACCTCCTCGCGCGGGAGGGGCGGCGGCCCGGGAGCATCGGCCTCGCCGCGCTCCGCGGCCCGGACGCCGCGTCGCAGCTGGCCGCACGGCTGCGCCGCGACCGGGTGGTGGTGGCCGACGCCGAGACCGACGCCGACTGCGACGTGCTGGCCGCCGCCGCCCTCTCCGCCGGCGCCGTGATCGCCGGCGCGGGCGGGATGGCCGCCGCGGTGGGACGCGGCGCGGCCCTCCCGTCCGGGGCCTCGGGGGGCCCGCTGCCGGCTGTCGCGCCCGGCCCCCTGGCCGTGATCGTGGGCAGCGCCGCCGAGGCCGCCCGCGCGCAGGTCGCGGCGCTGGCCGAGGCCGGCTGCGAGGTCCACGCCTGGCATCCCGGGACCCACCTCCCGCACGAGCCCGCCGACCGGGCGATCCTCCTGGACGCCCCGCCCGACCCCGCCCGCGCCGGCGCCCTCGGCGAGGCCTTCACGGCCGCGGCCGCCGCGGCCGCCGCCGGGCACCACCTGGTGCTCACCGGCGGCCAGACCGCCCGCGCCGTGCTCGCCCGCCGCGGCATCGACCGGCTGCACCCGATCGCGCAGGTCCACCACGGCGCCGTCCTCGCCCTGGCCGAGGACGGACTGCTCGTCGCCACCCGCCCGGGGAGCTTCGGCGACCGCGACAGCCTGCGCGGGATCCGCGACGCCGTCGCGGCGCTGCGCCCCGACCCCGACCGCATCCCCGTCCCTGGAAGGAACCCCGCCATGAGCGCTCCCGTCATCGCCGTCACCATGGGCGACGCCGCCGGCGTCGGCCCGGAGGTCATCGTCTCCGCCTGCACCGACCCCGAGATCTTCGCCCTGTGCACCCCGGTCGTGATCGGGGATGCGCGCCGCCTGCGCCGCGCCGCGCAGAGCATCGGCCGCGAGGACGTCGAGGTGCGCGCCGTCGCGGAGCCCGCCCAGGC
Source organism: Brachybacterium phenoliresistens (assembly GCF_000576425.1). Taxonomy (GTDB): domain Bacteria; phylum Actinomycetota; class Actinomycetes; order Actinomycetales; family Dermabacteraceae; genus Brachybacterium; species Brachybacterium phenoliresistens. Next base: position 84,161 of record NZ_KK069999.1, on the reverse strand, counting down.
GGTCGGGGGGACGGGGGTCCTGTCGGTGATCGACCTCGACCTCATCCCCGAGGACCTCCCCTTCGGCGAGCTCTCCGCGGTCGCGGGGGAGGGGTCCTACCGCTTCATCGAGCGGGCGGCCCGCCTGGCCCTGGCCGGCCAGGTGCAGGCGATCTGCACCGCCCCGCTGAACAAGGAGGCCCTGCACGCGGCGGGCCACGTCTACCCCGGCCACACCGAGCTGCTCGCCGCCCTCACCGGCGCCGAGGAGGTCTCGATGATGCTCGCGACCCCGAACCTCCGCGTCATTCACGTGACCACGCATGTCGGCCTCCTGGACGCCGTCGCCCGCATCGAGCCCGGCCTGGTGGAGCGGACCATCCGCCGCGGGCACGAGGCGCTGGTGCGCGCCGGCGTCCCCGCGCCCCGCATCGGCGTGTGCGCCATCAACCCCCACGCCGGCGAGGGCGGCCTGTTCGGCTACGGCGAGGAGGCCGAGAAGATCGCCCCCGGGGTCGAGGCCGCCCGCGCCGACGGCATCGACGCCACCGGCCCGCTCCCCGCGGACACCCTGTTCTACCTGGCCACCCGCGGGGACTACGACCTCGTCGTCGCGATGTACCACGACCAGGGCCACGGCCCGATCAAGGCCCTCGGCATCGAGTCGGGCGTGAACATCACCGTCGGCCTGCCGGTGATCCGCACGTCCGTGGACCACGGCACCGCCTTCGACATCGCCGGCAGGAACCTGGCCGATCCGCGCAGTATGGTCGAGGCCATGCGCCAGGCCGCCGCGATGGCCACGCGCTGACCTGCATCCGTCCGTCCCAGGAGCTCCGATGGCCCGCCGCACCACCCCCATCCCCGCCCGGGCCCGCCGGGAGGAGATCGCGCGCCTGGCCGCGTCCTCGGGGCCGGCCTCCGTCGAGGAGCTCTCGCGCCGCTTCGAGGTGACGCCCTCGACCATCCGCCGCGACCTCTCGCGCCTCGCGGAGGAGGGGGCGCTCGCCCGGACCTACGGCGGGGCGATTCCCCTCGCCGCCGGGGAGAGCACCCTGCGGGAGCGCGAGAGCGAGGCCCACCCGGCCAAGCGGGCCCTGGGGGCCTGGGCGCGTCGGCAGATCCGGCCGGGGGAGCACGTGCTGCTGGACGGCGGCTCGACCGTCGGCGAGCTCGCCCGGGAGCTCGCCGGCGCCGGGCCCGAGGCGGCCCTGCACGTCACCGCGCTCGGCCTGAACGCCCTGCACCGCCTCGAGGAGGTCGAGGGCATCGAGCTGGTGAGCCCCGGCGGGGCGGTGCGCCGCTCGAGCCAGTCCTTCATCGGCCCGATCACCGAGGCGGCGCTGTCGCGCATGACCTTCGACCGGGCGTACCTCAGCTCCGACGGGGTCACGGCGGAGCACGGGCTGTGCGAGGCCGGTCCCGAGCAGACGCGCCTGAAGGAGCTCATGGCCGCGCAGTCCGCCGAGGTCACGGTCCTGGCGGACTCCACCAAGCTGGGGCATCGGCCCTTCCATTCCTGGGCGCGGCTGCCGCTGCCCTGGACGCTGGTGACGGACGACGGGGCCGATCCGCGCCAGCTCGAGCTGTTCCGCCGCAGCGGGGTCGAGGTGCAGGTCGTCGACCTGCCCTGATCAGGGCGCCGTCGTGCCGTGGTGCTCGCTGACCCCGCCGGCGCACTCCGGGTCGTAGGGCCGGTGCAGGTGGAATCCGGGCCGCGTGATGAGCAGCTCCTCGCAGCGCCGCTCCATGAGCGGGTCGCCGGGCATGCCGATCCACACGGCGTGCATGTGGCTGGGCTCGTGCTCGCCCAGAAGCCATTCGTCGACCCAGGCGTCCAGGGCGGCGACGGCCCGCACCCCGCGTCCCACCTGCTCGCGCGGAAGGATCGTCAGCCGCATGCCGGGCGGCAGCGGCAGCTGCGGGTTCTGCCCCGGGGGCAGCTCGAGCACGACGTTCCCGGCGGCGCGCTCGGGGAACTCCTCGAGCATCGCGCCCAGGACGGGGACGTCTCCCTCGTCGCCGATCAGCAGGTAGCGCTCCGGACGTGGTGGCACCGCGACTCCTCGGTGGGGGTGATCCGGACGTTCCGGACGTCATCCACCGTAGGGACGGCAATTAGGAACGGCAAGGGTTGCTTAAATCGCGAGATGCCCTCGGTGGACAGCCGCGCGCCCGTGCGGCACCATGTATCTGAAACTCCCGGTATCAGGCAGTGCCCGGCGGCGCTCCGGACCGGGCGCCCCGCTGTGGAAAGGCCGAAGATGTCCGCATACACCGAGCACGTCACCCGGGTCCTCGTCGAGGACGTCGACCATCCCGCGCTGGGAGCGGTCGCCGTCCTCCGCTTCGCGCCCGCAGAGGGCAGCACGCGCCCGGCGACGCTCGGACCGCGCTCGGTGGACGCGGTCGTCGCGGCCGTCGGCGCCGCGCTGGACCGGGCCGAGGCCGGGGAGATCGGCGCCATCGCGATGACCGGCCAGGGGCGAGTGTTCCTCGCCGGCGCGGACCTCGCCATGTTCGCCGACGCCACCGCGACCGAGGCCGTGGGCCCGATGACCGCGGCCGTCCACGCCCTCCAGCTGCGGGTGCGCACCAGCGCCGTGCCGATCCTCGCCCACCTCGGCGGCGTCGCCCTCGGCGGCGGGCTCGAGGTCGCGCTGATGGCCGATGTCCGCACCGCCGCGCCCGGCGTCCGCGGCATCGGCCTGCCCGAGACGAGCCTCGGGATCCTCCCCGGCTGGGGCGGCACGACCCTCCTGCAGTCCGTGGTCGGCGCCGAGACGGCGGCGCGGATGATCCTCGAGGACCCTGCCCGCGACCGGCAGCTGAGCGCCGAGGCCGCCCTCGAGGCGGGCCTCGTCGACGCGCTGGCCGAGGACCTCCCCGCCGCCCTGGACGCCTTCGCCGCGATCCTGTGGGAGCGCGGGCTGCTGCCCGGCGGCGAGGAGTCCATCGCCCGGCCCTCGCCGCTGCCCGCCGCCGGATCCGAGGCGGCCGCCGCCCTCGAGGCGGCGCTCGCGGCGCCGCACGGCCACGCCGAGACCCGCCGCGGCTGGGCCGATCGCCTCGCCGCGCAGGGCGCCCCGGCCGTCCAGCGCGCCGCCGACCTCCTCGCCCGGCTGCCCGGGTCCTCGCTCGAGGACGCCCTGGCCCGCGAGGCCGCGGCGCTGGTCGAGCTGATCGGCTCCGACGGGGCCGCCGGATCGCTCTACGCGGCCGAGCTCCTGCGCCGCGGGAAGCCCTCGCGCACCCCCGTCGAGGGAGCCCGCGAGCTGCGCTCGGTCGGCGTGGCCGGCGCGGGCCTGATGGCCTCGCAGATCGCGGCGCAGCTCGCCGCGGGCCTGCAGGTGCCCGTGATCCTGCGCGACCTCGACGCGGACATCGCGCAGAAGGGCCTCGAGCACGCCCGCGGGATCCTCGAGAAGGCCGGCGCCGGGGCGGCCGCGCCGCTGCTCTCCGCGACCGACGCGGTCGAGGACCTCGCCGGCTGCGACCTGGTCCTCGAGGCGGTCCCCGAGGTGATGCGCATCAAGCAGCAGGTCCTCGCGGAGCTCGAGGCGCAGCTGGCGCCCACCGCGATCCTCGCCTCCAACACCTCCTCGCTGTCCCTCGCCACCATGGCCGAGCACCTCGAGCACCCGGAGCGGGTCGTCGGCCTGCACTTCTTCAACCCCGTCGCGAAGATGCCGCTGGTGGAGGTCATCCACACCGCCGCCACCGACGAGGCCGCCCTGGCGACGGGCCTCGAGGTGGTGCGCCGCCTGCGCAAGTTCGCGGTGCGCAGCGCCGACGCCCCCGGCTTCATCGTCAACCGGCTCCTGTTCCGGGTGCTCGGCGAGGTCTTCGCGAGCCTCGACGCCGGCGCCGATCCGCAGCAGGTGGACGCCTCGCTGGACCCGATGGGCATGCCCATGCGTCCGCTGGCCCTGCTGGACCTCGTCGGCCATGCCGTCGCCGATCACGTGGGCCGGGTCCTCGCGGAGGAGCTGGGGGAGCGGTTCCACGCCTCGCCGGGCCTGTCGGCGATGGTCGAGCGCGGCGAGCCCTTCACCGAGCGCGACCCCGCGAGCCCGCATCCGGCGGTGCGGCCCGTGGTCGCCGAGGTCTTCGCCGGGGCCTCCGCCGGTTCGGACGGCGGGGCCGTCGGCCAGGACCTGCTGGACCGCGTGCGCGACGGCCTGGCCGAGGAGATCCGCCGGATGCTCGAGGAGGGCGTGGTCCAGGACGTGTCCCAGATCGACCTGGCGCTGATCCTGGGCGCCGGCTTCCCGCGGTACCGCGGCGGCATCACCGTGCACCTGGACCAGTGCGGGGCCTCGCAGCGGGCCGGCGGCGGCCCGTTCCACGGATCCCGGTTCCAGCCCGCCTGAACCGCGCAGGTCCCCGTAGGATGGGGTCAGTCCGGACAGACCGGATCCATCCCCTTCCCGTGAGAGGAGGCGCGGCGCCCGGTGGGGGGCGTCGCGGCGACCATGACCCAGCCACCTCAGAACCCCGGCGGCGAGCCCTGGGGCCAGCAGCCGCCCGGACCGCCTCCGGCCTACGGCACACCCTCCGGCGCGGCGGGCTCGTACCCGCCCGCCTCCCCGGCCACCGGCCCCGGCTCCGGCGGGGGCGGCAAGGGGAAGATGTGGGCGATCATCGGCTGCGTCGGCTGCGGCGTCCTCGCCCTGATCGTCGTGATCATCCTGGTCGCCGTCTTCGCGCTGCGCGACGGCGGGGACGACCCGACGCCCACGCCGACCACCGTCACCACCGAGCCGGAGACGACCGAGCCCGAGACCACCGAGCCGGAGACCACCGAGCCGGAGACGACCGAGCCCGAGACGACCGCGGCGGAGACCACGGCGGCGACCGGCGACGTCACCGCCGAGGACGAGTCCGCGGCGAAGACGCGGTTCATCGAGTTCCTCACGGCCCTCGGCGACGAGGACTACACCACGGCCTGCTCCTACATGGTCAACCCGACCAGCAAGGAGCCGTTCAGCAGCGGCGAGCAGAGCGCGTGCGCGGACGGCATGACCTCGAGCGCCTCCTCGGAGGACGTGGAGAGCATCAAGCTGCTGGCCACGATCATCACGGAGGACGACATCACCTCCACCGTCGGCGACGACGGCATCATCACGCTGGACGTGTACGGCAGCGACTTCCAGATGATCCGTGCGGGCGACGGCCTCTGGTACGTGTACTGGACCATGTGATCCCCGGTCCTGCGGAGCCCGGTCGATGGGGAGTTGTCCCCATGGGCCGGGCTCCTTCGCTGCCCCTACGATGGCCGGGTTCCGGACCGCCCGGACGAGAACTCCCCGAGAGGAGGCGCGACCGCCGGAAGGCGCGTCGCGACACGCGATGACCCAGCCCCCGCAGAACCCCGGCAGCGACCCCTGGGGGCAGCCCTCCGGGAGCTCCTCCGCGAACTCCGGCTACGACCCGCAGGACTGGTCGCAGGCCTCCTACGAGGCCCCCGCGCCGGGATACGGCGGCGCCGCCCCGGCCCCGCAGTACACCGCCGCCCCGCTGCCGCCCGGCGGCCCCGCCCCGCAGGCCTCCCAGGGCGGCGGGAAGGGGAAGCTGTGGGCGCTGATCGGCTGCGGCGGATGCGGCGTGCTCGCCGTCCTGCTCGTGATCATCCTGGTGATCGTCATCGCGCTGAGCGGCCTCGGCAGCACCGACGAGGATCCGGAGCCCATCGCGGTCGGGACCAGCGAGGGCGAGGTCGTGCACGGCACCTCCGAGGATCCGCTGCCGATGGGCACCACCCTCCCCGTCGCCGTCGACGGCGGCACCCTGGAGGTCACGCTCGGCGAGGTCACCTGGGACGCGACCGCAGCGCTGCAGGAGGTGAGCCCGAGCCTCACGCCGGCGGAGGCCGGCAACCAGTACATCCTGGTCACGGTGGACTACACCTACCACGGCTCGGGGGAGACCGACCCGGCCTGGGACTCCAGCATCTCCTTCACCGCCGCGGACGGCCAGGCGTACGTCATGGCGCCCGCCGTCACGGAGAACTCGATCCTCGACGTGGCCACCCTGACCGACGGCCAGAGCACCGTCTGGGACGTGGCCTTCGAGATCCCCGCCGACGCGGTCGGGACCGGGAGCTTCGAGGTCTTCTCCCTGGACGACTTCGAGGAGCCGTCCTTCTACGTCTCCGCCGTCTGATCGGGCGCGCCGTGGCCGATCCCGCGATCCTCGCCCTCGATCTCGGCACGTCGGGGGCGAAGGCCGCCCTGCTGGACCTGCGCGGAGCGGTCGTGCGCGGAGGCGGGGGCCGGCCGGCGCGGGCATCGGCCGGGTATCCCACCGCCGTCCCCGCCCCCGGGGCCGCCGAGCAGGATCCCCGGGACTGGCTGCGGGCGGCGCGCGAGAGCCTCCAGGAGGTGCTCGCGGTCGCCGGTCCGGTGCGCCCCGCCGCGCTCGCCGTCACCGGCCAGATGCAGGACCTCGTGGTCCTGGACGCGCAGGGGGAGGCCATCGGCCCCGCCCTGCTGTACAGCGACACGCGCTCCGCGGCGCAGGCCGAGCGGCTGCGCAGCCTCCACCCGCGGTGGGAGCAGCGCACCGGCACCCGGCAGGACGCCACGGCGATCCCGGCGCAGTGGATGCGCCGCCTCGAGGAGGATCCCGGTCTCGCCCGGCGCGCCGCCGGCATCGTGCTGGGACCGGCCGGGCACCTGGTCCAGGCGCTGGGCCTGGGCCGCCACGTCGATGACACGACCGCCTCCGCGGCCGGCCTGCTGGACCTCGACCGGCGCGACTGGGACGCGCAGGCGTGCGCCGCCGCCGGGCTGCCGATGTCCCTGCTGCCGCGCCGGAGCACCCGGGTCGGGGAGCTCGTCGGGCGCACCGGGGCGCGGGCCGCGGCCGTGCTCGGCCTGCCCGCCGGCATCCCGGTGGTCACGGCGCCCGGCGACGCGGCCGCGACCACGCTCGGCACCGTCGGCCTCGACCCCGGCAGCGCCTACGCCTATCTCGGGTCCAGCGGCTGGCTGGCCCGGGTCGCTCCCGCGGAGCCGGCCGACGCCCCCGGCGACGCCGCGCACCGCCTCGCCCTGCCCGGGCCGGACGCCGCGGCGCCCGAGCTGCGGATCGCGGCGCTGCTGGCCGCGGGCTCCGCCGCCGCCTGGGGCCGGGAAGCCCTGCTCGACGGGGCCGGCCCCGCCCGGGCCGATGCCCTGCTCGAGCGCCGCGCGCAGGAGCGCGGTCGCGGGCCCTCGGGCCTGCTCGCCCTGCCCTCGATCCACGGGGAGCGGTTCCCGGTGCGCGACCAGGCGCTGCGCGCCGCGATCGTCGGGGCCGATGCCACCACCCGCGGGATCGACCTGTACGCCGCCGTCCTCGAAGGGGTCGCCCACGCCCTCGCGCACGGCCTGGACGCCGGCACGCAGGAGCTCGTCGTCGTCGGCGGCGGAGCCCGGTCCGCCCCCTGGCGGAGGATCCTCGCCGATGTCACCGGTCGCACCGTGCGGACGGCCGAGGACGGGGAGGCGGCGCTCGTCGGCGCGGCGATCGCCGCGGCCGACGCCCTGGACCTCCCGCACCGGATCCTGCCGCTGGGCGCCCGGCCCGGCGCCGGCGCCACGGCCCCGCAGGAGGACGCCGCCGCGGCCCACGCGGCCCGCCGCAGCGCCCATCGGGCCCTGTACGACCTGGTGGCCGCCCTGCCCGGCGGCAGCGAGGGCTGAGGGGCGCCATCTCGTGGGCAGGAGGTGCGCCGCGGCCCGGGAGGTGATCAGATGTGCCCAGACGTCCCTCCCCGCCCCGACTCCTCCCAGGAGCCTCCCGTGCCCCGCCCCTCCCACCTGCTGCTCCTCGCGGCGCTGCTCGTGCTCCCGCTCGGCCTCGCCCCGGCGACGGCGGATCCGGGCCAGGACGTGCGCATCAGCGAGGTGGAGTCCGACGGCGACGGGCACGACTGGGTCGAGATCACCAACCGCGGCACCGACCCGGTCGACGTCTCGGGCTGGTACCTGCGCGACGACCAGGACGATCGCGACTGGACCGTCCCGGCGGGCACGGTGATCGCCCCCGGCGCGCACGTCCTGCTCGCGGGGGAGGACGTCGAGGGGGACGGCGGCTTCGACTTCGGCCTGGGCTCCGCGGACAGCGCGCGGCTGTTCCTCCCCGACGGCGTCACCGAGGTCGACGCCGTCACCTGGGACACCCCGGCGGAGACCACCTACATCGTGGTCGACGGCGCACTGCGGGTCTCCTCGGAGCCGACCCCCGGTGCCGAGAACGCCGCGCCCGTCCCCGTGGAGGCGCAGCCCCCGGCCCCCACGCAGCCGCCGGCGCGCGCGGACTGGATCGTCATCGACGAAGTCGTCTCCGCCGGCGGCGACCCCGGGGACTGGGTGGAGCTGACGAACATCGGCCCCGAGCCGGTGGACCTCACCGACTGGTCGCTGCGGGACGAGGACTCCCCGGCCGTCACGGTGCTCCCGGCCGGGACCGTGATCGCCCCCGGCGAGCACCTGGTGCTCGCCGGCCCGGAGCTGGGGATGGACCTCGGCGCGGGCGGCGGCGTGCGCCTGCACACCCCCGAGGGCACCCTCGCCGACCGGGTCGGCTGGGCCGATGGTGCGCACGCCCGCCCGTCCCTCCAGCGGTGCCCCGACGGCACGGGCGACCTCGTGGTGAGCGATGCCCCCAGCAAGGGCGAGGCCAACCGCTGCGCCGCCCCCGTGGTCCTCCACGAGGCCCGCTCCCAGGGCGAGGACTTCGTGGAGCTGAAGAACCTCGGGGAGGCGCCCGTCGATCTGGGCGGGTACGTCGTGACCGCCGCCGACGGCTCCCGCGCCCACGAGATCCCGGACGGGACCGTCGTGGCCGCCGGCGGCCTGCTCCTGATCGCCGGCGACGACCTCGGCTTCGACCTCGGGGCGCAGGACGCCGTGCGGCTGCTCGCGCCCGACGGGTCCCGGCTGGGCGAGGTGTCCTGGATCGACCATGTCGCGCCGAGCCTCGGCCTGTGCGCCGGCGCCTTCCGGGCGCAGGCGAGCGCGACGCCCGGCGCCCCGAACGACTGCGCGCTCGAGGATCCCGCCGCGCCGCCGGCCGGCGGCGGGGCCTCCGCGTCCGCCGCGACCGGCGCGGCGCCGGCGTCCGCCGCGCCCGATCTCCTCGTCCCCGAGCGCGCCGCCGCCCCGGTGGCCCCGGCGGAGGGCACGGGCGGGCCGTCGGCCTCCCCGTCGGCCGATGCGGAGGCGGCGACGGCCGCGGGGGAGCAGGCGCTCCCGGGCGATGCGGCCGCGGGAGCGGGCGCCGTCCCCTCGGGCGCGGGGACGGCCGCCCCGACCCCCGCCGGGCCGCTCGCCCTGACCGGCGCGGAGACCGCCGCGCTCGGCGCCCTGGCCCTCCTGGCCCTGGCCTCCGGCGCCTGGATGCTCCGCTGCAGCCGCCGTACCTGACCATCCGTGCAGGTCACCGTGGCAGGGCGATCCGACCGGGCGGCGGCACCTGTTCGCATGATCGGTATACCAACGGCTACCATGAGGTCATGCCGTCCCCCTCCTCCTCCGACCCGAAGCCAGAGAAGACCCGGGCCGCAGACCCCCGACCGGCGCGCACCCGCCAGGCCGTGATGGACGCCATGGTGCGTCTGGCGGCCGAGGGTCGGGACGACATCACCGTGTTCTCCCTCGCCAAGGAGGCCGGGATCTCGCGTGCGGCCTTCTACACCCATTTCTCGGATCTCGAGGACGTGGCGAAGATGCTCATCGTCCCCGTCCTGGACTCCCTCGCCGAGGAGGACGCGGCCGATGCCGCCGCCGACCTCCCCGCCCCCGACCGGGCGCGCCGCAGCATCCTGCGGGTGCTGGACGCCCTCGTCGACCACGGCGACCTGGTGCGCGTCGTGAGCCGCTGGAAGGTCTCCGCCGCCGTCGACGGCGTGATCGTCCGCGCCCTCGCCGACCGCTTCGAGGTGGTGCTCGAGGCCTCCCCGGTGGATCCTCCGGGCTGCACCGTGCGCGACCGCGCCGTCTTCCTGGGCGGCGGGATCTTCGTGACCCTGTCCGCCTGGCTCATCGCCGAGGAGCCGCTCCCGCGCGAGACGGTCCGCGCGCGGGCCCGCAGCCTCGTCGAGCATCTGCTCGAGCGCGCCGCCGCCGAGGCCTGACCTGCCGGCTCAGCAGCGGGTGATCATCCCCAGCAGCACCCGGGCCCCGAAGCGGACCGCGTCGACCGGCACCCTCTCGTCGACGCCGTGGAACAGCGGGGCGAAGTCCAGATCGGCCGGCAGCTGCAGGGGCACGAAGCCGTAGCCGCGGATCCCCAGGGTGCTCAGCGCCTTGTTGTCCGTGCCGCCGCTGAGGCAGTACGGCAGCACGCGGGCGCCCGGGTCCTCCGCCTGGATCGCTGCGGTCATCGCCTCGACCAGCGGCCCGGTGGAGGGGGACTCCACGGAGATCGAGCGGTAGTCGATGATCACCTCGACGTGCTCCCCGGCCAGCTCCGTCAGCAGCGACATCAGCTGCTCCTCGTGCCCGGGCAGGAAGCGGCAGTCGATGCCGGCCTCCGCCGTCTGCGGGACCACGTTGACCTTGTAGCCCGCCTCCAGCATCGTCACGTTCATGGTGTCCTGCAGGGTGCCGGCCACGAACTGGCGGGCACCGCCCAGCAGCGGCAGGAAGGCCTCGGGATCCTCCTCGTCCCAGCCCTGGCCGGTGATCTCGGTGACCCCGTCGAACAGCTCGCGCACGCTGGCGATGTACTCGTGGGCGAAGGGGTGCGCGTCGATCCGGGCGATCGCCTCCGCGAGGCGCACGATCGCGTTCTGCGAGGTCGGCACCGAGCCGTGGCTGGCCCGCCCCGTGGCGCGCAGCCGGCCCCAGGCCAGGCCCTTCTCCGCCGTCTGGACGAGATAGGCGCGCACGTCCTGCCCGCCCTCGCGCTGCGGGAGGGTGATCGAGTAGCCGCCCACCTCGCTGATGGCCTCGGTGCAGCCGGCGAAGATCTCCGGGTGGTGCTCGACGACCCACTGCGAGCCGTGCTGGGAGGCGTTCTCCTCGTCGGCGAAGAAGACGACCACCAGGTCGCGCGGCGGGGTGATGCCCTCGCGCATCATGTGGCGGACCACGGCGAGCATCATGCCCAGCATGTCCTTCATGTCCACGGCGCCGCGGCCGTGGATCATCCCGTCGATGATCTCCCCGCCGAAGGGATCCACCGACCAGTCCTCGGCGCGCGCGGGCACGACGTCCAGGTGCCCGTGCAGCACCAGGCCGCCCCGCGCGCGGTCCGCCCCGGGGATGCGCACGTGCACGTTCGTGCGGGTCGGGAACGCCTCGACGAGCTGCGGCTCCAGCCCCACCTCGCGCAGCCTCTCGGCGACGTACTCCGCCGCCGCCCGCTCGCCGGGCCCCCAGGTGGCCGGGTCGTCCCCGCCGTAGGTGGTGGTGTCGATCCGGATCAGCTCCTGGGTGAAGCGCACGGCCTCGTCCTGGAGCAGCTCGAGAGCGGCGGGGCTGGTCGGGGCGGCATCGGGCACGGGTGTCCTCCTCGGAGCGGTTCCGTCCAGCCTATCCGCGCAGCTGCGGCGCGAGCGCCGTGATCACGGCGGAGTCGTCCTGCGCGCCCTTGCCCTGCGCGGCGCCCAGCAGGAACAGCTGCTGCGCGGCGGCGGCGACGGGCGTGGGCACGGCCTCGCGGCGGGCGGCGTCGGCGACGATGCCGAGGTCCTTGACGAAGATGTCCAGCCGCGAGAGGACCTCGGCGCCGCCCTCCTCGTACGCCTCGAGCATGCGCGGGCCGCGGTTGCCGAGCATGAACGAGGCGGCCGCCCCGGACTGCAGGGCCTCGAGGGTGCCGGCCCGGTCCAGGCCCAGGGCGTCGGCCAGGGCCAGCGCCTCGGCGGCGGCCGCGATGTGCACCCCGCACAGCAGCTGGTTGACGGTCTTCAGCGCCTGGCCGTCCCCGGGGCGCTCGCCGACGACCGTGAGGGTGGAGGCGAGGCGCTCGAGCACGGGCCGGGCGACCTCGAGGTCCGCCGCGGCGGCGCCGACGACGATCAGGAGGTCCCCCTCCCCGGCGCGCACGGGACCGCCGGACAGCGGCGCGTCGACCAGGCCGATCCCGGCCCCGGCCAGGCGGGCGGCGGTCGCGACCACCGGCTCGGCGCCGACGGTGCTGGTCAGCAGCACCACGGCGCCGCGGCGCAGGTGCGCGGCGATGCCGTCCTCGCCGAACAGGACGGCGTCGAGCTGGGCGCCGTCGCGCACCGCGAGGAGCACGGCATCCGCGCCGGTGACGGCCTCGCGGGCGCTCGCGGCCACGGCGACCCCGGCGCGGGCGGCGAGCTCGCCGCGCTCGGCGGAGATGTCGAAGCCGCGCACGGCGAGATCCCCCGTGGCCAGCCGGGTCGCCATGGGCAGGCCCATGGCTCCCAGGCCGAGGACGGCGACGGTGCGGGCGGCGGTGGTGCTCATGCGGAGGCTCCTTCGGAGGCGGTGGCGGAGAGGGTGCGGGTGACCTGCAGCAGGGAGTCGTCGTCGCCGACGTTCCCGGCGAAGACGACGTAGGGGATGCCGCGGGCGGGGCCGTCGACGGCCTGCCACAGGGAGACGATCCCCGGCAGCATCGGCCCGCGCACCACGGCGCGGCGGATCTCCAGGCCGTGCGCGGCGACGTCGGAGGAGGTGATCCCGCCCTTGGCGATGACGAACCGCGGCGGCGCGGCCGCGAGCACCCGCTGCACCGTCTCGACCACGGCGGAGCTCACGGCGCGGGCGATCCGCAGGGAGCCGTCGGCGTCCTCGGTGCGCACGAGGGTGCGGGAGGTGTGGACGACGACGTCCCCGTGCGCGAGCGCGGCGACGATCTCGGCGACGCGGTCGCGCAGGTGCTGCGCGCGGGAGTCCTCCTCCAGCAGGGTCGGCACGTCGAGCTCGACGGTGCGGGCGGCGCCGTGGCCGGCGTGGAGCCGCTCCAGCTGCCGCGTGGTCAGGCCCACGTGCGAGCCCACCACGATGAGCCCGCCCGGGGTGCGCTCGGCGGGATCCTGTCCCGCGTAGACCTCGTCCGCGGTGAGCGGGCTGCGCGGCTCCTGGCCGATGCGGGCGCGCACGAACGGCGGGCCGACGCGGTGGATCACCCGCAGCCCCTGCGCCTCGGCGAGCTCGAGCCCGGCGGCGAGGGCGCGCAGGTCGTCCTCGTGCTCGGCGTCGGCCACCACGCAGCGGGGCGCGGTGCCGGGCTCGCGCAGGGCCGCGGCCACGCCCTCCGGCCCGCCGCGCAGCAGGGCGAGGTCCAGCACGCGCACGTCCGCGGCCCGGATCCGCCCGGCGGACTTCTCCTCGACCCAGCCGGGGAGGTGGCTGGCGGTGTACCCGAAGCTGGCATCGCGCGCGAACTCGGACTCCCCGGCGGGGGTCAGCGTGCCATCGGCCGCGCGCAGGTGGTGGGTGCCGTCGATGGTCACGCGCCCGGCCTCGGGGAAGGCGGGGACCAGCACGACCGCATCGGCCCCGGCGCCGGTGACCTCCCGCTGGACGCGGTCGAGCACGTCGGTCTCGAGGGGGAAGTGGCCGCGCAGGGTCGAGTCGGAGCGGGAGACGAAGCCGATGTCCACGCCCCGCTGCGCGGCGGCCTCGAGCGCCGCGCGGGCGACCTCCTCGTTCCGGCGCGCGGCATCGGCCGGCTCGAGGCTGCGGGAGTTGGTCAGCACGTACACCGCCGCGGGCGCCTGGTCGAAGGCCCACCGGAGGTCCGCCACCTCCCAGCGGGTGAGGACCGGCAGGTCGTGGACGGACTGGGTGCCGGTGGGGTCGTCGTCGAGGACGACGAGGATGCGCTGCGCCGCGGCCATGGCGGACTCCTTCGTCACGGGGATTCGAACCTGTCACATGTCTGACATCTGGCAGGAACGAGTGTGGCATGCGAGAATCGCCGCTGGCAAGAGGAGGCGCACGATGGCACGACGGCTGCTGGTGGACGACGTCCTGGACTCGCTGCGCGAGCGCATCGTCGCGGGGGAGTTCCCCGAGCACGCCCCCCTGCCCGGCGAGCACGAGCTCGTCTCCCAGTACGAGGTCAGCCGCGTGACGGTGCGCGAGGCCATCAAGGTGCTCCACGCCCAGGGGCTGGTGCGCATCGAGCGCGGCCGCGGCACCTACGTCAACCCCACCCGCAGCTGGACCTCCCTGCCCGCGGTGATCCAGGCCCTCAGCACCCAGGGCGATCCCGCCCAGATCTCGCGCGACCTGCTGGAGATGCGGGGGATCCTCGAGTGCGGGGCCGCGCAGCTGGCCGCCGAGCGCATCGGCCCCGAGGACCTCGCCGCGCTGGACGCCCAGGTGACGGCCATGGAGGAGGCATCGGCCGCGGCCGATGTGGAGGCCTTCGTGCGCGCCGACCTCGCCTTCCACGCCGTGGTCCTCGCCGCCAGCGGCAACCCCTTCGTGCCCGTGCTCATGGAGCCGCTGTCCGCGGTGCTCGCCGCGGCGCGCGCCGAGACCAGCGCCGTGCCGCAGATCCAGGCCCACGCGATCGTCGAGCACCGCCGGGTCCGCGCGGCGCTCGCGAGCGGGGACGGCGCCGCGGCGCGGGAGGCGATGGCCGCGCACCTCCGCCAGACCGCCGAGGACCTGCGTCGCTACGTCACGCACGCGTAGGATCGTGCGGTGACCTCTGCCGCCGCCGCCCCGCCCCCCACCCGTGCGAAGGCCGGGGCCCGCCTCACCGCGACCCTCGCGCTGCTGGCGATGATCGGGCCGTTCACCATCGACACCATCTTCCCGGCCTTCGGGAGGATCGGCGCCGAGTTCGGCCGCGACGAGGTGGCCCTCCAGCAGCTGGTCAGCGCCTACCTCGCCTCCTTCGCGGTGATGAGCATCTTCCACGGCCCGCTCTCGGACGCGCTGGGGCGCAAGCGGGTGATGCTCGGGGGCCTGGCGATCTACACCCTGGCGATGATCGCCTCCGCCTTCGCCCCCAGCCTCGAGGTGCTCATCGCGCTGCGCCTGGTGCAGGGCGCGAGCGCGGGCGCGGCGACGATCGTCAGCCGCGTCGTGGTCCGGGACCTGTTCTCGGGGCCGCAGGCGCAGCGCCTCATGGCGAGCATCATGATGATCTTCTCCGTCGCCCCGGCGCTCGCGCCGATCCTCGGCGGCTGGGTGCTGCTGCTGGGCAGCTGGCGCCTCGTGTTCTGGGCGATCGCGCTGTACGCGATCGCGGTCATCGTCCTCACGGCGCTGCTGCCGGAGACCCTGCCGCCGGGGGAGAGGACGCCGCTGAAGGTGCGGGCGATCCTCGCCTCGCTGCTGCGGGTGGGCAGCTCGGGCACGATGCTGCGCCTGGCGATCGCCTCGGCCTTCGCCTTCGCGGCGCAGTTCCTGTACATCGCCGGCGCCTCGATCTTCGTCACCGGCCTGCTGGGGCTGGGCGAGCAGGACTTCTGGGTGCTGTTCGTGCCGCTGATCATCGGCATGATGGCCGGCGCCTGGGTGACCGGCCGGGTCGCGGAGATCGTCCCCCGGACCCGGCTGATCACCCTCGCCCTCGCGGCCACCGTGGTCACCTGCCTGGTCAACGTGGTCCTGACCCTGATCGCCCCCGCCTATGACGGCGAGCTCGGGGCGGGGCTGCTGGTCGCGGTGATCGGGCCGATGCTCATCGCCTTCACGGTGGCGCTCATGTTCTCCCCGATCCAGCTGGAGATCCTGGACCTGTTCCCCCACGAGAGGGGAGCGGCCGCCTCGCTGTCGACGTTCTTCTCGCTCGTGCTGAACGCGCTGCTGGCCGGGGCGATCGCTCCGCTCGTGATGGTGAACCTGACCAGCACGGCCGTCGCCTCGCTGGTCTTCGTGGTCGTCTCGATCAGTCTGTGGACGTGGCACCACCGGCGAGGAGCGCGTCGATCTGGTTGATCGCGCTGGTCGCGCCCTCGACCACGCCCATGGCGAGCACCTGCTCGAGCCCCTCGCGGGAGGCGTAGGTCGAGGTGTAGACCGCCTCGGTGCCGCCGTCGACCTCCGAGAAGACGAACTCGTTGGTCGACTCGGGCAGCTCGGGGTTCTTCGCGAAGGTCTCGTCGGCGAAGCCGTCGCGGAAGGTGAAGGACCGCGGGGCGTCGACCGCGTCCACCTCCCAGTAGCCGTAGTGCTTGTCGCCCTCGGGGCCGGTCATGAAGTAGGTAACGCGGCCGCCGGGGGCGAGCTCATGGTCGACGACGGTCGCGGGGTACGTCTCGGGACCCCAGACCTTCTCGAGCTTGCGCGGGTCGGCGTACACGTCCCAGACCTGGTCGATCGGCGCGGCGAACCGCGCGGTCATGGTCAGGGTGAGGGCGTCGAGGTCGTGGGTCACGTCGGTGACGGGCATGGGTCAATCCTCCTGGGCTGAGCTCTCGAGGAGCTGGTCGATGCGGGCGATGCGCCCGCGCCAGACGGCCTCGAGCTCGGTGAGCAGCGTCTGGACCGATCGCACCGCCTCGACGTCGCCGCGGGCCAGGGACTCCCGGCCCGCCCGACGCCGGGTGATGAGGCCGGCCCTCTCGAGCACCGCGACGTGCTTCTGCACGGCCGTGAGGCTCATGTCGTACTTCCGGGCGAGTGCCGAGACGGAGGACTCGCCGGCCAGCACGCGCCGCAGGATGTCCCGGCGCGTGCGGTCCGACAGGGCGTGGAACCAGGCGTCCGCCCGGTCCTCCTCGGTCTCGTGCACGCCCCCAACATACAACCGAAGGGTTGTAGGTTGTCAAGGGGCCGAGGTGACGCAGGTCATGCTCGCGGAGTAGGTTGGGGTCATGGACTTCACCGGGAAGATCGTCGTCGGGCATGACGACTCCGAGGCCTCGAGGATCGCCGTGCGCTACGCGGCCCGTCTGGCGCGGGACGCCGGGCGGGAGCTGCGGATCGTCCACGCCTGGATCTGGCCGCTGCTGGGCAAGAACGTCGATCCCGTCGACGGCGTCGCCGGCAGCGGGCTGCGCAACCAGGCCCTCGGGCTGCTCTCCGACGCCGCGGACCTCGCCCGCGAGACCGCGCCCGGCGTCGAGGTCGGCACCTCGCTGGTGACCGGCCACGCCCGGGTCGTGCTCGGCGAGGCCTCCCGCACCGCCCGCCTGCTGGTGGTCGGCCACCGCGGGCTCGGCGGCTTCTTCGGCATGCTGCTGGGCTCGGTCAGCCTGGGCCTGGTCACCCACTCCGGCTGCCCCGTGCTCGTGGTGCGCTCCGAGGAGGAGCCCGACGGCCCCGTCCTGGTGGGCGTCGACGGATCGGACGCCGGCCTCGGCGCCGTCTCCTCCGGGGTGCGCCTGGCGCGGATCCGCAGGGCGCCGCTGCGCATCGTCCACGTCCAGCGCGTGGTCGACGGCCACGCCGCCGTGAGCGAGGATGCCGCCCGCGCCATCGTCGAGACCGCGCTCGCCCAGGCGCGCGAGGAGCTCGGCGCGGACTCCGGGGTGGAGGTCACCGGCGAGGTCCTCGAGGACCGCACCGTGCCGCGGGGGCTGCTCGCGGCCGCGGAGAGCGCCCGCATCATCGTCGTCGGCCACCACGGCGAGGGCCGGCGCCGCTTCGGCTCGACCGCGCACGCGATCATGCACCACGCCCCCGGCAACGCCGCGATCTGCCGGCACGACCACGTCCCCGTCGATTCCGACGAGAAGCCCGAGATCGTCGACGAGAGCTGAGCGCGGCTATACTCGCGCCGAGCACGGGAGTCCAGTGAGCTGGGCTGAGAGGGAGTTCTCCAACTCCGACCGTAGAACCTGATCCGGATCATGCCGGCGCAGGGAGCTTCGCCGGACGACCGCCGTCCGCGCCCGTGCCATCGCCTGGGAAGAACCCCCTGACATGGCAGCTCATACCCCCACCGCGCGCCTCACCCTGCGCGACATCGTCGTCATCGTCGTGCTCGGCGTCGTCTTCGGATTCCTGTACTGGGTCTTCGTGCAGGCCTGGACGGCGCTGTCGATCCTCATGGGCCCGCTCGGCGACCTCACCGGCAACCTGCTCATCGGCTGCTGGCTGCTGGTCGCGCCGATCGCCCTCGCGATCCTCCGCAAGCCCTTCGTGGGCGTGATCGCGGAGCTGCTCGCCGCCGCCGTGGAGGTCGTCTTCCTCGGCAGCCCCGCCGGGCCCCTGCTGCTGATCACCGGACTCATCCAGGGCATCGGCTCGGAGATCCCCTTCGCCCTGACCCGCTACCGCCGCTACGGCGCGGCCGTCTTCCTCGCCTCCGGCCTGTGCGGGGCGGGGCTCGTGTTCTTCTGGTCCGCCGTCCGCTTCGGCTGGCTGGGCCAGGACATCCTCCCGCTGCGCCTGACCCTCCAGCTGCTCAGCGGCGCCCTGCTGGGCGGCCTGCTGGCGCGGGGCATCGTCCGCGCCCTCGAAGGCACCGGCGTGCTGGCGAACCTGCGCCCCGCCGTCGCCGCGGACGAGCTCGTGCGCCGATGATCCGCGCCGAGCAGCTCGAGATCGTGCTGCCCGGCGGCGGGGGCGTCGGCCCCTGGAGCGGCAGCATCGGCCCCGGCGAGCACGTGCTCGTGCTCGGCCCCAGCGGCGCGGGGAAGTCCACCCTGCTGCGGGCGCTGGCCGGCGCCGTCCCCCAGCACGTGCACGGCCGCGTCGAGGGCGCCCTGTCCATCGACGGCATCGACCCGATCCGCGCGGGCGTGGCCGCGACCTCGGACCGCGTCGGCTTCGTGGGGCAGGACCCGGTCGCCGGCGTGTGCCTCTCGCGGGTCGCCGACGAGGTCGCCCTGCCGCTGGAGAACCGCCGGTGGAGGCCCGAGGACATCGGCCCCCGCGTCGCGGAGGTGCTCGCGCAGGTCGGCGCCGCGCACCTGCAGGAGCGGGAGACCGCCGAGCTCTCCGGCGGGGAGCTGCAGCGCGTGGCCCTCGCCGCCGCCCTCGCGGCCCGCCCCGCGGTGCTCCTGCTCGACGAGCCGACCGCCATGCTCGACGCCTCAGGGGTCGCGGCGGTGCGCCGCGCCGTCCAGGGCCTCCCCGCCGAGGTCGCCGTGATCCTCGTGGAGCACCGGCTCGACGACTGGGCGGGGGAGCGCGGCCTGGCCGGCCTCCCGCCGCGCACCATCGCCCTGGACGAGCGGGGCCGCGTGCTGGAGGACGGCCCCACCGCCGCGGTGCTCGCCCGGCACGGCCCGCGCCTGGCCGCGCAGGGCTGCTGGCTCCCCCGGGAGGTGCCCCTGGGGCCCGCGCGGATGACGGTGCGCGACCTCCATGTGTCCCGCGGCGTCCGGCCGGTGCTGCGCGGCCTGGAGCTGGACCTCCACGGCGGGGAGATGGTCGCGATCATGGGGGCGAACGGCGCCGGCAAGTCCACGCTCCTGGAGTCCCTCGCCTCCCGCTCCCCGCGGCCCGGCCTCGTCCTCCAGAACCCGGAGGACCAGTTCGTCGCCGCGACCGTGCGGGCCGAGCTCGCCGAGGGCCTGCCCGCCGGCGCGGCCGATCGCGTCGAGGCGATGCTCGCGCGGATCGGACTGGCCGAGCACGCCGAGGCCAGCCCCTACCGGCTCTCCGGCGGGCAGAAGCGGCTGCTCTCGATCGGGGCCATGCTGCTGCACGGCCGGGAGGTCCTGCTGGCCGACGAGCCCGGGTACGGCCTGGACCGTGCGGCCGCCGTGCGGACCCTGCGGTTGCTGCGCGACGCCGCCGACGAGGGGGCCGCCGTCCTCCTGACCAGCCACGACGCTCAGGCGGCGCATCGCTGGGCGGACCGGGTGCTCCGCCTGGAGGACGGGGTGCTGCGATGAGGCCCGCCTACCTCGCGCGCCGCAACCCGACGGTGCTGCTGGGGCTGGTGCTGGCCACCAGCGTGGTCACCCTGTTCCTGCACGACGTGCCGCGGCTGGGCGCCCTGTACGCGCTGTTGCTGCTGGCCGCCCTCGCGGGCGCCCGCTTCCCTCCGCGGCGCCTGGCGCTCGCCCAGATCCCGTTCGTGCTGTTCGCGGCCGGGATCGTGGTGGTCAACGCGCTCACGCGCCCCGCCCCGGAGGGGCTGATCATCGGCGTGGCGCTGGGCCTGCGGGCCCTGGCCATCGGCACCGCCTCGCTGATCCTCGCGCGGGCCGCGGAGCCGCGCGCCCTCATGGTCTCCCTGGTCCAGCATGCCCGGCTGAGCCCTCGCATCGCCTATGCGCTGATGGCCGGGCACCGCATGCTCGAGCATCTGCCGGGGCGCTGGCGGACCATCACCCGGGCGCATCTCGTGCGGTCGGGGCGGGAGAGGCTGTCCCCGCGCCAGCTGGGCCGCTGCGCCTTCGCGCTGCTGGTCGGCTCGCTGCGCTCCGGGGAGCGGCTGGCCTTCGCCCTGGAGTCCCGGGGCCTGACCGACGGGCCCCGCACCGTCTGGCGGCCGGTGCCCCTGGGGCGCGGCGACGCCCTGCTGGTCGCCGTCTGCGCCCTGGTCGTCGCCGCGGTCGTGGCGGTCCCGGCCTGATCAGGACCCGGTCGCGGGAGGGGTCTCGCCCGCGAGGATCCGGTACATCCGGGCCCGCGCGCTCTCCAGGATCTCGGCGGCCTCGGCGATCTGTGCCTCGCTGCCGGCCCGGCCCACCTCGCGGACCGCGCCGCGCAGCTCGAACATCAGCGAGCGCAGGTCCACGCGCTCCTCGTCGGAGTGCGGGTCCTGCCCGGGGAACGGGTTCGACCACGAGGAGGAGCTCTCCTCGACGTGGCGGCGGCCCGCGTCGGTCAGGCTCGCGAGCTTGCGCCCGCCCTCCTTCTCGGTGGCGACCAGGCCCTCGTCCTCCAGCAGGCTGAGGGTCGGGTAGATGGCGCCGGGGCTGGGGCTCCAGCGCCCTCCGGTGCGCTCGGCGATGGTCTGCATGAGCTGGTAGCCGTGCATCGGCTCCTCCTGCAGGAGCAGCAGCACCGCGGTGCGCACGTCCCCGCGGGGCGCCCGATGCGGACCGCCGCCGCGCCCGCGGCCGCCGCCGCGGCGCGGGCCGCGCTCGCCGTCCGGTCCGGGACCGAAGCCCGGCCCGAAGCCCGGCCCGAAGCCCCGGCCGCCGCGGCCTCCCCGGGGTCCACGGCCGACGCGCGGCCCCTCGCCCGGAAGCTCCCTGTCCCAGTCCTCGTCGTGATGCCGGCGCCCGCGGTCGGGGCGCTCGTGGTGGTCATGATGGGTATGCATGATCGTATCCTTTCATATCGCGTAGCATCACGATATATCGCTAACTCGCGGGATGCAAGGGGTGCCCCGCCGCGACCTCCCGCCCGCCCCGCCGCGAGTGCCGCCTCACGAACCGGATCCGGGCCGATCTGGCTCGTGAGGCGGCACTCGCCGCCGGGGGAGGGGGAGGTCGGACGGGCGGGCTCAGGCCCCGGCGCGCTCGGCGAGCTGGCGCTTGATGCGGCCCAGCATGCCGGCCATGCCCCGCAGGCGCAGGGGGCTGACGACCTCGGCGAGGCCCAGCTGCTCGGTGACGTCGGCGGGGACGTCGAGCACCTCGCCCACGGTGAGGCCCTCGAGGCCCTCGGCGAGGATCCCGGCGAAGCCCCGGGTGGTCGGCGCCTCCGGCGGGGCGGAGAAGAACAGGTGGGCGGTGGCCTCCCGGCCGGTGCCCTCCACCTCGGTGACCAGGAAGATCGGCGACTGGCACTCCGGCACGGGCTCGAGCAGCTCGGGGTGCTCGGCATACCGCTCGGGCAGCGCCGGCAGTCCCTCGGAGAACTCCAGCAGCAGCTGCAGCCGGTCGCGGCCGCCGAGCGCCTGGAAGTCGTCGACGATCTCCGCGAAGGCCGCGGGCAGCGGGGCGGGAGCGCTCATCGGGCCGGGGCCTCGCCGGGCTCCTCGCCGATGGCGATCGGCAGGCGCACGGCGTTGCCCCACTCGGTCCAGGAGCCGTCATAGTTGCGCACGTCCTCGAACCCCAGCAGGTAGCGCAGCACGAACCAGGTGTGGCTCGAGCGCTCGCCGATGCGGCAGTAGGCGATCACCGGGGCGGAGGCGTCGAAGCCCTGCTCGGCGAGGTAGATCGCCTCGAGGTCCTCACGACCCTTGAAGCGGCCGTCCTCGGCGGCGGCGCGGGCCCACGGCACGGAATGCGCCGTGGGGATGTGCCCGCCGCGCACGGTGCCCTCCTGCGGGTAGTCGGGCATGTGGGTGCGCTCGCCGGTGTACTCCTGCGGGGAGCGCACGTCGACCAGCTGCCCGCCGAGGAAGTCGAGGACCTGCTCGCGGTAAGCACGGATCGGGGCGTCCTCGCGGGGGACCACCGGGTAGTCGGCGGCGGCGGGCTCCGGGGCGTCCTTCGTCATCGGCCGTCCCTCGGCCTGCCAGGCGGCGCGGCCGCCGTCGAGCAGGCGCACGTCGGGGTGGCCGAACAGCTCGAACACCCACAGGGCGTAGGCGGCCCACCAGTTCGACTTGTCGCCGTAGACGACGATGGTCGTGTCCCGGGAGATGCCGCTGCGCGCCATGAGCTGCGCGAAGCCCTCCCCGTCGACGTAGTCGCGGGTGACGGGGTCGTTGAGGTCCAGGTGCCAGTCGATCTTCACGGCGCCGGGGATGTGGCCCGTCTCGTACAGCAGCACGTCCTCGTCGGACTCGACGACCACGAGGCCCTCGGTGCCCAGGTTCTCGGCCAGCCAGGCGGTGGTGACGAGCTTCTCCGGATGCGCGTACTGCTGCAGGGACGGTGCGGGATCGAGGGGGACGCTCATAGGTGCTCCTTGGGTCGAAGGCCGATGCTCCCAGTGTGTCACTGCTCGCGGCGCCGTGGCTGTCGGGGTGTTCACACGGCGAAGTCGGCGAAGGCCGCACGGATCCGCGCGGGCCCGGCGCCGTCGGCCAGCAGCGCCTGCAGCAGCAGCCGCGCCTTGTGCGCCGGCAGCAGACCGGCCATGGTCGCGCCCGCGGCGAGGAGGTCCACCTCGCTGCCCGGGTAGGAGTAGTGGCGGTCCGAGGTGCCGCCGCGCGGGGTCCGCGTCGCGACCACCACGGCGGTGCCGGCGGCGACCAGCGCCCGCACCCGGTCCATGGCCGAGGCGGGCACATGGCCCATGCCCGAGCCCACCAGCACGAGGCCCGCGAGCGCGCCGGCGGGCACGGCGTCCAGCAGCGCGGCGTCGTCCCCGATGCCCAGCGCCAGCACGGGCACGGCCGGCAGCTCCCGCGGCAGGTCCCCGCCGATGAGGGCGGCCCGGCCCAGCGGCCGATGCAGCAGGTGGAGGTCCCGTTCGGCGACCACGGCCAGCGGCCCGGACGGCTCCGAGCCGAAGGCGCCGATGGAGCGGGAGGACAGCTTGGAGACGCGGTCGGCGCCATGGGCCTGGGCATCCATGACCACCAGCACGCCCAGCGCCCGGGCGGCGGGGGCGACGGCCGCCCGCACGGCGTCGCGCAGGTTGGCGGGGCCGTCGGCCCCCGGGGCGTTCGCGGCCCGCATCGCCCCGGTCAGCACCAGGGGCTGGGGGCGGTCCCAGTAGCGCTCCAGCAGGAAGGCCGACTCCTCCAGGGTGTCCGTGCCGTGGCTGAGGACGACGCCCGTGGCACCGGCGTCGACCGCCGCCCGGGCCAGATCCAGGGCCTCGCGCAGGTGGGCGGGCCGGATCGACGGGGATCCGATGTTCGCGACCTCGTGGTGGTCGACCGCCACCCCGTCGACGACGATGCCGGTGACGGCGGCGTGCCCGTCGGTGCCCGGCGCGGCGCCGGATCCGGCCGGGTCCTGGGACATGAAGATGGTGCCGCCCAGGGACAGGACAGCCACGCGCAGGGGGCTCATCCGTTCACTGTATCCGGCGCAGACGGACCACGACCTCCTCATGCTCCGTGTGCGGGAACATGTCCACCAGGCGCCCGGCGACGATGCGCAGCGCGGGCATGGCGGCGAGGTCGCGGGCCAGGGTGGCGGGGTTGCAGCTGGAGTAGATCACGTCGCGCACGCCGGAGGTCTCGAGGAACCCGGCGAGGTCGGGGCCGATGCCGCGGCGCGGCGGGTTCACGATCACCGCATCGGGCGGCCCGATGCGCCGCGCCTCGGCGATCGCCCAGGCGGTCGCATCGGCCGCATGGAAGGTCGCAGCGAGGCCGGCGGCCGCGGCCGCCTCCCGGGCCGCCTCGATGGCCTGGGCCGACAGCTCCACCCCGGTGACCTCGCTCGACCGGGCGCAGTGGAGGGCGAAGCCGCCGATCCCGCAGTACAGGTCCCACAGCGTCGCCGGGGCGATCTCGTCGACCCAGTCCGCGACCTGGCGGTACAGGGCGCCGGCGACCTCGGTGTTGGTCTGCAGGAAGGACTGCGGGCGCACCCGCAGGGTGACGTCGCCGGTGCGCACCTCCAGGGCCTCGTCCCCGGCCAGGTGCACCTCCTCGGCGCCCTCCAGGACGGCCTTGTGCTCGGGGTGGATGTTCGCGCTGACCACCCGCAGCCGCGGGGCGGCCGCGAGCAGGGCCGGCAGGTGCTCGCGGATCCGCCCGAGCGGGCCGGGGCTGCGCAGCACCAGGCGCAGCATCAGCTCGCCGTCCGGGGAGACGGTCACCAGCACGTGCTTGAGCTCCCCGCGCCGGCGGGCCACGTCGTACGGCGGGACCTGGGCCCGGCGGATCAGCCGCCGGACCTGCTCGAGGAGCTCCTCGACGCCCGACGGGTACAGCGGGCAGTCCACCAGGTCGACGCCGGTGGCGATGCCGAGGACCGGGTCCTGCGCGGTGCCGGTGACGACCATCTTCGCCTTCGCCCGGAAGCCGGCGTCGGCGCTGAGGATCGGCGCGTCCCACACCGTCCCCGGGGCGAGGAACGGCGCCAGCAGCGCCTCGATGCGCTCGCGCGAGGTCGCCACCTGGCGCGCCCGCGGCATGCCCAGCAGGGTGCAGGAGCGGCAGGTGCCCGCGTCGAAGTGGTGGCAGCGCACCGGGGAAGTCTACGGGCGCCGGGACGGTAGGGTCCGGGGCATGGACGCGGTGCTCGGGGCTGGGCTGCTGGGACTCCTCATCGGGGCGGCGGCAGGGCTGCTGCTGGGCCGTGCGCGCCGTCCGGCGGCGGCCGCGCCGCCTCCGGCCGTCGCGGCCGACCGCGCCGTCGTGCGGATGCTCTCCCATGAGATCCGCACCCCGCTGGCCCTCGTCCGCGGCGCCGGCGAGCTGCTCGCCGAGGAGAGCCCCGGACCGCTCAACCGCCGCCAGCGCTCCTTCGTCGCGACGATCGTGGACAACACGACGCTCGTGATCGGGATGGCGGAGGGGTTCCTGCTGGAGGCCCGGTGGGACGCCGGCACCCCGGCCCTGGACCGCACGGCGGTCGACGTGCGCGCCCTCGCGCGCGAGACCGTGCTCGAGCTGCGACGCATCCGCCGCCGCCCGGTGGAGCTCGACAGCCGCGGCGGGCCGCTCGTCCTCGAGGTCGATGCGGGGATGATCCGGCAGGTCCTGTGGAACCTCCTGGGCAACGCGATCCGCCATGCCGGCCCGGAGGCGCGCGTGTCCGTGCGTGTGGACGAGACCGTCGAGGGAGCGGTCATCGAGGTCGCCGACGACGGCGCCGGCATGGACGAGCAGGCCCGCGACGCCCTGTTCGCCCCCGGCGGCAGCGGCCACCCCGAGGGGACCGGGATCGGCATGGACGTCATCACGCGGATCGTCGACGCCCACGGGGGCCGCATCGTCGTGGACACCCTGAGCCGCCGCGGGACCCGCATCATGGTGGTGCTGCCCTGGCCCGCGCCGGGCGGGGAGGAGGGCTGAGATGGCGGAGCCGAGTCCGCGCATCCTCGTCGTCGACGACGAGGAGCAGATGACCGCGATCATCTCCTTCGCCCTGGAGACGCAGGGCCTGCGGACCGTGATCGCCCGGGACGCCGCCGCGGCGCGCGCGGTGCTCGCCGGCGGCGACGTCGACCTCGTGGTGCTCGACGTGATGATGCCGGGGGAGAGCGGCATCGAGCTGTGCCGCAGCCTGCGCGACGCCTCCGAGCTGCCGGTCATCCTGCTGACCGCGCTCGGCGAGGTCGACGACCGCGTGGCCGGGCTCAGCGCCGGGGCCGACGACTACCTCACCAAGCCCTTCAGCCCCCGGGAGCTGGCCCTGCGCGTCACGGCCGTGCTGCGGCGCACCGCCGCCGTCCCCGGCGGCCGCGGGGCGCTGCGCTGCGGGGCGCTGCGCGTGGACCGCGACGCGGGGAGCGCCAGCTGGGACGGGGCCCCGATCCAGCTGCCGGAGACCGAGCTGCGGCTGCTGGCCCGCCTCGCCCAGGAGGCCGGGCGGCCCGTCCCGCTGCGCTCCCTGCTGCGCGACGTGTGGGGGACCGCGAGCGCCGAGGGCGGGCGCGACATGGTCAAGTCGATGGTGTACCGGCTGCGCCAGCAGATGCGCTCCCAGGGCGCGCCCGAGGACCTCATCGAGGCGGTCCGCGGCCAGGGGTACCGGCTGCGGGTCCTGTCCGCCGAGCATCGTCACCGAACGTCACCGTCCGACACCCCGCGGTCACCGGGCCGTTGACAGGGTGGCATCGTCCCTCCCCGACGATGAAGGAGAACGATGTCCGCCCCGACGAAGCCGGCTGCGACGACGCGCCGCGGGTTCCTCGCCGCCCCGCCCCCTGCCCCCCGCCTCAGCGACGAGGAGGTCCGCCGGGTCTACCCCCGCCGCCGCTTCGGCGTGTTCATGGGGATCTTCATCGGCTACGCCGGGTTCTACCTGATCCGCAACAACGTCTCCCTGGTCGCGCCCCTGCTCATGGAGGACACGGGCATCGACGAGCTCGGCATCGGCCTGATCGCCAACGCCGTCCTGTTCGCCTACGGGCTCTCCAAGTTCTTCATGGCCACGGTCTCGGACCGCTCCAACGCCCGCTACTTCCTGCCGCTGGGCCTGGCCCTCAGCGCGCTGGTGAACCTGTTCGTCGCGACCGTCCCGTGGGTCTCCGGCTCGATCGCCGTCTTCGCGACGGTCATGTTCGTCAACGGCTGGTTCCAGGGGATGGGCTGGCCGGCGTCCGGTCGCACCCTGGTGCACTGGTTCTCCACGAACGAGCGCGGCTGGAAGACCTCCCTGTGGAACACCGCCCACAACGTCGGCGCCGCCGGCCTCGGCGTCGCCGCCGCGGCGGCCCTGAGCTGGACGGCGGACGACTGGCGCGCCGCGTTCTGGTTCCCGTCCGTGATCGCCCTGGGCGTGGCCGCCGTCGCCTTCTGGCTGATGCGCGACACCCCCGAGTCCGAGGGCCTGCCGCCCATCGAGGAGTACCGCGACGATCCGGCGAAGGTGTCGATCCAGGCGGACGGCGACGAGAAGCCGTCCATGTGGCGCTTCGTGCGCACGCACGTCCTGACCAACCGCGTGATCGTGCTGCTCGCGGTCGCCAACGTCTTCGTCTACGCCCTGCGCTACGGCGTGCTGAACTGGGTCACGGTGTACCTCGCCGACGTCCGCGGCGCCGAGATCGGCGACGGGATCACCGGCTTCGTCACCTTCGAGCTCGCCGGCATCCTCGGCACACTCGCCTGCGGCTGGATCTCCGACCGGATCTTCCGCGGCTACCGCTCCGGCACCGGGATGCTGTTCATGGCGCTGGTCGCCGTGGCGCTGATGGCCTACTGGCTGCTGCCGCTGAGCGCACCGATCTGGGTCTCGATCGTGCTGGTCGCCGTGATCGGCGGTCTCATCTACGGGCCGGTCATGCTCATCGGCCTGCAGGCGATCGACCTCTCCCCGCGCGAGGTCGCCGGGACCGCGGCGGGGTTCACGGGCCTGTTCGGCTACCTGCTGGGCGCGACCCTCGCCTCCTCCGGCGTCGGCCTCATGGTCCGCTACCTCGGCTGGGACGTCGCCTTCGCGGTGCTGACCGCCTGCGCCCTCGGCGTCGTCGCGATCATGGCGGTCATCGGC
Organism: Brachybacterium phenoliresistens; assembly: GCF_000576425.1. Taxonomy (GTDB): domain Bacteria; phylum Actinomycetota; class Actinomycetes; order Actinomycetales; family Dermabacteraceae; genus Brachybacterium; species Brachybacterium phenoliresistens. The sequence continues at coordinate 56,383 of NZ_KK069999.1, read as the reverse complement.
CGCGAGGAGAAGAAGCTCATGCGGCGGGCGCACTCCTGACGCGCCGCTATCGTGCAGGGTCATGAGGATCCTCCGCCGATGCGCCGCCCTCGCGGCGCTGGGGGCCGTGCTGCTCGCGACCGCGGGCTGCGCGGCCCCTGCGGCATCGGCGTCCGTGACCGTGCTGTGCTCGAACGACGCCGCGATCTGCAGCGCCTGGGCGGAGGACTTCGCGCAGGAGACCGGCATCGCCGTGACCATGGACCGCCTGCCCACCTCGGAGGCCCTCGAGAGGATCCGCCGCGGCGAGGGGCTGCCCGAGTACGACGTCTGGCACGGCGGCGGCTCCGAGATGTACGTCGCCGCGGCGCAGGAAGGGCTGCTCGCCCCCTACCTGCCCCCGCGGACCGAGGGGATCCCCGCGCAGGTGCGCGACCCCCGGGGCCGATGGACCGGCGTGTACGTGTCCTTCCTGGGCCTGTGCGTGGACGCCGGTCGCCTCGACGAGGTCGGCGCCGAGGTGCCCCGCAGCTGGGAGGACCTGCTGGACCCGGCGCTCGCCGGGTGGGTCAGCGCCTCCTCTCCCCGCACCTCCGGGACCGCGTACACGACGATGCTCGTGCAGCGGGACCGCCTCGGCGAGGAGGAGGGGCTGGGGTACCTCGCGCAGCTGTACCCGCAGATCCCGCAGTTCACCCGGTCCGGCACGGCACCCGTCCAGGTCGTCGCCGAGGGGGAGGCGGCGGTCGGGATCAGCTTCGCGCCCTACTGCGATGCGGCCGCCGCCGCCGGCGCGCCGGTCACCACGATCCTCCCGCGGGACGGGACCGGCTACGAGGTCGGCGCGGTGGCCGTGCTCGCCGATGCCCCGCATCCCGCGGCGGCGCGCCGCTATGTCGACCGCGCGGTCTCCGAGGAGGGGCAGCGCTCCGGGGCGGCCTCCGGCATCCACCAGGTCCCCACGCAGCCGGGCCTGCCCGGGTCCTTCGACGAGGTGCGCGGGCAGCTGGGCGTCCCCGTGCTGACCTCCCCGCTGGAGGAGCGGGCCGGCCGCCGCGACGCCCTGCTGAACTGGTTCGCGGCCGAGGTCCCGGCGTGAGGGCGGCCCGTGGCGCCCTCGCCCTCGCCCTGCTCGCCTCCGCCGTGCTCGCCGTGGGCTGGCCGCTGCTGCGCATCCTCGCCGAGGCGCTGGTCGCCCTGCACGCCGGGCTCCCGCCGGGCCTGGGCCGGACCGCCGCGATCTCCCTGGCCCTCTCCGGCGGCGCCACGCTGCTCGCCCTGCTCGGCGGGCTGGGCAGCGCGCTCACGGCCCGCTGCCTGCCGCCGCGGACGAGGCGGCTGCTGGATGCGGCCCTGCTGTCGCTGCTGCTGGTCCCGCCGTACACGGCGGCGGCCGCGGTCCTCGCCGTCGGCGGGCGCAGCGGGCTGCTGCATGATCTGCTGCCGCCGCTGCCGGGCGCGCCCGGGATGCTGCTGGCGCTCACGACCACGCTGCTGCCATATCCGTACGCCGCGGCGCGCCTCGCCTGGCGCGGCGTGGACCCGCGGCTGGTCGACGCGGTGCTGGTCCACGGCGGCGGCACGGGACGGGTGCTGCGCCTGGTGCTGCTGCCGCCGCTTCTGCGGCCCGTCGCGGCGGTCGCCGTGGTGATGCTCGTGACCGCGCTCGCGGATCCCTCCGTCCCCGCCGTCCTGCGCGGCCGCGTCCCCACCCTCGCCCACACGGCCTATCTCGAGGTGATGGCCTGGGGCGACGAGGGCACCGCAGCCCTGGTCGCCGTCCTGCTCGCCCTGCCGGTGCTGCCCCTGCTGCTCCTGCTGGCGCGCACGGGCAGCCCGCTCGCCGAGCCGTGGCGCGGTCACGGGGCGGGCCCGGCGCTGGCGCTCCCGCCCTCGCCGATCCTGCGCACGGCCCGGGCGGTCACCGTCCTCGTCCTCGCGGTGATCGCGGCGCTCCTGACGGCCGCGGCGGTGCGCTCGTCCCTCGCTCCCGGGGAGCTGCTGGGCCACGGCGCCGTCGCGGCGCTCGGATCGACCCTGCAGCACGCCCTGCTGGCCCTGCTGGTCGCCGTCCCGGCCGGTCTCGTGACGGCGGGGCTCGCCGCCCGCGGCGCACCGCGGCGGGCCGCGCTGCTGGACGGGCTGCAGCTGATGCTGCTCGTGCTCCCGGGCACGACCCTCGGCCTCGCCGTCTCCCTCGCCTACCGCCTGGGCACGCCGACCCCGGTGGGGACCCTGCCCCCGCTGGTGGGCGGGGCCTCGCTCGGCTCCGGCTCGATCGCGATCGTGCTGGTCCTCGCCGCCTCGACCGCCCCTCTGGTGCACGTCGCCGCCCGGGCCGGGCGTGCCCAGATCCCGCGCGGCGAGGCCGAGACGGCCGAGGTGCTCGGGGTGGGCCGGCGCCGCCGGCTGCTGCGGCTGGTCCTGCCCCAGGCGGCGCCCCTCGTCGCCGTCGCCGGCGCCGCGATTCTCGTGCGCATGATGGTCTCGGTGACCCCGGTCGCCCTGGTCGCAGCGCCCGATGCGCCGATGGTCCCCGCCCTCGCGCTGGACCTGCTGGACCGTGCCGCGCTCGCGCCCGTCTTCGTCCTCACGCTGCTGGTCGCGATCACGATCGCCGCCCTCGCCGGGGGCGCCGCCGCGGCCGGGAGGCTCCGGTGACCCCCGCCCTCGAGATCCGCGGCGCCCCCTGCGGCGACCTGCAGGTCGCCCCCGGGGAGCTGCTCGCCGTGATCGGCCCCTCCGGCGCCGGGAAGACCACGCTGCTGCGGGAGATCGCCGGGCTCGATCCGCTGCCGCAGGGTCGGGTGCTCCTGCACGGACGCGACATGACCGCTGTGCCCGTGCACCGCCGCGGGGTCACGATGATGTTCGAGGTGCCGGCGCTGTTCGCCCAGCTCGACGTCGCCGAGAACGTCGCCCTGGCGCTCCCGGCCGCCCGCGGGACACTGGCCCGGGATCAGCTGGAGACGGCGCTGACCGCCCTGGACCTGCATCATCTCGCCCGGCGGCGCCCGCAGGAGCTCTCGGCCGGGCAGCGCCAGCGCGTGGCCCTCGCCCGGGCCCTGGTCAGCCGTCCCGAGGTGCTGCTCGTGGACGAGCCGCTGGCCCACGTCGACCCGGCGGCCCGGGTGGCGCTGCGCCGCGAGATCCTCCGCACCCACCGCAGGATGGGCACGGCGACCCTGTACGTCACCCATGACTGGGCGGAGGCGCTCGCCGTGGCGGACCGCCTCGCGGTGCTGCGCGAGGGGCGGTTCGTGCAGATCGGGGCGCCGCAAGAGGTCTACCGGCGACCCCGCGACGCCTGGGTCGCCCAGCGCATCGGCGTGCCCAACCTGCTGCCCTGCCCCGTGCTGGGCACCGCCCCGGGGAGGGTTCTCGTGCGCCCTCTCGGACGGGAGCTGTGGGTCCCGGCGGATCCGCGCCTCGCCGACGGCCGGGAGGAGGCGCTCGTGCTCGCGCACGCCCGGGCGCTCCGGGTCGTCGCCGGGCCCGATGCGCCGGCGGACGAGCTCGATCCCTCCTCGGGCAGGATCCTCGGCGGGAGCTTCGGCGGCGACCACATGGACTACGACGTCGAGACCGCCGCGGGGACCCTCGTCGTCCGGCGCACGCTCGGGCCCGGGGAGGAGCCCCTCGAGGTCGGGACCCCGGTCGGGGTCGAGCTCGTGGCGGACGCCGCGTGGGCCGTCGTCCGGGACTGAGCCGCCGTGACCGGCACGGAGGATCGTCCCGGGCCGGATTCGACCATCGTCGGTCGCGGCGGCGCGGCGCCGATGGGGACGATGGGGCCATGACCACCATCGCCCGGGCCCTGTTCCTGCTGCTGACCTCCGATGCCGGCAGATCGGAGCTCTCGGTGGGGCGGCGCGAGCCCCTGGTCGCGGGCGCGGTCACGGACCTCGTCCTGCTGCGCCGGGTCGAGCTCGAGGACGGGAAGGACCCGCGGGTGCGCGTGGTCGATGCCACGCCGGTCGGGGACCCTGCGCTGGACCATGTGCTGGTCGGGCTCGGCGAGCTGGAGGGGAAACGGCTGAGCGCGCTCGTGGGCCATCGGCGGCTGGACCCGACGGACCTGCTGGCGGAGCAGCTCGTGGCCGAGGGGGTGCTCGAGGAGCGTCGCGGCCTGTTCGGCGTGCGCGTCGTGCCGGTCGACGGGCACCAGGAGGAGGCGCTGCGCGCGCACCTGGCGGCCGCGGTGGGCGGCGAGGTGGAGCCGACGGCGGGGGACGCGGCGGTGCTCGGCGTGCTGCGGGCGCTGGACGTGGCGCATCGTCTGCTGCGGGACCATCTGCCGGGCGTGACCCGGCGCCAGCTGCGCGACCGGATCGACGAGATCAGCCAGGGCGTCCCCACCCTGGACGCGGTGCGGCGCTCCTACGACGCGATGCAGGCGGCGCTGGTCGCCACGATGATCGTGCCGATGGTGATCGCCGGCTCCTAGGCGGCGCGCAGGCCGGTGCCGTCGGCCTCCATGACGTAGAAGGTCTCGGTGTACTCGTCGCCCACGGAGAAGCGCACGAGCACCGGGCCGGTCCACTCGCCGTCCTCGGCGAGGTCGCGGGAGACGGTGAAGCTGACGTCGCCGGGATCTTCGAGCCCCTGCTCGGCGGCCGCCTGCTGGGCGGCGGGCCACAGCGTCTCCCAGGCGACGTCGCCCGCCGCGAACTGCTCCTGCGCGACATCGGGCTGGATGAGGGTGGGGCCGGTGCGCTCGAGGTGCCCGCGGCGGTAGGTCCACTCGTCCGTGTTCACCTCTCCGGCCGCGACCGGCGCGTCGACGACGATCAGGTCCTCCATGATCACCACGTCCATCACGCGGTCGTGCCCGGCGCCCTCCTGCACGGCGCGCAGCGCCGCGTCGATCCCGTCGGGGCTGCGCAGATCGAGGTGCAGACGGCCCTCCGGCAGGGCGGCGAGGGTCTGCTCGACGGCGGCGCGCTGGGGCAGCAGCAGGAGCCCGGCGGTGAGGAGCATGACCAGCGTGAAGGCGAGCGCACGCAGCGGCCGGCCGCGCCGGGAGGTGCTGATCAGGGGCCTCATGCGGGTGCCGTCGGCCCGCAGGGGGCCGGGCTGCGGCAGGCGCAGGGGGATCGCCTCGGAGGCGGGCGGGACGTCCTGGACCGCCGCCGGGGGCACCTGGCCGTCGACGAACTGCAGGTCCGGCTCGCCCTCGAGCAGCAGCGCCACCGGCCGCCGGATCCCGGGCTGGTGGGCGGGCATGTCGGTGAGCGGGACGATGTCCTGCAGCCGGGTGCGGAAGGCCGCGCCGTGGCGCGGCTGGACGGTCAGATCGAGCACGCACACGGGCTGGTCGTTGATCCGGGTGCCCGTCTGCCGCAGGGCGTCGATGCGTGCGGTGCCGGTGCGCCCGGCGGCCAGGGCCGCCTGCACGAGCTCCGGCGGGGCCGCCGCGAGGCCGCCCGTCGTCCGGGCGATCGACAGGAGGACGCTGGTGAGGATCACGAGGATCAGGCCGATGGGCACGCCCCACCATCCCGCTCCCGGCGGGCCGACGAGGGCGGTCACCCCCGCGGCGAGGAGGAACCCGAGGCCGATCATCCGGAGCAGTCGCAGCACCCCGGGATCCTATCGGGGCGCGTGCGGGTCCTCGGGCCAGGCGTGCTTGGGGTAGCGCCCCCGCATCTCCTTGCGGACCTGCTGGTACGGGCCGGCCCAGAAGGAGGCGAGGTCGTCGGTCACCGCCAGGGGGCGCCGGGCGGGGGAGAGCAGGTGGAACAGCACCGGCACGCGACCGTCGACCACCCGCGGGGCGACCTGTGCTCCCATCAGGTCCTGCAGCTTCACGGCGACGACGGGGCGTCCGTCGGCGTAGTCGATGCGGGCCGAGCGCCCTCCGGGCAGGGCGAGGCGCTCGGGGACCAGGGCGTCCAGGCGGGCCGCCTCCGCCCAGGGCAGCAGGCGCCGCAGGGCCGTGGTGACGTCGACCGCCTCGAGGCGGGGGCGGGCGGCGAGGTCCGGGCCCAGCCAGTCGTCCAGGCGCGCGAGCAGCGTCGCCTCGTCGACGGCGGGCCACGGGTCGCCGAGCTCGCGGTGCAGCAGCGCGAGCCGCGCCCGCAGCGAGCGGGCGGCATCGGACCAGGTCAGCACGTCCAGTCCGTCCTCGCGGAGCTTCGCGGCGATCGCCGGGGCCCGATCGGCGGCCGTCGCCGGCACCGGCGTGGAGGCGAGCACGATGGCGCCGAGGCTGCTCTCCTCCCGCGCGACCACCCGCCCCTGCGCGTCGATGCGGACGCTCCGGCGCCGCTGCAGGAGCCCGCCGGCGAGGTGCTCGGCCTCCTCCGCGGTGACCGGCGCGGCCAGGCGGATCACCGCGCCGGTGCCGTCGGCCGCGCGGCCCTCGGCCCGCTGCACCTCCCACACGGCGATCCAGGGGCGGCCGATCAGCGTGCTGCCCTCGGGCAGGGCGGCGCGGGTTCCGGAGGCCAGCAGGTAGCTGCGCGATCCCTCGGCGACGCGGCGCGCGAGGCGCTCGGGGCGGGCCAGGGCGAGCACGGTCCCGGCGCCGCCGCCGGCGGCATCGGCGGTGCTGCGCTCCCCGGCGATGCGGGTCAGGCGGTCCGTCTCGCGCCGCCACCGCTGCGTGCCGGGGGCGCGGCCGGAGCGCAGGTCGCGCAGGAGCCCCTCCAGGTCCGCGCCCTCGGCCCGATGGTCGTCGCTCACGGCGGCGACGACCTCCGCGGCCGCGCGCGGATCGCCGAGCTCGCGGGCGCCCTCGAGCAGGGCCCGCGCCTCCCGCACGCCCACCGGCATCGTCGCCACGCGCCGGCCCAGGGCCGTCGGCCGGTCATCGTCGCCGGTCAGCGCCATCTCTCGGAGGGCGGTCATGGCCTGCGCGATCGCCTCCGGCGGCGGAGCGTCCCAGAGGGCGAGGCCCCGGCCGCCCGGGGTGCCCCAGGCGGACAGCAGCAGCGCGGCATCGGTGAGGTCGGCGGTGGCGATCTCCGGCAGGGAGCGGGCGGGCATGCGCGCCTCGTCCGTCGGGGAGAAGGCGCGCACCGCCGTGCCGGGGCCCTGGCGGGCGGCGCGGCCGGCCCGCTGGACGATGCTCTCCCGGGAGGCGCTCACCGTCACCAGGCCCGCCATGTCCCGGCCGCGGTCGCGGCGCACCTCCCGGGACAGGCCCGCGTCGACGACCAGGCGCACGCCGGGGACCGTCAGGGAGCTCTCGGCCAGGGCGGTGGTCACGACGATGCGGGGCCCGTCGCCGGGGCCGCGGCCCGCGGTGGCCCGGTCCTGCTGGGCCGCGGGCAGGCGCCCGTGCAGGGGGAGGACCTCCGTGCCGGGGGTCCGTGCGCGCAGCCGGCGGACCAGCTCGTCGACCTCGCGGGCGCCGGGGACGAACACCAGGGCATCGGCCCCGTGGCGCGCATGGGCCTCGGCGGTGACATCGGCCAGGTGGTCGAGGAAGCCGCGGGTCACCCCGCGGGCGTCCAGCCGGGCCGGACCGGGGCGATGCTCCACCTCCAGCGGATGCAGCACGGAGGGGACGGCGACCGTGCGGGCCTGCAGCAGGCCGGCCACGGCGTCCGCGTCGAGCGTCGCGGACATCGCCACGACCAGCAGGTCCTCGCGCAGCTGGCGGACCTCGGCGAGCATGCCCAGCAGCAGGTCGGAGTCCAGGGAGCGCTCGTGGATCTCGTCGAGGACCACCGCGTCGACGCCGTCGAGCGTGGCATCGGCCAGCAGCCGCCGCAGCAGCACTCCCGGGGTGAGCATCTCCAGGCGGGTCTCCCGGCCCACCGCGCGCTGCCCGCGGACGGTGAACCCGACGGGACCGCCCAGCTCGCTGCCGTCCAGGGAGGCGACGCGGCGCGCCGCCGCGCGCACGGCGACGCGGCGGGGCTGGGTGACCAGGGTGCGACCGGCCACGAGGTTCGCGACCAGCGGCGGCACCACGGTGGTCTTGCCGGTGCCGGGCGGGGCGAGGACGACGACGGCCCCCTCCGCTGCGGCGTCGGTCAGCTCCGGCACGGCCCCGGCGACGGGCAGCCCCTCGCCGATCCGGGCGAGGTCGAAGCGATGGGCGCTCATCGGTCCAGGGGCCGCTGGTGGATCGCGGTGGTGCTCACGACCGGGCCCGAGGCGTAGGCGGCGGTCTCCCCGGTGGGCGCGTATCCGAGGCGCTCCCAGAAGGGTCCGGCCGCGGCAGCGTTCGCGGCGACGATGCCGATCCGCAGGGTGCGCACGTCGCCCCAGCTCCGGGCCAGCTCGAGGATCTCCTCGTGCATGCGCCGGCCGATGCCGCGGCCCCGTGCCTCGTCGCGGACGATGAGCAGGCCGATGTGCGCGACGTCCGGGCGCGGCCAGCCGTGCAGGACGTCCGCGACGGCGAGGAGCGTGCCGTCGGCCCCGTCCTCCAGGCCGATCCCGACCTTGCGGCCGGCCTCGAGCTCGGGCGGTCGCGCCGTGAGGATCTCGTGGGCGGCCCGAGGGGTCGGCGCGGCGCCGGTCACGCGGATGCTGTACCCGGGGGAGGAGTCGAGCAGCTGCTGGAGCGCGTCCTCGTCATGCGGGGATCGGGCATCGAGTCGGCGTGCGCGGAGCATCGGACCACGGTATCCCGCGGTGCTCAGGCCTGCCCGGCCGCCTCGGCCTCCGAGCGGAGGATGCAGAACTCGTTGCCCTCGGGATCGGCCAGCACGACCCAGCCGGTGCCGGGCCCGTGCTTCCCGCGCAGGTCCGCGACCTCGGTGGCGCCGAGCTCGAGCAGCCGGGCCAGCTCCTGATCCCGGGTGCCCGTGCGGGGGCGCAGGTCCAGGTGGAGGCGGTTCTTGATGGTCTTGGGCTCGGGCACCTCGATGAAGAGCAGCTGGTGGTGCGTCTGCGGGTCGCGGATCATGCACTCCTCGTGCCCGGGGAGGTTCGGGTCCTCGGGGATGTCTTCGTAGCCGAGCACGCCCCGCCAGAACTCGGAGAGCTCGTAGGCGCTGCGGCAGTCGATGGTCGTGTGGGACACGAAGCTCGTCATGGACCCACCGTAGAGTGCCGGTCATGAGCCCGCAGCTGGATTCTGTCGCCGTCCTGTCCGATGTCCACGGCAACCTCACCGCCTATCGCGCGGTGCTGGAGGACATCGCGCGCCGGGGCATCTCCACGGTGCTGAACCTCGGCGACGTGGCGGGCAAGGGGCCGCGCGGCTCCGAGGCCGTGGCCCTGACGCGGCAGCGCTGCCAGGTGACGGTGCGCGGCAACTGGGATGCCTTCCTCGACGGGCCCCGGGATCAGCTGCCGGAGGATGTCCGCTGGTGGCACGACGAGCTCACCGCGCAGGACCGTGCCTGGCTGGGGGCGCTGCCCGGGCACCACGACCTGCTGATCAGCGGGCGACGGGTGCGTCTGTTCCATGCCTCCTCGACGGACGAGTTCACCCGCGTGCACTACCACCACAGCCCCGAGCAGTTCCGGGAGATGTTCCGGGCGACGCCGTTCACGGGGGACGGCCCGGTGCCGAGCGTGGTCGGCTACGGCGACATCCACGACACGTATGTCGAGGTCGAGGACGGGCTCACGCTGTTCAACGCCGGGAGCGTCGGCAATCCGCTGGACGAGCCGACCGCCGCCTACGCGATCCTCGAGGGCGAGCTGGGCGGGGCGGACCCTGCGCCGTTCTCCCTGTCCTTCGTGCGGGTGCCGTACGACGTCGAGGCGGAGATCGCGGTGGCCCGGGAGCTGGGGATGGCCGCGGCCGATGCCTATGCCATCGAGCTGCGCACCGCGATCTACCGGGGCCGTCATGCGGAGCTGGGGCTGAGCGTCGAGGGGACGGACGCGACCGCGCGCTGAACGGCCGTCAGGGCCTGCGGTGGGTCGGCGGGGTGGGCGAGGGGGCCCGGACCTGGTAGGGGTTGGTCCATTCCACGGTGGTGCCGGTGGGGGTGGTGGGGTCGCCGTGGCGGATGGTGGTCCAGCGGCCTTCTTCTTTGGCGTGGTTGGCGCGGGTGTCGAGGCCTTGTCCGTTGTCGAGGGCTGTTCTTCCGCCGTCGCTGTGGCGGTCGATATGGTCGATCTCGCGGGTGGTGGCGTTGGAATAGGGTTCGCGGCTGATGTGGTCGCGGGTGATGATCAGGTCGCGGAGGGTGGCGCGGAATGCGCGGGACGTCTTCTCGATGGCCATGATCTCGGTGCTGGCGGGGTGTTCCCAGATACGGCGCAGTTCGGCGCAGGCGACGGCATGCGCGGCGGCGGTCTCGCGCTGCCGGGTGGTCATGCGGCTGTTCTCGGGGCCGGTGTCGTAGGGCTGGCCGCACAGGTGGGCGCGGATGGCGTGGGCGGGCACGGTCCCGTATCCGGAGAGCTGGGCGGGTTCGGTGTCGTCGTCGCGTCCCAGCAGGGCCCGGTCGGTGATGATGACGTTCACGCGGAGGGCGGGGCCGTGGGCTCGGCGGGCGGGGCGCTGCAGCGTCGGGGGCGCGGTGAGGTCGGGGCCGCGGGCGGTGCCGAGCAGGCCGAACGCGCCCGCGTCGGTGACGGCACGGTCGATGTTGCGGATCGCGTCGATGTCGATCGGGCCGGCGGCCGGGCCGGTGGTGTCCGTGAGCTCGGCGAGGGGCAGCGGGGTGTCGGTCTCGGGGAAGGTCTCGCCCTGCGAGGGGTCCGTGTCCTGGAAGACGGTCTGGTCGTGGAGGCGGTTGACGGCTTCGAGGAGGGCGTCGGCGCGCAGGGCGCTGATGCCGAGCTGGCTGCCGTGGGCGCGGGCGGTCTCGGCGGTGGCCTGGATCGTCGCCTCGATCTGGGCGATGGCCAGGGCGGGCAGGTGGGCGTGGAGGACGCCCATCCCGTCGGCGGTCGCGCGAGTGGTGACGTGGCGGCGGGCGGCGGCGTTCTTCGCGCGGGCCACGGATTCCTCGCGGGGGGAGCGCTGCTGGAGGAGGTCGCGGACGAGGGCGGTGATCGCGCGGGTTCCCAGGCCGTCGAGGTCCTGGTAGCGGGGGTGGAGGGCCTCGTCGATGTCGCGGCAGCGGGCGGGGGTCTCGGCGTGCAGCGCCCCGGCGATCGCGGAGACGACCTCCTCGCTCAGCCGCGCGGTCTGCTGGGCGCGGCGGAGGTGGGGCATGGATTCGGCGATCCGCCGGGCCCGGGCCAGGGTGCGGGAGGTCTTGTGGGTGCTGGTGCGCTGGGCGAAGGCGATGGAGGGGATGATCCCGTCCTCGAGATGGCGGCCCTGCTTGCCGAGGGCGGCGTTGTCCTCCCGGATCCGCCCGCCGGTCTCGACGAGGATCTCGTCCTCGCGGGCGCGGAGGCGGGTGCGGGTCCGGGCGAGGGCGGCTACCAGGGCCAGGGACTCCTCCGGGCTGTCCGGTGCGGCATCGGCGAGGGCGGGCGCGACCGGCGCCGGCCACGTGGCCGGAGGCGGGGGCGGGGCAGTGGTGGTGCCGGGGGCGGTGAGGGCGGCGCGGAGGTCCTCGGCGAGGTCGGCGAGGAGGGCCAGGCCGCGGGGGAGGTGGAGCAGGTCGGTGACGGCCCGGTCGATGCGGGCGACCTGCTCGAGAGCGGCCTCCTCGAGGGCGGCCTCCTCACCCGGGGCGATCCAGCCGTCCGGGGTCCAGGTGCTCTCGCGCAGGAGCTGCTCGTCCATCCGGTCGTAGTCCGCGGGGGACGGCGGGTCGTCGTCCTGGATGATCACCGCGATATTCCCGGGGTCGATGCCGGCGGCAGGAAATGACGGGGAGAAGGTTTCTCCGTCCCCGTTTCCCGGTCCTGCTCCGGCGTATCCCATGCCCCCTATTCTACGCGTCCGGCATGCCCGGGGGAAGGCTTTCCGGGCATCGGCCGGAAAATGTGGATATGTGCGTCGTGGGGAGGACCGGCGGGCCCTGGTCGTGATTATTGTGGATAGTTCGTGTCGATTGTCGGTGCCCTGTGCTCGGGGCGCAGGATCCGCCCCAGCTTCTCCGGGTTCGCGATCATCCGCACCGCGCGGATCCCGCCGTCGCCCACCTCGACGTGCAGCAGCTTGCGGCGCCCGCGCAGGGTCACGATCACGGCGCCCTCGCCGTTGACCACCGCCGGCTCCGCCGTCATCTCCCGGCCCTCCGCCCGGCTCGCCTCCGCGATGCCCACCAGGAACCGCGCCACGCGCTCGGGCCCGAACAGCGGGTTCCGGGCCGCCTGGACGACGCCGCCCCCATCGGCCCACAGCGTGACGTCATCGCTGAGCAGGGAGATCGTCCGCTCGACGTCGCCGTGCGCGACCGCGTCGACCAGCGCCGTCAGGGCCGCGCCCACCCGGGCGCGGTCCGTGCGCGGGGGCCGGCCCACGTCCAGCCGCCGGCCGGCGCGGGAGACCATCTGCCGGGCGTTCGCGGGACTGGTGCCGAGGACCTCCGCGATCTGCGGATACGGCAGGTCCAGCGCGTGGCGCAGCACGTAGGCGGCGCGGTCCTCGGGGCGCAGCTGCTCCATGAGGTGCAGCATCCCGATCGAGGCGATGTCGCGGCGGGCGGCGGCGTCCTCGGGCAGGTCCTCCGCGGCGATCGGCTCCGGCAGCCACGGCCCGGGGTAGGTCTCGCGGCGGTGGGCGGCGGAGCGCAGCACGTCGATCGCCCGGCGGGTCACCACCTGGGTGAAGTAGGCGGGCCAGGAGCGCACCGCGGCGCGCTGCGGCGCGGAGAGGGAGGCGACCCGGGCGGCGGCCTCCGCGACGGCGTCCTCGGCATCGGCCCAGGAGCCGAGGATCCGGTAGGCGAGGGCCAGCAGCCCACGCTGCTGCCGCGCCCAGATCTCCGGCCAGTCCTCGGCTCCCGGATCGTGCACCGTCTCAGGCCTCCGGCTCCTTGCGGGTGGAGATCGCGAAGCGGTTCCACACGTTGATGGTGGCGATGGCGAGCACCAGCTCGCCGAGCATGGACGCATCGTAGTGCGCGGCCGCCTCGTCCCAGACCTCGTCGGGGACGCCGTCCTCGCCGAGCCGGGTCACGGAATCGGTCAGGCGCAGCGCCGCCCGCTGCGCCGCGTCGAAGTGCGGGGACTCGTGCCAGGCGGCGACGCCGAACAGCTTCGCCACCGGGATGCCGGCGGCGATGGCGTCGCGGGAGTGCATGTCGGTGCAGTACGAGCAGCCGTTGACGATCGAGGCGCGCAGCTTCACGATCTCGTACAGCTCCTGGGGGAGCGCCTGGCGGCAGTGCTTCTCCAGGCCCAGGACGGCGCGGAACCCGTCCGGGGCGACGGTGGCCATGTCGATGCGGGACATGAGGGACCTTCCTGCGAAGGGGCCGCCCGGTGCGACCCTCGCCCCCTCCGACGAGACAGCCCGCCCGCCTGTGACAGCCGGGCCGGCGGATCCCGCTGTCAGTTCACCAGGTCGAACTCGACCTCGTCCGCGCAGATGCTGGTGACCGAGATCGTCCAGTCCTCGATCATGATCGTGTCGCCGACCGCGGCGGGCTCGATCGGCGCAGGGTCCCCGCCGTCGACGGCGGCGGTCAGCTCGGCCCGCCCCTGCGCATCCACGCCCGACAGGACGACGTCCAGGCCCGCCCCCGAGCGCTCGGGCAGGGCCGGGTCCGCGCTCTCGCCCAGAGCCGTGCGATGCATGCCCTCTCCCGTGCAGTCGTCCGTGAGCTCGACGGGCTGTGCGGGCGGGGTGACCGCGTAGCGGTGCGCGGCGGATTCGGGGGTCGCGCCGCCGCTGTCCGATGCAGATGCACCGCCGGCGTCCGATGCGCCCCCGGCGTCCGAGACCGCGGGAGGGGCCTCGGCGGCGGTCGGGACGGGGTCCTGCTGCGGGCCGCTGCAGGCGGCGAGGAGGATCAGGGCCAGGGCGGTTCCTGCCAGAGCGGTCTTGCTGTGCACGGGGTCACCGTACCGGAGGGGGCGACCGATGCGGCACCATGGACGGGTGCCCGCCCCGACGCCCCCGCCCCGCCCGACCCCGCGCATTCTGCGCGGGCGGACGGACCCTGCCCGGGCGGTGCGGCCGGTGGACTGGAGCGCGACGGGCCGCACGAGCCCTCCGCCGGAGCCGGAGCAGGAGCAGGAGCGAACGGCGCCGGCACCGAAGCGTCGGGCCCGGACCGTCGAGCTGCCCCGCCCGGCGGCGCCGCCGCAGCCCGGCTACGCCGATCGGCCGCTGCGGGTGCGCGAGGAGATCCTGCGGGTGGTCGGCGCCGAGAATGCCACCCACGAGGAGATCGTCCACGCGGTCGCCGATCCCCAGGACGCCTGGACCGCCGACGGCGGGGTCAGCGACCACTTCCAGCGCGATGGGCTGACGGTGCAGGTGCGCCGTCTGGACAATGCGGTGATCGGCGTGTTCGCCACCCGGTACGCGCTGTCGGTGCGGCCGGAGGAGTTCGAGCGCACCCCGGAGACGGCGCTGCCGACCTCCGGGCCCTCCGCGCGGCGTGGCCTGGGGACCCGCCATCCCACCACCCGCCGGGAGCTGCTGGCGCGGATGGAGGAGGCGGGATTCGTGATCGCCTCCGGCTCGACCCACGGCCGGGTCAGTCATCCGGATCATCCGGGGCTGTTCGTGCCCATGGCCAGCACGCCCTCCGATGTGCGCTTCACCCGTCACGCGGTGGCGCAGATCCGTCGTGTGTTCGGGATAGACCTGCGTCGCTGAGGGTGAGGGAGGCGTGCCCGAGGGCGCGCAGCACCACCAGCAGCCGGGCGAAGGCGAGGGAGCCGACGACGGCCCGCATCACGATGACGTCGGGGGAGGGAGCCACCTCCGGCGGTGCGCCGCCCGGGCGGCGGATGTCCTCGAGGTCCTCCGCCGCGATGCGGGCCATCGGCCGGGCATAGCGCAGCAGGGACTCGGGAGAGACGGGGATCTCCATCGACCGCATCTCGCGCAGCAGCGCATCGAGCGCCGTCCGCGGGACGGTGGGGACGTCGGGCCAGCCGAGCTCGGCCAGCAGCGGGGCGATGCGCGGGTCCTCGTCGTGCGGGACCTCGTCGCGCAGGGACTGCGCGGGCACCCGCAGGGCGAGCGCCTGGGCGATCTCGAGCGCAGCGATGATCGGGCGGTCGGGGTCGTCCAGCACCGCGCACAGGGCGCGGATCTCGGCGATGGAGCTGCCGGCGGCCTCGCGCAGCACCTGGATCAGGTCCAGGCGGTCGCGATGGCGCGGCCCGTAGTCGAAGCGGGTCGCGGTCAGGCGCTCCCCGGGAGGGAGCAGCCCCTCCCGGCGGTAGTACTTGATGCTCGCGACGCTGACGCCGCTGGTGCGCGAGAGCTCCTGGAGCAGCATCGTGTCCTCTCCGGGATAGTGCGAGGACCTCGCACTATCCTCATGGCGCGTCATGGATAGCGCGACTATCTTAAGGGGCATGGACGCCTTCACCCCGGTCATCGCCGTGCACGCCACCTGCGCGCTGTTCGTCATCGTGCTGGGTCCGCTGCAGATCCTTCGCCGTCGCCGCGACCGCGCCCACCGCGTGTTGGGCACCGCGTGGGCGACGGCCATGGTGCTGACCTGCACCACGAGCTTCCTGATCACCCCCGACGGCTTCTCCTGGCTGCACGCGCTGGCGATCTGGACCCTCGTGTGCCTCGTGATCGCGATCGTCGCGATCCGGCGCGGCGTCGTGCCCACGCACCGCGGGTTCATGGTGGGGTCCTACCTCGGCACCGCGATCGCCTTCGCCTTCGCGACGCTCGCGCCGGGCCGCGCGATCCCGCAGCTGCTGCGGGAGGATCCCGTCATCGCCCTGGTGACCCTCGCGGGCGTGATCGTCCTGGTCGCGGTGGGCAGCGCGCTCGTGATCCGGCGCAGCGGCCCGCGCGCGGAGGCGGCCCTCGCCGGCTGAGGGAGCGGACAGAAAAGTGCCCCGGCTCGTCCCCACGAGCCGGGGCCATCCCTTTCCCCCGCGTCCCGGTCAGCGGTTCCCGGCGTCCTCCTCAGTCGGCCGGGTTCCTCTCGGGAACGCGTTGGGACCAGATAACCCCATCCGGCGGGAATTTCACTGGGCGGAGTCTGCCAGCGCGCTGGGAGCCCGGCCCGCGTCGGTGCGCCGGTAGATCGCGGCGAGCAGCGCGCCGGAGAGGTTGTGCCAGATGGAGAACACCGCGCCGGGCAGCGCCGCCGCGGGGGAGAAGTACTGGGCGGCCAGCCCCGCCGCGAGCCCGGAGTTCTGCATGCCCACCTCGATGGAGACGGTGCGCGCGGAGCGGATCGGCTGCTTCAGGGCCCGGGCGATGCCATAGCCCAGCAGGAACCCGAGCCCGTTGTGCAGGATCACGGCCAGCAGGACCAGCAGCCCCGCCGAGGCGATCAGCGCGGCGCTGTTGCCCACCACCGCGAAGACGACCACGGCGATCGCGGCCACGGAGATCCACGGCAGCGCCGGCAGGATCCGGTCGACGAAGCGTCCCAGCAGCAGGCGCACCACGAGGCCCAGGATCACCGGCACCAGCACGATCTTCACGATCGACAGCGCCATCGCCGCCCCGTCGACCGGCATGTACTGGCCGGCCAGCCACAGCGTCAGCAGCGGGGTCAGCAGCGGCGCGAGGAGCGTGGAGATCGAGGTCATGGTGACCGAGAGCGCGGTGTCCGCCTTCGCGAGGTAGGCGATGACGTTGGAGGCCGTGCCGCCGGGGGCGCAGCCGACGAGGATCACGCCGGCGGCCAGCTCCGGCGGCAGCTGCAGCAGGACGCTCACGCCCAGGCCCACCAGCGGCATGATCACGTACTGGGCGATGACGCCCAGCAGGACGGGCAGCGGCCGGCGGGCCACGAGGGCGAAGTCCGGGAGGGTCAGGGTCAGGCCCATGCCGAACATGATCACCGCGAGCAGCGTGTTGACGTAGGGCAGCACGGAGACGGCGGGACCGGGCAGGGCGAAGCCGAGGCCGGCGCCGGCAAGGACCAGCAGAGGGAAGACCGTCACGGCCACCCGGGCGCTGCGGTCCTCGGGGGAGGGAGATGCTGTGGACATGCGCCGAGGGTACGCCGGTGAGACGCGGCGCTCGCTTGGTGAGACGGATTCTGGACGGGAGATGGGTGCGACCTGTGGCGATGGTGTGCAGGGGGACGAAAGTCCCTTGTCGGCGCCGGCCGGGAGCGGAAGAGTGCGGGGCATGAGCGCAGCGCAGGGTCATCGGGACGAGCAGCAGCGGGCCGCCCGCATCACGGCGATCGCGGGGACGCTCGTGATCCTCGCCTATGCGGCGACGTCCCTGCTGGAGATCTTCGTGCTCGGCCCGCTCGAGGGCGTCCCCGGCCGCTCCCTCGCGCAGATCCACGGCGACCTCGCGGCCGCCGGGGAGGCGCCGATGATGACCCTCCCGGCGATCGTGATGCTGACCGTCGGCGGTCTGGCGGCGGTCGCCGTGATGAGCGTGACCTTCGTGCATCGGCGCATGACCTGGCTGTCGGTCGCCCTCACGCACCTGGGGCTGCTGGTGCTGGGCGCCCCGGCGCTGGCGATGGCCTCCTTCGGCCCCGGCATGGCGCTGGCCGACACCTACGGATCCTCCGGCGCGGAGTTCCACACGGTGCTGACCGACCTCCTCCACGGGGTCAGCGGCGCCGCGCTGCTGGCGTTCCTCGTCCTGTGCGCCATCCTGACGCTGGACGCGCTGCGCTCCTCCTCCCCAGCCCCGGGTTCTCCCCCGCGGCGGGCCCTGCTGCGCTGAGCGTCGGCGGCCTCTGCCAGACTCGGGGCATGAGCACACCCGATGCCCTGCACGAGGAGGCCCTCGCCGCCCTGCGCGACCTCACCGGCCGGGAGGACGCCCGCTTCCACGACGGCCAGTTCGAGGCGATCTCCGCCCTGGTGGCGGACCGCCGCCGTGCCCTCGTGGTCCAGCGCACCGGCTGGGGGAAGTCCGCCGTCTACTTCCTCTCCGCCCTGCTGCAGCGTCGCCGCGGGCGCGGTCCGGCGCTGATCGTCTCCCCGCTGATCGCCCTGATGCGCGACCAGGTCGCCGCGGCGCAGCGCGCGGGAGTGCGGGCGGTCGCGATCTCCTCGGCGAACCCCACGCAGTGGCAGCAGATCGAGGAGGACCTCGCGGCCGATGCCGTCGACGTGCTCCTCGTCTCCCCGGAGCGCCTGGTCAACCCCCGCTTCCGGGAGCAGCAGCTGCCGCGGCTGATCGAGCGCCTGGGCCTGCTGGTGATCGACGAGGCCCACTGCATCTCCGACTGGGGCCACGACTTCCGCCCGGACTACCGGCGCATCCGCGACCTGGTGGCCGAGCTCGAGGACTCCGTGCCGGTGCTCGCGACCACGGCGACCGCCAACGAGCGCGTGGTCCAGGACGTCGTCGAGCAGATCGGCCGGCGCCGCGACGGCTCGCACGCCGACGTGCTCACGGTGCGCGGCCCGCTCACCCGCGACTCCCTGCGCCTGGGCGTGCTGTCCCTGCCGCAGGACCGCGACCGCCTCGCCTATCTCGCCGCCGTGCTGGACGAGCTGCCCGGCAGCGGCATCATCTACACCCTCACCGTCTCCGCCGCGGAGGACGTCGCCGCCCTGCTGGATGCCCCGGGCCGCGCGGTGAAGGCCTACACCGGCCGCACCGACCCGGACGCCCGCGTCGCCCTGGAGGCGGATCTCAAGGACAACCGGGTCAAGGCCCTCGCCGCCACCAGCGCGCTGGGCATGGGCTTCGACAAGCCCGACCTCTCCTTCGTCGTCCACCTCGGCGCGCCCTCCTCGCCGATCGCCTACTACCAGCAGGTGGGCCGTGCGGGCCGCGGCACCGACCGGGCCGACGTCCTCCTCCTGCCCGGGGCCGAGGACCCGCGCATCTGGGAGTACTTCGCGACCGCCTCCATGCCCCAGCAGGAGCGTGCCGAGGCCGTGCTGGCCGCGCTCGCCGCCTCGGACCGCCCGCTGTCCACCGCCGCCCTCGAGGCGCGCGTGGACCTGCGCCGCACCACCCTCGAGCTGCTCATGAAGGTCCTCGCCGTCGACGGCGCCGTCGAGCCCGCCCCGGGAGGCTGGCGCGCGACGGGGCGCCCCTGGGAGTACGACGCCGAGCGCTACGCCCGCATCGCCCGGGCCCGCCGCCACGAGCAGGACCAGATGCTCGCCTACGAGTCCGCGAGCACCTGCCGGATGGTCTTCCTCGCCCGGCAGCTCGACGACCGGGCCGCGACCCCCTGCGGCCGCTGCGACGTGTGCGCCGGGGCCTGGTTCCCGGCGCCCGGCGCCGTCACCGAGGCCCAGCGCGCCCAGGTCGGCACCGTGCTGGACCGGATCGGGGTGGACGTCGCCCCCCGCCTGCAGTGGCCCAGCGGCCTGGACCGCCTCCAGGTGCGCGGGCCCTCGGGCGGCCCCGTCTCGGGGAAGATCCCCGCCGCAGAGCGCGCCGAGGAGGGCCGGGTCCTGGCCCGCATGTCCGATCTCGGCTGGGCGGGGCGGCTGCGGGATCTGCTGGCCTCCGATGCCGAGGGCGTGCCGATCGACGCCGAGGTGCCCCGGGACGTCGGCGAGGGCGTCGTGAGAGTCCTCGCGGACTGGGACTGGGAGCAGCGGCCCGCGGCCGTGGTGCCGATCGCCTCGGTCTCGCGGCCGCGCCTGGTGTCCTCCCTCGCGGCGGGGATCGCCGGCATCGGCCGCATGGAGCTGCTGCCGCAGCTCTCGCTGCGGGAGACGGAGGGCCGGCCCCGCGCCGGGGGCAACAGCGCCTTCCGGGTCGCCGCGCTGTGGGACCGGTTCGAGGTCGGACCGGAGCTGGCCGAGGCCCTGGCCCGGCTGGACGGCGCCCCGATCCTCCTGGTCGACGACGTGATCGACTCCCGCTGGACGATGACCGTGGCGGCGCGGCTGCTGCGCCGCGCCGGCTCCGGGCCGGTGCTGCCGCTGGCGATCGCCCAGGCGGGCTGACTCAGCGGCGCCGCGCCGGCATCGGCCACTCGTGCACGGGGGAGCCGGACCAGACCCCCTCGATGTACAGCCGGGTCATCTCCGCGAGGGCCTCGGGGCGGCTCGCGCCGTGCAGCTCGAGGGAGCCCACGGTGTCGATCTGCCAGCGGGCGCCGTTGCGTCCCGTGCGGGCGCGGCCCAGCAGCACCTCGCCGTAGCGGGCGGCGACCGCCGGATCGGCCCCGAGATCCTTCAGGCCGTCCATGGCCTGGGGGATCAGGTGGTCCACCAGCAGGTCCGCGACCCGCACCCGGCCGATCCGCGGCCAGCGGATCCGCGCCTCCAGGCCCCACCGGGAGCAGGCCAGGAAGGCGTCGGAGGCCTGCTCGAAGCTCATCCGCGACCACAGCGGCCGCCGCTCGCCCAGCAGGGAGTGGACCAGCCCGTAGAAGAACGCCGCGTTCGCCGCCATGTCCAGGGACGTCGGCCCCGCCGGCAGCAGGCGGTTCTCCAGCCGCAGGTGCGGGGTGTCGGTGCCGGGATCGTAGATGGGCCGGTTCCAGCGCCAGACGGTGCCGTTGTGCAGCATCAGCTCGTGCAGGCGCGGGGCGGCCCCCTCGGTCAGCAGCGGCTCCTCGGCCATCGTCCGCGTCTCCGGGATCAGCGCCGGGAACATGCGCACGTTCTCCTCGAAGAGGTCGAACATCGAGGTGATCCAGCGCTCGCCGAACCACACGCGCGGGCGCACGCCCTGCTCGGCGTACTCCGGCGGGCGGGTGTCCAGGGACTGCACGAACGCCGGGATGCGGGTCTCGTGCCACAGCCGCTTCCCCAGCAGGAACGGGGCGTTCGCCCCGAGGGCGACCTGCGGTCCGGCGATCGCCTGCGCGGCGTTCCAGGCCGCCGCGAACTTCTCCGGGGCGACCTGCAGGTGCAGCTGCATCGAGGTGCAGGCGGATTCGGGGGAGATCGAGTCGAACAGGGCGTCCAGGCCGCGGCCCTCGCCCTCGATGCGGAGATGGATCTCCTCGCCGCGCGCCTCGAGGACGATCTTGTCCAGGGCGTCGTAGCGCGCGCCGGGGGAGCGCCACGACTCGCCGGAGAGCAGCTCCTCGGAGATGGTGGGCAGGTGCCCGATCGGCACGATCCGGCTGCCGTGGGCGCGGGCGGCGGCATCGGCCCGGCGCATCCGGTCCTCGACGTCCTCCTCGAGGCGCTGCAGGCCGCCGCCGCCGGGATGGGTCACCGGGAGGTTGACCTCGACGTTGTAGCGCCCGATCTCGTGGACATAGTCCTCGTCCGCGAGCTCGTCGAGCACCTCCACCGAGGTCAGCGCCGGCTGGAGCGCCTCGTCGACGAGGTTCATCTCCAGCTCCATGCCGATCGTGCCGTCCACCACGAACACGGCGGTGTCCAGATAGGACTCGAACAGATCGAGGTTGCGGCGCAGCTCGAGGCGGTACGCGGTGCGCTGGGCGCGGGTGTAGCTGGTGGAGCCGATCTCACGTCCCATGGGGACCTCCGAACAGAGGCGACGAGGAAGGGCCAGGATGGCACGCCGACCCCGGACGCGCGCAGTGCGGCCCACGCGCCGGGCAGGCACCTCCGTACAATCCTCGGGTGAGCACTCCGCCCCCCGCCCCGACCAAGGCCGTCATCCTCGCCCGAGGGCTCGGCACCCGCATGCGCCGCGACGATGCCGCGGCAGAGCTCAGCTCCGCCCAGGCCGCCGTCGCGGCCTCCGGCGTGAAGGCCCTCATGGACGTCGGGCGGCCCTTTCTCGACTACGTGATCTCCGCCCTGGCCGATGCCGGGATCCAGGAGGTCTGCCTGGTCATCGGCCCCGAGCACGAGGTGCTGCGCGAGTACGCCGCCGCGGCCTCCGGCGGGCGGGTGCGCGTGAGCAGCGCCGTGCAGGAGGAGCCGCGCGGCACCGCCGATGCCGTCGCCGCCGCCCGCGACTTCGCCGGCGAGGACCGGGTGATCGTCCTGAACTCGGACAACTACTACCCCGCCGAGGCGCTGCGGGCGCTGGCCGGCGCCCCGGGCAGCGCCCTGCTGGGCTTCGACCGCGCCGCCCTGCTGGAGCGCTCGAACATCCCCGCCGAGCGGATCCGCGCCTTCGCGCTCGTGCGCAGGGGAGCGGACGGCCTGCTGGTCGACGTCGTCGAGAAGCCCGATGCGCAGACCCTCGCCGCCTTCGGCGAGGACGCGCCGATCTCCATGAACGCCTGGCTGTTCACCCCCGCCATCTTCGCGGCCTGCGACCGCGTCGAGCCCTCGCCCCGCGGCGAGCTCGAGATCATCGACGCCGTCCGCCTGCTCGTGGCGGACGGCGAGCCCGTGACCGTCGTCCCGGCCGCCGTCGGCGTCCTGGACATGTCCTCGCGCGCGGACGTCTCCGCCGTGCAGGACGCTCTCTCGACCGTGGAGGTCGCCCTGTGACCAGCCTCTCCGCCTCTCCCGTGCTCACCACCAGCGCCTGGTTCGTGCCCGGCCGCGTCGAGCTCCTGGGCAAGCACACCGACTACGCCGGGGGCCGATCCCTGCTCGCCGCCGTGGACCTCGGCCACACGGTCACGGCCCGGGCCCGCGAGGACCGCGTGCTGCGCGTGGTCTCCTCCCTGTCCGAGGACGCGGTCGAGCTGGACCTGGATGCCCCGGCGGCGGCCGCGCCGGCCGAGGACGGGCACTGGAGCGGCTACGTCCGCACCGTCGCCGCGCGGCTGGACGCGAACTTCCCCGGCATACTGCGCGGCGCCGAGGTCGAGATCACCTCCACCCTGCCGCCCGCGGCGGGCATGTCCAGCTCCTCGGCCCTGATCGTGGGGCTGGCGCTGGTGCTCATCGACCTCTCGGGCATCGCGCAGGACCCGCGCTTCGTGCGCGCCGTGCCGGACCGCGAGCACCTGGCCGAGTACCTCGGCACCCTCGAGAACGGGCAGAGCTTCGGGGAGCTGGCCGGGGACCGCGGCGTGGGCACCTTCGGCGGCAGCGAGGACCACACCGCCATGCTCTGCGCGCCCGAGGGCGGTCTGGTCCAGTACTCCTTCTGCCCGGTGCAGCGCGAGCGGGAGGTGCCCTTCCCGGAGGGCCACTGCCTCGTCATCGCGGTCAGCGGGGTGGAGGCGCACAAGACCGGCGCCGCCCGGGAGGACTACAACCGCATCTCCCTCGCCGCCGCGGAGATCCTGCGCCGCTGGAACCTGGACCGCGCCCGGATGGACCCGACCCTCGCCGCCGCCGTCGCCACCGCCCCCACCTCGGCCGCCGCGATCGCCGGGCTCGTCGCGGGCGAGGACTACCTGCCCGGCCGCCTCGAGCAGTTCCTCGCCGAGTCCGAGCGCCTGGTGCCCGCGGCCGCCGTCGCCCTCGAGGACGGCGACCTCGAGGAGCTGGGCCGCCTGGTCGACGAGTCCCAGGCCGCCGCCGAGCAGCACCTGGGCAACCAGGTCCCCGAGACGATCGCCCTGCAGCGCACCGCCCGCTCCCTCGGCGCGGTGGCCGCGAGCGCCTTCGGCGCCGGATTCGGCGGCAGCGTCTGGGCGCTGGTCCCCGATGCGCAGGCCGATGCCTTCGTCCGGGACTGGGAGGCCGCCTATCTCGCGGCGTTCCCGCAGCACCGGGGGGCCGCGCGCGTGCTGCGCACCCGCCCGGGACGCGCCGCGCACCGCCGGGAGGTGACCGCATGAGCGCCCTCGACCCCCGCCGCCTGTCCTGGCCGGCCGCCGCGGGCGTGCTGCCGGTGGCCCCGCTGCGCCCCGTGATCGAGCGCCTGGGCTCCCTCGCCCGCACCCACGAGCGGGACGTCACCCTCATCCCCGGCCTCGCCGCCGAGGGCGAGGTCGAGGTCGATGCCGGGGATCCGCCGCCGGCCCTCGAGCAGGTCGTCGAGGAGATCGGTGGCCTGACCGTGCACGGGGAGGCGGGCCTGACCCTGCTGGTCGCCGAGCGCGCGGACGTCGGCCCGTACACCCTGCTCGGCCCGCCGACCAGCTACTACCCCCTGCACGAGGGAGCGGACGTCGCCGTCGTGCTCACCGTGGACGAGGACGGCGCCCCCGGCGCGGTCTACGGCATCGGGGAGGACCTCGCCCTGCGCCTGGCCGCCCCGGACCTGGCCGGCTACCTGCAGCGCTACGCCGATGCGCTCGAGGCGACCCTCGCGGCGCTGGACGCGGACGGCCCCGAGGACGAGCGCGAGCGCGCCAAGCGGGCCCACGCCCTGATGGACGAGCATCTCTTCGACGCCCTGCTGGGCACGGGCGCCGCCGAGGACGCCCCGCTGCGCGCGATGACCGCCCCGACGGCCGGCGCCGACCTGCCGGAGGGGACGGTCGCCGTCGGCGACCTCCGCGGGGCGCCGGCGGGCACGGGGCTCGATGTCATCGATGCCGAGATCGACGGCGACCCCCTCGAGCACCAGCTCCTCTGGCGCGAGGGCGGCCTCGTGGTGTGCCTGGTGCCGCGCTCCTAGCGCTCAGCGGGCGGCCGCGACGATCTCCTCGAGCTCCGCGCGCGGCAGCGGGAAGCCGTCGAGCCGGTCGACGGGGAAGTTGCCGATCATGGTGAGCAGGTGGGAGTCCGCGTCGCCGTAGCGGGCGTCGAGAGCGGCCTGCAGGGCGGGCCCGGCCACCGGATGGGCGAGCAGCTCCTCGAAGGTCGAGGACAGGGTGATCGGGAGGTCCACCGGATCCCCCTCGACCTCGATGCTCGCGGCGGCGCGCAGGTCGCGGCTGGAGGCGCCGATCTCGAGGGTGTACGTCCCGCCCTCCACGATCCAGCGCTCGACGCGGACGTCCCAGTGCGCGAGGTCCTCGCGGCGCACCAGGAGCTCCACCGGGCGGGTCTCGCCGGGTGCCAGCTCCACGCTCGCGAAGGCCTTCAGCTCCCGCGGGGGGCGCTGCACCGACGAGCCCGGCAGGGCGGTGTAGAGCTGCACGACCTCGCGGCCGGCCCGGTCGCCGGTGTTGGTCACGGGCACCGTCACGGCGATGTCGCCGGCGGCGGTGAGGGCGGCGGTCGCCTCGCCGTAGGCGAAGCTCGTGTACGACAGGCCGTGGCCGAAGGGGTAGCGCACCGCGAGGTCCTTCGCGTCGTACCAGCGGTATCCCACCAGCAGCCCCTCGCCGTAGCGGACGTGCCCGTGCTCGCCGGGGAAGTTCCCGAAGGCGGGGGTGTCCTCCAGGCGCAGCGGGATGGTCTCGGCGAGCCGGCCCGAGGGGTTCACCGCCCCGAGGAGGACATCGGCCAGGGCGCCGCCGCCGGCCTGCCCCAGCAGCCAGCCCTCGAGGATCGCCGGCACGCGGTCGGCGAAGGGCAGCGCGACGACGCTGCCGTTCGAGAGCACCACGACGGTGCGCGGGTTCGCCTCCAGCACGGCGTCCAGCAGTGCGAGCTGATCGGCGGGCAGGTCGATGTGCTCGCGGTCGTAGCCCTCGGACTCGGCGGCGTCGGGCAGGCCCAGGAAGACCACTGCGACCTCCGCCTTCCCGGCGAGCTCGACCGCCTCCGCGCGCAGGGCCGCGACGTCGCCGGAGCCGTCGGTCGTGAACCCGGGGGCGAAGCCGACCTCGCCGCGGGACAGCGCACGGATCTCCTCGAGGGGGACGTCCAGGCGGGTGGGGGTGATCTGGGAGGAGCCCGCGCCCTGGTAGCGCGGGGTGCGGGCGAACTCGCCGATGACGGCGAGGCGGGCCTCGGGGGCGAGCGGGAGGAGCGCGTCCTCGTTCTTCAGCAGGACGATGGCGCGCCCGGCGACCTCGCGGGCGAGCGCGTGATGGGCGTCGACGTCCAGGGGTCCCGGCTGCGCGGGGCGCTCCTGGGCCCGGCGGATCAGCTCCAGGAGACGATCGGCCGCGAGGTCGAGGGCCGATTCCTCCAGGCGGCCCTCGCGCACGGCGGCGACCAGCTGGGCGTCGGTGCGACCGCCGCTGGAGGGCATCTCGAGGTCCAGGCCCGCGGGCAGTCCCGCGACGCGGTCGTCGACCGCGCCCCAGTCGGAGACGACCACGCCCTCGAAGCCCCATTCGCCGCGCAGGACGTCGGTGAGCAGCCACGGATCCTCGGAGGCGTACACCCCGTTGATGCGGTTGTAGGAGCACATGACCGTCCACGGCTGCGCGTCGCGGACCACGCGCTGGAAGCCGCGCAGGTAGATCTCCCGCAGCGGGCGCGGGTCGACATCGGCGGAGACCCGCAGGCGCTCGGTCTCCTGGTTGTTGACCGCGAAGTGCTTGAGCGAGGAGCCGACGCCGCGGGACTGGATCCCCTGCACGAGGCCGGCGCCGATCTCGCCGGAGACGATCGGGTCCTCGGACATGTACTCGAAGTTCCGGCCGCACAGCGGGGAGCGCTTGATGTTGATGCCCGGGCCCAGCAGGACGGCGACGTCCTCGATCGCGGCCTCGAGGCCGAGCGCCGCGCCCACGCGGCGGGCGAGATCGGGGTCGAAGGCGGCGCTCAGGCCCACGGCGGGCGGGAAGCAGGTGGCCGGCACACTGTCGGTGAGGCCGACGTGGTCCCCGCCGGTGCGCTGCTTGCGCAGGCCGTGCGGGCCGTCGGTCACCATGATCGAGGGGACGCCGAGGCGCTCGAGGCCTTCGAGGGACCAGAAGTCGCGGCCGCTGGTCAGGGACGCCTTCTCCTCCAGGGTGAGATCGCGGGAGGTGACGTGCTCGCTCATGGGTGCTCCTGGGGCCGTCGTCGGATGCCGGGGTGATCGAGAAACCGTATCCCTCCAGGTTTTCGCGGTCAAGAGACCCGGGCGCGGAGCGGATCCGGCGAAAAGCGTGCACGCTCCGGGATTCGGGTGCATACTCGCCGTCACACGGGACGCCCGCAGGTCCGACGGCGTCCCCGGGCCGATGGAGGCAGTCATGACCACGAGCGGATCCGCGGCGGGAACGCCGTCCGGCGTCACAGCGGCGATGCGGCTGCGCGGAGAGCACCACTGGTTCGAGGAGCCGACGCAGCCGCCGCCGCGGCGCTACGTCATCGGCCTCATCCTCGCCCAGTTCGTCTTCTTCGTCGCGCTGCTGGGCCCGGCGATCGTCGGCGTCGGGTTGAAGATCAACTCCCTGGTCGGGGCCGGCGTCATCGCGGAGGACGGCGCCGAGGGCGCCCTGGCCGTGCTCGCCGGCGTCGGCGCGGCCTGCGCCGTCGTCGCGAACGTCGTCTTCGGGCGGCTCTCGGACCACACCCGGTCCCGGTGGGGGCGCCGCCGTCCCTGGATCGTCGCCGGCACCAGCATCATGACCGTCGGCCTGGCCGTCATGGGCCTCGCCCCGAGCCTGCTGCTGGCGACCCTCGGCTGGGGCATCGCGCAGATCGGCGCGAACATGACGCTCGCGCCGTTCGTGGCGACCATCGCCGACCAGGTGCCGCGGTTCCGCCGCGGGAGCATCACGGCGCTGCTGGGCATCGCGCAGAACGTCGGCATCCTCGGCGGCACCTACGTCGCCGAGCTGTTCATCGACAACATCCCGGTGATGTTCATCGGCCCCTCGCTGCTGGCGATCGTCGCGATGGTGGTCTTCGCGTTCCTGCTGCCGGACAAGGTGCTGCCCGTCTCCCCGCCGCGGATGACCCTGCGCGAGTGGGCGGAGACCTTCTGGGTGGACCCGCGCCGCTACCCCGACTTCGCGCTCGCCTGGTGGTCCCGCTTCCTGGTCACCCTGGGCAGCTTCATGTTCACCACCTTCCGCTTCTTCTTCCTGCAGCGGGAGCTCGGGCTGGACGAGGGCGAGACCGTCCGCCTGATCACCCAGAGCGTCCTGGTCTACACCCTCGCCCTGGTGGCGACCGCCTGGATCGCCGGGAAGGTCTCCGACCTGCTCGGCCGGCGCAAGATCTTCGTCTGGTCCTCGACGATGCTGTTCGCCCTGGGCACCGTGCTGCTGGCCGGCGTGAGCACGGAGACGCAGTTCCTCCTGGTCGAGGTGCTGCTGGGCTTCGCCTACGGCATCTACGTGGGCGTCGACCTGGCGCTGGTCACGGACGTGCTGCCCAACCCCGACGACGCGGGCAAGGACCTGGGCGTGTTCAACATCGCCAACGCCCTGCCGCAGACCCTCGCCCCCGTCATCGGCGGCGCCCTGATCTACGTCGGCGCGTACCCGAACTACACGCTGCTGCTGTTCGTCGCGGGCGGCTCGGCGCTGGCCGGCGCGATCGTCATCTTCTTCATCAAGGGGGTCCGATAGCCGGACTTGTACCCTGAGGGCATGAGCAGCCGGGGCCCCTATGCGAAAGGCATCGCCAAACGGCGGGAGATCCTCGACGTCGCCCTCGAGGTGGTGGCCCGCACCGGCTGCCGCAATGCGACGAACAAGATGATCGCGGAGACCGTGGGGCTCAGCCAGACCGGGCTCATGCACTACTTCGGCTCGCGGGAGGACCTCTACGTCGAGATCCTCCGCGCCCGCGACGAGCGGGACGCGGCGGAGTTCGTCACCCCGGAGTCCGGCATCGACGGGTTCATCGCCATCATCTCGCACAACGCGCAGGTGCCCGGGCTGGTGCAGCTCTACGTCGAGTTCTCCGCCGAGGCGACGATCCCCGGCCATCCCGCCCAGGCGTTCTTCACCGAGCGCCTGGCGTGGATGCGCCGCGTCCTCGTCTCCGCGCTGCGCGACCACCAGGCGCGGGGCGAGCTCGGCCCGCACCTGGACCTCGAGCAGGCCGCCGGCCTGCTGATCGGGGCGGCCGACGGCGCCCAGCAGCAGTGGCTGCTGGACCGCACCCACGACATGGAGGCCCAGCTGCGCGGCCTGTGGCGGATGATCCGCCAGGACTCCTGGCAGGAGGGTGATCGGTGAGCGTCTCGCAGGACTTCCTGGCGCAGTGCCCCCCGCTGGACCGCATGCCGCCGGAGGTCTCCGCGGCGATCGCCGCCGCCGGCGAGGTCCGCAGGGTCCGGCGCGGGGAGGAGATCTTCGCCGCCGGGGCGAGGAACACCGACGTCCACCTGGTGCGCCACGGCGCCGTCGAGCTGCGCGAGAGCGACGGGGCGCTGCGCTCGCGGCTGGGGGAGGGCGAGTTCTTCGGCCGGCGGTCCGCGACCGCGCACGAGCCCACCGCCTACCGGGCCACGGCGCTCGAGGACACCGTCCTCTACCGCTTCCCGGCGGCGATCCTCGCCCAGCTCGCGGCCGATGTCCCCGAGGTGCGGGCGGCCTTCGCCGGCAGCGCGCAGCGGCTCGAGCACGCGATGACCCGCACCGGCGTCGTCGACGCGGTGGGCGTGCCGACCGCGGCCCGCACCCGGGACCTCGTCACCCGGGCGGTGGTGCACGTCGAGCCCGGGGCCACGGTGCGCGAGGCCGCGACGGCCATGAACGCCCACGACACCTCCCTGGCCTGCGTGAGCGCCGGCGGCGAGCTGCTCGGCGTGGTCACCGACCACGACCTGCGCACCCGCGTGGTCGCCGCGGGCCGGGACCTGCGCACCCCCGTCAGCCAGGTGATGACGCCGCAGCCCTGCACCATCGCGGCGGACCGCTCCGGCTACGAGGCGATGGTCGTGATGCTCGAGAACGACATCCGCCACCTGCCGGTGACTGACGGCGGCCGGGTGATCGGGATCGTCTCCGCGGCGGACCTCTTCCGCGACCACCACAGCATGGCCGCGATCTCGCTCGCCGGCCGGGTCGCCCAGGCCGAGTCGATCATCGAGCTGTCGACCATGATGAGCGGCCTGCCGGAGCTGCAGGGCGCCCTGCTGCGGGCCGAGCTGCCGCCGCTGCAGGTCACCCACGTGCTCACCAGCATCGTCGACGCCTGCACCCGGCGCCTGCTGGCGCTCGCCGAGCGCCGTCTGGGCACCCCGCCGTGCGGGTACGTCTGGCTGGCGGTGGGGGCGCAGGCCCGCGGCGAATGGTCCCTCGGCAGCGGCCAGGCCAGCGCCCTGGTCCTCGAGGACCTCGACCCCGGCGACGAGTTCGCCCTGGCCGATGCCGAGCAGTACTTCTCCGAGCTCGCGCGACGCGTGACCAGCGGGCTCGAGGTCTGCGGCATCGAGCAGCGCGAGGGGCCCCTGGCCGTGAACCCGCGATGGCGCCAGCCCATCGGCCCCTGGCGGGAGTACCTGCAGCGGTGGATCGAGGAGGCCGACCGCGAGGAGCTGCGCGAGGTCTCCGCCCTCCTGGACCTGCGGGCCCTGCACGGGGACGAGGACCTCGCCGAGGAGCTCCTCGCGCAGCTGCGCTCCCGGCTGCGCCGCCCCGGGACCCTGGTGCGGGCGCTCGCCGCGAACGCCGTCCAGGTCGCACCGCCGCTGGGCTTCTTCCGCACCTTCGTGCTCAGCCGCGACGGGGAGGGTCAGAAGGTGCTCGACATCGCCCGCGGCGGGATCGACCCGGTGGTCGACATCGCCCGCGTCTACGGCCTCGCCGCGGGGAGCATCGACCCGGCGTCCCCGCGGCGGCTCGAGGCCGCGCAGCGCGCCGGGCTGCTGCCGCCGGCGACCGCCCGTGACCTCGACAACGCCCTGACCCTCCTGTGCGAGATCCGCCTGCGCCACCGCCAGGCCCGCCGCGAGCGCGGGCTGATCCTCACCGACGAGCTCACGCCCGAGGCGATGACCGCCTTCGACCGGGGCCACCTCAAGGAGGCGTTCGCCGTCGTCCGCTCCGCGCAGACGCAGATGCGGCACGCTGCGGAGTCCGGCGCGCTCGGCTGAGGGACCTCAGCCGGCCTCGGCGGCCGCGGCGGCGACGTCGGCGGCGAGCTGCTCGGCATCGTCCTCGGGGAGGTCGTGGACGGTCAGGCGCAGGTGGTGCGAGGGCCCGGACTCGGGGTCGAGCTGGAACTCGTCCCCGGTGCGGGCCAGCCAGCCGCGGCGCATGAGCCGATCGGCGACCTGGCGCGCGGGGACCGGCACGGGGACCCACAGGCTGAGCCCGTCCCCGGGCGGCACGACGATGCCGTGGCGAGCCAGGCGGCCCGCGAAGTCCGCGTTGCGCGCGGCGTAGTGCGCCCCGGCGCGCTCGATGAGCGCGAGCGCGGCCGGGTCGCGCAGCACCGCGTGGCCGATCCGCTGCAGGAGGTGGCTGACCCACGTCGTCCCCGAGCCGAGCCGCAGCGCCAGGCGCTCGGCGGTGCGGGGGTCCGTGGCGGCGACGGCGAGGCACAGGTCCGGTCCCGCGAACTTCGAGACCGAGCGCACCAGCGCCCAGCGCCGGTGCTCCGGGCCGATGATCGTGTGGAACGGGTGGCGCGACAGCATCGAGTAGTAGTCGTCCTCGATGACCAGCACGTACGGATGCTCGGCCAGGACCTCGCGCAGCGCCGCGGCGCGGGCCGCGCTGCGGGAGGCGCCCGTGGGGTTCTGGGCCCGCGGCGTGCACACCACCGCGCGGACCCCCTGGTCCAGCGCGGCGCGCAGCCCCTCGACGGTCATGCCCTCGGCGTCCACCGGGACGGGGACCGCGCGGTATCCGCCCAGGCGCACCGTCTGGATGCTCGCGAGGAAGCAGGGGTCCTCCAGGGCGATCGCGTCGTCGCGCATGAGGGCCTGGCTGAGCAGGCGCTCGACCGCGTCGACCGCGCCGCTGGTGAGGGTCAGGCGCAGGGCGTCGGCCTCGACGGGGACATCGGGCGCCATCCAGGAGCGGGCCCAGGCCTCGAAGCCGGGGTCGATCACGGCCTCCCCGTAGAGCACGGGGCGCCCGGCCGCGGACTGCAGGGCGGGGGCGAGGTCGGGGATGAGCGCCGGGGAGGGATTGCCGGTGCCGACGTCGCGCAGAGACCCGGCGGCGGCATAGCCCTCCTGCGCGGGCGGGGCGGGGCGGCTCACCCGCGTGCCGGCGCGGCCCTGGGAGACGACCGCGCCGGAGCGGGCCAGGCGCCGGTAGGCGGCGACGGCGGTGTTGCGGTTCACCCCCAGGCGCTCGGCGAGGGCGCGCACGGGCGGCAGCGGGTCGCCGGGGGACAGGTGGCCGCGGTCGATGAGCTCGCGCACGCTGTCGGCGATCTCCGCCGCGGTGCTGCCGGCGATCCTCGCGGCCGCCGGGGTGCTGGTCTGCTCGCTCACCCGGTCGAGTCTAGGGGTGCCCCGCGCCGTCCACGGGACGGACGCCCGCTGGTGCCCGGCTTCGACATGGGCCATGATCTGTTTTGGCATAGATCAAAGTCGGACGGCGGGAGCGGGCACATGGCACAGGAGATCACCGGAGCGGGAGTGGTGGGGCGCGGCCTCGCGGAGATGCTCAAGGGCGGCGTCATCATGGACGTCGTCACCGCGGAGC
The DNA here is from genome assembly GCF_000576425.1 of Brachybacterium phenoliresistens. Classification (GTDB taxonomy): domain Bacteria; phylum Actinomycetota; class Actinomycetes; order Actinomycetales; family Dermabacteraceae; genus Brachybacterium; species Brachybacterium phenoliresistens. The sequence continues at coordinate 24,365 of NZ_KK069999.1, read as the reverse complement.
AGGCGCGCATCGCCGAGGACGCCGGCGCAGTGGCCGTCATGGCCCTCGAGCGGGTGCCCGCGGACATCCGCGCGCAGGGCGGCGTGGCCCGCATGAGCGACCCCGACCTCATCGACGGCATCATCGAGGCCGTCTCCATCCCCGTGATGGCCAAGGCCCGCATCGGCCATTTCGTCGAGGCGCAGGTCCTGCAGGAGCTGGGCGTGGACTACATCGACGAGTCGGAGGTGCTCTCCCCGGCGGACTACGTCCACCACATCGACAAGCGCTCCTTCAAGGTCCCCTTCGTGTGCGGGGCCACGAACCTGGGCGAGGCGCTGCGCCGCATCACCGAGGGCGCGGCCATGATCCGCTCCAAGGGCGAGGCCGGCACCGGCGACGTCTCCGAGGCGACCAAGCACATCCGCACCATCCGCGCGCAGATCGCGGACCTCCAGGCCACCCTCGCCTCGAACCCCGACGAGCTGTTCGTCGCCGCGAAGGAGCTGCAGGCCCCCTACGAGCTGGTCCGCGAGGTCGCCGAGACCGGCTCGCTGCCGGTCGTGCTGTTCACCGCCGGTGGCGTCGCCACCCCGGCCGATGCCGCCATGATGATGCAGCTGGGCGCCGACGGCGTCTTCGTCGGCTCCGGGATCTTCCGCTCCGGCGACCCCGCCGCCCGCGCCGCCGCGATCGTCAAGGCCACCACCTTCCACGACGACCCGGCGGTGATCGCCGAGGCCTCGCGCGGGCTCGGCGAGGCGATGGTCGGCATCAACGTCGCCGACATCCCGGCTCCGCACCGGCTGGCCGAACGGGGCTGGTGAGCTCGCGCCGCCCGCCTCGCGGGCGGCCGGCCGTCACCGGCGCTGGCCCGCGAGCTCGGCGGGCCTCTCCCGGCGCGCCACGAGCCGGTTGAAGCGCTCGGACATGAGCAGCCCCAGTGCGACCAGCACGCCCAGCATGGCCGGGAACGTCCACATCCCCGTCGCGCTGGAGAGCGCGCCGAACAGCGGCGGCGCGAGGGTCGACCCGGTGTAGGCGGCGGCCATCTGGATGCCGATGATCGCCTGCGAGCTGCGGCGGCCGAAGTTCACCGGCGTGGAGTGGATGATCGCCGGATAGATCGGCGCGCAGCCCAGGCCCGCGATCACCAGCCCCGCCAGGGCGAGCATGTCGGTGCCCACCGGCAGCGCGATCAGCACGATCCCGGCGGCGACGGTGAGGAAGCCCCCGCGGATCAGCTGCCGGTCCCCGGCGCGGTCGGCGAACAGGCCGGTGAGGAAGCGCCCGGCGGTGATGCCGAGCAGGAACAGGGAGGCGAAGGCCGCCGCCGTGGCGGGGACCACGGCCCGCTCGCTCACCAGGTACGTCGAGGCCCACAGGATCGCCGTGCTCTCGAGGGCGCAGTAGGCGAAGAAGGCGGTCAGGACCAGGGGGACGCCGGGGATCCGCAGGGCGTTCGCCAGCGGGACGTGGGCGCGCGCCTGCCCGACCTCCCCTGCGACATCGGCCGGATCGGGCTCGGGGGCGGGCCTCGCCCGGCCCCACAGCGGCAGGCTCAGCAGCAGCACCAGGGTCAGCCCGGCCTGGGCCACGCCGATGGTCAGGTAGGCGCCGGTCCAGCCCATGTCGGAGGTCAGGGCGTAGCTCATGATGAACGGGCTGATGGACGCGCCCACGCCCCAGAAGCTGTGCAGCCAGTTCATGTGGCGGGCGGCGTAGTGCAGGGCGACGTAGTTGTTCAGGGCCGCGTCGACCGCGCCGGCTCCCAGGCCGTAGGGGATGGCCCACAGGCACAGCATCCAGAACGCGCTCGAGGTGGAGAAGCCCACGAGCGCGGCCGCCGTCATGCCGACGCTGATCGCCGTGACCCACCCGGCGCCGAGCCGGCGGGTGGCCCGCTCCGAGGCCAGGCTCGAGGCGATGGTGCCGCCGGCGATGATCATCGTGATGATGCCGGCGAAGGCCACCGGGACGCCGAGGTCCTGGTGCATGACGGGCCAGCCGGCCCCGACCAGGGAGTCGGGGAGTCCCAGGCTGATGAAGGCGATGTAGATGATCGCCAGCAGGAGCGAGTACATGGGCGGTGCTCTGCCTTCCTCGGTGGGGGACGGCGCGCGCCGTCGCGGGGGAGTCTACCCACGATGGGGACGTTCGTACACAAGGGGGTCGTGCTCGTGGATGAACCGCGATGGCGCCGGGCCGCCCCGAGGCCGGGCCTCGCGCTACCCTGGCGCGCATGCATGAGCACCTCCCCGCACCCTCGGCCCCTCGGATCGGCGGCGGCCGATGAGCGTCCGCGTCGGCGTGCTCGCCCTGCAGGGCGACGTGCGCGAGCATCTGCGCGTGCTCACCGACCTCGGGGCCGATGCGGTGCTGGTGCGCCGCCCCGAGGAGCTCGCGCAGGTCGACGGCCTGGTGCTGCCCGGCGGGGAGTCCACCGTCATCGACCGGCTGTCCCGCGCCTTCGGGCTGCGGGACCCGCTGCGCGCCGCGATCGCCGACGGCCTGCCGGCGCTGGGGACCTGCGCGGGGCTGATCCTGCTGGCGGACCGGATCCTCGACGGCGCCCCCGGCCAGGAGACCTTCGGGGGGCTCGACGTGACCGTGCGCCGCAACGCCTTCGGCAGCCAGGCGGAGTCCTTCGAGACGCGGCTGCAGGTGCCCTCTCTCGACCCGCCGGAGGTGCGGGCCACCTTCATCCGCGCGCCTGTGGTCGAGGAGATCGGCCCCTCCGCCCGGGCGCTGGCCCGCCTCGAGGATGGCCGCACCGTCGCCGTCGCGCAGGGGAGCCTGCTGGGCCTGTCCTTCCATCCGGAGGTCTCGGGGGAGACGCGCTTCCACCGGCTGCTCGTGCAGCGGGCGCGCGAGCGCGGCTGAGGCCCGGGCTCCTGCGATCGGCGGCGCCATGGGGACTCCTCCCCATGGCCCCGCCCGCGTCCCCGCCGTACGCTCGACCTGCAGGGGCAGGGGAGACGAGCGGCGCAGGAGGCAGCAGGGATGACCACGTTCTACGGGGCCGATACGGAGTCCCTGCGCGACGGCTCCTCGCTCGTCGCCCGCCGCGCCGAGATGCTGCACGACCTCGAGGCCCGGCTGCGCGCCCTCATCGAGGGCGTCACCTGGACCGGCCCGGATGCCGACGCCTTCCGCACCGAATGGTCCTTCCGCGTGCGCCCCGCGATCGCCGACGCGGCCCACCTGCTGCGCCGGCGCAGCCTCGCCCTCGCGGCCGCGGCCGATGAGCAGGACGCCGCCTCCTCCCCGGACGGGCCCCGCGATGCGGGCGGACCGCGGCACGTCCCGGCCCTGCCGGGCCTCCCGCTCGGACCGGTCGAGCTGCCGCGGGTCGAGCTGCCGCCGATCATCGGAGGGCCGCATCTCGTCGCCCCCGAGCCGCCCCTCCTGCGGGTCGACCCGCCCCTGGTCGGGGGTCCGCAGCCGATCGTGCCGGGAACGCCGCTCGGGCCCATCCGGCCGCCGCGGTTCTTCACCTGCCCGGTGCCGGTCCAGCCGGGCTGGCGGATCGGCGAGGACCTCGGCACCTTCCATGCCCTGCCGGCCCCGGTGACGCTGCCCCCGGGGGTGCTGGTCTCGGAGTCCATCGGGCACGAGTAGCCTGGGGCCCGCGAGCACCGGGAGCCCGTCCCGGAGCACGCGGAGCACAGGAGGCCCGATCGCATGTCCGCCCAGCCCGTCCTCGTCCTGGTCCCCGGAGTCGCCGGCGGCGGCACGCACGCCATGCCCTACGCGGTCGCCGAGGAGGCCGCGGCGCAGCTGACCGTGATCGACCTGGGCGTCACCCGCGGCGACGGCGTCTTCGAGACCGTCGGCGTGTTCGACGGCGCTCCCCAGAACCTCGGGCCCCACCTGCAGCGCCTGGCCCGCAGCGCCGAGATGCTCGAGCTGCCCGCCCCCGACCTCGACATCCTCGAGGAGGCCTTCGCGCTCGCCGTCCACGAGCACGCGGACGTCCCCGAGCTGTCCGTGCGCGTGGTGATGACCCGCGGGAACGAGGGCTCCGGGCGGCCCAGCGCGTGGATCCACGCCCGCGAATCCGTCGACTGGTCCCGCGAGCGCGCCGGCATCCGCGTCGCCGCGCTCAGCCGCGGCCTGCCCAGCACCGTCGTCGCCGATGCGCCCTGGCTGCTGGCCGGCGCCAAGACCCTCAGCTACGCCGGGAACATGGCGGCGGTGCGCGAGGCGAAGCGGCGCGGCGCGGACGACGTCCTGTTCGTCTCCACCGACGGCTACGCCCTCGAGGGGCCGACCTCCACCCTGCTGGTCCGCCATGGCGAGGCCTTCTCCACCACCCCGGTCAGCGCGGGCGTGCTGCAGGGCACCTCCGTGGCCTCCGCCTTCGCGCTGCTGGCCGCCGAGGGCGCGAGCACGGGGGAGCGGTTGATGACCCCGGCGGAGGTCGCCGCCTCCGACGGCGCCTGGCTGCTCTCGAGCACCCGCCTGGTCGCGCCGATCACCCACCTCGACGCGCAGGAGCTGCCGCAGGATCCCGAGCTCACCGCCCGTCTCCTGGACCACCTGCGCGGCCGCTGAGCCGGCGTCAGGCCGCGGCGGGCCTCCGGCGGCGCAGGCCCGCGGTCACCAGCGCCGCGAGCAGCGTCAGCACCGCGCCGCCGATGGTCGCCGGGGTCAGGTGGCCCTGCCCGCCCAGCGCGTCCAGCGCCACGGAGCCGATGATCTGCCCCGAGATCGTGGCCATCGCCAGCGTCAGCACGCCCAGCGGCCCGGCCAGGTGCGCGGCCATCGCGATGAAGACGACGCCGATCGCGCCGCCGCAGTACAGCAGCGGGTTCGTCGGCAGCGGCTGCGGGGCGCCGACCACGAGGGCATGGATTCCTGCGGCGAGCACCAGCGCGGTGGTGCCGACGATGAAGTTGCCCAGGGTCGCGACCATGAAGTGGCCGCTGTGCTGGGAGACGCGGCCGTTGACGGCCTGCTGCAGGCCCATCGCCACGCCCGCGACCATCGGCAGCGCGAGCAGGTACCACGGGGCCTCGGTGGCGATGCCGCCGGACATCGCCAGGGCCACCGAGGCGACCATCATGATCGCGCCGACCACGCGGGTGGGCGTCAGGTGCCGCACCCCGCCGGGGCCCAGCCCCACCCGGTCCACCACCAGGCCCGTCACCGTCTGGCCGGCGACGACGCAGACGATGAACAGCGCCACGCCGATCAGGCCGACGCTCAGGCCCTGGCCGAGCACGAAGGTCGCCCCGCCCAGGCCGCCCAGCGCGAGCGGCCAGGGGAAGCCGCCCGAGCGCAGGTCGCGCCAGAACCCGCGCGAGAGCTCGCGCACGCGCGGCATCACCACGAGCAGCAGCAGGATGATCACCAGCCCGCTGCCGAAGGAGATCGCGGCGGCGGTGAAGCCGTCCTCGAGCTCCGCCGCGAGATCGGCGTTGATGCGGGACTGCAGCGCCCCCATCACGCCGCCGACCACGGCCGCCGGGAGCGCCCAGCGCGGGGCGTGCAGCGGGGCGGGGGCCGGGATGCCGACGGGGAGGGGAGGGGTCTGCGGGGGAGTGCTCGTCACGTCGGTCCACGATACGCCGGGGCGCCCGCCCCCGGTCGCGGGCCGCCCGCGCAGGTCTTCATCGGCCGATGGGAAAGCGATAGCCTGACCGGGTCCGTGCAGCCGCGGCGCCCGGCCGCGGCCCGTCCCCGAGGAGCATCATGCCCAGCACGCCCGCGATCACCTTCCACGACGGCCGTTCCATCCCGCAGCTCGGCTTCGGCGTCTGGCAGGTCGGCCCGGAGGAGACGGCCGAGGTCGTCGGTCACGCGCTCGAGGCCGGCTACCGCCACATCGACACCGCCCGCGGCTACAACAACGAGAAGGGCGTGGGCGCGGCGCTCGCCGCCACCGACATCCCGCGCGACGAGATCTTCGTGACCAGCAAGGTCCCCAACCAGGACCAGGGCCGCGAGGCCACCCTCGCCTCCTTCGACGCGACCATGGCCGACCTCGGCCTCGAGGAGCTGGACCTGTACCTCATCCACTGGCCCGCGCCGGGCGTGGGCCTGGCCGTGGAGACCTGGAGGACGCTCGTCGAGCTGCAGGAGCAGGGCCGCATCCGCTCCATCGGCGTCTCGAACTTCCGCGCCGAGGACCTCGCGCTGCTCGAGGCGGAGACCGGCGTGCTGCCCGTCCTCAACCAGATCGAGCTGCACCCGTACTTCGCCCAGCCCGAGCTGCGCGCCCTCCACGCCGACAAGGGCATCGTCACCGAGTCCTGGTCCCCGCTGGGCCAGGGCGGCGGCGAGCTCACCGACCCCGTCGTCGAGGACATCGCCGCCGCGCACGGCGCGACGACCGCGCAGGTCGTCCTCGCCTGGAACCTGGCGCTGGGCAACGTCGTCATCCCCAAGTCCGTCACCCCCGAGCGCATCGCCCAGAACCTCGCGAGCCTCGAGGTCGAGCTGACCTCCGAGGAGGTCACGGCGATCACCGCCCTCCACCGGGGCGAGGCCGGCCGCCAGGGCCCGGACCCGTCCGTCTTCGGCGGCCACCAGGGGCGCTGACCCCGTGACCAGCGGCCCCGGGCGGACGCCGCGGGCGGCGGTGAAGGCGATGATCGTCCGCGACGGGGCGATCCTCATGAACCGGTCCCGCGTCCGCGGCGCCGACGGGCGCGAGCGCGAGATCTTCGACCTGCCCGGCGGCGGCCACGAGTTCGGGGAGACCCAGGAGGAGGCGCTGCGCCGCGAGTGCCTCGAGGAGATCGGCGCCCGGGTCCGGGTCCACGGGGCGGCGCTGGTGTACGAGGTGCGCACCTGGGCGCCGGACCGCACGCACCTCACGTTCCAGCAGGTCAACGTCGCGTTCTGGGCGGAGCTCGAGGCCGGGGAGGAGCCCGGGCTCGGCAGTGCGCCCGACGGCGCCCAGGTCGGGACCGCCTGGCTGCCGATCCGCGACCTGCCCTCCTACGAAGTGCACCCCGCAGGCGTGGCGGCGTGGCTCCTGGCTGATCCCGGCTCCCGTCCCCTGGGCATCGGCCCCTTCGAGATCCCTCCGGAGCTCTGAGGCCGGGCCGCGCCGACCCGCCGGCGCGCGCGATGCGCGCCCTCGTTCGCGCGGTGGGTGTGCGGGTCGCGGCGAGGCGATGCCGCGGTCGGGGAGGGCGACCGCGAGACTCGAGGAATTGCAGGCCCCTGTTCCAGGACATCGCTTTCCGTGGAACAGGGGCCTGCAATTCCTCCAGGGCGCGGACACGATCATCCGTCTCACCCTGGAGCGGGCGCGGGCGCCGCCGTCTCCGATCGCCCGAGCTGCACCTCGGGCTCTCCCTCAGCGCCGGGGTGCGCGACGGGTCGCGAGGTCGCGAGGCGTCCGTCCGGCGCGTGGTCGTGCGCGCCTTGACGCGTGGGCCGGGTCACTCTAGGCTCCTCCCGGACATAAAAGTTCCCGAAAAGTTTCGCGGCGGGAGCGGGCGCGAGGGACGTCATGGAGGACGTCCCGGCCCGGCGACGCCGCGCAGCGCATCGGCCCGAAGGGGCCTGCCCCGAGTCGAAGGAGACGACATGATGCGACGCGAGATCCTCACCGCCGCGGCGGTCACCGCCGGAACGATCGCCGGAGGGACGCTGGTCGCCGGCTCGGCGGCCGCCGCCCCGGGCGGGGGCGACGCGGCGCCCGGCCGGGGCACCGCGCCGGGGCTGGCGAAGAAGGACACCCTGGCGTTCGCGGCGGGGTCGGCGATCTGGATCGGCACCGCCGTCGCCGGCGGCGGGCACCACGACAGCCAGGACTACCCGCCGCCGTTCACCGACGATGCGACCTACCGCGAGCTCCTGGGGCGCGAGTTCACCTCGCTGTCGGCGGAGAACCAGATGAAGTGGGACTTCCTGCGGCCGGACCGCGAGACGTTCCGCTTCGACGAGGCCGACGCGATCATGGACTTCGCCGCCGAGCACGGCCAGGTCGTGCGCGGGCACACCCTGCTGTGGCACAACCAGAACCCGGAGTGGCTCGAGCAGGGCGGATTCTCCGCGGACGAGCTGCGGGCCCTGCTGAAGGAGCACATCGAGACCGTCGTCGGCCGGTACGCGGGGCGCATCCACCAGTGGGACGTCGCCAACGAGATCTTCGACGACGACGCCCGGCTGCGCGAGGAGCAGAACATCTGGATCCGCGAGCTGGGCATCGGGATCGTGGCCGATGCCTTCCGCTGGGCGCGCGCCGCCGATCCGCAGGCCCAGCTCTTCTTCAACGACTACAACGTCGACGGCATCAACCCCAAGTCCGACGCCTACTACGCGCTGATCCAGGAGCTGCTGGCCGACGGCGTGCCGGTCGACGGCTTCTCCACGCAGGGCCACCTCTCGACCCGCTACGGGTTCCCCGGCGACCTGGCCGACAACCTCCAGCGCTTCGCGGACCTGGGGCTGCGGACCGCCGTCACCGAGCTCGACGTGCGCATGGACCTGCCCGACGGCGCGGAGCCCACCCCGGAGCAGCTCGAGAAGCAGGCCGAGTACTACCGGCGCGTGACCGAGGCCGCGCTGTCCGTCGAGGGCTGCGAGTCCCTGACGCTGTGGGGCTTCGTGGACACCTACTCGTGGGTGCCGGTCACCTTCGAGGGCCAGGGGGCGGCGACGGTGATGTGGGAGGACTACACCCGCAAGCCGGCCTACCACGCCGTGCGCGACGCCCTCGCCGCGGCGAGCGGCCGCGCCGGCCATCCCGCCCTGGAGCGCTGACCCGCTCCTCGCCTCCCGACCGGGCCCGCCTCCTGCACCGCGCAGGAGGCGGGCCCTTCCGCATGTGCACACCTGTGCGTTTCCCGGATTACCCCCGGGGAGGGACTTGCGCGCCCGCTGTGCCGGAGGGCACGATGTCACCGCACGAGTACACAGGTGTGCTTCTGGTTATCACAGATGTGACGACCGTTCGTGCCCAGCGTCGGGCCCGACCCGCCCGCGCACCACCGCACCACCGCCCTGTCCGAGGCGCCGCCGGCGCCGCCCGTGGATCGAAGGAGATTCACCATGACTCGCTCCGTCCCGCTCGGGACCGGCGCCCTGGAGAAGGCCGACGGCCTGATCCTCGCCGAGCCCGCAGCGCCCGCCGTCGGCGCGGACAACCCGGTGATGAAGGCCGTCACCTGGGTCGCCGAGCACTTCATCGGCCTGTTCCAGGCCTCCGCAGACAGCTTCATGGGCCTCGTGACCGGGGTCCTCCCGCTGCTGATCGTCCTGCTCACCGCGATGTACGCGGTGACCACGTGGATCGGCGAGGACCGCGTGACCCGCGCCGTGCAGTGGTCGGGGAAGTACGCCCTGACCCGCTACACGCTGATGCCGATCCTCGCGGTCATCATGCTCACCAACCCCATGGCCTACACCTTCGGGCGCTTCCTGCCCGAGCGGTACAAGCCCGCCTTCTACGACTCCGCCGTCTCCTTCGTGCACCCGGTGACGAGCTTCTTCCCGCACGCCAACGCCGGGGAGATCTTCGTGTGGACCGGCGTCAGCGCCGGCGTCCTCGCGGTGAACCCGGGGGCCTACACGAAGCTCGCCGTCCTGTACTTCCTCGTCGGCATCATCGTGATCCTCATCCGCGGCATGGTCACCCAGTGGATCACCGCCGTGATGATCCGCCGCGACCCGCAGCACCGCGCGACCTTCGCCCAGTTCGACGCCGACTACCAGGACGGCCGCATCCAGGGAGGCTCCCGATGAGCGCAGGCAGCGTGCGCGTCCGCCACGGACGCGGCGGCTGGGGCCCCGGCCTCACCCTCACCCCGACCGAGGGCAAGGACATCGTCCTGTCCGTGACCAGCGGCGGGATCCACCCCGTCGCCGCGAGGATCGCCGAGCTCACCGGCGCCACCGCGGTCGACGGCTTCACCAACCACATCGACGACGAGCGCGTGATGTGCGCGGTCATCAACTGCGGCGGCACCGCCCGCATCGGCGTCTACCCCCGCAAGCGCATCCCCACCGTCGACGTCTACCCGGGCGAGCCCTCCGGTCCGCTCGCGCAGTTCATCACCGAGGACATCTTCGTCTCCGCCGTCGGGGTCGAGGACGTGCTGCCGGCCGATGAGGACGCCGCCGCGGCGGCCCCCGCCGCGGGGGCATCGGCCGCCGGGGCGACGGCCGCGGGCGCCCCGACGGCCCTGCCCACCAAGCAGGAGCGCATCGAGGCGACCGGCGCCGCCATGGCCGGCGGCGGCATGGGCGGGTTCTCCGGGATCGTCGTGAAGTTCGGCGGCGCGATCGGCTACTTCATCAACACCCTGCTGTCCTCCGGGCGCCAGGCCATCCAGCTGTGCCTGCAGACGATCATCCCGTTCATGGCGTACGTGTCGCTGCTGATCGGCATCGTCACCTACACCGGGATCTCCGAGGCGATCGCCAAGGGCGTCACCCCGCTGGTGCAGAACCCCATCGGCCTGGTGCTGCTGGGCGTCATCACCGCCATCCCGATCCTGTCCCCGATCCTCGGGCCGGGCGCCGCGATCGCCCAGGTCGTCGGCGTGCTCATGGGCACGCAGATCGGCGCCGGGAACCTGCCCGTGCAGTACGCGCTGCCGACCCTGTTCGCGATCAACGGCCAGGTGGGCTGCGACTTCATCCCCGTCGGCCTGTCCCTCGGGGAGGCGAAGGCGGAGACGGTCGCCATCGGCGTGCCCGCCGTGCTCTTCTCCCGCCTGATCACCTCGCCGATCGCCGTCGTCATCGCCTACCTCGCCGGCTTCCTCGTCAACTGAAAGGCCCCCTCATGACCACCGAGCTGTACACCTCGACCGTCACCGGCATCGGCGCCGATGCCCCCGGCATGTTCGAGGCCGGGGTGATCATCCTGTTCGGCGAGCCGGTGCCGCCGGCCCTGGCCGACGTCAGCGTCGTCCACGCCCATACCGGCGAGCTCGCCCGCGACATCGAGCCCGGCGACGTGATCGCCATCGGCCCCGCGGAGTACCGGGTGGAGCAGATCGGCGAGCAGGCCTCCGGCAACATGCGGGAGCTGGGGCACCTGGTGCTGTACGTCGACGCGGGGGAGCAGAAGCTGCTGCCCGGCGCCGTGCACGTCACCGGCCCCGCTCCCGCCCCGCAGACCGGCGCGCGGATCACCGTCCGCGCCGGCGGCTGACCCGAGGAGCACCCCATGGACCAGCTCGGATTCGTCGTCCTGCTGATCGCCGCGATCCTCCTGTCGTTCGCGTTCAGCTACCTCCAGCACCGCGCCTACTCCCGCACCGTGCGCGCGGTGGCCCTCGCCCACGACCGCACGGGCGTGGTCGTCGTCTCCGGGCGCGGCAAGGGATTCCTGCGCGGATGCGTCGTCATCCTCGCGGTGGACACCACCACCCGGCGCATCCTCGAGGCCCGCACCATGCAGGGCTCGACCGTCCTGGCGCGGTTCCGCCGCGCCGAGTTCCTCGAGGGCCCGCTGAAGGCCGCCCCCTCCCGCGCCACCAGCCGGTGGATGGAGGAGGCCCTCCAGCAGGCCACCACCCAGTACCGCGAGACCGCCCGGTCCGCCCGCCGGTCGCATCCCGCCGCGACCACCCCGAAAGGATCCGCAGCATGAGCTACTCACAGCGTCTGGCCGAGCGCGAGGCCGCCCTCGGCCGCCCCGTCCGCGTCGGCGTCGTCGGCGCCGGGCAGATGGGATCGGGCCTGGTCGCCCAGGTCCATCGCGCCCGCGGCATGGAGGTCGCCGCCGTGGCCGACGTCGCCGTCGAGCGGGCCGAGCAGGCGCTCGCCGCGGCCGGCCGCACCGACGTGGTCCGCGCCGCCTCGATCGAGGAGGCCGCCCGCGTCATCGAGGCCGGGCAGGCCGCCGTCCTGGACGACGGGCTGCGCCTGGCCGAGCTGCCGCTGGACATCGTCGTGGAGGTCTCCGGCATCCCCGACGTCGCCGCCCAGGTGGCGCTGTCCTGCGTGCTCGCCGGCACCGACGTCGCCCTGATGACCGTGGAGGCCGATGTGACCGTCGGCCTGCTGCTGTCCCGCATGGCCGCCGCCGGCGACGCCGTCTACACGGTGTGCCGCGGCGACGAGCCCGTCGAGTGCGTCAAGCTCGTCGAGTACGCCCAGGACCTGGGCCTCGAGGTGGTCGTCGCCGGCAAGGGCAAGAACAATCCGATGCGGCCCACGGACGTCCCCGAGGACGTCGAGGAGGAGGCGAAGCGCAAGGGCATGAACCCCAAGATGCTGTGCTCCTTCACCGACGGCACCAAGACCCAGATCGAGATGGCGGCGCTGGCCAACGCGACCGGCTACGCGATCGAGGAGCCGGGCATGCACGGCGAGGCCGTGGACCTCGCCGACCTCGCGAAGAAGCTCCGCCCGGCCTCCGAGGGCGGGATCATCCAGGGCGAGCGGCCCGTGGTCGAGTACGTGACCGGCGACGTCGCCCCCGGCGTCTTCGTCATCGCCCGCAGCGACAACGCGGTGGTCACCGAGGAGCTGCACTACCTGCGCCTGCCCGGGGAGGGCGACTACTTCCAGATCTACCGCCCCTACCACCTGGCCTCCGTCGAGGCGCCCCTGTCGATCGGGGAGGCCGTGCTGGACCGCCGGCCCTCCTTCATCTCCACCACCTGGAGCGCCGACGTCATCGCGACGGCGAAGTCCGACCTCGCCGCCGGCACCCGGCTCGAGGGCATCGGCGGCCACCACCTGCACGGCACCGCCTACGACGCCGGCCAGGCCCGCGAGGCGGACCTGCTGCCGATCGCGCTCGCCGCGACCTCCACCCTGGTGCGGGACGTCCCCGCCGGGCAGGCCCTCACCTACGCCGACGTCGAGCTGGACGAGTCGCGGCCGCTGGTCGCGATGCGCCGCATGCAGGACGCCCTGATCGGCTCGGGGGTGGTCCGATGAGCACCGCGCTCCTCGAGGACGCCGCGGCCGCGCTCGAGGCCCTCGGCACCATGTGGCGGATCCGCCTGTTCGAGGAGGCCGTCGAGGACCTCTACGGCCGCGGCATGATGCACGGCACCATGCACCTGTCCATCGGCGAGGAGGCGATCCCCACCGGGACCTGCCTGAACCTCGTCGAGGGCGACCAGATCACCTCCACCCACCGCGGCCACGGGCACTGCATCGCCCGCGGCGCGGACCTCGGGAGGATGATGGCCGAGCTGCTGGCCAAGGACAACGGCTACTGCCGCGGCCGCGGCGGGTCGATGCACATCGCCGATGTCGCCACCGGGAACCTCGGCGCCAACGGCATCGTCGCCGGCGGCGTGCCCATCGCCGCCGGCGCCGGGCTGACCAACCAGCTCACCGGCAACGGGAAGGTCGCCGTGTGCTTCCACGGCGACGGGGCCGTGGGCGAGGGCGCCTGGCACGAGGCCCTGACGCTGGCGTCGATGTGGGACCTGCCGGTGGTGTTCGTGTGCGAGAACAACCAGTACGGCATGTCCATGTCCGCGAAGTCCGCCTTCAAGGTCGACCTCTCGGCCAAGGCCGCCGGCTACGGCATCCCCGGCGAGACCGTCGACGGGAACGACGTGGTCGCGGTCGCCGAGGCCACCGCCCGCGCCATCGACCGGGCCCGCGCGGGGGAGGGGCCCAGCTTCATCGAGGCCGTCACCTACCGCTGGCGCGGCCACTCGAAGTCGGACAAGAACCGCTACCGCAGCAAGGAGGAGATCGCCGAGTGGAAGGGCCGCGACCCGATCGCCGCCTTCGCCCACCGGCTGCTCGAGTCCGGCCTGGTCGACCAGGCGCAGCTGGACGCCGCGCAGTCCGCCGCCCGAGACGCGATCCGTGAGTCCGTCGTCTTCGGTACCAAGGGCGAGGACCCCGATCCCGCCGCCCTTCTCGACGCCGTCTACGCGCCCTCCGCCGTGGACGCCACCGACACCCGGCTCCAGGAGGCCTCCCGATGAGCATGCGCGAGATGACCTACTCCGAGGCGATCCGCGAGGCCATGGCCCTGGCCATGACGGCCGACGAGCGGGTGTTCCTCATGGGCGAGGACGTCGGCCTGTACGGCGGCGCGTTCGGCGTGGAGAACGACCTCATCGACCGCTTCGGGGCCGAGCGCGTGCGCGACACGACGATCTCCGAGCTCGGGATCGTCGGCATGGGCGTCGGCGCGGCGGTCACCGGCATGCGGCCCATCGTCGAGATCCAGTTCTCCGACTTCACCGCCCAGGCCATGGACCAGATCGCCAACCAGGCCGCGAAGCTCCACTTCATGGTCGGCGGGCAGGCGACCGTGCCGCTGGTGATCCGCGCCCCCGGCGGCTCCGGCACCGGCGCCGCCGCCCAGCACTCCCAGTCCCTCGAGGCCTGGTTCACGTGCATCCCCGGGCTGAAGGTCGTCATGCCCTCGAACGCGACCGATGCCGCCGAGCTGCTGCTGGCCGCGCTCGAGGACCCCAACCCCGTGATCGTCCTCGAGCACAAGCTGCTGTACAAGCAGTCCTTCGAGGTGCCCGAGACCTTCGCGGTGGGCCGCCTGGGCGTGGGCCGGATCGAGCGCGAGGGCAGCGACCTGACCATCGTCGCCACCGGCGTCGAGGTGCAGCGCGCCCTCGAGGCGGCCGAGCAGCTCGCCGCCGACGGCATCAGCGCCGAGGTCATCGACCCCCGCACCCTCAAGCCGCTGGACCTGCCGCTGATCGTCTCCTCCGTCGTGAAGACCGGGCGGGCGCTGCTGGTGCAGGAGTCCGTGCGCTTCGGCGGGTTCATGGGGGAGATCTCCGCGAGCATCGTCGAGTCCGAGGCCTTCGGGCACCTGCAGGCGCCGGTGCGGCGCCTGTGCGGCCTCGACGTCCCGATCCCGTACAACCCCGACCTCGAGAAGGCCGCCGTCCCGCAGGTCGGGGACATCGTCCGCGAGGCGACCGCGCTCGTGAGGGAGTGGTGACCATGGCCGACATCCCCCTGACCATGCCCAAGATGTCCATGACCATGGAGGAGGGCACCCTCACCGAATGGCACGTCGCCGAGGGCGACGTGATCGCCAAGGGCGACGTCGTCGCCGTGGTCATGACCGACAAGGTCGACATGGAGGTCGAGTCCCCGGCCGCAGGCACCGTCACCTCCCTGCTGTGCGCCGAGGGGGACGTCGTCCCCGTCGGCGGGAACATCGCCATCGTCGCCAGCGAGGAGGACGACCTGCTCGGGGACCTGTTCTCCGGCGACGGCGGGGACGCGGGGGCCGACGCCTCCGGCGGGATCGACACGGCCGCCGACCCCGGGGCGAGCGCAGCGCCGGACTCCCCGCCCGGGCCCTCGGGATCCGGGGAGGTCGCCGGCGGTGCGGCGGACGGGCCGATGCCGCCGTCCGTGCCCCTGGCCCGCAAGCTCGCCCGCGACCACGGCCTGGACCTGCGGACCATCACCCCGACCGGCCCGCACGGGACGGTGCGCGTCAAGGACGTCAAGGAGGCGATCACCGCCTCCGGGGCGCAGCGGCAGGACCCGGCGGCCGCCGCGCCTGCCGCCGGCACGCCCGCTCCCGCCTCGGGCGCATCGGCCGCAGCAGCCGCGCCCGTGGTCGAGGCCGCACCGGAGGAGCTGCTGGGCACCGCGCGCGAGCGCCGCACCCGCCAGCTCACCGCGCAGGCCATGGCCGCCACCCCGCTGATCCCGCAGTTCACCGCGTTCCGGCGGATGGACCTGTCCGTCGCGGCGCGGGCCCGCACCGGCGTGCTGAAGGGCGTCAGCTGGACCACGCTCCTGCTGCGCGCCTATGCGATGCTCCTGCGCGGGAACGAGCAGCTGAACGGCTCGTGGGCCGGCACCGGGGTCAGGCGCAACCCCACCGTGGACGTCGTCCTCGCGGTCGACACCCCCGGCGGGCTGCTGGTGCCCGTGCTGCGCGAGCCCGACCAGCTGGGCGTGCGGGAGCTGGACGCTCAGGTCCGCGCCATCGGCGCCTCCGCCAAGGAGGGGAAGGTCGACCCGTCGCTGTTCGGGCCGGCCACCGGCACCCTGTCCAACCTGGGCGGGCTGGGCGTGGACCGGTTCAACGCCCTGATCACCCCGCCGCAGGCGACGGCGCTCAGCGTCGGCACCGTGGGCGTCGCCCCCGTCGTCGAGGCGGACGGCACCCTCGGCGCCCGCATGACCTGCGAGCTCGGCCTGAGCATCGACCACCGCGTCGCGGACGGCGCCGATGCCGCCCGTGCCCTGCAGACCATCCAGGACCTCCTGGACGACCCGCTGCGGCTCGCGCTGTAGCGACGGGCGACGCCGAGGGCGTGCACGGACGGCGGTCTGAGGGCCGCGAGCCAGGCGATCGCCTGGCTCGCGGCTCCTGGACGACCGGTCGTGCCCGCCCCCGGCGCCGGGTCGCTCCGCCGCGGAGCACGAGCCCGGCCCGTCCGCCTCCCCGGACGCCCGAGGTGCACGCCCCGCCCCGGCACTACCCTCGTACACACCCGCCCGACCCTCACGACCTCCAGGAGCAGCCATGAAGAAGGTCCTCATCATCTGCGGAACCGGCGTCGCGACCTCGACCGTCGTCGCCGCGAAGGTCCGAGACCACCTCGCCGCCCAGGGCATCGAGGCGGACGTCTCCCAGGGCAAGGTCATGGACCTCATGGGCCCCGCGCCCGAGGTCGACCTCATCGTCGCCACCACTGAGGTGCCCGCCACCCTCGGCGTCCCCGTGGTGCGGGCCCTGCCGCTGCTGACCGGCATCGGCGAGGACGCCGCGCTCGCGGAGATCGTCTCCGCGCTGTCCTGACCGCCTGATCGACCGGCCGAGCCCGGCCCGCCCCCGCGGGCGCCTGCCCGGCGGGACCCTCACCCCTGCGCTCGAGGACGAGCGCCGCCCCAAGGAGCGCCATCATGGAGAGCATCCTCGGCCCGATCTCGGGCTATCTCACCGGACTGGGACCGAGCGTCGTGCTGCCGGTCCTCATCACGATCTTCGGGCTGATCCTCGGGCTGAAGCTGGGGAAGTCCTTCCGCGCCGGCGTGACCATCGGCATCGGGTTCATCGGCATCAACCTCGTGATCGGGCTGCTGGGCGGCCAGGTCGGCCCGGCCGCGACCGCCATGGCGGAGGGCCTGGGCGTGAACCTCGACGTGGTCGACGTCGGCTGGCCCTCCTCGGCCGCCATCGCCTTCGGCTCCGCCATCGGGGCGATGATCATCCCGCTGGGCCTGCTGGTGAACGTGATCCTGCTGGTCACCGGGCTGACGCGGACCTTCGACATCGACCTGTGGAACTACTGGCACAGCGCCCTGATCGGGGCGCTCGTGGCGGCGGTGACCGAGAGCTTCCTGCTGGGGCTGCTGAGCGCCGCCGTCCACCTCGCCCTGGTCCTGGCCTTCGCCGACCTCACCGCGCCGATCGTCCAGAAGTACTTCCAGCTGCCGGAGATCTCCTTCCCGCACGGCACCTCGGCCCCGTACGGCCTGCTCGCCATCCCGCTGAACCGCCTGTTCGACGCGATCCCGGGGCTGAACCGGCTGGACGCGACCCCGGCGGCGATCCAGAAGCGCTTCGGCATGTTCGGGGAGTCGCTCATGATGGGCCTGGTGCTGGGCCTGCTGATCGGCATCTTCGGCTACGGCTTCGACGATCCGGCGGCCGATTCGACGGCGATCCTCACCCTGGCGATCTCCCTCGCGGCGGCGATGTTCCTGCTGCCGCGGATGGTGGCGATCCTCATGGAGGGGCTGATGCCGATCTCCGAGGCGGCGCGCACCTTCGTCCAGAAGCGCTTCCCGGGCCGCACCTTCTACATCGGCCTGGACTCCGCGGTCGCCGTCGGCCAGCCCTCGGTGATCGCGACCTCGCTGATCCTGGTGCCGGTCACGCTGCTCATCGCGGTGGCCCTCGCCCCGGCCGGCAACCGCGTGCTGCCGCTGGTGGACCTCGCGACGATCCCCTTCGTGGTCGCGGTGATGGTGCCGATCTTCCGCGGGAACATCGTCCGCAGCGTGATCGGCGGCGGGATCCTCATCGGCGCCGGACTGTTCGTCGCCACCTGGATCGCGCCGACGTTCACGCAGGTCGCCGTCGCCTCCGGGTTCGCGCTCGAGGAGGGGCAGACGACGATCTCCTCGATCGTGGACGGCGCCAACCCGCTCACCGCGGTGTTCTTCGCCGCCGCCCGGCTGGGCGTTCCGGGCGTGCTCGGCGCGGCCCTCCTCTCCCTCGGGGCGGTCTTCGCGATCCGCGTCGCGATGGCCCGCCGGGATCGCGCCGCGGCCGCCGAGGCCGCGGCCGGGTCGCAGGAGCCGTCGGCATGAGCGCCTCCGCCGGGGACGGCGCGCCCGAGCCCGTGCCGTCCCCGCTCGCGCTCCTGCCCGGGGCGGCCATCGCCGGCTGCGCGGCGGCCGATGCCGAGGGCGTGCTGCGCGCGCTCGCGGCCCGGCTCCTGGCCTCCGGCGCGGTCACCGGCTCCTTCGAGGAGGCCGTCCTCGCCCGCGAGGCCGCCTACCCGACGGGCCTGCCCACCATCGTCCCCGCCGCGATCCCGCACACCGACCCCGAGCACGTGCTGCGCCCCGGGCTTGCGGTGGCGACGCTGCAAGCGCCGGTCGCCTTCGGGGAGATGGGCTCGTCCGGGGCCGAGGTGCAGGTGCAGCTGGTGGTGATGCTGGTGCTCGCCGACGCCCACAGCCAGCTCGCCGCGCTGCAGAGCCTCATCGCCCGCCTGCAGGACGAGGCCGCCGTCCGCGAGGTCCTCGCCGCGCGCGACGACGCCGATCTGGAGGCCCGCGCCCGCGCCTGGCTCGCCGGCTGACCGGGCGCTCACACCCGGGCGAGGACCTCGCGGGCCAGGTCGGTGTCCAGCACGATCGTGTCGATGATGCCGCTGCGCAGCACGCCGATCACCCCGGGGGCCTTCTCGATGCCGGCGGCCACGCCCACCACCTCGGGGATCGCCTGGAGCTCCTCGAAGGTCACCGCGAGCACGCGGTCCTGCGCGGGCGGGCCCAGCGGCACGCCGTGCGCGTCGACGAAGCGGGCGCAGACGTCGCCGACGGGGTTCTGCTGCTCGAAGGCGATGCGCTCGCTCTCGGACAGCTTCATCTGCCGCACCAGATGAGGGGAGGAGTGGAAGCCGGTCGAGCCGATGCCGACGATCGCCAGCTCGACCTTCCCGGCCGCATCCAGCACCGAGGCGATCGAGGACTCGGCCCGCAGGCTGCGCACCGTCGTCGCGGACTCGAGCACCGCCGGGGCGTACAGCGTCTCCGGCCGGGCGCCCAGGCGCGAGGCGAGCACGCGCAGCACCGACTCCCCGGACTCGAGCTGGTCCAGCGCGCTGTGCCCGCCCACCAGCGGCAGCACCCGCGGCGGCGGCCGCAGGTGCAGGGCGTCGAGGTGGGCGACGACGTCCTGCACCGTCTGCCCCCAGGACACGCCGATGCTGCGCACCTGGGCGGCGCGGTCCATGATCACGGCCGCGCCCTCCCGGGCCACGACCTCGATGCCCACCACCCGGGAGGCGGCGACGACATGTGCCTCGCGCAGGGAGAACGCGGAGCGCAGGGCGAGCTCGAGCACCTGGTCGCGCTGGGGCGGGCCCTCCGGATCGTGGATCGTGATCTCGACGATCCCGCGGTCGCGGGCCTGCGTGAGGATGCGCGAGACGTTCGAGCGGGACAGGTTCAGCTCCCGCGCGACCTCCGTCTGCGAGCGGCCCTGCTCGTAGTACAGGCGCGCGGCCCTCACGATCACGCTGGTGTCGCGAGGGGCTGGCATGGTCACTCCCGGGTGGGGCGGGTCGGTCGGGTGGTCTCAGGGTACGCATCCTCGCGGCCGCGTGCGGGGCGAATCGCGCGGTCAGCGGGAGGTTCGCGGGCCCGATCCCAGGAGCTGCTCGAGGATGTCGGCCAGCTCGGCGGTGGGGCGCAGGGCGTCGAGCTCGAGGTCCGCGCTGCGGCGCAGCAGCGGCTCGACCTCGGCGTGCTGGCTCCGGATCTCGGCGCGGTCGGCAGGGGTGCTGCCGTAGGGGTTGTCGGTGCGGGCGGCGACCCGGTCCAGGATGACCTCGAGCGGCGCGCTGAGCAGGACGACGTGGTCGAAGCGGTCGCGGAACCGGCCCTGGTTCTCGACGGTCCCCTGGACCACGATCTCCTCGTGCGCGGCCAGCAGCGCGGCGATGCGCGGCTCGTCCCAGGTGCCCTCGGGCAGCACGTAGCCGCCGTAGTCCGTGTCCACCACGCGGCGGCCGCGTCGGGCGAGCTCGGTCAGGAGGGTCGTCTTGCCGGTGCCGGACATGCCGGTGACGAGGATGCGCACCATGGCACGAGCCTACGGGCCGCGCCCTCCGCGCCGGATCGCGGCCGCCTCTGGCGTCCCACCCCCGACGCCCCTAGTATGTCCGGACAAATACTCGTCTCTGGAGGGGCCCCATGCGCATCGGACTCGTCGGCTTCGGCTTCGGCGGCCAGAAGTTCCACCTGCCGTACATCCAGGCCGTCCCCGACTGGGAGATCGCCGGGGTCGTCACCCGGTCCCCGCAGCGTCGCGCCGAGCTGGCCGCCGCGGCGGCGGGCGTGCCGGCCGTCGACGACCTCGACGCCCTGATCGACCTCGGCGTGGACGCCGTCGTCATCACCACCCCTCCGCAGACCCGCCGCGAGCTGGTGCTGCGGGCCCTGGCCCGCGGCGTGCACGTCGTCGCGGACAAGCCCTTCGCGCCCGATGCGCAGGTGGCCCGGGAGATGGCCGCGGCAGCCGAGCAGGCCGGGCGCCTGCTCACCGTCTTCCACAACCGCCGTTGGGACACCGATCTGCGCACCGCCGCGGAGGTGCTCGCGGACGGGGCGATCGGCACGCCCTGGCGCGCCGTGAACCGCTTCGACCTCGACGAGCCGGGGACCCTCGAGGTCGGCCCCGCGCACGGGCTGCTGCGCGATCTCGGCTCCCATCTCGTCGACCAGATGACGCACCTGTTCGGCCCGGTCGCGCGGGTGGACGCCCACCTGGACCTGGTCGAGGTCGAGGGGCACCAGGTCGACGCGGGCTTCGTCGTGGCCCTGCACCACGCCTCCGGCGTCCACTCCACGGTCTCGGCGAGCAAGATCAACCATCTGGCCGAGCGGGAGCTGGTGCTGTGGGGCTCGCAGGGGGCGTACACCTCGCGCATGCGCGACGTGCAGACCGATGCGATCCTGCGGGGCGAGCACCCGGCGACGGCCGCGGACTGGGGGCGCGAGCAGCCCGAGCGCTGGGGCGTCCTGCACACGGCGGACGGTGCGCGTCCCGTGCCCAGCGCTGCGGGCGACTATGCCGAGTTCTACCGCCGTCTGCATGCCTCGGTCGCCGAGGGCGCGCCTCTGGCCGTCCTCCTCGACGAGGCGATCCACACCGTGGAGATCACCGACGCCGCCCGCCTCAGCGCCCTCGAGGGACGCACCGTCGAGCTCCGCTGAGATCCCTCGCGGAGCCCGCGCCCGGCGCTATGCTCGACATGGCGTGTCCGACGCCCAACCCCGATGGCCCGTCCCCAGCACGGGCCCGCACCGCGCGTGCAGCCGGGGCAGAGGGACCCTGTCTCCGGTCGCCGTCGTGGATCGCCCGTGCCTCGGGCCGCGGCTGCTGGGGAGCGGGCCAGGGGCATCGCGGGAGTTCCGGATGACAGCAGATCGAGCACGCAAGAAGCGCGTGCGCGCCCGCATGGCGCGCACCGGCGAGTCCTACACGGCTGCCCTCCGGCACCTCCGCTCCGCCGAAGGAGACGACGTGCCCACCACCGACACCACCCCTGCCCCCTCCCTCCGCCTCGCGGTCGCGCAGACGACCCTGCGCACCGACCCGGCCGATGCCGCCGCGATCCGCGCCGGCGCCCGCGAGGTCCTCGCCCTGATGCGGGAGGCCCGCGCCCGGGGCGCGGACCTGCTCCAGCTGCCCGAGGCGACGCTCTGCTTCCCCGACAAGCGGCTGCTCTCCCGCTCCCGCGAGGAGATCACCGACGCCGACTGGTCCCGTCTGGCCTGGGACGAGCTCGACCGCGCCGTGGCCGCGATCCGCAGCGGGGCGCGGGAGCTGTCCCTGCGCACCGTCCTCGGCGTGCAGACCCGGGCGGCCGAGGCGCCGCGCCCGCGCAGCAGCCTGCTGGTCATCGGCCCCGACGGCGCGATCGAGGCGCAGTACGACGAGCGGCGCCTGTCCCGCACCAAGGAGGCGCACCTGTACGAGCGCGGCCACGCGCAGGTCACGATCGACGTGGGCGGGATCCGTCTGGGCCTCGCCTCCGGTCTCGAGGTCCTGTTCGGCGACGTGTTCCTCGGCTACGAGGACGCCGGGGCCGACGCGGTGCTGGTCTCCTGCCAGGCCCCGGCCGATGCGGATGCCTCCTACGGGCTGGTGATCTCGGCGCTGGCCATGGCGCGCCAGCACGGGCTGAGCATCGGCTGGAGCGCCTCGACGGCGAGCGCGGCGCACGCGCCGAGCGGCGTGATCGGTCCCGACGGCCGATGGGCCGCGACCTGCCCCGAGCAGGAGCGGCCCGCCGTCGTGGTGCACGAGATCGGGGCGCGGCCCGAGGGCGGGCCCCGCGCCTGGCGCCGCGCCATGGTCGCCGCCGACTGACCGGCGGCGCGGCGGCGGGCCGTGCCAGGATGACCCCTGTGGACGTCACCCCCGATCACGAGCCCGCCGCCGCCTCGACCCCGGTGAGCCGCTACGCCTCGGCGCCCGCCTGGCGCGCCGTGGACGCCTTTTTCACCCACGCGCTGGTGGGGGAGGACGAGGCCCTGGTCGCGGCGCGCGAGTCCGGTGCCCGCACGACCATGCCGAATGCCGAGGTCGCCGCCAACCAGGGCGCGCTGCTGGGCCTGCTCATCGGCATCGCCGGGGCCCGCCGCATGCTCGAGTTCGGGACGCTGGCCGGGTACTCGACGATCTGGTGCGCGCGGGCCGTCGGCGCGCAGGGCCACGTGACCACCCTCGAGCTGGCGCCGCAGAACGCCCACGTCGCGCTGGAGAACCTGGAGCGGGCCGGGGTCGCGGACCGCGTCGAGGTGCGCATCGGCCCGGCCGCGGAGTCGGCGCAGCGCCTGATCGAGGAGGGCGCGGAGCCCTACGACCTCGTGTTCATCGACGCGGACAAGCCCGGCAACCCCGCGTACCTCGCGGCGGCGCTGTGCCTGACCGGCCCGGGCGCGGTGATCGTCATCGACAACGTGGTGCGCGATGGCGCCGTGGTCGACGCCGCCAGCGAGGACCCGCGGGTCCAGGGCGTGCGGCAGGTCGTGCAGGACATCGCGGAGCATCCCGAGCTCGAGGCGACGGCCCTGCAGACCGTCGGCGTGAAGGGCTGGGACGGGCTGCTCATCGCCCGGCGGCGCTGAACCGCCGCGTCCGGGATCAGATCGAGCAGGACCAGGCGTCCGGCTTCGCACCGCGCAGCTGCATGCCCACGGTCGCGTCCCCGACACCGGCCGCGGTGATCTGCTCGAGCATCGCCTCGCACAGCGGTGACCGGAAGGCATCGACGTAGCCATGGACCGAGAGGCCGTCGCCGGAATCGACGAGGCTGACCTGATCGGCGCCGCCCTCCGTCGCCATCGTCGCGAGCTCCACCAGCAGTTCCTGACGGCCTTCGACCGGACCCGCGTCCACGCGCAGCTGGGCGTCGGTGCTCGTCCAGCCCTCCACGGTCACCTCCCATCGGACCTCGACATCATCTCCCTCGACCCCGATGGCGGTGATCTCGTCGTACGAGGAGACGAGGCCGACCAGATCGTCGGCCTGGACGGTGCAGTCGAAGGTCACCTCTGCGGAGGGATCGTCGCCCAGGTCCCGTCGGTCCAGCTCTGCCGCTGAGCAGGGGGAGCCGCCTGTCGTCCCGAGAAGGGAGAGGAGCAGCTCAGGGCCCGGATCGTAGGACGTCGCGACCCCGCGGGACCGGCCGGAATCCGGGGCGGCGCCGAGAAAGATCTGTGTCGTCTCGGGGCGGTCGTCGAGGATCTCGTCGATGCGGTCGTCGACCTCCTGGTACGCGGCGAGCTGCTCGTCCGGGCCGGGCACCTCGTCCCACACGAGGTGGACCTGGAGCGCGCCCGGGCTCCCGGACACCACGGAGAGGGTCGCCGTGTCGACGAGCCCCTCGGACTCCACGGCATCGGCGAGCTCCTCGAGGGTGCGGGGCTCCTCCGTCGCCGCGGAGGTCGCACTCGGCGTCGCGCGGGGCGACGACGGCGTCGGCATCGGCGGCTCCGGTTCCACAGAGCATCCGGCGAGCAGGAGGACCAGGACCGCGACGGCGGGAACGACGCTTCGGGATCGCATCCGCCGAGCCTACTCGGCCGCGGCGGGATCGTCGCTGCTCAGCGCGCCGTCCAGGGCCGGGGAGCGCTCCGTGGGGCGTTCCATCAGGACCGTCCGCGTCCTTCCACGTCCCGTCGGGCTGCGCCGAGGCCACCCCCGCGCGTTCCAGGGATCGTCGCGTTCTGTTCCACCTGCGGCGGGCGGG
>NZ_KK069998.1 GCF_000576425.1 Brachybacterium phenoliresistens | reverse complement strand
CGGGCGCGGTGCCGGGGGCCGCGGCGCCGGAGGCTCGGGCCGGGGCCCCGCCGGGGGCAGGGGACAGCGTCCCGGCGGCGGCAAGCCCCCGCGTCGAGGAGGCGGGCGGTGAGCGTCAGCCTGTTCGATCTGTTCAAGATCGGCATCGGACCGTCCAGCTCCCACACCGTGGGACCGATGCGCGCGGCGAGCCGCTTCGCGCAGGAGGTGCTGGACGACCCCGCGATCGGGGACCGGGTCGCCGATGTGCAGGTGCACCTGTACGGCTCCCTGGCGGCGACGGGGCACGGACACGGCACCCTGGACGCCATCATCATGGGCCTCGAGGGCGCAGACCCGGAGACCGTCGACCCGATCGCGGGCCGGGCACGGGTGGCGGACATCGCCGAGCGCGGCGGGCTCCGCCTGGACGGGCGGCGCGAGGTGGCGCTGCGCGGGGAGGACATCGTCCTGCATCCGCTGACCTTCCTGCCGCAGCACTCCAACGGCATGACCTTCGTGGCGCTGGACGCGGACGGCACCGAGCTCGTGCGCCGGCAGCTGTTCTCCATCGGCGGCGGCTTCGTCGTCGACGCCGAGGACATGGATCAGCCCATCGCCTCCGTCGTCGCCGAGGAGGAGGGCCGCCGCGTCTTCACCACCGGGGCGGAGCTGCTGCAGGTATGCGAGGAGCGCGGCATCTCGATCTCCGAGGCCATGCTCGAGCGCGAGCGGCAGTGGCGCACCGACGAGGAGATCCGCGCCGGGGCGCTGAGGATCTGGCGGGCGATGAGCGACTGCATCGACCGCGGCGTGCGCACCCACGGCGTGCTGCCCGGCGGGCTGGAGGTGCCTCGCCGCGCCGCGCCCTGGTACGAGTCCCTCAGCGCCGAGGACCCGCAGCGCCTGGCGATGAACGCCTTCGAATGGGTCTCCCTCGCCGCCCTCGCCGTGAACGAGGAGAACGCCGCCGGTGGCCGCGTGGTCACCGCCCCGACCAACGGCGCGGCGGGGATCATCCCGGCCGTCCTCCACTTCGCCACCCACTACCTGGCCGATGTCGACCCCGACGAGGTCGCGGTGCGCTTCCTGCTGGCCGCGGCGGCGATCGGCTCGCTGTACAAGGAGCATGCCTCGATCTCGGGGGCCGAGGTCGGCTGCCAGGGCGAGGTGGGGTCGGCATGCTCGATGGCCGCCGCCGGCCTCGCCGAGGTGATGGGCGCCAAGCCCGCCCAGGTCGAGAACGCCGCCGAGATCGCGATGGAGCACAACCTGGGCCTGACCTGCGACCCGATCGCCGGTCTCGTCCAGATCCCCTGCATCGAGCGCAACGCCATGGCGGCGGTCAAGGCGATCACCGCGGCCCGCTTCGCCCTGCGCGGCACCGGGGAGCACTTCGTGTCCCTGGACACCGTCATCGAGACGATGCGGCAGACGGGCCGCGACATGTCCGAGCGCTACAAGGAGACGGCCATGGGAGGGCTCGCCGTCACGGCGGTGCCGGTGTCCCTGCCGGAGTGCTGACGGCGTTCTCTCACGGATCGGAACCGAAGCCCGGCCCGGGTCCTGGCTGGGACCCGAGGCCCGGCCCGGGGCCTGGCTGGGATCCGAGGCCTGGCCCGGGGCCTAGCTGGGATCCGAGGCCTGGCCCGGGGTCGAGACCTGCCGCGAGCCCGAAGCCTCGCTCTGGGCCGAGGGCGGTTCAGGTGCGGCGAGCGGAATCCTGATCGGTGTCCGTCGGAGGTCCTGGCTCGAGCAGGATCTCCCGCGGCACGGCGGCGGCCCCGAACCGTGCGCGCACCTCCTCCCGCACGCGCCGGATGACCTCCGCCGCCGCCGCGTCCCCGCCGTCCGCGGCGGGATGGGCGGGATCGATCCGGATGCGGCCCCGGGTGCGGGCGCCGAACCGGGCATCCGGCACCACCTCGAGCCGCACCGCCGCGATGCCGGGGAGACCGGCGACGAAGGCCCGCACGGCCCCTGGATCGTGCAGCAGACCGCCGGAGGAGACCCGGCCGTCCGCCCGGCCGGTCACCGCCACGGTGCCGTCCGAGCCGATCCGTCCGCGATCGGTGATGACCGTGCGTCCCTGCGTGAAAGGCGAGCGCACCGCGAGCAGCCCGTCGCGCTCCCGGATCCGCACCCCACGCAGCGGCACGCCGTCCACGCACAGCGATCCCGTCTCGGTGGTGCCGTAGACATCGTGCACCCGGCCGATGCCCGCAGCCAGCAGCTCCTGGCGCATCGAGGCGGTCAGGACGTCGGAGCCGCTGAGGGCGCGGGGGATGGGCAGCGGACCGGTCCGGGCGAGATCCAGGAGGTGGACGGGCACGCCCGTGATCAGGTCCGGGGCGGTGCTGCGCAGCAGGGCATGGGCGGCCGGCATGTCGAGCCGGGAGACGTCCACCAGCACCATCCCCAGGGCGAGGGCTCCTGCCGCGGCGGACAGCCCATGGCCGTGCTCTCCCGGAGCCGCGCAGGCGATGGTGCGTCCGGGCCGCATGCCCAGACGGTGCGCGAGATCCAGCCCGAGGACCAGCTGCGTGAGGCTGAGCGGCCCTCGGGCCAGCGCCCGAGGCGCCGCCGTGGTGCCCGAGGAGCGCACGGCGATGCGCCGCACACCCGGTGCGGCGACCGCGGCCAGGATCTCGCGCAGCGGACCGGGGCGCAGGTGGACGTCTGCGGGCGCCGGCGTGCCCGCGTCCTGGGCATGGACACCGCGGTGGTGCCTGGCGGGCCGGGTGCGGCGGGCCAGGTCCAGCAGATCCGCCGCGGTGAGCTGCCCGTGGACGTCGACGAGCACGGGGCTGCCGGGGGACAGGCGAGCCCGCAGACGCAGCACCGTCGCGAGGGTGAGGGCGGTCATCGGTCGCGGCGTGCGAAGCGGACGGCGAGTCGCCCGATGCGCCCCGCGGCGCGAGCGCCGGCGGCGGGCGCCGCCTGCGCGATCGGTGCTGCGATGCGCGCCCAGAGCGGTGAGACCAGCGTCCGGTGCGGTCGCAGCGCGCGCAGCACGAAGGCGCTGCCCTGCTGTGGCGACAGGGCGCCGCGCGGCGCCGCACCGTACAGCGGTGAAGACATCGTCGTCGCCACCAGAGGAACCTCGGCGATGGCGATCCGGACGCCGCAGCGCGCCGCATCGGGACGGATCGATCGCAGCCAGCTGTCCAGTCCCGCCTTGCTCGCGGTGTACGCCGCCCAGCCCGGCGCGGGGATGCGGGCGGCGGCGCTGGTGACGGCGACGACGGTGCCCCGTCCTGCGGCGCACATCGGCTCCAGCAGGGCGAGGATCAGACCGGCCGTGCCGACCAGGTTCACGGCGCTGAGCCGGCCCAGGTCATCGGGTCGGGCGAAGGATCGGGCGAGCGGTCGGTGCAGCGAGCGGCCGGCGCAGCAGATCACCGTGTCGGGGACGCCGTCGTGCTCGAGGATCAGCGCGGCGAGACGCGCGACAGCATCCTCGTCCCGCAGGTCGCAGACGCGGACGGAGACCTGAGCACCCCGGGCGCGCGCCTGTTCGGCGACGCGGTCGAGGGCGTCGGCCCGCCGCGCCGTGATGACCAGTCGGGCGCCCGGCCGCGCCAGGGAATCGACGAGCGCGGCACCGATCCCTCCGCTCGCGCCGGTGACGACGGTGAGCCCCTCGGCCGGTGCGGTGCCGCGACGCCTCATAGGGAGCGGTCCCGAGCCTCGGGGTCCTGAGGGCCCTCCGTATCCGGGGACCGGGCGGGGATCCAGGGATCGGCGTCCTCGTCGACGGGGACGTCCCCGTCGACCAGACGGGACTCGAGGGACTTCGAGAAGAGGGCGACCGGCTCGGAGGCCACATCGATGGTTCCCTCGATGTCCTGCCACGGCCCGCCGGCGACGGAGAACTGCCCGGCATAGGTGGTGGTGAGGGTGACGTCGTACCAGCCCTCGTAGCGGTAGGTGCCTGTGACGTCCTTGGCGGGATACGGGCGGCCGGATTCACTCGTGGTGATGGTGTTCCCGTCGCCGAGGTCCCAGGTGTAGCTGACGGGGATGGCGCGGATCTGGACGGGGATGCCGAGGACCGAGGTCTCCAGCGTCTGATCTTCCGCATCGGTGTACAGGACGACGTCCATGTTCACCGGAACCCAGCCGTCGACGGGCCCCGCATGCGCCTCGGGTGCGATGACGGGAAGCTTGGCGAAGTCCTCGCGGGTGACCGTGATGACGACGGCCGCTCCTCCCGCGGCGGGATCCCCGACCAGCGCGGAGTAGCACCGCACTCCGAGGTCCTGGGAGGTCTGGTTCACGCGGTCGGTGCGGGTGCCCTCCTGGAGAGTCGGAAGGGTGCTGTAGTCGCCCTCTCTGTTCGTGAACGAGACGACGGCGTCTGCGACGGGGCAGACGGTCGCGATCCCGATGCACCCGCCGTAATCTCCCGAATCTCCGGACTGGTCGCAGGAGAAGTCATCGCCGACGGTCTCCCACGATTCGAAGAAGCGTGAGATGTGGTCCGTACCTGTAGATTTTGCGGTTCCTGCACCGACATTGGTGCCCGACTCGGGGTCGGAGCTATTGTGTTTCCAGTCCGAGATCGCCTTGCAGAATCCGCCAGGGCAGATGCTGGCCAAGTCATCCGGGTTTGCGAAGGCTGGTACTGGCAGGAGCGTGCATGCAGCGAGGACGATGGCGGCTAGCGACCATCTGTGACGATTGGAATGCCGAGCCATCCTCATTCTATGTCCTCTGAGTTTTGGATTCCGAACTCAGCGACTTTCCAGCTACCATCGGTCCACTCGAGTCCGCCGATGGTTACATACGTCGAGGATGACTCCTCTCCTCCTTGTTCGGACTGTGTGACGGTGAACTCATAGAGAACGGCGTTCTCGTGGTCGGGGTTCTCCGACATCTCGAGCGTAATCGAGGTTACTTCTGTGGCCGGCCATAGTGTCCCCTCTTCAACGCGGGCTTGGACGGAAGACTCGTACTCATCGCATGCGGTGCATGATCCGAGGCTGAGTGCCTCTAGAGCTTTGGTGTCCCCGGTCTGGTTTGCGTGAATTGCGTTCGCCCAATAGAAGGCGAAAGATTGTTTTGCGCCCTCGTTCGACTGTTCATCCTTCCCCGGGAAGTCCGCGGGATCCGGTGCGGGGACGGCCGGGGTCGTGGCCTCCTCGGGGGTCGTCTCCGCGGCGGAGGGTGATGTGCTCTCGGCGCTCGTGGGCGGGGCGGTGGTGGGGGACTCGGCCGGCGGGCCGCAGGCGGCGCCGGTGAGCACCGCGATGGCGCCGAGCGTGAGGAGGCGGCGAGAGGTCACGGGGACTCCTGAGGAGGGAGGGGTCTCTGGGGCTTTCCGGAGAACCTAGCCCAGGGGCCGAGCGTGCGCCATCGGATCGTGCTCGTTGTGGATAACGGGTGCGGGGTGGTGCCTGGCGGGCCCGGGCTATGAGTCCTGGCTCTGCAGGGCGAAGTCCAGCACCTTCCACCCTCCATCGCTCCACTCGAGTCCGCCGACGCTCACGTAGCTGGCGGGGTCGGGAGTCTTCTTCCCCTCCTGCTCCTCGAAGGTGACGGTGAAGCGGTGCAGCACGACGTTGTCGATGTCGGTGTCCTCGTACTTCTCCAGCGCGTCGGTCGTCACGGTGGCCGGGGGCCAGAGCTGGTCCTTCTCGACGCGCTCGGCGACCTGGCCGATGTACTGCGTGCAGGCGTCGCAGGACTCCGCGCCGAGCTCCTCCAGGGCGCTGGTGTCGCCGCTCTGGTTCGCCGTGATCGCCACGGCCCAGTAGTAGGCGAAGGCCTGCTGCGCTCCCTCCTCGGTCTGCTCCTGCATGCCGGGGAAGTCTGCGGGGTCGGGGGGATCCACCGGCGGGGGAGTCTGCCGGGGCGTCATGCCCTCGGGCGCCAGGACCTTCGGCGTCGGTGTCGGGGACGCCTGCTGCGCGGTGGTGGGGGCGGCGGTCGGCTCCTCGTCCGATCCGCCGGAGCTGCAGGCGGACGCGCCGACGGCGAGGGAGGCGAGGGCGCCGAGGGCGAGGAGGCGTCGAGCGATCACGGGTACTCCAGGGAGGGGAAGCGGGGCCTGTCCAGCGAACCTAGCGGACGCAGGCCTGCGGTGTCATGGGAGGAGCTCGGGCTGTCCGGGTTGGGCGTTGTGGGACGGGGCCTAGATTGCTAGCATGCTGGCATGCCATCCGAGAAGGTGCAGTTCAACGTCTACCTGCCCAAGCAGCTCGTCGTCGCGGTCAAGCACCGCGCGATCGACGAGTCCACCAGCCTCTCCGCGCTCGTGGAGAAGGCCCTGACCCAGTACCTCGAGACGCCGCAGCCTCCGCGCTGACCCGCCTCGTCCTGCCGCCCTGACAGCCCGTCGCAAGGAGCTCTGCCATGTCCCGCACGCCTGACCCGTCCCTCGCCGTCCTCCCGCTGCGCTTCTCGTCCCGGCCCGCCGCGGTGATCGCCTTCCTGCGCACCCTGGGCCTCGCCCCGTCGCTGACCGCGGGGGACGACAGCTTCGGGGACCTCCATGCAGGAGCCGGCCGTGTCCTGGTGCACGGCGCCGCATCGACCGCGACCGGAGCCGCGCACGGAGACACGGACCTCTGCCTCGTCGTCCCCGACGCGCTCGCGGCCGCGAAGCAGCTCGAGGCGGAAGGCCTCGAGGTCGCCGTCTGGGACGAGTCCTACGGGAAGCAGGGCGTCATCACGGGTCCGGTCGGAGAGGCCATCGGCCTGAACGAGGACCAGGAGGACCCGTACGGCTACCAGGAGCACGATCCCGCCGGCGCCGATCCGCGGCTGAGCGTCGTCGCCGTCCTGACCAGCGAGGACTTCGCCCGTGACGCCGCCTTCTTCGCCCGTCTCGGCTTCGTCCCCCAGGGCCCGGCGGACGACGGGTGGCAGGCCCTGCGGGGCCCGGGCCGCTCCGGGATCATCGGCCTGCACGCCCCCGGACCGGACTCGCGGCGCACCCGGCCCGGCGACGGCACGTTCGGCCCGAGCCTCCAGGTGCGTCTGGGCTTCCAGACCTCGGAGGACCTCACGCAGCTCGCCGCCCGCCTGCGGTCGGCCGGGTACGACGCGCAGGTCCGCGATCCCCACGGCGCGCGAGCCGTGCACCTGACCGATCCGGACGGATCGCATGTCGAGATCCATGCGGCGGTGCAGGGCTGAGCCCCCTCCCGTTGCGATACCGTGTCCGGGACCACACCTCCATGGGCCGGGAGCCCAGCACCCCAGGAGCGATGATGCCCGAAGACGCCCCCGTCGGAATCGACAGCCTCTCCCACGAGTCCCGCAGCTTCCCCCCGAGCTCCGAGTTCGTGAAGGACGCCGTGGCGCGACCGTCCCTCTACCTCGAGGCCGAGCGGGACCGTCTGGAGTTCTGGCGCGCCCGCGCGCAGCTGCTGAGCTGGAAGAAGCAGTTCACCGAGGTGCTGGACTGGTCCAACCCCCCGTTCGCGAAGTGGTTCGCCGACGGCACCCTGAACGCCGCCCACAACTGCGTGGACCGCCACGTGGACGCCGGCCACGGAGCGCAGGTCGCCCTGCTCGCCGAGTACGAGGACGGCACCGACGCCCGTTTCACCTTCGCCGAGGTGAAGGACGAGATCAGCCGGATGGCGAACGTCCTCACGGACATGGGTGTCACCACCGGGGACCGCGTCGCCATCTATCTGCCGATGATCCCCGAGGCCGTCTTCGCGATGCTCGCCTGCGCCCGCATCGGCGCGCCGCACTCGGTCGTCTTCGGCGGATTCAGCGCCGACGCCCTGCGCTCGCGCATCGAGGATGCCGAGGCCAAGGTCGTGATCACGGCTGACGGCCAGTTCCGTCGCGGCAAGGCCATGCCGCTCAAGCCCGCCGTGGACGAGGCCCTCGCCGGCGGCGCGCCCTCGGTGACCGGGGTCCTCGTGGTCCGCCGCACGGGAGGCGAGGTCGCCTGGACCGAGGGCCGCGACCAGTGGTGGCACGAGCTGCGCGAGGGCGCCTCGACCGAGCACGAGCCGGTCTGGGTCGACGCGGAGCACCCGCTGTTCATCCTCTACACCTCCGGCACCACCGGGAAGCCCAAGGGGATCGTGCATTCCACCGGCGGCTATCTCACCCAGGCCTCCTACACCCACCGGGTCGTCTTCGACCTCAAGCCCAGCACCGACGTGTACTGGTGCACGGCCGATGTCGGCTGGGTGACCGGCCACTCCTACGTGGTCTACGGGCCGATGGCCAACCGCACCACCCAGGTCATCTACGAGGGCACCCCGGATACCCCTCACCAGGGCCGATGGTGGGAGATCGTCCAGAAGTACGGCGTGTCCCTGTTCTACTCCTCGCCCACCGCGATCCGCACCGCCATGAAGTGGGGCGAGGAGATCCCCGGGAAGTTCGACCTGTCCTCGCTGCGTCTGCTGGGCAGCGTCGGCGAGTCCATCAACCCCGAGGCGTGGATGTGGTACCGCCGCGTGATCGGCGGGGACCGCTGCCCGATCGTGGACACCTGGTGGCAGACGGAGACCGGCGCCATCATGGTCTCCCCGCTGCCCGGCGTCACCAACGCCAAGCCCGGTTCCGCGCAGGTCCCCCTGCCCGGCGTGGTCGCCGACGTCGTCAACGACGCGGGGGAGCCCGTGGGCGATGGCCAGGGCGGCTACCTGGTGCTCTCGGAGCCGTGGCCCTCGATGCTGCGCGGGATCTGGGGCGATCCCGAGCGGTTCCAGGAGACCTACTGGTCGCGCTTCCCCGGGAAGTACTTCGCCGGCGACGGCGCCCGCAAGGACGAGGACGGCGACATCTGGCTGCTGGGCCGCGTGGACGACGTCATGAACGTCTCCGGTCACCGCCTGTCGACCACGGAGATCGAGTCCGCGCTGGTCTCCCACCCGTGGGTGGCCGAGGCCGCGGTCGTCGGCGCGAACGACGAGACCACGGGCCAGGCGCCCGTCGCCTTCGTGATCCTGCGCGGCGGGACCGAGGCGGAGGTCGCCGCCGGCGGCGGCGAGGACGCCGCCTCCGAGGCGCTGCGACAGCACGTGGGCAAGGAGATCGGGCCGATCGCGAAGCCCAAGAAGGTCCTCCTGGTCACGGAGCTGCCCAAGACGCGCTCGGGCAAGATCATGCGGCGCCTGCTGCGCGACGTCGCCGAGAACCGGACGATCGGCGACACGCAGACCCTCGCCGATTCCTCGGTGATGGACCTGATCCAGCAGGGCCTGACCGGCAAGCGCTGAGCCCCGGGCACGGCCCCCAGCAGAGACCCGCCCCGGTCGATCCCTCCGGATCGACCGGGGCGGGTCTCGGCGCGCCGAGGAGTGGTTCCCGCTGCCCGGACCGGTTCCTGCCGCTCGGATGCTGCGGACCGGTTCCTGCCGCTCGGATGCGGTGGCCCGGATCCTGCCGCCCGGCCCGGTTCCTGCTACCCGGCCCGGTTCCCGGCGCTCCGGGTTAGGACGTGAGCGAGATGTCCCCGACGCTGGTGCGGGCGCGGATCCCGGCGCCGAGACCGCCGGTCTCCAGCCCGGGCTCCAGATAGATGTCCCCGGTGTCGGAGTCGGCGTCGACGACCCAGCCGCCGTCGGGCGGGACGAGCACCGAGATGTCCCCGACCTCGGTGCTGAGATCCAGGTCCGAGGAGGGGCCGGCGGCATCGACCTGGACGTCGATGTCGCCCACCCCGGTCGAGGCGGTCACGCGGGCATCGGCCGGGACCCCGAGCACCTGCACGTCCCCGGTGCCGGTGCTCGCCTCGACCACGCCGACCGGCCCGGTGACCGACACGCTCCCGACGTCGGTGGAGAGCTCGGTCGTGGACAGCCCGCTGCGCGGGACGACCAGCAGGATCTTCTTGTGCTCGTCCTCCCACGGGACCGGTCCGCTGGTGGCGGGCTGCTCGACGGTGACGGCAGGGGAGGAGGCCGGGCCCTCGACGGTGATCCGGGCCAGGGCGGTCGCCCCGTCGCCGGGCAGCAGCAGTGAGCCCTCGTCCACGAGCGCCAGGGTCGGCTCGGTCACGTCCCCGACGATCACCTCGATGTCCCCGACGCCGCTGCGGATGCTCACCGCGGAGGCGCCCGGCAGGGCGACCTGGGCGGAGGTCTGCGAATACCCGCGCATGACCCACCAGGACCAGGTGGTCTGGGCGGCCATCAGCCCGGTCAGCACCAGCACCACCAGGGTCGCCAGCACGATCATCGTCGCGCGCCAGGCCCGCGCGGAGCGGCGGGTGGGGGTCAGGACGTGGGGCGGGATCGTGGTGGTCATCGGTCCTCCGATTCGAGGTAGCGCAGCACGGCCATGACGCGACGGTTCTCGCCGTCGACGGGACTGAGGCCCAGCTTGAGGAACAGCGAGGAGATGTGCTTCTCGACGCTGCCGGCGGAGAGGAACAGCTCGGCGGCGATCGCCGCGTTGGAGCGTCCCTGGGCCATCGCCTCCAGGACCTCCCGTTCGCGCGGGGTCAGCGCGTCGATCACGGCGCGGCGGCGGGTGCGCACCAGGATCTGCTGGATGACCTCGGGGTCCAGCCAGGTGCCGCCGCCGCCCACGGTGTCGACCACGCGCAGGAACTCGTCGACATCGGCCACACGATCCTTGAGCACGTATCCCAGCCCGCGCGGGCTGCCGGCGATGAGCTCGGAGGCGTAGCGCTCCTCGACGTACTGCGAGAGCACGAGCAGGGCCACCTGCGGGTCCTGCTCGCGGATCAGCACGGCGGCGCGCACGCCCTCGTCGGTGAAGGTCGGGGGCATGCGCACGTCGATGACAGCGAGATCCGGGGTGTGCTCGGTCACCGCCGACAGCAGCCCCGTGGCGTCGTCGACGGCCGCCACGACCTCGTGTCCGGCATCGGTGAGCAGCCGCTCCAGGCCGGCGCGCAGCAGCACCGCGTCCTCGGCGATCACGATCCTCATCGGGCATCCTCCATCGAATCGGCGGGAGCGGTCGTCGCGGGGGAGCGATCGGACGCTGCGGGTGACGGCGCGGAGGGAGCAGGTGCTCCCGGGGCAGGCGCACCGGGAGCGGGCGCGCCGGGGGCGGGCGCCCCGGCCCCGGATGCCTCGGGGGCGGGGGCGCCGGCGGCGGAGGCATCGGGCGCAGCGGCCCCAGGGGCGGCGGCGATCTGCGCGGACACCGGCAGCAGCGCCTGCAGACGGGTCCCGCCGCCGGGCGGGCTGTGCAGCTCCAGGGTGCCCCCGGCGGCACGGACCCGGTCGGTCAGGCCGGCGAGGCCGGTGCGCTGCCCCGACGCCAGGCCCCCGCGGTGCACTCCGGCGCCGCCGCGCCCGTCGTCGCTGATCGTCACATCCAGGGACGACCCCTGCTGGCGCACCCGCACGGTGGCCCGCGAGGCGCCCGAGTGCTTGGCGATGTTGGTCAGCGCCTCGGAGACCACGAAGTACGCCACGCCCTCGGTCTCCCGGCCCAGGCGCATCGGCAGATCCGTGTGCAGGTCCACCGGGATCGGGGAGCGGGCCGCCAGCGCGGAGAGCGCCGCGTCGAGCCCGCGGTCGGTGAGGACGGCGGGATGGATGCCCCGGGCCAGCTGGCGCAGGTCGGTGATGACGCCCTTCGCCTCGCGGTGCGCCTCGTCCACGAGCGCGGTCGCCGTCTCCGGGTCCGAGGCGATCTTCGACTTCGCGATGCCGAGGGTCATGGCCAGCGCCACCAGGCGCGGCTGGACGCCGTCATGCAGGTCGCGCTCGATGCGCAGACGCTCCTGCTCCGCCGCGTCCACCGCGCCCTGGCGCCGCTGCGTCAGCTCCGTGACCTGCTCCTTGAGCTCCTGCTCGCTATGGGAGAGGAAGGCCCGCGCGAGCATGCGGTCCAGCACCGTGCCCAGGGCGATCGCGCCGAAGGCCACCAGCAGGCCGGCGCCGCACAGGATGCCCAGCAGGCTCGGCGTGAGGTGCAGCCGGCCCAGCGTCGCGTCCCCGGCGCGCACCAGGATGTCCGCGGCGGTCCAGCTCGCCCACAGCGCGGCCAGGGACAGCGTCCCGAACATCATGGCGCACAGCATGGCGATGTGATGATGCAGCGTCGCGGCCCAGTACGGCAGCGAGGAGACGTCCAGCCACAGGCCGTGCAGGGCGCCCAGCAGCCCGGTGCGCTCGGAGCGGCGCCGCGGCGGCACGGTGACGCGCAGCCCGTGCACGGCGTCCGCGCGGCGGCGCTCCACGGCCGCGGCCAGCCGCATCAGCAGCAGCCAGGGGATCAGCACCAGCATCCCCACCCCCAGGGCCGGGACCGAGGCGATGCCGGTGGTCAGCAGCGTCACGCTGGCGATGCCCCAGGTCCAGGCCAGAGCGGCCCAGACGATCACGGACGCACCGGCCGCCACCGGATGGGGCCGGCGCGGGGGCGAGGGATCGGGCGGCGGCATCGGCTCGCCCGCGGCGAGGGAGGTCTCGTACGAGGTCATGCCGCAACGCTATGCGGCCCCGGGCGCCGCGGGCAGACGGCCCGCCGCCGCGGCCGGCGGGGGTTAACCCCCGCCCGGCGGCGTCCGGTGCCGGGCGACCGGGAGCGCGGGGGTCGGTCGGTGCGGTTCAATGGGGGCATGAGCGAGAACGCGCCGAGCACGCATCCCGAGGACACCGACGTTCCCCCCTCCGCCCAGGACGACAGCGGCACCGGCGCCCCCGCGGCGCCCTCCGCCGGGCGCGGGACCCTGCGGGACGTCGCCGACTCCCTCGGCATCTCCAGCGCCGTGGCCCTGCGGGCCCTGCGCGGCATGGACGACATCCGCCCGCAGCTGCGGGCGCGGGTGCACGACGAGGCGGAGCGCCTGGGCTTCCCGCTGGAGGAGCTCTCCGCCGCCGACGACCACCGCGGTGTGGTCGCCGTGCTCGTGAACACCATGCGCAACACCTGGATCTCGGACCTCGTGCGGGCCATCCGCATCGAGCTGGCCGCGACCGGACGCTCCGCCATCGTGGTGCCGACCCGCCGACGCATCCCCGAGTACCCCGTCGCCGCGGACACCGAGGCCGTGCAGTCCCTCGTCCAGCTCGGCGTGGACGGCTTCCTCATGGTCTCCGACCTCAACGACATGGACTCCGTGCTCGAGGCCACCGGCGACCGCCCCTTCGTGGGGATCGGCTGCTCCCAGGACTTCGTGGGCCGCTTCGACACCGTCCGCATCGACGACGTGGTGGGCCAGGGCCTGCTCGTGGATCATCTCGTCTCCCTCGGCCACCAGGACATCGCCCACGTCGGCGGGGTCGGGGCGACCGTGGCCCGTGAGCGTGCGGACGCCTTCCGCTCCGCGATGGAGCGCCACGGCCTGGGCGAGCACGCCCGCGTCGAGCCCGGCGACTTCACCGAGCAGGTCGGCCAGACCGCCGGGTCGATGCTGCTGCGCGGCAGCCAGGTGCCGACCGCCGTCACCTGCGCGAACGACGTCACCGCCGTGGGCGTCCTCGCCGCAGCCCGCGAGGCCGGCTACGACGTCCCCAGCCAGCTCTCCGTGGCCGGTTACGGGAACACCTCGCTGGCGGCCTCCGGGATCGCCGGCCTGACCAGCGTCGACCCCAACTCGGACCGGCTGGGCGCCCTGGCGGCCCAGTTCCTCGTCGAGCGGGTCTCCGGGCACGAGCCCGAGACCCGCGACGTGGCCGTGGCCCCGTCCCTCGTGGCGCGCCGCTCCACCGCGGCCGGGCCCCGGCCCGCCTCGACCAAGCGCAAGCGCATCTCGGTGGACTGACCCGCCCGCGCGCCCTTCCCCGCACGACCCAGCATCCCGCTGAGATAGGCTCCGAACATGATCAACTCCACGAACGACCCGAGCACACCGCCCACCCAGCGGTCCATCGGCGAACTCGTCGCGTCCATCAAGGACGAGCTCCTGGGCGTCGTCCATCACGAGATCGACATCGCCAAGAAGGAGCTCACGGCGATCGCGGTGAAGGCGGCCGTCGGCGCCGCCCTCTTCCTCGTCACCGCCTTCTTCCTCCTCAGCGCCTGGGTGATGCTGCTGTTCGCCGCCGCCTGGGGCCTGGTCGCCCTGGGCCTGCCCGCCTGGGGCGCGTTCCTCATCGTGATGGGCGCGCTGGTGCTCATCGGCGCTCTCGCCTCGGTGGTCGGCTACTTCGTGTACATCAAGAAGATCAAGGCGCCGGAGACGACCATCAGCACGGCCAAGGGCGCGGTCGACGCGGTCAAGGGCGTGCGCCACCGCAACGCCGTCTCCTACGACGACACCTACGAGGAGCTGTACGGCAAGAAGGTCGACGCCCGCGTCTCCTGATCGCCGCGATGCCGGGCCGGCCCGCGCCGCGGTGGCGCAGCGGCCGCACCGGCCCGCGTATCCTGGAGCGGTGACTCTTCGACTGCACGACACCGCAACACGGACGACCGCTCCGTTCCGCCCCCTGGTGGACGGGGCGGTCTCGCTGTACGTGTGCGGTCCCACCACGCAGGGGGCCCCGCACATCGGGCACCTGCGCACCTTCCTCGCCTTCGACGTGCTCGTGCGCTGGCTGCGCCGCAGCGGCTACGACGTCACCTATGTGCGCAACGTGACGGACATCGAGGACAAGATCCTCGCGAAGTCCGCCGAGCACGACACCCCCTGGTGGGCGTGGTCGCTGCGCTTCGAGCGCGAGTTCCACGACCGCCTGGACCAGGTCGGCTGCGTGCGCCCCAGCTACGAGCCGCGCGCCACCGGGCACGTGCCCGAGATGATCGCCTTCATGCAGCGCCTCATCGAGCGCGGCCACGCCTATGCCGACGGCGCCGGATCCGTGTACTTCTCCGTGCGCTCCCTGCCGGACTACGGCGCCCTGACGCGCCAGTCCCTCGAGGACATGCAGGACGCCGGCGAGGAGATGGAGCCCGGCAAGCGGGATCCGCGCGACTTCGCCCTCTGGAAGGCCGCCAAGCCCGGCGAGCCGGAGACCGCCGCCTGGGACACCCCCTTCGGCCGCGGCCGGCCGGGCTGGCACCTCGAGTGCTCGGCGATGGCCCACAAGTACCTCGGCGAGAGCTTCGACATCCACGCGGGGGGCCTGGACCTGCGCTTCCCGCACCATGAGAACGAGCAGGCCCAGTCCCACGGCGCCGGCTACGGCTTCGCCCAGCGCTGGATGCACTCGGGCGTGCTCACCGTGGACGGGCTGAAGATGGGCAAGAGCCTGGACAACTTCATCACCGTGGGGGAGGCGCTGGACTCCCATCCCGCCCCTGTGGTGCGCCTGGCGCTGGTCGGCGCCCACTACCGGGCGCTGGTGGAGTACAACTCCCGCTCGCTCGCCGAGGCAGGCGTCGTCTGGGAGCGGTTCGTCTCCACGGTGCGCCGTGCCCAGGAGCGGCTGGAGGCCGCCGGCGTCCCCCTCGCGGATCCGGCATCGGCCGTGCTGCCCGCGGCGTTCGTCGAGGCGATGGACGACGACCTGTCGGTGCCGGAGGCGCTCGCCGCCGTCCACGGCGCCCAGAGCGCGCTGAACACCCTGCTCGCCGACGGGGCCGAGGCCTCCGCGATCGGCGAGAGCCTGGCCGCGCTGCGCGGCATGCTGGACGTGCTGGGCCTGGATCCGCTGGATCCGCAGTGGACCGCCGGCTCCGGGGCCGATGCCGCCGAGCACGAGGCGCTGGACGCCCTCGTGCGGGCGCAGCTGGCAGCCCGCGCCGAGGCGCGCGCCGCGAAGGACTGGGCGGCGGCCGACAGGATCCGCGATGCCCTCTCCGGCGCGGGGATCCGCGTCGAGGACGGGCCCGACGGCGTCCGCTGGACGCTCGAGACGACGACGACCGGGAGGTCATGATGGCAGGAAACGGAGGTCGCCGCGGCGCGATCCGCCGCACGAAGAAGGGCGCGACCACCGGCTCGGGAGGGGTGCGCCGCCGCGCGCTCGAGGGCAAGGGCCCGACCCCGAAGGCGACGGACCGGCCCGGGCACAAGTCGTACGCGGGCGCGAAGCGCCCCGGCGGCAAGGCCAAGGGCCCGAAGGTCCCGGGCGCCGACCAGGTCGCCGGGCGCAACTCGGTCCTCGAGGCGCTGCGCGAGGACGTCCCCGCGACGTCCCTGTCGGTGATGGTGCGCCTGGACGTGGACGACCGCGTCCGGGAGATCCTGCGCCTGGCCGCCGCGCGGAACCTGCCCGTGCAGGAGGTCACCCGCACCGACCTGGACCGGATCACGGACCATGCCGTGCACCAGGGCGTGTCGCTGACCATCCCGCCCTACGAGTACGCGGACCTCGACGAGCTGCTGGGCATCGCCCGCGACGCCTTCGCCGCGCCGCTGCTGATCGCCCTGGACGGCATCACCGATCCGCGCAACCTCGGGGCGATCCTGCGCAGCGCCGGCGCCTTCGGGGCGCACGGCGTGATCCTGCCCGAGCGTCGCAGCGTGTCGATGACAGCGAGCGTGTGGAAGGTCGCCGCCGGCGCCGCCGGCCGGGTGCGCGTCGCCCAGGTCACCAACCTCAACCGGGCCATCTCCGAGCTCAAGCAGGAGGGGCTGTTCGCCCTGGGCCTCGATGCCGACGGCGACGTCTCCACCCGCGACATGACGCTGGCCGCCGAGCCGGTCGTCCTCGTGGTCGGGGCCGAGGGCAAGGGCCTCTCCCGCCTGGCCCGCGAGCTGTGCGACCAGGTCGTCTCCATCCCGACGGCGTCGACCACCGAGTCGCTGAACGCGTCCGTGGCCGCCGCGATCGCCCTGTACGAGGTCGCCGGCGCCCGCGCCGCCGCAGGCCGCCGCTGACCGCACCGCCGCGCGTGCTCCCCTCCTCCCGGGGCGGGAGCACGCGCGGCGCTGTGTCCGGCGCGCCCGATGCGCCCGGGGTGGTGTTCAGCGCGCCCGGCGAGGCCCCGGCCGGCCCGGCAGGGCTTCCGGCGCTGGGCTAGGCGTCCGGCGCGCCCGGCCCCGCGCGAGAGGTCATTCTCCGACGCTTGAACGGCTGTTCAAGCACCGGAGAATGACCTCGGGCGAGGGTCAGTTCTCGAAGATCGGCAGGGCCGAGGTCTCCGTGGTGACGAGGGACTTCTCGTTCGGCCGCAGCGGCAGCTGGTGGGCGACGTAGTCCTCCGCGGCCTCCACGAGGGTGACGTCCCGTCCCTGCTTCTCCGAGAGGTACCAGCGGTGCTCCAGCACCTCGTGGAAGAACTCCGGGGCCTCGAGCTTCTGCCGCATCGAGCGCGGGATCGAGCGGATCACCGGCTCGTACTGCACCTGCAGCCACTCGTGGGCGACGAACTCCTCCTCCTCGGCCTGCTGCTCCGTCATCGCGACGTAGTGGTCGAGGTCGTTGAGCAGGCGGCGCGCCTGGTTCTCCCCGGCGTCGATGCCCGTCAGGCGCATCAGGCGGCGGGCATGGTGGCCGGCGTCGACCACCTTGGGGTGGATGGTCACCGTGGTGCCGTCGAGATCGGTGGTGATCTCGAGCTCGCCCACGTCGAAGCCGAGCTCGTTCAGGCGCTCGATGCGTGCCGAGACGCGCCAGCGCTCGTCCGCGCCGAAGCTCTCGCGCTCGGTGAGCGAGGCCCACAGCTCCTGGTACCGGCCCACCAGCTGGTCGCCGATCTCGATGGGATCGGACTCCTCGCCGAGCAGCTCGCCGGCCTGGAGGTCCATCAGCTCGCCGATGATGTTCGTGCGCGCGAGGTCCAGGTCGTAGGCGCGCTGGCCCGTGGACAGCTGCTCGTGCAGCGTGCCGGTCTCGACATCGACCAGGTAGGCGGCGAAGGCGCCCGCATCGCGGCGGAACAGGGTGTTCGACAGCGACACGTCGCCCCAGTAGAAGCCCTCGAGGTGGAGGCGCACCAGCAGCACGGCGAGGGCGTCGATCAGACGCTTGGCCGTGTCCTGCTTGGAGATCTGGCTGAAGACGGCGCGGTAGGGCAGCGAGAACTGCAGGTGCCGCGTGATGAGCACGGCGTCCAGGGGCTCGCCGGCCCGGGTCTCCCGGCCGCTGACGACGCCGAAGGGCTCGACGGCGGGGATCCCGAGCTTGCCGAGCACGCGCAGCATGCCGTACTCGCGCTCGGCGAGGTGATGGGAGATCTCCTTGAGCGCGAGCACCCGACCGGACACGCGCGCGAAGCGCACCACGTGCCGGGAGATGCCGCGGGGGAGCGAGGCGAGCAGCTCATCGGGCCAGTCCTCGAGGGGGACGTCCCAGGGCAGATCCAGCAGTGCCGGGTCTGCTCGGGACGCTTTGATCTCCAGAGGTGCCATGGGCTCTATTGTGCCCTGTCCATCCCCCTCCCGCACGGAGGCCGACCCATGCAACAGCGGGCGCCCGGCGTGATGCCGGACGCCCGCTGAGGGGTTCGTGCTGGTCAGTCGCCGAGGCGCTGACCGGACGTGACGTCGAACAGGTGCAGGTGGCCCTCGGTGGGACGGAAGTAGACCGTCTCGCCCTTCATCGGGGGCTTGCGGCCGTCGACGCGCGCGATGACCGGCTTGTCGAGCTCGGTGTGACCGGCGA
Source organism: Brachybacterium phenoliresistens (assembly GCF_000576425.1). Lineage (GTDB taxonomy): Bacteria > Actinomycetota > Actinomycetes > Actinomycetales > Dermabacteraceae > Brachybacterium > Brachybacterium phenoliresistens. The sequence goes on along the minus strand of NZ_KK069998.1, from coordinate 128,270 downwards.
GGCGGCCGTAGACGTAGGCGTCCGCGCCGAGCTCCTCGACCACATCGACCTCGACCGCGAGGCCGGTGCCGTCGGGGGCGATCTCCAGGTCCTCGGGGCGCACGCCCACGGTGACGGAGCCCTGGTTGGTCTCGTGCAGGGTCGCACGGTCGACCGGGACGACGGCGCCGCCGAACTGGACGCCCTGATCGGTGAGCTTCTGCTCGATCAGGTTCATCGCGGGCGAGCCGATGAAGCCGGCCACGAAGACGTTGTCGGGGTGGTCGTACATGCGTCGGGGGGTGTCGATCTGCTGCAGCACGCCGTTGGCGAGGACGGCCACGCGGTCGCCCATCGTCATGGCCTCGGTCTGGTCGTGGGTCACGTACACCGTGGTGACGCCCAGGCGACGCTGCAGGGAGGCGATCTGCGTACGGGTGGACACGCGCAGCTTCGCGTCGAGGTTCGACAGCGGCTCGTCCATGAGGAAGACCTGGGGCGAACGCACGATCGCGCGGCCCATGGCCACACGCTGACGCTGACCGCCGGAGAGGGCCTTCGGCTTGCGGTCGAGGTACTGCTCGAGGTCGAGGATCTTGGCGGCCTCCTCGACGCGCTTGCGGATCTCGGCCTTCGGGGTGCCGGCGATCTTCAGGGCGAAGCCCATGTTGTCGGCCACCGACATGTGCGGGTACAGCGCGTAGTTCTGGAACACCATCGCGATGTCGCGGTCCTTCGGCGGGACATCGGTGACGTCGCGGTCACCGATGAGGATGCGGCCGCCGTCGATCTCCTCGAGGCCGGCGAGCATGCGCAGCGCGGTCGACTTGCCCGAGCCCGAGGGGCCCACGAGGACGAGGAACTCGCCGTCCTCGATCTCGATGTTGAGGCTGTCGACGGCCGGGCGCTCCTGGCCGGCGTAGACGCGCGAGGCGTTGTCGTACGTAACAGTTGCCATGGGGGTGACCCATTCCCTTCACCGGCAGGTACGTGCCGGACGGTCCGTAGTGAAGTGTCTTGTCATCACCGGTGCGGAACACCGTCGTCCGCTGGAGTCTTGTGCGTCATTGCACCGGCGAGAGCGAGTGTAGCCCATCACAGGGGGTGGTTCCTGTGATACTCACAGGATGGACCTGACCCAGCTCGTGACCAAGACCCTCGACCGCCGCTCCCGCACGGGGACGCCGCTGCGGATCGTCCAGGCCGGCCATCCCGCGCTGCGGGCCCGCGCGCGGGACGCGTACGGCGTGCTGCCCACGGCCCTGCTGCTCGAGCTCATCGAGGCGATGACCGTGACGATGCGCGCCGCACCGGGCGTGGGCCTGGCGGCCCCGCAGATCGGAGTGCCGCTGCGGCTGTTCGTCCTCGAGGACCGCTCCTTCGAGGACGGCGAGGAGCCCGATGCGCAGGACGACGTGCTCGAGCGGACCGGGGTGCCGCTGCGGGCCTTCCTCGACCCCTCCTACGAGGTGCTCGAGGACGAGGGGACCGAGACGGTGTTCGCCTGGGAGGGGTGCCTCTCGGTGGACGACTGGCGCTCGATCGTGCCGCGCCCGCGCAGCATCGTCTTCCGCGGCCTCGAGGTGGACGGGCGCGGGGACATCGCCGAGGTCCGCGAGGTCCATCGCGGGTGGCCCGCCCGGATCCTCCAGCACGAGACCGACCACCTGGCCGGCACGCTGTGCCACGACCTCGCGGTGCCGCGGTCCTTCGTGCAATCGCGCTATGTCGAGCGCTACGCCGACATGCCCGATGCGGTGCGCCGCCTCGGGCTGTCCGGGGATGTGGCCCGCCTCGGCCCCGGGGAGGTCGTGGTGCGCGCGGATCGCTGAGGCGACCTGCACCGCACGCGCAGTCGCTGCCGGTACGGTGTCCCCGAACCACCCGTCCAGGAATGGTCACCCCCGATCGATCGGAGCGCCCGTGAATCCCACGACCCCCTCGTCCGATGCCCGGTCCGAGGACCCCCAGCACCAGCTCGACGAGCGCTGGGTCGGCATGATCGACACCGCGCTGCGGATGCAGACGCCTGCCGCCGCGTCCTACGTGCGCCGCTTGCGGGCCAAGAAGCCCCAGGCGAGCGACGACGAGCTGATCGACGACGTGTGCCGGAAGTTCACCTTCCTGATGACCGCCACGGGGGCCGGGATCGGCGGCGCCGCGGCCCTGCCGGGGATCGGCACCGCGGCGGCGATCGGCCTGACCGTCGGCGAGGGCGCGTCCTTCGCGGAGGCCTGCGCCTTCCTCACCCTCTCGGTCGCCGAGATCCGCGGCATCGACATGAAGGACCAGCACACGCGCCGCATGGTCATGCTCGGCGTCCTCGGCGGGGACAAGGGCACCGACATCATCGCCAAGACCCTGGGCAAGCAGGGCATGCAGTGGAACACCGTGCTCGCCGGCGGCGGCACGGGGGTCGTGCCGCGGATGATCAACGCGCAGATCTCCCGCTGGGTCAAGCGCAAGGTCGTCGCCCGCGCCGGTCGGGTCTGGTTCGGGCGCCTGCTGCCGTTCGGCATCGGGGCGGCCATCGGCGGCGTCGGGAACCGCATGATCGCCCGCTCCGTCACCGACGCCGTGCGGGAGATCTTCGCGGACGCGCCGACCATCGCGGGGGAGACCGCCGGGCCCGGAGAGATCTCCGCCGGGACGTCGTCCAGCTCGCGGGAGAGCTGACGCGGCCGCCGGCCGCGGACCGCACGGGCCGCGCCGCCGCACGGGCCGCGTCGCCGCACGGGCCACGACGGCGAAGAGCGCCGCGGCCGGGGATCGCTCCCCGGACGCGGCGCTCCTGTCGTGGCTGGTCGTCCCCCTGCCTGCGGCAGGCCTCAGACGGCCTGCGTGAACTCGTTGGCGTGCTCGGTGCCCACAGCGCGTTCGTAGGAGCGGCGGATCTCCGCCTCCGCGTCGCTGCGGCCCTCCCAGTGCGCGCCCTCGACGCTCTTGCCCGGCTCGAGGTCCTTGTAGACCTCGAAGAAGTGCTGGATCTCCAGTCGATGGAACTCCGAGACGTCGGTGAGCTCCTGGCGACGGACCTGGCGCTGGTCCCCGACCGGGACCGCGATGATCTTGTCGTCGCCGCCCGACTCGTCGCGCATGCGGAACATGCCCAGCGCCCGGCAGCGGATCAGGCAGCCGGGGAACGTGGGCTCCTCGAGCAGGACGAGGACGTCGAGCGGGTCGCCGTCCTCTCCCAGGGTCCCCTCGATGAAGCCGTAGTCGTCGGGGTATCGGGTGGCGGTGAAGAGCATCCGGTCCAGGCGGATGCGACCGTTGTGATGATCCACCTCATACTTGTTGCGGTTACCCCGGGGGATCTCGATGGTGACGTCGAATTCCACTGCTGCTCCGTTGCCTCATGCCCTGTGCGGGGCGGTAGCGCTGACCGGCACACTCTATCGTGAACACCATGAGACAGCTGAACGTCTGGCGACCGCTGGCCGTCATCATGTGCGCCGCGGTCCCGATCGGCTTCTACGCGATCGGGGACGTCACCGACGCCTTCCCGGGCATCCTCACGCTGGAACAGGAGGAGCAGGGCCCCCAGGCGGGGCCGCCCGCGCAGGCCGAGGACCTCTCCCGCGAGGACCCCGTGCAGATGGTGCCCTCGGCGGCCCCCGGGGTGGACGCGGCGGCCGGCCCCGAGCTCGCGGCCCGCATGGACGCCCACGCGGAGCTGCCCGTGGTCCAGGGGAACCTCGCCTATGCCGTGGTCGACGCCGAGACCGGCACCACCCTCGCTGCACGGGATGCGGACACCGCCCGCGTCCCCGCCTCCACCCAGAAGCTGCTCACCGCCGCGGCGCTGCTGCGGGTGCGCTCGGGCGACGACACGCTGGCCACCCGGGCGCGCCTGGGGGAGGGGACGCTCACCCTCATCGGCGAGGGCGACATGTTCCTCACCGAGGAGCGGCTCGCCGCGCTCGCCGACGAGTCCGCCGCGATGATCGCGCAGGAGGGCGGCGGCCCGGTGCGCGTCGTCCTGGACGACTCGTTCATCGTCGACGGCATGAATCCCGCCTGGGGCGGGAACGGCCCTGCGGGCGGCTGGGTCGCCCCGGTCGCCGCCCTCGCCCTGGACGAGGGGAAGCTGGACGGCGAGCAGTACGGCGCGAAGTCGACCGACCCGGCGGCCGATGCCGCCGCGCGCTTCGCGCAGCTGCTGCGCGATCGCGGCGTCGAGGTGACCGGGGAGGTCGCCCGGGGCGCCGCGCCGGAGACCGGGCCGGAGGTCGAGATCCGCTCGGCGCCGCTGCGCGAGATCGTCCAGTACGTGCTGACCATCTCCGACAACACCGGCGCGGAGCTGCTGTCGTACCTGGTGGCCGATGCCCGGGGCGAGGAGACCACCGCCTCCGGCGCCTCCGGGGCGGTCGAGGCGGAGGTCCGCGACCTCGCCGCGGAGCTGGGCCTGCCCGCCTCCGATCTCGAGTCTTTGGACCTCCACGACGGCAGCGGGCTCTCCGTGGACAACCGCGTCCCCCCGCGGCTGTTCGCGGCGGTCCTCGGGGAGGTCGCCTCCGGCGGCGCCCCCACCCTCGAGCCCCTCCTGTACGACGTGCCCGTGAGCGGGCTCTCCGGAACCCTCGCCGAGCGCTTCGGCGAGGACGACGCGTCCGCCGCCCGCGGGATCGTGCGCGGCAAGACCGGCTACCTCAGCGGCACCGCCACCCTCGCCGGGGTCGCGACCCGGCCCGACGGCCGCACCGTGAGCTACATGATCGTCGTGCACGGCTTCGACCGTGCCGACGCGATCGAGGCCCGCGAGGCCGTGGACACCGTCGCCGCCGAGATCGTCACGAGCCGTTGATGGCCGGTCCGCCCCGCGTCGTCGCCCGCGCCCGCACCGCCGTGCGCGCCCACCTCACCGCCCGCCTCGAGCAGCTCGCCGACGACACCGGCGCCGGGCACCTCAGCCCCCGCGTGCTGGTCGGCGTGAGCGGCGGCGCGGACTCCCTCGCGCTGCTGGCCACCACCGCCTGGGTCGCCGCGCGGATGGGACTGGAGACCGAGGCGCTGATCATCGACCACGGCCTGCAGGCGGATTCCGAGGGCGTCGCCGAGCGCGCCGCGGAGGCGTCCCGCCGTCTCGGCGCCGCGCACACCACCATCCGCCGGGTGGAGGTGGGGACGGCGGGCGCCGGCGGAGTGGAGAACGCGGCCCGGCGCGCGCGGCACGCCGCCTTCACGCAGCGGCTGGACGAGACCGGCGCCCTCGCCCTGCTGCTCGGGCACACCCTCGACGACCAGGCCGAGCAGGTGCTGATGGGGCTGGCCCGCGGCGGGGGACCCCGCGCCATGGCCGGCATCCCGCCCGTGCGCGGAGCGATCCTGCGCCCCTTCCTGGGCGCCGAGCGGGACGAGTCCACCGCCCTGCGCCGGGCGGACACGGAGGAGATCTGCCGGGTCCACGACGTCGAGTGGTGGGAGGATCCGATGAACGAGGACCCGGCCCTGCTGCGCTCGGCCGTCCGCCATCGCGTGCTGCCGCTGCTGCGCGAGGTGCTGGGCGAGCAGATCGACGAGAACCTCGCCCGGGCGGCGGCGCTCATCGGCCCCGACGTCGAGCACCTCGACGCCGAGGCGGCGGCGCGGCTGGAGGAGCTGCGCCGCGACGGCGGCGAGCTGCGCGAGGACGGGGACCTGCTGCTGCTGGACGCCTACGCGCTGGCCTCCGTGCCCGCCGCGCTGCGCACCCGGATCCTGCGCGACGCATCGCGCCGCGCGGAGCAGGAGGCCGGCACGCCCTCGGACAAGTCCCTGCTGCGCCGCCACGTGCTGGCGGCGGAGGCGCTCGTCGTCTCATGGCACGGTCAGGCAGGCGTACCCCTTCCGGGTAGGATCGAGGTCGCTCGCCGCGACGGGCTGCTCGTCTGGCGCCGCCTCGACCCCTGAGCCGCGCCGACCCTCGCCGCGCGACGAGTCCGAACACCCCCCACCAAGGAGCACTGCGTGTCGAAGACGCAACTGCACGAGAGCGACGGGCGTGCGCGCATGCACGAGGACGTCGAACGCGTGCTGCTGGACGAGACGGCGATCCGGGACCGGCTCGCACAGATCGGGCGGCAGATCACCGAGGACTACGCGCAGGAGCCGCCGATCCTGGTGGGCGTGCTCAAGGGGGCGGTGATGGTCATGTCGGACCTCGCCCGCGCGATCGACCTGCCCGTCGAGATGGACTGGATGGCGGTGTCCTCCTACGGATCGGGCACCAGGTCCTCCGGCGTGGTGCGGATCCTCAAGGACCTCGGCACCGACATCACCGATCGCCACGTGCTGATCGTCGAGGACATCATCGACTCGGGCCTGACCCTGAAGTGGCTGCTGTCCAACCTCCGCTCGCGCGGCCCGCGCAGCGTCGAGGTGTGCACCATGCTGCGCAAGCCCGATGCGGCGCGCGTGGAGATCGACGTGCGCTACGTCGGATTCGACATCCCCAACGAGTTCGTCATCGGATACGGGCTCGACTACGCAGAGACCTACCGGAACCTGCCCTACGTCGGAGTCCTCAAGCGCTCCGTCTACGAGGACTGACATGGCATCGAGCACTCCCAAGAAGAAGCGCACCCTGCCCGGGATCGCGCTGTGGATCATCCTGGCCCTGGTGCTGGGCATGGTCCTGTTCTCCCTGCTGGGCCGCGACGGCTACCAGCAGATCGACACGGAGCAGGGGCTGACCCTGCTGTCCGAGGGCAAGGTCGAGCAGGCCAAGATCATCGACGGCAACCAGCAGCGCGTCGACCTGGTGCTCACCGAGCCCTTCGTCGACGGCGACACCGACAAGGGGAAGCAGGTCCGCTTCTCCTACGTCACCGCGCGCGGCGAGGCCGTCGTGCAGGCCGTCGAGGAGGCCGACCCCGCCAAGGGGTACACCGACGAGATCGCGACCAGCTCCTGGTGGACGACCCTGCTGGTCTCCTTCCTGCCGCTGCTGCTCTTCTTCGGCCTGTTCTGGTTCCTCATCATGAACGCCCAGGGCGGCGGGCGGGCCATGCAGTTCGGCAAGTCCAAGGCGAAGCTGTTCAACAAGGAGTCCCCCAAGGTCACCTTCGCCGACGTCGCCGGCGCGGAGGAGGCCGTCGAGGAGCTCGACGAGATCAAGCAGTTCCTCGTGGACCCGCAGAAGTACCACGCGGTGGGCGCCAAGATCCCCAAGGGCGTGCTCCTGTACGGCCCCCCGGGAACCGGCAAGACCCTGCTGGCCCGCGCCGTGGCCGGCGAGGCGAACGTGCCGTTCTACTCGATCTCCGGCTCCGACTTCGTGGAGATGTTCGTGGGCGTCGGCGCCAGCCGCGTGCGCGACCTGTTCAACACCGCCAAGGAGAACTCCCCGGCGATCATCTTCATCGACGAGATCGACGCCGTGGGCCGGCACCGCGGCGCCGGCATGGGCGGCGGCCACGACGAGCGCGAGCAGACCCTGAACCAGATGCTGGTGGAGATGGACGGGTTCGACGAGAACCAGAACGTCATCCTCATCGCCGCGACGAACCGTGTGGACATCCTGGACCCGGCGCTGCTGCGCCCGGGCCGCTTCGACCGCCAGATCGCGGTGGAGGCCCCGGACCTCAAGGGCCGCCTGCACATCCTCACCGTCCACTCGCAGGGCAAGCCCCTGGCCCCGGACGTCGACCTCGAGGTCGTCGCCCGCCGCACCATCGGCATGTCCGGCGCGGACCTGGCCAACGTGCTCAACGAGGCGGCGCTGCTGACGGCGCGCTCCGGGAACCAGATCATCGACAACCGGGCGCTGGACGAGGCGATCGACCGCGTGTCCATGGGGCCGCAGCGCTACTCCAAGGTGATGAGCGACCGCGAACGGCAGATGACCGCGTACCACGAGGGCGGCCACGCCCTGGTGGCCGCGGCCCTGAACAACTCCGCCCCGGTCACCAAGGTGACGATCCTGCCGCGCGGCCGCGCGGGCGGCTACACGATGGTGGTGCCGACCCAGGATCGCAACTACCAGTCCCGCAACGAGCTGCTGGACCGCCTGGCGTACGCCATGGGCGGCTACGCCGTGGAGGAGGGCATCTTCCACGACGTCACCACCGGCCCCGGCTCCGACCTGCAGAACGCCACCAAGATCGCCCGCACGATGGTGATGCAGCTGGGCATGAGCGAGCGTCTGGGCCAGGTCTCCTACGGCGAGGGCCAGGACGAGGTCTTCGTCGGCATGCAGTCCGGCCAGGGCCCGCAGTTCTCCGACGAGACCGCTCAGCTGATCGACGAGGAGGTCCGCCGCCTCATCAGCCGCGCCCTGGACGAGGCGTGGAGCGTCATCAGCGAGAACCGCGAGGTGCTGGACCGCCTGGTCCTCGAGCTGCTGGAGAAGGAGACCCTCAACGAGCACGAGCTCGCGGAGATCTTCCGGGACGTGCGCAAGCGCCCGCTGCGCGAGGTCTGGCAGTCCAGCCAGGGCCGCCCCGTCTTCCACGACCCCCTGGTGGGCGGGGACCCGGCGGCGACGGGATCGGAGTCCTCGGACGCCGGCGAGTACGTCCAGCCCGGCCCGCCCGAGCTGCCGCACCCCGGCGGCGAGGGCCCCTCCATCCCGGGCGCCCCGCGCGAGCCCGGTCCCGGCGAGCAGGGCTGAGGGGGCGGCAGCGATGAGCGTGGACCATGAGCGGATCCGGGCCGCGGTGCGCGAGATCCTCGCGGCCGTCGGCGAGGACCCCGACCGCGACGGGCTGAAGGAGACGCCCGCGCGGGTGGCGCGGATGTACGAGGAGGTCTTCGCCGGCCTGGACCAGGACCCGTCCCAGCCGCTCTCGACGACCTTCGACATCGAGCACCAGGAGCTGGTGCTGGTGCGGGACATCTCCTTCCACTCGATGTGCGAGCACCATCTGCTGCCGTTCATGGGCGTGGTCCACGTCGGCTACATCCCCGGCGCCGGGGGAGTGACGGGGCTGTCGAAGCTGGCCCGGCTGGTGCATGTGTACGCCCGCCGGCCGCAGGTCCAGGAGCGCATCACGAGCCAGATCGCCGACGCCCTGATGGGCGAGCTCGACGCCGCCGGGGCGATCGTGGTCGTCGACGCCGAGCACATGTGCATGTCGATGCGCGGGGTGCGCGCGCAGGGCGCCCGGACGGTGACCTCCGCGGTGCGCGGCATGCTGCGCGAGAGCGCCACCCGCGCCGAGGCCATGTCGCTCATCGTGAGGGGCTGAGGGCGATGCGGCGGCGACCGGCCGGGCTGCCCGGGGCGCTCGATGTCGACGCGACCCTCGTGATGGGCGTCCTGAACGTCACCCCGGACTCCTTCTCCGACGGCGGCGAGCACTTCGCGACGGCCGATGCGATCGCGCACGGGCGCCTCCTGGCGCGCCAGGGCGCGGCCATCATCGACATCGGCGGCGAGTCGACCCGTCCGGGCGCGCCCCGCGTGGACGAGGACGAGGAGATGCGGCGGGTGATCCCCGTGATCCGAGCCCTCGCCGCGGAGGGCCACGTGATCAGCGTCGACACGATGCGCGCCTCCGTCGCGGCGGCCGCCGTCGAGTCCGGTGCGCTGATCATCAACGACGTGTCCGCGGGCCTGGCCGATGTGGACATGGGCACGGGCGCGGCGCGCCTGCGCACCCGTCGCGGCACCCCGCCCGTGTTCATCGCCATGCACTGGCGCGGGCACAGCGACGTCATGAACCGCCTCACCGACTACGCGGACGTCGCCCGGGACAGCGCCGCCGAGCTCGCGACCCGCCTGGAGGCCCTGCGCGCCTCCGGCGTCGACGACGACTACCTCGTGGCCGACCCGGGCCTGGGGTTCTCCAAGACCGGGGACCAGAACTGGGAGGTCCTCGCGGACTGGACGAGCCTGCGCGCCGCCGGGCTGCCGATCCTCATCGGAGCCTCCCGCAAGCGCTTCATCGCGGCCCTCGGCGTGGACCGCGACGCGGCGACCGCCGCGGTGAGCGCGGTGAGCGCCCGCGAGGGCGCCTGGGCCGTGCGCGTGCACGAGGTCCCCACCTCGGTGGCCGCCGTCGCCGTGGGCGATCGGCTGCGGAGGGCCGCCCGATGAGCCGGGACGTCATCGAGCTGGTCGGCGTGCGCGCCTGGGGCCACCACGGCGTGCTCGAGCACGAGAAGCGGACCGGCCAGGAGTTCCTCGTCGACGCCCGCCTGCACGTGGACACCCGCGCCGCGGCGCGGGCCGACGCGCTGGGCCGGACGGTCAACTATGCGGAGGTCGCCGCGAGCATCGTCGCGCAGATCGAGTCCGCCCCGGTGGATCTCCTCGAGACCGTCGCCGAGACCCTCGCCGCACGGATCCTCGCCGAGCAGGTGCTGGTGCGCCGGATCGAGCTGACGCTGCACAAGCCCTCCGCCCCGATCCCGCATCCTTTCGCCGACGTCCGCCTGCACATCGTCCGCGACGCCGCCCCGGTGGACGCCGTCCTCGCCGTGGGCACCAACCTCGGGGACCGGGCCGCCCGGCTGCGCCGCGCCCTGGATCTGCTCGAGCAGGCCGAGGACGTCGAGATCCTCTGGACCGGCCCGGTCATCGAGACCGATCCCGTGGGCGGCGTCGATCAGGATCCGTTCCTCAACTCCGCCGTCGGCGTGCGGACGCGATGCACCCCCTGGCAGCTTCTCGAGCTCGCGCAGGAGCTCGAGGCGGACGCGCAGCGCGAGCGGACGGTCCGCTGGGGCCCGCGCACCCTGGACGTCGACGTGATCACCTACGGGGACCTGGTGCAGGACGACGAGGAGCTGATCCTGCCGCATCCGCGGGCGGCCGAGCGCGCCTTCGTGCTGGTGCCGTGGGCGAGCGCCCGCCCCGAGGACGTCCTGCCCGGCCACGGCCCCATCGGCCCGCTCGCCGAGCGCGCGCCCGACCGACCGGGCATCCGGCCGGGTCCGGCGGTCCCCGGCTACGCCGCGCCGATCCCGGCGGACGGGGCCGAGCCCTCATGAAGCCGCTGTCGATCCCGGTGCTGGTGGTGGTCCTCGCGGCCGCCGCCGGGTTCGGGCTGACGCTGGCCGAGCTGGTCGCCGCCCGCGGCGGGACCATCCCGATCACCGGATGGTTCACCGGGGTCCTCGAGCTGGTCCTCGGCGGCGTGCTGCTGGTGATGGGGCTGCCGCTGCGGCGCTACATGAAGGAGACCGCCGAGCGCGCCGAGAGCGGGACCTTCGCACCGCGCCGGCATCAGCTGGACATGATCACCGCCTTCCGCACGGTGACCTTCGCCCGCGCCTGCGCCTACACCGGCTCGGTGGTCGGCGGCATCCACCTGGGCATCGCCGTGCAGCTGGGGATGTCCGGCACCGGCACCCTCGCCGGGGCCGTCCTGCCCACCCTGTTCGCCGCCGTCGCCGGGCTCGCCCTGGCGGTGCTGGGCGTGATCGTCGAGCACTGGGGCCAGCTGCCGCCCGAGGACGGCGAGCCCTCCGGCGAGTCCAGCCCCGCCTGAGGCGACCGACGACCAAAGTCGGAGGAGCCCCTCCCGGCGCAGCTGAGACGATGGACGTCATGAGCACCCCCTCCCCGGATCCTGCCCCGGCCCTCGCAGCACCTCCCGGAGCCGGAGGGCGCCTGGGCGCCGAGGGCCTGCGGCCCGTCTCCGAGGCGCTGATCCGCGCCCGCTATCTCGCCGGCCTGATCGGCTACGCCCTCGCCCTGATCGTGATCGCGGGCTGCGTCGTCCTCTGGGCCTGGCTGGGGTGGTGGTGGACGGTGTTCCCGGCGCTGCTCGCGCTGATCCTCGCCCTGCAGTCGCTGCTGCTCACGCCCCGGCGCGTGCGGGCGCTGGGCTACCTCGACCGCGAGGACGACCTCGTGTTCGCCTCCGGCATCATGTTCCGCTCCGTGTCCACCGTCGCATTCGCGCGGGTGCAGTCCGTCGAGGTGCACGAGGGCCCGATCGAACGCAGCCTGGGGCTGGCGACCCTCTCGGTCTCGACCGCCTCCGCCGAGGCCGACCTCACGATCCCCGGCCTGCCCCGTGAGGAGGCGGAGCGCCTGCGCGCGCTGCTGGCCCGCCGGGGCGTCGAGACCATGGCGGCGCTGTGAGCGGGACCCCGGCGCCCGCCCCGGAGCAGGGGACCGCCAGCGCCGTCCCCGAGTCCGCGTTCCGACGCACCCACCCGATCACGCCGCTGGTCAGCGGCTGGAAGGTGATCGCGGCGATCGTCGCGGCCGTGTCGATCCAGAACATCGGGTCCCTGGTGCGGGAGTTCACCCTGACCCGCCTGCTCATCGGGCTCGGGATCCTGGCCGTGGTCATCGTCCTCTCGATCGTGATCTCCGCGCTGTCCTGGCGCTTCACCGCCTATGCGATCACCGAGGACGGGGTCGCCCTGCGCAGCGGGGTCCTCACCCGCTCCCGCCGCTTCGCCCCCCGGGCCCGGATCGACTCGGTCTCCGTCGAGCGGCCGCTGCTGGCGCGCCTGCTGGGCCTGGCCAAGGTCCGCGTGGAGGTCGCCGGCGGCGGGGAGTCGCACCTGGACATCGCGTACGTGCGGACGGCCGATGCCGAGCGCATCCGTCGCGAGATCCTGCGCGCGGCCGCCTCGGCCCAGGCCGGGTCCGCCGCGGTCGCCCCGGCCGGGGCCTCCGCCGGTCCCTCCGATCCCGGCTCCGTCCCGCCCGCCGGCCCGCCGGCCGGTCCCGCCGCGGTGCGAGGGGCGGACGGAGGACCCGTCCCCACCGAGGCGGCCCTCGGCGCCGGCCCGGGCGACCGGTCCGCCGCTCCCGGCGCCGCGAGCGGGGAGGCCGGCGCGGAGCCCTGGGCGCAGGGCGCCGCGCCCGCCGCGCCGGCCCCGGGGAGCCTGTGGGACCAGGTCGTGCTGGACGGCGTGAGCGACGGGGAGCAGATCGCCCGCGTGCCGACGGCGCGCCTGGTGCATTCGATGGTCCGCGACGCCGAGTTCCTGCTCGGCGCGCTCGCGCTGCTGCTGGGCCTGCTCGTCGCGGGCGGGCTGCTGCTCTGGGACGACGGTCCGGGCCTCGGCGCGGCGGTCGCCCTGATCCCCGCGCTGGTCGCGGTGCCCCGCCTGGTGCTGGGGAAGATCGAGGCCGGCTGGGGGTTCGTCGCCCGGATGACCGACCGCGGCCTGCGCATGCGCCGCGGTCTGCTGAACACGCGCACCGACAACGTGCCGCCCGACCGGATCCAGGAGATCACCCTCTCCCAGCCGGCGCTGTGGCGCTCGCAGCGGTGGACCCGTGTGACCGCGACCGTCGCCGGGATCGGCGACAGCGAATCCGAGGGGTCGCTGACCGTGCTGCCCGTGGGCACGCCCGAGGAGCTGCGCCGGACCGTCGGACACCTGCTGCCGCCCCTGGGCACCGAGGACGATGCCGCCGCGCTCGAGGGCCTGCTCGGGGCGCGCGCCCGCGACATCCCCGGGATGCGGGCGACCCGCCGCTGGCAGTGGATCGCCCGGCGCACCGAGGTCGTCGTGCTGATGCCCGGCTTCCTGGTGCGCCGGTCGGGGATCCTCACCCGCCGGCTCCAGATGATCTCCCGCGACCGCATCCAGGGGGTGGGCATCTCCCAGGGGCCGATCGAGCGCCGCTGCGGCCTGCTCACGCTCACCGTCCCCGTCGCCGGCGCCACCCTCACCGCGCAGGGCATGGAGCAGCCGGAGGTGCTCGCGATGCGCACCGTGCTCGAGCACGACTCCGCCCATCTGCGCCGATACCGGGACCGTGCGCGCTGGCCGCGGCCCGCGCTGTCCCCGCGGCAGGAGCATCGGCCGCTGCCGCAGGGCGGGCCCGACGGCGGACGCGAGGACGCGGGCCAGGAGCAGCAGCGATGAGCGCGCCGCAGCGGCTGGGCATCGGCGTCATCGGCGCCGGCCGGGTCGGAGCGGTGCTCGCCGCCGCGCTGCGGCGCGAGGGCCACGCGATCACCGGGGCGTACGCGGTCTCCGACAGCTCCCGTGCCCGGGCCGCGGATCTGCTGCCCGGGGTGCCGCTGCTCGGCGCGGACCGCATCGTCGAGCGCAGCGAGCTGGTCCTGCTGACGGTCCCCGACGACGAGCTGCCGGGGCTGGCCGCCGGCATCGCCGCCGCCGGGATCAGCCCCGGCGGGCAGGTCATCGTGCACACCTCGGGAGCCCACGGGATCGAGGTGCTGTCCCCGCTCGAGGAGGCCGGCTGCGTGGCCCTGGCCATCCACCCCGCGATGACCTTCACCGGCACCGCCGCGGACCTCCCGCGTCTGGTGGGCTGCCCGATGGCGATCACCGCGCGGCCCGCCCTCGCCCCGATCGCGGAGGCGCTCGTGGTCGAGCTCGAGGGGCGCCCCGTGCGCCTGGCCGAGGGCGACCGCGCCCTCTACCACGCGGCGCTGTCCCACGGGGCGAACCACCTCGTCGTCCTGGTGGACCAGGCGCGGGAGGTGCTCGCCCGGCTCGGCGTGGACAGCCCCGGCGACTATCTGCGCCCGCTGCTCACGGCGGCCCTGGAGGAGTCGCTGAACCGCGGCGCCGATGCGCTGACCGGGCCGGTGCGCCGCGGCGACGCCGGGACCGTCGCCGGCCACCTCGCCGCCCTGCGCGACCTCGAGCAGGACGGGGCCGGCTCCCCGGACATCCGCGCCACCTACCGGGCGCTCGCGCTGGCCGCGCTGGAACGGGCCGGGCTCGATGACCAGCGGCGCGCCCGGATCCGTGGCATCCTCGATCCCGCACCGACGACTCCCGAGGAGGGACCATGACCGCCCTGGTGACCACGAAGGCCGATCTGCGACGGGCCCGGGCGCAGCTGCCCGGCACCGTCGCCGTGGTGATGACGATGGGGGCCCTCCACGAGGGCCACCTCATGCTCGTGCGCCGCGCGCGCGAGATCGCCGACTCCGTGGTGCTCACCGACTTCGTCAACCCGCTCCAGTTCGGCCCGGGGGAGGATTTCGAGGCGTACCCGCGCGAGCTCGAGGCCGACCTCGCGCAGGTCGACGGGCTCGTCGACCTCGTCTTCGCGCCGTCCACGGAGGAGATGTACCCCGTGCTGCCGCCGCCGGTGAGCGTCACCTCCGGCCGCCTGGGCACCCGCTTCGAGGGCGCCGCGCGCCCCGGCCACTTCGACGGGGTGGTCACCGTGGTCACCAAGCTGCTGCAGCTGGTGCGGCCCGACGCCGCGGTCTTCGGCCGCAAGGACGCCCAGCAGCTCGCGATCATCCAGCGCCTGGTCGCCGACCTCGACCTGCCGGTGCGGATCGAGGCCGTCGACATCGTCCGCGAGCCCGGCGGGCTGGCCCGCTCCAGCCGCAACGCCTACCTCAGCGAGGAGGGCCGCGAGCGCGCCCTCGTGCTCTCGCGCACCGTGCGCGCCGTCGAGGCCGCCGCCCCGGACACCGGAGCCGTGCTGGCCGCCCTGCGCGAGGCCACCGGCGGGGCGCCGGCCGGGGTGGACTGGGCCTACGCCGAGGCCGTGGACCCGGCCACCTTCGAGCCCATCGGCCCCGACCACCAGGGCGAGGTGCTCGTGGTGCTGGCCGCCCGGGTCGAGGGGACGCGCCTGCTGGACGCCACCAGCCTGCACGTGGCCGGCCGGGTGCATCCGCCGGTGTCCCGCGGCCGGCTGCCGGAGCCGACCGCTCCGTGAGGTCGCCCACGCCCGGCCGATCCCCGCAGGAATTCCGTGATACCTCCCGGTAGGGGGTGACACAATCGGGGCCATGACTGATGCGCCCGCGCCCCACGACCCGCTGGACACCTCCGACCAGATCGCCGTGCGCAAGGCGAAGCGGGAGCGGCTGCTGGAGCGCGGCGAGGAGGCGTACCCCGTCTCCGTGCCGGTCACCACGACCATCGCCGCGGTCCGCGAGGGCTACGGCCACCTCGACGCCGGTCAGGAGACCGAGGACGAGGTCGGCGTCGCCGGGCGCGTGGTCTTCCTGCGCAACACCGGCAAGCTCGCCTTCGTGACCCTGCAGGACGGGGCGGGCGAGCGCATCCAGATCATGGCCAGCCAGGCGGACGTGGGCGCCGAGCGCCTCGCCGACCTCAAGGCCGATGTCGACCTCGGCGACCACGTCTTCTTCCACGGTCGCGTGGGATGCTCCCGGCGCGGCGAGCTGTCGGTCTTCGCGGATTCCTGGCAGATGGCCGCGAAGGCCGTGCGCCCCCTTCCCGTGCTCCACGCCGATCTCAGCGAGGAGTCGCGGGTTCGGCGCCGTTATGTCGATCTCATCGTGCGCCCCGAGGCGCGCCGGGTGGCGCGTCTTCGCTCGGAGGTCATGCATTCCCTGCGCGAGTCCTTCCGCGGCCGTGATTTCCTGGAGATCGAGACGCCGATGCTCCAGGTGATTCCTTCGGGGGCGGCGGCGCGGCCGTTCGTCACCCACATCAACGCGTTCGACATGGATCTGTACCTGCGGATCGCGCCGGAGCTGTTCCTCAAGCGCGCGGCCGTCGGCGGGATGGAGCGCGTGTTCGAGATCAACCGGAACTTCCGCAACGAGGGCGCGGACTCCACCCATTCCCCCGAGTTCGCGATGCTGGAGGCCTATCAGGCCTACGGCGACTACCACACGATCGCCGACCTGACCCGGGACCTCGTGCAGGAGGCCGCGCTCGCCGCGACCGGCTCCCACGTCGTCACCCTGCCGGACGGCGAGGAGTACGACCTCGGCGGGCAGTGGGACCGGATCACCGTCTACGGCTCGCTGTCGGAGTCCCTCGGCGAGGAGATCACCCCGGAGACCACCCCGGAGCGTCTGCGGGAGATCGCCCGCTCCCTGGACCTGGACCTGGATCACCCGCGCTACGGCCACGGCAAGCTCGTGGAGGAGCTCTTCGAGCACCAGGTGGGCGATCACCTCCACGCGCCGACGTTCGTGTGCGACTTCCCCGTCGAGACGAGCCCGTTGGTGCGCGCGCACCGCGAGACCCCCGGCGTGGTCGAGAAGTGGGACCTGTACGTGCGGGGCTTCGAGCTGGGCACCGGGTACTCGGAGCTCGTGGATCCGGTCGTCCAGCGCGAGCGCTTCGAGCAGCAGGCGCGGCTGGCCGCGGCCGGCGACGACGAGGCGATGCGCCTGGACGAGGACTTCCTCGAGGCGATGGAGTTCGCGCTGCCGCCCACCGGCGGCATGGGCATGGGGATCGACCGGCTGCTCATGGCGCTCACCGGGCTGGGGATCCGCGAGACGATCCTCTTCCCCCTCGTGAAGCCGGGGGCCTGAGATGGACGGCGGATTCTGGTTCGAGGCGGGGGCGCTGCTCCCGTCGATCGGCGTGGGCCTGCTCTTCTGGTTCGCGATGCGCGCCATTCTTCGCGCTGACCGGCGCGAACGAGAGGCCGAGCGGGATGCCGAGAAGGAATTCCGGGCCGCACGACGCGACGGGGAATCCTCCACCCCGGGCGGCGCGACCGCGATCAATCACGTCGAGGATTGATTTTCCGTCCGGAACGCGCGAGTATTGTGCCGGCAGGGTATGACGCGCCCCGTCCACAACATCTATTCGAGGAGTACCCATGGCCCGCAAGACGTTCGTCGAGCTGATCGATGATATCGACGGTTCGAAGGCCGAGCAGACCGTCACGTTCTCCCTCGACGGAGTCTCCTACGAGATCGACCTGTCGGAGGACAACGCCACCCGCCTGCGCGAGGAGCTGGGGGCCTGGGTCGCCAAGTCCCGTCGCGTCAGCGGCCGCCGCACCCGGGGCACCGGTGCCTCGGCGCCGGCGAAGGATTCCGCGAAGGTGCGCGAATGGGCGCGCGAGAACGGCTACGAGGTCTCCGACCGCGGCCGCATCTCCGCCGAGATCCGCAACGCCTACGAGAACGCGCACTGAGCGTTCCCCGGACGCCGCGAGGGCGCCGCACCCCGTCGGGTGCGGCGCCCTCGTCGTCCTCCGGCCCGGTGCGCGGTCGCCGCGCGCCGGGCCGGGATGCGGTCAGAGGCCGCGGACGCTCCAGGCGGCCTCGTGGGACGCCCCGGGGGCCAGACGGATCACGCCGTCGCCGGAGCGGAACGCATCGGGCGGGCAGGTCATCGGCTCCACGGCGAGGCCGAGGCGGTTGTTCTCGGGCTCGGGGCGGTCCGCCGTGTGCAGCTGCAGCCACGGGCAGCGCTCATCGGCCACCATCTCCACGCCCGTGCCGCCGGGGGCGGTGACCACCACGCGGGCCAGGCCCTGCTCGTCCCGCCCCAGGTCGGTGAAGGCATGGTCGATCTCCTGGGAGCCCAGCACCTTCCCCTCGCGGAAGTCGAACTCGCCGCCCTCGTCCACGCGCACGAGGCCCGTGGGCAGCAGCCGGTCCGGCGTCACCGTCATCACGGTGCCCACGGAGGTGCGCAGCGTCCAGGTGTCCAGCGGCTCAGGGCCGGCCACCAGGTAGGGGTGGGGGCACACGCCGTAGGGGGCGTCCTGGTCGCCCACGTTGCGGGCCGTGACCGTGGTCGTCAGACCGGTCTCGGCATCCACCCGGTGCTCGACCGTCAGCTCGAGGGCGAAGGGGTAGCCGGGGCTGGGGTACAGCAGGGTGCGCAGCGTGACGGCCTCGTCCGCGGAGGAGACCTCCTCGAACGGGACGAAGGAGACCAGTCCGTGCAGCGCGTTCTGGCGGTCCGGCTCGGTCAGCGGCGCCTGGATGTCCTGGCCGTCCCAGGTGTAGCGGCCGTCGCCGATCCGGTTGGGCCAGGGGGCGACCACGGCGCCGCGGTAGAACTGCATCGGCCCGGTGGCCGGGTTGCGCACCAGCAGGTCGCGCCCGTCCACGGTGAGGTGCTCCACGATCGCTCCCACGGCCGCGATGCCGGCGCGGTACGGGCCGGCGACGATCTCCCAGGTGCGGCCGCGGGGGAGCTCGGGGCGGTCGTGCGGGGCGGGGGACGTGCTCATGAGGTCTCCTGGGAGGTCGGTGCGGTCTTCGGGGCGTCGGGGGCGGGCCCCGGCTCGGGCTCGGGCTCGGGTTCGACGATGACGATGTGCAGCCGGCGCGGGCCGTGCACGCCCTCGACGCGGCTGAGCTCGATGTCGCTGGTCGCGCTCGGGCCGGAGATCATCGTCCAGGGGGCCGTCGGGTCCTCGCCCATGCGCTCGATGCCCCGCGGCACGCCGAGGACGATCTGATCGGCCTGCACGACGATCACGTGCAGATCCGGCAGCAGGGAGATGGCGCGGCGCCCGGAGAGGTCGTCCGAGCGCAGCATGATCGTGCCCGTGGTGGCGATCGCCGTGTGGCAGCCGGTGAGCACGGCGTCGATGCGGTCCAGCGCGCGCGGGCCTGCCGTGCCGTCGTCGCGGGTCACGGAGAGGTCGCTCGAGGCCAGCCAGGCCTCGGGGACCCCGGGCGGCACGATCACGGAGGCGGCGCCCTCGAGGGCGGCGGCGACGGCCTCCGGCAGACCGGCCTCGGTGGTGCGGTGGACCGTCGCGGTGTAGTCTTCGAGCCGCTTGACCAGGAGCTGGCGGATCTTCGCGGGGTCGGAGCCCTCGGCGCGGTCATCGGCCCGCTGGTAGGTGCGCGGGACGTCGCCGGGCTCGGTGACCTCGTCGCGCCGGGGCACCTCCAGCGCGCTGCGCAGCCGCGCGAGGATCTCGTCGCGGGCGCTCATGCCGGCGACGCGGGAGGGTCGGGCGTCCTGCCAGGCGCTCATGCGTCCTCTCCGCTCGCCGGGGAGTCCTCGGGGCCGTCGCCGTCGGGGCGCGGGGCGGGGGCGCCGCCGTGGCGCTCGCGATCCTTCCACCAGCTGCGGAAGGACTGCCGGGGGACCGGCAGGTCCCGGTGGTCGGTCCAGCCCGGGATCAGCGGCAGCGCCGAGGGGAGCTTGCCGATGTTGCCGGTGCGCTTGACCGCGCCGAGAGCGGAGGAGGCCCGCACGGCCGCGTCGTACGCCCGCGGGGAGGACATGAGCTTCGAGGCCCCGCGCATGGCCACGTCCCAGGTGCCGTGGAACTGCCCGGAGGCCTCGCGGCGCTGGTCGACCTCCTTCGCGCGCAGGTGCACGAGGATCGAGGGGATGTCGATCTTCACGGGGCACACGTCGTAGCAGGCCCCGCACAGGCTCGAGGCGTAGGGCAGGGAGGCGTTGGGATCGTCCGGTCCGGTCACGCCCGTCATCTGCGGGGAGAGGATCGCGCCGATCGGGCCCGGGTAGGTGGAGCCGTAGGCGTGGCCGCCCGTGCGCTCGTAGACGGGGCACACGTTCAGGCAGGCGGAGCAGCGGATGCAGTGCAGGGCGCTGCGGCCCTCCGGGTCCGCGAGCACGGCGCTGCGGCCGTTGTCCAGCAGCACCAGATGGAACTCCTGCGGGCCGTCCCCCTCGGCGACGCCGGTGAACAGCGTCGTGTACGGGTTCATGCGCTCCCCGGTGGAGGAGCGCGGCAGCAGCTGGAGGAAGACCTCGAGGTCCTGGAAGGACGGGACGATCTTCTCGATGCCGAGCACGGTGATGAGGGTCCTGGGCAGCGTCAGGCACATGCGGCCGTTGCCCTCGGACTCGACGACCGCGACGGTGCCGGTGTCGGCGACGGCGAAGTTGCCGCCCGAGATCGCCACGGAGCCCGACATGTCCAGGAACTTCTCGCGCAGGAAGCGGCGGGCCGCCCCGGCGAGCTCGGCGGGGTCGTCGGTGATCGACGGATCCAGGTCCGGCATGGTGCGCAGGAAGATCTCGCGGATCTCCGCGCGGTTGCGGTGGATGGCGGGGACCAGGATGTGGCTGGGGGTGTCGCCGGCGAGCTGGACGATGAGCTCGGCGAGGTCGGACTCGATCGCGTGGACGCCGGCATGGGCGAGCGTCTCGTTGAGGCCGATCTCCTGGGTGGCCATCGACTTGACCTTGAGCACCTCCTGCTGGCCGCGCTCGAGGACCAGTCGGGTGACGATCTCCCCGGCCTCCTCGGCGTCCCGCGCCCAGTGGACGGTGCCGCCCGCGGCCTGCACCGACTCCTCCAGCTGCACCAGCATCTCCGGGAGGTGGTCGGTGACCTGCCACTTCAGGGCGCTGCCGGCGTCGCGGAGCTTCTGCCAGTCGCGCACCTCGCGCACCACGGAGGCCCGCTTGGCCTGGATGGTGCTCGTCGCGTGCTGGAGGTTCTGGCGCAGCACGGGGTTGGCCAGCTCCGTGCGGGCCTTCGCGGGGAAGGACCGGTCCCCGCGCAGGTGCGAGGACCCGGGGGAGGCGTGCTGGGGCCGGACGCCCGGCATCCCCAGATGGACGGTGCTCATGAGGCCCTCCCCAGCATCTCGGCGGACGGGACGAACGGGTCCTCGCGGGTCGAGGCGAGGATCTGGGCGAGATGGATCGGCCGGGGGGCATCGCCGTTGCGGGCGAGCTTGCCGCCGATGTTCATCAGGCACGAGGCGTCCCCGGCGACGACGAACTCCGCGCCGGACCTCACCACGTTGGCGGCCTTGTCGGTGACCATCGCGTTGGAGGTGTCGGAGTTCTTCACGGAGAAGGTGCCGCCGAAGCCGCAGCACGTCGAGGACTCGGGCAGGTTGACGACCTCGATGCCCTCGACCGCGCGCAGCAGCTTGATCGGGCGCGGGCCGACCTTCAGGATCCGCATGGAATGGCAGGTCGGGTGGTAGGTGACCGAGTGGGGGAAGTAGGCCCCGACATCAGTGGTCTTCAGCACGTCCACCAGCAGCTCGGAGAGCTCGTAGGTCTTCGCGGCGACCGCGCCGGCCCGCTTCTCGAGATCCTCGTCCTGCTCGTGCTGGGCGACCAGCCTGTGCTGGTCGCGCACGCAGCCGGTGCACGATCCCGAGGGCATGACGATCGCGTCGACGTCGTCGAGCTGCCGCTCGAAGGTGTCCACGAAGTGGCGCACCACGGGCGCCGCCTCGGAGTAGTAGCCGGTGTTGGTGTGCATCTGCCCGCAGCACGTCTGGCGGGGGTCGTAGACCACCTCGTGGCCGAGGCGCTCGAGCAGGATCACCGTGGAGCGGGCCACGTCGGGGGCCATCACATCGGCCAGGCACGTGGTCATCAGGGAGATGCGCATGTCAGCTCACTCGTGGTCGAGGCCGAGCGTCTCGGCGGTGCGGGCGAGGGAGGCGTGGGCGGCGCGCGGATCCTCGGACAGGTGCGTGCCGTAGCTGGGGACCATCTGCGCGATCCGCGGCGCCCACACGTCGCGGCGGGCCGGGAAGACCTTCCCCAGCAGCTCGAGCATGATCGTGGTGGCCGTGGAGGCGCCCGGCGAGGCGCCCAGCATGCCGCCGATCGAGCCGTCCGCCGCGGTGATGAGCTGGGTGCCGAACTGCAGCACCCCGAGCTTCTTGCGGTCCGGCGCGATGACCTGCACGCGCTGGCCGGCCGTGACCAGCTCCCAGTCCTCGTCGCGGGCGGAGGGCATGTACTCGCGCAGCGCCTCGAGCCGCTTGTCGCGGGTCGCGGCGACCTCGGTGACGAGGTACTTCATCAGGCCCAGGTTCGGCGGGGCCACCGCGGCCATCTGCGCGACGTTGTCGGGACGGATGGAGGCGAACAGGTCCGTGTAGGAGCCGGTCTTGAGGAACTTCGGCGTCCAGCCCGCGTACGGGCCGAACAGCAGGCCCTGGCGCCCGTCGATGTAGCGGGTGTCCAGGTGGGGGACGCTCATCGGCGGGGCGCCGACGGCGGCCTTCCCGTACACCTTGGCGCTGTGGCGGGCGATGATCTCGGGGTTGGTGCAGCGCAGCCACTGGCCCGAGATCGGGAAGCCGCCGAAGCCGCGGATCTCGTCGATCCCGGACTTCTGCAGCAGCGGCAGGGCGTTGCCGCCCGCGCCGACGAAGACGAAGGGCGTGCGGATCACGCGGACGTCGCCGGTGACGACGTCCCGGTGCATGACGCCCCAGTCCGTCCCCAGGCGCCGCAGGGAGGTGACCTCGCGGCCCGTGGTGACCGTGGTCCCGGCCCGCTCGGCGACGGCGAACAGGGACCGGGTCAGCGCCCCGAAGTTCACGTCGGTGCCGTCGGGGGAGAAGGTGGCGGCGATCGTCTCGGTGACCGGCCGGTCCTCGGCGATCAGCGGCGCCCACCGCGCGAGGGTGCCGTGCTCGGTGGTGAACTCCATCCGGTCGAACAGCGGGTTCGCGCTCAGCGCGGCATGGCGCCGGCGCAGGTAGTCCACGTTCTCCACGCCGTGCACGAAGGACATGTGCGGGACCGTGCGGATGAAGGAGGACGGATCCGCGATCGCGCCGGAGTCGACGAGATGGGCCCAGTACTGGCGGGAGACCTGGAACTGCTCGTTGATCGAGATCGCCTTGGCGGGGGAGACGGAGCCGTCCACGTCCTGCGGGGTGTAGTTCAGCTCGCACAGGGCGCTGTGCCCGGTGCCGGCGTTGTTCCACCCGTCGCTGGACTCCAGCCCCACGGCGTCCAGGCGCTCGAGCACCTGCACGTCCCAGTCCGGCTCCAGCTCGGCCAGGAGCGCCGCGAGCGTCGCGCTCGCCACCCCGCCGCCGATCAGCACTGCGTCCGCTCGGGTCACGTCCACCCTGAGGTCAGCCATGTCACTCCGTTCCAGCTCGTGGGTGTGGGCCCGATCGCACACGCGCTGGGCATCGGGCGGCCATCCGCCCCAGCTTAGCCGCGTTCGTCCTGCGGCCCGAACCCGGTCCGCGAGCGCGTCAGGCGCAGGCGTGCGCTTTCCCCGGCGGCGAGCTCGCGGGCGGCCGTCGCCGCGCCGCAGCGGACCTCGACCGCGATCGGCGCCTGCGCCGTCAGCGTCGCCCGGACCTCCTCCTCGTCCCAGGCGAGGTCGACGACGACCCCGCCGCGGGCGCGCAGGCCCCGGGCCTCCCCGCGGGGCCAGTCCGCCGGCACGGCCGGCAGCAGGTCCAGGCGCCGCGCCCCGGTGTCGGTGGTCCGCTGGGACTGCAGCAGCAGCTCGAGGATCCCCGCCAGCGCGCCGAAGTTGCCGTCGATCTGGAACGGCGGATGCGCGCACAGCAGGGTGCGGTAGACGCCGCCGTCCGAGGTCGAGACCCGCCGGGCGACCGGCTCCAGGTCGACGGGATGCAGGAAGCGGCGCACGAAGCGGTGGGCCAGCTCCGCATCGCCCAGCCGGGCGGCCAGGCAGATCCGCCAGGCCAGCGACCAGCCGGTGGATTCGAAGCCCCGGGCCAGCAGGCTCGCCCGGGCGGCCCGTCCGCGCTCCGGGTCCGTCTCGGGATCCAGGGAGGTCCCCGGGTGCAGGCCGATGAGATGGGACTGGTGGCGGTGCAGCGGCTCGGGGTCGGTGAAGGCGGGATCGGACCATTCGGCGATCAGCCCGGACGGCAGGACCGGCTCGCGCGGGATCCGTGCCAGGGCGTCGCGGGCCCGCCCCGTCAGCTCGGGATCCTCCGGTGCGGCGACCTCGACCAGCGCGGTCAGGGCCTCCCGGGCCAGCGCGAGGTCGCTCGTGGTCGAGACGTGGACCTCGTGCTCGGCGCCGCCGGGCACCGCGAACACGTTCTCCGGGGAGGTCGCCGGCGCCGTCCCCAGGCTGCCGTCGGGCATCTCGACCAGCAGGTCCAGCACGAAGCGGCACGCCTCCACGAGCAGCTCCCGCACCGGGGCGGGCACCTCCTGCCCGCCGAAGCGGTGCAGGTCCACCACGGTGATCGCGACCCAGGCGCCGCCCAGCGGCCAGAACGACCACTTGGGCCGGTTGCCGCCGTCGCCGACCGGGCCCGCATAGCCCCATCGGTCGGAGTTGTGGTGCACGGTCCAGCCGCGGGCGCCGTACACCTCGCGGGCCACCTCCCGCCCCTGCGCGGCCAGCCGGCCGGACCAGCCTGTCAGCCCCTCGCCGATCTCGAGCAGGTTCGCGGGGCCCGCGGGCCAGTAGTTCATCTCGAGGTTGATGTTGGTGGTGTAGTCGCAGAACCATGCCGGCACCGCGTCCTCGTTCCAGATGCCCTGCAGGTTCAGCGGCGGGTTCGCGCCGCGTCCCCCGCTGATCAGGAGATACCGGCCCATGTGCGCGAGGAGCGCGACGAGGTCGGCGAGCTCTGCCGGGCTCGCGGTGCCCTGCTGCGCCGCGACCAGTCGCGCCTCGGTGGTGACGGGGGCGCCCTCCCGGTCGGCGCCGGGGGCCAGGTCGAGCTCCGTGCGGTCGTACAGCGCGCGATGGGCGGCCTCCGCCCGGGCGAGCAGCTCCTCGACCGGCCGTGCCGCGAGCTCCTCCAGATGGGAGAGGACCTCCGCCTCGAGCGCCGCGTGGTCCCCGTGGCGCAGGGAGCCGTCCAGGGCGAACTGGGTCGCCGAGACCAGGCGCAGCTCCAGGCGGCGCGCCCCGCGCACCCGCAGCCCGTCGCCGTCCGGCTCCAGCGCGCCGTCGCTGCGGACCTCCAGCGCCCAGGAGGCGTGCACCGACTCGTCGAAGCCGGCGGGCTCCCGGGTGGGGCAGTCGCCCCCGGCGTCGGGGTCGACCGCCGCGGCGACCTGCAGGCGGCCGACCAGCACGACGCGTCCGTCCTCGAGGGCCTCGGCCCGCACCTGCTGGCGGTGCAGGGACGTGACCTGCAGGTCCAGGTCCGTGGCGGAGGGGTAGGTGCGCACATCCAGCAGCACGTCGTCGGCGGCGCTCACCGCGGTGAGCACCTCCCGGGACGCCGGCCCCTCGCCGAGGACGGCGCGGGCCACCGCCGTGCGCAGGTCCAGGACACGCTGCACCGTCCCGGCATCGGCGTCGGCCGGCTCGGCGATGCTGAGGTCGAGGTAGGGCTGGTACATCTGGGAGTCGCCGGACTGCAGGGCGTGCACGTGCTCCTCCGCGGCGTCCAGGTCCCCGGCCAGGGCCGCGGCGCGGGCGGCCAGGAAGGCCTCGTGCGCGCCGTCGGCCGAACGGCGGGGGCGCGGGCCGCCGCGCCACACGCCCGAGTCGTTGATCTGCAGGCGATCGGTGCCGGGCCGGCCGAAGCTCATCGCCCCCAGGTGGCCGTTGCCGAGGGGGAACGCATCGGTCCAGGCCTCTGCCGCACGGTCGGAGACGAGGGCGTGGCGGGGGTCGATCATGGAGGGGTCCGTTTCTCGCGGTGGTCCAGGAGCAGGGCGGGGCAGGGGTGGGGCGGGGCAGGGCAGGGCAGGGCAGGGGCGGAGCAGGAGGGGGCGGGGTCAGGAGGGGGACTCGTGCCGGGCCAGCAGCGCCTCGGTGCGCCGGCCCATCAGGGCGCCCGCGGCCTGCGCGGCGCCGCCGGGTCCCAGCAGGAGGCCGACGGGCGGCAGCACGAGAGCCGCCAGCCCGATCACCGCCAGCGAGACGACCAGCAGGAAGGCCGCCACCGGGACGGCGCCGGGGCACAGCAGGGCCGCCCGCCAGGAGACCAGGAGGTCCTGGCGGCGCAGCCGGGGCACCGCGATCAGGGCGGCGGCGCTCGCCGTCGCCCAGCCGGCCGCGACCGCGCCGAGGGTCGCCACCGGAGCCAGCATCCAGGGCTCCGGCACGCCGCCGCGCAGGGCGAGGAACAGCGTCGAGAGCCCGCCGAGGATGATCACGCCGAAGGGCAGCAGCCGCAGGGTCGCGGGGACGAGCTCGCGGCGGTACGCGGCCCACATGGTGCGCGCCACGGGCACGGCGCGGCCCTCGGCCCGCGCGCGCATCACCTCGGCGGCCGCGCAGCTGGCCGGTGCCGCCCCGAGCACGACGAGCCCCAGCAGCGTCAGCGCCCACCACAGCAGGGAGACCACCACCAGGGTCAGGGCGGCGTCGACCGCCTCGTTCGCCCGCAGCGCCCAGGAGGGGACATGCTGCGGGCCGGTGCTCGATCGCGTCGCCATACCAGCAGACTACCGATGAATACGGCGGATGTCTCGGGGTGACCAGCCGAGAGCTCGATGTTGCTGGGGAACGGTTCGCCAATTCCTCCGATCTCTGGAAGGCTAGAGGTATGACTGCAGAGACGGAGTCCGCACTCCTGGCCCCCACCCCCGAGCAGCTCGCCTGGCAGCGGGCCGGACTCGGGATGTTCTTCCATGTCGGCATCAACACCTTCGCGGGCAAGGAGTGGAGCGACGGCACCGTCCCGGCCTCCGACTTCGCCCCCACCGACCTCGACGCCGAGGAGTGGGTCCGCACCGCACGGGACCTCGGAGCACGCTACGTCGTGCTCACCGCGAAGCATCATGACGGCTTCTGCCTGTGGCCCACCGCGACCACCGACTACTCCGTGGCCTCCTCTCCGTGGAAGGACGGCTCCGGGGACGTCGTCGGCGATGTCGCCGCCGCCTGCCGGAAGCACGGGCTGGGTCTGGGGCTCTACCTCTCCCCGTGGGACCGGCACGAGCCCTGCTACGAGGATCCCGAGGCCTATGACGCCTTCTACCTGCGCCAGCTGCGGGAGCTGTGCACGAACTACGGCGAGCTGTTCGAGGTGTGGTTCGACGGCGCCGGCTCCGCCGGGCGGGTCTACGACTGGGAGGCCATCGGCGCGCTGCTCGCCGAGCTGCAGCCCCAGGCGATGGTCTTCAACATGGGGCCGGCGACGATCCGCTGGGTCGGCAACGAGGACGGGCTGGCCGCGGACCCCTGCGAGTACGTCACCCGCTCCACCGACCTGAACAACTACGACCCCGATGTGGTGGAGCTGGGCCAGGCCCGGTACCTGCCGCCGGAGTGCGACGTCTCCCTGCGCCGCGGCTGGTTCTGGCAGGAGGGGGAGGAGCCCAAGTCCGTGGAGCACCTGCTGGAGATCCACGACCGGTCCCTGGGCCTGGGTGCGAACCTGCTGCTGAACGTGCCGCCGGACCGCCGCGGCCGCATCGATCCGGTCGATGCCGCCCGCCTGGTCGAGCTGCGCGCGGCCCTGGACGCCCGCTTCGGCGCACCGGTCGCGGCCGATCTGCGCGCGATCGCCGCTCCCGCCGGCGCCCGCGTCGAGGCGGAGCTGCCGGGGCCCACCGTCTTCGACCATGTCGAGCTGGTCGAGGACGTCTCCACCGGTCAGCGGGTGCGCGCCCACCGCGTGCTCGACTCGGACGGGACCGTGCTGGCGCAGGGCGGGACCATCGGCGTGCGGCGCATCCACCGTCTGCCCGCCGCGGTCGAGGCCGCCTCGCTGATCCTCGAGGTCGAGGGCGAGGGCGCCGTGATCGAGGCGGTCCGGGTGCATGACGCCACCGGCGCCCCCGCCCCGGCGCTCCCGGAGGACTACCGCGCCCCTACCGACGCCCCGATCGACTGACCCGCGACGCGGCGGGCCCGTCCGACCCCGGGAGCGGGGCCGGCGGCCGCCTCCGGAAGCAGGGGCGGCGGCCGCCTTCGGAAGCAGCGCCGGCGGCCACCTCCGGAAGCAGCGCCGGCGGGGCGATCCCGGGGATCGCCCCGCCGGGATCGCTCCGCGACGGCGAGGACGGTCCGGCGCGCCCGCGCCTCAGGCGCGGGCCCGGTCCGCCTCCGTGAGGACCTCGAGGTAGCGCTCCACCCCGGCCGCGGTGAACGGCTCGAGGTAGGACTGCCAGTCGGCGTCATCGGTCGGGTCGAGATCGCCCAGGCACATGTGCGCGGCGCCCTGGGCGAAGATCCCGTCGAGGTTCGCGCGCAGCTCCCCGATCTCCGCGGACTGCGCGGCGTCGAAGAACGGCGGGATGAACACCGACTCCAGCGGGTTGCGGTAGGTCTCGTACATCTTCCCGGCCTGGTAGAGCACCGGCTCGACCGAGGTGAGCTCGTCGACGTTCTCCCCGTGGCGCACGTCCATCCCCAGGTTGTAGGGACCGAACTCGGGCCAGGTGACGTTCTCCTTCTCGCCGGGGATCTTCGTGTACAGCGCCGGGCGGCCGTCGATCCCGAGCTGTCCCTCCGAGGCCCACTGCCAGTGCTGGTCCTGCCTGCCCAGGCGCATCTCCAGGGTGGGCAGCAGCCCCAGCTGGAAGTCGGCCCATCGCACCAGCGTGGCCGGGTCCTCGCAGGCGCTCGTGACCACCAGGCCCGTCGCCTCGCCGTGGTTCTCGTTCCACGGGATGATCGGGTCGCCGCCGGGCCCGGAGAAGGGCGCCAGCGGCACGAACTCGCGCCAGCGCGCCGCGGGGTCCGCGTAGTCGACCTCCGCCACGCCGAACTGGTTGCCGTTCTGCACCACGCCCACCCGGGACCCGGCCGGATCCATGGTCAGCCGCTGGAACTGGTCGTTGTCCTGGGTGAAGGCGTTGGGGTCCAGGAGGCCGTCGCGGACCAGCCGGGCGACCACGGCGTAGACCTCGCGGAACGCCTCGTCCATCGGCGTGTAGACGATCGCGTCCCCGTCGCGGCGCAGCCAGTTGATGCCGGTGTCCAGGAAGGTCGCGCCGATCAGGCCGAAGGGTGGGACCGTCTTGTCCCCGCTCATCGGCAGCAGCTCGGGGTTCGCGGCCTTCATGTCCCGCAGCATCTGCTCGAACTCCTCGAGGGTCGCCGGCTGCTCGGACCAGCCGGCCGCCTCGAGGCTGGGCTGGTGCACCCAGGTGCGCACCCCGGAGGAGGCGCAGTGGTAGCACTGGTTCACCGCCGGCATGCCGTACATGGCCCCGTCCGGGGCGGTCCACGACGCCCGCAGGTCGGGGTTCTGGGCGAACAGCTCCTGCAGCTGCGGGGCGTACTCGTCGATCAGCTGGTCCAGCGGCTGGAACAGCCCCTGCTGCCCGTAGGCGTACAGCTGCGCCTTGGTGAAGCCGCCCATCCACTCGGGGCCGAGCATCAGGGCATCGGGCAGGTCGCCGCTGGAGATGACGGCGTTGACCTTCGGGGCGCCCTCCTCGCCCTGGGGGACGGTCTGGTAGGCGATCCTCACCCCGGTCCTCTCCTCGAGGTAGAGGGAATGCGCGTTCTCGGCCAGGTCGAGCCCGGTGTCGGTGCGGGTGAGGATCGTGAACTCGGTCTGCCCGTCGCCGAAGGGCTCGGACTCGCGGGCCTTCGGGCCGATGTAGCCCTCCGGGTAGGGCACCCCGTCGATCTCCGGTCCGAGCTCGACCTTCAGCGAGGAGGAGCCCTGGACGTAGTCGACCTGGGGCACATCGGCCGAGGTGCTGCCCCCGGAGCCGTCGGAGCAGGCGGCCAGGGCGGCCGCCGGGATCGCCAGCCCGCCGGCGAGCAGGGCGCGACGGGCCATCGTCCGCCCCGAGGGCGCGGCCGCGGAGGAGGGCGAGGGCCCGGGCCCGGGGTCGGGGACGGATGCGGCGGGGGAGGTGGTGGGCGGGACAGGGGACATCGGCACTCCTTCGTGACGAGCGGCGCGGCGCGCCGCGGGCAGGGGCGGACGGGATGCTCCGCCCCCGGGGGAGGATCGGAGATCAGGCCTGCGCGTCGTACGCCTGCTGGGTGATCTCCAGATAGGTCTCCAGCCCCATGCTGGAGAAGGTCTCCGTGAACGTGGACCAGTCCGCGTCCTTCGTGGCGTCGGCGGTCCCGGTGGCGAAGGCGGCCAGACCCTGGGTGAGGTGCTGGACCATGTTCGTCTCGATCTCGCCGATCTGCGCCGACTGGTCGAGGTCGAAGGCCAGCTGCGGGATCTTGAGCTCCTTGGGCAGGCGGTAGGGCTCGTAGGCCGCGCCGGCCGCGTACAGGGACGGCTCGATGGAGGTGGAGCCCTCCTGCTGCGCCTCGCCGTGCCGCTGGCCCATCGACTTGTAGTACGGCCCCCATTCCCACCAGCCCTGGTTCTTCAGGTCGGTGCTGCCGGGGATGACCTCGTAGACGGCCTGGGCGCCGTCCAGTCCCGAGGTGCCGGAGCCCGCCCAGTCCCAGCCGGTGCCCTGCACGCCGCGGCCCATGGACGTGGTCATGCTCAGCTCGAACTGGTGGTCGGCCCAGCGGATCATGGTCACCGGGTCCTGGCAGGCGCTGGTGATCACGAAGTTCGGGGAGCCGATGCGGAACCACTCCCAGTCGCACGTGCGCACGCCGGAGGGGCCGGCCATCGGCGGCAGGGGCTTCATGATCGAGGCGACGTTGCGGGGATCGGAGGGATCGGCCGCGGCGGAGAACGCCCCCTGCGAGTTCCCGTAGACCACGCCGAACCGCGGGCCGTCCGGGCCGTCGCCCATGCGCTGCAGCTGCTCGTCGGTGGTGGAGAACATGACCGGGTCGAGATGGCCCTTCGCGAACTGCTGCTGGATCCAGATGACGCCCTCGCGGTACTCCTCCAGCGTGGGCAGCCAGGTCACCGTCCCGTCCCGCAGCAGCCGGTGATCGCCGGAGACCTCCAGGAAGGATCCCAGGAAGAAGGTGAACAGGTTCAGGACGGTGCCCGAGGTGGTCACCCCCAGCACGGAGTCCGCGGGCCGGGAGGCGAGCGGCCCCCAGGAGTCCAGCAGCGCGTCGAAGTCCTCGAGGCTCTGGGGGACCTCCGCGCCGACGGCCGCGAGCCAGTCGGAGTTGTACCAGGTGCGGATGCCGCCGGTCTTGCAGTGGTAGCAGTCGTTCATCGAGGGGACGGCGTACATGCGCCCGTCGGGGGAGGTGAACAGGCGCCGCATGTCCGGGAACGTCTCGAACATGTCGCGGATGTGCGGGGCGTGCTCGTCGATGAGCCGGTCGACGGGCTGGAAGAGGCCCTGCTGCCCGTAGACGGAGACCTGGGAGACGCTGAACAGGTCCATGCCGGTCATCATCGCGTCGGGCAGGTCGCCGGCCGAGAGGATGGCGTTGACCTTCGTCTGCCCGTCCTCGCCGAGGGGCACCTCGAGGTAGCTGACCGTGACCCCCGTCCGCTCCTCGACCAGTGCCGCGTAGGCATTGGTGGCGTAGTCGAGATCGGGGATGGTGCGGCCCAGCACCGTGAACTCGGTGGTGCCGTCGCCGAAGGGCTCGAGCTCGCGGGCGCGGGGTCCCTCGTAGCCCTCCGGATAGAGCACGCCCTCGATCTCGGGGCCGAGCTCGACCTGGAGATCGGCGCTGCCCTGGACGTAGTCGGCGGGGGCATCGGCCCCGCCGCCGGCGTCCTCGCCGCAGCCGGACAGGACGGCGGGCGCCGCCGCGAGGGCCGCGCCGCTCGCGCCGGCACGGGCCAGGAAGGTGCGGCGGGAGGTGCCGCGGGGCGGGGAGGAGGGTCGGCTGTCGGGTGTCATCGCGTGCTCCTGGGGGTGGGGGCGGTCGGCGGTGGGGCCGAGGGTCGGCGAGCGGGCGGACGGGGGATGACGAGGGCGGGGATGCAGGACGCCCTCCCCGTCGCGGGCGGCGGGGAGGGCGTCGGGATCAGAACAGTCCGGCTTTGGTGATCCGGCGTGACAGGGCGTTCACGGCCAGCAGCAGGATCAGGCCGACGACGCTGCGGAACAGGCCGATCGCGGTCGCATAGCTGTACTGCGGGATCGGGCTCTTCAGACCGACCTCGTACACGTACGTGTCGATCACCTGCGAGGTGGTGAGGTTCAGGGGGTTCTGCATGAGCAGGACCTTCTCGAACCCGACCGACATGATCGAGCCGACGTTGAGGATCATCAGGACGATCGCGATCGGCAGGATCGCCGGGACGTCGATGTGCCACATGCGTCGCAGGTGGCTCGCCCCGTCGACCTTCGCGGCCTCGTGCAGCTCCGGCGGCACCGAGGAGAGCGCCGCGAGGTAGATGATGGCGCTGAACCCGGCGGTCTGCCAGATGCCCGACCACACGTAGGTGTGGCGGAACCAGCCCGGGTCGGTGAGGAACGCCGGGGCGTTCAGCCCCAGCAGCTCGAAGGCGTGCGAGACGATGCCCGTCTGCGGGTCCAGCAGCATCACGAGGATGCCCACGACGACCACGATGGAGATGAAGTTCGGGGCGTAGGTGATCAGCTGGACGATGCGCGAGAAGTACTTCTGCCGCACCGCGTTCAGCGCCAGCGCCAGGATGATCGGCACGGGGAACCCGGCGATCAGCTCGTAGAACGCCAGCACCAGCGTGTTGCGCAGCAGCGGCCAGAAGTTGTAGCTGGTCACGAACTTCTCGAAGTGCTTCATCCCGACCCAGTCGGAGCCGGTGATGCCGCCGACGGGCGTGAAGTCGCGGAACGCGATCTGGATGCCGTACATCGGCCAGTAGGCGAACAGGATCACCCACACCACGGCCGGCAGCAGCAGCAGGTACAGCTGCCAGGAATGGAGCAGGCGGCGCGACAGCGGCTTCTTCCCCCGCTGGTCGGTGATCTCGGGGCGGGGGCTCTTGCGGCGCGGGGTGTCGTCCACGCGCAGCTGGTCGACGAAGCTTCCCTGGTCGGTGCTCATAGGTTCCTCAGCCCTTCAGCGAGCCGATCATCATGCCCTTGACGAAGTGCTTCTGCACGAACGGGTAGGCGATGAGCGGCGGGACGGACGCGATGATGATCAGGGCGTACTTGAGCTTGTCGGCGATCTGCTGCATCTGCGCGATCCGCTCGGGATCGGCATTGGCCATCTTCGAGGGATCGAAGGTGTTCTCCAGCAGGATGTTCCGCATGACCAGCTGCAGGGGGTACAGGTCCTCGTCGGTGAGGTAGATGAGCCCGTTGAAGTACGCGTTCCAGGTGGCCACGCCGTACAGCAGCAGGTTCACGGCGATGATCGGCTTGGACAGCGGCAGCACGATCCTCCAGAAGAAGCGCATGTCGCTGGCGCCGTCGATCCGCGAGCACTCCAGCAGCTCGTGGGGGATCGTGGTCTGGAAGAAGGTGCGGGTGACGATGAGCTGCCACACGCTCACCGCGGTGGGGATGATCATCGCCCAGATGGTGTTGAGCATCCCGAGGTTCTTCACCACGAGATAGGTCGGGATCATGCCGCCCGAGAACATCATCGTGAGGACGAACATGAGGGTGAACAGGTTGCGGCCCACGAGGTCCGCCCGCGAGAGCGCGTAGCCGCCCATCACGGTGACCGCCGTGCCCACGAGCATCGCCGACCCGGAGTACAGCAGCGAGTTCAGGAAGCCGCGCGTGATCGCCGGGTAGTCCAGGACCGCCTGGTAGGCGTCCATGCTGAAGCCGACGGGCCACAGCCACATCTCCCCGGAGGAGACGGCCGTGGGATCCGAGAGCGAGGCGCTGACGATGTACACGAACGGGTACACGATCGTGAGCGTGAACAGGGCCAGCAGCACGATGAGGACCACGTTGAGGATGCGGTCCGAGCGCGGGTCCTTGATGCGCCGCACGCCGGGCGGCGACACCGCGGGTTGAGCTGTCATGGGGAGGTGACCTTCCTGCCGCAGACCCGGATCAGCTGTACTGCTGGTCGTAGGCGGTCTGGTGGATCTCCGTGTAGGTGGTGATGCCGATGGCCTTCGCGGTCTCGAGGTACTCGTTCCAGTCGGCGTCCTTGCTCGCGTCCTTCTTGCCGGTGGCGAAGTTGGCGATGGTCTGCTTGAGGTGCGCCTCGAGGTTGGTCTCGATCTCGCCGATCTGGGCGGACTGGTCGAGGTCGAAGACGACCGGCGGGACGCCGGACTCCTCCTTCGTGGCGAACGGCTCGTAGGCCTTGCCGGCTGCGTACAGGGTGGGCTCGACGGTCGAGGCCTCCGGCAGCACGGCCTCGCCATGGCGCTGGTCCATCGACTTGTACAGCGGGCCCCACTCGCGCCAGGCCTGGTTCTTGAGGTCCTCCGGGGTGGGCAGGACCTTGTAGATCGCCTGCCGCCCGTCGATGCCCTTCTCGCCCTCGGTCGCGTAGTCCCAGCCCACGCCCTGCTCGCCGCGGCCCACCGAGATGGTCAGCCCCAGCTCGAACTGGTAGTCGGCCCAGCGGATCATCTGCACCGGGTCCGGGCAGTCGGGGGTGATGACGAAGTTGGGGTAGCCGTAGGAGAAGTGGTCCCACTGCGCGGTGCGCACGCCGCCGGGCCCGGCCATCGGGGCGATCGGCACCATGATGTTGGCGACGTTGTCCGGGTCGGCGTAGTCGAGGGTCGCCGCGAAGTGGAAGGACGAGTACCCGTAGGCCATGCCGAACATCGGCCCCTGCGCCCCGTCGCCCAGCTTCTGGTACTGCTCCGGGGTGTTCGAGAGGATCCCGGCGTCGAAGTTGCCCTTGGCGAACTGCTCCTGGATCCAGACCATGCCCTCGCGGAAGGCCGGGTCCTCATGGATCCACTCCAGCGTCTGGCCGGACCGGCGCAGCCACAGGGACGGCATCTCGAGGAAGGAGCCCAGGAAGAACTGCATCAGCTGCAGCATGGTCTCGGCGCTGGCCGTGGTCAGGACGGAGCCGTCCGGCTTGCCGGTGTAGGCGCGGAACTCGTCCATGAGCACGCTGTAGTCGTCCAGGGTCTCCGGGGCGCTCGCGCCCACGCCCTCGAGCCAGTTCTTGTTGATCCAGGTGCGCACGTTCGCGGACTTGCAGTGGTAGCAGTCGTTCATCGACGGCACGGCATAGAGCCGCCCGTCGGGGGAGCTGTACTGCTGGCGCATGCCGGGGAAGGCGGCGAACATGTCCAGGATGTGCGGGCAGTTCTCGTCGATCAGCTTGTCCAGCGGGAGGAACATCCCCTGCTGGCCGTAGATGCTGATCTCGTTGAGGTTGAAGATGCCCTGCCCGACCATGAGGGCGTGCGGCAGGTCCCCGCCCGCGACGATCGCGTTGACCTTGGTCTTGCCGTCCTCGCCCGCCGGGACCGTCACGTAGGTGGCGTTCACGCCGGTCTTCTCCGCCACCAGCGTCGAGTAGTAGTTGGTGGCGAGGTCCATGTCGGGGTCGACCTGGCTGAGGATGGTGAACTCGGTCTCGCCGTCGCCGAAGGGCTCCAGCTCGCGGGCCCGCGGGCCCACGTAGTCCTCGGGGTAGAGCACGCCCTCGATCTCCGGGGCGAGCTCGACGGTGAGCTCGGCGCTGCCGGGGGTGTAGTCCTCGCCGCCGGTGGTCTCCGTGTCCTCTCCGCCGCCGCAGGCGGACAGGACCAGGGGGACGGCCACCGAGGTGGCGCCGACGGCGGCGCTGCGGCCCAGGAAGGCGCGCCGGCCCAGTCCTGAGCGGGATGCCGGCTCCGTCGGGGGCGTGGGGTGGTCCAGGGGTGCGCGATCAGTCACGGGAGACTCCTTCGTCTTCAGCGCGGATGGGGGGTGCTACGACAGACGGACTATGACATAGACCCGACGAATGAGGCAAGCGTCGTGCGCGCCTGGTGACCGTTCGGTGACGGGGTCTGACTGATGACTGAGCGGCGAGCCGCTGACCAGGGCGGATGTGCTGAGCAAATGTCGGATGTTTGCTTGCCTTGCTCGGAGGGGTGACGTACAGTCTTCAAACATCCGAGGTCTGACGCGGTGCTGCTGCGGTCCGGACCCCCACTGCCCGAGAAGGTCTTCGATGCCCACGTTCACGTCCCTCGACGTCACCGACGTCCGCTTCCCGACCTCGCAGTCGCTCGACGGCTCCGACGCCATGAACAAGGACCCCGACTACTCCGCGGCCTATCTCGAGCTGACCACCTCCGAGGGGGAGACGGGCACGAGCCTGGTCTTCACCATCGGCCGCGGCAACGACGTGCAGTCCGAGGCGATCCGCGCCCTCTCGCACCACGTGCTCGGGCGCGGCGTCGACGAGGTCCTCGCCGACATCGGCGCCGCCGGCGCCGCCATGATCGCCGACTCCCAGCTGCGCTGGCTGGGCCCGGAGAAGGGCGTCATGCAGATGGCGATCGGGGCCGTCGTCAACGCCCTGTGGGACCTGCGGTGCATGCGCGAGGGCCGCCCGCTGTGGCGGGTGCTGGCCGATCTCACCCCCGAGCAGCTCGTGGACCTGGTCGACTTCCGCTACCTCGAGGACGCTCTCACGCGCGCCGAGGCGCTGGAGATCCTCGAGGCCGCCCGCCCGGGGCGGGACCGGCGCATCGCCGAGCTCGAGGCCGAGGGGTACCCCGCGTACACCACGACCCCGGGCTGGCTCGGATACTCCGACGAGAAGCTCGAGCGCCTCCTGCGGGAGGCCCGGGACGCGGGCTTCGACATGGTCAAGCTCAAGGTCGGCGCCGACCTCGAGGACGACCTGCGCCGCTTCGCCATCACCCGGCGCGTCCTCGGGGAGGACTTCCTGGTCGCCACCGACGCGAACCAGCGCTGGGGAGTCGAGGACGCCGTGGCCGCCGTCGGCGCGCTCTCCGCGGCGCGCCCGTACTGGATCGAGGAGCCCACCAGCCCCGACGACGTCCTCGCGCATGCCGAGATCCGCCGGCGCATCGCCCCCGTGCGCGTGGCCACCGGCGAGCACGTCCACAACCGGATCATGTTCAAGCAGCTGCTGCAGGCCGGCGCCGTCGACGTCGTCCAGATCGACGCGACCCGGGTGGGCGGGATCCACGAGAACCTCGCCATCCTCCTGCTCGCGGCGAAGTTCGGCGTCCCGGTCTGCCCCCATGCCGGGGGCGTGGGGCTGTGCGAGATGGTCCAGCACCTGGCGATGCTGGACTTCGTCGCGATCACCGGCACCATGGAGGACCGGCGCATCGAGTACGTCGACCACCTGCACGAGCACTTCGTCGAGCCCGTGCGCATCCAGGGCGGCCGCTATCTCGCGCCGCAGCAGCCCGGCATCGGAGCCCGCATGCTCCCTGCCTCGATACAGTCCCACCGGTTCCCCGACGGGCCGGTCTGGAAGGAGCTCGCATCATGACCGACCCCCACGCCTGGTTCGACGAGGCCCGCTTCGGGCTCTTCGTCCACTTCGGCCTCTACGCCATCCCCGCCCGCCACGAATGGTCCATGACCCGCGAGCGCCGCACCGTCGAGGACTACGCGCGCTACGCCGAGGTCTTCGACCCCGACCGCTTCGACGCCCGGCGCATCGCCCGCGCCGCGCGCGAGGCCGGCATGCGCTACGCGGTCCTGACCACCAAGCACCACGAGGGCTTCTGCCTGTGGGACAGCGACCTCACCGACTACACCTCGCAGACCGCCTGCGGCCGGGACCTCGTCGCCGAATGGGTCGAGGCCCTGCGGGCGGAGGGGCTGCGCGTCGGGTTCTACCACTCGCTGCTGGACTGGCACCACCCCGACTACACCATCGACCTGCAGCACCCCCTGCGGGACCACCCGGACCGCGAGAGCCTGAACGCCGGGCGCGACATGGCCCGCTACCGCGAGTACCTCCACGGCCAGGTGCGGGAGCTGCTGACCCGCTACGGCACGATCGACTACCTGTTCTTCGACTTCACCTACGCCTTCGAGGGCGGGAAGTTCCCGGCCGACTGGGACGCCGAGCACCTGATGGCGATGGTCCGCGAGCTCCAGCCCGGGATCCTCGTCAACGACCGGCTCGGCATCCCCGGGGACCTCGTCACCCCCGAGCAGTACCAGCCGGCGGCGCCCATGACCGACGAGCACGGGACGCCGGTGCGGTGGGAGGCCTGCCAGACCACCAACGGCTCCTGGGGGTACGACCGCGACAACCTCGAGTTCAAGAGCGCGGACCTGCTGCTGCGGATGCTCGTGGACTCCGTCGCCAAGGACGGCAACATGCTGCTGAACGTGGGCCCCGACGGGCGCGGCGGCCTGCGCCGCGAGGACGTCGACGTGCTCGCGAGCATCGGGGACTGGATGGAGCTGCACGGCGAGTCCGTCCACGGCGCCGGGCCCGCCGAGGGCCTCCGGGCGCCCGAGGGCACCCTGCTCACCCAGCGCGGCGACCGGCTGTACGTGCACCTGACCACCTGGCCGATGCAGCACGTGCACATCAGCGGGCTGGCCGGGAAGGTCCGCTTCGCGCGGCTGCTGCACGACGGCTCCGAGGTCGCGCACACCACCATCGATCCCGAGCAGAAGGCGTGGAACACGACCGTCGGCGGCCTCGGCGCGGACGTGGTGACCTTCACCCTGCCGATCATGCGCCCCGACGTGCTGCTGCCCGTGCTCGAGATCCGCCTGACCGGTCAGGAGTGAGGCCGATGCAGACCATCGCCCTGCACACCCGCATCGCCGCCGGCCACGAGCAGGACTACGAGCGCGAGCACGCCGTCATCCCCTCCGATCTCGATGCGGCGCTGCGCCGTGCGGGCGTCGGCTCCTGGAGGATCTGGCGGGACGGCCGGGACCTGTTCCACGTGGTCGAGGTCGAGGACTACCGCGCCATGCGGCGCGCGCTCGCCGAGGACCCGACGAACCTCGCCTGGCAGGAGCACATCAACGCCTTCCTCGAGGTCGCCGACTCCTACGCCGGCGACGACGACGGCATCCCGCTGGTCTGGGCGCTGCCCGAGCAGGCCCCGGCGCCGGGCGGGGGAGCGGCATGAGCACGGGCCGCGGCGTGGACCTGCCGGCCTTCGGCTTCGGCGCCGCGCAGATGGGCAACCTCTACCGCGTCACGCCCGAGGACATGGCCGAGGCCGCCCTCGAAGCCGCCTGGGACGGAGGCCTGCGGTACTACGACACCGCACCGCACTACGGCATGGGGCTGTCCGAGCGGCGCCTCGGCGCGATGCTGTCCACCCGCCCCCGGGAGGAGTTCGTGCTCTCCAGCAAGGTCGGTCGCCGGATCGTCCCGAACCCCGGCGGAGGCGCGGGCGACGACCTCGACCACAGCTTCGCGGTGCCCGATGCGACCCGCCGGGTGTGGGACATGAGCGCCGACGGCGTGCGCCGCAGCATCGAGGAGTCGCTGGAGCGCCTGGGCCTGGACCGGCTGGACGTGGTCTACCTCCACGACCCGGAGGAGGGCCCCGAGGACCAGGGCCTGGACGAGGCGATCCCCGCGCTGGTCGCCCTGCGCGAGCAGGGCGTCGTCTCCGCCATCGGCGTCGGCTCCAAGTCCGATCTGACGCTGGCCCGCTTCGTGGCCACGGGCGCCCTGGACCTGGTGATGATCTCCGGGCGCTACACGCTGCTCGAGCAGCCCGCCGCGCGCGAGCTGCTGCCGCTGTGCCAGGAGCACGGCACCTCCGCCGTGGCGGTGAGCGTCTACAACTCGGGGATCCTCGCGAGCGATTCCCCCTCGCCGGACTCCTCCTACGAGTACGGTCGCGTGCCGCGCGAGGTCTGGGAGCGGGCCGTCGCGCTCGCCGAGACCTGCCGCGAGCACGGGGTGAGCCTGCCGGAGGCGGCAACGCACTTCCCGCTGCGCCACCCGGCCATCGTCAACGTGACCCTCGGCATGCGCTCCCCGGAGCAGGTCGCCTCGAACCTGTCCCGCATGCAGGCGCAGATCCCCGACGAGCTGTGGGAGGCGATCGACGCGATGGGCGGCGACCGTGCGCTGTGACGCCCACCTGCACCTGTGGGACCCGGAGCGCAGCCCGTACGCCTGGCTCGCCGGGGCGCCGCAGCCGCTGCGCCGCGCCTTCCGCCCCGAGGAGGTGCTGGAGGCGCTCGGTGCGCGCGGGATCGACCGCCTGGTGCTCGTCCAGGCCGACGACACGCGGGAGGACACGACGCTGATGCAGGAGCTGGCGCGGGAGATCCCGCGCCGCGCGCCGGGGATCGGGGCGGTCGGCGTGGTGGCCTGGCTGCCGCTGGCCCGGCCCGACCTGGTGGGGGAGCTGCTCTCCGACACCGAGGCGATGGAGCACGTGGTCGGGGTGCGCCACCTCACCCATGACGACCCGGATCCCTTCTTCCTGCGCCGGGACGAGGTCGGGCGATCCCTCGCACAGCTCGCGGAGGCCGGCCTGCCGCTGGACGTCCCCGACGCCTTCCCGGCG
Source organism: Brachybacterium phenoliresistens (assembly GCF_000576425.1). Lineage (GTDB taxonomy): Bacteria > Actinomycetota > Actinomycetes > Actinomycetales > Dermabacteraceae > Brachybacterium > Brachybacterium phenoliresistens. The sequence goes on along the minus strand of NZ_KK069998.1, from coordinate 87,852 downwards.
CAGCTGGCGTACCTTCCCGAGCTGGCGGCGGAGCATCCGCGGCTCACCATCGTGCTCGACCACCTGGGCAAGCCGCCCCTCGGCGACGCGGCGGCCCTGCGCACCTGGCGCGAGATGCTCTCCCGCCTGGCCGCGCAGCCGAACGCGGTCGCCAAGTGCAGCGGCCTCGCCACCAGCGGCCCGGAGACCGATCCGGCCGCCCGCGCCGAGGGGATCGCCGCCGCGCTCGAGCACGCCCGCCGCTGCTTCGGGGCCGAGCGCCTGCAGTTCGGCTCGGACTGGCCGATCGCGCCGGCCGTCGGCGACTACGCCTCCGCCGCGGACCAGGTCCTCGCCCATCTCGGGACGTGGTCGGAGGCCGAGCAGGGCGCCGTACTCGGCGGCACCGCCGACCGCGTCTACCGCGGGAGGGCGTGAGCTCTTCCGCCCTCCGGCCGATGCGGAGGGCGGAGGTGCTCAGTCCTCGAGCTCGGGGACGGCCTCCGTCGAGGCGCGCAGCGGGACGCCCTCGGTGCCCGTGAGCGCGGCATGGCTCAGCCACATCTCCGCCCCCGCGACGTGCACCGCCGCCCATGCGCGGGCGAGGTCCCTGCGGCGGGCCCGCAGGGCGTCCAGGATCGCCCGGTGCTCGTCGAGGGTCTTGGCGACGGCGCCGGTCTCGGTGATGCCGCGCCACACCCGGCCGCGCACGGTGGCGTGGGCGATGCCGTCCAGCAGGGAGGACATGTAGGCGTTCCCGCAGGCGGCGTTGATGATGCGGTGGAAGGAGATGTCCGCGGCGACGAGGGACTCGACGTCCGTGCCCTCGTGCAGCGGCTCCATTATCCGATCGAGCTGGTCCAGGGTCGCGTCGTCCAGGCGGTCGCAGGCCAGCTCCACGGCCGTCGGCTCGAGCACCCGGCGCACCTCGAACAGCTCCAGGACGGAGCTGTCGCGGTGCAGCTCGACCACGAAGCCGAGCGCCTCCAGAAGCACCGAGGGCTCCAACGAGGTCACGTACGTCCCGTCCCCCTGGCGCACGTCCAGCACCCGGATCAGCTCGAGCGCCTTGACGGCTTCGCGCAGCGAGTTGCGCGAGAGCCCCAGGGACTCCGAGAGCTCCTTCTCCGGGGGCAGACGGTCGCCGGGACCGATCGAGCCGTCGACGATCATCTGCTTGATCGCAGTGATCGCCTTGTCCGTGACTGCCATGCGTCCTCCTCGGGTGCCGGTGGGTGCCGGTGATGGAATGGTACGTGCCCTCCCTTTCACGCCAGGGGCGAACAGGGCGGACACCCGCCCTCCGGCCGCGTAGGCTCGACGCATCTACCACCACCGGATGGGGGAGGACCATGTTCGAACGCTTCACCGATCGCGCGCGCCGCGTCGTCGTCCTGGCTCAGGACGAGGCACGTCTGCTCAACCACAACTACATCGGGACCGAGCACATCCTGCTCGGCCTGATCCACGAGGCCGAGGGGGTCGGCGCCAAGGCCCTCGAGGCCCTCGGCGTGACCCTGGACGCCGTGCGCGAGCAGGTGCGCGACATCATCGGCGAGGGCAACCAGGCGCCGACGGGGCACATCCCCTTCACCCCGCGCGCCAAGAAGGTGCTCGAGCTGAGCCTGCGCGAGGCCCTGCAGCTGGGCCACAACTACATCGGCACCGAGCACATCCTGCTGGGCCTGCTGCGCGAGGGCGAGGGGACGGCCGTCAAGGTCCTCTCCCGCCTGAAGGCGGAGCCCGCGGCGGTGCGCCAGGAGGTCATCGAGCGCCTGTCGGGCTATCAGGGCAAGGAGCCCGCGACCGCGGGCGGACCCGCCGAGGGCCAGCCGGCCGGCTCCCTCGTGCTGGACCAGTTCGGCCGCAACCTCACCCAGGCCGCGCGCGACGGAAAGCTCGATCCGGTCATCGGCCGCGAGCACGAGGCCGAGCGCGTCATGCAGGTGCTCAGCCGCCGCACCAAGAACAACCCGGTGCTGATCGGCGAGCCGGGCGTCGGCAAGAGCGCGGTCGTCGAGGGGCTGGCCCAGTCGATCGTGCGCGGCGACGTGCCCGAGACCCTCAAGGACAAGCAGCTGTACACGTTGGACCTCGGTTCCCTGGTGGCGGGCTCCCGCTACCGCGGCGACTTCGAGGAGCGCCTGAAGAAGGTGCTCAAGGAGATCCGCACCCGCGGCGACATCATCCTGTTCATCGACGAGATCCACACGCTCGTCGGGGCGGGCGCCGCCGAGGGCGCCATCGACGCCGCCAGCATCCTCAAGCCCATGCTGGCCCGCGGCGAGCTGCAGACCATCGGGGCGACCACCCTGGAGGAGTACCGCAAGCACATCGAGAAGGACGCCGCGCTCGAGCGCCGCTTCCAGCCGATCCAGGTGGGCGAGCCCAGCGTCACGCACACCATCGAGATCCTCAAGGGCCTGCGGGACCGCTACGAGGCGCACCACAAGGTGACCATCACCGACGGCGCCCTCGTGGCCGCCGCGAACCTCGCCGACCGCTACGTCAACGACCGGTTCCTGCCGGACAAGGCGATCGACCTGATCGACGAGGCCGGCGCCCGCCTGCGGATCCGCCGCCTCACCGCGCCGCCGGAGCTCAAGGAGTTCGATGCGCGCATCGAGGAGACCCGCAAGCGCAAGGAGGAGGCGATCGACGGCCAGGACTTCGAGAAGGCCGCCTCCCTGCGGGACGAGGAGCAGCGTCTGAAGGCCGAGCGCGCCGAGAAGGACAGCGCCTGGCGCCACGGGGAGAACGATGCGGTCACCACGGTGTCCGAGGAGGTCATCGCCGAGGTGCTGGCCGCCTCGACCGGCATCCCGATCGTGAAGCTGACCGAGGAGGAGTCCTCGCGCCTGCTGCACATGGAGTCCGAGCTGCACAAGCGGGTCATCGGCCAGGACGAGGCGATCAAGGCCCTGTCCCAGGCGATCCGCCGCACCCGTGCGGGTCTGAAGGATCCCAAGCGCCCCGGCGGCTCGTTCATCTTCGCCGGCCCCACCGGCGTCGGCAAGACGGAGCTGGCCAAGGCGCTCGCGGAGTTCCTGTTCGGCGACGAGGACTCCCTCATCCAGCTGGACATGTCCGAGTTCGGCGAGAAGCACACGGCCTCGCGCCTGTTCGGCTCGCCCCCCGGATACGTCGGCTACGACGAGGGCGGCCAGCTCACCGAGAAGGTGCGCCGCAAGCCGTTCAGCGTGGTGCTGTTCGACGAGGTGGAGAAGGCCCACGTCGACATCTTCAACTCGCTCCTGCAGATCCTCGAGGACGGTCGCCTGACCGACTCGCAGGGCCGCACGGTCGACTTCAAGAACACCGTCATCATCATGACCACCAACCTGGGCACCCGCGACATCGCCAAGGGCGTGTCCATGGGCTTCCAGGCCGGCGGCGACCTCGCCACCGACTACGAGCGGATGAAGGCGAAGGTCAACGAGGAGCTCAAGCAGCACTTCCGGCCCGAGTTCCTCAACCGTGTCGATGACGTGGTCGTCTTCCCGCAGCTCTCGCAGCAGGAGATCATCCAGATCGTGGATCTGATGATCGCCAAGCTCGCGGTGCGCCTGGCGGAGAAGGACATGACGCTGGTGCTGACCGATGCCGCCAAGACCCTGCTCGCCGAGAAGGGCTACGACCCGGTCCTCGGCGCGCGGCCGCTGCGTCGCACGATCCAGCGGGACATCGAGGACGCCCTCAGCGAGAAGATCCTGTTCGGCCAGGTCCACGCCGGCGACGAGATCCAGATCGATGCGGAGGGCGAGGGGCTGCTGGGCGAGTTCCGCTTCCTCCGTCGCGAGGCCGACGGCGAGCCGGTGGAGATCTCCGACGCCGTCGACATCGACTCGATCACGCGGGCCCGTGCCGAGGAGGCCACGCAGTCCGAGGCTCCCTCCGACCAGGACAGCGGCGCGAGCGCCAGCCACGCGTCCTGAGCCCCCGCGAACGCCGCGGCCCCCAGGGGGTCGCGGCGTTCGCCGATCATCCTGAACCTCCCACGGAAGGGGAGCACACGGAGTGAACCTCATCGAGGACTGGATCCTCTCGCTGGCCGATGCCTGGTGGATCTACATGGCCGTCTACGTGCTCTCCGCCTTCGACGGCTTCTTCCCGGCCGTCCCCAGCGAATCGGTCATCGTCACGCTGTCCTCCCTGTGGTCCTCCTCCGGCCGGCCGCTGATCTGGCTCGTGGCGCTGCTGGCCTGGGCCGGCGCGTTCACCGGCGACAATGTGGGCTACCTCATCGGCCGCACCGTGGGCACCCAGCGGTTCCGCTTCCTGCGCGAGGGCAAGGGGAAGGTCGCGGTGGAGGCCGCGGAGGCCGGGCTGAACAAGCGCGCCCTGCTGTTCCTCATGACCGCGCGCTACATCCCCTTCGGGCGCACCGCCGTGAACCTCGTGGCCGGCGCCGTGCACTACCCGCACCGCAAGTTCTGGCACCGGTCGCTGGCCTCCACCTTCGTCTGGGCCGTGTACTCCTGCGTGATCGGCGCGGTGGCCGGCGCCTGGTTCGAGAACCACCACCTGCTGGCCGTCACCGTCGCGCTGGTGCTCGCGGTCGTCATCGCGCTGGTCGTCGAGCGTCTGGTCACGGCCCTGCATCGGGCGCTCGACGCCCGCGCGGAGCGCCGCGAGGCCGCGGAGGACGCCCTGCGCGCCGAGCGCCGCACCGCCGCCGAGGAGGAGGCCCGGGCCGATGTCGAGCCGGGATCCCCGCGCGGCCTTCCCGACAGCCCGGACCCCGTCGACGAGGAGATCACCCCGTGAGCATCACCCTGCGCCCCGCCCGCCCGGCCGACGTGCGGGCGATCGAGGCCCTCGTGCTGCCGCTGGCGCACCGCAAGATCCTCCTGGCCAAGGAGCTCGTGGCCTACTACGAGGCCATCCAGGAGTTCACCGTCGCGGTGGACGAGGACGGCCAGGTCGTGGGCTGCGGGGCCCTGCACGTCATGTGGGAGGACCTCGCCGAGGTCCGCACCCTCGCCGTCAGCGACGCCGTCCGCGGCACCGGCGTCGGGCACCGGCTGCTGGACGAGCTCCTCGCGCGGGCCCGGGCGCTGGGCCTGGCGCGGGTGTTCTGCCTGACCTTCGAGGTGCCCTTCTTCGAGCGGCACGGCTTCGAGGTCCTCGCCGACGGCGGCGTGGACCCCGAGGTGTACATGCAGCTGCTGCGCTCCCACGACGAGGGCGTCGCGGAGTTCCTCGACCTCGCCCGCGTCAAGCCGAACACCCTCGGCAACACCCGCATGATCCTGCGCCTGGAGAGCTGACCCCCGCCGTCGATGCGCGCGGGCCGGGACCGGCGCGTGCTCAGCGCGGCAGGTGCACCAGGTCGCCGTCGCGCATGGCGAGGCCGTCGGCCAGCAGCGTCCCCAGGCAGCGGCGCACCCGGGCCGGATCCTCGGGATCCAGCGCGAGCAGCAGGGGGACGGGCACCTGATCGGCCGAGCGCAGGGCCGCCATGATCCGGCCGCGCATCTGCCGGTCCGTCCCCTCGAAGCGCTGGGTCCGCCGCGGGGCGTCCGCGGGCGCCTCGGGCCGGCCGGCCCGATCCCAGGCGCAGTGCGCGCGCACCGGGCAGAGGCCGCACTGCGGGGAGCGGGCCGTGCACACCAGGGCGCCCAGCTCCATCACCGCCTGGTTCCACAGCACGCTGCGCTCGGTCTCGTCCGGCAGGGTCGCCTGCGTCATCGCCCGTTCGCGGGCCGTGTAGGAGGGGGCGGGACGCTGCTCCCCGGCGATCGTCCGCACCAGCACCCGGCGGATGTTCGTGTCCGCCACGGCGGCGCGGCGCCCGAAGGCGAAGGCGGCGACCGCGGCGGCCGTGTACTCGCCGATCCCGGGCAGGGCGCGCAGCTCCTCCTGCGTGCCGGGGACCCGGCCCGCGTGCTCGCGGACGATCGCCCGGGCGCATTCCTGCAGCCGCAGGGCCCGGCGCGGGTAGCCCAGCCGGTCCCAGGCGCGGAGCACCTCGGCCGTCGGCGCCTCGGCGAGATCCGCCGGGGTGGGCCACTGCGCCATCCACTGCCGCCAGCGCGGCAGCACCCGGACGACCGGGGTCTGCTGGAGCATGATCTCGGAGACGAGGATCCCCCACGGGGTCGCGTCGTCCTCCCGCCAGGGAAGGCTGCGGGCGCTGCGGGCGAACCAGCCGATCACGGCATCGATGCCGGCATCGGGAAGACGGGGGAGGGCGGAGTCGGGCACCCGCAGACGGTAGCGCACATGCGCACGGGGCGGGACCGAACGGTCCCGCCCCGTGGCGTCCTGCGGCTGCGGCGTGCTCGGGCCGGTCAGCGCTCGGAGATCTGCTGGGCCCTCAGCAGGTCGCGGATCTCGGTGAGGAGCGCGACGTCCTCGGCGACGGGATCCTCGTCGGCCTCGGGAAGGCCGCGGCGCTTGCGGTCGAAGGCGCGGGCCTTGGCGATCGGCAGCACGAAGATGAAGTAGACGACGGCCGCGGTGATGAGGAAGGCGATGATGGCGGAGATGATCGCGGCGACGTCGACGGTGGTGGACTCCTTGCCGTCGATGATCTCGTACGCGAGACCGGTGACGTTGGTGCCTCCGGCGACGTTGATGACGGGCTGGATGAGATGGTCCACGAACGCCTTGATGAGCGCGGTGAAGGCGCTGCCGATGACGACGCCGACGGCGAGGTCGATGACGTTGCCCTGCATGATGAAGTTCTTGAAGCCCTTCACGGGAATCCTTGTCTGAGGAGGAATGGTTCTTCGGGGAGATTAGCCGAAGATCGTCACGCTGACCCATCCCTCGCGCATGGCCTGGGCCACGAGCGGGACGTCCTGCGGGGCGAGGACCACCACGAGCGGGACCACCTGCGCCCCTGCGGCGGGCAGCGAGGCCCTCCCGCCCGCCGCCGCAGGGTCGGACGGGGCCTCCAGGACCTGGGCGGTGACGGTGCGGGGGGTGCCCGGATCGCTCCCGGACAGGACGATGCGCAGCGAGGTGCCCGTCCCGACGTGCGGGGCGAGGGCCGCGTTCAGGGGCACCACCATGCGGGACCGGCCGTCCACGGCGACCGTCTCCTCCGCCGAGGCGAGGTGGCCGGGGAGCACCGGGGTGCTCGCGACGATCTCGTGCCGCACGACGCGGCCCGTCGCCTGGGCAGGATCCTGCAGGGCGCCCTCGGGGACCAGCGGGCCGGCCACGCGCTCGCGGCGCAGATCCTCGGCGGCGATCACGCTGCCGGCCGGCAGGGAGCGGGCGGCGACCAGCACCTCGACGCCTCGCGCCGACGGCGGCAGCATCCCGGGCAGCACGGCGACGAGCGCCGCCGCGAGGGCGAGCAGCGTCAGCAGGCGGCGACGCCGGCGCAGGGCACGGCGCCAGTGCGGGACGGCGGCGCGGAATCTCTCGAGCATGCCCCGACGCTAGGCGCGTCCGCCGAGGGGCGGTGGGGCCGGGGCGCCGCGGTGGAGAACCGGCCCCTGGGGAGGAGCAGCGCCGGGCGCACGCCCTCCCCGGGGTGGTGCGGGGCGCGTCGGGGGATCGGCGGCGTCGAGCGGATCAGGCGCCGGCGGCCGCGGCGGGAGCCGCGGTGCTGCTGGAGGATGCGGAGGAGGTCGAGGACTCGGCCGCGGGAGCGGAGACCTTCCCGGAGGCGTCGGCGGCAGAGGACGAGGAGGTGCTCGTCGCGCTCGAGGCCGTCGAGTCGGTCGAGTAGAAGCCCGAGCCCTTGAAGACGATGCCGACGCTGTTGAACACCTTGCGCAGGGCGTCCTGGTGGCACTCGGGGCAGGTCAGCAGGGAGTCCTCGCTGAAGCTCTGGTACTTCTCGAACTGGTTGCCGCAGCTCTTGCAGGCATACACATACGTGGGCACGGTTCCTCCGGGGCTCGTTCAGGCGGTGCTGCCGCTCCGGGCGGCTCAGGCACCGCCGTCGATCATATCGCCGAGGGCGGGGTGGGCGCGAAGGGGGCGCAGTCCCTGGGCGGTGAGCACGGCGTGCACCGGGACGTCCAGCGGGGTCGTGGGGACGGCCCCGGGCGGGAGCACCTCCTGCGGGTGGACGACCGCGACGACCAGCACGTCGGCGCCGGCGCGGGCGAGGGCCCGGTCGTAGTAGCCGGCGCCGTGGCCGATCCGCGACCCGGTGACGTCCACGGCCACCGCCGGGGCGAGCACGAGCAGCGCCTCGGCGAGGGCGTCGGCCCCCAGCCGGGGCCCCTCGGGCTCCGCGCCGAAGCCCGACGCGGCCGAGGGGAGGACCTGCGCGCGGCCGTCCCATCGGACCCAGTCCAGGTCGCCGGGCCGGTCCGGGCCCGGCGGGGAGACCGGCAGCACGACCTCCGCCCCGGCTTCCGCGAGCTGCTGCACCAGCGGCAGCGGATCGGCCTCGGCAGGCATCGGGTGGTAGGCCGCGATGCGGGGCGCGCGGCCCGTGCGCGCCGCGGCGCGCACCAGCTCCACCAGCGGCGCGCCGTGGCGCAGGATGTCCTGGGCCTCCCGTGCACGCTCCGCCGCGGCGTCCGGCCGATCGGCGGCGCGGCGCCGGGCGGTGCGGATGCGGCGGCGCACGGCCGCTTTGAGATCCCTGCGCAGCGAGTCCATGCTCACAGCGTGCCACGGCGGCCGTACGATGTCCCGATGCCGCACGTCTGGCCCCTCGATCTGCGCGACGGAGATCTGCGCCTGCGACCGCTGCGCCGTCGGGACCGCCGCGAGTACCTGGCCCTGCGCGAGCGCAACCGCGACTGGCTCGCGCCCTGGGACGCGACCGATCCCGCCCACCCGCACCTGCGCCCGCCGTTCTCGGCCCTGGTGCGCTGGAACCGGAGGCAGGGCCGCAGCGGCACGGCGCTGAACCTGGTGATCGTGGTGGACGGGGCCCTGGCCGGCCAGGTCTCGCTGGGGCCGATCCTGCACGGGGCGCAGTCCACCGCGACGCTCGGGTACTGGGTGGACTCGGCCCGGGCGGGCCAGGGCATCGCCCCGCGGGCGGCGGCCCTGATGATCGACCATTGCTTCGCCGAGCTCGGGCTGCATCGCGTCGATGTCGCCATCCGCCCCGAGAATTCCGCCAGCCGCCGCGTGGCGGAGAAGCTCCACATGCGCGAAGAAGGCCTCCATCGCGGGCTCATCCACGTCGACGGGGCCTGGCGCGACCATGTCTCCTACGCCCTGACCGCGGAGGAGATCCCGGGGCATCTGCGGGACGCATCGGGCCGCGGAGTCCTCGAACGGCTGCGCCGGGAACGGTAGAGAGAACATTCACCGCGTCGTGGGCGCGTCGTGAGCTGTTGAAACACAGCGGCGTCATTAGTCTTGGCTCGTGGAATCGATCAATCTCGGGGCTGTCCTGTTCGCCCTCCTCATCGTGCTGTGGCTCGCCCATGTCGTGCCGCGCACCGCGCAGCGGCGCGCGGAGATGGGCCAGGCGATCACGGCGCGCAGCCACCGGGAGTCGAACCCTGCCGCGAGGGATCTCTCCGATGCCGCGCGCGTCCAGCGGAAGACTCTGGAGGAGACCTCGACCATGACCCAGCCCCGCCCCCTGCTCCGCCCGGCCGATCCCACGCGCCGCCCGCGCTTCGAGGACGAGCCCGGCTCCCGCATCGACACCCGGGCCGAGGTGGACCGCCACCGCAGCGCCCTGCGGGGTGCGCTCGTGGTGCTGGCGCTGCTCACCGCGGGCGTCGTCGCGCTGTTCGTGCTGCATGTCGTGCCGTGGTGGGCGATCGCCCTCGCCGGTGCGGTCGACGTCCTCTACATCACCGGTCTGCGCCGCGCCGAGCTGCGCCGCCGGGCCCGCCGTGCCGCCGCGGCCCGGCGCATCGCCGCGAGCGCCCGGGCGGTGCCCACGGCGCCGAGCGCCGCGCCCACGCCCGCGCTGGAGGCTCCGCAGGCCCCCGCCGCTCCGCGGGAGATCGAGAAGACCTCCGAGGAGGAGGCCGAGGTCGACGCACGCATCGAGAGCGCCGCCCGCACGGTCACCCGGGCGGGGGAGTGGACGCCGCGCCCGGTGCCCCGGCCCACCTACGCCCTGCGGGGCGACGTCCAGGACCTCGCCACGCGTCACGCCGTGCACCGCGACTCGGTGATCGGCCGGCCGGTGCCGCTGGAGACCGAGGCGTCCGCCGGCGACGAGGCCCTCACCGAGGACCCTGCCCCGGCGCGCACCGCGCTGGACCTGCGCCTGGACGAGATCCTCGAGCGCCGGCGCGCCTGAGCGGCCCGCCGTGCGGTCCCGCGCCCTGGACGCGTCCCCGGCCCGCCCCTCGCGGCGCCGGGGCCTTCGGCGGCTCCTGGGCGCCGCCGGCGTGATCGCCCTGGCCCTCGGTGCGGCCGCCTGCGCCGGGCCCCGCGGGACCGCGGGCGATGCCGGGCACAGCACCCTGACGGTGTTCGCCGCCGCCAGCCTCACCGACGTGTTCGAGCAGGTCAACGCCGACTTCGAGGCGGACCATCCCGGGGTGCGCGTCGTCATGACCAACGCCGGCTCCTCCGATCTGGTCACCCAGATCGACCAGGGCGCCCCGGCGGACGTCCTCGCCACCGCCGACGAGCGGACGATGGCCCGGGCCCAGGAGCTCGGCCTGACCGCGGAGGATCCCCGGCCCTTCGCGACCAACACGCTCACCATCGCCGTGGCGCCCGGGAACCCGCGCGGCATCACCTCGCTCGCGGACCTCACGGACCCCGATCTCGCCGTGGTGCGCTGCGCCGCCCCGGTGCCCTGCGGGGCCGTCGCCGACGAGGTCCTCGCCGACGCCGGCATCCCCCTGGTCGCCGTGAGCGAGGAGAACTCCGTGACCGACGTGCTGGGCAAGGTGACCTCCGGCCAGGCCGATGCCGGGCTCGTCTACGCCACCGATGTCGCGCGCTCGGGCGGGGCGGCGGAGGCCGTGACGATCCCCGGCGCCGCCGCGCACGCCACCGTCTACCCGATCGCCGTGACCGACCGGGCCGAGGATCCGGAGCTCGCCGCCGCGTACCGGGAGGCTGTGCTCGGCCCGGAGGGACGCGCGGCGCTCGGCGACGCCGGGTTCGGCCCGCCGTGAGCGCCCGCACCGCCCCGCCGCTGCCGCTGGGCGTGGGCGCCCTCGGCGTGATCGCGGCCGCGAGCATCGTGCTGCCGCTGGCGGCGATCGTGCTGCAGGTGCCGTGGGAGGGCGCGACCGGGCTGCTGTTCTCCCCGGCATCGCTGCAGGCGCTGCGGCTGTCGCTGCTCACGGCCGCCTGCGCCGCCGCGGTCTGCCTCGGGCTGGGGCTGCCGCTGGCGCTGCTGCTCGCCCGCACCCGCTTCCCCGGCCGGGAGGTGCTGCGCGCGATGGTCCTGGTGCCCCTCGTGCTGCCGCCGGTGGTCTCCGGGATCGCGCTGCTGATGACCGTGGGCCGGCGCGGCCTGCTGGGACCGCTGCTCGAGCAGGCCGATGCCCGCATCGTCTTCACCACCGCCGCCGTGGTCATCGCCCAGGTCTTCGTGTCCCTGCCGTTCACCGTGCTGACCCTGGAGAGCGCCCTGGTCAGCGCCGGCACCGTGCCCGAGCAGGTCGCCGCCTCGCTGGGCGCGCGACCGTCGACGGTGCTCGCACGGATCACGTTGCCGCGCCTGGCGCCGGCGATCGTCACCGGTACGGTGCTCGCCTTCGCGCGCTCCCTCGGCGAGTTCGGGGCGACCCTGACCTTCGCCGGCTCCATGCCCGGGGTGACCCGCACCCTGCCGCTGGAGATCTACCTGGCCCGCGAATCCGATCCCGATTCCGCGGCGGTGCTCTCGCTGCTGCTGGTGCTCGTGGCGATCCTCGTGGTGCTCCTGGCCTACGCCCGCCGCGGCGCCCCGGGACGGACGCAGGAGGAGGCCCGATGACCGCAGCAGCCGCAGCGGCAGCAGGGGCGGGCGGCACCGGGCCCGCCGGGCCCGCGGACGCGGTGCCTCCGGGGCGGGCGGCACGCCTCGACGTCCAGGTCCGGGTGCCCACCCGCGACGTGCACCTGGCCGTGGCGCCGCGCCCGGGGCGCATCACCGCGGTCATCGGCCCCAACGGGGCGGGGAAGTCCACGCTGCTGGGCGCCATCAGCGGGGCCGTCCCCGCCCGCGGCAGCGTCGCCGTCGAAGGGCGGGAGATCCTGGCGCTGCCCGCCCACCGCCGCGGGGTGTCCCATCTGCGGCAGGATCCGGTGCTGTTCGAGCATCTCAGCGTGCTGGAGAACGTGGCCTTCGGACCCCGGGCCGCCGGTCGCGGCCGGTCCGCGGCGCATCGCCGAGCGCGCGCCCTGTTGGAGGAGGTCGGAGCTGCCGAGCTCGCCCCGCGCCGTCCCCGGGAGATCTCCGGCGGGCAGGCGCAGCGGGTCGCGATCGCGCGGGCCCTGGCCTCGGACCCGTCCCTGGTGCTGCTGGACGAGCCCTTCGCCGCCCTGGACGCGGAGGCCTCGACCCATCTGCGGGCCCTGTGCGCCCGGATGCTGCAGGGCCGGACGGTGCTGCTGGTCACCCATGACCTGCTGGACGTCCTCGTGCTCGCCGATGACGTGCTCGTCCTCGAGGGCGGGCGGATCGCCCAGGCAGGGGAGCGCTCCGCGGTGCTCGCCCGGCCCCGCACCGGCTATGCGGCGCACCTGCTGGGCAAGGAGCTGCTGCCCGGCACGGTCGAGGAGGTGGCCGGCGATCGGGCGGTGCTGCGCACCCGCGACCATGGACGCCTCGTGGCCGGCAGCGCCGAGGCGGGGCTTCGGGCCGGAGGGGAGGCGCTCGTGCTGCTGGACCCGGCGGCCGTCCGCCTGGAGCATCGCGGCGAGGCGGGGGCCGTCCCCGCCGATCCCGCTCCCCGGCGCGACGCCCCGACCGGTGCCGACGTCGCGACGACCCATGACGTGGTGATCGAGTCCCTGGACCGCGTGGGGGCGGGCATCATCGTGCGCGGCGGAGGTCTCGCCGCGCAGATCGCCCCGGAGCGGGCGATCGCCGAGCGGCTCGGCATCGGGTCCACGGTGAGGATGATCCTCGATCCTGTGCGATCGGCGATCTACCCTGGTGGGGATGAACGCGACCCCGCTCCCAGCCCTCGTCCGCACCCCGACCGAGCTCCTCGAGGCCGCGACCGCCGCGGCGCATGAGGCCGCGGAGTACATCCGCGGCATCGACCGCACGAGCATCTCCCGCGAGTACAAGACCTCCAGCCACGACATCGTCACCCTCCACGACAAGGCCTGCGAGGACATCATCGTCGCCGCGCTCCACCGTGCCGTGCCCGAGGCGCGGATCGTGGGGGAGGAGGGCGGCGTGCGCGAGTCCGACAGCCCCGTCACCTTCTTCGTCGACCCCATCGACGGCACCAGCAACTTCGCGGCCGGGCTGCCGCTGTTCTGCATCTCCATCGGCGCGGCGATCGGCGACGAGATCGTCGCCGGCGTCGTGGACGCCCCGATCCTCGGCCAGGTCTTCACCGCGGCCGACGGGCCGGCGATGCTCAACGGCCAGGAGCTGACCCCGCGCCCCACGCGGGCCGCGGCCGACGCCCTCGTGGTCAGCGGCTTCCCCGGCCAGCATGTGCTGGTCGAGCAGGAGGAGCTCTCGCTCACCGCGACGCGGCGCCTGCACGCCGAGGTCTCGGCGGTGCGTCATCTGGGCTCCGCCGCGCTCGAGCTCGCCTACGTGGCCGCCGGCTTCGCCGACGCGACGGGGCTGGGCCGGATCAACGCCTGGGACGTGGCAGCCGGCTTCCACCTGGTGCGCCGCGCCGGCGGGAGCATCCGCACCTGGCCCGGCCGCGGCCCTGCGGACGCCCCCGACCACGAGCGGCCCGCCTACGTGGCGTGCACCGGGACCGGCCGCCTGGACGTCTTCGACGAGCTCATGGACCAGCTGCAGGAGGTCCGCACCGGCACGGCCTGAGGCCGCCCCGCCGCGGTGTGATCCTCGTCAAGAGCGGGCCCGACGGTCCCGAGCAGGGTGCCCACCGGTGCTAATCTGTTCGGGTACCTGGGGCTATGGCGCAGTTGGTAGCGCGTCTCGTTCGCAATGAGAAGGTCGGGGGTTCGAATCCCCCTAGCTCCACCAGTGGGACTGTCCGGGCATCGATCACCGATGGCTCGGGACATCCTTCATGAAGCAGGGCCCCGGTTTCCTCCGGGGCCCTGCTTCATTGCATGACAGCTTCGGGTGCGGTCGAGGGGGCACGCGGCCAGGCTGCCGCTGCTGACGAGATCGGCGACGAGGACCTCGTCGCGGCCGATCAGATGATCGACAGGACGGCGCCTCCGCTGCCGGCGACCCCGTGGCGGGGCTCGGCGACCGCCACGTCGATCCGGAAGCTCGTGAACGCCTGCCCCAGCTCGCGTTCCGCCTGCGGCACGATGACATCCATCAGCTCGGCGACGGTCGCGGTGAACGCCGACTCGGAGCGGACCGCCACCCGGGCGACGAACTCCGGGCCGTCCGCGAGCCGGGCGATCAGCAGCTCTCCGTCGCACACCCCGGGCAGCGCCCGCACCGCCGCCTGGCAGCGGTGTCGCACCTGGCTGATGAATTCCTCGCACAGCGGGATGAGGGCGTCCTGCGAGGCGGGGGAGACGTGGGTGTCCGGTGCGACCTCGATGGTGGTCATGGCGTCCTCGCGGCTGGAGGGCCGACACGCGGCCCGGTCTAGGTAGAAACTCTAACTGTTAGCCAGCCTATCGATATTGTCGGCGCCCGTCAATCGGACCCCTCGCGGCACCTCGGTCGCGACAGGCGAGGACTGTCGCCGCTCGGCGGCTCCCGACTCCGCTGAGCGGCTCCCGTCGCCCGTCGGGCGAGACCCGTGGCCCACGGGCCGTTCGTACTGCGCGCCGTCGGGGAGGTCCCGTCAGGCGGGCTGGACGCTCACCTCCTCCTCCCGGGGCTCGCCGGTCGCGCTGGTCGGCGCAGAGGCGGGCGAGGCCCGACCAGTGCCGCGGGATCGCACGGCCAGCAGGGCGCAGGCGATCACGGCCAGGCCGCCGGCCGCCGTCGCGACGGTGAGGGGCTCGCCCAGCAGCAGCGCCGCCCAGCCGATGCTCATCACCGGCTGTGCCAGCTGGATCTGGCTGACCTGCGTGATCGGGCCGATGGCGAGGCCGCGGTACCAGGCGAAGAACCCCAGGAACATGCTGACCACCGCGAGATAGGCGAACCCTGCCCACTGCACGCCGGAGGCGTGGGGCAGGCCCTGGCCCATCGAGGCGACGGCGAGGACGGTCATGGCCGGCAGCGACAGCACGAGCGCCCAGGCCACCGTCTGCCACGCCCCGAGCTCCCGCGCCAGCAGCCCGCCCTCCGCGTAGCCGATTCCTGCAGCGATCACCGCGCCGAACAGGAGCAGGTCCTCGCGGTGCAGTCCGCCGAAGCCGCCGCCCTGCACCTGGGCGAAGGCGCCGGCGGCCACGGCGCCGAGCGCCGCGGCCGCCCAGAACGCCGGGCGGGTCCGCTCGCGGGTGCGCAGGACCGCCACCACCGCGGTCGCGGCCGGGAGCAGGGCGATCACCACCGCGCCGTGCGCCGCCGGGACGGTCCGCAGGGCGAAGGAGGTCAGCAGCGGGAAGCCGGCCACGATGCCTCCGGCGACGATCGCCAGGCGCAGCCATTGGCGCCCCTGCGGGCGCCGCGGGCGGGTCAGCAGCAGGGCGGCCACGGCGAGCGTGCCGGCGACCACGGCGCGCCCCGCCCCCACGAAGACGGGGGACATGGCCCCGCCGTCCACGACGATGCGGGTCAGCGGGACGGTGAGGGAGAAGGCGGCGACGCCCAGCAGCCCCCATCCGAGCCCGGAGGATCGGGATAGCGGGATCGCCCCAGAAGTAGTAGCGCTACTCTCTTTATTCATGCACCACGATAGCAGTGAGTCCTGGACATCGCGGCTCCGTCGGGGGCGGAGACACGTGCCGCACGACCAGGGCCCGGGCGCGGCGCATCGCGCGGGTCAGCGCATCTGCCGAACCCTCTCGCGGGTCAGCGCATCTGCCGGACCATCGCGCGGCCGATGATCTCGGTCCCCTCGGGGAAGCGCGCGGGATCGGGGCCGGCATAGTTCAGGCGGACGTACGGCCCGGAGGGATCGGAGGGGAACCACTCCGTCCCGGCGGCGATGAGCACGCCCTCCTGCTCGCAGTCCCGCTCCAGCTGATCCGCGTCGACCTCGTCCGGCAGGCGCACCCACAGGTTCAGCCCGCCGCGCGGCAGGCGCTCGATCCTCGCGGCGGGCATGTGCTCGGCCACGCTGCGCGCCAGCAGGTCCCGGCGCTCGCGCAGCTGGTCGCGCAGGCGGCGCAGATGGGCGCGCCAGGACGGGTCCAGGACGACCTCGGTGGCGGCGGCCTGCAGCACGGGGCTGACGTACATCGACTCGGCCGCGAGATCGGCCAGCAGCCGGTCGCGCACGGGGCCGCGCGCGATCACCGCGCCCACGCGCACCGCGGGGGAGACGCTCTTGGTCAGCGAGCGGACGTGGATGACATGCCCGGCGTCGTCGAAGGCCGCCAGCGGCGCCGGCGCCTCGTCGATGCCGAAGTCCCGCGCCCAGTCGTCCTCGACCAGGAAGGCGCCGTGCTCGCGCACCACCGACAGCACCTGGTCGCGGCGGGCCGGGGACCAGCTGGCCCCGCTGGGGTTCGCGAAGGTCGGCTGGGCATAGAACAGGCGCGCTCCCGTCCGCGCGAGGGTCCGCCCGAGATCCTCCGGCACCGGCCCCTCGGCGTCGCTCTCGACCGGCACCACCCGCACTCCGGCCTGCGCGGCCGCGAGGAGCGCGCCCCAGTAGGTGGGGGACTGGGCGACCACCGGGCTGCCGGTCGTCGCCAGGGCCCGGAAGATCGAGCTCAGGCCGCTCTGGGTCCCGGGCACCACCAGCACGTCGCGGGCGGCGACCGGGGTGATCCCCGGGGGCGTCGCCGCGGCGAGCTCGGCTGCGAACCAGGACTGCAGCGCCGGCAGGCCCGTCGCCGGCCCGCGGGTCAGCGCGCCGTGCCCGCGGGCCGCCCGGGTCAGCGCCGCCCGCACCAGCCGCTCCGGCAGCAGCTCGCGGGCCGGGTACCCCGAATGCAGGCCGATGGCGTCGGTCGCCGCATCGCGCAGCGGCGTCGACAGCAGCGGAACCCGCCCGCCGGCCGAGCGCAGGGCGCCGGTCTGCCAGCCGAAGTCCGAGGGGCGGTGCGTGCGCGCGCCGAGCACGAAGCTCCCCGCACCGGGGCGGCTCTCCACCAGGCCCAGGCCCACCAGCGTCCGCATCGCCCGCTGCACCGTCACCGGGCTCGCCCCGTAGCGGGCCGCGAGCTCGCGGCTGGAGGGCATCCGCGCACCGGCCGGGGCCGCGGCGATCCACGGCTGCAGGTCCTGGACGATGCGGTCGGCGCTGCTCGTGCTCATGCACCGACGATAGCGGTTCTCCGCGGACCTTCGGCTCAGGACTCGGAGCCCGGGGCCTGCGGCTCAGCCGCGCGGCCGGGCGACCCGTCCCTCGTCCCAGATGGGCTCGTCGCTCTCGCGGACCTCGCCATCGGCCCCGAACACCCAGAAGCGGTCGAAGTCCCGGGCGAACCACCGGTCGTGCGTGACGGCCAGGACCGTCCCCTCGAACAGCGCCAGCGCATCCTGCAGCGCCTCGGCGGAGACCAGGTCGAGGTTGTCGGTGGGCTCGTCCAGCAGCAGCATGGTCGCCCCGCCCAGCTCCAGCAGCAGGATCTGGAAGCGCGCCTGCTGCCCGCCGGAGAGCGAGCCGAACATCTGCTCCGCCGCCCGGGCCAGGTCGTAACGGGCCAGCACCCGCGAGGCGTCCTCCCGCGGCATGCCCGCCCGATGCTCGTCGCCGCGGTGGAGGATCTCCAGCAGCGTGCGGCCGTGCAGCTCGGGCCGGCCCTGGTTCTGCGCGAACCATCCGGGGCGCACCCGCGCGCCCAGCCGCGCCGTGCCGGTGTGCGGAACCGGGGCGATCTCGACCTCGCCGACGGGCGCGTGCTCGGGCTCCGGATCGGAGCCGCCGGCGGCGAGCAGCCGCAGGAAGTGCGACTTCCCCGAGCCGTTGGATCCGAGCACCGCCACGCGGTCCCCGAACCGCGCCTCGAGGTCGACGGGGTGCATCAGCCCGGTCAGCTCGAGCCCGGTGCAGACCAGGGCGCGCTTGCCGGTGCGGCCGCCGGGCAGACGCATCCGCACGTTCTGCTCGTGGGGCTGCTCCTCGGGCGGACCGATCTCCTCGAAGCGGGCCAGGCGGGTCTGCGCGGCCCGGTAGCGGGAGGCCATGTCCGAGTTGTAGGCCGCCTTCTGCTTGTACATCTGGACCAGGGCCCGCAGCTTGGCGTGCTCCTCGTCCCATCGGCGGCGCAGTTCGTCCAGGCGTGCGAAGCGCTGCGCGCGGGCGGCGTGATACGAGGCGAAGCTGCCGGGGTGCGTCCAGGCGGTGCTGCCGGCCGCCCCCAGCTCGAGCGTGACGACCGCGGTCGCCGTCCGGGCCAGCAGCTCGCGGTCGTGGCTGACGAACAGCACCCCCTTGTCGGTGGCGCGCAGCTGCTCCTCGAGCCAGCGCTTGCCCGGGACGTCCAGGGAGTTGTCCGGCTCGTCCAGGATCAGCAGCTCGTCGGGGCCGCGCAGCAGCGCCTCCAGGGCCAGGCGCTTCTGCTCCCCGCCCGAGAGCGTGGTCAGGGGGCGGTCCCCGCAGCGGTCCAGGGGGATGCCGAGGGCGGCGATCGTGCAGGTGTCCCACAGGACCTCCGCCTCGTATCCGCCGGCGTCTCCCCACGCGGCCACGGCCGCGGCGAAGGCCATCTGGGAGCGTTCGGTGCCCGCGGCCTCCATCTCCGCCTCGCGCCGCTCCAGCTCCGCGCCCGCGGCCTGCAGCGGGGCCGGGGCGACCGAGAGCAGCAGCTCGCGCACGGTGCCGCCGCGGACGAACTGGCGCATCACCCCGAGAGTGCCGGCACGGGTGATCGCCCCGGAGCTCGCGGCGACCTCGTCGAGGATGATCCGCAGCAGGGTCGTCTTCCCGGCGCCGTTCGCGCCGATCAGGGCGACGCGCTCACCCTGGCCCACCCGCAGCGAGACGTCGCTGAGCAGCGGGCGCCCGTCGGGCAGGGCATAGCCGATGGCGGAGACGTCGAGGTGGGGCATGCCTGCACGGTATGGACGCCGCGGGCGCGGCGGCAAGGGAATTAGGCGTCCGCGCCGGGCCGTGCGCGCCGGGCCGCGCCCTGCTACCCGGGGGCCGGGGGTCCCTGCCCGGCACCGGGAACCGTGGAAGACTGCGAGCAGACCCCGCCGCCAGGAGGAGCCCCCATGAGCCGTTTCTTCGACAGCCCCCTCGACCTGAGGGTGGCCGGCGGGCCGATCCGGGTCCACCGCGGCGGGGACCCGGAGGCACCGGCCCTGGTGCTGCTGCACGGCGCGATGCTCGACACCGGCCGCGGCGTGTGGCGGGAGGTCGCCCCGGCGCTCGCCGAGGACCACCACGTCCACGTGGTCGACCTGCCGCGCCACGGCGCCTCCCGCCCCTGGCGCGGCGTGCTGGACGACGACGCCCTGCGGCCGATCCTGCTCGAGCTGCTGGACCGGCTCGACCTCCCGAAGGCGGCGCTGATCGGCCTGTCCATGGGCGGCGGGCTGGCCACCGGGATCGCCCTGCGCCATCCCGAGCGGGTCGAGGCGCTGGTGGCCGTCGGCCCCGGCGGCATCGGCGCGCGGCGCCCCGCCCAGCTGCTCACCTGGGCGATGCTGCGCACCCCGGGGCTGCTGCGCGCCTCGACCCTGCTGCTGGCGCGCTCCCCGGGGATGATCCGCCGCTCCCTGGCCGGGCAGCTGGTCGCCGGCGAGGACACGCCCGGCTTCGAGGAGATCCTGCACCGGGTCATCGACGAGGCCCGCGCCAAGCAGGCCCATCACGAGCGCGTGCTGGACGACTGGCAGATCCACGCCTACGGGCCGCGGTCCATGCGCCTGGACCTGCTGCCGCAGCTGCCGCGGCTGCAGGTGCCGACGCTGTGGATGCGCGGCGACCGGGACACCCTGGTGGCGCCCGAGGAGGTGGCCGCGGCCGCAGCGGCCGCCCCCGGCTCGCAGCTGGTCACGATCCCCGACGCCGGGCACATCGTCACCTACGACCAGCCCGACGCCTTCCTCGCGGCGACCCGTGCCTTCCTCACCGAGGCTCGATCCGACAGGGAGCCGGCATGAGCGCGACCTGCCAGGTCCTGGAGGACCCCACCCGCCGGGCCCTGGACGGGGACCGGCCCCGCCCGGTGCGCATCCACCGCTGGCAGGCGGATCGCGCCGCGGCGCCGCTGGTGCTGCTCTCCCACGGCACGGGCGGCGCGGCGGAGGATCTGGCCTGGTGGGCCGAGGCGCTGCGCACGGAGGGATTCGACGTCCTCGCCCCGGACCACCACGGCAACACGCACGTCGAGCCGTACCGCGCCGAAGGCTTCGCCTGGTGGTGGGAGCGGCCGACGGACCTGAGCTTCGCCCTGGACCGGGTGCCCGCCCGGGGGCCCGTCGGCGCGGCGGGATTCTCCCTCGGCGGGTACTCGGCGGCGGCCCTGTGCGGCGCCCGGGTGGGGGCCGATGCCTACCGCGCGCTGCTGCGCAGCGCCGAGGACCTGCCGTCCCCGCCGGAGTACCCGGGGCTGCGGGAGGAGCTGAGGTCCCGCTACGGCGCGGAGGCGGCGCAGGCCTGGGCGTCGCGCGCCGCCGAGGATCTGCGCGACCCGAGGGTGCGCGCCGGATTCCTGCTGTGCCCGGCGCTGGGGCCGGCCATCGACCCGGCGAGCCTCGCCGCGATCGACGTCCCGGTGGCGGTGCGCTGGACCCGGGCGGATACCGAGACCCCGCCGGAGACCCACGGCGAGCTCTACACCCGGGGGATCCCCGGCGCCGACGGTGCGGCCGTCGGCGGGCCCGAGACGGGGCACTATGGCTTCGTGATCCCCGATCAGGTCGATGAGCAGGCGCGCGGGGAGGCCATCGAGGCGTCCGCCCGCTTCTTCCGCAGCACGCTCGGCTGATCGGCAGCCGGCGCCTCGCGCCGCCCGGCTGCCGATCCGTCCGGCTGCCGATCGGCCTCCGCCCGTCAGGACGCGGCGCGATGCTCCTGGTGATCGTCGCGCAGGTCCGTGCTCGCCGAGAGCGGGCGGGCCAGGGCGGCGCGGGTGAGGATCGGGCGGCTCTCCGTCTCCGCGAGCAGCTCGAGATGGTGACGGAGGAACTCGTCGCGCGAGAGTCCGCGGGCCATCGCCGTCCGTTCGAGGGCGCGGATGGTCTCGGGCTCGACGTCCGTGATGATCAGGTCCGACATGATGCACCTCCTGATCCATGATCCCGCGTCGGGCCGGGACACGCCAGAGCCCGTGCGGGGCGGGGGACCCCCGGGACAGTGCCGTCACCCGCCGGCGGCTGCCGCGCGGCAGAGCGCCCTCAGGGCGCGGCGATCCGCAGGATCCTGTCGTCGCCGGGCGCGGGATCTCCGCGGCCGTCCGTGTTGCCGGTGAGCACCCACAGCGAGCCGTCGGGCGCGAGCACGACGTCCCGCAGCCGGCCGTGCGTGCCCACCAGCCGCTCGCGCTGTCGGGTCGGATCCTCGAGATCGACGCTGCGCAGGCGCCGCCCCCGCAGGTTCGCGATATGGACCGTGCCCTCGGCGATCGCGATGCCGCTGGGGCTGGCCTCGGCCGGAGCCCACTGCGCGATCGGGTCGCGGAACCTCCCCTGCCCGCCGACGCCCTCGACGAGGGGCCACCCGTAGTTCGCCCCCGGCTCGATGATGTTGAGCTCGTCCCAGCTGCTCTGCCCGAACTCGCTGGCGTACATCATCCCGTCCGCGTCCCAGGCGATGCCCTGGGGATTGCGGTGGCCCCAGCTCCACACCAGGGAGCCGGCGCGGGAATTGTCCGCCGGGGCCGTGCCGTCGGGCATCATCCGCAGGATCGCCCCGTTCGGGCTGCCCGGGTCCTGGGCGGAGTCGGGGGACCCGGCATCGCCGACGGTCGCGTACAGCATCCCGTCCGGGCCGGCCCCGAGGCGGCCGCCGTCATGGATCTGCGCGGCCGCGATGCCGTCCACGATCGTCTCCGGCGCGCCCAGGGCCAGGGATGCGGCCGTGCCCGACAGGGGCATCCGCACGATCCGGTTGTCCTGCGCGGCGGTGAGGTACGCGTAGAGGTGCCCGTCGAGCACGGCGAGTCCCAGCAGGCCGCCCTCGCCGCGGGCTGCGACGTCCTCGAGGACCGCGACCTCCCGCAGCACGCCGTCCTGCTCGGAGACCTCGAGGATCCGCCCGCTGTCGCGCTCGCTGACCAGGGCCGCGCCCTCGTGGAACACCAGAGACCAGGGGACCTCCAGCCCGTCGGCGATCACGCGCGCCTCGTCGTCGCCGGCGCCGGGCGGCGGCGGGGGAGCGGTGCAGGCGGACAGGCCGCCGAGCATCGCCCCGGCCAGCCATCCGCGGCGGGTGATGCGCATGGGCGTCCCTCCTCCCGGGGCCTCAGGAGGCCACGGTATCCGGGCCGGGCTCTGGTAGGGTGTCATCTCGGTTCCACGCCTCGCGGCGCGGCGACCACCCGCCCGGGGCTATGGCGCAGTTGGTAGCGCGTCTCGTTCGCAATGAGAAGGTCGGGGGTTCGAATCCCCCTAGCTCCACCGATGTGACGGCTCGGGACATCGTTCGCAGATGTCTCGGGACATGGTTCACGAAGCAGGGCCCCGGTTCTTGCCGGGGCCCTGCTTCTTCTGTCGGTGGCCGCGAGTGCGGTCGATGGTGGACTCGGCCAGGATTACCCTGGACTCGAGGTCGGTGACGAGGACGTCATCGCGGTCGATGAGGAAGGCGGACCTCCACTCCGGTGTCGAGCGGGAGGGACGGGCGCTGCAGGTGATCGAGCGGGGGAGATGTGACACGGCAGGGCATCGTGCTAATCTTGGTGCATGTACACACACTTAGGCGATCGGGGGACAGCGTGATCGGGGATGCGAGCGGTGCGTGGTCTCGGGTTGCGGCCTTCGCTTCGGCGGTGGATGCGAGCCTCGACAAGTGGCTCGGTGACAACTACCGACTCGGCCTGACCGAGTATCGCGCGCTGACCCTCCTGAGCCGGGAGTCGGACAAGGAGCTGCGGATCGCGGTGCTCGCGCAGCGGGTCGGCCTCACGTCGACCTCGACCACTCGCCTGGTGAGCCGCCTGGAGTCCAAGGGGCATGCCCGTCGGGATGTCTGTGCCGACGATGGTCGCGGCGTCTATGCCGTGATCGATGAGTCCGGTGAGGCCTTGCTGCGCGAGGTGCGCGAGCCGTTCGAGGCTCGCGTGCATGACCTGCTGAGCAACCCGGTGAAGCACTTCCCCCACCTCGACACCGGTCTCGTGGCCTCGGCGCTGGCGGAGGTGGGCGCACTCATCAAGCCCTGACGCCCGCAGCGTTCCGTTGCGGGCGTGCTTCTCGCCCAAATAAGTGCATGTACACACACCTAGAGAGAGGATGATCCATGCCCATCACGATCGACGTGTTCGTGGACTACGTCTGCCCGTTCTGCTTCCTCGTGGAGCCGGCGATCGAGGAACTGAAGCGCGACCGTGACGTGGAGGTCACGATCCGTCCGTTCGAGCTGCGCCCCGATCCGGTGCCGACGCTGCGCCCGGAGGACGAGTACCTGCCGCGCGTGTGGCGAGACGCGGTGTACCCGATGTCGGACCAGGTCGGCCTGCCGATCACCCTGCCGACCGTCTCGCCACAGCCACGCACCGAGAAGGCGTTCATGGTGCTGCAGCTGGCACAGGAGCGCGGCCTGGCGGAGGCGTACACCGAGGCGATGTTCGCCGCGTTCTTCCAGCAGGATCGCAACATCGGCCTCGATGAGGTCATCATCGACGTCGCCGTCTCTGTGGGCCTCGACCGGGCCGAGGTCGAAGCGGCGTTGCGGAGCGAGCAGCGACGTGACCGGCAGCGCGCCGACCAGGGCTACGCCGTGCACACGGTCGGCATCGACTCGGTGCCCGGCATCGTGATCGAAGGCCAGGTGCTGCGCGGCGTGCCGTCAGCGACCCGGCTCCAGAAGATCGTCGACGACGTCACCGAGCGCAAGGTCGTAGCACGTCCGGGGCAGTCGTGAGCACCGGGACCAGCACCCTGGCGTCGGTGATGTCGCAGGCCGTCGACGCCTGCACCGCGCATGTCGACGCAGGCGGCCTCCCGTTCGTCGGCGTCCTCGTGGGCACCGACGGTGAGGCGGCTTCGGTGTTCGGCGTGAATCGGGTCGCCGAGACCGGCGATCCGATGGCGCACGCCGAGGTCGTCGCGATGCGCGATGCCATGACTCGTCACGGTCTCGACTCCCTCGCCGGGTTCACGGTGCTGGCTACCGGGGAGCCGTGCGGCCTGTGCTACCGCTACGCGCTCGATCGCGGCATCGGCACCGTCCACGTCGCCGTCGACCGCGACGAGGTCGCCGGGTTCGGCTTCGACTATCGGGCGAGCTATCCCGCGTTCGGCATCACCGGCGCAGCACGCGACCGCCTCTACCGGCCGCTGGCCGTGCCGCACGGTGCCGACCCGTTCACCCGCTATCTGCACCACCGCACCTCCGGCCGCGCATCCGCTCGACCGGGCAACCGATTGAAAGGAACATCATCATGAGCTGGCTCTATCTCGCCATCGCCGTCGTCTTCGAGGTCGCTGTCGGCATCGCCGCCGGGAAAGCGAATGGGTTCACGCACCTCTGGTGGACGATCGCCACCCTCGTCTCGGGCGGGATCGCGACCTTCTTCCTCAGCCTCGCCCTCCTCACCTTCGACGTCGGCATCGGATACGCACTCTGGACCTCGCTCGCCGGCGTCGGGATCGTCATCGTCGGCGCCCTGTTCCTGTCGCAGAAGCTCACCTGGAAGAAGTTCCTCGGCATCCTCGTCGTCATCGGCGGCGTCGTCGGCCTCAACCTCGCCGGCACCGCCTGATCCGGCCCCCACACACTCTCGAAAGGAAAGCCTCCATGACCACTTCCACCACCTCTGCGGCCCCCATCCAGGGTGAGAAGAGGGGCGGTGCCTGGATCGCGCTGCTCATCGCTGGCGTCTTCGAGGTCGGCTACGCCCTCAGCGTCAACGGCAGCCGGGGCTTCACCGACCCGCTCTGGTCGATCATCGCCGTCGTGTTCTTCCTGTTCACCTTGTTCTTCCTCAGCGTCGCGCTGAAGCGGATCGATGTCGGGATCGGGTACGCGGTCTGGGCGGGCATCGGCGCCGTCGGCGCCGCGGTGCTCGGACCGGTGTTCTTCGACGAGACCCTGACCCTGGCCAAGGGCTTCTGGCTCGCCGTCATCATCGCCGGCGTCGTCTGGCTCAAGCTCGCCGACAGCCCCGAGCTCGACACCCGGACCCAGCCGGCCACCTGAATCCGCCGATGCCTGCGTCCTCCGCCATCTCCACCGATGTGACGGCTCGGGACATCGCCGATGTCTCGGAGCTCGGTCCACGACGCAGGGCCCCGGTTCTCGCCGGGGCCCTGCGTCGTCTGCAGGCCGGCGCTCAGACGCGTCCGGGCCTTCCT
The DNA here is from genome assembly GCF_000576425.1 of Brachybacterium phenoliresistens. Classification (GTDB taxonomy): domain Bacteria; phylum Actinomycetota; class Actinomycetes; order Actinomycetales; family Dermabacteraceae; genus Brachybacterium; species Brachybacterium phenoliresistens. Next base: position 62,378 of record NZ_KK069998.1, on the reverse strand, counting down.
CGGGGGACGTCGGTGCAGGTCGCGGCGTCGTCGGCGGCCTGTGCGCCGCGGGGCTGCGATTCCTGCTCCGGCGCGGACCGGCGTGCTCGGCGATGGAGATAGCGCCGTTCGGTCTCGTTCTCGGTGAGGGCCGCGGCGGCACGGTACGCGTCGGCGGCGCGCTCGTGCTCGCCGAGCTGGTCGAGCAGATGGGCGCGGACGGCGTGGGTGCGCTGCGCGACGAGGGGATCCTCGGTGAGGGCGTGCTCGCGATCGAGCTGGTCGAGCAGGGCGAGGCCGCGGTGGGGGCCGAAGGCATGGGCGACGGCGACGACCCGCGAGAGGCGGATCGGCGCGGTGGGATCGAGGCGCTCGAGCCACAGGTACAGGGCGGCGATCTGGGGCCAGTCGGTCGCCTCGGCGGTGTCCGCCTGGGCGTGGATCGCGGCGATGGCCGCCTGGAGCTGGTACGGCCCGACCCGCTCCTGACGCCAGGCGTCCTCGATCAGTCGCTGGCCCTCGGCGATGAGCGGGCGGTCCCAGAGGGTGCGGTCCTGCTCGGAGAGGACCACGAGCCCGTCCTCGGGATCGGTGCGGGCATCGCGGCGCGCGTCGGTCAGGAGCATGAGCGCGAGCAGCCCCGCCACCTCGACGTCGTCGGGCAGCAGGGCGCGGAGCATCCGCGTCAGCCGGATGGCCTCGGCGGTGAGGGCGGCACGGGTCAGGTCGCTGCCGGCGGTGGCGGTGTACCCCTCGTTGAAGATCAGGTAGAGCACCCGCATCACCGCGGTGGTGCGGGCGGCGAGGTCGTCGGAGTCCCGCAGCTCGAAGCGGGCGCCGGCCTTCTTGAGGGTCTGCTTGGCGCGGCTGATCCGCGAGCCCATGGTGGCCTCGGCGGCCCCGTACGCGTGGGCGATCTCGGCGGTGGTGAGACCGCCGACCGCACGCAGCGTCAGCGCGATCTGCGAGGTCTCCGACAGCGCGGGATGGCAGCACAGCAGCAGGAGCTGCAGGCTGTCGTCGCGGTCGACGGCAGCGGGTCGGGGCGCGGCCGGATCGACCAGCACCAGATCGGTGGAGGCGGCGTCCTCCTCGCGCCGGCGCGCGGCCTGCTCCGAGCGCAGGAGGTCGATCATCCTGCGGTAGGCGACCCGGATCAGCCAGGCGCGCGGGCCGTCCGGCAGGCCGTCGGCCGCCCATCGCCGGGCGGCGACGATCAGCGCTTCCTGCACGGCGTCCTCCGCGAGGTCGAACCGCCCGAAGCGACGCACCAGCGCTCCGAGCACGTGCGGCGTCTGCTCACGCAGCACGTGCTCGATGCGAGCGAGGTGCGTCCCGCGCGCGTCGCCGGACGGAGCGGCCATCAGGCGAAGTCGTCGCCCATGATCGGCCGGATCTCCATCGGCTCGCCGAGCACCTCGACCATCCGGGCGACGATGTCCTTGGCCCGTTCGAGGCCGGAGACCTCGATGATCGCGAAGCTCGCGAGCACCTCCTTCAGCTCGGCGAACGGTCCGTCGGTCGCGGTCACGCCGGCATCGGTCCGGCGGACCGTCGTCGAGACGGCGGGGTGGCCCAGGCCTTCGCTGAGCACGAACTCCCCGGTCTCGCGCAGCTCGGCCTCGAACTTCTGATAGGCGGCGAACGCGTCCAGGGCCTCCTGGCTCGGCACGTCGGCGGTCTCGGCGTCCCACGCCTGCGCGGGCGTGTAGCTCAACAGCAGGAACTTCATGGTCGGTCTCCTTCGGCGTGTGGTGGTGTCAGTATCCGGCACGCTGCCGGCGGGTCGGATCAGGCGCGGCGCCGCAGCCGCAGCGCGGTGACGGTGATCCAGGTGAAGGCGATCAGTCCGGTGACGGCGATCTGGATGCTCGCCCCGCTCGGCGAGGTCGGCGCCAGCAGGGCGAGCGCGACCAGCCCGTTTCCGATCGAGGCCCCCACCTGCCGGCGGCGGATCGAGCGGACCAGCAGCGCGGTGCACGCTCCGGCGAGGGCGAGGAACGAGGCCGCGGCCGCGGCGGTGTGCACGATCGCATGCCAGGACATCTCCACCGCGCCGGCCGGTGCGCCTGCGGGGAATCCGTGCTGCGGGTCCATCGTGAACAGTCCGGCCAGCACGAAGCCGGCCCCGAAGACGCCCAGCAGGATCGGGGCCAGGCGCGCGCCTGCTCCGTCGACGACGAGACGGCGATGGGCGAGGGCGAGGGCAAGGCCGCCCAGGCCGGCGAGCACGAAGGTGAGCTGCTGGATCCAGCCGAGATCTCCGGTGGCGAGCTGGCTGAGCGGGTGGATGCGGATGTCGAACCCGGGCCGGGTCAGCGCCTGGCACACCGACGAGGCGAAGAAGACGGGGCCGGCGAGCGCGGCGGCGGCGAGCAGGGCGCGGGTCCGCGGACGCGCGGCGGCGTCCGGCCTGGACCTCGGGGTCGTGGCGGCGGTGGTCATGATGTCCTCCGGTCTCTCGAGCGTCGCAGCCCGGGGCGGGCGGCGTTCACGGGCACCACGGAGCCGCTCGCGCCGTCTTGACATCCCCGGCCGAGATCTCCCGTCAGAACTTCTTCGCGGCGGGATGTCGAGAACCCTGCGACCGCTCCGAGGTCCCGGTGAGCGCGGGCCGTACGAGGCCCGCACCGAGCAGCGCACAGGAGCTGATCATGACCGAGAACACCCGTCCCCAGCCCGCCATCACCGCCGACCTGGATGCCGAGGCCGCGGCGCAGGAGGCGCCGCCCCTGCCCAGCGCTCGCCTTCGCGCCCTGGACCGGCTCGTCGGCACCTGGGCCGTCACCGGCGGCGCCGAGGGCACCGTCCGCTATGCGTGGATGGACGGCGGCCACTTCCTCATCCAGCACGTCGACCTCGAGCAGTTCGGCCAGAGCATCACCGGGTTCGAGGTGATCGGGCACCTGCATCCCTTCGGCGAGCCCGTGAGCGAGGAGATCGCCTCGCGCTTCTACGACTCCCAGGGCAACACCTTCGACTACGTCTACGAGCTCGACGGCGGCACGCTCACCATCTGGGCCGGAGCCCAGGGCAGCCCGGCGTACTTCCGCGGCACCTTCACCGATGACGACACCGTCATGACCGGCGACTGGGTCTACCCCGGCGGCGGCGGATACACCAGCACCATGACCCGTCGGTGACCCGCGCCGCGACGAGCGGACCGCGAGACGGACGACCGGCCCCCGACCTGCACGGCAGGGCGGGGGCCGGTCCATGCCCGGGCGGGAGGCGTCCGTGCCCGGGCCGGGGACGATCTCGTCAGAGGTTCTCGGCGATCTGCTTGATGGACGCCAGGCGACGGTCCCAGGCGACGCCGATCGCGTCCAGGCGCCGGGCCGTCGCGCTGAGGCCGGATCCGACGACCCGGTACCGGACCTCGCGCCCCACCTGGACGGTCTCCACGAGACCGACATCGTGCAGCACGGCGAGATGCTTGGCGATGGCCTGCCGGGTCACCGGGAGGCGGCGGGCGAGGGCGGAGGCGGAGGCGTCGCCCTCGCCGAGAGCGGCGAGGATGCTCCAGCGGGTCTCGTCGCCGAGCGCGCTGCACATCTCGACCACCGAGGGGTCGACCAGGTCGGGGCTCATGCGCCGCGCTCGAGCAGGGCGACGAGCTTGTCGAGCTCGGCGTCCCAGCCGCCCCGATGGTCGGCCATCATCTGCTGCGGGTCGCTGGTTCCGCCGAAGCCCGTCTCGACGACGGTGAGCTGCGTGCCGCCCGGGGCATCCTCGAGGGTGAAGGTGAAGACGGTGGCACGCTCGTCGTCGACCGTCTCGGACAGCGGTCCCTCCTCGTTGCACCAGCGGTAGGACACCTCGGTGGTCGGGACGAAGGTCTCGACCCGGATCGGGACCCGGCGCTCGCCGGGCCAGCCGATGGTGCCGACGGCTCCGGCGCCGGTGCCCTCGAGGGTGATCCGGCCGAACCACTGCGAGACGAGCTCGGGCTCGGTGACGGTGCGCCAGACCTTCTCGCGGGGTGCGGCGATGCGGATCGTGCGGCGCACGACGAAGGCATCGGTGTCGATCTCGGCCGGGGGGTTCTGCGTGTTCTCCATGGCGGTCTCCTCATGCGGTGTCGTCGGCGATGGGCCGACGGGGGCGGGTGCGGTGGCGGGCGTCAGTGTCGTGGCGGCGCCCTGTCCCGGTCTGCGGGATGCGGGGCGGGAGGGGAGGCCGCGATGCCGACGATGCAACTGTGTGGTTGCAGAAGAGTCTCGCACGTCGACCGCGAGCGTGCAACCGCTCCGTTGCAGGAGTTCTCGCGAAGAGATCGCGAGCCGGCCGCCCGGGGGTCGCGGTCGACCTCTCGCGGCCGGGATGCGCCCTGCTCAGCGACCGGTCTCGGCGTCCTCGTCGTGGATGCGGACGGTCCCGGCGGCGCCGTCGACGGTGATGATCTGGCCGGAGCGGATCCGCACGGTGGCGTCCGGGACGCAGATCACCGCGGGGATGCCGTACTCGCGCGCGACCGTCGGCCCGTGGGCCATCGGCGAGCCGGTCTCGGTGACCAGGCCGGCGGCGGTCATGAACAGCGGGGTCCAGCCGGGATCGGTCGTCGGGGCGACGAGGATCTCGCCCGGCGCGATCCGGGCGCCCGCAGGATCGGTGACGATCCGCGCCGGCCCGGTGGCGCTGCCGGGCGCCGCGCTCATGCCCGTGATCGCACCGGGGGTCTCGAGGGCCGGCAGGGTGGCCTCGACGTCCGTGCCGTCCGAGAGCAGCAGGACGGGGACATGGCGGCGTCGCATCTCCCGGGCATGCGCCGTGCGGCGCTGCGCCACCAGCGCGCGGGGGTCGGCATCTGCTGCGGGCCCGGCCGGTGCCGGGGGCGGGCCGAGCACCGCGGCGACCTCGTCGAGCTCGAGGAACAGGATGTCCTCGGCCGTCTCCAGGATGCCGCCGGCCGCGAGCTCCTCGCCGATGGCCAGCAGCTCGCGCCGCATCCGCCGCAGCGGCATCAGCCACAGGAACTTCGGCAGCTCCCGCAGGCCGATGAGCATCCGTGCGCGGCGCAGCAGGAAGCCGACGGCCCGCGCCCGCAGCGGGCTGCGCGCGGCGGCCCGCTCGACCAGCTGCGCGAGCTGCGCCTCGGCCTCGGCGGCCGCGCGGGCGAAACGGCGGTCCGGGGCCTGCTCGAGGTCGGTGAGCTGGAGGTAGCCGGCGATCGCGTCGAAGATCGGGCCCGGATCGTCCTCCCAGCGGGGCACGCCGATGTCGATCTCGGCGGCGGCGCGATGCCCGTACCGGTCCAGGAAGGCGTCCAGCCCGATCTCCGGGAGGGTCCCGTCGCGGTGCATCCGGACGAGCTCCTCGGTGGGCGTCGTGGTGAGGAGCTCCTCATGCTCGCGGGCGCCGTCGGCCAGGGACCACAGCTCCAGGTCCATCCGGGTGGTGATGTTGTGCGGCGCCCCGCGCATCACCGCCATCACCTCGGACTCCTCGGCGATGCCGCGCAGCAGCGCCGTGGCCAGCTGCTGGCACATCATGGCCGTCCACAGCGGGTTCAGCGAGTCCATCATCGGGCCCGCCAGCATCGCCCGGTGGACGGCCTCGGCGGTCTCCAGACGCTCTCGCGGAGTCCTCGGCGCGGAGTCCGGAGCACAGGCGGTGCGGACCACGTCGATGAGAGCGAGGCTGCGCTCGCGCTCCCGATCCGGGTGCCGCAGGGACGCGGCGATGCCGCGCAGCATCGGCGGCCCCATGCGCAGCGCCACCGTCGCCGCCGTGGCCAGCGGGAGCCTCCCGCCGCGGCGGGGCGCGAAGCGCGGGTCCTCGCACACCTGCTGCATCCCGCGTCGGACGCGGGGACCGTACAGCTCGAGCGTCCGCGGCAGGCTCCGGCGCATCCGCGCGCTGCGCACGAACGCGGTCAGGTCCAGGTACATCCGGCCGCCGATGAAGGCCACCATCGCGGGGCCCTCGGCCCGGGCGCGGGCGCCGAACGCCTCGAACCACTGGTGGGTGATCCTCTGCATCGCGGAGCGGCCCATCGGCGTGAACGGCCGCAGCATCCCCTGCATGTGGCCCGCCTCCATGTAGACCCGCGGCAGGTCCTCCGGATCCTCGGGGAGGGGGAAGAGGCTGGTGATGGCGCGGGACTGCAGCAGCCACAGGGCGCCGTCACCGTCGACGGCGAACTCGATGTCCTGCGGCGAGCCGAGGGCGTCCTGCACGCGCTCGCCGGCGGCGCGCAGCAGCTCGAGCTGCCCCGGCGCGAGGCAGCCGCGGGGCGGGGCCGGGTCACCCGCCGCGGGATCGACGGCGCCCCGACCGGGGGCCGGCATCACGTAATGGTCGGTGTCCACCGCGCCGTCGACGACGGCGGTGCCCAGCCCCGGGGCGGCGTCGACGACCATCTCGGTGCGGCAGCCTGTGACCGGGTTCGCGGTGAACAGCACGCCGGCGGCCGCCGGGGAGATCATGCGCTGGACCACGACCGCCATCCGGGATGCGCGGACGCCCTGCGCCCGGCGGTACGCGATCGCGCGCTCGGAGTCCAGGGATTCCCAGCAGGCCTCGATCGCCGCGAGCAGGTCGTCCTCGCCGCGGACGTCCAGCAGGGTGTCCTGCTGGCCGGCGAAGCTCGCCCAGGGCAGATCCTCCGCGGTGGCGCTCGAGCGGACGGCCACGGCCACGTCCTCGCCCAGCTCGCGATAGGCCGCGAGGACCTCCGCGCGGGGGATCGTCCCGGCGTCGAACGCGGCGGTGGTCAGGCAGAACCCCTCGGGGACGCGCTCGCCGGCGCGGATCAGCGCGGCGAGCCCGGCCGCCTTGCCCCCGACCTCGTCGATCCTCGCGGGGTCGATCTCGGACAGTCTCAGCACGGTCATCGTGGGGCCTCCTGGTGGGATGCGCGGCCCTCGCCATGGTAGTCATGGCCGATGATCTCCCCGCGCCGCCTCCTCGTCCCCGCAGCTCTCGGGGCCCTCGTCGTCCTCGGAGTGCTCGCCGTCCTTGCCGGCGGCGCCGACGACTCGCCGGGGCTGCAGGGCATCGGCGTGCTGCTGGTCCTGGTCGCGGCCGGGCTGGCCGTCCGGGCGGTCCGTCGGCGCCGCGACCGGCGCTGATCGCGCCGTCGCCGGCCTCAGGCCGGGCCGTCCAGGACCTCGCGCAGGCGGGCCGCGAAGGTCGCCGGGTCGTTGTGCGGCGTCCAGTCGCTCGCGGCGAAGCCGCCGTGGTCCCCGGGGAAGACCACCGGCTCCACCCCGAGCAGGTCCGCCAGGGCCTCCCCGCCGCGCCGCGCCAGCGTGCCCTCGCCCTGCTCTCCGATCGCCGGGACGATCCGCACGCCGCTGGCGAGCAGCCGGGAGGCATCGGGCCGGTAGGGCGTCATCGGCACGTTGTGGGCCAGCAGCGGATCGTCGCGGGACCCGTCGTCCGCGGTGGGCAGCCCGAACTGGGCAGGATCGGGGGCCGGACGCTCCCGGTAGTCCTCGGGCAGAGGGCCGGGGGTCATGATCAGCTGGATGAACTTCGCCATCGCCGGCCCGAAGCCCTCGCGGCGGTAGGTCTCGGCGATGTCGTCCATGGCCTGCTGGGCGATCTCGGCGTCCTCGAGCAGCAGGGTCAGCGGCGGCTCGTGGGCGACCAGCGTGCGCAGGTCCTCCGGGTGGTCGACCGCCCAGGGGAGGGCCACCATCGCCCCGCCGCTGGAGCCGAATACGTCCACGGGCCCCAGCCCCGAGTCGGCGACGACGGCGTGCAGGTCCTCCGCGTGCCGCGCGATGCTGACCTCTCCGCCCTCGGTGAGCCGGCTGCGCTCGGCCATGCGCGGATCGTAGGTGAGGACGACCCGGTCCTCGAGATGGGAGACCAGCTGCGCGAAGCCGGAGGCGCCCATCGGCGAGCCGAGGACGAACAGCGGCGGGCGGGCGGAGCCGCTGGCCGGGGTGCGCACGTCGTACGTGAGCACGGCGCCGGGCACCTCGAGGGTGCGGGTGGAGACGTCGACGCTCATGACAGCTCCTCGGTCCCGGTCCCGGCTCCCTCGCCCGCGGCATCCTCCGCGGGCCCGCCGGGCGGCGCTCCTGCCGGCCGGTAGCGGGCGACGATGACACCGGTCGCGGCGGTCTGCGCGGAGATCAGCTCGAGCGGGCGGGCCTCGCCGTCGGCGGGGAACATCCTCTTGCCGCCGCCCAGCAGGATCGGCTCGATGAACACGACAAGCTCGTCGACCAGACCCTCGGCGAGCAGGGCCTTCACGATCGTCAGGCTGCCGTAGACGTAGACGCCGCCGCCGGGCTGCGCCCGCAGCTCCTGCACGGTCGCCACCAGCTGGTCCCGGGGCACGATGGTGGTGGGGTGCCAGGTGATGTCCTGCTCGGTCAGCTCGTCGGAGACGACGTACTTGCGGGCCGCGTTGATCCAGTCGCTGAACGGGTCGCCGGAGCGCCCGGGCCAGGCCTCGGCGGAGACGCGATAGGTGCGCGAGCCCTGCAGGAGCACCTCGTGGGAGGCGGCGAAGGAGTCGACCACCGCCCCCATCACCTCGGGGTCGAAGTAGGGGAAGGACCAGCCGCCGTGCGCGAAGCCGCCGCTGGGGTCCTCGTCGGCCCCTCCGGGGGCCTGGACGATCCCGTCCAGGCTCATGAACTCGCTGACGATGATCCGCATGCCGACCTCCGGGCTCGGGTGCTGCCGCAGCGGACGCCTCGCTGCGGACCTGGCGCCAGACTACTCGTCGCGCGCCGCGGCGTCCCGGCTCGCCGGATCAGGGCGGGACCGTGCCCGCGGCGGCGCGGGCAGCGGCCTCAATCCCCCCAGGACTTCCGGATGAACGCCTCCCGGCGGCGCTGCTCGTCCAGCGCCCGGCGGCGGGCGTAGTCCCGCTTCAGCCGTGCGCGCGGATCGTGCGCGGGGTCGAGCGTCGCCGGGCCCATGACGTGCAGCAGCACCAGACGGATCCGGAACCAGGCGCGGTAGGCCCAGGAGAAGGAGTCGGAGCGCGGGACGGGGGTCATGGCGCCTCCCTGGTGACGCGGGCGTCCTCCCACGGTACGCCCGGGCGACCGCTCAGGGCAGGGGAGCGCTGCGGCGGCGGCCCCGCGCTCGGCCGGTGCCCGGTCACAGGCCCAGCTGCGCCCGCAGCTCGGCGGAGGACAGCGCACCCGGTCGGGCCCCGGTGCGGGCGGCCCGACGCGTCAGTCGCGCCAGCCCCGCGTTGACCGGCGCGGTGCGCCCGTTGCGGTGGGCGAGCGCGGCGATCTCCCCGCTGAGGTAGTCGACCTCGCTGTCGCCGGTGCCGCGGGCCAGGGACTGCCAGGTGGAGCCGCCCATCTCCTCCGGCTCCCCGGGCACCGGGCGGACCTGCAGCAGGTCCCGCATCGCCTGCTCCTCCGCCTCCGGGTTCAGGACGATGCCGGCGGCCTCGTAGATCCCGGCGGCCTCCTCCCGCGCGGCGCGGACGACGTCCCCGTCGCCGGTGCCCAGCAGCGCCTGCACCGCGTTGCCGAGGTTCCCCAGCAGCTTGCGGTGCTTCCACGGCATGACGTCCTCGACGGGATGCACCCGCAGCCCGGCCGGCGCCCAGTCCTCGGCGATGCCCGCGATCAGGGACCGGTCCTCGTCGGTGGTCAGCGCCGCCGGATACCGGGCGGCGGGGAAGATGCCGCCCACGGGCGCGCCGCGCACGATCACCTCGGCGGGCTGGAGGCGCACGGCGGGCATCCACACGCACACGCCGATCACGCGGGCGAACCAGCGCAGCGCCCGCTCCTCGGCGGCGGCGCCGTTCAGGGCGGTGAGGATCGGCAGCGCCTGTCCGGCGGTGCGCTCGCCGACGGGAGCATCGGCCCAGGCGGCGAGCGCCGCCTCGGCCTGCTGGGTCTTGGTGGCCAGGACGAGCACGTCGTCCTCGCCGAGGGTGATCTCCTCGGGGCCGGCGACGGCGGTGACCGGCACCGTCGCGTCGACCTCGGGGGTGCGCAGGCGCATGCCGGTGCGGCGCATCCGCGCGAGATGCTCCCCGCGCGCGACGAGCACCACCGCCGCTCCCTGCCGCGCGAGCAGCGCACCGATGCCCCCGCCGATCGCTCCGGCCCCGATGATCACGTATCGCCTCGTCATGTCCCCATCCAAGCGCATCCCGCCGCCGCGGGAGGCGGGGCCGGCCGTGCCGGAGGCGGGCCGGGAGGGTGCGGCGGTCCTCACGCGTCGCGCAGCAGGCCCTTCGGCATCTGCTCGAGGCCGACGGCACCCGCCAGCAGCGCGGGGTCGATGCTCTCCCCGGTGCGCAGCACGCTGATGCGTCCCGTCGGCTCGAGGGTCACGCAGGCCACCTCGTCGAGGTGGCGGACCCCGGCCAGGCGCAGGGCGGAGAGCACCTCGTCCTCGACCACGTGGGCGCGGGTCAGGTTCGCCGCGATCATGCGCGGACCGGCCATGAGGATCACGGGCGGGCTGTTGACCAGCCACGCCCCGCGCACGTGGCGGCGCAGCTGGCCGGTCACCGCCTGCAGCGCCACCAGCGTGACCAGGCTCAGCACCCCGGCGACGGCGGTGGGGGAGTCACCGAGGATCGCGCGGCCCATGATCGCGCCCAGGGCGATGATGGCGGCCAGGTCGAAGCTGGACAGGGTGGCCAGCGCCCGCTGCCCCAGGAACCGCACGATGAGCAGGATGATCAGGTAGAAGGCGACCGTCGAGATGACGATCCGCAGGGCATCGACCCCGTCCAGCCCGTACTCCAGCCACATGCTCCGCGCCCTCCGCCTCGATCCTGCTCGGGCCAGCATGATCCCACGCGACCGGCGGCCGATGCCCCACGGCCCTCGGCCGCCGGTGCCCCACGGTCCTCGGCGGCCGGTGCCGCGCGGTCAGCGGCGCGAGGAGCGGCCCGGGATGAGGCGGGCGGAGTTCAGGATGAAGGCCGTCTCGCTGCCCACGTGCACGAGGGCGGCCAGCACCGGGCTGAGCAGCCCCATCGCCGCCAGCGCCATGCCCAGCAGGTCGACGGCGATGGTGCCGGCGAAGTTCGCCATCACGATCCGGCGGGCGCGCCGCGCGACCCTCATCGTGCCCACGAGATCGTCGAGGTCGGAGCTGACCAGGACCACGTCGGCGCTGTCCTGCGCGATCTGGGTGCCGTCGCCCATGGCGATGCCGACATCGGCCCGTGCCAGGGCGGGAGCGTCGTTGACGCCGTCGCCGACCATCGCCAGGCGGTGACCGGCCGCCCTCTCGGCGTCGATCCAGGCGAGCTTCTCCTCCGGCAGGAGGCCCGCGCGGACCTCGTCGATCCCCAGCTGGGCCGCGACCGGACGGGCGGTCCCGGCGCGGTCCCCGGTGACGATCATGGTCCGCAGGCCCATCCGGTGCAGTGCGCGGATCGCCTCCGGGGCGCCGGCGCGCACCGCATCGGACAGCAGCAGGCTGCCGATGAAGCGGCCGTCGACGGCCACGTGCACGGCGGTCGCGGCCGCGTCCTGCGCGGCCGCCTCCGGGCCGGGAACCAGCGTCGTGGAGCCGGCGGTGATGGTCCGGCCGCCCAGCTCGGCGGTGACCCCGAGGCCGGGGGTGTAGGTGAAGGAGTCCGGGAGCGCGGGACGCAGCCCGCGCTCCTGCGCCCCGCGGACGATCGCGGCGGCCAGCGGATGCTCGGAGTACGCCTCGGCCGATGCCGCGAGCTCGAGCAGCTCGCGCTCGTCCCGGCCCGCGGCCGGGCGGATGCCGACCAGCTGCGGCTCGCCCCCGGTGAGGGTGCCGGTCTTGTCGAAGACGACGGTGTCGATCCCCGACAGCGCCTCCAGATGCGCGCCGTCCTTGACGAAGGCGCCGCCGCGGGCGATCCGGGCGATCGCCGCGAGCGTCGCCAAGGGGGTTCCGGCGGCGATGCCGCAGGCCCCGGCGACGACCACCACCGAGATCGTGGCGGTGAGGTCGCGGGTGACGAGATAGGTGATCGCGGCCCCGCCGAGGGCGAGGTACACCAGCGCCGCGGCGAGGCGGTCCGCGAGCCGCTGCACGGGCGGCTGGGAGGACTGCGCGCGCCGGACGGCCTCGATGATGCGCCCGTAGGAGGACTCCGCCCCGACGCGCTCGGCCCGGATCTCCACCGCGCCGACCTGGTTGATCGAGCCCGCATGCACCGCGTCGCCGGGGCCGATGTCCACCGGCAGCGGCTCGCCGGTGATCCGCGACTGGTCCGCGCTGGAGGTGCCTGCCAGCACGGTGCCGTCCACGGGGACGCGGCCTCCGGGGGAGACGACGACGGTCTGGCCGGCGGCGACCTCCGCCAGGGGGATGGTGGTGATGCCTCCGTCCTCGCGGACCTGGACCTGCTCGGGCAGGAAGGACATGAGGTCCGTCAGCGCGTCGCGGCCGCGGTCCAGGGAGAGGTCCTCGAGGATCTCCGCCGCGAGCACGAAGGTCGTGATGAGCAGGGCGGTGGTCCATTCGCCGATCGCGGCGGCGGCGACGATGGCGATGAGCATGGACAGCTCCATGCTCATGCGCCGCTCGCGCAGGTCCCCGAGGGCCTCGGCGGCGATCGGCCAGCAGCCCAGCACCAGCCCGGCCAGGGCGAGCACGGGCACCGACGGCCACGGCCAGGTCAGGCCCAGCCCGACGAGCAGGGCGCAGGCGGCGACGGCGAGGGTGCGGGCGAGGTCCCTGCGGTCGATGCGCTGCCACAGGCTCTCGCGCTGCGGCGGTGCGGCGGCCTCCGGGGCGGCGACGGCGGTCATCGCGAGGCGTCCGGGCCGCCGGCGGGGCACCCCGCCGCCGGGCCCTCGGGGGCATCGGCCACGACCTGGCCCTGGGCCGTGCGGTGGTGAGCGGGGGAGGCGTCCAGCGCGTGCTGCGCCTGGAAGACGGCCTGCGTCACGAGCTCGCGGGCGTGCTCGTCCGCCAGGCTGTAGAAGACCCGGGTCCCCTCCTGGCGGGTCCGGACGATCCGCCCCCAGCGCAGCTTCGCCAGGTGCTGCGAGACGGTCGTGGCGGACTTCCCGACCGCCTCGGCGAGGTCGTTGACGGAGCGCTCGCCGTCGCGCAGGGCGAGGATGATCCGCACCCGCGTCCCGTCCGAGAGCAGGGAGAAGACCTCGGCGGCGAGGTCGGCGAACTGGCTGTCCGGGCCGAAGGTGCACTTCTTCGAATCTTCACGCATACGCAGATAGTAAGGCTCCGGGGGGCTGGGCGGCAAGCGCCCGCGCCATGGCTAGGATCAGCCCCATGGCCGTCCTCGCCCGGAGACCCGACCGACCGCGCCCGATGGCGCCCAGCCCGCGATGACCCGCAGCGTCGTCCTCGTCCATGCCGTCCGCTCCTCGCGCAGCATGTGGAAGGGGCAGATCCGTCGGCTGCGCCGGAAGGGCTATCACGTGGAGGCGCCGAACCTGCCCGGCCACGGCACCCGCACGGCGGAGACCTTCACCCGGGAGGGGAGCTTCGCGACCATCGACGCCGCCGTCGCCGCCTGCCCCGAGCCGCCCGTCCTCGTGGGCCTCTCCCTCGGCGGCTACCTCACGATCCACTGGGCCGCCATGAACCCGGGCCGCATCGCCGCGCTGGTCGCGGCGGGCTGCACCGTCGTCCCCGGGCCGGCCCTGGCCCGGATCTACGGGCTGTGGCTGCGGATGAAGGACTGGATGCCCGGGGACACCGACGCCCGCGTCCACCGCGCCTTCGCCCGCGCCAACTCGCCCAAGGCCGCCCAGCGCTACTACGGCGGCGGGCGCGCGCACGGCGTCGTGCCCGGCGTGGTGCGGGTGGTCGGCGACATGGACATGCTCGCCGACATCGCGGCCATCGACGTGCCCATCACCTTCGTCAACGGCGCCTCGGACCCGTTCCGCCGCCACGAGGGCGCCTGCGTGGCCGCCGCGGGCCGCGCCGAGCTGCGGATCCTCGAGGACGCCGGGCACATCGTCAACCTCAACCGCCCCAAGCGCTTCACCCGCGTCCTCCGCGAGGCGGCCGCTGCGGTGCGCGAGCCCGCATGAGCGCGAGCGCCCGGGACGAGGCCCGGCCCGGGACGAGCGCGCCGGCGGCGGTGGTGCTGATCCACGGCACCCGCACCTCGAGCACCCAGTGGGACCTGCAGCGGCCGATCCTCGAGGCCGCGGGGCGCACCGTCCTCGCCCCCGACCTCCCCGGCCACGGCGCGCGCCGCGACGAGGACTTCACCCTCGAGGCCGCGATCGCCACGATCGACCAGGCGCTCGCGCAGGCCGCCGAGCGCAGCGCGACGGGCACGGCACACCTGGTGGGCTGCTCCCTGGGGGCGATGCTCGCCATCCGCGCCGCGGCCGAGCTCCCCGCCGGCCCTCCGCGCGAGGCTCTGGCCTCCCTCGTCGTCTCCGGCGGCTCCGTGGACGCCACGCCCCGGGCCGCGCGGCTGTACGGGCTGGGCATGCGGGCCGTGGACCTGCTGCCCGGCGGGGACGCCGCGACCTCCGCCCTGCTGCGGGCCGTGCTCGGAGCCGAGGGGGCGCAGGCGTGCCTGGCCGGGGGCCGGGCCGATGCCCGCGTGATCGCCCCGGCGATGGCGGCGGTGGCCTCGCTGGACCTCCGCCGCGACCTGGCCCGGATCAGCGCGCCCGTGACGATCCTCAACGGCCGCGCCGATCAGCTGCGCGTGCACGAGCGGTCCTTCGCCCGCGCCGCACCGCACGGGCGGCTGGTCGTCCTGCCCTACGGGACCCACATGGTGAACCTGACGCATCCGCGCCGCTACGCCGCCGACCTGCTGCGCATCCTCGAGGACGCCGAGCGGCCCCGTACCCTGGGGCCATGAGCATCCCTGTCCTGCGCGTCGGCTTCGTCCCCGGGGTCGAGCCCGACCGCTTCGCCCGGCGGTGGCGCGATGCGCGCCGCGCCGCCCGGCTCGAGCTGGTCCCCGTGCCGTGGAGCCGCCAGCGCGAGGCGCTCGCCGCCGGCGAGGTGGACATGTGCTTCGTGCGGCTTCCCCTGGAGGACCCCGAGCCGCTGCATGTGGTGCCCCTGTGGCAGGAGCGGGAGGTGGTCGTCGTCGGCGACGAGGACGTGCTGAGCCTGCACGAGGAGCTGTCGGAGGCCGACCTCGCCGATTCCGTGGAGATCCCCGCGGCGCACCGGGACGACGCCGCCGACCGCGTGGCCGTGGCGGCCACCGGAGCGGGCCACGCCCGGATGCCGATGTCGCTGGCCCGGCTGCATCACCGCAAGGACGTCGTGCACCGGCCGCTGCGCGAGGGGGAGCCGACCACGATCGCCCTGGCCTGGCCCATCGCGGAGGACGACGCCGTGCGCCAGGAGCTGGTGGGCGTCGTGCGCGGCCGCACCGCCCGGTCCAGCCGCGGCGCGGACGATGCCGCCGAGAAGGCCCCGGCCACCTCCCGCGGCGCCGCGCGCACGGACCGGACGCCGGCCCGGGGCGCCGCCCGATCGGCATCGGGCCGCTCCGGCGGATCAGGGACCTCGGCGAGGACCGGCCGGCCCCGGCCCGCCGGCTCCTCCCGCGGCGCCGGCCGCGGCCGCAGGGGAGGGCGCTGAGGCGTCCGCCGCCCCGGTGCGCCGGCTCCGACCGGATCCGCACACCAGCACGGCGACCCCGGCGATCCCCGCGGCGAGGGCGAGAGCGGCGAACGCCACCGGCGCGCCGGAGGCGAGGAGGACCCCGCACGCGGTGGGCCCGAGCGGGCTCGCCACGGCGTTCAGCACGCCGCGCACCGACTGCAGCCGTCCCCGCCGGCCGCTCGGCACGTGATCGGCGATCCACGCCTCGAGGCTGACCCGGGCCGTCGGGACGATCACCCACATGAGCGTGATCGCCGGGATCATCACGAGGAGGGTGGGGGAGACGGCGAGGGCGACGAGGCACAGCGTCCAGAGAGCCGCCTGCGCGAGGACCGCGGAGCGCGGGGAGAGGCGACCGGCGGCCCCTCTCGCGATCGCGCTCCCCGCCAGGACGCCGAGGCCCATGAGCGCCGTGAGAGCCCCGGCGCCCAGCACCGCCCGGTCCTGCGCGAGCACCGCCATCATCGTGAAGAACGTCCCCGTGAGCACGAAGCTCAGCAGCATCTGACCTGCGACCACGCCGCGGAGCACGGGGGAGGCGATGATGCTCCGGAAGCCGTGGGTCCACCGCCGCGGCGCCGCGGCGGCGCCGTCCGCAGCATCCGGGGGCGGCGCGAGCGGCCGCCCGATGCGGGCCAGCAGCAGCGTCGCGATCGTGAACGTCGCCGCGGCCACGGCGAACGGCAGCCAGGCGGCGACGCCGACCAGCGCCGCGCCGAGCAGCGGGGCGATCACGCCGAGGACGGCGTCGCGCGCCTGCATGGCGCTGAGCGCGCCCGTGAGCGCCGTACGGTCCACGAGATCGGGGACCGCCGCGGCGGACGCCGCGCCGAAGACGGCGAACATCGACCCGTTGACGAAGGAGAGCACGCAGAGCACGGGGAGCGAGGGCGAGCCTCCGGCGAGGGCGAGCACGAGCCCGAGCATCGCCGCCGCCTGGACGGACTCGGCACCGATCATGATCGACCGGCGGGGCAGCCTGTCCGCGAGCATCCCCGCCGGCACGCCGACGGCGAGCGTGGAGAGATAGGACGAGGCGGTCACGAGCGCGGCCTGGGCCGGCGGCAGGAGCAGCAGCGAGACGATGGGGACGGCGACATAGGTGCACTGTGCTCCGAGCACGGAGAACAGGCGCGCCGCGAAGTGGAGGCGGAAGTCGCGGGACCACGCGGGGGATCGTCGCGAGCTCATCGGCCCAGGCTATCGTGGAGCATCGCCGATCCCGAGGAGGCCCCATGCCTGATCAGACCGCAGACGCCGAGTCCGCGCAGGGCGCGCAGCCGCGCATGAACGTCGAGAGCTTCAACCTCGACCACCGCGTCGTGAAGGCGCCGTACATCCGCATCGCCGACCGCAAGGTGCTGCCCGGCGGGGACGTGCTCACCAAGTTCGACGTGCGCTTCACCCAGCCCAACGTCGACCACCTCGAGTCCGAGACGGTGCACTCCCTCGAGCACCTGCTGGCCGAGCACATGCGCGAGCACACCGGGGACGTCATCGACGTCTCCCCGATGGGCTGCCGCACCGGGTTCTACGCCCTGCTCTCGGGCGATCACACGCCGGCGCAGTTCGCGCCGGTGCTCGAGGCGACCCTGCGCGACCTGCTCGCGGCGACCGAGGTCCCTGCCGCCAACGAGGTCCAGTGCGGCTGGGGAGCCCACCACACCCTCGAGGGCGCGCAGACCGCGGCCCGGGCGTTCCTGGACCGCCGGGACGAGTGGGAGGACGTCGGCGTCTGACGCCGCGGCGCGCGGGGAGCATCCGGCGCCGTCGATCGGCTGCCGATGCTCCCTGCGCCCCGGGCCCCGGAGCGCGCCGGGCGCCTCGGGCCCGTCTCCCGCCCGCCGGCGGCCCGTCGGCGGCCCGTCGGCGGGCCGTCGGCTCAGTAGCCGCGGACGGCCTCGCGCATGGCGCCCAGCAGACGGCCCGTGCGGGCATCGGAGGCGATGTCGTCGACGGTGACGACACGGCCCTCGGCATCGGCCAGGGGGATGCGCCAGTTCGGGTACTCCTCGTCGGTGCCCGGCTGGTTCTGGATGCGCCGCTCGCCGACGCAGTCCACGAGGGACACCCCCAGCAGCAGCGAGGGGGCGCTCGCGAGATACCGGTGCAGGGCGATGATCGTCTCCTCGACCGAGGGGTCCTCGCCCAGCAGGCCCTGCATCCGCAGCTCCGCCAGGTAGTGGGCGCGCGCGGCGGAGTCCTCGGCCAGCTCCTGCTCGAGGGGCTGCTCGAGCAGGCCCAGCTCGTGGCGCAGCGCCACGTGGTCGCCGGCGAGGTAGCCGGCCGTCGGCGGCAGGTCGTGGGTGTTCACCGAGGCCAGGCACAGGCTGCGGTAGGAGGGCGGGGGCACGGGGGAGCCGTCGCCCTGCGTCTCGAACCAGAGGATCGAGGTGCCCAGGATCCCGCGGGAGGTGAGATAGTCGCGCACCCACGGCTCGAAGGTGCCCAGGTCCTCGCCGATGACGATGGTCCCCGAGCGCTGCGCCTCCAGCGCGAGGATCCCGATCATCGCCTCGTGGTCGTAGTGGACGTAGGCGCCGTCCGAGGCCGCGTTGCCCTCGGGGATCCACCACAGGCGGAACAGGCCCAGCACGTGGTCGATCCGCAGGGCCCCGGCGTGGCGCATCAGGGAGCGCAGCATGTCGCGCCAGGGCCGGTAGGAGTCGGCGACCAGCCCCTCGGGCAGCCACGGCGGCTGATGCCAGTTCTGCCCCAGCTGGTTGTACTGGTCCGCGGGGGCGCCCACGGCGACGCCCCGGGCCAGGACGTCGCCCAGGCGCCAGGCGTCGGCGCCGTCCTCGGTGACGCCGACGGCGAGGTCGTGCATGATCCCCACCCGCATCCCGGCATCGAGCGCCGCGGACTGCGCGCCGGCCAGCTGCTCGTCCAGCACGAACTGGATCCACTCGTGCAGCGCGACGCGCTCGGCGAAGTCCGCCTGCGCGGCGGAGACCTCGTCGGAGTCCCGGCCCGCCAGCGGAGGATCGGCGGGCGCGCGCCGTTCCCGCAGGGCGCACCACAGCGCGAAGTCGGCCAGGCCCTGGCCCTCCCGCTCCCGGAACGCGTCGAACAGGGCCTGCCGGCCGGCGCTGCGAGGCACCGCGAACAGCTCCTCGAGCGCCGTCATCTTGCGCTGGAGCACCGCATCGCGCTCGAGACGATCGGCCCGGTCGTTCCACGGCGCGACCTCGCCCTGCAGCAGGGCCAGGCGCTGGCGGGCGAACTCGGGCAGCAGGGAGTACTCGGGGACGTCCTCGATCCGCACGTAGAGCGCCGAGGTGAAGCGCCGGGTGACGGGGAGATACGGGCTGGGCTCCATCGGCGGCAGCGGCTCGGAGGCATGCAGGGGGTTGACCAGCAGGAAGTCCGCACCATGGCGGGCGCCGAGGATCGCGGCGAGATCCCGCATGTCGCCCAGGTCGCCGATGCCCCAGCTGCGCGCGGAGCGGACGGAGTACAGCTGGGCCTGGACGCCGACGGCGCGTCGCGCCCCCAGGCGCTCGTGCGCGTGCAGCCGGGTCGGGGTGACCACGAGGTCGGCGGTGGTGATCTCGCCCTGCACATCGGCCAGGAGGACGTGCCAGCCCAGCGGCAGCCCCTCCGGGACCTGGAAGCGGGCACGACCGCGCAGGGAGCCGTCGACCTCGCGCGGCGGGGTGTTGTCCTCGACCTGGGCCAGGGCACGGACGGTGCCGTCCTCGAGCTGCACCGACAGGTCCACGCCCCGGCCGTGGGGGACGTGCACGGCCACCGTCCGCTGCTCGTCCTCGCGCAGGACCGTCACCGGCGGCAGGGTGCGCCGCCACAGCGCATCCTCGCGCCGCTCCCGCACCCGGGCGGCGTCCTCCTCGTCCTCGACCTCGTGGCCGAGGGCGCGGATCACCGCGAGGAGCGTGGCATCGGGAACCTGCCTGAGCGTCCCGTCGTAGCCCCAGTGGTCGGTGCCGATGCCGAGGTCGCGGGCCAGATCCCGCAGCGTCTCGGGCCGCAGAGCGGTGGATGCCGGTGCCATGGCGTCATCATAGGGGCCCGGCGGGGGCGGGATGTGCCACGGCTCACGCCCGGCATGCCGGGCGGCCCCGGACGTGCCCGGACGGGCGGGGTCCGAGGGATCACGGCCAGCTGGGCAGCCACATGCGCCAGCGCCACTGCTCCAGCGGGATCGTCTGCCCCGTCCAGATCGGCCAGAAGAACGCCGAGACCAGCACGATCAGCGTCAGCACGGAGCCCACGAAGAGGGTCCCCGCCAGGCGCCGCTCGCGGTCCCCGTCCCGCGGGCCGATGATCAGGCCCATCACGTAGACCAGGCACAGGATCAGCCACGGCTCGAAGACGACCGCGTAAAACGTGAAGATGGTGCGGTCCAGGTACAGGAACCAGGGCAGGTAGCCGCCGATGATCCCGCTCAGCGCCGCCCACGCCCGGCCGTCGCGCCACACCAGGCCCAGCACCACGGCGACCAGCACGGCGATCGCGCCGAGCCACCAGATCAGCGGGTTGCCGACCGAGAGGATCTGCGCGCCGCACTTGGCGACCTGGCAGCCCGCCTCCCCGTAGTCGTAGGAGCGGTAGTAGAAGTTCGTGGGGCGGATCTGCAGCAGCCAGCCGAAGGGGCTCGCCTGGTAGGTGTGCTCGGAGTCCAGCCCCACATGGAAGGCGTACGCCTCCTGGTGGTAGTGCCACAGGGAGCGCAGGGCGTTCAGGATCGGGGAGCCGCCGGCGTGGCCGTTCTCCTCCGCCCAGTGCCGGAAATAGCCCTTGTCGCTCGCGAACCAGCCCGCCCAGCTGGCCACGTAGGTCACCAGCGCGGTGCCGACCATGGCGAAGAACGCCGGGATCGCGTCGCGGACCAGCCCGCCCACCAGCCAGCGCTTCTCGCGCACCCGCCGTCGCGCCCACCAGTCCCAAAGCACCGTCATGATCCCGAAGACCGCCAGCACGTAGAGGCCGGACCACTTGACCGAGCAGGCCAGGCCCAGCAGGACGCCCGCGCTGAGCCGCCAGGGCCTCCAGCCGCCGGCCGCCCCCCAGGGCGACAGGCGCTCCCCGGTGGTGATGACCCGGGCGGTGGCCTCCGCCAGCCGCTGCCGGAACTGGTCGCGGTCGATGAGCAGCGCCCCGAAGGCGGCGAGCACGAAGAACATCAGGACCAGGTCCAGCAGGCTGGTGCGCGAATGCGTCAGGTGCAGCCCGTCGATCGCGAGCAGGCCCCCGGCGATCAGCCCCAGCCCCGTGGAGCGGAACAGGCGGCGGCCGATGCGCGCCAGCATCAGCACCGACAGGGCGCCCAGCAGCGCCACGGAGATCCGCCACCCCCAGGGGTTGTCCCCGCCCAGGGCCAGCATGCCCAGGCCGATCACCCACTTGCCCACGCTGGGGTGGACGACGTACGCCCCGGAGTCCTCGTAGGAGTCGACGTCGCCGGCCTCGAAGGCGGCATCGGGGTCGTCGGGCCAGTTCATCTCGACGCCGTTGTGGACCAGCGTGTAGCCGTCCTTGACGTAGTACGTCTCATCGAAGATCAGCTCATGGATCGACCCCAGACCCCACAGCCGCAGCACCAGGGCGAGCGCGAAGAGGGCCAGGGCCGCCGCCCAGGCGGCGCGGGAGGCGGGCATCGGGGCGGCGTGCAGCAGGCGCTCGAGGGCGCTGCGGGTGGATGCCGGATCGGCCTCCGGTCGGGAGTCGCTCGGGGACGTCATCTCCTGCGTGGGCACCCGGTCATGCTAGGTCATCGTCCCCGGGAGCCTACGATGGCAGGCATGCTCGAGCCCGGAACGCTGACCCTCGCCGCGACGCCCATCGGCAACCCTCTGGACGCCTCGGTGCGCCTGGTGCGGGCCCTCGAGCAGGCCGAGGTGATCGCCGCGGAGGACACCCGCCGCCTCGCCCGTCTCGCCGCGGACCTGGAGGTCACGATCACCGCCCAGGTGATCGCCTACCACGAGCACACCGAGCGGGAGCGCACGCCGGCGCTGCTGGAGGCGCTCCGCGACGGCCGACGGGTGCTGCTGGTGACCGATGCCGGGATGCCCGTGGTCTCCGATCCCGGCTACCGGGCGGTGCGCGCCGCGATCGAGGAGGGGCTGCCGGTGACGGTGATCCCCGGCCCCTCGGCCGTGCTCACCGCGCTCGCGGCCTCGGGGCTGGCCCCGGACCGCTTCGCCTTCGAGGGCTTCCCGCCGCGCCGCGACGGCCAGCGCGCCCGGGTGTTCTCCCGGCTGGCCCGCGAGGACCGCACGCTGGTGTTCTTCGAGTCCCCGCGGCGCACCGCCGCGACCCTCGCGGTGATGCGCGACGAGTTCGGGCCGCAGCGTCCCGCGGCCGTCGCCCGCGAGCTGACCAAGACCTACGAGGAGGTGCGGCGCGGCACCCTCGCCGAGCTCGCCGACTGGGCCGCCGGGACCGAGGTGCTCGGCGAGATCGTGCTGCTCGTCGGCGGGGCGTCGACGGTCGCGGCCTCCCCGGAGGAGCTGCTCGAGCAGGTCCTCGCGCGCGCCGAGGCGGGGGAGCGGCTCAAGGACGCCGCCAAGGCGGTCGCCGAGGGGGTCGCCGGCGTCAGCAGCCGCGAGCTCTACGACCGGGCGCTCGAGCACCGCCGGAGCTGAGGAGCCGCCCGGGGCGGCGCCGGGCCGAACCGGCATCGGACAGGACGATCCGGCCTCGGGCATGACGAAGGGCCCCGGTTCCCACCGGGGCCCTTCGAACGTCGATGCTGCGCGCAGGCGCGAGGAATCAGTCCTCGATCTGCAGCAGTCCGCGCTGGTACGCCTTCGCGAGGCGGCGCGGCACAGCGGCGCTGCGGCCGCGGACCGTCACCTGCACGAGGTCGGCGTTGCTCGCCTTCCACTGCGAGCGGCGGGACCGGGTGCGAGCCCGGGACATCTTGAACTTGGGCACTGCCATGGGACGCTCCTTGGGACGGTCCGAAAGAATGATCGGATGACGGATCCCTCCGAGGCGGCGACCGGCTGCTCCGGGACGGAGCGGCAGGTGCGCGGAAGGACACGCAACGAAGGACCATCCTGCCACATGCGCAGGGAGGATTCCGCCGCAGAGGCCGTGACATCGACCACCGGACCTGTGACCCTGCTCGCTCCCGGGCCGATGCGAGAGGGCGCGGAGCCCACGGCCCGCGCCTCCTACGATGGTGCCATGCCCTCCGCGAAGACCGACGCCGCCGGCGCCCCGGCCCCGGTGCACCACCGCGAGCAGCTCGACCCCCGGTCCAGCTCCCGCGACCGCTCCTGGCCGCCCGCCCCGGACCCCCTGCCGTCCCCGGTGATCGACAACCACTGCCACCTCGACTTCGCCGACGGCGAGGACCACCTCACGGTCCCCGAGCACATCGCCCGGGCGGCGGCCGTCGGCGTCGACGCGATGATCACCATCGGCTCCGACCTGGAGTCCGTGCGCTGGACCGCCCGGCTGCTCGACTCCCCGGACGCCCCCGCCTCCCTGCGCGGCGGCGTGGCGATCCACCCCAACGAGGCCGCGCTGCACGCGCGCGGGCACGGCCACGAGGGACAGGAGATGATCGGGCTGGACGAGGCCCTCGCCGAGGTGGACTCCCTGGTCCGCGGCCCCGGCAT
Organism: Brachybacterium phenoliresistens; assembly: GCF_000576425.1. GTDB lineage: Bacteria > Actinomycetota > Actinomycetes > Actinomycetales > Dermabacteraceae > Brachybacterium > Brachybacterium phenoliresistens. The sequence goes on along the minus strand of NZ_KK069998.1, from coordinate 39,303 downwards.
GGTGGTGGTGGGGGAGAGCGGCCTGGACTGGTTCCGCACCTCCCGGAAGGACGAGCAGGCCCGGCAGGCGCAGATCGACGCCTTCCGCTTCCACATCGCCCTGGCGAAGGAGACCGGTCTTCCGCTGCAGATCCATGACCGCGACGCCCACGCCGACGTCCTGGAGATCCTCGACGCGGACGGCGCCCCCGAGCGCACCGTCCTGCACTGCTTCAGCGGCGATGCGGAGTTCGCGCGCGCCTGCGTCGACCGCGGCTTCTACCTCTCCTTCGCCGGGACGGTGACCTTCAAGAACGCCCAGGGCCTGCGCGAGGCGCTGGCCGAGGTGGGGCTGGACCGCGTGATGGTCGAGACCGACGCCCCGTTCCTCACCCCGGTGCCCTACCGGGGCCGCCCCAACTCCTCCTATCTGATCCCGCTGACCATGGCGACGATCGCGGAGGTCACCGGCACGGACCTGGAGCAGGCGTGCCGCCGGATCCGCGAGACCACCCGCGGCGTCTACGACTGGCCCGCCGCATGAGCGCCGATCAGCCCCGCGAGGGCGCCGAGCCCTCCCTGCTGCTCAGCGCCCGCGACATCCGCGAGCTCGCAGAGGCCGCCGGGATCCGTCCGTCCAAGCAGCGCGGGCAGAACTTCGTCATCGACCCCAACACGGTGCGGACCATCGTCGAGCGCGCCGACGTGAGGCCCGGCAGCGCCGTGCTCGAGGTCGGCCCGGGCCTGGGCTCGCTCACCCTGGGGCTGCTCGAGGCCGGGGCCGATGTCGCCGCCATCGAGCTGGACCGGGGCCTCGCGCAGCTGCTGCCGCTGACCCTCCGGGCCCGCGGCATCGCCCCCGACCGCTACCGGCTCGTGCACGCCGACGCCCTCGCCGTCACCGAGCTGCCCGAGCTGCCGGAGGCGGGCGAGCCCCGGATCCTCGTGGCGAACCTGCCCTACAACGTGGCCACGCCGATCCTGCTGACGCTCCTCCAGCGCTTCCCGCAGCTGCGCGAGGCGATCGTCATGGTCCAGTCCGAGGTGGTGGACCGCCTCGCCGCGTCCCCCGGCTCGCGGATCTACGGCGCCCCCAGCGTCAAGGCCGCCTGGTACGGCCGCACCGAGCGGGCCGGGCAGATCTCCCGGCAGGTGTTCTGGCCGGTGCCCAACGTCGACTCCTCCCTGCTGCGGCTGACCCGCCACGAGCAGCCGATGGGCACCGAGGAGGAGCGGGAGCGGGTGTTCGCCGTGGTCGATGCGGCCTTCGCCCAGCGGCGCAAGACACTCCGCGCGGCCCTCGGCGGCTGGGCGGGCTCCTCCGCGCGCGCCGAGGAGATCCTGCGCGCCGCCGGAGTCGACCCCGGGGCCCGCGGCGAGACCCTGGACGTCGCCCGCTTCCACGCCATCGCCCGCGCCGCCGACGGCATCGCCTGACCCGCGGGAGCGGCCGGACCGAGCGGCCGGACTCCGAAGGGCGTGCACGGATGGCTGTCTCAGGGCCGCGAGCCAGGCGATTGCCTGGCTCGAGGCTCTCAGGCCGCCGTTCGTGCTCGCTCAGCTCGTGGGATGCCCGCTCGGATCGCAGGGCGCCCGCTCGGATCCCCGGGCGCCCGCTCGGATCGCAGGGTTCCCGTTCGGATGCCCGGGAGCTCGCTCGGGTCTCAAGGGCGCGGAGCGGGCCTGTCCCACAGGGCGTGGAAGTGGTGGACGGGGCCGTGGCCGCCGCCCACGGCGAGCTCGTCCGCGTGCGCGAGCGCGCCGGTGAGATAGTCCTTGGCCTGCCGCACCGCCTCGACCATCCCGTGACGCGGCAGCAGCGCCGCGACGGCGGCGGAGAGCGTGCACCCGGTGCCGTGGGTGTTGCGGGTCGCGATGCGCCGGGCCGGCAGCTCGAGCACGGCATCGTCCGCGGCCGCGGCCCCAGCCAGCAGGTCCACGCTGGTCTCCCCGACCAGATGGCCGCCCTTGAGCAGCACCCACGCCGACCCGAGGGCCAGCAGGTCCGGCACCTGCTCCCGCATCCGCGCGAGGGAATCCGCCTCCCGCGCCGTGCCCCCGGTGCCCCCGGCGCTCCCATCGGCCGCCTCGGCCTCTGCCGGCCCGGTCGCCGGGGTGCCCGTCCCGGCCCGGACGGGTGCGCGATCGGCATCCGCGCCGTCCGCCACCGCCCAGGCCCCCAGGTCGGGGGCGGCGCCCAGCAGCACGGCGGCCTCGGGCAGGTTCGGGGTGATGAGCGCGGCGCGGGGGACCAGTCGGTCCCGGACCACGGCGACGGTCTCGTCGCTGATCAGGCGGTCGCCGCTCTTGGCCACCATCACCGGGTCGATCACCAGCGGCACCTCGGGGATCTCCGCCAGGACATCGGCCACCGCGGCGGCGATCGGGGCGGTGGCGAGCATGCCCAGCTTGATCGCATCGACGCGCACGTCGTCGATCACGGAGCGGATCTGGGCGGCGACGAACTCGGGCTCGAGGACCAGCACGTCCTGGACTCCTCGGGTGTTCTGCGCGACCACGGCGGTGACCGCGCTCATCCCGTAGGCGCCGAGGGCGGAGAAGGTCTTCAGGTCCGCCTGGATCCCCGCCCCGCCGCTGGGATCCGTCCCGGCGATCGTGAGGACGTTCGGGATCCGGGGCGCGTCCGTCGGGCCGGGGCGGCCGGTCGGCTCGTGCAGGACAGGGCTCATGGGTGACATCCCTCCGCGAGTGCGAGCTCGATCAGGTGCGACGGGTCTCATCTCAGCCCGCGCTCCGGACGCGGCGGGCACCCCGTGTCGGCCTCGAACCTAGCATCGGCGCCCCGGCCGGGGCGGCGCCGTCCGGCAGCAGGCCGGCTTCCCCTCGGCCGGGGAGGTGCTATGCTGTGCGCCGATCGACCACGATCACAGGATTGTCACTCCCCGAGGACGCCGCCCGATCGCCACCGTGCGATGACAGGGCAGCGCTCCGCCTGAGGGGAGGCAAGGCCTGGGGAACGCCCTGTGGGTGCGCCCCGGGCCTTTTTCGTTGCCCGGAATCGGGCGGCGGCGCGGCCCGGCGGCGGGCGGCGTGCGGGTCCCGAAGCCGGGATCGCCGCCGTGGCGCAGCAGGGGTCCGGTGGACGTGGCGGCGCACCTGCCAGGACGGCGCGAGCCGATGAGAATGCGAGGACGCATCATGAACACACCTGCACCGGGGCCCGATGCCCTCGCGGAGGACATCCTCCGCGGCGTCGGCGGTCCCGAGAACGTCGAGAGCCTCACGCACTGCGCGACGCGCCTGCGCTTCCAGCTCCATGACGGCGACAAGGTCGACCAGGCCGCGCTCGACGCCCTCGACGGCGTCATGGGCACGGTGCCGCAGTCCGGCGACCGGTTCCAGGTCGTCATCGGCGGCGCCGTCGCCAACGTCTACTCCCGGATCATGAACCTCCCGTCGATGACCGGCGGCGGCAGGCCCGCCGCGAAGAGCGACGCCGAGGTAAAGGCCGCGATCCGGGCGAAGAGCCGCGGGAAGTTCGCCTGGCTCGACAACTTCTTCGAGTACCTCTCCGACTCGTTCCGCCCGCTGATGGGCGTGCTGCTGGGCGCCTCGCTGATCATCGCGATCGCCTCGGTGCTCGACGCCCTCGGCGTGGTCGACTTCCGCGCCGCGGACAAGTCCGCCACCTGGGTCTTCGTCGATGCGATGTGGCGCTCGGTGCTCTACTTCCTGCCGATCATGGTGGCCTACAACGCGGCCAGGAAGCTGCAGATCGATCCGTGGGTGGGCTCGGCCGTGATGGCCGCGGTGATGACCCCGAACTTCACCGGCCTGCTGAACCCCGAGGGCGGCACCCCGGGGATCACCTGCACCACCAACGCGACCCTGGGCACCCAGAACTGCGTGGCCGACGTGTTCGGCCTGCCGATGCAGCTGAACGACTACGGCGGCCAGGTGTTCGTGCCGCTGCTGATGGTGGCCCTGCTCGCCCTGGTCTACAAGGGCCTGCAGCGCGTCTTCCCCGAGAACGTGCAGCTCGTGTTCGTGCCGTTCTTCTCGATGCTCATCATGATCCCGGTGACCGCCTTCCTCATCGGCCCGCTGGGCATCTGGGCCGGCAACGGCATCGGCGCGGGCCTGGCCTGGCTGAACGGCAACGCCCCCATCGTCTTCGCGATCTTCATCCCGCTGCTGTACCCGTTCCTGGTCCCGCTGGGCCTGCACTGGCCGCTGAACGCGCTCATGCTGCAGAACATCAACGCCCTGGGCTACGACTTCATCCAGGGCCCGATGGGCGCCTGGAACTTCGCCTGCTTCGGCGCCACCGCCGGCGTGCTGCTGCTGTCGATCCGCCACCGCGAGCCGATCATGCGCCAGACCGCGACCGGCGCCCTCGCGGCGGGCCTGTTCGGCGGCATCTCCGAGCCCTCGCTGTACGGCATCCACCTGCGCTTCAAGCGGATCTACCCGCGCATGCTCGTCGGCTGCCTCGTGGGCGGTCTGATCGTGGGCATCCTGGGCGGCGTGGACACCTCCGCCTTCGCCTTCACCTCGCTGCTGACGATCCCCGTGTTCGACCCGATGGGCGTGTACGTCATCGCGATCGCCGCCGCATTCGTCACCGCCCTCGTGCTCGTGTACTTCTCGGACTACATGACCCCCGCCCAGCGCGCCGAGGCCAACGCCGAGCGCGATGCGGCCGAGGCCGCCGCCCAGAGCTCCGCCGTCGTCGCCGAGCCCGCCGCGCGGGAGCGCGAGCTGGTCGGCGCCGGGGTCGGGGGCGCCGCCTCCGCCGCGGCCGCCGGCTCCGTGGCTGCGGCCGCCGGTGCCACGGCTCCGGCCGGTCCCGCGGCCGATGCCTCCGGCTCCGCCGGCGCGGCCGATGCCTCCGCCGCGGACGCCGCCTCCGGCACGGCCTCGACGGTCCCCGCCGGCCCGGCGGTGCAGATCGCCGCCCCCGTCGGCGGCCGCGTGGTGGGCCTGGACGAGGTGCCGGACCCGGTGTTCGCCTCCCGCGCCCTCGGCGAGGGCGTCGGCATCGAGCCGGTCGACGGCCGGATCCTCTCCCCGGTCGACGGCGAGCTGATCACCGTCGCCGGCACCGGCCATGCCTTCGGGCTGCGCACCGCCGACGGCATCGAGGTCCTCATCCACATCGGCATCGACACGGTGCAGATGAAGGGCGAGGGATTCGACGTCCAGGTCGAGTCCTGCCAGAAGGTCTCCGCCGGCGATCTGCTGGTCGTGGTCGACCTCGAGGCCGTCCGGGCCGCCGAGCACCCGACGGTCACGCTCATGACCATCACGAACACCGCCCAGCTCGCCGAGGTCGCCCCGCGCACGGGTGCGGACGTCGCCGCCGGCGAGACCGTGGTGACCGTGCGCCGGTGATCTCCGGCGACGCAGTGCGCGCCCCCGCCCCGCACCCGGGGCGGGGGCGCGCGCCCGCATCGGGCACGATCGGGGCCCGGTTCGGGACACAATGGGGCACGGGCACCGGCCCGCACGGCGAGGGAGGGGAGCGAGGATGAAGGCGCTGCGCGTGCTGAACAACAACGTCGTCCTCGCCCGGGACGACGACGGCCAGGAGGTCATCCTCACCGGCCGGGGCATCGGCTTCAGCTCCAAGCAGGGGCGGGCCATCGACCCCGCGCTGATCGTGCGGGTGTTCGTGCCGGCCGACGGCCGCGACCCCGACCATCTCGCCGAGGCGTTCTCCCTCATCGACGAGGAGGTGCTGCGCGCGGTGGTGATCGCCCTCGGCGAGGTGGGCATCGAGGGGCGCGAGTCGCGGCGCCCCACCCTCGCGATCGCCGTGGCCGACCACGTCGCCAGCGCCCTGGACCGGGCCCGTCGCGGCATCGTCCTGGAGTACCCGCTGCGCGCCGAGGTGCAGACCCTGTACGCGAGCGAGTACGCCCAGGCGCGGCGCCTGCTGCAGGCGATCAACGAGCACGTGGATCCGCAGCTGGGCGATGCCGAGGCCACGGCGCTGGCCCTGCACCTGGTCAACGCCGGATTCGCCTCCGGCGACCTCTCCTTCACGTACACGATGACCGGGATCATCCAGCAGATGCTCGCGGTGGTGGGGGAGCGCTTCGGGGTGGAGGTCTCCGAGGACACCATGAGCGCGGCGCGGTTCATCACGCACGTGCGCTACCTGTTCGTGCGCATCCAGCAGCATCGGCAGCTGTCGGGGCAGGAGTCCACCATCGGCGCCGGCATCCGGGAGAACTTCCCCGAGGCCACCCGCACCGCACAGCAGCTCGCCACCATCGTCGAGCTGCGGCTGGGGCACGCGCTCAGCCCCGACGAGGTCTCCTATCTCGCGCTGCACGTGGCCCGGATGACGATGGAGAAGGACGGCACCGCCGCCTGACCGCCGCCGCCTGACCGCCGCAGCCCGGGCACCGCCGCCGAGCGCCGAGGCCCGGCCCGCCCGGGCGGGAGCGAGATCACGCGCCCGGATCGGCTCCGCACCTGTAGCGTTGCCCGGTGGCCTGTCGCACCCCGGACGGGCACGGACCCGGATGGAGCGAGACACCACCCCATGTGCGGAATCGTCGGAATGGTCGGCAACGGGCCGGTCAACCAGGACATCTACAACGCGCTGCTCCTGCTGCAGCACCGCGGGCAGGACGCCACCGGCATCGCCACGGCCGAGCCCAGCGGCGTCATGCACGTGGCGAAGTCCTCCGGGATGGTGCGGGACGCCTTCCGCACGCGGGACATGCGGGCGCTGCTGGGCGAGGTGGGCCTGGGCCACGTGCGCTATGCGACCAAGGGCGTCGCCTCCCGCGAGGAGGAGGCGCAGCCGTTCTACGTGAACTCCCCCTACGGGATCGTCCTGATCCACAACGGCAACCTCACCAACACGCGGGAGCTCACCGCGGAGATGGCCCGCCGGGACCGCCGCCACCTGAACTCCTCGAGCGACACCGAGCTGCTGCTGAACGTGCTGGCGGGGGAGCTGCAGGCGACCACCTCGCCGGTGGATCTCGAGCCGGACCGGATCTTCGAGGCCGTCTCGCGCACGCACGAACGCATCGAGGGCGCCTACGCGGTGATCGCGGTGATCGCCGGGTACGGCCTGCTCGCCTTCCGCGACCCGCACGGCATCCGGCCGCTGATCCTGGGGCGACGCCCCGGGCAGGGGGAGGGGGCGCACGAGGAATGGGTCGTCGCGAGCGAGTCGCTGGTGCTCGAGAACGGCGACTACGAGGTCGTCCGGGACGTCGAGCCCGGCGAGGCCGTGTTCATCTCCCACGACGGCGAGCTGTTCACCCAGCAGTGCGCGGCGGCGCCGTCGCTGTCGCCCTGCGCCTTCGAGTACGTGTACCTCGCGCGCCCGGACTCCGTGATGAACGGGATCAGCGTGTACGAGTCGCGCCTGCGGATGGGGGAGCGCCTGGCCGCGACCATCGCGAAGCACGTCCCGGTCGAGGAGATCGACGTCGTCATGCCGATCCCCGACTCGTCCCGTCCGGCGGCCATGCAGGTGGCCCGCGTGCTCGGCGTCGAGTACCGCGAGGGCTTCTACAAGAACCACTACGTGGGGCGCACCTTCATCATGCCGGGGCAGGCGGTGCGCCGGCGCAGCGTGCGCCAGAAGCTCAACGCCATGTCCTCGGAGTTCCGGGGCAAGCACGTGCTGCTCATCGACGACTCGATCGTGCGCGGGACCACCAGCCAGCAGATCATCCAGATGGCGCGCGATGCCGGGGCGGCCTCGGTGGTCTTCGCCTCCGCCGCCCCGCCGATCCGCCATCCCCATGTGTACGGCATCAACATGCCCAGCCGGCACGAGCTCGTCGCCCACGGCCGCACCATCCCGGAGGTCGCCGAGGTCCTGGGCTGCGATCGCCTGGTCTACCAGGAGATCGACGACCTGGTCGCCGCCATCACCGAGGGCTCCGCGGTCTCCGATCTGGACACCAGCTGCTTCGACGGCCGCTACGTCACCGGCACCGTGAGCGGGGAGTACCTGGCCTGGGTCGAGGGCGCCCAGACCTCCTGAGCCGCCCGGCCCTCTCCGGCTCTGGACACCCTCGATGTCCGCCCTTACGCTAAGGGTCATCAAAAGCCGTGTCATCGACGACCCGGCACCGGAGAAGAGGTCGAAGATGCCCGCACATCCCCTGGATCGCCCCACGGACCCGCGCCCCGCCGCCTCGCCCGCCGCAGCCGAGGGCGGAGCCTTCTCGCCCGCGCTGGCGCACCCCGCCCGCGCCCTCAGCCGCCGGATGCTCATCGCCGCGAGCGCCGCCGCCGGGCTCGCGACCGGGGCCGTCGCGACGGGCGCCTCGGCGGCCTCCGCCGGGGTCCGGGCCGCAGGGCCGCGCCCGATCGACGCCGCAGGGGCGGCCGATGCCGAGCCCGCCTACCGGCTGCGCCTGGATCCCGCCGAGCGGCACCAGCGGATCGAGGGGTTCGGCGCCTCCGGGGCCTGGTGGGCCCAGAATCTGGGCACCTGGTCCTCGCCCTCGCGCAACCGCGTCGCACGGCTGCTGTTCTCGCGCAGCCAGGGCATCGGGCTGTCGCAGTACCGGTACAACATCGGCGGCGGGATCGACGAGACCATCGGCGACCCGTGGCGCACGGCGGAGACCTTCGAGACCGGTCCGGGAGAGTACGACTGGGACCGCGACGCGGCCGCCCGCTGGTTCCTGCAGGCCGCGAAGGAGCACGGCGTCGAGGACTTCGTCGCCTTCGTCAACAGCCCGCCGCGGCGCCTGACCGCGAACGGCCACACCTACGGCGACCCGGGCACCTCGAACCTGCCCGCGGAGAACTACGCGGAGTTCACGCAGTACCTGCTGGACGTGGTGCGCCGCTTCCGCGACGAGGAGGGCATCGACTTCCGGTTCGTGAGCCCGATCAACGAGCCCCAGTGGGGCTGGGACGCGCCCGGCCAGGAGGGCTGCCACTACGAGCCCGAGGAGGTCCGCGAGCTCCTGCGCGTCGTCCTGGACGGCTTCGGCTCGAGCGACCTGGACACGCTCGTCTCGGCGCCCGAATCGGGGGAGTACAAGGCCCTCTACTCCGATCAGGACTATGCCGCCGTGCTGCTGGGGGACGAGGAGATCGCTGCGGGCCTCGGGGAGTTCGCCACCCATTCCTACTGGTCCACCGACGAGCAGCGGGCCCAGGCCGCCGAGAGGATGCGCCAGCATCCCGACCACCACCTCACCATGACCGAATGGTGCGAGATGGTCGGCGGGCGCGATGCCGGCATGGACTCGGCGCTGGTCCTCGCCCGCACCATCCATTCCGACCTCACCATCGCCGGGGCCGTGGCCTGGCAGCTCTGGATCGCCGTGAGCCGCTACGACTACCATGACGGGCTGATCTACACCGACTACGTCGAGCCCGGCGACGAGGAATCGATCCTGGAGACCCAGAGGCTCTGGGCGATGGGCAACTACAGCCGCTTCGTGCGCCCGGGCGCCGAGCGCATCACCGCGGAGGTCGAGGCCACGCAGCAGTCCGACGGCGAGATGGCCGCGATCCCGTTCGTCACCCCGCAGATCACCGCGGGCGCCGCGCCGGGACAGCGGATCTTCCGTCTCGAGGACCCGGCGGGGGACGACCACGGCCACGGCGCGGTCACCTATCCGCGCAACGCCGTGTTCACCCCCGGCAGCTTCGACCTGCTCGCCGTCGAGGCGATCGACGCCGGGCAGGACGTGCTGTTCACCCTCGAGCTGGGCGCCGATCTGGTGGATCCGTGGAACGGCTCGCCGGTCGGCTACGACCTGCAGATCTTCGACATCTACGTGGACACCGGCGCCGCGGGCGGCTTCACCGAGCTGCTGCCGGGCCGGCGCGCCCGGGTCGCCGAGGGCTTCGCCTGGGACAGGGCCATCTGGGCCACGGGACGCACGGACGTCGCCCGGCAGAACGTGGCCGAGAAGGTCCCGGCGGCGATGCGCGAGGCCCTGTTCGTCCCCCTCGAGGACGCGCAGAGCGTGGACGGCGCGACCCTCACCCTGCGGGTGCCCAAGGCGTTCCTCGGCGAGATCCAGCCGGACTGGTCCTTCCAGGTGCTCGTGATGGGCTCGGACGGGAACATGGCCGCGGACTCGCTGCGCGTGCGAGAGGTGGTCGCCGAGGCCTCCGACTGGAACTTCGGCGGCGGCAGCGACGGGCACGAGGACCCCAACATCCTCGACCTGCTGGTGCCCGAGGGCATGACGCAGGCCGAGGCCCTCGCCTACACCCCGGCGACGCGCACCGAGGTCTTCGCCTCCGCCTACGTCGACGAGGACGAGGGCACCCTCGTGCTGGTGGTGATCAACGAGTCCGATCAGGTCGCCGCCGCGGAGCTGGCCGTGCCGCACAGGGCGCCGACGCTGAAGCTCACGCCCCACCGCACGGCCGAGGGCGAGGCGCTGGCGCGCGGGGAGTCCGTGCGCCTGGTCCGCGGCGGCGACGGGATCGCCCGCGGCACCGTGCAGCTCGCCCCCCGCTCGGTCACCACGTACACCGCGCCCTGGGGGTGACGACGAAAGCGACCGGGCGGCCGGGCATGCATCGCGATAATGCCTGGCCAAAGCTCCGGTAAGCGCGTACCGTCCGATGTGCGCCGCCGATGGCCCATCGGCGGCCCACATCGGAACCTCGAGAGAAGTGGAACCACCATGGAGTACGCACATCTCGGTCGCAGCGGCGCGACGGTCTCCCGCCTGGTGCTGGGGACCATGAACTTCGGTCCGCACACCGAGGAGAAGGACGCCCACCGGATCATGGACCGCGCCGTCGAGGAGGGCGTGAACTTCTTCGACACCGCCAACGTCTACGGCGGGGAGGGGCGGCGCGGCTGGACCGAGGAGATCATCGGCCGATGGCTCGCCGCCTCCGGCCGCCGCGACGAGGTCGTGCTGGCCACCAAGGTCTACGGCGACATGTCCGAGGGAGCCAGCCCGACCGGCAAGGGCCTGTCCGCCTACAGCATCCGCCGCGCCGTGGACGCCTCGCTGCGGCGCCTGCAGACCGACCACATCGACCTCTACCAGATGCACCACATCGACCGGGACACCCCGTGGGACGAGGTGTGGCAGGCCTTCGACACCCTGGTCGCCCAGGGCAAGGTCACCTACTTCGGCTCCTCGAACTTCGCCGGATGGCACATCGCCCAGGCCTCGGAGACGGCCCGTGCCCGGGGCGGCCTGGGCCTGGTCTCCGAGCAGTCCCTGTACAACCTCGTCACCCGCGACATCGAGCGCGAGGTGACCCCGGCCTCCGAGCACTACGGCCTGGGCGTGATCGCCTGGTCGCCGCTCGCCGGCGGGCGCCTGGCGGGGACCCAGGGCTCCGGCGTGCGCCGCGAGAACTCCCGGCATGCCGCGGATCCGGAGGGGCAGGCGCAGATCCAGCGCTGGCAGGACTTCTGCGACGAGCGGTCGATCGCCCCGGGCGAGGCGGCGCTGGCCTGGCTGCTCCACCGCCCCGGGGTGCTCGGCCCGATCATCGGCCCGCGCACCATGGAGCAGCTGGAGACGGCGATCGCCGCCTTCGACATCTCCTTCACCGAGGACGATCTCGCCGCGATCGACGAGATCTTCCCCTCCGCCGGCGGCACGGCCCCGGAGGCCTACGCCTGGTGAGCCTGCGCATCGGCCGCTCCGGTCGATGAGGACGGGGCCGGGGAGCCATCGGCTCCCCGGCCCCGTCGATGCTGTGCGCCTGGGGTGGTCGGCTCACCCCTGGTGCGCGACGTCGACGACGATCCGGCTGCCCCCGCCGGGGCCGTCCAGGACGAAGGCCCGCATGGGCAGGCGGGCGCGCACGCCCAGGCCCACGGTGGTCTCGCCCTCGAAGCTCCCGGCCAGGGCGACCTGGCGGAAGGTGCGGTAGCCGTCCACGGAGACCGCCTTCGTGGGGTTCGCCGGGGAGTAGGTGGCCCTCCCGCCGTCGTCGTAGGCGGGAGCATGGACGATGATCTGCAGATCCGCGGCGCCGGCCAGCGGTACGGCCGTGCCGGAGCCGGGAGCATGGACCGCGGTGACGTAGCGGATCGAGTACCCGGTCACGTCCCCGTCGAGGTCGATCACGAGCCGGTCGTAGCAGGTGTGCTGTCCGGCCCGGAGGTTCGTCAGATGGGTGTCATAGGCGAATCCGCTGCGCGTCTTGGCGAGGGATCCCCAGGTGATGCCGCAGTACGGTGCGGCCTGTGCGGCGACCGGGGCGACGAGGCCCAGGGCGCCCAGCAGGAACAGCGAGGCCAGCAGAGAGATGATGCGCTTCATGACGGACTACCCCCTCCATGTCCTGCCGCCATGGCAGGTCATGGGCGCAGTATGAGCGTTTTCCGGGCGCTCGTCCAGAGTTCTTGTCGCGGCGGAATCGGGAGGGGTGCGCCGGTAGGCGACGCCCTGATGGGGCCTCGGGGCGGGGCTCAGGCGGGAGCGGCGTGCCGCTCCCGCAGCGCGGCGAGCTCGTGCTCGAGCGCATCCGAGATCCCGGGGAGGTCGCCGAGGTCGTGGGACTCCGCGGGATCCGCCGCGAGGTCGAACAGGGCCCGCGGCGTCGTCGCGGGCGGGTCCATGCCCTCGCGGGCGTCGACCACCAGCTTGTGGCGCCCGCGCCGCAGCGCCCACTGGCCCTCATAGGTCCAGTGCAACGTGCGCTCCGGCCGGGGTGCGGTCGGATCTCTGAGCGCGGCGAGCACCGAGACGCCGTCCACGTCGGGCAGGTCCGGCGCGCAGCCGTCGCTCGCGTGCAGCAGGGTGGGCAGCAGGTCCATCATCATGCCGGGATCGGTGAGCTCGGCGCCCGCGGGGAGGCGTGCGGGCCAGGTGATGATGCCCGGGACGCGGATGCCGCCCTCGAACACCGATCCCTTCGCGCCCCGCAGGCCGCCGGAGGAGCCGCCGTGGTACGAGATCTCCTCGCCGCCCAGCCAGTTGCGGCTCTCCCGGGAGGGGCCGTTGTCGGAGGAGAAGACGACGATCGTGTCCTGGTCCGCCCCGGCCTCCTCGAGCGCGCGGAGGATCTCGCCGATCGCATCGTCCAGGGCGGCGATCATCGCGGCCGTCTCGCGGCGCCCCGGCGGGAGGTGGGCCACCCGGGCCATGTGCTCGGCCGGCGCATGCATCGGGTAGTGCGGCGCGTTGAAGGGCACGTAGCAGAAGAAGGGGGCGGCGCCCTCCGCGCGCGGCGCGGCGCTGCGGGTGATGAAGTCCGCGGCGCGCCGTCCGATCACCGTGGTGAGGTACTCGCCGTTCAGCCACACCTCGTCCTCGCCGTCCCAGAGATCATGGATCGGCGCGCGGCTGCCCCAGTAGAAGATGTGCGAGTAGTAGTCCACGCATCCGGCGCGGAAGCCGAAGACCTCGTCGAACCCGTACCGGCCCGGGGCGAAGGCGGGATCGGCCCCCAGGTGCCACTTGCCGAAGATGCCGGTGCGATACCCGCGGTCCCGCAGCCGGGAGGCGAGGGTCGGCTGCGGCGGCAGGCCGGGGGTGGTGCGGCTGCCGCCCAGGATCGCCTCGACCCCGGCGTGCTCGGGGTAGCGGCCGGTCAGGAGGGAGGCGCGCGAGGGGGAGCAGACCGGCGAGTTCGCGTACCACTGCGTCAGCTTCACGCCGCGCCGGCAGAGGGCGTCGAGGTGCGGGGTGGGGACGTCCTCCGCCCCGAAGCATCCCAGATCGCCCCAGCCCAGGTCGTCGGCGTAGATCAGGACGATGTTCGGTCGCGGGGTCATGCGGGGTCTCCTCCGGCCGGAGCGCGGCGGGGTCTCGCTCCCGTCGACGGCGCGCATCCGTGCGTGGTCTCCCCCCACGCTATCCGCCGGCACCGGCGCTGCGGTGATGCTCCTCACGTGTCGCGCGCAGGGGCGCAGGTCAAACCGACCATCGGTCGGTATCTGTCGCGGTCGGGGTTCGAGGGCGCTGGACGTATTAGTTGTTGTCCACTAATAATCGTCCCAGTCCGCCTCGGCGGTTCCCGCAGCGCCGCGGATGCGGCATACGACGAAGGAGTCCACCCCGTGACGTCCACCAGGCCCGAGACCGGCTTCCCGCCGGATCCGACGATCGACCTCCAGGGCAGCCCGAACCTCATCGGGCCCAGGCTGCCGATCCCGCATCTGGGCATCACGCCCGATGCCAAGCGCCCCGCCTGGTTCATCGGCGGCGTCTTCCTGGCCCAGTTCGGCCTGTTCGTCGCCCTGCTCGGGCCGGCCACGGTCTCGATCGCGCTCAAGGCGCAGACCCTGGCGTCGAGCCCGGCGGAGCAGGCGGCGATCACCGCGCTCGCGCTGTCGCCCGGCGCCATCGCCGCGGTGATCTTCAACGCGCTGGGCGGGCGCATCTCGGACCGCACCACCTCGCGGTTCGGGCGCCGCCGTCCGTGGATCATCGGCGGCATCGTCGCCATGTCCCTGGCGCTCCTGCTCATCGCCACCGCCACCGGTCCGCTCACGATGGGCATCGGCTGGTTCCTCGCGCAGGCCTGCGCGAACATGGCGTTCGCCGCCTTCCTCGCCTCGGTCTCCGACCAGCTCCCCTCCGAGCAGTACGGCAAGACCTCGGGGATCATCGGCATCGCGCAGAACGTCGGCATCATGGTGGCGACCTGGCTCGCGGCCTTCCTCGAGAGCAACATGCTCCTGCTGTTCATGGTCCCCGCGGTGCTCGGCGCGGTCCTCATGGCGGTCTACGCCCTGATGCTCCCCGAGCCCGTCCTCAAGGAGAACAGGCACCCGTTCAACCTGCGCGAGCTCATCTCGACCTTCTGGACGAACCCGATCCGCTTCCCGGACTTCGGCCTCGCCTGGTGGGGACGGTTCCTCATCATCCTGGCCTCGTACCTGTTCGTCGTGTTCCGCGTGCAGTACATGACCGACCATCTCGGACTGCCCACCGCCGAGGCGACCAAGGCCGTGGCCACCGGCGTCACGATCTACACGATCGTCTCCATGTTTGCGAGCTTCTTCGCGGGCTGGCTCTCCGACAGGATCGGCAAGCGCAAGGTGATCGTCGCCGGCGCCATCCTGGTCTTCGGCATCGGCACCTACATGCTCCTGCACGCCGACACCGTCACCGCCTTCTACCTCTGCGAGGCGGTCATGGGCCTGGCCTACGGCGCGTACGTCGCGGTCGACCTGGCGCTGGTGCTGGACGTGCTTCCGGACCGCGAGAACGCGGGCAAGGACCTGGGCGTGTTCAACATGGCCAACGCCCTGCCGCAGTCGCTGGCCGGCGGCCTCGGCGGATTCCTCCTCGCCAGGATCGGCGGAGGCACCGACTTCACGGCGCTCCTGGTGGCGGCCCTCGTCTCCGCCGTCATCGGCGCCGTGATCACCATGCTCATCCGCGGCGTGAAGTAACCTCGCTCCCACACCGGGGCCGGGGCGCGCAGGTGCGCCCCGGCCCCGTCCTCGTCCCGACCGACGTCGCCGAAGGAGCCCGGACCCATGAGCACCGCCACGACGCCCCCAGAGGCCGGGACCGCCCCAGGCGGCCCGGATACGCGGCCGCGGCGCCGCCGCGGTCGCCCGCGCGGCCAGGACTCCGCCGTCGTGCGGGAGGCGGCGCTGCGCGCGGCGATCGAGCTGATCGCCCAGCAGGGCTACGCCGCGACCTCCATGGCCCAGGTCGCCGCCGCCGCAGGCATCTCGCCCTCCGGCCTCGCCCACCACTTCCCCTCGAAGAACGCGCTGCTGGGTGCGGTCCTCGATCATCGCGACGCGGAGGACACCTTCGTGCGCGAACGATCCCACGAGCCCTGGTCCGCCTTCGACCACATGGTGCACGTGGCGCGGCGGAACATGGGCCGCCGCCGGCTCGTGGCCCTGTACATGACGATGATCGGGGAGGCCGTCGCGCCGGAGCATCCCGCGCACGCCTGGATGGTGCGCCACTACGCCGACGTGCTGGACACCCTCCGGGACCAGCTGCGCGCCGACCAGCAGCGGGGGACGGTCCGCGAGGACGCGCCGGTCGAGGCGATCGCCCGCTCGATGGTCTCGCTGATGGACGGCCTGCAGGTCCAGTGGCTGCTGGACGAATCCGTGGACATGGCGGCGGTGCTGGCCGAGAGCGTCGCGGCGATGAAGCGGACCTGGGGGACCGAGCTCGTCTGACAGGACCGACCCTGCCGCGCGGCGCGGTTCCCGACCGGGGCAGGGCATCATCGACACGGAGGTCGCACATGGCCCGGATCAGCTTCGAACGCAGCGGATGGATCGGCTTCGCCGTCCTGGGCCTGGTGATGGGCGGCCTCTTCGCGGCCGAGGGTCGGTTCGTCGCCGCCGTCCTCGCCGCGGGGGCGCTGCTGGGCCTGGCCTGGTGGATGGCGCCCTGGCGCGGGGGCCGCAGCCCGCGTCACGCCGCCCTGGCGGAGCTTCCCGCGCAGGACAGGCGCGTGGTGATCTACTGGCGCCCCGGATGCGCGTTCTGCTCGCGCCTGCGCGCCGCCCTCGGGGACGCGGGGAAGCAGGCCACCTGGGTGAACATCTGGCAGGACGAGGAGGCCGCCGAGTACGTGCGCAGCGTCAACGGCGGCGACGAGACCGTGCCGACGGTCGTCCTGGACGGGCAGCCCGTCACCAACCCCGACCCGCGCCGGGTCCGCGAGCACCTGCGCTGAGACGGCCCCGGGATCAGCCGACCTGCTCGGACAGCTCCAGCCACCGCTCCTCGGCCTGATCGATCTCGTCCTGCACCGCCGAGAGCTGCTCGCTCAGGGCCTGCAGGCCCGCATAGTCGCCCGGGTCGTGCTCCGCCATCGTCGCGTGGAGCGCGTCGGTCTGCTTCCCGAGCTTCTCGATACGCCGTTCGAGGGCGGAGATCTCCTTCTGCGCCTCGCGCAGGTCCCGTCCGGCGAGCCCTGCGCCTGCGGAATCGGCCGTCCCCGCCGGGGCCGCGGACCCGGCGCCGGCCGACGTCCCCGGGGACGATCCGCGGGAGGCGCCTGCGGCCTGGCCCTCTGCGCGCAGGGCGAGGTACTGGTCCACCCCGCCGGGCACATGGCGCACCCGGCCGTCGAGCACCGCGTACTGCATCTCGGTGACGCGCTCGAGCAGGTAGCGGTCGTGGGAGACGACCACCAGCGGGCCGGGCCAGGTGTCCAGCAGGTCCTCCATGGCCGCGAGCATGTCCGTGTCCATGTCGTTGGTCGGCTCGTCCAGCACCAGCACGTTGGGCTCGTCCAGCAGCGTCAGCAGCAGGTCCAGGCGCCGCTTCTGCCCGCCGGAGAGCTCCTTGATCGCGACCTTCTGGTGCGCGGCGGTGAAGCCGAGGCGCTCCAGCAGCTGGCCGGGGGAGACCTCGTCCTTCCCGGCCTGGAAGGTGGTGCGGTACCGGCCCACCACGTCCGAGACCCGCTCCTCGAGATGCTCGGCGAGCCCCTCCAGGCGCTGGGAGACCTGCTGGACCGTGACCGTCTTCCCGCGGCGCACCCGCCCGGACAGCGGGGCGAGGTCGCCGGTGACCAGCGCCAGCAGCGTGGACTTCCCGGCGCCGTTGGGGCCGAGCACGCCG
Source organism: Brachybacterium phenoliresistens (assembly GCF_000576425.1). Taxonomy (GTDB): domain Bacteria; phylum Actinomycetota; class Actinomycetes; order Actinomycetales; family Dermabacteraceae; genus Brachybacterium; species Brachybacterium phenoliresistens. Next base: position 21,874 of record NZ_KK069998.1, on the reverse strand, counting down.
ATGCGGTCCGCCGGGCCGATGTGCAGGGTGACGTCCTCCAGCACCACCGTCGCCGAAGGGCCCGCGCCGTAGCCGGCGGTGACGTCCTCGATGTCGATCACGTCCCGGCCCAGCCGCGAGGTCGCCAGCTGGGTGAGCGAGACGGTGTCGCGCACCGGCGGCTCCCCGGCGATGAGCTCGTTCGCGGCGTCGATGCGGAACTTGGGCTTGGAGGTGCGGGCCGGGGCGCCGCGGCGCAGCCACGCGAGCTCCTTGCGCATGAGGTTCTGGCGCTTGGACTCGATCGCGGCCGCCTGGCGGTCCCGCTCCACGCGCTGCAGCACGTACGCGGCGTACCCGCCCTCGAAGGGGTCGACCACGGCGTCGTGGACCTCCCACATGCGGGTGCAGACCTCGTCCAGGAACCAGCGGTCGTGCGTGATGACCACGAGGCCGCCCGCGCGCGCGGACCAGCGGCGCTTGAGATGCTCGGCGAGCCAGGCGATGCCCTCGACGTCGAGGTGGTTGGTGGGCTCGTCCAGCAGGAGGACGTCGTCATCGCCCACCAGCAGCTCGGCCAGGTGCACGCGCCGGACCTGCCCGCCGGAGAGGTCGGCGAGATCGGACTCGAGATCGATGTCCCCCAGCAGACCGGACATGACGTCGCGGATCCGAGGGTCCGAGGCCCACTCGTGCTCCGCGGCGTCGCCGAGCACGCGCGTGCGCACCGTGACGCCGGCGGTGGCGTCGTCCTGCTGGTCCAGCACGCCCACGCGGACGCCGCCGCGCACGGTCACGCGCCCGCCGTCGGCCTCCTGCTGGCGGGCGAGCAGCCGCAGCAGGGTGGACTTGCCGTCGCCGTTGCGGCCCACCACGCCGATCCGATCGCCCTCCTCGATGCCGAGGGTGACGGCATCCAGCAGCACGCGGTCGGGGAGGGCGACATGGAGGTTCTCGGCGCCGAGCAGATGGGCCATGGTGGGGTGGGACTCCTGGTCGTGAGGGGACGGGGCGGAAGATCGGGACGGGCGGCGAGGGGCTGCGTCCGGTGCGGCGTGACCGCGTCGCGGCTCAGCCGGCGGACGGCTCGAAGGGCAGGAGCAGGTCGCGCAGACGCATCGCGAGGTCGGTGCGGTCCGCCGCGGGGAGGGAGGACAGGAGCGTGCGCTCGGCGTCCAGCAGGCGCTCCATCGCCGCGTCGACGAGATCGACGCCCGCCGGCTCGAGGGTGATGAGCACGCTGCGACGATCCTGCGGGTCGGGGGAGCGGCGCACCAGGCCCCGGGTGACGAGCTTGTCGATGCGCGTGGTCATGGTGCCGGAGGTGACGAGCGTCTGGTGCATGAGCGCGCTGGGGCTCGCGGACTGCTCGCCGTCGCGGCGGAGGGCGGAGAGCACGTCGAACTCCCAGCCCTCCAGGCCCGATGCCGTGAACGCGGCGCGGCGCGCCGATTCCAGGTGCCGGGCCAGCCGGGAGATCCGCGAGAACACCGCCAGCGGCGCGGTGTCGAGGTCCGGGCGTGCGCGGGCCCACTCGTCGACGATGCGGTCGACCTCGTCGGCCGGGGGGTTCGTGGGCATGGGTCGAGTCTACGGAATCCCCGGTCCCTGCCCAGGCCCGCCCGGTCACCTCACACCCCGCGGATCCCCGGATCCTTCTCCAGCGCCCCCAGGCCGAACCAGGAGAGGTTCACCATGCGCGCGGCGACCTCCTCCTTGGACGGCTTGCGGGTCTCCAGCCACCACTGCCCGGTGTAGGCGACCATGCCCACCAGCATCTGGGCGTACAGCTCGGCGTCGCGCGGCGAGTACTTCCGCAGGCGCAGCTGGGCGGCCAGGATCGACTCGACCTTCGCGGCGACGTCCCCCAGCAGGCTCGAGAAGGTCCCGCCGGACTGGGCCACGGGGGAGTCCCGCACCAGGATGCGGAAGCCGTCCTCCGACTCGTCGATATAGGTGAGGAACGCCAGCGCCGCCCGCTCCATGAGCACGCGGGGGTGGGACCGGCCCTCGTCGAGCGCGGTCTCCAGGGCGCCCAGCAGGGCGCTCGTCTCGCGGTCGACGATCACCGCGTACAGGCCCTCCTTGCCCCCGAAGTGCTCGTAGACGATCGGCTTGGAGACCTTGGCGCGGGCGGCGATCTCCTCCACGCTGGTGGCGTCGAAGCCCTTCTGGGCGAACACGCTCCGGCCGATCTGCACGAGCTGCTCGCGGCGCTCCCGTCCGGTCATGCGGGCGGCGCGGGGGCGCGGGGAGGACGTGGCGGCCATCCTCGAAGTCTCCCACAGGGCGCTCGGGCGTCACGAGTCCTCGCGACCTGGACGTCCGATGCGCCACGCCCGGCCCGGGCGGGCCGGGGCCGCGCCGGAACGGGCGGTACGATTCTTCCGGCCCTGACGGGTCGATCCGCCATGGTGTAATCGGCAACACATCAGATTTTGGTTCTGGTATTTCAGGTTCGAGTCCTGATGGCGGAGCGCGCTCCGCGCCGACCAGGCGACCGCCGACCCCAGGAGATGTGTGTGAACTCCAACGCCCCCGCCGCTGTCATCGTGCTCGCCGCAGGCGCCGGCACCCGGATGAAGTCCAAGCTCCCGAAGGTGCTCCACGAGATCGGCGGGCGCTCCCTGCTGATGCACGCGATCACCGCCGCGCGCGGCACCGCGCCGGCGCAGCTCGTCGCCGTCGTGCGGCACGAGCGCGCACAGGTCATCGGACACCTGTCCGAGCATGCGCCCGAGGTGATCGTGGCCGACCAGGACGAGGTCCCCGGCACCGGGCGCGCCGTGCAGTGCGGCCTCGAGCAGGTCGGGGCCGAGGGCGGCACCGTCCTGGTCACCTACGGCGACGTGCCCCTGCTGGACGCCGGCACCCTGCGCTCCCTCGTGGCCGAGCACGAGTCCTCCGGCAGCGCCGTCACCGTGCTCACCGCACGGCTGGCCGATGCCACGGGATACGGCCGCATCGTCCGCAGCGAGGACGGCAGCGAGGTCCTGGGCATCGTCGAGCACAAGGACGCCACCGAGGAGCAGCGCGCGATCGACGAGGTCAACTCCGGCATCTACGCCTTCGACCTCGCCGTGCTCCGCAGCGCGCTGGGCCGCATCACCACCGACAACGCCCAGGGGGAGATGTACCTGACCGACGTCCTGGCGATCGCCCGCGAGGACGGCGGCGCCGTCCGGGCCGTCGTCACCGACGACGCGATCCTCGTCGAGGGCGCGAACGACCGCGTCCAGCTGGCCCAGCTCGGTGCCGAGATGAACCGCCGCACGCTGGAGCGCCACATGCGCGCGGGCGTGAGCATCGTCGACCCGGCCACCACCTGGATCGACTCCGAGGTCACCATCGGCCAGGACACGACCATCCTCCCGGGCGTGCAGCTGCTGGGCGCCACCGACATCGGCGCGGACGTGCGGATCGGTCCCGACTCGACCCTGCAGCACACCGTCGTGGCCGACGGAGCCGAGGTCACCCGCACCCACGCCCTGCACGCCGAGATCGGGGAGAAGGCGACCGTCGGCCCCTTCACCTACCTGCGCCCGGGCACCGTGCTGGGCCGCAAGGGCAAGATCGGCGGCTTCGTGGAGACGAAGAACGCCCGCATCGGCGAGAGCTCCAAGGTCCCGCACCTGAGCTACGTCGGGGACGCCGAGATCGGCGAGCACACCAACATCGGCGCGGCGACCATCTTCGCCAACTACGACGGGGTGACCAAGCACCGCACCCGGGTGGGCCGCCACGTGCGGGTCGGATCGGACAGCGTGCTGGTCGCCCCCGTCACCATCGGCGACGGTGCGGCCACCGGTGCCGGCGCCGTGATCCGCGAGGACGTCCCGCCGGGTTCCCTGGCCGTCAACGCCGTGGAGCAGCGGAACGTGGAAGGATGGACCGAGCGTCGGCGCGCGGGCACGAAGGCGGCCGCCGCGGCGGCCGAGGCCCAGGCGGCCCTGGCGGCAGGCGAGACCACCTCGCAGGAGTCGAAGGAACGGGAGAACTGATGAGCGGGATCGTCACGACCGGAGAGAAGCGCCTCGTCCTGGCCAGCGGGAGGGCGCACCCCGTCCTCGCCCAGGAGGTCGCTCAGGAGCTCGGCGTCGAGGTGCTCCCGATGGACGCCTGGGACTTCGCCAACGGCGAGATCTACGTGCGCTACGGGGAATCGGTGCGCGGCACCGACGTGTTCGTGCTCCAGTCCCACCCCGCTCCCATCAACACGTGGCTCATGGAGCACCTGATCATGATCGATGCGCTCAAGCGCGCCTCGGCCAAGCGGATCACGGCCATCGCCCCGAGCTTCCCCTACGCCCGCCAGGACAAGAAGCACCGCGGGCGCGAGCCCATCTCGGCGCGACTGGTCGCGGACCTCTACGAGACCGCCGGCATCGACCGGATGATCTCGGTGGACCTCCATGCCCCGCAGGTCCAGGGCTACTTCAAGGCGCCGGTCGACCACCTGATGGCGCTGCCCCTGCTGGCGGACTACGTGTCCACGAAGTACGGCGACGAGGACCTCACCGTCGTCTCGCCCGATGCCGGCCGCATCCGGGTCGCCGAGCAGTGGGCCAAGCGCCTGGGCGGCGTGGGCCTGGCCTTCGTGCACAAGTCCCGCGACCCCAAGAAGCCGAACCAGGCCGTGGCCAAGCGCGTGATCGGCGAGGTCGCGGGGAAGACCTGCGTCCTGGTCGACGACATGATCGACACCGCCGGCACCATCGTCCAGGCGATCGAGGCGCTGCACGCCAACGGGGCGGCGTCCGTCGTGGTCGCGACCACCCACCCGATCCTCTCGGACCCCGCGGCGGAGCGCCTGCGCACCAGCCGGGTCCGCGAGGTGGTCTGCACCAACACGCTCCCGGTGCCCGAGGACAAGCAGTTCGAGCAGCTCACCCAGCTCTCCATCGCCCCGCTGATCGGGCGTGCCGTGCGCGCCGTCTTCGACGACGGCTCGGTCACCAGCCTGTTCGACGGCGCCGTCTGACCGCTCCTCGCGACCGCGCGATCGACCAGGGATCTCCACCGCGGAGGCCCTGGTCGATCTCGTGACGGCCCACCGCATCGGGCCGCATCCGCCGTGACCGCACGGGCGGCCCCGGCGCCCGGCCGCGGCGACCCGCCCGGGGTGAGGGGGCGCACAGCGGCGGCGCGGTGCCCGCGTGGTAATGTGGGACGGTCACTTCGGCGAGGGAGATCCCGCGCGCCCTGCGCGCGACTCCGTGATCGACGCGGTGCGGGTGGACTCCTGGTCGCCTGCGGCGCATCTCGCCGCCCGGAACCGCGATCACAAGGAGCACCAGCATGGCTGAGAAGCTGAACATCGAACTGCGCGAGGAGTTCGGCAAGGGCGCCGCCCGCCGCATCCGCCGCGAGAAGAAGATCCCCGCCGTCATCTACGGCCACGGCATGGAGCCGGTGCACGTGGTCCTCCCCGGCCACGAGACCGCCCTGGTCGCGCGCAACAGCAACGCCCTGATCGAGCTGGTCCTGCCCGACGGCACCACCCACCTGGGCCTGATCAAGGATATCCAGCGCCACCCGCTGCAGCGCCACCTCACCCACCTCGACCTCATCGCGGTCCGCCGCGGCGAGAAGGTCGACGTGGACATCCCCGTCACCATCGTGGGCGAGCCCGTCTCCCCGTCGATCGCCGTGGTCGACCTCCAGGCCCTGACGCTGTCGGTGGACGCGCTGAACGTCCCCGAGCACGTCGAGATCTCCGTCGAGGGCGCCGAGGAGGGTGTGCAGATCTTCGCCGGTGACGTCACCCTGCCCGAGGGCGCCGAGCTGGTCACCGACGCCGAGCTGATCGTCGTCGCCGTGCAGACCCCGCGCGGCGAGACCGAGTCCGCCGAGGACGCCGAGGCCGAGTCCGAGGACTCCTCCGAGGAGTGATCCTCCGGGGCCGGCATCGCCGGCCCCACCCCCTGCGCGGGCCTCGGCGAGGCCCCGCGCACCCCAGCCTCCGGGGCGTCGCGCAGCGCGCGGCGCCCCGTCGGCGTCCCTGCCGACGGGCCGGTTCCCGGTGCGGCGCCCCGTCCGGCCGGCGGCCGCGCATCGTCCCGGTGCCCTGCGGGTTGTCCCGGCCACAGCGCGCAGGCACGCGGGGCGGGCGAGCGGTACCGTGTCGGAGGCCGCAGGACCTCGCGCCTGCCGGGCCGACGGCACGCACCAGCAAGGAGAGACATGGACGGCACCCATCTGGTGATCGGGCTCGGCAACCCGGGGCCGAAGTACGCCGGGACCCGCCACAACGTCGGCCAGATGGTCCTGGACCGGATCGCGGCATCCACCGGCGGCTCGTTCCGGACGGCGCGCCGCGCCCAGGCCGTCGTGATCGAGGGGCGCATGGGCGTCCCCGGCCGCGGCGCCCGGACGATCCTGGCGAAGCCGACCACGTACATGAACCTCTCCGGCGGTCCGACCAAGGGCCTGGCCGACTTCTACGGCGTCTCCCCGGAGGACGTGATCGTCGTGCACGACGACGTCGACCTCCCCTTCGACACCGTCCGCCTCAAGCGCGGCGGCGGGGAGGGCGGCCACAACGGCCTGCGCGACATCAGCAAGGCCCTGGGAACCCGGGACTACCTGCGCGTGCGCGTTGGCGTGGGCCGCCCCGGCGGCCGCCAGGACACCGCCGACCACGTCCTCGCCCCGTTCAGCGCCACCGAGCGCAAGAGCCTCGAGCTGGTCATCGGCGACGCCGAGGACGCGGTGGAGGCGCTCGTCCTCGAGGGGCTCACCGCCGCCCAGCAGCGCTTCCACGCGAAGGAGACCCGATGACCGCCGCGACCGACCAGGCCTCCGCCGGCGCCGCACCCGGGGCCGTGCCCGGGGCGCCGCTGGCCCCGCTCCTGGACGCGCTGGAGGCCTCGCCCGATCTCGTCGCCGTCCGGGAGTTCGCCGAGCAGTCCGCGACCGAGGGCGGGGCGATCATCGCCCCCACCGGGCTTACCCCGTTCGCCGTGGCCGAGCTCGCCCGGACCGCCACGGTCGAGGCGCCGCTGGTCGTGGTGACCCCGACCACCCGCGCCATGGAGGACGTGCGCTCCGCTCTGTCCGCGCTGACAGGCACCGAGCACGTCGCCGAGCTCCCCGCCTGGGAGACGCTCCCGCACGAACGGCTCTCGCCGCGCGCGGACACCGTCGCCCGGCGCCTGGCGACGCTGCGCCGGATCGCCCACCCGGAGTCGGAGCAGGGCGTGCGCGTGCTGCTCGTCCCGGTGCGATCCCTCCTGCAGCCCATCGCCCGCGGCCTCGGGGACCTCGTCCCCGTGCGGGCCCGCGTGGGCGAGGAGATCGGGCTCGAGGAGCTCACCGAGAAGCTGGTGGGCACGGCCTATGCCCGGGTGGACATGGTCGAGAAGCGCGGCGACTTCGCGGTGCGCGGCGGCATCCTCGACGTCTTCCCGCCCACCGAGCCGCATCCGGTGCGCGTGGACTTCTTCGGCGACGAGATCGACGACGTCCGCTACTTCTCCGTCGCGGACCAGCGCTCCCTCGAACCGGTCCCGCACGGCCTGGACGCGCCCCCGTGCCGCGAGATCCTGCTGACCGAGGACGTGCGCGAGCGCGCCCGCGCCATGGCCGATGAGCTCCCCGGCGCCCGGGACCTGCTGCTGCGGATCGCCGACGGCATCGCCGCGGACGGCATGGAGTCCCTCAGCCCGGTCCTCGTGGGCGCGATGGAGCAGGTCATCGACGTGCTGCCGGCGCGCTCGCGGATCCTCGTGCTGGACCCCGAGCGCACGCGCGGACGCGCCGCCGAGCTCGTGGCCACCACCGACGAGTTCCTCGCCGCGGCCTGGTCCAGCGCGGCCGCCGGCGGCGGCCTGCCCATCGACGTGGGCGCCGCCAGCTTCGTGCCGCTGGAGGACGTGCGCGACCGGGCCCGTGCCACGGGCCGGGCCTGGACGACCATCGCCCCCTTCGGACTGGACGAGGACACCGCGGTCACCGCCGCCTCGGTCACCCACCCCGGCTACTCGGGCAAGATCGCCGACGCCGCCGCCGACATCGCCCGCCGCCGCGCCGACGGCTGGCGGGTGGTGGTGACGATGACGGGCTCCGGCGGCGCCCGGCACGCCGCGGAGGTCCTGCGCGAGCACGAGCTGCCCGCGATCTTCGAGCACCCGCTGCACGAGCGCCTCTCCGAGGACCCGATGGTCACCGTCGGCCCCTTCACCGCGGGCCTGGTCGACGAGGCCGCCAAGATCATGCTGGTCACCGAGCGCGACCTCACCGGCAAGTCCGGGGCGCGCCGCGGCAGCGAGCGGAAGATCCCCTCCCGCCGCCGCAACGTGGTCGACCCGCTGCAGCTGCGCCCGGGCGACCACGTCGTCCACTCCCATCACGGCGTGGGGCGCTTCGTGGAGATGACCAGCCGCACCGTCGGCAGCGGCGCCAAGCGCGCCACCCGCGAGTACCTGGTGATCGAGTACGCGCCCTCGAAGAAGGGCCAGCCGGGGGACCGGCTGTACGTGCCCAGCGACCAGCTCGAGCAGGTCACCAAGTACGTCGGCGGCGAGGACCCGTCGGTTAACCGCATGGGCGGCTCCGACTGGGCCAAGACCAAGTCCCGCGCCCGCAAGGCGATCCGCGAGATCGCCGACGAGCTGGTGCGCCTGTATTCGGCGCGGCAGTCCGCCCCCGGCCACGCCTTCGGCCCGGACACCCCGTGGCAGCGCGAGCTCGAGGACGCCTTCGAGTTCGTCGAGACGCCGGACCAGCTCTCGACCATCGACGACGTCAAGGCCGACATGGAGAAGCCCGTCCCGATGGACCGCCTGATCCTCGGCGACGTCGGCTACGGCAAGACGGAGATCGCCGTGCGCGCCGCCTTCAAGGCCGTCCAGGACGGCAAGCAGGTCGCGGTGCTCGCGCCCACGACCCTGCTGGCCCAGCAGCACCTGGACACCTTCACCGAGCGGTACACCGGGTTCCCGGTGACGGTGCGGGGGCTCTCGCGCTTCCAGTCCGACGCCGACTCCCGGGAGACCGTCGAGGGGCTCGCGAAGGGGGAGGTCGACGTCGTGATCGGCACCCATCGCCTGCTCACCGGTCAGGTCCGCTTCAAGGACCTGGGGCTGCTCATCATCGACGAGGAGCAGCGCTTCGGCGTCGAGCACAAGGAGACCCTCAAGGCGCTGCGCACGAACGTGGACGTGCTGTCGATGTCCGCGACGCCGATCCCGCGCACCCTGGAGATGGCGGTGACCGGGATCCGCGAGATGTCGATGCTCGCCACCCCGCCCGAGGAGCGCCACCCCGTGCTCACCTACGTCGGCCCGGAGGAGGAGAAGCAGCTGGTCGCGGCGATCCGTCGCGAGCTGCTGCGCGACGGGCAGGTGTTCTTCATCCACAACCGCGTCGAGGACATCGACCGCGCGGCCCAGCGCATCCGGGACCTCGTGCCCGATGCGCGGGTGGAGGTCGCCCACGGCAAGATGGGCGAGCACCAGCTGGAGCGGGTGATCGTCGACTTCTGGGAGAAGGAGTTCGACGTGCTGGTCTGCACCACGATCGTGGAGACGGGCCTGGACATCGCCAACGCCAACACGCTGATCGTGGAGAACGCGGACCGCTTCGGCCTGTCCCAGCTGCATCAGCTGCGCGGCCGTGTGGGCCGTTCGAGCGAGCGCGCCTACGCCTACTTCCTCTACGACGGCTCCAAGCCGCTGACGGAGACCGCGCACGACCGCCTGACCACCCTGGCCACCAACACGGACCTCGGGGCCGGGCTGCAGGTCGCGATGAAGGACCTCGAGATCCGCGGGGCCGGCAACCTGCTGGGCGGGGAGCAGTCCGGGCACATCGCCGGCGTGGGCTTCGACCTGTACGTCCGGATGGTCGGCGAGGCCGTGGCCGCCTTCAAGGGGGAGAGCACCGCCCCCGACAAGGAGATCAAGGTCGAGCTGCCGCTGGACGCGCACATCCCGCACGACTACATCGCCTCGGAGCGCCTGCGGCTGGAGGCGTACGCCAAGCTCTCCGGCGCGAAGGACGAGGCGACCATCGACGAGGTCCGCGCCGAGCTCTCGGACCGCTACGGACGCATCCCCGCGCCCGTCGAGGTGCTGTTGGACGTGGCCCGGTTCCGTCTGGAGTGCCGGGCGGCCGGGCTGGACGAGGTGCAGGCCCAGGGCAAGATGATCCGCTTCGCGCACGTGGAGCTGCCGGACTCGGTGTCCCTGCGCATGAAGCGCCTGTACCCCGGCACGATGGAGAAGCCGACGGTCCGCCAGGTGCTCGTGCCCCGGCCCACCACCAGCCGCATCGGCGGCACCGAGCTGCGCGATCACGAGCTGCTCGAGTGGGCGCGGACGGTCCTCGGCGTCCTGCGGCCCGACGCGGCGCCGGCGGTCGCGCGGCCGGCCGGCCGATGAACGCCGAGGAGACGGCGGGCGCCGTGCCCGGGCACCGCCTGCTGCGCGCCGTCGCGGTGATGGACGCCCTGCGGCGGCGCGGCGGCGACGCCTGGAGCGCGCAGCAGACCCATCAGTCCCTGGCCCGGTACCTCCTGGAGGAGACCTACGAGGTCCTCGACGTGCTCGAGGATCCGCAGGCCCATGCTCCGGGCGCCGTCGTCGACGAGCTCGGCGACCTGCTCTTCCAGATCCTGTTCCATGCCCGCATCGGCCTCGACGAGGACCCCGCCTGGGGCATCGACGACGTGGCCGACGCCTTCATCGCCAAGATGGAGCGCCGCAACCCCCACGTCTTCGGCCCTGAGGGAGCCCTCGAGCATCCCGAGGACGTCGAGGCCATCATCGCCCAGTGGCACGCGGTCAAGGCCCGGGAGAAGGCCGAGCAGACGGCGCGCGAGCAGGCCCGGCGCGATGCCCGGCGCGAGGCGGCGGCCCCCGGGAGCAGCCCGTCGGATGCGGACGCGGACCCGGGGCGGGAGCCGGCGCCGGTCGCCGAGCACTTCTCGGCGATCCCCTCGCGCCTGCCCGCGCTGCAGACCGCCGCCAAGGCGGTGCACCGCGCCCGCTCCGCCGGGCACCTCCGGGAGCTCCTGGCCGCGGCCGATGCGGTGGTCGCCGCGGAGGACGCCCCCGAGGGCGCGGACCTCGCGCGGGACATGATCGCGCAGGTCGTGGCGGCCGAGGCGCGGGACGTGGATCCGGAGTCCGCGCTGCGGGCGCTGCTGTCGCGGACCGCCCGCGAACTCGCGGACCCGACGCGCCCCGGGCATCCGGGCGACGCGCGGGCGTGACCGCCTAGACTGTGCCGGGGCGGTCAGCGCGGACCGGCCATCCGGACCTGAATTCCCCCTACGGAAGGAACAGCTCATGGGAGCCGTCATCGATACCGTCCACGCCCGCGAGATCCTCGACTCGCGCGGAAACCCGACCGTCGAGGTCGAGGTCATCCTGAGCGATGGCACCTTCGCCCGCGCCGAGGTCCCCTCGGGCGCCTCCACCGGGCAGTTCGAGGCCGTCGAGCTGCGGGACGGCGACAAGGGCCGCTACCTCGGCAAGGGCGTCACGCAGGCGGTCAACGCCGTCATCGAGCAGATCGACGAGGCCGTCGCCGGCCTGGACGCGCAGGATCAGCGCCTGATCGACCGCACCATGATCGAGCTGGACGGGACCGACAACAAGGGCGGCCTGGGCGCGAACGCGATCCTCGGCGTCTCCCTGGCCGTGGCCAAGGCCGCCGCCGCCTCCGCGGACCTCGAGCTGTTCCAGTACGTCGGCGGCCCCAACGCCCACGTGCTGCCGGTGCCGATGATGAACATCCTCAACGGCGGCTCCCACGCCGACTCCAACGTCGACATCCAGGAGTTCATGATCGCGCCCATCGGCGCGGAGAGCTTCGTGGAGTCCGTGCGCATCGGCGCCGAGGTGTACCACGCCCTGAAGTCCGTGCTCAAGGAGCGCGGCCTGAACACCGGCCTCGGCGACGAGGGCGGCTTCGCCCCGAACCTCGAGTCCAACCGTGCGGCGCTCGATCTCATCGTCGAGGCGATCGGCAAGGCCGGCTACACCGCGGGCAAGGACGTCGCGCTCGCGCTGGACGTCGCCGCGTCCGAGTTCTTCGAGGACGGCTCCTACCTGTTCGAGGGCGAGAAGCGCTCCGCCGAGCAGATGGTCGCCTACTACGCCGAGCTCGTCGCCGCCTACCCGCTGGTCTCCATCGAGGACCCGCTGGACGAGGAGGACTGGGACGGCTGGAAGGCCATGACCGAGCAGCTCGGCTCGAAGGTCCAGCTCGTCGGCGACGACCTGTTCGTCACCAACCCCGAGCGCCTGGGCCGCGGCATCGCCGAGGGCGCCGCGAACGCGCTGCTGGTGAAGGTCAACCAGATCGGCTCGCTCACGGAGACCCTCGACGCGGTGGGCCTGGCCACCCGCAGCGGCTTCCGCTCGATGATGTCCCACCGCTCCGGCGAGACCGAGGACACCACCATCGCGGACCTCGCCGTGGCCACCAACTGCGGCCAGATCAAGTCCGGCGCCCCCGCCCGCGGCGAGCGCGTGAACAAGTACAACCAGCTCATCCGCATCGAGGAGCAGCTGGGCGAGTCGGCCGTGTTCGCGGGCGCCTCGGCGTTCCCGCGGTTCTCGGCCTGACCCCTGTAATCTGACGGCATGACCACACGACGACCGGGCGCCCCGCGGACGAGGCGCCCGGTCGCCGCGTCCGGGTCCGGGCGCGGCGCATCGACGCATCGCGGCGCCGGCAGCCGGGGAGGAAAGGGCTCGCGCGGGGCCGCGAGCGCCTCCGGCGGGACCGGATCCTCCAGCACATCGAGCCCGTCCGGCGCGCCGAGCCCGCGCGGCACGTCGAGCCGCGGCGCCCGCTCGCCGGTGCGCCCGGCCTCCCGTGGTCGCAGCGGCTCCGGCGCCTCGCGCAGCACCCGCCCCGGCTCCGCCGCCCGTCCGCGTCGCAGCTCCTCCGCCGATCAGACGGCCGACGCGCCGGTCATCGCCCTGACCCGTCGCACCCTGTTCCTCATCACGGTGCTGGTGATCGCGCTGGCGGTGGTGGTCCCGACCCTGAACACCTACATCTCCCAGCGTCAGCAGCTGATCGCCCTCCAGCAGCAGGTCGCGCAGCAGGAGGCCTCGGTCGAGCAGCTCCAGCAGGACGTCGACCGCTGGGAGGACCCGACCTTCGTCGCCGCCCAGGCCCGCGAGCGGCTGCTGTTCGCGATGCCTGGGGAGACCCAGTACCGCCTGACCGACACCTCCGGGAAGGACGTCCCGCTGACCGAGCAGGAGCAGACCGCCCAGGAGGCGGCCCAGGGCGACTGGTTCAGCATGATGTGGGAGAGCGTGGAGGGCGCCAGCCGCCTCTCCCCGGAGGACATCCCCGACCCGGCTCCGGAGGAGGGAGACGGCGAGGGAGCCTCCGATGCCCCCGCCGATGACCCCGCCGCGGAGCCTTCCGGAGGCGCGTCCAGCGCCCCCGCCGCCGATCCGACCAGCGAGCAGGACACCGAGTGAGCACCCTTCCCCCTCTGCCCTACGAGACCCCCGCGAGCGAGGCCGACCTCGCCGCCATGCGCGAGCAGCTGGGCCGGGAGATGCGGGGGGTGCGATCGATCGCCCGCCGCTGCGCCTGCGGCCTGCCCGCCGTGGTGCGCACCGCGCCCCGGCTCGAGGACGGCACCCCCTTCCCGACCTCGCTCTACCTCACCCTCCCGTCGATGGTCCTGGCCGTCTCCCGGGTCGAGGCGACCGGCGAGATGGCGCGGCTGACCGAGGAGCTCGGGGAGGACCCCCAGCTCGCGCAGCGCTACGCGGCGGCCCACGAGCGCTACCTCGCGCGGCGCGCCGAGCTCGGCAGCGCCGAGGAGGTCGACCACGTCAGCGCCGGCGGCATGCCCACCCGCGTGAAGTGCCTGCACGCCATCGTGGGGCAGTCCCTCGCCGAGGGGGAGGGCATCAACCCCATCGGCGACCGCGTCCTCGAGCAGCTGCGCCCCGTGGCCTCGATCGACGTGTGCCGCTGCGAGGAGACCGCGGCGGAGCAGGACGCATGAGCGCGCCCGCCGCTCCGGTCGCCGCGATCGACTGCGGCACCAACTCGATCCGCCTGCTGATCGCCCGCCGCGACCCGGCCACCGGTGCCCTCGAGGATCTCGAGCGGCACATGGAGATCGTGCGCCTGGGCTACGGCGTGGACCGCACCGGGCGGTTCGATCCGGAGGCCGTCGAGCGCACCCTCGCCGCGACCCGGCGCTATGCGGAGCTCATCGCCCGCCACGGCGTGCAGGACGTGCGCTTCGTGGCGACCTCCGCGACCCGCGACGCGAGCAACCGGGCCGTCTTCCTCGAGGGCGTGCGCGAGATCCTCGGCGTCGACGTCGAGGTCGTCTCGGGGCAGGAGGAGGCCGAGCTGTCCTTCCGCGGCGCCGTCTCCACGCTCCCGGGGATCCCGGCGGGGCCGCGCCTGGTGGTGGACATCGGCGGCGGCTCCACCGAGCTGGTGCTCGGCGAGGGGTCGCCCACCCACCGCATCAGCCTGGACATGGGATCGGTGCGCCTGACCGAGCGGCACCTGCGCAGCGACCCGCCCACCGCGGAGGAGATCGCCGCCGCCCGCGCGGACGTGGACGCCCTGCTGGACGAGGCCGCCTCCGTCCTGCCGCTGGGGACCACCCGTCATCTGGTCGGCGTGGCCGGCACCGTCACCACCCTCACCGGGGTCGCCCTGGGGGCCGAGGAGTACAGCCCCGAGCTCTCCCACGGCGCGCAGCTCCCGACCGCGCGGATGCTCGAGGTCTGCGAGGCGATCCTCGGCATGACCCGCGCCGAGCGCGGCGCCCTTCGGATCATCCACCCGGGGCGCATCGACGTCCTCGGGGCGGGGGCGCTGATCTGGGAGCAGATCATCCGACGAATCGCCGACGTGAGCACCATCACCTGTACGTGGACCAGCGAGCACGACATCCTGGACGGCATCGCGCTGAGCCTGCTGGACCCGCGCGTCTGACGTGCGCGGGGGCGTGCCCGGAGGCCGAGGAGGGCCGATCCGGGCGCGTGCGGAGGGGCCGCGGAGGCGGTGTCCAGCGCCGGGCCCGGTCTTTGTGTCCGGGGCACAAGGGCCATAGGCTGTCGCCCATGAACACCACCACCGGCGCAAAGCCCCATGTCCTCATCCTCGGCGGCGGATCCGTCGGTCTGAACGCCGCGCACGACCTGCGCAAGGCGCTCGGCTCCGAGGTCGCGATCACCATCGTCGACTCCCGCCCGTACATGACGTACCAGCCCTTCCTCCCCGAGGTCGGCGCCGGCTCGATCGACCCGCGCAACGTGCTCGCCCCCCTGCGCAAGGTCCTGGCCGGCACCAAGGTCGTCACCGGAGCCGTCTCCAAGATCCGCCACGAGGATCGCACCGTGGTGGTCACCACCGACGAGGACGTCACCCTCGAGATCTCCTACGACTACCTGGTCGTGGGCCTCGGCTCCGTCCCGCGCCTGCTGCCCATCCCGGGCCTCGCGGAGAACGCCATCGGCTTCAAGCAGGTCGAGGAGGCCATCGCGGTGCGCGACCGCATCCTCGGCAACCTGGCCGAGGCCGCCTCCACCAAGGATCCGGCCGTGCGCAAGCGCCTGCTGACCTTCACCTTCGTCGGCGGCGGCTTCGCCGGCGGCGAGGCGATCTCCGAGGCCGAGGACATGGTCCGCGACGCCCTGCGGTACTACCCCGACCTGCACGCCTCGGACATCCGCTTCGTGCTCATCGACGCCGCCCCGTTCATCTTCCCGGAGGTCTCCGAGGAGCAGCGCGCCTACGCCCTGAACCAGCTGCGCGAGCGCGGTGTCGAGGTCAAGCTCGAGACCTTCCTCAACTCCTGCGAGGGCGGCGTCGTCAAGCTGTCCGACGGCGACGAGTTCGAGACCGACCTGATCGTCTGGAACGCCGGCGTCAAGCCCGCGCCGGTCCTGTTCGACTCCGAGGCCTCCGACCTCCCGGTCATCCAGGAGCGCGGCCCGATGATGGGGCGCCTCGGCGTCCTGCCCGACCTGCGCGTCAAGGGCGAGAACGGCCCCGTCGACGGCGTCTTCGCCGCCGGCGACTGCGCCTGGGTCCCGGACCTGGCCTCCGGCGAGGGCAAGTTCTGCCCGCCCAACGCCCAGCACGCCGTGCGTCAGGGCAAGCGCGTGGCCGACAACATCGCCCGCTCGATCCAGGGCCGCCCGCTGGTGGACTACTACCACAAGAACCTCGGCGTCCTCGCGACCCTGGGCATGTACAAGGGCGTCGGCTACATGATGCTCGGCGACAAGCGCATCGACATGAAGGGCCTGCCGGCCTGGGCCGCGGCGCGCGCCTACCACGTGTACGCGATGCCGACGGTGGGCCGCAAGGCCGCCGTCGTCGCCGGCTGGGTCGCCAACGCGGTGTCCCGTCGCGACATCATCGGCATCCCGCAGTCCTCGACCCCGCGCGCGGCGTTCGAGCTGGCCGCGAAGAAGTGACCCCGAGCGGGACCCGCCCCTGAGGCGGGTCCCGCCGCGGAGACGGGGCCTCGAGCCCGCTCCGCCGGTCGGCGTGCCGACCACCCCGTGCAGCCCACGGCGATCCGTCGCCGTGGGCTGTTCCGCGTCCGGGATGTGAGGTCCGCGGAATCCGTGCATGATCGCCGCCCAGAGGGTAGGCTGTGACCGAACGTGCGCGATTAGGCGACGTAATGATCATGATTCGGCGACCTGCGGGGTCGCCCCACGCGGAGGTTCCTCATGGAGATCGTCATCGCAGCCACCCCCGAGGACGCCGCGCGTCTCGTCGCGGATCGTTTCGAGCAGGCGGTCACCGCGGCCGGGGAGGACGGCATCACCCTCGGTCTGGCGACCGGCTCCTCGCCCGTGGCGACCTATCGCGAGCTGATCCGGCGCCATCGCGAGGAGGGGCTGTCCTTCGCCCACGCCCGCGCCTTCCTGCTGGACGAGTACGTGGGCCTGCCCCGCGAGCACGAGCAGAGCTACTTCCGCTTCATCCGCGACCAGTTCACCGCCCACATCGACATCGACGACGCGACGGTGCTGTCCCCGGACGGCCAGGCATCCGACCCCCTCGCCGCGGCGCAGGAGTACGATCGCGCGATCCGCGAGGCCGGGGGAGTGGACCTGCAGATCCTGGGCATCGGCAGCAACGGGCACATCGGCTTCAACGAGCCCGCGAGCTCGCTGGCCTCCCGCACCCGGGTGAAGACGCTGACCCGTCGCACCGTCGAGGACAACGCGCGCTTCTTCGAGACCGTCGACGAGGTCCCCGTGCACGTGATCACTCAGGGGCTCGGCACCATCGGCGAGGCCCGCCGGATCGTCCTCATCGCCACCGGCGAGGGCAAGGCCGAGGCCGTCGCCGCGATGGTCGAGGGCCCCGTCTCCGCGTTCTGCCCCGCGAGCGTGCTGCAGATGCATCCCACCGTCACCGTGGTGCTGGACGAGGCCGCGGCCTCCCGGCTGCGCGACGCGGACTACTACCGCTACATCCAGGAGGAGCGCCACCGCCTCGCGCGCTGAGCCCGACCGGCCGCGGCGGCACCGGCTGCGGTGATGTCGGCCGCGGCGACATCGGCCGCGGTGATGCCTGTTGTGGTGAAGCCGGCCGCGGTGATGTCGGCAGGGGCGGCGCCGGCCGCGCGGCGCGCTGCGGGGGAGCCGCGCAGGGCGGAGCGACCGCCGCCCGTGCCCGCCGCGGGGCAGATCACGCCCCGGGGATGCGGCCGGCGGCGGTGCGGCCGATAGGTTATGCACATGCCCACCGCACCATCCCTGCAGGCTCCTGCCTCCTCCTCCGCACTGGACCGCTACTTCCACATCACCGAGCGCGGCTCGAGCATCGGCCGCGAGATCCGCGGCGGGCTCGTGACCTTCTTCGCGATGTGCTACATCGTCGTGCTGAACCCTCTGATCATCGGCACCGTGCCGGACTCCACCGGCCACTTCCTGGGCGGCGGCACCGAGCCGAACCTGCCCGCGGTCGCCGCGGGCACCGCGCTCGTCGCCGGCATCCTCAGCATCTTCATGGGCGCCTGGGCGAAGTTCCCGCTCGCGCTCGCGGCGGGCCTGGGCCTGAACGCCTACATCGCCTACTCGGTGGTGTCGCTGCCGGGCATGACCTGGGCCGGCGCGATGGGCCTGATCGTGCTCGAGGGCGTGCTCATCCTGATTCTCGTGCTCACGGGCTTCCGCCGGGCGGTCTTCGCCGCCGTGCCGCCGTTCCTCAAGACCGCCATCGGCGTGGGCCTGGGCCTGTTCATCGCCTTCATCGGCCTGTACAACGCCCGCTTCGTCACCTCTGCGCAGGGCACGCCCGTCCAGCTCGGCAACGACGGCTCGCTGACCGGCTGGCCCACGGCCGTGTTCGTCGTCGGCCTGCTGCTCATGCTGCTGCTGTGGGTGCGCAAGGTCCCCGGCGCGATCCTCCTGGCGATCATCGCCGCGACCGTGCTCGCGGTCGTCCTGGAGAAGGTGCTGGGCCTCGGCGCCTGGAGCGCGCCGAGCGAGGGCGCGCCCGGCAACCCCGGCGGCTGGTCCATGAACGTCCCCGCCCTGGGGTCCTCGCCCGTCCAGATGCCCGACTTCGCGACACTCTTCACGGTCGACCCGATCGGCGGGATCACCGCCGCCGGAGCGATCGGTGCGAGCGTCATCGTCTTCTCGCTCCTGCTCGCGGACTTCTTCGACACGATGGGGACGATGGTCGGCGTGGCCACCGAGGCCGACCTGCTGGAGGCCGACGGGGACATCCCCCACTCCCAGCGGATCCTCGTCGCCGACTCCCTCGCCGCGATCGGCGGCGGCCTCGGGGGCGTCTCCTCGAACACCAGCTACGTGGAGTCCACCGCCGGCGTCGCAGAGGGAGCCCGCACGGGGCTGGCCGCCATCGTCACCGGCGTCGCGTTCCTGCTCACGACGTTCCTGGCGCCCGTGGTCGAGATGGTGCCCTACGAGGCGGCGACCCCGGCCCTGGTCATGGTCGGCTTCCTGATGATGACGCAGGTGACGTCGATCGACTTCACGGACATGGAGAAGGCGATCCCCGCCTTCCTCACGATCATCCTCATGCCCTTCGCGTACTCCATCACCGTGGGGATGGGCGCCGGCTTCATCACCTACGTGCTGATCCGCGTGGTGCGCGGCCGCGCACGCGACGTGCACTGGCTCATGTACGTGGTGGCGGTGCTGTTCGTCGCCTACTTCCTGCGCGGGGCGATCGGCACGCTGCTGCTCTGACCGCCGTGGCTGCTCCGACCGCGATGCCGGTCGGGCGCGGCCGCCCGCGGCCCTGACGGCCGATGCGACGAGGACGGGCCCCGGTGTTCATCACCGGGGCCCGTCCTCGTCCGCGCTGCGCGACGCGCGGGATCGATCCGCTGCGGCTCAGCCGGCCGCGTCGAGCACGTGGTCGAGCACGGCGATGAGCGCCTGCACGTCCTCCGGGGGGACGGAGGGGAAGGTCGCGATGCGCAGCTGGTTGCGCCCCAGCTTGCGGTAGGGCTCGATGTCCACGATGCCGTGGGCGCGCAGCAGCGCCGTGATCTGGGAGGCGTCGATCGCCTCGTCGACGTCGATGGTGGCGACGACCTGCGAGCGCGCCGCCGGGTCGGCGACGTACGGGGTGGTCTCCGCGCGCCGCTCCGCCCAGTCGTACAGCAGGGAGCTCGTGGTGCGGGTGCGCTCGTCGGCCCAGGCGAGGCCGCCCTGGCCGAGCATCCACTCGATCTGCTCGGCCATCAGCAGCAGCGTGGCCACCGCCGGCGTGTTCAGCGTCTGGTCCTTGCGCGAGTTGGCCACGGCCGTGGTCAGCGAGAGGAACTCGGGGATCCACCGGTCCGAGGAGGCGAGCTCCTCGGCGCGGGCGATCGCGGCGGGGGAGAGCACGGACAGCCAGAGCCCGCCGTCGGAGCCGAAGGCCTTCTGGGGGGCGAAGTAGTACGCGTCGGTCTGCGCGATGTCCACGGCCACCCCTCCGGCGGCGGAGGTCGCGTCCACCAGGACCAGCTGATCCTCGGTGGCGCCCTCGGGGCGCCGCACCGGCAGCATGACGCCGGTCGAGGTCTCGTTGTGGGGGTAGGCGTACACGTCGACCTCGGGATCGGCCGCGGGCAGCGTGCGGGTGCCCGGCTCGGCGGCCAGGACGAGGGGCTCATCCAGGTGCGGGGCCCCGCGGGTCTCGGCCGCGAACTTCGAGGAGAACTCGCCGAGCACCACGTGCTGGGCGCGCTCGCGCACCAGGCCGAAGGCGGCCACGTCCCAGAACGCCGTCGACCCGCCGTTGCCGAGCACGACCTCGTACCCGGCCGGGAGGGAGAAGAGCTCGGTCAGCCCTGCGCGCACCCGGCGCACCAGGTCCTTGACCGGGGCCTGCCGGTGCGAGGTGCCCAGCACGTGCGCTCCGGCCTCGGCGAGGGCGCTGATCTGCGCAGAGCGGATGCGGGAGGGACCGGAGCCGAACCGTCCGTCGGAGGGGAGCAGTTCTGCGGGGATCTGCAGGGACTGGAGGTCTGACACGGGGTCTCCTTGCCGGATGCGGGACGGGCTTGCAGGGCCCGGCCGGATCGCCGGGCTCCTCCATTGTGCCGACTCGGACGCGTCACGGCCCGGACGGTCCGCCGAGCGGGTCGCGTCTGGCAGGATCGGGGCATGAGCCGTGCCGATCTCGACAAGAAGCCCTACGACGTCGCGGGGATGTTCGACAGCATCGCCGGGCGCTACGACGTCATGAACAACGTCGCCGCCCTCGGCCAGGTGCGCGGGTGGCGGGCGGCCATGGTCGAGTCGCTCTCCCTGCGCCCCGGGGACACCGTGCTGGATCTCGCTGCAGGCACCGGGACGTCGACCGCGGCGATCGAGAAGGCCGGAGCCCGCGCGGTCGCCGCCGACTTCTCGCTCGGCATGATGACCGAGGGACGTCGCCGCCAGCCCCACCTCCCCTTCGTGGGGGCCGATGCCCAGCGCCTGCCCTTCGCCGACGCGTCCTTCGACGCCGCCGTGATCTCCTTCGGCCTGCGCAACGTCCAGGACCCCCGCAGGGGACTGGCGGAGATGGCGCGCGTGGTGCGCCCCGGCGGCGCCGTGGTGGTCTGCGAGTTCTCGACGCCGACCAACGGTGCCTTCCGCGGGGTGTACCAGAGGTACCTGCTGCGCGCCCTGCCGGCCGTGGCGAGCCGGTTCGCGACCCAGCCCGACGCCTACGACTACCTCGCCGAGTCGATCCTGGACTGGCCGGCGCAGGAGGAGCTGCGCCGGTGGTTCGCCGAGACGGGGCTCGTCGGATGCCAGTACCGCAACCTCAGCGGGGGGATCGTCGCGCTGCACCGGGGCTACGTCCCCGCCGAGGACGCCGCGACTCCGGCGCAGACCGGAGCTCCCGCCCCGGGCGACGCAGCCTGAGCCCTGCCCGGGGCGACGCGGCCTGAGCCCTGGCCCGGGCGACGCGGCCTGAGCCCTGGCCCGGGCGTGTCGGGGGCTGGCTCCTCGCACCCCGGGGCCGTCCCTGCACCGTCCGGGGCTGCTTCTGGCTCTCCGGGGCTTCGCCGGGGCGGCCGGGTTCCCACCGGGACAGCCGGGAGCCGACCCCGGGCCGGCCGGGCTCGATCCCGTGCCGGCGCGGCTCGACCCCGGGGTTCCGGGGCCGTCCCCCCGAGGCATCGGAGCCGGATCCCGCCTCTCCGGGGCCGGGACACCACGGGCCCATCCCGGTACCGCCGCCCGACGCGGAGGACATATCTGCGGGCTGACCTGCAGCGATGCAGGATCGAGGCGTCCTCGAGCCGCGGCTGTGTCGCAGCACACGTGCCGAAAGTGGGCTCTCGAGTTGCGCGGGGGCCGGGGCGTGCGTAATGTATTCCCTCGTGCCCCGGTGAACGGGACGGGAACGAGGAGTGATCCTCAGGGTCCGGATCGGTCGCTGACCAGGCATTGAGCTTCAT